>NZ_JACJSG010000099.1 GCF_014697625.1 Anabaena azotica FACHB-119 | reverse complement strand
AGTCCAGCGTTGAGTAGCCATTTGTTAACGGCCCTAGCACTCATGCCCACTAATTCACCAATATCCGTAGCCCTGAGATATGCGTCTTCTGATGGGTTGGTTTGAGCGATCGCAGTCTTGAGTTCATCGGCGGCGGGCTTGAGTGCGGGGTTGACAGCAGTAGCGGCGTTCACGGCTAGTTGGGCGGTGAGGGATTTGTCCAAGCCGGCGAACTCACCGAGCAACAAGGCTAACTGTGCAGCTTCTTGGGATGGTGCTACGGTTTTGGGTGGTGAAGGTTGTACAGGTTGTTGCTCTACTTGGGTTGAAAGCATGACTTTCATGAGAGTACGGTTAGCCCAGATGCGAAATTCAACCGAAACCCACCGTGCTATATCAATGGCGATTTCAGGATAAACCCAAGTCCCTTGAGAGTAAGTGCGTCCCGATATTTCGATAATTAATGAAGATATGGGGATTCCCATATCTTGAGAAAGAGCTTGCAAATACTCAGTTGTAGACTTCAGCCTCATGTAATCAGCTAATAATTTCTGATTAGCCTTAGCCATCTGAGTAGCATTAACATAACCCTTGGGAATGCTGTGTTTTCCAATCTGTTCATCAAGGGCCATCTGATTAATTTCTGAGTCTCGCCACTCGTGTGTCAACATAATTAGATTCTCTTGGGTAGATTAATTGTTCAGGTATTAACTCGGACTAAATCTGTTTCGCTCACCAATGGGAAACGGATTGGTGAACCCAGCACTGGGGATAAATCAGGGGATTTAACTTCAATCACGTAAAACCAAGCATCATTCACCAGGACAACACCCAACACCAAGCGCTGTTTTGTCGCGTGACTGCTGAAACGGAGTAAAACGCGATCGCCGATAGCAAACGCTGGTTTGTTCAAGCTGACAGCCTGTACCCGTCCAGTACCAAGAATCTCGTCTTTGGAGAGATGGGCAATAGTGCGCTCGCTGTATACTGCATAAAGCAACTGGTCATCCTGCCAAACCACGCCACAGCAGTAGCCAAAAGTTCCAGTAGCGGTGATGTACACTCGTTCCCATAGTTGAACTTTAACGTTTGGCAATTGTTTACCCCAAGGAGGGGACAAATACCAGCATCTTTCGAGTTCAGAGATTATACAGGACATACCTTTCACCCCACCAAAGACTTAACTGCTAATTGATCCAACGAAGCAATGTGATTTCTGATTCTGCGCGGCGGGTTGTTGAGGAATCGCTTCAAATCCCGGCTCTTAATCTGATAGTGGTGAGTGCTAGGTTTTGTCCCCTTAAGCCAACCCTTCTTGACCCAAGCAGTCACGGTTGTATAATCTACTTGCAAAACTTCAGCAATATACTTGCAGCTATAGTTATCCAGGGTAGTCCGCACAGAGTAGCCTAATGAGTAAAGTTTTTTGCAAATGCCTTCCCTGCTGCGTTTGTATCCATTTCTGGTGAGCCTACGCGCTATCTGTTCGGGTGTGTGAGATTCTGCCATTTCGTGAAGAATCTCTACTTCTTCGGGACTCCACAAAACATACTTGCACTTGCGAGTCATGTTATAACTCCAATATTTCATCCATGAGAAAGAGCGGAAGTAGAGCCTGTCTCTACTCCCTCCCGGCTTATTTATTACGCTGCAACTAAATCTTGCGTGACAAACAACTGTCCCCACTGGTAAGGCTTCAATTGTTCAAGTGGGTGATACTGCAAGTATTCGTGACATACTCCCGACGCTGCCCTTACGGGACAGCGCAGGCTTCTCGCTTTACTGTCCACCCATCGGTTAGGACTCCACGAGCTTTAAGAACCGGATGCCCCACGGCTCTGTGTTTTATATTTCGCGCGGCGTTGTGGTCACGACAGTAACTAGCTTTACACTGGCAATTGTGCCATCTATCGGATAATGTTTTTGAAACTGTCGCGCCACAATCAGAACATTCTTGAGAAGTACCGTTAGGATTAACCGCCACGACCAAACACCCAGCGCTTGCAGCCTTGGTATTTAGTATTTGTAGGAATTGCCCCCATCCAGCATCGGTTACGGACTTGGCGAGTTTTGACCTAGTTAGGGCTTTGATATTCAGGTCTTCATGCGCGATAACTTGAGATTGATTGAGTAACCATATTGCAATTTTATAGTGAAAATCTTTACGCTGATTAACAACTTTTAAATGAGTTTTAGCAACACGTTTAATAGATTTTTTGCGACGATTTGACCCCTTCTTTTTACGTGACAATTGACGCTGTAGCCGCTTAAGTTTTTTCTCAGCTTTGCGATAATAATGAGGAATCTGTACTTTTTGATTGTCACTTGTAACTAAAAACGATTTCAAGCCCATATCAATACCTACTGTGTTATCTGGTGTAGGTATAGCATCAGTTGTAAAGCTAGGCACAGTCATATCTTCTAAACTAAGCCCAATGTACCAACCATCAGCTTTACGAGTGATAGTGGCCGTTTTGATTTTAAAGCCGTCAGGTATGGGACGATGTAAAATTACTTTTATTTTTCCAATTTTAGCTAGTTGAATAAATTTACCTTCGATGTGTTCTGGCTTAATGGGATCTGGGAAAGTAAGAGAGCGATAACGCCCTTTACCTTTGAATCTTGGACGGCCAGAGCGTTTTCCATTACTATCACCCTTAAGCCAACGGTCAAATGTCTTATCTACCCTAGCAATTACGTCTTGTAATGTATGAGAAGGCAATTCTTTGTATTCAGGAAATAGCGCTTTAGTGTTTGCTAAATCTTTTTGTTGTGACCACCTGTTAGGTTTATCTTTTAAGGGTGCAATACTGCAATAAACTATAGAGCATCGGTCAACATCACAACGATTTTCCTTGTACCAGTTAAACCGTTCTGCTAACCTGTAATTATACTGGCGACGGCATAATTCAATCCAGTTTTCAAATGTATCTACTTGTTTTTTGGTCAGACGTAAACGGTACTGATAGGTTAATCGCATATTGACAATCCTCTGCTGCGGTTGAAAAGATTAGCTAACCCACTAAATAACTAATTGCCATTTGATCCAAAGAGGCAATCCGATTCCTAATTCTGCGCGGAGGATTGTTGAGGAATTGTTTTAAATCCTGACTTTTGATTTGGTAATGATGAGTGCTAGGTTTCGTCCCCTTGAGCCAACCCTTTTTAACCCAGTCTGCAACTGTACCAGAATCAAATTGCAAGACTTCAGCAATATATTTGCAGCTATAGTTATCCAGTGTAGGCCGCACTGAGTACCCTAAAGAACGGAGTTTCTTTCTAATACCTTCAAGTGAGCGTGTATACCCTCGTCTTTTGAGGCGGAAAGCGATTTGTTGAACTGTGTATATTTCTGCCATCTCTTCAAGGGTAGTTAATTCTTCTTCACTCCACTTAATCCTCATGATTCATTCTCCAAAATCTCAGGTAAACATGAAATTGATCTGTCTTTTTGAAGAACCCAGAAGTCAGAATTTCTAACTACTAAGCTGATTAATTCTGACTTCTAGCTTTTGAAAACTTTGGGTTATAGTCTTACCAAGACTCACCGAACTCATCAAGCATTGAACTAGACCCAGTAGCGCATACACCGCATAAACCCGTGTCCTCATAACCTCTAGGCAGGGTTAATTCCTGCCCACAAGATGAACATTTGTGCTGTGGTTTTTCTTGGCTTTTCTTCTTCTTTGGTTTCATAATTTAACGCTCCTGTAAACAAAACATTTGTCTGAGTTTGAGAGTCAATTATTGCGGCGACCCAAAAATGAGTCGCCGCCAAGGGTTCCTAATTACCGTCTCCTACTTGGCACAACTGGCTGATTCTGCGGTTGCAGTGATGCCCGTGCCTCTGCCTCGGATACTCCCGTTAGGGCGGGTCGAACTTCTGCATTCAACGCCCAGCGCTCGTAAGTTTCATTTGTCACCCAGTGAAGCGTCGCCCCAGATTCCGCACCGCTACGAATCATATCTGCTGCTTCCAATGCGTCCTTCTCAAAATCAGACTGTGGGTTACGGTATGACCACTGAATGAACCAGTACGTTCCGAGCGCACCGTCTACTTTTTGGAACTCGGCGCAGAAAATGTAGTTTTTGAGTACACTAGCGATCGCGTTATAGCAAAACTCTTTCGGATCTCCGGGCATCCCGTCTTCACACCACTGCTGAAAAGCTCTGTGGGCGAAGTGGTTGTATAGTCCGGCGAAACTGTCTTTACTACGGCGGTGCATCAGGAAAGAAAGCAGCATGGACGCTGGCCCTTTAAACTGGTTTTTTAACTCACCCGCTACCGGAATCACCCACAGTTCCGTGAATGGCTCGTTGGTGAAGTTTTCGTTGATTGTGAGTAGGCGGTCTGGGCGGGAGATAGCGATCGCAAAATCAGCCTTGTTACCTTTAAGATAACCACCCTGCTGTGCTTCCAGAATTGTCAGTTTTGGGGGACAATCTAAGAGAAATTGCCCGTACTCCTTGGCGCAGTTCGCTTGTAACTTCGGTTGGCTGGGAGGGATTAAGAAAACGCTGTTGTTGATTTTGATGGTTTCCATGACTGTGAATTACTGGTTAAGTGAAGTGGTTGTATAGTTGTGAATTAGCGTGATTGGGGTCTTTATTCTTCAGGAAAGATGTTTGAGGTAATATCAAACTTTTGGCTATCTTCTAACCCTGATTGCAGATAGGACAGTGCAGTTTGAGCATCACCTAAAGTTAAATCAGGCTGATAGTCAAGTGCTTGATAATCAGGGTGTTTAGCAATTTCTCTGAGGATTAACTGTGCAGCGTCAATAAATGACTGTAAAGTGGGTGGAGAATCCCAAGATTTCTTTTGTGGTTGGGTGGGCATTTCCGCCTGTTCCCCTTGTTGAGCCGTTACAATAACAGTTACAGGGATTGCGCCCAGTTCAGAGTTCAAATGTTCAAGTTGGCGTGAGTAGTAGTCAATCTCTGAAAGAAGTTGTGCTTTTAATTCCTCTGAGGTGAGTAGTCTGATCTCGTTCTCTACTCGGTGTTCTTCGTCTTCCTGATTCTTGTCTGGGAGCATGACATAACGCCAGCCTGCTCCGTACTCACTGCCAAGATAAGTATCTGGAGCGTAGTATTTCATGCCGATGACTACCCCGTATTCGGTGCGTTGACCAAAGGTATAAAGGGGATGTTTCCAGTGTTGGGGAATTGATATTGTTGCTTCCATTGTTTTAATTGATGAATGAAGAGATGTTTGGATTAATAGGAGTCAGAAGTCAGGATTCAGAAGCCAGAATTATTCTGATTTCTGACTTCTGGTTCCTGAGTTCTGGGTTAAGCTGTCAATAGTTCTGCGCTATCAAGCAAATGCTTCAACTCCACGGGTGGCATCTGCTCAAGTGGGTGGTATTGCAAGTATTCATTGAGAAAGTCTGCACTCTCCGGTAACTCTGCTCTTGAAACCAACCACACGGCATCTGAGGCTGAGTTACAAAAGATTTGCTGTTGGGTAACATCATCTGTGCGGGTAAACCACCAATTACCGTTAGTGCAACCAGCCTCGCCTAGTTTCTCGTCGCCTCGGTAAATCCCATCCTCTAGCAATTCCAGTCCGTGTTGCTCACAAGCATCGAAAATCTGTACCATGATTTCATTGCCTGTTGTAGGGGCTGGGGTTTCTTTTTCTTGTACAGGTAATGAGCCGTCTTTGTGATGTATGCAGATGTAGCGGTAGCACTTAGCCCAGGTGTTAGCTCGAAACTCTTCCTTGTCGTTCACCAATACAAGCCACCTTTGCGTGACAAATTCGTTGTGATCGTAGGCTATTTGAGCTATTAGCTGACCACCGATATAGATTTCATGGTAGTAGAAATTGATTTCAACGCTGGTGTATTCTTCAGGTGCTACAGCTTGGGCTTGCTCTGTGATGTACTGCTGTAGTTCAGCTTGGGCTAGGGTTTGTTCGCTGACGGGTTGCTGTCTATTTGCGATATCAGTCATAATGAAGATCCTTATTTAAAGGTAGAAGGCGATCGCTAGTTTTCCAGACGCGGCGGTCGCCTTTGATTTTTGGAACGTTGTGGAGAAGCCACAACGCACTCATTGAAATTTGGCACAGCCATCAAAAAAGAAAGTAAACACCAGTGGCATTTAAGCGTTATCAAAACAAAAAGACTTTAAGAAGTTAACGATAAATTGCTTGTGGTTGTTCTAGTATCTTGATGGGATTTCGGTTTCAAAGTTCAGATGAGCTATGGTTGCTAACTTGTAGACTGTTTAGTTATGGGTTAGTTGGCTTCTCTATACCCTCAATATTAGTACCCCTATTGGTAGTAGTCAATAGGGTAGTAGTTGCTTTCTGATAGAGATTTGTAATACTACTACTGGTTGTACATAAGTCTTAGTAATAACAATAGATGTAAGCCCTATGTGTTTACAACCATTGGTAGTACCCCTTATAATAGGAGCATTATTTGGAGAGGATGATCGTGTTTATTGCATTAAAAAAGTTGCGAGAGGCTGCTGGCCTTTCTCAAAACGACCTAGCCAGGAAAACTGGCTACAGTCCTCAGTTCATCCAAAAAATTGAACAAAATAAGGTTAAGTCTCTCACCTTAGAAGCAGCAGCAAGATTTTGTGAAGCTCTTGATTGCAAACCAGGAGACTTACTTGAGGAGGGTGAGCCACCAAAGAAATTAACAATTGACAAAGGAGTAGCTTTAAATCCTCACTCAGCCAAAGAAAGCTCCCGAAGTAAAAAGAGAAATTCTGACGAAACCTCAGAGGTTGATCTACTAAAAGCAGCCTAAAACTTGAAAGCGATCGCCGCCGTCCAAGCAAATGCGATCGCCTGCTCAATCTGTTCACGACAAAGTGAGCTAATTATCATGCTGACACATTTAGGGTGTAACCCACCAGATCAGCATCAATGTTCACTTTGGTTAAATTGCGTCCCTAACTCTTCTCAGCATTTACCAGTAGTGGGCAATCATCATGCTGACACTAGACCAAGCCGAAACATTAACCCCTGACTACAACCTCCTCAACAGCAGCATTCAAGAAACCTTCACCTCTCTTGACCGTTTCGAGTGGCAGGCTGTTGGTGAACTCCTCCAAATGCGTGATCACTCACTTTACCTTGAGGCCGGGTACGCCAGTTTTCAAGAATACTGCCACCGTGAGTTATCTGCCTGGGGTGGATATCGAAGAATCACCCAACTACTGGGAGCAAAGAAAGTTATTGACACGGTGGGCGAACTAGGCTCACACATCAAGAATGAGCGTCAAGCCCGTCCCCTACTCCGGTTGGTAAAAGAACCAGACAAGCTCCGGGAAGTTGTGGCGATCGCAGTACAAGAGAACCCCTCACCGAGCGCATCGGATTTTGCAGCTGCTGCCCAAAAAGTGGTTCCTCGCAAACCACGGATAAAACCCCAATCTCAGGAACCATTGGTTCCCAAATCTAACCTTGTTAAAGTTACCTCAGCACCGCACCCCCGTTATGGAGATGAGGGAACCATTGAGGCGGATGCACCGAACCCAACCCAGCAGATAGTCACGTTTGCCGATGGCGAGAAATTGCTGATCAACAATACTGATTTGACCCATTTGAGTAATGACGAAATTGAGTCATTTACTACCGAGCGCAAATATCCCCCAGGGTACGCCCAAGCGATCGCCGCAATCGAACAGCAGTACCAGCAGAAAATAGAACGGCTAGAACAGGAGTTGAGAATCGGCTTGCTGTCCGAAGCTAAAGCCCAGGCTGAACAACAAGTACAAGAACAACTAACGTCGTGGCAACAACTATACCAGCAGCAGAAAGAGCAGAACATACAGATACAGCAACGTTTAGATGAGATGGAAGCGCTCAGGCAGTTTCAATACGAGAACCAGCAACTTAAACAGCGTATTCAGGAGCTAGAAAACGCGGTACAAGAAAGACCTTCCCAGCAGTGGGGTAATACTTTGACTAAGCAGGCGGCGAAAGCACTGAATAAGGAAGTATTGCGATCGCTGGAGAATACTATTGATCTGCGATCGCTGGCTATTGAACCGCCCAAGGAAAATGCCACCGAGTGCTTACGCCTAATGGGTATTGCGCTGGGCAATCTGGCCAGTGCTATGAACAACACCCAAGCTTTGCAAGCTGCGGCTTTGCTTTTGGGGAGTGAACCCACACCAAGCGCGATCGCATGGAGGGCAGAGCAACTACAACTCATACCCCAAGCGGTGAGTGATATTCGGGCTGTGCTTTCTAAGCCTGGGTGTACATGGATTGATTATTTGAGTGTGGCGCAAGAGTATGAGGTTATCAAACAAGACTACTGGCCAGAGCTAACACCCAAAGAAATCGAGTTAATCACTGCATTGGAGAAGTCTACACGACCCAAAACTATAGAAGTGGGTTCTATCGTTGCCCATGCTGATCAGTATTGCGCTTTATATGTAGCAATAGGAGAGGTTATAGAAGACCTGGGGGATGAGGTGTGGGTGGCTTGGGATCACTGGAAAGACCGCCCGAAAAAGACTGACCGATATTTCAAAGATGAGTTGCGCCTGTTATAGCTAACAACTTTTAAACATCACAAAAAATCAACTCAATGCGGCATAGCTCAACTGCTGCTGATATTTTCATGCGTCAAAATTTGAAGGAATCAATTATGGAACTAATTTCATCAGCCCCATCTACAGATAGCCCATTTGACCAAATCAAAAAAATTGATGAACAGGGTAATGAGTATTGGTTAGCAACCGAATTGTTAGCCTTGCTAGGTTGGGGGAGAGCTGGCGAAGCTGTCACCAGGGGCAAACTAAACAGTTTAGTTTAAAAATGAGATAAAACTTGACCGTAAAGATGGAAAGAGCGAAGTAATAAAACATACTAAAGT
>NZ_JACJSG010000098.1 GCF_014697625.1 Anabaena azotica FACHB-119 | reverse complement strand
TACACAAATCTCACCATTTTTTAACTCTTTGGATGGGATTATCATGCCTCTATCAAATGTGATAGCTCTGCCGATGGCAATATCACGCCACTCTTTTTGGACAAATCTACTCAGTTCCTTCCGAACTTTCTCAGTTTCTAAAAGCTGATTATGACCCCCAGTTAGATCAGCTTTGATGATTTTGTACATCAACAAATCATCTTTAGGTGATGCTTCATCTTCATCATCTATTTCCAATTCTTCTTCATCTTCATTTTCACTTAGCAATTCTAATTGTTCTGTAAGTGTTCCATCAGCAATTTGCTCAGTAATTGTTTGCTGTAGTGAGGCGATTTGTCCCTCAGTGAAAGCCTTGCGTTGTTCATATTTCTCGCAGTAAAGTTGAGCAACTTTTCTGGGGTCGGACTGCATTTCGGCTAATTTTTGAGCCTGCGCCTCTAGTTCCTCCGCGAAGTCTTTGATGCCTTGGGGGAAGGATGCTATCAGTTGAGATATGGCGGTCTTTCCTTTTTGAGACTGGGACTTTTCACCAAGCCAGATTTTCTGTCTATATAATCCTGGTTGAATCTGTGGCTTAATAGCTTCACCAGGGCGATCCTTGTCTGTGCCTTTGAAACTGGATAGGGGGAGAATAATATCGATTTTGGGGTGATTGTTAGGATCTGCGTATTTTACTTCATGTAGATCATATGGTCTTAATGTTCCTTTCCCAAATCTATATTTAGTATCCTCACCATCAGCTTCTTTCCATCCAAAGCGGTGCTGAATCACACGGTAACTTTTATCTGACTGTTCTTGACGCTTAGTCAATTTGTCATAGAGTTCGGTTGATATTTGCCCATAGCAATCACCTACTAATTTAAACGCTTCCTCCCTATCAATAATACCTCCATTCTCTCCTTTCTCTTGAGAATCATCTACAACTAAAATATTTAACTCTTCATGAAGCGAGTTTTTACAAGCACCTAGAAAAATGGAACCGTATGCACCACGGTCTTTCCTATCTGGGCAAAGTTTTTCAATTTCTGATAAACATTCTGGAGAGCCGTATAGTAACCTTGTTTTAGAAGATAGTAACAGAATATGTCCATCTGGATGATTTCTTAAATCTTCTGCTTTACTATACTCATCTGTATGTCCAAAAGAGAATTGTTTGCCGGGGAAGTAAAATTCTAGTAGTGTATTATTTAGTTCTTCGGCTAAAATTGAATTAGGATTTTTCTGATTGCCATCAGTATGAATCCATTGATTTAATCGGGTGTCAAAATGTCTAAATTCTAAAGTCATAACTTTATTTTATAAAAAATTAGGAGTTGATTATGTCAACAGTTGTGAATATGTCTCGGATTAAACGTTGGCTAAATATGCACAGCGAAGAATTTAATGTCGATGGAAGTTTAAAGCCGGAAGCTAGACAGCAAATGTTATCCAAGGGAATGAGTAATGAAGCAATTGATGATTATGCTCGTAGACTGAAAATCAAATATGACAAATGGAAACTCCTAGATGAAACCCAACCTGAAGACTGGCCCATATACACCGCTTACGACTTTTTCACAGAGGAAGAAAAGCGGCAATTTAACCCAGATGGTTCTCTCAAACCAGAGTATCGAGAATCCGAATTGGCGAGTGGAACCAGCGAAGATTGGTTGGATGAAATGGCAAGGCGTAAAAGGCTGGAGGTTGACCGTTATAATAGAATTTCTGCCGAATATGCCGAACAAGGTATCAACTTTGGCAAAGAACAAATGGAAGAAAAGCTAGCCTCAAGTCGTACATATCTAGAACGCCTCAAACAGATGCAGCAAGACTTAGCTAACTTTGAAGAAGAAAGCACTCTGCCATTTGACCCTAATACATCGTTTTAGGTGACGTACTCCATGCGATCGCACTTCTCCCTTGCTCTTTGGATCAGCGATCGCACATAACCAAATCTTTCTTGTGCCAAAACGTAAACTCATAAGCACTCGTCCTTGGGAAACTGAACATTTACGTGACTTTCACAAAGCTTAAATGCCCCTTTTGGAAAGTGCGAGAAACTATAGTACTGTTTTTTTCAGTACTATAGTTTCTATGAAAAGGAGCGAATGTATGATATTATTGCAAGCCTAGATTTTCGCGCATTGGTGTAGGGTTTGAACTAGCCTCGTTCGGGCAAGGTGTAGGGAACCCAGAGGAATGGCAACCACGCTCGATACAAGTACCGTCTTTTTCAGGCGATCGCCTGGGTTCCCTTGGTCTTTGTATTGGCGATCGCACATAAATCTTTCTTGTGCCAAAACATAAACTCATAAGCACTCGTCCTGTGGAAACTGAACATTTACGTAACTTTCACAAAGTTTAAATGCCCATTTTTGAAAGTGCGAGACACTTTATTACTATTTTTTTTAGTACTAAAGTGTCTATGAAAATTGGAGAATGTATGTTATTTCTAATATCCCCGTTCGGGCAGGGTGTAGGGGACACAGTGCAAGAGCAACCACGCTCAATACAAGTGCCGTCTTTTTCAGGCGATCGCACTGTTTTTCGGGTCGTCTAACGAAATCGCATTGCTCCCTAACTGAAGTGGGTTAGGTAGCTTGGTAGGTGCAAGCAGAACAGTTGCTCAACCCTACAAACCAGTTGCATTGATTCAGTCAAATTCAGGTGGCCAAAGTTCTGCGATTGGCTTCGCCAGTGCCGGAGGCAATCGCTAATTCCCAACCAGGGAGTAACTCTGGTAGAGTCAGCTTGTCATTACTTCTTAAGACAACTGGTTCAAGGTTACGGCGGTAAACTGTCACCAAAAGTTTGTCAGGGTCAATGAGAATACCCACTGTGGAGCCAAGTTCTAGGAATAGTTGAATTTTTTCTTGCAGTGGTTTGATGCGTTCGCGTAGCGTGTCCGAAGGACTCTCGCTTTTAGATTTGACCTCAACAGTGAGATCCGGCACTAACTCCACAAAGTCACGCTGAGTTTTTTAAGTCGTTCAGCCCGAACAAAAGACACATCCGGGGCGCGTAAGTTTCTTTTTTCCGGGTCGCCTGTCTTTACATCTGTCTCCAGACTGGGCAAAATAAAACCAGCACTGGAACCAGTCACTCTGCCTAGCTTGCGAGGCATGACCCACATATTCAGGAACGTCAGCAGACGAGAACCAATTTCGTCTGACTCGTAATCGGATGGCCCCATAACGATGATGTTTCCCTCGACTAACTCCATCCGCAAATCGGGATGTTGTGATTGCAATTGTTCTAAGTCTTGGATGGTTAGAGACATAAGCCATAACTCGCTTCATGGGCGATTTGTTCTTATCTTAAGCCATGTGCTACTCATTCCCCCACCGGATACCGCCGCATCATCTCCGCCAAAGCCACAGCCTCCCCACCCGGCGTGTACACAACCTCACCCGACATCGCAATCACAATCCTCTCCTTCCTCGCCCGCTCGAACCAAGCGAACGCCTCCGACTTAGCCTGCTGCACCTCCGGCTTCCGTCCCTCCTTACAAGCAGCCACAAACACAGCCTCCGGTGATTTGACCCCTTTCCAAGTCCGCACCGCCTCTTTCAAGTAAGCGATCGCACCCGGCACATTGTCCCAGTACCGCTTGACGGTGCGCTGAATCTCCCCATTTAACCGAAACTGTGGCGTACAAGGAATCTCCCTCAACTGCTGCAAAACTTCCTGTACCTCCTGTTGACTCGGCTGTACTGATTTTTCCACAGGCTCAGTGTAATCATCATCATCAGAGTCTTCGTTATGAAAACCTGACACGGCGGCGGAAGAATGACCCCCATGATGGTCTATCTCGCTAGTCGAGTCATCTTGTTCTGATTCATCAACGTAGTGAGTATCTTGGGGTAGCTCTAACTCTGGGGCTTGGCTCGACCCTTCCTGGTCACATTCCAAAATCTCGTTTTCCAGCTCCTCACTTTTAGAAGGCTCAACAGCACTGTGTTGTTGTGGTTTTGAAGTTTTAGGTTGGTTTCTGTGGTGTTGTTCTGCATTGAACCTGGAATGTTCAGTTTTGCCTGTGCGGGGTTCAAGTAGCTTATTCAGTACATTAAAGTTTAATTTATACTGCCAAGTCCTATCCTGTCCGTTACCTGGATTCTTCTGCTTCTCGATAATGCCCATCTCTTCAAGTAGTGCGATCGCAGCCCGAATCACATGAAGGCTATGCTCACCCATTAGGTCAGCGTAAATCCGCTTGAGGGGCTGATACACCCAAGGGGTACGGTGATTTTTCATTTTCCACTTTGTCCAATGGCGGAAATACTCAATCAGCTTGGCGGCGCAGTAGTTACCAGTGATGTCGAGGTATTCCCGGCGCAGAATGACCAGGACAGAGAATTTCTCAGTAGATGCAATGCTGCTCATATCTCACCTTTCATATATGTTTGCAGAAATTGGTAAATCTAAAACGGCACATCTTCATCTGGCGCTTGTGACCAGAACTGCCTCAACATCTCTTGTTTGGCTAACTGAACTTCTTGTTTCTGTTCGGGAGATACTTCACCAACTAACTGCGATACCTCATCCCTCTGCTTTTGCTTCATCTGCTCGGTACTAATGGCTCTTAGTGCCACGGGTTCCGCTTGACTCTGCTGGGAGGGGCGGAAACGACGGCGACGGTACAAAAAACGGAAGTGGCGTTTATCTTGTGGAGGCAGCGATCGCCAAACCTCAGCATCCCAGCCGGGGGGTATAAAATCGGATGACGGGGGTAACAGAGTTTGTACTTGCGCTTGTAGTTGTGCGATCGCAGTTCCTTGTGCTTCAATTACCTTGTTCTGCTGTTCAATTTTTTCTAATAGCTGGGTCTACGCCTGAATTTTTGGCACTGATTTTTGCTCTTTCAACGGTGTCCCTAATTCGTTTCCAAGTTTTGTAACCTAGCAAGGCTAACAATTCGGTTGCTAACCAATACTCAATACCTTGTTCATCAATTTTTTTGATTTGGTCAAAAGGGGTATCTGTAGCTTCTGATGATGTAATGAATTTCATAATGACTCCAAATTTTGACGCATGAAAATATCAGCAGCAGTTGAGTCATGCCGCATTCGGTTGTTTGAGCTATTGAGTAGTCGTCAGCCCTACAACAGCCGTAATTCTTTTTTGAAATATCGGTCAGTCTTTTTCGGGCGGTCTTTCCAATGCTCCCAAGCCACCCAAACTTCATCGCCCAGGTCTTCTATAACTTCACCTCTGGCTTTGTATAAGGCACTGTAAATATCAGCGTGGGCAACGATAGACCCGACACCTATAGTTTTGGGTTGTGCGGACTTCTCTAGAGCGGTGATTAGCTCTACCTCTTGTGGGGTCAACTGGGCTAAGTAATCTTCTTCAATAACTTCGTACTCTTGGGCTACCGTTAAATAGTCCTGCCAAGTACACCCAGGTTTGGCCAGCACAGCCCGAATATCACTCACAGCTTGGGGTAATAGTTGCAACTGCTCGGCTCGATATGCGATCGCTTGCGGTGTTGGCTCACTCCCCAGAAGCACAGCCGCAGCTTGCAGCGCTTGGGCATTGTTCATCGCCGTCGCCAAATTACCGAGCGCAATACCCATGAGCCGTAGACACTCCTGGGCATTTTCCTTGGGCGGTTCAACTGCTAGCGATCGCAAATCGATGGTCTGCTCTAGCGATCGCAAGACTTCCTTATTGAGTACCTTAGCAGCCTGCTTAGTAAGAGTATTACCCCACTGCTTGGCGGGGTGTTCTTGTACCGCGTTTTCTAGCTCCTGATTACGTTGCCTTAACTGCTCGTTCTCGTCCCCCAACTTTCTAAGAGCTTCCATTTCGTCCAGGCGTTGCTGCATCTGTATGATCTGCTCTTTCTGCTGTTGGTATAATTTTTGCCATGACGAGAGTTGTTCCTGCATCTGCTGTTCAGCTTTGGCTGTGGCTTCAGACTGTAGACCAATCCTCAATTCCTGTTCTAGTCGCTCAATTTTTTGCTGATACTGTTGTTCGATTGCGGCGATCGCCTCGGTGTATTCTCTTGGGTATTTGCGCTCAATGGTCAAATCATCATTATTGACCAACAGTTTCTCGCCATCACTAAAAGTTACAATCTGCTGGGTTGGGTTTGGCGGGTCTGCTTCGATGGTTCCAGATTCACCGTGTCTTGGGTGATCTGGTGACGTAACCGTAACCGTGGGAAAACGAGGAACCATTGGTTCTTGATTTTTGGGAACCATTGGTTCCTCAGATGAGGGTTTTTGGCGTGGGCGTGGAGTTCGTGGAACCACTTTTTGAGCCGCAGATGCAAAATCCGATGCGCTTGGGGAGGGGTTCTCTTTGACTGCGTAAGCCACAGCTTCTTTGAGCTTTTCTGGTTCCTTGACCAAACGGAGTAGGGGACGGGCTTGACGCTCATTCTTGATGTGCTGCCCTAACTCACCTACCGTGTCGATGACTTTTTTAGCCCCCAAGAGTTGGGTGATTCTCCGATATCCACCCCATGCAGATAACTCACGGTGGCAGTATTCTTGAAAACTGGCGTACCCTGCTTTAAGGTAAAGCTCAGAGTCACGCATTTGCAGGAGTTCGCCCACAGCTTGCCACTCGAAACGGTCGAGGGATGTGAAGGTTTCTTTAATGCTGGAGTTGAGCAGGTTGTAGTCAGGGGTTGGAGTTTTTTCCAGTGTCAGCATATTTTTTGCTCACGATGGTAAATGCTCATTCGAGTTAGGGACGCAATTTAACCAAAGTGAACATTGATGCTGATGTGGTAGGTTTCCCCCAAATATGTCAGCATTATATTTAGCTCACTTTGTTGTCTAACGATTTGAGTTGGCGATCGCACTTGCTTGGTAGGCGGCGATCGCTCTCAAAAAACTTCAACAACCTTGCAGCTTTCAATTTCAACTAGTGAGACTTAAAACTTTGATACTAAATGTTTAAAGCTTTAAATCTTGAGTTGATAATCTATATAACAAGGTTGCTATTGAGACTAAGTATTTAATTTAAGTGTTAATCAAATCCAAATCAGTTTTATGCTTATGCCGCTTCTGTCATTAAACCTGGAGATTCATCATCAGCAGAAAATGGTGTGGATTTAAGATTACTGACAGTGCTAGTTGACTGTTGAGTATCATGTTTAGCTGATTCTTCTGCACTATCAGGCTCATAGCGCAGGAAATCTCCAGGTTGAGCATCAAAAACTCTGCACACTATTTCTTGAGTTTTCTGATCAGGATAAACATTGCGCTTATTATAGAGGCGATAAGCAGTAGCTTGGGGTAGCCCAGTCTTTTTATGAAATTGATAAGCCGTTTCTACTCCTTTAGTTGCTAAAAACTCCTTTAAAACATTAATCATTGGCATTCCCAAATGACTCCTATATGTATACTACCTCCATCTAATGGCACTATCATTAGATGATAAGCAATATTGATTGACCATCCTCATTGTGATAGCTAACCCTCATATCACGATAGCCTCCATCATTTGACACCTCCATTGCATGGAGGTATATGAGATATATAAGAAAGCAAGTCCTCCGTAAGACTACGCTAAACAGGGGAGCAAGCAAGTATCACACATCTGAAGAGTGAAAACACAATTTCATCAAGCACATATGGTAGCCCCAAGCATTCAATCGTTATCTAGTGCAACTATCTTGTTCTTGTCTTGGTAATACTCAACTGCCACTGGTTTTTGCTTTCTTTGTTAATGGCTACGCTACACCAAATCTTGATAAATGCGTTGTGCCTTCTCCACAACGTTGTCTATAAAAACCAAAGGCAACCGCCCGTCCTGACAAAACTAGCGATCGCCTTTTACCTTTTAGTAAGATTCTTAATTATGGACAGCAACCCCAAGGCGAACAAACGATAGCCCAGTCAGATAATACCAAAACAGACACCACCAAGTAATTGACACTATTTGTTTCAACGATTGTTGAAATTACCCTGCTTTAGCTCCACCCCAGGCGTTGCGCCCGGAGCTTGCTGTTGGATTGCAGGTGGGTTTACACCAAGGGAAGGCGATCGCACAACGGACTTATTGCAAGCGGCGGCGAGGAACGCAAACATTCCTAAAATGGCGAAAGATGTAATAATCACTTGTTGTACGGAGGCAAATACCGAGCGTTCTTTTTCCTTTTGGACAGCAATGCGATTGACCTTATCTTGAAATGCCGAGAAATACAGATAGTCTAATACTTTTTGACATAAGGTAGGGTCTTCACCTTGCTGTACTTTTTGGCATAAAAGGGTTTCTAGTTTTTCTCGGCGGAGAGTGGGGGTTAATAAATCTTCTTCACCCCACAGTTTTACTTGGGTTGTATCAACGGAAACGGATGACTTGTCAATACCTAGTAAAGTCATATATCACCTTAGAACTTAAACTTTATTAATGGTCAATTATTGAGGAAGTAGGTGTAGGTAGTTGCCATACACCTACATGGATACATGAAAAAATGGAACTCTCGACCTAACAAAGTTTAAGTGTGCTATTAAAAAAGAACTAGCAACCAGGGTTCTGAAAAAATCAAAACTCTGGTTGCTAGTAAAATTGGGAAATGTATGCTATATTTGCCAGTCCAAATCTTCAGTTGGGGATGGAGATGGAGATAAAACCTGTGCCTTGGGTGATGGTTGGGGTGAGTCTGATTCCAGGGGATTTGTCCCATCTTGAAAAATCTCCTGAGACAGTGTGCGCCCATCGCCATCGATGTCGCTATTCAAGAAATACTCCAGAACCTGCGGCGGCGCACCATCAATTGCTGCTTGTGATCAATACCTTAGCCAAAATCAGAGAGTGAAGAGGTAGGGCGTTTCGTAGTAGAGTTGTTGTCTCTCACAACGACAACTCAAAAACCACTTATCGCCCATGCCCGATATCTTATC
>NZ_JACJSG010000097.1 GCF_014697625.1 Anabaena azotica FACHB-119 | reverse complement strand
ATACAACCAAAAGCGAGATGATTTGGTTCAGACACGGAATCACTATCAATCCGCAGAATCCGCAGGTGGGGAAATTTGCGCCGAAATCTTTCTTCTAACGCCTGAGTCCCCCATTTGGACTTGGCTTTTTGCGCCGAACAGCATAATAAATGATGCCCACCTTTGGCGATCGCCTTATCAAGTGCTGCAATCAAATCCTTCGGGTTTTTCCCAGAGTAGTTGTAACACTTGCCAGAAACGGGCTGATAGTTGTTAACGATGACGAAGGGGTTTACTTTATATTCTCCCGCTAGAGAAAGAACATACTTCACATCGGTATCTGACACATCGGCAGACGAGAGATATATTTTCCCCATGTCACTAGCCAGAACGTTTTGGATTAGCTGCTTGAGGTTTCGGAGGATGGACACCCGCCGCTTCTGCACGTCTGTAGTGGAGTTGAGCAAATGCCAAAACACTTGGTCACACTCATCTATAATAATGACATCATTGCACCAGTCGGCTGGGTCAAAACGAGCTTGACTGTCCTTGTGCAAAGAATCCACGCACACACCGAAGCCGAATAATCCCCCGGTATGAGATGTGTAGAGTTCACTAACGTAATCAACACCGAAGCGATCGCACAATGCCTCACCCAGTTGAATGCGATGAGTAATGATAAGTACGCGCCGGCATTGCTCGTGAGCTTTGGCCACTTGATGGGTTAGCCACTCGGTTTTACCCGTTCCCTTTGGAGCTTTGAGAACAATCAGCTTTTCGCCTTCGGGAGCAATCAGCCCACCCAGGAATCTTTGGTTGAGTGCGATCGCAGGAGGATAAGTCAACAAGGTAAACAGCTTGATTTCCCACAATGCCAACGCTTCAGCCGTATTGTACAGTGAATGAAATGCCGCTTGACCTTGCGCGACGATGAAATCATCTACGCCTTTGTCTGGGCCTGGGAGGTCAATTACTCGCAGTTCACAACTTTCATGCACAAACAACCGACCCAGACGACTAATCGCGGTTCGCACTCGTTGAACTGTTTCAGGTTTGGTATCGTGGTCAAAGCAGATATTAATTTGTCTGCCCTTTGTGGCAAAATGTTTCAGTTCGGGAATTAATGATGGTTTACCAGGATAAGCAGGGGAGGCAGGGGAAGCAGGGGAAGCAGGGGAGGAATGATTATTAAAATCTCCCCCTGCTCCCCCTGCTGCACCTCTCCCCCTGCCCTCTTCTTGTGATGTACGATACCCTGAGTTTACGCCGGGAATGGCGATCGCAGCATACCCCGCACTCAGTAAACAACCCGCTTTCTTGACCCCTTCGACAATTGTCACTGGAACATTATTCTTCCATACCCAATACCAAAACCCCCACGGGTGCATCAAATCCTCGTCAGTGATGGGGATACCAGAACGGTTGGAGACTTTAGCCCAAATTTTGTTGGTAACTTGCAGGAAGAAGGAGCGAGTTTGTTCTCTGTAAGGATGCTCGTACTTGATAAACTTGTGGAACTTTTGGGGATCTCGCCGGGGCTTATCTGGTTTGAAGCAGCCCCAAATCATCAGGATGTAGTCATTGAGAGGGTCAACGCCATCGCACCACCACCCGCCTTTTTCAATGTGCTGATATTTCCTCAAATCCCCGTCGCGCAGTCGCCCATCGTTACGGCGGGAGATTTTGTCGCTGTAGAGCAAATACTCGTGGGGTGTAGTGCCAGAGAGCGATCGCACATTCAGCAATATCAAATCTTCATCAACGCCACTGTCTAGCCATTCTTGTAAGTGATGAGGTTCGAGATTCATATTCCCCCCTATAGACGCATGAAAGAGTTAGCGGTATGGAGTCATACCGCTAGTAAGTGTTTGTGATGGAAAGGCTATATTAGTACAAAAGAACTAAACGAGTTTTGCAAAACTTACAGGTGAATTTGCTGAAGTTGTATAAAAATAGTGTTATCGTGTTGACAAGTGTTTCAATGGATATTCCGGGTATTTGAAGCGATCGCGCCATTGCTGCGGTTGCTTTTTTCACGGTGTTAGGAATGTGGTAGTAGCGGAAGAAACTACCACCACATGGCGATTCAGTTTTGCCCCTGGGAGAAAACCTCAATTAACACGCTTTCGGGATACAAACCAACCTTTCCAAAGCGCGGGTCATGAATGCGTTCTATTTCTATGCCCTTGTTCCGGCATAATGCGCTAGCTTTGCGTCCCTTAGCTCCAGCTTCTTTGGCTGATATCTCCAAACCTTGTAAAATGGCGAAACCTACGACAGTGTACTTGTGTCCAGAGGGTGTAGCATAGCGGTCTTGCTCAACTTCCACAGCTTTGAGTCGGTATAATATTTCATGCTGGCGCTGTTCTTGCTCCAACAAGCGCTGCTCCTGAAGTGCCATTTGAGCAGCGATCGCCGCGAGTAATTGAATTTGGGTGAGGGGCTGGGGTACAGTTTCTTGACCCAAAAAGACTTTCATTAGCGTCCGGTTAGCCCAGATGCGGAACTCAAGAGATACCCATTGGGCTAAGTCAATCGCTATCTCTGGGTGTACCCATGTACCTTGAGAACTGCCGTAGCCATCAATTTCAATTACTAGAGACGATATCGGAATGCCGATGTCGTTTGAAAGTGCCGTCCAGTAAGCTTTTGTGGATTTTCGTTCTTTGTAATGTCCCCAAGATTTGTTATTTGCATGGCACATTTGGGTAGCATTCACGTAACCTTTGGGGATGGTGTACTTGCCTATTTCGCCATCGTCGGGCATCTGGTGGATTTCACTGTCGCGCCATAAGTGTGTCAACATAATTTATCTCCATGTTGTTTTCAAAAACTTTGCGAGGATTGTTCAGACCATCACTCGCACTAACTCTGCTTCTGCGACCAATGAAGAGGAATTGAAGCTGGAGGTATTGGGGTCAAGCATTGGGGAATGCCACTCAACCAAATAGAACCAAGCGCTATCTACAAACTGAAGACCCAGCACCAAACGCTGTTTCGTAAAGGGCGCATCATTAACAAGCATGACGCGATCGCCAATGGCATAAGCCGGCTTTTCCACAGTGTTCGGTTCCATGCGGCCAGTAGTGATGATTCCGTACTTGCTGGCTTGTACAATCTCGTTTTTAAGTTCGATGAGATAAACCCACTGCCCTCTATCCCACCTAAACCCAGAACAATAGCCGAATGTCCTCAAGGCTTTGAGATAAACTCTCTCCCACAAGTTCACCTCAAACAAGGGAATTTCTTGACCCCAGGGCGCAGAGAGATACCAGCACCTTTCTAGAAGAGTAATTTGCTCAGTCATATTTTCTTCCCCAACAGATGATTAATAGCCTCTGCATCAAGCGCCTGAATCCGTTTTTTAATCTGCTGAGGGGGGTTATCTAAAAACTGTTTGAGATGACTTACTCCAATCTCGTAATGCGTTGGACAACACTTGTTTACCTTGAGCCAGCCTCGATTTATCCAAAGACGGACAGTAGATAAATTCAAATGCAAAATGCTTGCTATTTGATAGCACTTGTACTTATTTAAATCAGCTAATTGTCTACTCATGCGACTACTCCTATCTGTTCTTTAGCTGGAGGTAAGTAAAAAACATAGGGAGTATCAAACCCAAACTCCAGCCGATAGTATTTGAGTGCATACTGTTCTCGGAATGTTCGGTTTGGAGCGATTAATAGCAACTTCTGTTGATAGGCATTTCTATTTTTAGTAGTGGCTTTTTTGTACAAAACTCCTAGAAACCACTCAGTTCGAGGATACATATATGCACGACCAAATCGTTCAATACAAGTGCTGAACCACATCCCATTATTTTCAGCTAGTGCTTTCTTAAATGCCTTGCGCCATTCTTCTTGAAATTGTTCTTGCAGTTTGTGTAAACGAGATTGCCAATATTGTTCCCAGTAAGAGTTACTTGTAGCTTGTGCAAAGTCTTTGGAGAATGATTTGAGGAAGTCGTAAGCCGCATCAATTTTGATAAAGTTCTCTGCTTTACCGCCGCAATCTGGGTGATGGACAAGTGCAGCAGCACGATAGGCTTTCTTGAGATCCGCCATCGTGAAAGGCGTTTGTAATTGGAGAATTGTTAGGGCTTGGGTGAATGTGATTTTCATGATTATCGTTTGATAATTTGAGCGCTGAGGGAAGCGAAAATTTACTTGAGCAATATTGAATTTGGACGTTATTTGACCACTGTTATATCTGTCTACTATTTCTTGCTTGATGGCTTCTTGAGATTGCCCATTAGCTATATCAATATGGGCTTCTCGCGTGATTGTTTTGACTAGAGTAACGATGACTTTCATGAGGATTATTGGTGGTGAGTAACGAAGGGGAGAATTAAAAAGAATGGCGAAAGGCAACTAAAAGTCCTCGTTTAATTCTCTATTTTTGATGAACCAGCAAAAATTGATAGAAAATTACAATGCCTAAAATTGATTTTGTACACCATAGTTAATTTTGGTGTGCAATAATCTAAAATACCTGCAAACCAGAAATTAGAAATCAAAAGTCAGGAGCCAGAATTTAGTTTGAGCTTTGTGGACTAGCGGGATAGAAGTGGTCAAAGAAAACGTCAGATTCAAAGTTAATAGTCTTAGCTTGTACTATTAATTCTGGGTTGGGAATTTTGGTTTCTGAAATCTGGATAAATACTAGTTGTCGCCCGGATTAATGGATATTGATTCGGGTGAGTTTCTTTTAGCTAATCGCGTAACAGTTGCTAGCATCAAAAAGGCAGCATTCACTTGTTGATGGCGATCGCACTTGTCACTCGCTAGTCATCCCCCAAGGCATCGGCTGAGGTCGGGATGATGCGCGTCGAAGAAAACAAACTCCTCCTCCTCCCAGTCGAGATGCAGGCACAGGTGGATTTGGTCGGGGTCTTGTTTACAGGCGTGGCTACCCTCCCAGTAGTTAGCGCCTGTTTGCTCCCACTGGTGGCTTTCGGCGTAGATTTCGGCGCGGAAAGCCTGGGCTGCTGCCTCTCGTACTGCTAGCGCGGTGGTAGGAATCTTCCGCTCGTCCTGGTCAACTGAGAACAGGTTGTACGCCTGGGGTATTTCCACCAACTCAAGAAAATACTCAACCACCCCTGGAACAGCATTTTGAAGTGAAGCGCGATCGCACTCAAGTAGTTGCAGCTGATCATTAGCTACGGGGTAGGAGAACAAGCGATCGCGGTAAGCCACACATCGCTGGCTAACTCCAGAAATGCTCATGTCTTGCTGTATTGCGTGGATGTTGTCGCAGATTTTGCGGAACAGGAATAAAAAATCAAAGGCTTCTTGTTCTGTTAAGCAGCCGTCTATCCGCCAATTTGCTGGGTTGGACTTGAAGCGACGGATGATTTTTTCGGTCTGTGAGTCAATATTACCCGCTTGGGCAAGGTCAGGATAAATGCTTTTATCTTGCAGCAAGGACGGGTAGGTGAATTTGTGATGCTGGGTGAACTTGAGGTGCAGACAATCAGCCAGCAGTGCAGATAAGCCCTCTGAGGTGAATAATTCGGGGTTGTCTTTGAGAAGCGTTTGGAAAACTGATACGGTAGACATAGCTAGTCCTTTAGTGTGGGATTAGTTCCGGCGATCGCAAACTTTGGACGGTGGGCGATCGCTTTTAATAATGTCCTGGTTTAGAAAAAATACTTATATTTCAACGCCTAATTCTGCTCCTAGTGCTTTTTCTATGCCTCTTAGTGTTTCTATGGGCAAATCTTGAACTTTTTCACGTTCAATTCGGCTCCAATGATTAGCACTAATTCCCGCTTCTGCGGCTAACTCAGTTATAGTTTTGGACGAAGCTTTTCTAAGATTTTTAATTTTTTCTCCTAAACCAGGGTACTCCTTACTAAAGGTCACACGCATTAAGGTTAATCCCACAAGTCCTACTCCTTAAGTATCTTTTGTTGGGATATATTTCACACGTTTTTATATTAACCTCTTGAGTCTGACTTGACAAGTATAACCTTAGAAGTTAAATTATGAGCATAGAGGAAGCAAGCACCAGCCTCTTAGTAAATAAAGCGGTGCAACCACCAGAACCATGAAATACACAATCAATCGAAGCCTGGAAGGATAACCGAAGCACTGGAGAACCCAGAGAAGGGGAGGGATACAGGAAAGAAAATTGATTGCATCGATAAGTCGATGAATAAAAAATTGCCAAAGAGGGACGGTAGAGGCTTGAAAGCTTGGCAAGCGACTACCGCCTGACAGAGTAACTCCCGTTTTGGCAAGCTCCGGCCACTGGCACGGGGCATTATAAGTGACAAGTAGGTTGCTGTAAACAAGGGCTATTGCTTGCTCCTTAGTAGGCAATAGCCATTTGCTCAATAGTCATCATCACAATAACGCAGGTCAGATTGGAGACTGGAGATTTCACCTTCAATATTAGATATTTCACGGTTTAAATCCCAGATAGAATCTTCAATCTCCCGCTTTTTTTCTTCTTGCGCCCTGAGTTTATCTTGTTTTCGGTCTAATTGGTTTTTCAACGATTCAATTTGAGACTCTAGGCGAGAACGCTTACTCATAGCAAATCCTCCTGTAACACGGTATTAAAATTACCATGCACAGAGGTTGATGCCTATGTAACTAAGAGATGAAAAAACATTCACCGGAAAAGGCAGAGGGCAGGAGGCAGGAGGCAGGAGGAATGTCTCCTGCCCTCTGCCCACGACTGAAAGGAGTAAGGGTCTGAAGCCCCGGACATATCTTTGATTTGGGAGCTTCCAATTGGGAGGGGTCACAATCCCCTTCCAATTGGTTCCTCCTGCCCTCTGCCTCCTGCCTCCTGCCTTCTTGAATCATCTCATCAGTTTACTGTGCATCCTCAACTAAGTTTCCAAAGTTCTCCCCCTTCACCCAGCGACAATAGGTTTTGTTATTGCAGTTAGTCAGACAAAAATAACCGCATTGCATCAGAGCAAGCGATCGCTTGTGGTCGAGAGTGATTTACTCTTTACTAGCATCACTTTATCAATTATATTATGGATACGTCAAGTGCTACTAGTAAAGAATATATTATGTTGGAGTTAGATTTAATTACCACAGTTGCATGGAAACCAGCTTTTGGGGAGAAGCTAAAGCAGATGCGTGGGAAGGTATCTAGACGTTCACTTGCCGAAGAAATTCAATCAAAATTTGAGTACAAAGTTTCTCAGCAATATATACAGCTATTAGAAAACCCTAATATGCCGAAAGCGCCTCAAAACGTGTCTTTTCAGTTACTTAGGTATATTTGTCAAATCCTTGGACATGATGTGCAAGAAATCTTCGGTTCCCCAAAAATTATCTCTCAATAATTTACTAGTGACACTTGACTTATTATAAGTGGTACTAGTAAACTAATAAGTATAGAGGAACAAGCGCCAGCTTCTCTAATAAATAAAGCGGTGCTACCACCAGAACCTGGAAAACTGAATAGCCGACGAGTCACGCAGCCGGGGAAAGGGGACGCAGGGGCGTGACGGGCAAATTTAAAAGCTGTACTAAATCCTGGTAAGTCCGAATTGGGCGATCGCATTCATTGTGGTCGCCCTTAAACTACTGCTGCTTGTGACTGATATAGAAACGGCTACGCCAAAACGAAAGTGATTGCGCTGTGGCTCCCCACAACGTAGTCATTAAAAACAAAGGCGATCGCACCGTCTGAGAAACCTTGCGATCGCCTTTTACTAGAATCAGGTCTTTATTATGACTCAAACAACAGTAAACAAGCAACAAAGTCCACTAACCGAGAGCGATCGCCAAATCATCGCCACCATAATCCAGCGCCATCCAGAGCAAATCAAAACCATCTGGATTGATTGCGGAATCACGGTGTGGGTGCAACTGACCAACGGCGGTTGGCTACCGTTTGATCGGAACTGGTTCGCGCAAAGAGTAGCTGAAGAGAAGCTTTCTCTAGAAGCGCAAGAAAACCTCCACAGACGCAACCAAGAACTTGAAGCCGAGCTAAAACAAGCCTGTAAAGAACAAGGGTTGAACTATGGTGAAGTGGACTATCTAATGTTCTCCACAAGAGTCTATCAAGGACATAATTTCGTTGGCATAGTCGGTTTTCACCGATTCAGCAGCTTGTGGACATACAGGCGCAGAGAACGAGGTAATGACCAGTACGCCAGTAGTGTGAAAGATGCACTAACAAAGTTAGGGGTGAGGCAGTTGGTGACAGTGTAGAACTGCTACGCCTAAGCACATGGAAATACATTAGGTGGTAGTTAGTCATGAGTACACAAAGAGAAATACTGTCCAATATCGCCCAATGCTGCAAGTACGTAGGTTTGGATCTACAGGAAAACGGCATCTACTACGGGGACAGACGACTGGTCGAGTTTGTCGAGAGCGATAGTCAAACTTACTACGTTCAGACCTTGCAAGAACAACCGCTAGACGAGTGCGATGCTGATCTGTTGGATATACCGATAGGGCAGCTTACGCCAGAGCAGTGGTCAATGCTGTTTGGGGAAGGGAAAGAGCCAGCGTTTTAGGAATGAAATTATTGAGAGAGGTAATATGACCAAGCTTGGTTACAACGCAAAAAGTCAAGAATATATAGTATCGGAGTTAGGGCAAATAGTAGACTCCGACCCCAATCTCGAAGCACTTGCTCAAAGAAACAACTTCTTTAGTGTCAACGATGAGGAGAAAGAAGCTCATACTAAAGAAGAAACAGTAAAAACTGAGTAGTTGTTATCAAGCATACTTTAAAAGCAGTTTGTTAAAAGCAAACTGCTTTTGTATTGGAGCGCTCTTTATAAAGTTGAGAGTTAAAAAATGAAAATCACGACTTATGAACAACTAAATAAACTAGTAGCAGAGTCTTTAGGCTGGGAAATAGGCATATATCTCATATACCAAGGCGAATTTCAACATGATGATGAACTTGAGTTTTTCTATCCGCCTGACATTGAAGAAGACAGGAGAGAGCGTTGGTTTGAAGAGTTCGGAATTGCCCCAGATTTCTGTTGCGAAATTTGGAATGTGGAAGCGTATGTTCTGCCGGAGTGCGATCGCCATCGGTTAACAACGCAAATCACAATAACACCGAGTATGGTTAGCTGTGGCATAAAACCTCTAATGGCTGATGGGAGAGGGACAGGCATGGCATCTACTGGTGTGAAGGGCATACCGAAATCGATAGCTTTAGCCGTTTGTCTAGCGTGGTTAAGATTCAAAGGGGTTGAGTTTGAATTAGCATTGCCACTGGAACAGACGGTTGATGTAGAAGAACCGACAGAACCAATTTGTCCAATGGATGCAGCAGGTGTTGATCCGTGGGACACTGAGTATCCACAAATATCGCCTTATATTCCGTAGGCGTAGCTTGCCGCCGTAAGGCATCGCACTCTGTTCAGAATTAAACGCATCCTGAAGAGAGTGCGATCGCACTATGT
>NZ_JACJSG010000096.1 GCF_014697625.1 Anabaena azotica FACHB-119 | reverse complement strand
TGAGGCTTTTAACGTTATTAAAATCAACAACTTTGGGACTGATATTTTGTGGCTTTTTGGACTAGTTGGTTTATGTGCCGCATCTGTCCGTTTTGGCACTGTCTCTGTGTCATATACTATATTTGGAGTAAGTATTGTTGATCTAATTATTGTTGGCTTTGTCCGACTGCATGGATTTTCATTTGATAGCCAACTGCTCATGAACAACAGTCTTTTTATTTTGACGCTTGCATTGGCTAATATGTTAGTATTCATTTGTGCTAATTTTGGGGCTTTTTGCGGAGTTTTGGGATATGTTGTTGATGATATGAAGGTTTTGATAGCGTCAAAACTATTTGGGCTATTAGTGGCTATTGGTTATATTCTATTTGGATTATCTAACCCAAAATTAGCTGTTACTTTATTAACTATTCTGGTGGCGACATTATTATCTATTTATCAGGCTTGGAGTGCAATTAATGGTCAACCAAGGCAGTTAGTAATTCTGAGAATAGCTAATGATTTGACCTCGGATTGGGGAACAAGGTTTTACAATGCTAATTTGACTGATGCTATTTTTGACAACGCTAATTTAAAAAATGCCGACTTCACAAAGGCTATTGGTGTGAAGCGCTCGTCTGGGGGTAGGGTGTAGGGAAAACGGTGTTGTCAGAGGAGAAAGACCGGGAGCAACACAATCGCCTTAAAGAAAACGAGGCTTCAGACGATGCGGGTTGTTGGGGCTTTTTCTTCCCCTACACCCACTCAGCCCTACACCCCTATACCCCTACACCCAGACGAGCGCTCTTTGTTTCACGTTAACAAGCGTGCCATTCGTCATTAGTCATTAGTCATAATAGGACGCTCGTTCACAACCCCGTATATTCTATGTCAAGCCAAATACCCGAAAAATTCTTAGAGAAAGGATTCAAAAGCTCAAATATAGAATCAAGCGGATGTGATTATCCGTGTTAAAAAATTAATTGCTACATTAAAAGGGAACAGCTTCTGATTGTGCGACGATGCTCCGCCCCGGCTTAAGCGTAGGCGCTAACCAAGTCATCGATATTGCTTTGAGTAGCTCCACGCTCCTTAAAGCGATCGCGCCATGCCTCCTCGTAGACATTTCCCTACGCTCTGTCTAGAGGAATATTCTGTGATCAGGCGACTCGGTTGATAATGATACTCGGCAATATCAGCAAAAGCTTGTGAGATGTTCAAGTGGATCATCAGTTGTATTTTGATTGTGATGTTGATTTTCGCCCTGACGTTACCATTTGGCGATGGGGATGAGACTGTAGATTACAACAGTTTTGGCAAAATCAAAATCGGGATGACGCTTGCTCAAGCTAAAAAAGCTGACCCCATGATAGCAATAGTGCAACTTAATGGTAAGCGCAATCAAAAAGACGGCTGCTTTTACGTGCAACCAAAATCTGGCTTTCAATTCTACCGTGTCAGATTTATGGTTGTAGATGGGAAAATTGTTACTTTTGAAATTAATGGCTCAAATGTGAAGACTACTCAAAATATCAAAGTAGGGGATTCACATTATAATCTCGCTACTTATGGAATTAAGAACTTTCAACTCATTGGTAACAAAAATAGTAAGCAACGCTACTTCATTTACACTCCCCCTAAAGCTCCCAACTACCGCATGATTTTTGAAAGTGGTGAGTATGATTACATTCGTCGCTATAGAGCCGGGAAACTACCATTCGTCAATTACCCCTTTGGTTGCGCTAATTATTCAAAAGTATAAGATAAATATGCGGTCAATTATTGATGAGTTTGATGATTTTCTCGACAATCCAATTCAATATATTATTTCCTATATCAGAGATATACCTAAATTAATTGTTACTGTATTTTTTTCGTGGATTATCTTTTTTTTATACCTTATATATATTCACCCATCCCAAACCGTCACGAGCAAATCATTAATTAATTTTGACAGTATTGGGGAAATCAAAATTGGTATGAGTGTTCAACGTGCAGAGGAAGTCTCTCACCTTCAACTCCTACCTATAACCAGTAGTGGACTAATTAGCAAAGGCTGCTATTATGTTGAGCCACAAGTCAACGCCCGACTTGAGCGCATCCGGTTTATGGTGATTAAAGATGCGATCGCTACTATTGAAGTTAGCCGTAACTATTCTTTACGTACCGTCAATGGCGCTCAAGTCGGGCAGAGTATTGATGAAGTCAAGGCAATCTACGGTAAAAATATAACAACTAAAGACTCAAACTTAGTCTATACCCCTCCCAAGAAGAAATTTCGCCTAGTTTTTGAAACAGAGCGAGGTCAAATTACTAGCTACAGAGCTGGGAGATTGCCGGAAGTTGACTATATAAATGGGTGCTTTGACTATAAAAACTGAATAAGAAAGTATTTAATCGAATGGCACTAAGTTAAACGCAAACCCTTGATATTACTGGGTTTTGGGTGTGGGGTGTAGGGTGTAGGGTGTAGGGAATTAAGAAGATGTTGAACTCCGCCGCGCAACTAAAATTTAATTATCTTAAACACTACCCCCTACCCCCTACACCCTGCCAGAAGCGAGGTTTTACCTTTTCTTAGTGCCATTCGTATTTAATCCTCAGTTTATAAACATTACGGTGGCGCGATTTTCCACTCTTCGGGGGTTAAACAACTTTTCTGCCCCGTTGGTATCATTCCCGTAGTTGCTGATACGCCAAAGTTAGTTAAGGCGTAATTCTCTACCTCTGCATCTCTAAAAGCTTGCTCTACCACTTCTTGCTTTTCTGCTCTCGACAAAACTTCAATTTTTACATTTTCTAGTGAAGGAGTTGCATCGCCTTTTTTTATCATGAAATCTTTTACATGATATAGTTGCTCTTCTCGTGGCTTCCCTACATTCAAACATCCTCTTGATTTGACAAACAACCCTGATAACAAAAAGCCCCTTATAAAGCCTTTTTTATTTATAAACTGTTTTTCATTAGCTGCCCAGACGTAGACTGGATCAACATATCCTTTCTCTTTGGGGATTTTAGTTATGCTACACCTTACGCCATTATGTAAACGACCACTATAATCTCCGCACACGTTCCAACTGATTCTGTACAAGTCCGGCGTATCTTCTACATACTTTCTTATCTGCTCTTTTACGGCCTTCTCCTTCTGAGCTTGCTCCTCTTCTAACGAAGCTGCATAAGCTGCTCTCAAGTCCCTCTGAGCCTGAGCTAACCTGTCTGCATCAGACTGGCAAGCGCCTAAGAGTGAACCTATCAAAGCAAGGGCTGTGAACAGAGCTATTTTATTCATGAATACTCCAAAAATTGATTAATAAAATTGCTTATCAATTTCTCTTTTAAGGCGATATCTACTTCTTTGTTCAACTACGAGCTGCAAATATTATATATATTTGTTCTATTTATACAATCAGGTCTTAACAGTTTTTTTAATTACTTTTGACAAGCTGGCGAATTTATAACATTTTTGGAAAAAAGTCAAGAAACTACAGTACGGAAAAAAACAGTACTAGAATAGCTTCATTTTGTGTATAGAGATGTGGCATATATAAGGTTGAGTGCAAAGACAAATCTAAATATGGAAAGAGTATGGACATTCTGGGAGTTTGATCATCCGATGAATAGCACAGTGCGGGTAATATCTACGCCATTAGGGTTAGAGATATTTGCCGAAGATGTGTTTAGAGTAGTTGCGCCTGAACTAAATAATCAAAAGGTAGTGCCGATAAATATCACTCTTCAAAATCGTTATGTAGTTATTGAAAGGGAGGTAATAATAATAAAAACTTTAAATTTTACAGGCATCAATAGCTTGAAAGGGATTGTAGCTGCCGACTTGATTAATAAATTTTTGCGTTGGGTCAGAACTACCATCCGTCCAATATTTCAAAGTGAACATCAATAAAATTAGAAGATCACAAGGAAGAAAATGAACACTATTAAAGCATCCGAAGACAAACAAAATACTAATAACAATCCGACACAGGCCGATACCGATAACACATCCCCCAGAGAAGGTACAGCCAACAATTCTAGCGGGACTCTGACTCAGGGCGCAGCACAGCCCGACAGTGTAACAACCTTAAATCTGAGTCCAAAAAATCCAGAGCCAACAAAACCAGAGCCAACAAAACCTAACGATTCAGCATCCACAGGCGGTAATGCGGATGACGATAAAAATAAAAATATTAATCCAGAAGAGCTAAGGAGATTAGTCATCGTGTCTGGAGATAAAGGAGGAGTAGGCAAGTCAACGGCGGCAAGAGGGATAGCACAAATGTATCTAGATCACGCAGTACGATTCGTAGGTTTAGATGCAGATAATTCTAATCCACACTTGATCAGATTTTATGGAGCGTCTGCTAATATTCTGACTTTGGACATATCCAATTCTGATAAATTAGATGAATTTTTAGATAATTTAAAAGAACTAGTTTATCCCAACTCTAAAGGAGATGGAAAAACCGGAGTATCACAATCGTTAATACTTTTAGAAACCCCATCACAATTTCTGCCAACTATAGAAATTTTATTCAAAGAAATGGGTTTTTTAGGTGTAGTAAACAACAAATGCAAAATGCAGGTAACTATAGTAGTAGTTATCAGTACAATAGTTGATTGTATAAACCAACTATTAAAACTCTATAGTTTCTGTGGGGATAATGTTGACTATGTGATAGTTAAAAATCTTTTTTACGGAGAGCCAGAACAATTTACTTTTTATGATAATTCACCAGAAATCAAAAAGATATCACAGCAAGTAAAAGCAGGAGGTCATCAGTTTGTAAGTATAAATATGCCAAAGCTGGCGAAAAAATCTTACGATTATTTAGATGTTAATAACATGACATTCAGACAAGGACTTGAACAAGATGAATATCCATCTGTATATGGTAGAGTTTTGAGTTGGTTAAACAATTTCAAAGGTCAAATAAAGCCAATAAAAACTTTGTTTGGCATCAAAGAATTTTTGCCTTAACTCCCTGCTCATCTCTTCTTTCATTCGGGAATGTAAAATTAGGATTAGCTAAAAAAAGTAAAAATGTCAAAAAGAATAATTATAACTGTAGGCACTACGGGGGTAGGCAAGTCTACAATTATCAAATTGTTGCTAGAAATTTTAGTCCACCAGGGGAAGCGGATAAAAGTTTATACTGAATCAGTAACGGTATTTAATGCTTATGAAAAAATGGCAACTATTAAAGAAATGAATTTATCAAATGAGGAAGCTGATGCAATAGCAGATGACCTAAATCATCTCAACCTAGATGTGATTATTGTTGAGGTTGGGCAAGATATTGAAAAATTAATTCAATATATTGAGAATGCTAGCTTGTTTGAGCTTGTAGTTAAATTTGGCTGGCAGCTAACGTTTTTGCAACCAATTACTCAGAAAACTAGCTGCATAACCTACTTAAGCCAAATCATTGAATCTGCTAGTAACAGTGCTAATTATGTCGTAGTTAAAAACTATCATTTCTTTCCAGAGTTTAGAGAATATGAGCAAAGTATACGGCAAAATCTGTTAATGATAGGAGGAACAGAAATACATTTGACTGCTCTACATCGAAATCATTATCAAGCAATGGAGAAAGCCGGGATACCATATTCAGAAGTTCCCCATGAAAAATCAATAATTTTATTTTGGAGAAGTTTTATCTTCCAGTGGATTAAAAAGTTTCGTGAATCAGTGATGAGTAACAATTTAGCTATTAAATATTTAGGATTAGACTAATGACAGTACAAGAGATACTGCAAGGTTATACCAGCGCAGAACAAAAACGCATAGTAGAAGGGGCCTACCAACTTGGTATCACACCAGATGATCCAACATTCAGAATGATGGCGACTCTAGGGAGATATGAGGAAACTATCATAGACCTCCAAGCAAGGATGGAGGCAATGATAGAAAGTTGGGCTGTAGAATTTGATCACAAACTGGTCAAGACAACTGAATCCGCCGAATCAATGCACTATAAGGTAGTGTCGAGCGCCGTTCGTGATGAGATGAAAAAAATTAAGCCCGCCGACACAGGAATAAAAGTGCAGGGAGGCTGGGGATTAGGAACAGTATCTTTAGTTTGTGGATTAGTCGCAGCAACCAGTACCTTGTTAGGGTCGCTGACTACATGGAATCTTGTCTCAAACTTAGGAACAAATCAGTCAGTAGTAGTATCACGTAATGATCTCAAGATTCTGCAATGGGCAAAATCCCCACAAGGGAAACAGATGTATCAAATTATTTTAAAAAATCAAGGTGCAATTGAAGCCTGTCAAGAAAAAGAAGATAAAACTAGAGGCTATTGTTTGATCCAAGTAGGTAAGTAAACTAACCTACCTTTAGGTAATCTTGTTCGATGTACCCAAGGCGGGTCGCTTCAATCAGAGCATTGACGCGATCGCTTACATCCAACTTGGCGAAAACCTTGTTAATATGCCCTTTGACAGTACTTTCGGTAATGAATAGCTGCTCGGCAATCAGCCTATTAGAATACCCTCTAGCCATGAGAGAAACAATTTCCATCTCAGTGCCTGTAAGATTTTCTTGGTAAGTTTTCCCTTTAATTTTCTGTTGGAAAAAAAAATTACGTCGGCTAAGATCAGGATCAAAAAAGGACTTACGATCATAGAAGGTAGTTTTAATTGCTTCTAGGATGAGGGGAATATTGTTCTTTTTGAGAATGTAAGAATCACAACCTGCATTTAAAGCAGATTGGACAATACTTTGACAATAATGAGAGGAAAGAACAACAATTTTGATGTTGCTTGTCTTGGCTTTGATTTGCTTAATTACCTCAACTCCAGAGATGTCGGGCAAGCCGATATCTACTAAAACTACATCAGGGCTTAACTCCTCAACTATTTTGACCCCCTCATTGCCTGTTCGAGCAATTTTCACCATCTCCATGTCTGGTTGTTGATTAATGGCCGTGGTGATGCCGAGTCTAATTAAATCTTCATCTTCAATAATTACTAATCGAATCATATATATAGGTTCGACTTGAATTAACGCTTATATTTATATCATCATACTTGTTTCTATCAGACAAGCATTGTATTTTTTAAATAAATATTAATACTCAAGTCAGATTGTTTCTAAGTATTGTCAGTATTAGAATAAAAATATACAAAATTTACAGTGTCATTTGAACTTCTTCATCTTGAAAAGTAGCGAAAATGACAATTAGGATGAAAGCATACTATGCAGCCGGAAATTTTCACAAAAAATTTAGAATTGTCGGGATTATTGCACGATATCTCAAATGCGTTTAAAGGAGCATCGATAATTGTCAATCAGATAATTGATGGAGCTTACGGGCAATCGTTAGAAGAAATCCGTCCTTTACTGATGACTCTACAGAAAACTAACGAGCGAGGTATCAGCTTAGTTGAAGCTAAGAAAAGCTCTGAAGAAGTCAGAGAAGTAACAAGATTCGATATGTTAGATTTTTTACAAAAAACCTATTCTCTATTTAAGCCAATAGCGCAGTATCATTCTTTAAATCTGCACTATGAAACTCAGGAATCATATACACAAGGAACCGAGGTGAGGGCTGAATTAGTCAACATTGACCGGATGATATGTAATATTCTTACCAACGCTATTAAGTACACCAAACAAGGAGATATCTTTTTAAGACTCCTCAATCAAGGGGATAACCTAGTTATTGAGATTGAGGATACCGGTTGTGGAATTGCTGCCGAACAACTCTCTAATATATTTATCCCGTTTTGGCGATCGCCTACTGTAGAAAGCAATCAATCTGGCGTAGGAATGGGATTATACATTGTCTTGTGTGTCGTTCATGCTCACGGATTGAGCATGAAGGTAGATTCTGTTGTAGGGCAAGGAACCAAATTCACCATCATATTTCCTTACAAGGAAAATGGTATTTATGGGGTTGATGGTAAGATGCTTCCTAAATCACACAGGAGACAAGATGCGTTACCTATATGATGTGAAACTATGGGATAGGATTGAAACTGTTGTAGAAGTTCTAATTTTTGTGGCTTTGATGATAGCCTTCCTCATCAAACTAGTACACAACGATTTTCTACAAGCAGTTTTTTACATAATACTCGCCTGGGTCATCTCACCCTGGTCAGGGATTGACCGGGTAAGGAAGCGGTATGTACTTGTGACAGTGTACTTTCTGGGTTTGTTTATCGGCTATTTTCATTAGTCCATCTCAGGGCCATCGGGCGATGTCTGCTGCTGTTGTGGTTGTGATTGTGGTGGCTGCGACTGTTCTTGTTGGCGTTGTTTTTGATCAAAGTTGATCAGTTTGTCTGTTTCTTCATTTGAAAGGTCGTTGTGCGTTACCTTATAATCAACGCTATTATCATCTTTTTGGGCAGTAAAAGCTGACTGATTGCTATTTTTACGCCAAACGGAAAGAAGCTGCATTCCTTGTTGCATCAAAAGTTGCAATCTATAGGCTTTACCATCATAGACGCGACCATCAGTAGTATCAATTCCTCTAGTAACAATAATCTTCATCAACGCGGGAATCAGCGATTTTTTGACTACCTCATGATTTTGGCTTTCTTTTGTTGGCTGCTGGCTATCTACTTCATGTAGTTTGCGTCCTTTAGACTGTAACATCTGCTGTAAGAAAGTCTTTTTCCTCTCGTTAACTAAATTTTCAACTCTCGTGGAGTTGTTTAATGGTGTTTTTTCAGTCTGAGTCAAACCAAATTTTTGCCTGTACTCTTGAAGATATTTATCCTTGAGTGAGCGCCTATACTCTTCAGTAGTTTGAGCATTGTGGGATAGAGATAGAGTATTTCTCATCTCACTAATAATATTGTCACGTTTTGCGGAGTCTAGTACAGGGGTTGACTGTATTGACGAAGGGGGAAATTTCTCCATCATCAGCGCCAGTCTGTAGGCCATCTGGTTGTGAGAAAGTCCACTATCCCGGTTAATAGTGGTAATTGTTTCAGAAACTAAGCTACTAGACATAAATATCTATGAAAGGTTATGCCCTTGTTATTAAAATTCTATTTCTGATTCTCTTGAATTATTCGGCTGTTGTGGTTGAGATACTTGATAATGCTCCTCAACCTTGGGGGTGTAAGTATCTTGGATAATCCTCTCACGCTGTTTGATTAAATCGTCAACAATTGACTCAATCGGAGGAAGGGAGATATCAGTTTGACCATTTTTTTCTTTTTCAAGCTGACCTTGAATAACTAATTCATTGTAAAGCTGACGTTGTTCGCCAATGGTCAGTTTACCAGTTTTCTCTAGCTTATCTAATAAATCAGATAAAGACTGCTCTTCATGAAAGAAGGCTCTTGAAGCAAGGGAGGCAGGGGAGGCAGGGGAGGCAGGGGAGGCAGAGTTTGTAAATTCTCCCCCTGCTCCCCCTGCCCCCAATTCTTCCCCTGCTCCCCCTGCTCCCCCTGCTCCCGTTTCTCCCCCCTCCTCTTGGTGTAGCTTTTTGGCTGATAATAAAGAACTAACCAACTCTGAAGTCACTCTTGAACTTTCACCTTGTTGAGGTTGTATTTTATTTACTTGGGATTTAATAGCCGGATGAACAGGCAAAGGAGTGTCACGGCTGCTGTTGCAATTGCCAAACAATGCTTTGTAATCAATATGTAATCTCTGTGCAAGTAAACCTAATT
>NZ_JACJSG010000095.1 GCF_014697625.1 Anabaena azotica FACHB-119 | reverse complement strand
ACCTTGAGTAATCTGCGCCATTCAGATTCAGTGTACCCATCCCCCCCATTGCGGAAACGAGTATCAAAACGGGCTAAGTGAATCTTGAATATTTCGTGCCGTTCACCGTAATTGGGTAAATCCACTTTGAAAATCTCGTCAAAGCGTCCACTCCTGGTTAATTCAGGAGGCAACCACTCAATATTGTTAGCAGACGCTATAATTAAAACCTCACTTGTACGCTCTTGCATCCAGGTCAGTAACATCCCTGCTAGGCGTTTGGATAAATCATCATCCCCGGCGAATCCCTTGTCAAAGTCATCGAGATAGAGGATTACACGATTAATTCGGTCTACGAGTGCGAGTAAATTCTTGAGCTTATATTCAGCCAAGTTACCGTAACTGCGAAAACTCCCCCACTCCAAAATAATCAAAGGCAGTCCTAACTGTGCAGAACAAGCTTTAGCCGAGTACGATTTTCCCGTTCCCGGTGGGCCGATGAGTAAAACCCCCTTGGGTAAGCGCAGATTATAGGCTTTCGCTAGTGCCGTCAACAAGCGCTTGTAAGTTTTAAACGCCTCCTGTATCAGTTCTAAACCACCAATGGGTGTGCTTGGGGGTTGCAGGAACTGGATGTTATAAATCCGCTTAAATAATTCAATTTTATAAGCGGACAGTTTAGACACTAACTCCAGAGGTGTAATTTCCGGTGCGATCGCCTGTCTGATGCCATAATCAATATCTGCTAAGTACATCCCTACGCCTGCGATCGCCGTTGCATGAATGGAAGGAGTGCTGTAATCAGGTAATACTTGGGGTAAGTAGCTGCTTATCTCCTCAATGCTTGGCAGTTGTTGAATGACTGTCGGGATTTCGGGGGCAATGTCAGACGACACCGTAGCGTTTGGGCCTAAGAGAATTACTGTTTTGTTGCAAGAGTGATTGTACAGTTTCAGGTTAATTAAAGCTGATTTAATCCACTCGGAAGTCAGGAAGAAATCGGGGTCGTTAGTCACATCTCCCAGCCAGGGGAATATCCCCTCCAGTATCAAGATGCCTTCTAAATCAGTAGTTTGCCAGAACCGAAGAATTTCAAAGTAATGTTCGCGCCGAGTTTTGGCAATCGCCTGCTGATACTGGTCAATTTTCGGTAAAGTTAACCCATTCTCATTAGCCTTCAACTGATATAGTGCATCATCCTCCATCGTCCACAAATAACAGTTAATGTCCAGGCGCTTGCATTCACTAGCTAGATTAGTAAGTAGCCTACGCCTCTCTTGCAATGGAGACTCGACAGCTATCAACTTATTGTTAAGCTTAATTAATGTAAATATTTCTTTAATTAGCTCATTACTCATCGGCTTGCGGGTAAATTTTATCCCGATGGTAGAGCCTGCCAATTTGCTTTGCTAGCTACCTTGGTACTGAAAAAATCGGTACTATAGTTGCTTGACTTTTTTGCAACTATAGTTCTAGTTCTTGGTTGTTGTGTTGGCGTTGTTGTTGACGAGAAAAATTGACTAACTGCGTATTCCAGTCCCCAGTGGAACACGCTCGTAACTTTGATTGTGGCAGTAGTTGTTTGACAGCTTTTGCCACAGTTTTTTGTGTAAAAGCTACTTGTACAACAGGAACATTACGTAATCTCTCAACAGGTAAGCTTCTTGGGTTGTCTACTGCCATGTAAAGTGTTCGGTTCTCTGGTATTCCTTCCTTTTGATATTCCAGCATGGCGAATGAAATGGTATCAATCGGAGACTCACACAGGACAGCAGTGCTAGTTTTATCAGTAGGGTTTTTCCCCAGAGTAAAGTAAAACCAGCAAGAGCGGCGAAGTGTACCTAACTCATAACCTGAGAATGTATTAGCTGTACCTTGTAAAAATGCACCTTTGGTATTTCCGTCGAGATCCCGCATCACAAATACTGCATTTGTTTTTGAGTCGGCATAAACTAGCCCCTGCTGGTGTAGCATTTGCACACAATCATCGGGGATGCCCCGTTTTTGAGTAAGGTAACGTTCAACGGCAGTCCAGTTAGCTTTATTCTCAACGGGTAGGGTGAATTGGGGCGCACTTTGGGTTTGGATAATGTCAGATGCTGTTTTTTTAGCAAGGGACATCGCTGCACGTTGCGCCCCAACTTCCCCAAATCGTTCTCCCAACCATGCGATCGCTTGAACTTGGTCACATTTATTAACGTGTTTCACCAAGTCGAGCGCCCCATTACCTTTAAAGAGGGAACCCGGAGCAATGTCAGTAAATTGAGTGCCATCTATATTAATGATGTGTCCGTGACCGCGCCATCGCTCATGCTCACGGTTTAGCCCCAACTCCCAAGCAACATCATCTAAAACTAAGTCAGTTGACCACTCGGTAAGGAGACGCAATTGCTGATTATCTTGCTCTAATTGTTCAATTCGTTGCCTTAATTGCTCATTTTCAAGTGCTAAAGCTTTGGCTGTAGCTTCCATCTCCTGTTTACGTTGATTAGCCCTGTCCCTGTCGGCAGCTTTGGCTTTAAGATGTTCTACACTCAGTTCATCAACCTCTAAATCTCGCCCTTCCTCCACAATGCGGTAAAAGTCCTTAATGTCCTGGTGCTTGGCTTTGCTTCCCCTAATCCCACGCTCCAGCCCAATCAGCCGCATCGTGTCATAGTATGAATCCTGAAAAGCGTGAATTTTCTGCCGTCCGTCAAAGAAATGGTTACATCTTAGCTGTCCCCTATCATCAATCGGCACAAAGTAAGCGTGAATGTGCGGGGTGGCTTCATCCAGGTGTAACTCGGCTCTCACTATGCGATCGCCATATTCATCCGCTAACCATTGGTGCGTTGCTTCCACCCATTCATTCAACTTTTGCCCTTCATAGTACCCAGCTTCGGTTGGGCAGCCAGGACGGAAATAACTGGGGGATGCACTTAGCAACAACTCTACACAATAAACTGCATCAGTGCGAATTTTGCGTTTCTGTTCATGTTCCCCTATCTTGGCTAACACTAAATCCTCTAGTCTCTCCTCCGGGTCAATGCTACCAATCAAGCGAATATTTTTTTGCGTCGGGTCAGCGTTGGGGGTTTCTCGTTCTCTTGCAGTGTGAGATGCACTACCTGATATGTTACCCCGCTTTAATTTTTTTAATCGCGCGATCGCGTATGCCATTTTTCATTTACGCTAAAATCTGAAAATATAAGTTTTTGGGCTAACTGACTAAGAAACAAATATTACCCAAATTATTACCTTTTTTTCTCGGTTTCACGCCCTTTTTTTTAGCCAAATCGCTCAAATGCGAAAATGGGTAAATAACCGTAATAAGTACAACTATTTTAAATCATTCCACAGCATTTTTAGGGCTAACCACCCGCTATTACCAGAATATTCTTAGTATATCAGTCTTTTCTAGCACCACTTTACCCTACGTAGACAATATTTGATTTTTGGGAATTTTGACCGAGAAACCACGTAATATCAAGGCTTTGGGGCTATTTTACTGTCAATAGGCTTTAATTAATGAGAATTAATAGACTGCTCACAGAATTTTCGGGAATTATTTAAAGTTGATCACTGTTGATTCAAAATTTTTAACAGTTTTTGTAGTGCAAAACCAACTTGTTTGTAGTACGCATTCTCAATAATTTTTGAGTTGTTGAGAATAAAAGAAACTGAAGAAAATGTCTTAAAGCTTGTATGCGTAAGTATTAGAGGGCAATTTTTCAGAAAATCGATGTGCAAAATAGCAGACATTTTGTACTGAATAGTCACAGTTTCTTAACGGCTATAACACTTAAGTGCGTGTATAAGCTGTGCAAGATAGCAGACATTTTGCAGATAAATAGGTGTTTTAGGTACAAAATGTCTGCTATTTATAACTGTGATTAGTAATACATTTTAACTACGTAAAAAGCAAATCAAACCCCAGTAAATTAGTAGGGATAAAAAATTTGAGTGCCTAAATGAAGGATTAGAAGAAAAAATGCGGATTTATATGTGTATCGGTTATCAAGGAAATACTTTATTCAAGCAGACGGAATAAATTTTAAGAGTAAGAATATTAACTTTAGTAAAGTTGGGCAGTATCAAAACAAAAATATGAAAGCTGGTCGATAAAAATTAGTGTAATAATTTTAAGAAAGCGCGTTACGCATCAGAATTGTAATCAAAAAAATGAATGATCCTAGATATAGAGTAGTGTCATTTAGAAGGCCAAGCGACAGTGCAGATGCAGAAGTAATTGATTACTTGAGGTCAAAGCCCTTAAGTTTGAGGGAAGATTATTCGGAAACAATTACATCAACACTAAAAAAACACTGGCTACCTATGGCCTTATTCTCTTCAGGTCTGAGGGGAGAAGAACTAAGACAGATTGGCATTTGGGCAATAGGTCAACTAGAAGCACAAATTAGTCTGATTCGCAGAACTTGTGGAATAGCACCAGACCCGTTAGTGGTGACATCAAATATATCAATGCAAACATCGAACATAGTGGCATCTGATAGTCCATCTGTCTTAGGGATTATTTCCGCCCAGCAAATAAGCTCTACTGAAGATGAAGAGGATGAGGAAGATGATGACGATGAATTTCTATCCCCGCAAAATAATCAAGAGATGACCGATATTAAGCGGATGTTTGGCTGGAACAACCAGAACGGGGTGTGAAGATGAATAAAAGGAGTAATTCTAAAGACTATACAAAAGTTGTAGTAACGATTGATTTAGGGACAAGTTCTCTCAAGGGGATAGCCCAGATTTATCCAGATGGGGTTCCCATAGTCTTAGCGATGGAGCCAGAAATAGCGGATTTAGGGGTAGAGTCAATAGAATATCTGTCAAATCAGCTCGTACAGGATACAACGGTATGGGTAGGGATTGATAAAGAATATTTTGTCCTGGGGGCATTAGCTAGAAGTATGTTTGCGGGTACATCAGCTATTAGGGATTTAAAATCTCAATATGCCTTACCCAAAGTTGCAGCGATGTTATGGTTAGCAATTCGGCGCTTGGCAATAAAAACCCCAGATATAGAACTATATGTACATTTATTGTTGCCAGTGGGAGAAGCGTCAGATGGTCAAACACTCAGAGCAAAACTAGCACAGAACTTAAAAACAGGAATAATCACACCAACAGGAAGGCTAAAAGCGAAATTACGCAGCTTTGATGTTAGTCCAGAAGGGGCGGGAATAATGGCATATCGTAGTCGCAATGTCAATATTAACTATTTCCAAAAAAGTATAGGAATGCTAATGTTGGGCTATCGCAATGCCAGTTTCATTCTGTCGCATAAGGGGAATCCGATAAAAGCTGAATCCACTTCTTTAGGGATGAATTGGGTGGTAGATCAGTTTGTAGAACGGACTGCCGTAGGTCTATCAAAAGATGACTTACGCCTAGTATCAGCTTTAGCCGAAACCACTTTCAATAATTTTGATGCACTGCGGTTTTTATCACGCAAAACCAAAGCCGAACAAATCAATGCTGATGTGGAATTATTTTGTCAGATTTTACCGATAGTGAAAAAAGAGTATTGCCGTGCTTTATGGCGCTGGTTGAGAAATATTGCCCAAATGGATGAAATTTTAGTTTGTGGTGGGACAGCAAATTTTATACGCCAAGAGCTAACAGAACATTTTTCAGGAGAAGGCATTCCCATTTGTTGGAATGGTGCAATGGAACTACCTAAATATTTGGACACGATGGGGTTAGGTGAAAGAGTAGCTGATGTTTGGGCATCTCATATTAGCCATATCAAATTTTTGGATCATGAATTAAGCTATGACCGCCAAGACAAACCCTTAGTCCCTGATTATTATGTCCAACCATTCAATAGTTCTAGACTAGGCATGGAGATTTGGCAAAAGAACGGCTATATTACTACTAATCAAGGGATTTAGAATAATTGGCATTTGTACGACAACTGTTGCTAATGCTAATGATGCTGTCTGATGCTAGACAGAATGTCTGTCTAGCATCGCCAAAGCGCTGGACTATAAGGGTTTGGTTTTGAACGGTGTTTTCCACAGCAGTAGATGATTTAACAAGCCACTCTCCTTTAGCTATGGAGATTCTATGGAGATTCGACATACATACAGAGAAACTAGACAAAGAACCGGACTAAGACTGGATGCTATCGACTTGCGAAAATATAGCCATCCTATCCTCGCCTCGACAACTTTACTTAATGACATCTCACTGTCGTTCTTACCAAATGAATTTATTGTAATTGCAGGGGTGAGTGGTGGTGGTAAGTCCACCTTGATGGATGCACTTAACGGACAACGAAGAGCCAAGGGGAAAGTGTTAGTTGATGGGGTTGACCTGTACAAAAACTATGACGCATTCAAGAACCTCATCGGTTATGTTCCCCAGGATGATATAGTTCATGTTGATTTAACTGTCTGGGAAGCATTTATCTTCGCCGCCCAGCTTCGAGTCCCCTTTTTATCCATAAGCGGACAGCAGCAATGGGTAGAAGCAATACTACAACATCTGCATCTTTTAGAGCGAAAGAATGTCCCCATCAAACAACTTAGTGGAGGTCAACGCAAACGAGTTTCTATTGGCGTGGAATTAATCTCTAACCCCAGTTTGTTTTTTCTAGATGAAGCCACATCTGGGCTAGACCCTGGAACTGAACTCCAGATTATGGAATTGCTCCGTTTCCTTTCCAATATGGGCAGTACCGTAATTTTGATTACCCATGCAACTAAGAATGTAGCGATCGCCGATCAAGTAGTGTTCCTGGCCAAAGGTGGAAGGCTGGCATACGTAAGGCCGCCCAGATTGGCACTAGACTATTTTGGGGTGCAAGATTTTGATGGGATTTACGACCTAGTTGAACGGCAACTAACCCCAGCGCAATGGGAAGAACGCTTCAAATCGTCGGGCTACTACAAAAGATTTGTTAGCGATCGCCTGCAATCATTACCACAACAAAACCAAGCTCCCACAGCAGATAAACCTAATTTGAGAGAGCAAGTGGTGGTGCTGTGCCGACGCAATCTGTCGATTCTGCTCAAAAATAAGTTGAGTTTGGCATTGATGTTACTAGGAGCGCCCATTCTCGGTTCACTTAATTTCATACTCTGGAAACCAGATTTATTTAGTACCAAAACTGGGAATGCGGGGCAATCCATCTCCATGTTGTTCGTTGTAGTGGTAATGGCGATTATGTCTGGTTCCCTAGCGACAATGCCAGAGATCGCTAAAGAAAGACCAATTTACAGACGAGAGCGAAGTGTAGGCTTGGGTTTACCACCCTATATCATATCAAAGTTGGTTGTGGCTTTTGTACTCGCTTTGTATCAGTCGGCTGTATTACTGCACCTGATGCTGTCAGCCGTTAATGTTCCTGGCGCTTCAGTCAATACTGGGGCAATGTACTTTACCCTGTTTTTAGCGTCGTTTGGCAGCATGGTTTTGGGGTTGATTGTCAGTGCGATCTCACCCAATCCTAGCGTTGCTCCCTTAATTATACTTATCGTCCTGGTGTTTCAAATTGTCTTTGGGGGAGGAATACAGCCGACTGAGAACCTCAGCAGTAATCCCGATGCCAAGGCTTTGAGTCAAGTGATGCTTTCCAAATACTCATTTGAAAATTTAGTACTGCTTTCGGGAATGGGTGCGGATGTAGCGGATGATTTCTGTTGGCAGAAGTCTGAAACCCAGAGAAAAAAATTACCAACTCCCCTGATAGCTCAATGTAACTGCTACAACAAAAATGTATTTACTAAATGTAATTTCCCTGGTCTAGGTAAAATCAAAAGAACTTCATCACTCAACAATGACTTATTAAAAGCTAATCTGTTGATTCAGAGTATTCTTGATGGTTATGAACGAGTTTTCTATACCGATGTCGCTCATAACAACTGGAATTTAATTTACTTAATTTCTGGGATGATATCAATATTATTTATGATTCTATTTTTGAAGGGGTAGTAACAAAAAACTTCTGGAATCATCCAGAAGTTTATGGTGTGTTTGACTTTTGCCAGTAGACGATTTTCACCGTGTACAAGAACTATTGTACTACAAAATAATTGCCAGAATAGTTATTTTTGATGTAGCTTTAGATAAAAATTGAATACGTTTATCTTCCCAGCAGAATTTATTTATTAGTAATGAAAATACTTCACAATATTTAGCATTATTCTTAGGAAAATATCTAAATATATTACCCTAACAAAATATAAAATGATAAACAAGTAGCTGAGGAAAGATAAGGTTTATTATCTTCATAATTCTTGCTACTTTATTTTAGTAAAGCAGCAATTTTCGTTGTCAAACAAGGAAGAATATGCCCAGAACTGTGACTTTGAAAGTAGACCAGTATATAAATCCAAATAACAACTGCATCATCGCTACAGCCCATGTAAACAGCTTCCCAGACCTCCCATTAGAACCAAATATCCGGGAACCAAACCGCAAAAGTTCAACCTACAGACAGATATTTGACTCACTCTCCACTCAACCCGAAAAATTCTTTCAAAGAAATAACGGGATTGTGCTGTGTGCAAACAAGGTTAAACCAATCAGCAGGACTGAGCTAGAGCTAGAAATATTACAGGCAAACGAAGGCGGAAACGATGGCATTATCAACGGGGGACATACGGTCTTAGCGTTCCAGCAGGCTAGAGAATACAAGTATGACCTGAGTCAAGCGAGGGTTAAAGTCACAATCCACATTGGTTTAAAAGAGGAAGAGGCGATTGACATTGCCTTGGCATCAAATACATCATCTCCAGTAGATGCCCGATCAAAAGTTAATGCCAGGGGTGGCTACCAATTCATCAAAAAGTATTTAGCCCAACTAGAACTTGAAGAAGAGACAAAATTCCGTATTGGCTACCATCAAAATCAAAACGGTGTGCCTAAAAACCCCCACTGTAATGTTAACCATTTAATTAAACTAATCACTTGCCTTGATAGGAACAAATACAACCCTCAGAAGAGTAAAGGTAAACATCCTCCTGTCAGCAACAACCCCTCTTTGACTGACGCAGAAAGAGAAAGGCTCTCAAGATTATTGCCGCTATTATCCAAGGCTATGTGGATTGAGCAGAGGTTGTTCAAAATTATTGAGGAACACATCACCAATCCGCGAAAAAAAGGAGTCATTGACCTAGCCTCAATTGATCCGCGAAAGAACACCCTCTTACCCGACAGCCGCTATTCATTCGGTTTTTCTGCGCCGGCTGATATTGCTATGCCCATTGTTGCTGCTTATCGGGTGTTTCTGGACGAGACCTACAACTGGCTCATCCCCTTTGATGAGTTTGCTGAGGATTTTCTTCAACATCTGTGGAATAACTACTATCGGAAATACTTGGTATCGGAGAAATTAGCAGGTAATACAGTCGGTAGCAAAATCTGTCGTAATCCAGTCATTTGGGATAACCTTTATGTTTCGGCGCAAAGTTACCTAAATCAACGGTTGTTGAAAATGGTTGAGTCAAATAACCAACGCTCTGAACTCAAATTAGCCAATTAATATATGTCAGACAACGCACTACAAGAATTAGAACGATTCGCAAGAGAACAACAGTTCAACTCGCAGTATCGACAGTATTTTGGTGATGTGTGGGACGAGGCTGGGGTAAAAGATATCAGAGAAATGACCGTTCAAGATGCGGAACGTACATTAAAAATACTGGCTAATAGTCAAGCATCTCCCCAGTTTGTCAAATCTTTGTTATCACCAATACCTTAGCCAATTTACGAGGGTTCAACGCCTGTGGAAACGGGATGAATACGTCCCAGGCAAGTAAGCTTGGCAAAAATTTGCGCTAATAAAATAGGCTCAGGCTTTTGA
>NZ_JACJSG010000094.1 GCF_014697625.1 Anabaena azotica FACHB-119 | reverse complement strand
TACACAAATCTCACCATTTTTTAACTCTTTGGATGGGATTATCATGCCTCTATCAAATGTGATAGCTCTGCCGATGGCAATATCACGCCACTCTTTTTGGACAAATCTACTCAATTCCTTCCGTACTTTCTCAGTTTCTAAAAGCTGATTATGACCCCCATTTAGGTCAGCTTTGATGATTTTGTACATCAACAAATCATCTTTAGGTGATGCTTCATCTTCATCATCTATTTCCAATTCTTCTTCATCTTCATTTTCACTTAGCAATTCTAATTGCTTTGCAAGTGTTCCATCTGCAATTTGCTCAGTAATTGTTTGCTGTAGTGAGGCGATTTGTTTCTCGGTGAAAGCCTTGCGCTTCTCATATTTTTCACAATAGAGTTGAGCCAGTTTCCTGGGGTCAGACTGCATTTCGGCTAATTTTTTAGCCTGTGCTTCTAGTTCCTCAGCGAAGTCTTTGATGCCTTGTGGGAAGGATGCTATCAGTTGAGATATTGCTGTCTTCCCTTGTTGAGACTGAGACTTTTCACCAAGCCAGATTTTCTGTCTATATAATCCTGGTTGAATTTGTGGCTTAATAGCTCCACCGGGGCGATCCTTGTCTGTACCTTTAAAACTGGATAGGGGGAGAATGATATCGATTTTGGGTTCATTATCTTGAATTGCATATTTTAACCTGTTTAATTTATTTGGTCTTAATGTCCCTTTACCAAATCTATATTTAGTATCCTCACCATCAGTTTCTTTCCATCCAAAACGATGCTGAATCACACGATAACTTTTATCTGACTGTTCTTGACGTTTAGTTAATTTATCATAAAGTTCTGTTGATATTTGTCCATAACAGTCACCTACTAATTTAAACGCTTCTTCCCTATCAATAATACCTCCATTCTCTCCTTTCTCTTGAGAATCATCTACAACTAAAATATTTAACTCTTCATGAAGCGAATTTCTACAAGCACCTAGAAAAATTGAACCGTATGCACCACGGTCTTTCCTATCTGGGCAGAGTTTTTCAATTTCTGGTAAACATTCTGGAGAGCCGTATAGTAACCTTGATTTAGAAGAAAGTAACAGAATATGTCCATCTGGATGATTTCTTAAATCTTCTGCTTTACTATACTCATCTGTATGTCCAAAAGAGAATTGTTTATCTGGAAAGTAGAATTCAAGTAGAGTATTATCTAACTTTTCCGTTAGAATTGAGTCAGGGTTTTTCGTATTTCCATCAGTGTGAATCCACTGGTTCAATCTAGTATCGAAATGCTTAAATTCTAAAGTCATAATTTTTACGAAATTTTCAAGTTTTGGGAGGTAAATGTGTCAACAACTATGAATATGTCCAGAACCAAACGCTGGCTCAACATGAATGGCAAAGAGTTCAATTCAGACGGAACCTTAAAGCCTGAAGCCAGAGAGAAAATGTTAGCCCAAGGGATGGCTGATGGTGCAATTGACAGTTATGCTCGTAGGTCTAAACAAGAATTTGATGAGTGGCAACGCTTAGACCAAACCGAACCCGAACCCTGGCCCATATACACCGCCTATGACTTTTTCACAGAGGAAGAAAAGCGGCAATTTAACCCAGATGGCTCTCTCAAACCAGAATATAGGGAAAGAGAACTGGCCAGTGGAACCAGCGAAGATTGGTTGGATGAAATGCAACGCCGCAAGATACTGGAGGTCAATAACTATAACAATGTGTCTGCTGAATACGCCGAACAAGGTATTAACTTTGGTAAAGAACAAATGGAAGAAAAGCTAGCCTCCATCCGCACATATCCAGAACGCCTCAAACAGATGCAGCAAGACTTAGCTAACTTTGAAGAACCAAGTTCGCTGCCATTTGACCCTGACACAGATTGGTAGCCACCAGATCATATTTGAGGTAAGCTGGAAGTATTCAACGACAACACTTCCAGCTTTTTCAATGCTCATGCGTTGCTAATTCGACTGCCGTGCGATGGCGCAGAGCGCTCAAGCGCGTAGCTGATCGCTAGGGGATTTAAGGGGCGATCGCACTAACTCGTTTTTAGTACTAAAAATGCGAACCGAGTTTTTTCCTAGTTTCAAATGTTCGCCAAATAAGGTTTTCAGCTTTTTGGATGCCAGTTTTTGCTAGCTAATATTGTTCATTAATGCCGACACACACACCAACAAGCGATTGACACTATTTGTTTCAACGATTGTTGAAATTACCCTGCTTTAGCTCCACCCCAGGCGTTGCGCCCGGAGCTTGCTGTTCTATAGCCGGAGGGTTTACACCAAGGGAAGGCGATCGCACAACGGACTTATTGCAAGCGGCGGCGAGGAACGCAAACAATCCTAAAATAGCGAAAGATGTAATAAACACTTGCTGTACGGATAAAAATACAGACCGTTCTTTTTCCTTTTGAACAGCAATTCGATTAAGTTTGTCCTGAAATGCCGAGAAATACAGATAGTCTAATACTTTTTGACATAAGGTAGGGTCTTCACCTTGCTGTACTTTTTGGCACAGGAGAGTTTCTAGTTTTTCTCGGCGGAGAGTGGGGGTTAATAAATCTTCTTCACCCCACAGTTTTACTTGGGTTGTATCGGTGGGTTTATCAATACCTAATAAAGTCATATTATCGCCTCATTTAATTGTTGAGTTAGTTGAGGGAACAGGTGTAGTAAAGAAATCAACTACAACCTACTGTGAAGAAGTGGAAAATGGAACTCTATACCTAACTCAACAAGTTTAAATAGGCTGTAAAAAAAGAACTAGCTACTTTCGTGTCATTTTTTTTTAGTACAAACGTGACTAGTAAAATTGGGAAATATGTGCTATATTTCCCAGTCCAAATCTTCAGTATCTTTAGTTGGAGATAGGGATAAAGCCTGAGCCTTGGGTGTTGTTTGGGGTGAGTCTGATTCCAGAGGATTTGTCCCATCGTGAAATATTTCAATAGCCAGAGTCCGCCCATCGCCGTCAATGTCGCTATTCAAGAAATACTCCAGAACCTGCGGCGGCGCACCATCGACCGCCGCTTGTGCTAGCAAGGATTTGACAAACTGGGGAGATGCTTGACTGCTTGCCAGTACCTTCAATGTCTGCTCGGCATCAGAGATAGTCATTTTAGAGATATCTTTTACCCCAGCTTCGTCCCAAACATCCCCAAAATACTGTCGATACTGCGAGTTGAACTGTTGTTCCCTTGCGAATCGTTCTAATTCTTGTACTTGTGCGTTGTCTGACATATATTAATTGGCTAATTTGAGTTCAGAGCGTCTGTTGTTTGACTCAACCATTTTCAACAATCGTTGATTTAGGTAACTCTGGGCAGAAACGTAGAGATTATCCCAAATCACAGGGTTGCGACAGATTTTACTGCCTACTGTATTATTTGCCAGCTTCTCTGATATCAAATACTTCTTGTAATAGTTGTCCCATAAATGTTGTAAAAAGTCTTCGGCAAACTCATCAAAGGGAATTATCCAGTTGTAATTCTCGTCCAAAAATACCCGGTAGGCGGCCACAATGGGCATAGCGATATCAGCCGGCGCACTAAAGCCAAATGAATAGCGGCTGTCGGGTAAGAGGGTATTTTTACGCGCATCAATAGAGGCGAGGTCTACCCCCTTTTTCTTAGGGTTTGTGATGTAAGCTTCTATAGTTTTGAATAGTCGCTGTTCAATCCACAAAGCTTTGGGTAGTAGCGGCAATAATCTTGACAACCTTTCTCTTTCTGCGTCAGTTAAAGAGGGGTTATTGCTAACAGGGGGATGTTTACCTTTAGTTTTTTGAGGGTTGTATTTGTTCCTATCTAGACAGTTGATCAACTTAATTAAATGGTTGACATTGCACTGTGGATTTTTAGGCGCACCGCTTTGGTTTTGATAGTATCCAATGCGGAATTTTGTCTCTAGCTCTAGCTCCAATTGGGCTAAAAACTGTTTGATAAATTTGTAATCACCTCTAGCATTAACTTTAGAACGGGCATCTACTGGGGCTGATGTATTTGATGCTAAGGCAATGTCAAGCGCTTCTTCTTCAGTTAAGCCAATGTGAATTGTGACTTTTATCCTGGCTAGGGTCAGGTCATACTTGTAATCTCTGGCTTGTTGAAAGGCTAAAACTGTATGCCCCCCGTTGATGATACCGTCACTACCACCCTCGTTTGCCTGTAAGATTTCTAACTCTAGTTCAGTCCTGCTTGTTGGACTAACTTTATTGACACACAGCACAATTCCGTTGTTTCTCTGAAAGAACTTTTCCGGCTGAGTTGTCAAGCTGTCAAATATTTGTCTGTATGTTGAGCTTTTGCGGTTCGGCTCCCGAATATTAGGTTCTAAGGGTAAGTCAGGGGGGAAACTATCTACATGGGCAGTAGCGATAATGCAGTTGGGATTGGCATTGATGTACTGGTCTACTTTCAAAGTCAAAGTTTTGGGCATGGTTTCTCTTAATGAATAACAAAAACGGTTGATTTAGCCATCATACAGTAGCCATCATTTCTGGAGTAAGAGATACGCTTTTTACAAAAACCTCTCTGTAAATAGATGATGGTTAACGAAGAGGAATTTAAGTTAGTAGGCGCTCTGAGTGCGATCGCCTACAAAGCCGTGAGATAACGACAGCGATCGCACCCTCTTAATGATAGAGAGGCTTGGGCAAGAATTACCCTTACGCACATTGGATTTGACGATGCTAGACAGAGCCTCTGTCTAACATCAAGGTACTTAATTTGAGCTATTGTGATTTCTATTAGATGTTTGGGATTTAAACCCATTGACAGAGAAAAGGTCTTTAGCTGGATTCAAATTGATATTGGGTGGCGCTTGATAATTATCTGGGACTAATTTCTGTTTGCGCTCATAGCCAAAATGTCCATCGAGCATTTTGATATAGTTAATATGCGCTGTCCACACATCAGCAATTCGGTTTTCTAACCCCTGAGTATCAAGCCCTTTAGGAAGAAGCACTCCACCATTCCAAACAATGGGGATGCCAACGCTCTCAAAATATTGGGTTAACGGGGCGCGAATAAACTCCGCCGTCCCCCCGCAGATTAACACTTCATCCAGAACAGCCAGATTTTTCACCCATCTGATTAAAGCTCGACAGTAATCATCAATTAAAGGTGGTAACACCGAGTTAAATAACTTTAAATCTGACTCTACACCAGTTGGGGTAGATTTACGTGAGATGGAACGCAGTGCATTTTGGTTGCCATTTTGCGCTTGCACCAGTAACAGTGCTAATCGTAAATCATCCTTTGATAAACCAACAGCAGTACGCTCCACAAATTGGTGTACCAGCCAACTCATACCTAAATCTGTAGTTTCAAATTTAGCTAAGTTCCCTTTGGATGATAGTAAAAAACTGGCATTACGATAACCCAGCATCAGCAAGCCAATACTCTTTTTATCAAACTCACTACCTAAAGCACGATGACGGTATTCCATAATACCGCTTCCCTCTGGCGAAGTTGAAAAATTGAGTAGTTTCACTTTCAACTGACCTGATGGTGTTTTTACTCCTTTTTTGAGGAGGGGCTTCAATGTTTTACCTAATTCTACACCATCGGCAATTTCTCCTCCCGGCAGCAGCAATTGTGTAAAAGCCTCTACTGGTTGATTCAACCCCAACCCCAACTGACAACTAGCCAACCAAAACAATCCCGCTATTTTTGGCAAACCATAGTGGATTTTCAACTCCTTAATTGCTGGTGTACCGAAAAAAGCCTCTTTAGCTAGAGCGCCTAATACATAATAATCTTTGCCAATTCCTACCCAAGTCGAATCAGGTCGCAACTGTCTAAATGAATGCGTTATTGAATCTGGGCTGGCATCTGCTATTTCTGGCCCCATCGCTATTACTATTGGCACACCTTCTGGGTATATCTGAACAATCCCTCGGTTATGACTGCCACCTAAATCAAACGACGCTGCTATCCTGGGAACAGTTGAAGTTATCTCTTTGTTGGGCGTATTCATACATTTTCCGGCTTTATGTGCGATCGCAAAATAAGATAGGCATTGTCTCAAGAGTCTTATTCACCCTTGAGAGCAATTATTAACTGGTTATTGGTATAGTTAGGACACTTTAGCTAACCAATACCAAACAGTTTATTAACCTGTTCCATTTGTGGTGTTGGTTTTATATCTATCCATTCGTCCAAATCGTCATCTTCATCAGTCTGCTCTAACGCTTGGACTTCTTGTGTCTGGGTTTGGGGTAGACTCGACTCTACACCATTCGCCTGTTGAGCTTGAGTTTCGCACCTTGATATCTCCGTCTTCACTACTGATGGTTCTAGAAATACCTCACGAATTAAAGCCGCTTGTGCTTCCAACTGTCGAATTGCCCATATCGCCCTTTGTCTTAGTTGTTCTCCATCTACCCCATCAGTAGACATGGCAAAAGGCGACCAATGCTGTTTCAGGGTCAAAATCACTATTTCTGGTAGTGTCCCTAAGTCAAATGGTTCGTTTTGCAGATAATTTAGTAGTCGCCCTTCTTGAGTATCTACCGTGCGCTTAATCGTAAAGAATACTTGTTCTTTTTGTTCCATATTTTCCTCTGAGCAAAGTTTTTGTGCAATTATTCATTGCAATGATGTAACTGTTGTTAGGTAGTTCCATTTTCTTTGCACAGCCGAAATTTAGAAATTTCTTATGTACAGTCTAGCTGAAGAAAGTTCTTTTTACAAACTAAATTTTTCACTTACTCAATCTGTGTCTTGAGTTAATTCTCAAATAGAAAAATGTATCCTAAACTACAGTTTTTCAGGTTTAGTCTAGACTTAGTGTAGACTTAGCGCAGACTTAGCGCAGACTTAGCGTAGACTAAGTTTGAGACTGAAAGCTGTTTGTATTTAAGTTTTCCCAGACTAAGCCCAGACTAAGCCCAGACTAAGCCCAGACTAAGCCCAGACTAAACCTGAGATAAACTCAATTTACAGTCAAAACAATTCTCTGAAAAAATATTAAAATAGTCGTACTTACTACGACTATCTTCACTTTTTCGCATTTGGGCGATTTGGCTATTTTGGCAACTAGTCGCCATTGCTGAGATTTTGGCGAAATCAGCATCATAAAAAAATCATACCAAGTTTATCCAAGATGTGAGCCATGAACTACGCGATCGCCCGATTAAAAAAATTAAAGCGGGGTAACATATCAGGTAGTGCATCTCACACTGCAAGGGAACGTGAAACTCCAAACGCTGACCCCAACCAAAAAAATATTAGGTTCATCGGTAGCCTCGACCCGGAGGAAAGACTAGAGGATTTAGTACTAGCTAAAATTGCCGAACATGAGCAGAAGCGAAAGATTCGCACTGATGCAGTTTATTGTGTAGAGTTACTGTTGAGTGCTTCACCGAGTTACTTCCGTCCAAACTGCCCGACCGAAGCTGGGTACTATGAAGGGCAAAAACTGGACGATTGGCTGGAAGCGACTCATCAGTGGTTGGCGGATGAATATGGCGATCGCATAGTGAGGGCAGAATTACACCTAGATGAAGCCACACCCCACATTCACGCTTACTTTGTGCCAATTGATGATGAGGGACAATTGCGCTGTAACCATTTCTTCGACGGCAGGCAGAAAATTCATGAGTTTCAGGATTCTTACTACAACACGATGCAGTTAATTGGGTTGGAGCGTGGGATTAGGGGAAGCAAAGCCAAGCACCAGGACATCAAAGACTTTTACCGCATAGTGGAGGAGGGGCGGGACTTAGAAGTTGATGAACTGAGTGCAGCGCAATTAAAGGCTAAAGCGGCTGACAGGGATAGAGCAACAGAGCGTAAACAGGAAATGGAAGCTACTGCTAAAGCTCTAGCGCTAGAAAATGAGCAATTACGGCAACGAATTGAGCAATTAGAGCAAGATAATCAGCAATTGCGTCTTCTTACCGAGTGGTCAACTGACTTAGCCTTAGATGATGTCGCCTGGGAGTTGGGACTGTGGCGTAAAGGAGATAAATGGGTAGGACGAAACCACATCATTAATATAGATGGCTTTGGATTTACTGACATTGCTCCGGGTTCCCCCATTAAAGGTAATGGGGCGCTCGACTTGGTGAAACAGGTTAATAAATGTGACCAAGTTCAAGCGATCGCATGGTTACATGAGCGATTTGGGGAAGTTGGGGCGCAACGTGCAGCGATGTTCCTTGCTAAAAAAACAGCATCTGACATTATCCAAACCCAAAGTGCGCCCCAATTCACCCTACCCGTTGAGAATAAAGCTAACTGGACTGCCGTTGAACGTTACCTTACTCAAAAACGGGGCATCCCCGATGATTGTGTGCAAATGCTACACCAGCAGGGGCTAGTTTATGCCGACTCAAAAACAAATGCAGTATTTGTGATGCGGGATCTCGACGGAAATACCAAAGGTGCATTTTTACAAGGTACAGCTAATACATTCTCAGGTTATGAGTTAGGTACACTTCGCCGCTCTTGCTGGTTTTACTTTACTCTGGGGAAAAACCCTACTGATAAAACTAGCACTGCTGTCCTGTGTGAGTCTCCGATTGATACCATTTCATTCGCCATGCTGGAATATCAAAAGGAAGGAATACCAGAGAACCGAACACTTTACATAGCAGTAGACGACCCAAGAAGCTTAAAAGTTGAAAGATTAAGTAATATTCCCCATGTACAGATAGCTTTTACACAAAAAACTGCGGCAAAGGCTGTTAAACAACTACTGCCACACTCGACTCAAATTAAGTGCGACTCGGATTGGAATACCCAATTAGTCAATTTTTCTCGTCAACTGCAACAACGCCAACACAACAGCCGAGAAATAGAACTATAGTTGCACAAATGTCAAGTTACTTTCGTGCTATTTTTTTAGGCACGAAAGTAACTAGTAAAGAGCAAGAGCTATGAATAATATTGGGGAAAAATTTAGCGAAAACCCTCATGAGTAATGAGTTAATCAAGCAAATATTTGGATTAATTAAACTTAACAATAAGCTGATAGCTGTCGAGTCTCCATTGCAAGAGAGGCGTAGGCTACTTACTAATTTAGCTAGTGAATGCAAGCGCCTGGACATTAACTGTTATTTGTGGACGATGGAGGATGATGCACTATATCAGTTGAAGGCTAATGAGAATGGGTTAACTTTACCGAAAATTGACCAGTATCAGCAGGCGATTGTCAAAACTCGGCGCGAACATTACTTTGAAATTCTTCGGTTCTGGCAAACTACTGATTTAGAAGGCATTTTGATACTGGAGGGGATATTCCCCTGGCTGGGAGATGTGACTAATGACCCCGATTTTTTCTTAACAGCCGAGTGGATCAAGTCAGCCCTGATTAACCTGAAACTGTACAATCACAATGAAGAAAAGACAGCAATTCTCTTAGGCCCAAACGCTACGGTGTCGTCTGACATTGCCCCCGAAATTCCAACAGTCATTCAACAACTGCCAAGCATTGAGGAGATAAGCACCTACCTAACCGAAGTATTACCTGATTACAGTAAGGGCGATATTCATGCAACTGCGATCGCAGGCGTGGGGATGTACTTAGCTGATATTGATTATGGCATCAGACAGGCGATTGCGCGGAGCGCAGTGCTGAAAGCAATCGCACCTGAAGTTACACCACTGGAGTTAGTAGAAAAACTGTCCGCTTATAAAATTGAATTATTTAAGCGGATTTATAACATCCAGTTCCTGCAAACCCCAAGCACACCCATTGGTGGTTTAGAACTGATACAGGAGGCGTTTAAAACTTACAAGCGCTTGTTGACGGCACTAGCGAAAGCCTATAATCTGCGCTTACCCAAGGGGGTTTTACTCATCGGCCCACCGGGTACGGGAAAATCGTACTCGGCTAAAGCTTGTTCGGCGCAATTGGGGCTACCTCTGATTATTTTGGAGTGGGGAAGTTTTCGCAGCTACGGTAATTTAGCCGAGTACAAATTAAAAAACTTACTCGCACTCGTAGACCGGATTAACCGTGTAATTTTATACCTAGATGATTTTGATAAGGGATTCGCGGGGGATGATGATTTATCCAAACGCCTAGCAGGGATGTTACTGACCTGGATGCAAGAGCGTACAAGTGAGGTTTTAATTATCGCTTCTGCTAACAATATTGAGTGGTTGCCTCCTGAATTAACCAGGAGTGGACGCTTTGACGAGATTTTCAAAGTGGATCTCCCTAATTACGGTGAACGGCACGAAATATTCAAGATTCACTTAGCCCGTTTTGATACTCGTTTCCGCAATGGGGGGGATGGGTACACTGAATCTGAATGGCGCAGATTACTCAAGGT
>NZ_JACJSG010000093.1 GCF_014697625.1 Anabaena azotica FACHB-119 | reverse complement strand
CGGGGTACACAACACCCCACTCATCGATGAGTGGGGTGTTGTGTACCCCGGTTACTTACCCCATTTCTTGCAGATTTTGCTTATGGCTCAGGTTTTTCATGCAAGCTACCCCTGAGATACACCCCATTTTATGCAAACGGGGCTGATTGCTCAGATTTTTCCTGCAAATTTGGTTTTCGCTTCGGGTTTTTCATGCAATTCACTCCTGTGATACACCCCATTTCTGCATTTATGAGGCTGTATTTGCACAAATTACCGCAAATATCCCCATTTTCGCAACTAAAACAGCACCCCATTTCTGCAAGTATGGTCATCTTTGCCTCTATCTTTGTACCCCATTTCTTATGTCTGCCTAACTTGCCACTACCCCACAGCACCCCATTTCTGCAAGTATGGTCTTTTTTTGACCCATATTTACACTTCCACTACGCAACCCACACCCCATTTCTTACAAATGACCAAACCGTAGCGATCGCCTACTCTAAATTTGCACCCCATTTCTTATATCTGTCTAATTTCTCACTCACAACCTACACCCCATTTCTGCAAGTATGGTTGTTTTCTCCCAATATTTGCACCCCATTTCTCATTTCTGGCTAACTCCCTACTCCCAAACTACACCCCATTTCTCATATTTGCCCAAACTGTAGCGTTCGCCTACTCTAAATTTGCACCCCATTACTTTTGACCTGCCCAAACCGTAGCGATCGCTCTCACCATTCCTCACTCTCTATTCCCCGTTCCCTCACCCCTGGACTGGCATCTACGATGCCCAACAACGGCGGCTGTCGCCGCGTCTCGCGTTAGAGTGACTACTGCCTGCCTATTCCCCACTCCCAATGACCAATGACCGACCGCCGCCGCCTCTCGCGTTCGAGCGATCGCCTACTTTCAATTTGCACCCCATTACTTTTGACCTGCCCAAACCGTAGCGATCGCCCTCACCACTCCTCACTCCCTATTCCCCATTCCCTCACCCCTAGACTGGCATCTACGATGCCCAACGACGGCGGCTGTCGCCGCGTCTCCCCCTGGCTTGACTGCTTCTCGCGTCCACTGCGCCCATTTTTAGGCTAATTTAGCCCTTGCCTCTACTTAAATGCTTTTATATAAATCAACCATATAATTCGTGCTTTTTCTTTGTTAACCAGACTTTTATTGGTTCAGAAAAGTTTGACCATTCAGGTGTTTGTGAAAAAACTCTAATTATACTATTTAAGCCTATTTCTTCAGAACATCCCATCTGTTCTACTAAAACTTTTACTAAATTATGGTGATCTCCAGCATTAATTATATCAGAAACTAAAGCTTTAATTTCTTCACTTTCATAATCAATTTGTGTTTGAATATTGCGAATACAATTGAAAATAAATTTTTCTGGTTTTGCATTTTTTGGTAAATTAAATTGCGTTAAATGTGTTAATAATCTATCTCGCAAATTATCTATTTCCAAGCCATGCCCTGTTACAACTTTTTTGATTTGTTTTTTCTTTTCTTCTTCAGTAACAAAGACATCTCCGTCTAATACAAATAAAGCACTATCGATTGATTGACGAGAAAGGGCTAGCCCTCCAGAAATAGTAAATACATTTGTAGCAGCACCATATTTATAAATTACTACATCTTTAGAAACCCCACATAGTCTACAAATGTGGCTAACAATTGCTTGTGCAAGGTTATCTTCAACATATATTTCAATTGATTTTATCTGTTTCCCAGTCATACGGCGAGTAATATCTGGAGTTGTATTGGCCATACAAACTGTATGTTGTTCAGTTTGATGAATATGCCTTAATTCAACTTTATCTTTTAATTCAAATAATTCAGTGTTATGAGAAGTAAATATTATTTGATGATGCTTTTCAATAGCACGATCATAAATAACTGTAATTAATTTTTTAAGAGCCTGTGGATGTAATAATAAATCTATTTCATCTATTAAAATCAAACTTGAATTATAGGGTGTTCTAAAAACAGCATCAAGTATTGTAAATACTCTTTGTTCTCCTGCCCCCATTGTTAATGCTGAATATTGTGTAGTTCCAACTTTTACTCCAATAATAGTTTTATTATCATATGTATGTACGTGTAGGCTATCATAATCCTTGTTGAGAATATAACCTGCTTTTTGACGAATTAATATGTCTAACTCATTTGATTGTGTTGCTGTTGTGTACTGAATTTTTTGTCCTTTATTTTCAGATTCAATTACTGGAACACAGGTCTTTATTTCAACAAACTTTACATATCTTTCAGGTCTTCTTTCATAAATTACCCATCTATCTTTTTTTGAATAATCTTTGATTGCATGAAAGTATTTATGAGTATCATCACTAAAACTATAATTAATAGATAGATATGAACCCGTCCAATTAAAGTGATTATGTGGTGGGAAAAATCTGGAAAACTTGTAATTTTCATCTTCTTTTCTGAGCGGTTTATAGACACAACATAAAGCATATAGAATAGTTGATTTCCCACAACCGTTTACTCCCATTAACGATATCAATGGTGAGCCTTCTAAATTAATACTTACCTGAGAAATGTTTTTAAGTTTTTTAATCGAAATTTCATGAATAATTTGACTATGTGTTACCATTAACTCTCCTTAAGCATGGAAGTATATCAAGCTAAGTCTTCGGCTATTACTTAATATTTATTTGAATAATTTGTCAAATGTTGTCCTATTAATATAACTCGATATATAGGACATCACCAGTGACAGCAGCAACAGCAGCAATTACTGGGCTGTAAAGAAATCTCAAAGCGAACCTACAAGCTATTGATCTAAGATGCGCGACGCAAAACTTGTGCGTATAGGCAGTAGCCTATTTTACCAAGAAGTGTATCTTGGCGGATACCTATTTTTACAAACATTTTAAAAGATTTGCTATTTGCGATTTGCGAATATAGAATATTATTGTACTATCTGTTTATCAATAGCGTTGAAAGATAATACTATGTTGAAGCCTCAAGACGTTGTTGTTCTGCTTAAGGTACATAGCTTGCAAAGTTCTGAATGGACTTACAGTGAACTAGCTCAGAGTTTACATATGAGCCAATCTGAGGTTCATGCTGCTTTAAAACGCTCTGAGTCTAGCGATTTATATGATTGTTCTTCTAGAAAAGTCAAAAAACGCTCTTTACTCGAATTTCTCATACATGGGATTAAGTATGTGTTCCCTGAAAAACCTGGTACTTTAAGTCGAGGTATACCCACAGGACATTCTGCCGAGCCTTTGAAAAACTTAATCAGTGTAGATCCTAATGATGCCTACGGTGCTTATGTTTGGAGCGATCCAGAGGGTTCTGTTAAAGGGCTAAGTGTTAATCCTTTGTATAAATCTGTTCCAGCCGCAGTAAAAAATGACCCAAAATTACATGAATTGCTTAGTTTAGTTGATGCAATTCGGGTAGGTCGTGTGCGTGAACAGAATATTGCAAGTCAAGAGCTTGAGCAGAGATTGATTAAAAAATGAATGAGTCAGTTCAAATGCTGGAAAAAGCTGCAAATTTACTTGCAGATGTACACAAACAAATAGTTTTTGTAGGGGGTGCAACAATCTCACTTTATCTTGATGAACTTTCTTCTGGTGATGTACGTTCTACTAATGATGTTGATTGTGTTGTTGAAATCACATCTACTGCCGAGTATTATCATTTTTCTGAAAAACTTCGCAAGATTGGGCTTGAAGAAGATATAGAAAGCAGAGTGATATGTCGTTGGCGTTATCAAAACTTAATAATGGATATTATGCCAACTAATTCCTCTGCACTTGGCTTTTCTAATTCTTGGTATGAGCCTGGTGTTAAAAATTCAATTATCTATAAACTTCCAAGCGGACAAGAAATAAATATATTTCCAGTACCTTATCTCTTAGCATCAAAAATTGAAGCATTTCTGGGACGAGGTAACGGTAATTATTACTATAGTCATGACTTGGAAGACATTATACTACTACTAGATGGTTGTCCTTCATTAGAAGAGGAAATACAGCAAGCCTCTGAAGATGTAAAAAAATTTATAAAAGACTGGTTTACACGCGAACAAGACGATCTCTTAGAAATTGCACCTAGCCACCTTTCATCAACATCCAAAAACGCTGGACGTGACAGAAGACTTTTATCTTTAATTGAAAGATTAGCTACGTGAATAAAAGCTTTGTTACAAACACACAATTCAGCTTGTGTCCTGTTGTGGGGGTGTATTCATGTTGTGCGATCGCACCCTCGCCTAAAATAGCGGTATCTAGATTAATATCGCCATACCTGTGAGTTAGAAAGGTTGATCAATGGAGTCCAAAGAAACCAAAAAACCCTACAAGCCCAAGAAAGTAGAAACCGAAACACCGAAATTTCAACACGTTAAGATACTTGACTGTAACCTACCAGTAAATCGCGTGATATTCGAGTGCTGGCACTGTCAACAGGGTTTGTTGTGTGAGGTAGAAACGCTGACCACCGACCTAACAGAGGTTTCATGTCCGACTTGCTCTAAAACCGCTATTAGGTTGAGCGCCTCTAAGGTACTTTCCACAACGCCTATCCCCTCGCCTTGGCAGTCATAAGCAGTATTGCCAATATTAATTTTTTACTCATTGTTTGCTGACTTTTCACAAGATGGGGAAAGTCACTTAAGCTTTAAGGAATTTCAGACAGTGATTGATAAACTATTTTAGTCATTGAGGTTTTTAGTTCGAGACTCAATAATAAATTTACAAAATTTTTTCAGAAATTTTTTTACTATTAAATGCTAAAAAGTCTCAATAAATATTGAACAATGATTTTTTAAGGGTTTCAGCTTGTTTCCAACAATATTTTTACTGTAAACCAACAAAAAATAATTAGTAAAACCAAATAATTCCAACCCTCACCAATATTGACCAATCCTGACCAACAATTCCTAATATTTCCCAATTTATCCCAACTTCAACCCAATTACTCTTCTATTAAACATTGATTATTGAACAAATTATCATTAACTAAATATTTCCCCAACGATTCCCAATATCCCCCAACAATTCCCAATATCCCCCAATGATTCCCAATATTTCCCAACAATAACACAACAAAAATATGCCCTAATAATTACGCACATTACGCCAAAAGTTTCTGAAAGTTTTGACAGATATTTTTTATATTGAACTTCAACAAAACTTGTGGAGAAAATTTTTTTGAACTGCATCTACTACTAAAAATTTTTCACTCTGCATCAAAACCAATTGGTTTTGTCTGAGTAAATGCGCTTTGACATATATATACACAAAGAATTGCCCAAGCTAGAGACATTAAGTTATATAAAGTTGACGGCAGAGGTAAAGCTATGCTGACCATTACTAATATCTCCTCTTCTATGGCACTTACTTACTACCTCAAGAATGGCCAGCAACAAGGAACATCACGCTGGTGAAGGTGAAGGTGCAGCACGACTAGGACTGTCAGGCGCGAGATCATCAACAAGCTTTTAAAAACTTGCTCCTTGGGACAGTGCTACTAATGAATCACACCTATTGCTTTATGCTCACACCCTGGACTGGCATCGATGATGCCCAACGACGGCGGCTGTCGCCGCGTCTTCCCCGTTGCCTGTTCTTACTCCCAATGACTAATAACCAATGACCAACCGCGACTGCTAACACTGTTGCTTTCTCTTTTACCCCAGGATTGGCTGCTAAATTTTCGCGTCTACTGGTTTTTTATTTTTACTAATTTACTTCAATCTCAGTAAGCGTTTTTTTAGGTAGCAAAACATCACAGTGTACAATGTCAGTTTTATGTTAAATCTATGGTAAATCCACGTCATTTTCACGTTAAATCTATGTCATTTTCACGGCAAGTTCATTTTTTCACGACGGCGACAATGTTAATTTCACGGCAAATTCATGTCATTTGACGTTAAATTCATGTTAAATTCACGGCAAATTTACGGCATTTTAAAAACCAAAAGTTTCGCACATTATGCCTAAAAGTTTAGGCAAGTTTTTCGCACAAGTTTTAAAATTTAATTGAGACAAAAATTTTTTGACTCAATTTTGAAACCTTCAATACTACAAACGTAACATTTAGCTGAATGCTAACTGCCAAGAACACCCAGCCCCAGCAAGCTGTAAATTACTTCATGGAAGGTTATGACCATGAGCTAAACTCTCGTTGGTCTGGTAACGGTGCTGAGAAACTGGGCTTGTCAGGTGCTATTGAGGATAAAGAAATTTTTACCAATATTGTCTTAGGCAGATCACCGGATGGCAGCCAAGCTTTGTACGCCAGGGCGCTCAATTCCTCAGAACGCCGTGCCGCTACAGATTTCACTTTCTCCGCACCCAAGAGTGTCAGCTTACAAGCTTTAGTAGGAGGAGATGAAAGGCTGATTGATGCTCACCGTTTAGCTGTCAGAAAAACTCTCTTCCTCATTGAGGAACGCTACAGCCACACCAGGGTAACTACAGATGCAGGGCGAAAAGTAGTCAGAACGGGCAATTTGGTAGTGGCTGAATTTGACCATATTGAAAGTAGAGAACTAGACCCCCATTTACATACTCATGCCCTGATTATGAACATGACTCAGCTTGAGGATGGCAAATGGCAGAGTCTATCGAATCAGGATATTTTTAGAAATAAGAAATTCCTTGGCATGGTCTACCAACATCATCTGGCTGTTGAAGTCCAACGGCTTGGCTATAAAGTAGACCCCAAGAAACACGGTCAATTTGAAATCAAGGGATTTCGTGAACAGGATTTAGATGAGTTTTCTAAGCGCAGGCAGCAGATATTAAAAGTTGTTGGCGAAAATTCAACATGGTCGGAACGAGAAGGGGCTTGGAACATCACGCGCAAAGCAAAGCAGAACATCAGCCCAGAGCAGTTGAAAGCTAAATGGCAACAAGAAGCTGATGCTTTAGGTATTCAATTTGTACAAATAGAAACCCCGTTGCATCAAATTCAGCCAACCGCTATTACCCAAGAACATCTAGAAGCAGCTATCGCTTATTGCTCAGAGAAAAATGTATCTTTCGCTCAGGAAGATTTAGAAAAATTTATCCTTGACCTTGAGCTAACTACTGATGTCACCCAAATTGAAGGGCTAATTGCTGAAAATGCTGAATTACTTAAACTATCAGATATCAGACGAGACTTTACTACACTTAAGGCAGTTCACCGAGAAATAGCCACCATTAAGTTGATGCAGTCGGGGCAGGGTAAACTCACCCCCATCACTCACCCAGAAATAGCCCAAAGCCACCTAGAGAAAACTGCTCTCAACCGTGACCAGCATCAGGCTGTTTTGGATGTAGTCACCACAACGGATCAATTTACGGCTTGGCTAGGGGTCGCCAGTGCTGGTAAAACTTTCGCTCTCAAGGAGTTGAAGGAAATCGCCGCCGCCTTGGGCTACACCATCAAAGGTCTTGCTTGTAGTTCTACCGCCGCTCTTGTTTTGGAACAAGAGTTAGATATACAAGCTGAAACTGTCGCTAGGCTGTTAGTCTCTACTCCACCAGAGACAATTGCACTTAATCAAATTTGGGTGGTGGATGAAGCAGGTTTACTAAGTGCTAAAGATGCCCTCGCGCTTTTGGAACGGGCTGACCTTGAGCAAGCTAGGGTGTTGTTAATAGCTGAGACAAAGCAGTTATCAGCCGTAAAAGCTGGCAACCCTTTCAAGTCGCTGCAACAGGCAGGAATCAAAACTAGCTACCTCAACGAATCTCATAAACAACGTGCGCCAAAGCTGGCATTAGCAGTAAATTTGATTGCCTCTGGCGCTGTTGAGGAAGCATTTAACCGTTTGGATGAACAAGGTTGTATCCAGACTGTTACACCAGAATCTAAAATTTCGGAGATCGCTGATGAGTATGTAGCAGCTACACCCGAACAACGAGCGCAAACCCTAGTATTGGTGGGAACCAATCACGAACGACGGGCAATTACCCAAGCCATTCGGGAGCGTCTCAAATCTGAGGGCAGTTTAGGAACTTCGGTTATAACTAAACAGCTTCAAGCCAAGGACTTAACAGGAGTTCAAAAACGTTACACCCATAATTTTGAACTGGGTGATCTGCTCATGCCGACTCGTAATTATAAACGCCGGGGGCTGGAAAAAGGTCAACTCTATGAGGTTGTGGGCAAGAATGATGATACCCTTACTCTCAAAGATAGTCATGGACAGCATTTTCAAGTAGACACGAGATTTGATAAGGCGATTTATCAATCTCACAGCATCGAAATTGCCCCAGGAGATCGCTTACGCTGGACTAAAAACGACCGACAACTGGGGCGACGCAACGGGCAAGAGTTTGTAGTTAAAACAATTGCTGGCTCTAATGCTCACATCGAGTATTTAGATGGCGGTCGAACTGACATTATCAACCTAGAACAAGCCCAACACTTGGATTATGCCATTGTCACTACTACAGATAGTATTCAGGGTAAAACGGCTGACAGAGTTCTCATAGCTGCTGATGACACTATTGGACAAGAAAGCTTTTATGCTGCTGTTAGCCGCGCTCGGTATTCGTTGAAACTTTACACAGAGGATAAAGAAAAATTACTATCCCTAGCTCAATCTACCAAAGCCAGAGAAAACGCACTTTTTTTACTACGGCAACAGGAATTACAAAAGCAGCAATCAAAGCAGTTTCACAGTGATGTTGTTACAAAGCAAGTATCATCCCAAATTCAAACATTAATAGAGCCACCTATTGTTAACAATGAGTTCACCCCAGGGGTTGTTGAGAAATCACCACCTGACACACAGCCAGAGTTTGTATTTTTGACTGCTACTAGCCCTGATGAACCACCAGCTTTTGTTGAGGATAGCGGTATTCATCCAGCCATCTCGGCTTTGACCGACCAAGAACTTTTTTACTTAGAACAAGCTGTTAGAGAATATTTCTCTGAACCTGTGGCACAACTACCGCCGCCAATCGATAGGGAAGGTATTAACAAGCAAATTGCTGTACTACAAGCAGAAATTGATAGGTTGTGGACACAACACGCTCATCAAGAACAAAGGATTAAATCAATGGAACGTTTACCGTTTCATGAGTTAAATAATAAATATAATTCTCTGATAGACCAGCAGTTAAATACCATTAACACTATTCATCAATTATTTATTCAAAAACAACAATTACAAGCTTCTATAGTGCAGTGGGAAGCTCAGACTCAAGATTATCTAGCTTGGGAAGAAAATAAAAAGACTAAGGAAATGAAACTTATCTGGAAAAATTTAGAATCGCCAGAGGTTCAAGAACGTTTGCATAATTTCCACAATCAACTCTTAATGCAACAACAGCAGCAACAAGCCCAGTTTTTAGCTAACTCTCCTAGTGAAAAGCCAAACCAGTTTAGGCGATTAAGAAGGTAATGTTAGTTAACTACATTTTGGGGTTATTGCCCAGCATCATCTAGTAAGGCATTGTCTACTTGCTACATTTACGATGCAGCTACAGCTACTTTAGTATTTCCTCAATCCCCTGTGTACAACATACATAATACAAATTGAGCTTCAGCTTATTGAGAATTTTCGGGGCTAGTTGAGAGACACCCCCCCCTAAATATATACTGAATACTTAAATTTAAAGGGGGGGTGTCCCAAATGTTATACATGACTTGGCTTGATCTGTACTGAGATAGCCTCAAGGCGATTTTTGACCTTGTAGTATGCCTCATTTACTCGTTACTGACGCTAGATTGCCTCTTCTTCGCTCTGGTAAACAATATCTTCATGTAGAGTTCATTGTTGCTACTGAGGCGCTTTAGAGCGTTTCTTTATGAAACTGAAATAAAGAATCTATAGATGAAAAATAATGCAAATTCTAGATTTTTTAGTTGCTATCAACGGCGTTGGTCAATTGTGGGGTGCTAATGGGCAATTTTTAGGATTGCTATCAAATAATCAGTACGATTCAAACTCAATTAGCAACCCACATGGGATGTATGGCGGTCAACACGGCTTATACAGCATCAGTAATCCACATGGAATGTATGGCAGTCAGCACGGTTTATATAGCCCATACAACAGTTTTTGTTTAAATCCGCCTATTATCTTCTTTCAAGGTCAACCAGTAATTATAGTTACAAGGAATGCTTATATACAAAACCAGGGATTAGCTGTAATTGACCCTGATTTGTTATTAGGTTTATACGCACAACTAACAAGTTCTAATCCAGCATTGAGAAGCGTGCCAACTCAACTCGATTACTTAACAAGAGCCTCACAAACAATAGCACAGTGTTTTTATTAGGTGAGATTAAATATAATTTTCTGATTCTTGTTGCTACTCAAGAGGAATTGAAGCCTTTTGAGCAGATAGCTTATTGCTGATTTGGGAAAAATATTGCTTCCCTGACCCAGACAAGCCGAGTAAAAGAATTGTCAATAAAACTTACAGCCGACTTAAAAAACTTTTCATGTGGCCTATATTCCCAAGTTTGGATTATGGCCTCCTTCCATTCGCTAAAATGCCATACCCAGCAACGATGGCCCACAGGATTATCTATCTGTTGCTGGCTGTTAACTATTGACTCATGACTGTTGACTGGTAACTGTTGACTAGTGACTGTTGACTCATCAGTGTTGACTACTAACTCATGATTGTTGACCATTGACACCACCGAAGATTCCCCAGCTTCTACTACTGGGGGTTGGTCAATTGACACCGCCGAAGATTCCCCAGCTTCTACTACTGGGGGTTGGTCAAAGATACTTGGTTGAATTACTTGTGGCTCGTAAAGTGCAAGTATCTTTTGCTGCTGCTCATCACTCAGTATTGCCCAGGCTTCATTCTTCTGCTGTTCGGTGACAGTCATAAACAGGTTTTCGCATTCTTCCCTAGTGGTGGCCGCCGCTAATTCTTCAGCTAGTATTGGCACAATCGGATCTACTTGGGGGACGGCGGCCACATCTATTACTGGCTGGGTTGCCTTAATTGCTTCCTTATGCGCCAAATACATCTGGGCCTGCTTCCAACTCTCATCAGTAATTTTACGATATTTCCAAGAGTGACCATCGGCTTTTTTGGTTTCTAATTCCAAGGC
>NZ_JACJSG010000092.1 GCF_014697625.1 Anabaena azotica FACHB-119 | reverse complement strand
GATAAGATATCGGGCATGGGCGATAAGTGGTTTTTGAGTTGTCGTTGTGAGAGACAACAACTCTACTACGAAACGCCCTACCTCTTCACTCTCTGATTTTGGCTAAGGTATTGGATATAGTAGAGATTTAGCTACGCAAGATAAAGAGCTTTATATAATTGCTGGCGGCGCTGGTACTGGTGGAGAAGGAACTAACGGATTCAAATCTACTTTGACAGGCAGAACTTCTCAAAATAAAATCAATGTGCCTGCTAGTTCTTGGAAAGTGATCTTGATTCTTGACAAGCCTGGGTTGGGGCTAAAAGGAGTCACTAAAAATACTCGTGTAATTGCTGTAAATATGCCTCACAAACAAGGAGTGAAACAAGATCCTTGGACTGTTAGAGATAATGGTAGATTTCGTTATATTACTTCAGTGGATGAAATAGAAAAGTTAACTGGCTACGATTTCTTTAGTAACGTGCCGAAAGATATTCAAGATGTAATCGAAGCAAAAATTGATAAGGGTTCTTGATATTTAGGTTTCTATGGATTTGGTGGATAAACCAATAATATCTCCATTACCAGACTGACCTAAAATGTAAATATCAACTTCAATTTCACCTAGTCGATAGACCTGAATATTACTTAGGTTATGCCTGAAAATCTCCATTAATTTTTTGTATCTGGCTGCTTCGGCTTTTTCTTGAGTTCCATACCAGTCAGGGTCAGGGATTTCTGGATTGAAAAACTCAGAGAAATCTATAACCTCAACAGCAATATCTTTTTGTGTTCCCGCTTTTTTGATAATTGTCTCGGCTGTAATTGGTTCACCATTAGTTTGCCAATGAATTACCTCAAAAGGATAATCTGATTCACTTGTGTAAACAATGCCTTCGGTTGCTTGCTTAAGGCTTTCTACAAGAGAGTCATTAGTTTGATGTGCCATAGTGCAGTCTTGCCAAAAGTTTATTGATAGCGTTGAGTTAGATTATGGCTGTCATTTCACCGATAGCTTTAACTTCGTCAAATTTTACCTGTGCATCTAGATATTACTTTAGCCCAAGCCCAAAGACTAATAGCTAATAACCCAATGATAAAGGAGGATTCTGGTATTGGTTCAACTCTCCGAAATTCTATAGGTGTAGAAACTAACAAATCACCATTAGGTGCAAAGATTTCATCTAAAGAGATAATTGAATTTGGAAAAATTGCGACACTAGAAACCACTTTGCCATTAGAGCGAGTAGGACAACCATTAGGGATACTGTTGGCGAAAGTGTTACAAACACATAAACAAAGGTGTTACAACTAAATGCCGCAACCACAAATTGAAGGTTTGAGCTTGCGTAATATTGTAAAATACAAAGATGTATTACATTCGCCAACAGTATCAGCATAGCTAATACCAAGAGTAAAAGCGTTGCTTGCCGCCGTTAGGCATCGCTGTTTGCTGACTTTTCCTCCAGAAGTAGGAGGAGGCGATCGCGGCCTATCTCAATAATGTTCTGTCAGCCCTCACACCAAACCATCTTCTGTTTTGCAAAAAAATTCCAGTCTTTAAGCTGCAAAGAGGTGGGGGTCATGGGAGTAGAACTGGCAGTGATCGTATTGGGGGATTTTTGGCATAATACCAGTTATACACCTTGCTTTTTCCTCTAAGAATCTGATGGGGGCGATCGCCCAAGAGGTGTTTATCCTCTAAGAATTTCAGGAAACAGGCGATCGCTCCGACCACGGTGATACCGGATATGATTGCTGTGTTGAAAACCAGGGATTGATGTCGTATTCAGTTCAAGACTTATCATTAAGGGTACAGGGGGGATGAGGGGGGGACGACTGACTTTCAGGAGGTCTTTATGTGCAAGAATTAAATTCCTATTATAAAAATGAAGGTGACACATACTTAATTGAAATTCGCCTCAGTAATGTGAGTCAAATATTTAACTCATTTGACCCATCGCCATTTTTAGAAAAAGACCTTGATGAAGATGCCGAATCTTATATTGTTCAGTCTGTAAGCGAATTTCCACTCAAAACTCCTCTGAAGTTGGTTTTCTATCTACCCAAACAGGGTCACGATGAAGAAATACCAATTCTACATGAAGCTATCCATAACTATTTTGATTACAGAAAGCATAACGCGGCTAGAGAACTGCGTCAGACTCTCCGCCAAGGTCAAACTTCATTGATGATTGGTCTGCTGTTTTTAAGCTTATGTATTAGTCTTAGCAAACTAATTACTTTGTTCAGTGATGGTACGTTTGCGAAAATCCTCACAGAAGGGCTGTTGATTGTTGGTTGGGTAGCAATGTGGCGACCGTTGGAAATTTTTCTTTACGATTGGTGGCCGATCCATCGAACTCAACAGGTTTTTGACAAACTTAGCTCCATAGAAATTGAGATTCGCACTTCTCATGAGAGCGATCGCCCAATCGTCTAGACCGTTGAGAATTAATATTAATTTTCACTCTTCAAAATGTTTAAGGCTATTTAACTGGGAAAAAATTAGGTCTGATGCTACAGCTTTAACCCAGGGTAAGCTTGTGGTTACAGCGTGTTTTAGATATATCGGGATTGTTATCAGAATCAACTGCCATCGCACAGGGATTGTAAGTAAGTCGGTGCAATAAAACCAAAATATGTAAACAAAAGTAAATAAGTCTCAAACTCTTTCTCCCCCTGCTCCCTACCCCATGCCCTTTGCCTTGTTGCAACAATAATTATTTACGCCGACTCACTTAGTAGAGTGGTGGCGCAATCACTATTATCTCTTTATATAAGCCAAGCCTTCTCGAAAGCGGTAAATAATTGTTTCATGGCTTTCACACTAACTTTTCCTCTAAGAATTTTAGGATGGCGATCGCTCTTGTACGAGAATTATTAAATGCTGTTGGTGTAGTCGTATGTGCCTCCACGTTCAAGGGCGCGTTTGTATGCAGGCCGTGCATGAATGCGTTCGATAAATTGCTTAATTTTTGGTCGGTTTGAGATAAGTTCGGCTTGCATAGCAACCAATTCCAAAGGAAAGCTCATTTGGATATCGGCGGCGGTAAATTCTTCGCCTACAAACCACGTACTCTTACCAAGTTCAGCTTCTATGTAATCAAAGTGAAGCTTAATTTGGGGCGCGATAAATGCTTCGTTTGCCCTGTTATCTCCTGCCCCAAAACGGCTAAATATGAGATTCATTACCAGAGGTGGCATTGCCGAACCTTCCGCGTAATGCAGCCAATATGTGTACCGCAGACGCTCTGGCGTACCGGATTTTGGGATTAACTGACCATTGCCGTAGCGCTCTACTATGTATTCGATAATAGCGCCCGACTCAGCAACAGTCACTTGTGCATCTGTAATCACTGGTGATTTGCCAAGTGGATGGACTTGGCGCAGTGATGCTGGTGCTAACATCGTCTTTGGGTCGCGTTCGTAAAACTTGATATCGTATTCGATGCCTAACTCTTCAAGTAGCCATAGCACACGCTGCGATCGCGAGTTGTTGAGATGATGGACAACAATCGTCATAGCTACTTTCTACCTCGCTGTTGGATTTCTTGTTGGCGCATAGGCATAGCGTCAATTTGCTCAAATATTGCTGTGGCTTGGACTGGTGTAGCATCTTGGCGCTTCACACCACCATCTTTGCCTATCAAAATAACGTGAAAATTATCTTTGTCAACTCCAAAGCGATCGCGCAACTTAGCAGCCGAAGATTCATCTATTAATTGTCTATTGGCATAGCTTTTATCTGTTGCCAAAACCTGAACCAGAACTAAATCCCTGTCTGTAAAACCGTTTTGGTGCTGGTTAAATAACTGCATCTGTTGTTGGTAATCACGATTATCAACAGACGGTGCAAACACTAGTAGCACGCGGTTTTGCCATTTTTGGGAACTGAGGTTCAAGGAAGACATTTTGATGGCTTGGGTTGAAAGGCGGGCAGTACCAGCAATGCTCACTGGTGATAGGGCTATAGATGCGCCGAGGGTCAGGGCAATTAATACTGAGTTATTCACTTCGGGGTTGAGATGAACTTTCCATCATTTCAAACTATCATTAATTTTTCTTTTCTAACTCTATCTGGTGATGGTAATCGAATAAGTGTGATGCCCACCTACAAGAGCATAGACGGCATTGCTGCTTTGGTGTTTATCTAGTAAGACGAGAAGCACAAAACTCCTGAGTATGTGGGTGACTCAAGAACCCACATACGTCCTTGATAGCTGGAGATGTAGTGCGAACGGCAATTTTAATTGCCGGAACATCAAGTAATATCATGATGCCGTTGCTCCTCAATGTACTTCCTGATAGTTTCAGATATTAATACTGTCGTTGGTCTAGACATGGGACTTGGTAAGTTAGTTTACTGTTCTGATGGTTCAATAATAGAAAATCCTAGATTTGCCACTAACAAGAAAACTAAGCGTTTACAAAGTATTCGTCAGCGTTGTGTTTCTCGTAAAAAAAAACGCTCTAACAATAGACGCGCTTCCCAGCAAAGGCTTTCACTTTTTCAGCATCGGATAGCAACAAAACGTGAAGCCTATCAGTGGCAGCTTGCTAAAGATATAGTCAAAAAAGCTGATGCTGTTGCCATAGAAGATTTAAACATCTCTGGCATGATGAAACGCTGCAAACCTAAATATGATGAAACCAAAAGAAGGTTCCTATCAAATGGACAAGCACGCAAACGTGCGTTATCACGTTCAATAGCAGATGCTTCTTGGTATGCGTTGATTTCTAAAATTGAGTACGTGGCTGCAAAGTCAGGAAAGGTTGTTTTTAAAATTAATCCTCGCCATACTTCGTAAACTTGCAGCAATTGTGGTCATATTGATGCTGACTCTAGAGATGGTGAAAAATTCATCTGCACTAATTGTGGTCACGTTGATGATGCCAATTTGCAAGCTGCAAGAAATATCAAGTCTAAAGCCGTTAACCAATTTGAGTTGACTTTGAGACAGATTCGTAAGGTACGCAGGGACTCTGCGGAACCCAGACAGCTATGTCTGTTTGAAACGCCCAACTCTGAATCAACAGGGTCTAAAAGGAGACAACACCACGCTCTCAAGAGCAAACGTGGTGTGCCTGGGAACTTGGGGATACAGTTGGATCTGTTTTTCCAAGATAACAATAATGGCACGACAGTGCCTCGTTGTGAATCTCCCGGCTTCTAGCCGGGTAGAGCTTCAACCTCTAACGGGACTTAGGCAAAAAACTAGCTAGAAAACACCTCAAATGTATATAAAGAAAGACTTTACATCGATTTGCCTAGTTTCTTGATATATCTGGGTTTCAAGCATTTTTGAGCCTTTTGTGTATTTTGCTTGTACTGTAAGGGTTTGAGGCTTGTTTCTGCCTCAAAAATGTTTAAGTCCCACTAATAAGTTCAGGACTGGCGATAGCAGGCAAACTCCATTGAAAAAGTAGCCATACCAGAAGTAAGCGATCGCAATTCTGTAGAATACCCAAACATTCGCGCTAGCGGTACTTCGGCTCGAATCACTGTGTATCCCTGCATTGTCTCAGAACCCAATAACAAACCTCGACGGGAGGATAAATCACCTTGAACCCTTCCCATGAACTCGTTGGGTGTTTCCACCTCTACAAGCATGATGGGTTCAAGGATGTAGGGTTTTGCTTTGGCGATCACACTCTCAATAGCCTGATGGGACGCTAACCGGAAAGCCAATTCTGAAGAGTCAATTGGGTGATAAGAACCACCATCCAAAACGACTTTCACGCCAGTTACGGGATAGCCTTCCAGCTGTCCTGATTGCATCGCCTCACGGAAACCTTTCTCACACGCAGGAATGTATTCTTTAGGAATCGCACCCCCAACCACCCGATTCTCAAAGATAAACGGTTCATCTGTGGGTTCAATCCACCCAGTAATATGGGCGTACTGACCTGGGCCGCCTGACTGTTTCTTAAATCGGTAGTCAAAGGTAGCTTGTTGTCTAATGGTTTCCCGGTACGCCACGGCGGGAGTACCAACGTAGACCTCGGCATTGTATTCCCGTTGGATACGTTCTAGGTAGATTTCCAAGTGGAGTTCACCCATCCCAGAAATTAGAGTTGATCCTGATTCGGGGTCAATACTCAACCGGAAGGTGGGGTCTTCCCTTTGAAAGCGATTGAGTGCCTTGGAAAGGCGATCGCTATCTTCCTGCTTTTTGGGCGTAATCGCTAGCGTAATCACTGGTTCCGGCACAAACATCTTCTCTAAAGATACCAGTGGTTCCCCAGAACAGAATGTATCACCAGAAGCACAATCCACACCCAACAGAGCTACAATATCCCCAGCAACGGCAACTTTTAATTCTTCTCGCTTATTGGCGTGCATCCGCACTAAGCGGCCGATTTGCACTCGCTGTTCAGTCCGTGAGTTGTAGACGGTATCGCCTGGTTTGAGTGTCCCAGAGTAAATCCGGGTATAGGTCAACTGCCCAAAGGACTCAACGGTGAGTTTAAATGCCAAGGCCACCAAAAAAGCATCGGGGTTAGGGTAGACACTCACCGATGCGGTTTTTACCACTTCTCTATCTATGGGAGATGGTAGATAAAGTACAACTGCATCCAATAAGTTTTGCACTCCTTTATTTTTGAATGCCGAACCCAGCAGTACAGGCGTGAATTCTAGACTTAAGGTTGCCTGTCGAATAGTTTGCCAAATTAATGCTTTGGGAATCTCCTCACCCGCCAGTAACATCTCAGTCATCGGTTCTGAGAACAGCGACAAAGCATCTAGCAGCTTTTCCCGCGCCTGTTGTGCCTCATCCCTAAGAGGTTCGGGAATTGACTTTTTCACATGGTTTTCCCCATTTTCACCCTCAAAGTAGTCAGCAGTCATTTCTACTAGGTCAATCACTCCCTGGAATTGGTCTTCACTGCCGATAGGATACTGGATCAACATCGCATTGAGTTGCAAGTGATCGCGTATTCCCTGTACTACATGGAATGGATCTGCCCCCATCCGATCCATTTTGTTGATGAACGCCAAACGCGGCACACGGTAGCGCTTCATTTGCCGATCCACCGTAATCGACTGGGATTGTACACCCGCCACAGCACACAGCACCATCACTGCCCCATCTAATACCCGCAGGGCGCGTTCCACTTCAATAGTGAAATCTACATGTCCCGGTGTATCAATCAGGTTAATTTGGGTATCGTACCATTCGCAGGTAGTAGCAGCAGAGGTAATGGTAATGCCATGTAGTTTTTCCTCCGGCATAAAGTCCATCGTTGCACCCTTGCCACCTCCCCGCACTTCCTCAATAGCGTGGATTCTGCCCGTGTAGAAGAGAATTCGCTCTGACAGCGTAGTTTTACCAGAGTCGATGTGAGCAGAGATACCAATATTTCGGATGCGTGTTCGGGGAATCATAAAATTTCCTTTTGTTCAAGAGATAAACAGCCACCACTTATGTGGTGATATATCTTGTACTATATATGTAGTATAAAGAAAAGACAAGGCTGATAATACAGAAAAACCGTTGATTGTTGCCCTAGCTGACGTTTAAAATAGGTATTCAAGCGGAGGAAATAAAAGCTTGAAATTGATATTGGTAGCTCCCGACTCTTTGTTGTGTGCAGCCTTTCAACAGAATTTTAATTATTTACCCAATGTAGAAATAGTGAATGACTATTTCGAGTGGTTGCCAAATTTTGATTGTATGGTCAGCCCTGCTAACTCTTTCGGCATGATGGATGGTGGCATCGATGCGGCAATTATCCGTTTTTTCGGCCCTTCCTTAATGGCAAGAGTCCAGCAGCATATTCTTAAGGATTACTTGGGTGAACAGCCTGTGGGAACATCAATGATTGTGGAAACAGGTCATCACAAACATCCTTTTTTGGCTCATACTCCTACCATGCGAGTTCCCATGATGATTGCTGGGACAGATATTCCTTATATTGCGATGTGGGCGATGCTGCTGAGAGTTCGCCAGCATAACCAACACGCTAGCCAAAAAATTAACACCATTGCCTGTCCTGGATTGGGTACAGGAATAGGACGAGTGCCATATACTGAAGCTGCTAGACAGATGGCCTTAGCTTACGATCATTTTCTGTATCCACCCAAGTATCTTAATTGCATAGTTGCTGCTGAAAGACAACTTCAGATATGGGAAGGAGGAAATTTTAAGTAAAGCAGGACTTACGCATTTAAAATCTGAAACCTTGTGCGCTTCGCGCACTCCCTTCTAATTTACGCCAACTGCTCCATTTGGGGATATCACAAGTGGAGCAAGTGGTAATACAGCTGTGTTAAGCATTTCTTCCTTCTCTTCCTTTGTGTCCTTTGCGTACTTTGCGGTTCGTTAAAAAAATTGACTTTGACAAAGATTTTTAGCCTTAACTGAACCGTATTGAACGATTCACCGCTTGCTGGAGTTCGACCCGCGCTCAATGGGATTCAAACGGGACAATGAGAATCCCCTAGATTGTGATGCAATTATTGCCGATGAAGCTAGTATGTTAGACCTGTTTCTGGCATATTCTCTAGTGAAAGCGGTGAAGGAGGGGAAACAGCTATTACTTGTGGGAGACATCGACCAACTACCATCAGTAGGCCCTGGTAAAGTGCTGGCTGACTTGATTACTTCGCTGCAAGTCCCGGTGGTCAAGCTAACCCAAGTATTCCGCCAAGCTCAACAGAGTGCGATCGTGACGGTAGCGCATCAAATCAACCAGGGTGATTATCCAAATATAGAACCAATCTCAGATAATCCACAGTCAGATTGTCTCTGGCACGGAGGCGGACACACCCCAGAGCATGCATGGGGTACAGGCAATCTGTGAATTGGTCAGTGAATATATCCCCCGACTGGGATTCAACGGGAGCAACGGATGTGCAAGTGCTGTCTCCGATGTCACGGGGGTTGGTGGGTACTCGCAATTTGAATGCTGTTTTGCAGCAGCTGATCAATCCGGCTGCACCGGGGAAAGCACTTGAGGGCAGCTTCGCCAGATATTCTCCTACTAAAATAGAGTCTTATGTTTACGCTTCAGCATTAAACCAACACTTAAAGCACCAATGTTTAATATTGCTGTTGTAGTTGTAGATTCAGGTATTACTTGTGCTGTGTCTATGTTTTTAACCTGCAATGCAGTTACAGGATATGGAATAGAGAAAGTAAAGGAAATGAATTGAAAGTTACTTCCTGTAATAATAAAAGGATTAAAGCCAGTATCAGGATCAGCTTCAGGGCGTGTTCCTACAACAAATGAGTTTTCGTAGACAAAAGGATTACTGCTCAATTGATTAAATAAATTTTCTCCTCGAAATTGCAAATTCACTTCGTTAGCAAAATTGTCTGTTCCAAAACAAACTTTGCTTCCATCTGGGGTCAACAAAAACTCCCGACATTTGAAGTTTTTTACATTTAAAAATGTATTACCATCTATATTATCTACTGTAAATACTGACCTTAAAAATATACCATCTGGAGGATTCAGTACACCACCAGAATCAACAATTTCTCTCGTTTGAGTGTTTAAAGTAAAGAAACCACTGTCCGTGCCAAAGTATTCATTTGTTAATAACTCTTTTACTGTAAAGTTAAACTCTAATAAAGCAGCCTTGACTGGAGCAATACCTGTACTTATTATCAAGCATGATGCCCCTACTGTAGCAATTATCAACTTTTTAAGTATGTGCATAAATTTTTACTATTTTGCAAAATAATTCTTTGTAGTTTAGATTATAAAATAACAGATGTTAAATCGATTGAGAATGCCAAATCTTGTACTTCTTGACTAAGCTCTCTTATCTGGTCTGATTTTTCATCATATTTCTGTAAGCAAGTTTCAATTTCTGCAATTGAAGAAGGCAGCTATGCTGGAGGCAGAGGGCAGAAGGGACAATTAAGAAGGGGATTCAGCACCGTACTGAATTGAGTCCACAAAATCAGAGATTGTGGTGGGGGTCTTAAACCCTTACTCCCTCCGGTCGTGCAGAGGGCAGAAAACAGTATTCCTTCTGCCTCCAGCATAGCTGCCCTCTGCCTTTCTTGATAAATCCTTAATTAAATTAGTTTCTTAACTTGATTGAATAATTTATTTAGATATTTCCTGTTTGCTATAATTAAATCCTTCCATAAACTCTTTACTACTAACAATTCATTAACCAGGTCATTCTATTTCTTAACTTCGCTGGGGAGTAATGCAAAGAACTGTTGCAAGTCAGCTTCTGCTGAATAGGTAAAAACTTTTTGTTTGTATGTCAACAATGATGCTCCCTTAGCAGCTTGTTCATCAACACAGACTGCCACCGCTTCAAGTTTAGGCTGTGGTCTAATCAACTTATAACCAAAAGATGTAATGCCTATAACCTCCCGTGCAGTCACAAATATCCTGCGTTTATTTTCATCCCAAAGATTGCTCCATCTTAACGGGGATGCAAAGTGAAATTCAGTCAATGCGTGAAGTCCTCCTAACACCCAGGCATCATTAGCAAGTAGTGACCAGTTTTGTGAACTCAAGATACTTCCACTTTGTTGATTGAAATCTTCGTCTAGAGTTAAAAGATTTTTTTTCATATCTTCATCAATGCTAGGGAAGGTTTCATCTGAGGGAATTAGGACAAATTCACCATCTGCTCCTTGAGTTTTGAGTTGTAAGCGTCCAACAACGGTAATACCTAAAATTGATCCTGCCTTTGCTTTTTGATAGATAGCATAAGCTACATCTATCTTTTGTGGTTGTAAAGATGAATCTGAGTAATAGCTTGAACCACAGTTCAGGGCATCCCTTGTAAAATCTTCTTTGGAATTATACATATTTAACTTGTGTTAGTAGTTATATTAAATGTACTTGTAATCATACAGCTATCTGATAGACAGTAACTCAAATTTTTCAGTAATTTGCTGTTAGTGGTATAGTTATGACTAGTGTTGCGAGAGTGACTTCTGCGCGATCGCACAAGAGTGCATATCCTTGTGCGATCGCAGCCCCACCCACTTCTTCCTACCCCTCGCAAGATTCCAGTTGCCGCTTCCGTCGCCTCCACTTAAGGCATGGCGTATGACAGAGCAGATCAGAACTCATTACTATAATTGCGGTGCAGCAAGTAGATAATCTCATGTGTCACTACGGACGGCAAGGCTAATGCTGGCTGCGGGTTTCTACGAATCACGTTATATTTACGTTATCTTTGGTTCTTTTAGGACTTACGCACTGTACAAAATAACTATCTTGTGTATCACAGTAAATAGGTTGTTTCAGGCTTTTGTCAATCACACTTGATTGCTTGTGATCGCCAAAATATTGTGGAAGAATTTAGCTCTAAGCCTTGAAAACTATACCTGTTATTTTGGCTTCTCTGTCAATGCGTAAGTCCTATCTTTAATACTGCTGTGGTTATATTCCTGAGCAGGCTTGCTTTTGCCTTACTCACCCCACCACATATTGCTTAAAGTCCCAATCCAATGGCATTTGAACGACAATCATGAGTACCTCTGTTTCCCATTCCGAAGATCCAGACTTCCGTTCATCTATTCAGGAGAACCTAAAACAGCTTTCTGCTCAGTTGGGATATCCTTTGGACGAACCATCAGTCATGGAAATATACCAGGATGCGTATGATCTACTGAGCCACCTTTCCCCTTCACCTCTTACTCTTGCCCGTGTTGCAGGAACATTACTGGTTTACCGGGTCAATGACACAGAACTGGAAGAATCCAAGTGGTTCAGCAGGCAAGTGAAACAATGTTTGGACGAAGAAGAAGTTGAGGAGTTGATTGAATCTATATCTCGCACTGATGCTTTGTAAACTTCGGATAAATAATTCAGCCCGAAAATTTTGGGTGAAGAACCCCGTCATCTTGAGGCAAAAAAGTTAGCAATTGTCGTTGGTTCTAAGAAAGCGATCGCTCCCTCAAGCGAACCACGGATGATCAGCAGAGGTACACGCGGTTGTGGCAGAGGTTGTTGCAGCCAGTTGGGTGAGCGATCGCTGATATCTTTTAGGGTTAGATTAGGGATAAAAGAAATACATTGCGATGCAGTGTCACCGTAACATCAAACGCTTTCTATCTAGAACTGTTTCACTTTAGCAAGTATT
>NZ_JACJSG010000091.1 GCF_014697625.1 Anabaena azotica FACHB-119 | reverse complement strand
TAAAACTAACGAGAAAATCATTGTTTTATTCACCCCTACACCCCTACACCCTTACACCCTTACACCCCAAACCAAGGTTTTTGGAACACCAATAAAAAACCTACACCTGTCAGGAAGGGGGAAGGGGGAAAAGGCACAACTGTCAACTGACAACTGATAACTGATAACTGACAACTGACTATTGACTAATTTAATCTATCTGCCGTTGTAGTTGATAGTGGAGAAAAACTTCTTGTGCGACTTTTTTTACCTCCAACAGTTGCAGGTGGGGAGCTAATTTTGCTGCGAATCCTCTACCATCTACGGGTGTGGGTGCATTGACACCGCCTAAAATCAATGGACAGACTGTCAGCCATAGTTCATCTATTAAATTTGTTTCCAGCATAGAAGATACTAATGTACCCCCACCTAGTACAACCAAGCGTTTTATGTGTAAATATGTTAGGTGCTGTAAAACCGCAGGAATGTCTATTTCTCCTGTTGGCGTTTCCGAAACTAAAATACGCTCAAATTCTGAGCGTCCTTCCCAAGCGCTTTTACCTCGTGTCGTGGTTACTAACCAGCGCTTGACTGACTGTTGGAAAAATCTTATTTCCGGATCAAGGTTAGCAGTATGTGTAACAACTATATGAATCGGTTGCTCAGACTGGCCTTGTTTTTGGCGTTGTTGCAGCAAGGCTGTATCTGATACGGTCATTGTTGTCCCATAGGCTCGGATTGTACCCGCACCTATGAAAACGGCATCAGCAGCAGCGATTTGTTGTTCTAGGTGTGATTTATCTGCACCCGAACCAAATCGAGCAGGCGATCGCATAAAATCTGCTATCTTGCCATCTGCACTCATTGCCAAAACTACTGTTGTATGCGGTCGGTGTTGCACCATGAGGTTGGTTCGATAGTCTTGTTCTTCCACTTACTACCAAATGAGGGCAGCAACAAAAATATCATAGCCTGATGTAAGTTAATCAATTACCCCTCAGCTTTTTCAACTCTACCTGGACTGGCGGGGTCTAGATGCAGAACAACTCGTTCCTACATCTGTTTTCGTTAAACTTTTGTATCTTACACTGCTTCTGCTATATTAAACATTTGATAATTTAAACTCTTGATAACAAATTTATGATATCTTCATAAATGTCTCCTTTAGCTAGTCTAATTGCCTGTGTTTTCTGTTGTGATTTGCAGTTGCGAAGTGAGACACTAAATGGGTAATAACGGTCAATCGTCATTTAGACGTATTTTAGTAACGAGAATTTTGCTGCTGTTTGTGCCAGTATTATTTATTGGACAATTAGCTGCATTGAATAAGGCTCGCTCTAGCTTACTCAAAACTGCTCGACAAAATCTGACAGAAAGTGCTGTCATCAGAGGAGAGAGGATTTTAGGTGCGATCGCCACTCTCAAAACTACCATGCTAACTGCCAGTCACACGACAGTTATACAATCAGGTTCCCCTGAAGAGATAGAAGCATTTTTAACCCAGTTAGCCAAATCACTACCTAACTACATAGAGTGCTTGCAACTAACTAGTGTGCAGAATGATGAAATTATTGCCAGCACCTGCGGTAAAAAAGAAATTGCCCAAATGGGGCCACCAGTTCCGCATGATGGCGTAGAAATTAGCAGCATTGCACCGCCAAAACCTGGAACTACCGGGCCACGCAATCCCGAAGACCAATTGCAACTACTATTGGCTACCTCCGTATATAATAATTCTGGGCAATTAAAGTATACCTTAAACTTGCAATCATCATTGTATAGACAAACTCGTAATCAACCAGGCTCACTAGCTGGTTCTACCATAGTAATTGCCGAAGATGGGACAATATTAGCTCACCCATTAGCTGATTTAATGGGTACAAATATTAAAGAACACTCAGATGCTAACCAAGTCCAAAGTATTATTAAAAATGCCATTGCTGGACGTAACGAACCAATAAATTTAATTTTTCAAAAAACTAAAGAACTAGTAGCAGGTTATACAGTAATTGCTAATCCCACTACAGCACAGCCGCAGCAAAAATGGATCATCATGTCTGTGACAACTGTAGATAATGCGCTACTGGGGTTAGAAGAAATCAAACTCGTTCTGATCGTTTTAACAGTTGGTTTAATTGCTGCAAGCTTAGTAGCATCATTCTATCTAGCACCTTACCTAGCCGGGCCTGTGGAAGAATTGCGTGACTATGCTTTAAACATTCATAGCCACCACGCCGCCACACCAATACCCCATAATTTCAAAATTCGGGAATTTAATCAACTAGCACAAGCACTAGACCAAATGGTTGATAGACTTAAAGCTTGGGCAGAAGAAATTGAAACTTCTTGGAAAGAAGCCAAAAATGCTAATCAAATTAAAAGTCAGTTTTTAGCGACAACTTCCCACGAATTACGCAACCCATTAAATATTATTATCAACTGTGTACGTTTAGTTAAAGATGGCTTTTGTGATGACCGAGAAGAAGAACTAGAATTTCTTCAGCGTGCTGATGAGACAGCCATACACCTGCTAGGAATTATTAATGATTTATTAGATATTTCTAAGATTGAAGCCGGAAAACTTTCGGTGGTTATGCAGCCTTTAGACTTACAACAGATACTATTAGAAGTCATCAATATACAGTCAGTCAATGTTCAACAAAAAGGCTTAAAACTGCAAACTGACTTAGGTACTGCACCAATCCCTGTGAAAGCAGATGCAGCTAAACTAAAACAAGTATTAATTAATATTATTGGCAACGCTATTAAATTTACTGATGAAGGTAGCATTACCATTGTTACAACTAAGAAAACTTTAATTGATGGGACTTCCCAAGTAACAGTTAGTATTACAGATACAGGTTTGGGTATTGAACCATCTCAACAACACAAATTATTCCGTCCTTTCGTGATGGTAAATGCTAGCACTACCCGTAAATTTGAAGGTACAGGCTTAGGTTTAGCGATTTCCCGCAACTTAATTGAACTTATGGGTGGTACTATTACTTTAGAGAGTGCTGGGATAAATAAAGGTACTACAGTTAAGATTACTTTGCCAATAATTGATGTTTCTTTATTATCCCTAGCAGTACAAGAGAATAATGGCAAAAACCAGAAACTTTTAGCTGCTGGTGAAGAAGTTAAGGAAACTAGTTTATCTGCTAATAATAAAGAACCAGTACTTTTAGAAACTAATGGTAACTATAGCTCTAAAACCACAGAGTTAGCACAAGAATATTCCGAGATACAGCCATTAAAAGAAAATTGTGAGGTTAGTGTTTATTGTAATTAGTCAGTTGACAGTTGTCAGTTGACAGTTGACAGTTATCAGTTATCAGTCATCAGTTATCAGTTGACAGTTGTTCTCCCCCACCCCCTCATCTCCCTTTTCCCCTCCTGGGAGGGGCTAGGGGTGGGTTTCTACCCTGCTCCCCTGCTCCCCTGCTCCCCCTAACCCAAGCGCCTTTAGTTAACAGCAACAGATAGACCGCCTTGATTAAGAGATATTGTGAGTGCAGAGAGAATTTTGACTAATTCTGTGCCTACCCAGCCAGAGGAAATCTCTGGGGGTGTATTCTGGAGAATGGAAGTAATGAAGCGATCGCAAACTCGTTGCAAAGGTTCACCTGATTTTAGTTCCAACACCTCTTTACTTTGATTTACAGGTAAGAATAAATTTCCCTGACGTTCAAATTCACCATGTAATAAAGTTAACTGTGATGATGGTGACATTTCATCAAAAATCAAAGTACCCAAACTACCCACCACAGCCAAGCGACGCTGTTTATCATGATTCAACCAGCTTAAGTGAATATACGCTTTAAATCCATTTGGGTATGTTAATGTTACCCAGACTAAATCGGCTAATCCAGTTGACAGTTGACAGTTGACAGTTGACAGTTGACTGGGAACTGAGTTTTTCTCATCTCCCTCATCTCCCTCATCTCCCCCATCTCCCCCACTCCCCGCACCTTGCAGCCAAACTGTACCCGTCGCCTGTACGCTGACGGGGACTTGACCTAACCAGTTGTTAAAAATGGCGATGTCATGAATGGCTAAGTCCCATAAGGCATCAACATCTTGACGAACAGGGCCTAGATGGGTGCGTGCGGCGTAGCCATAACGTAACTCCCCTAATTTACCCGCCTGAACTACAGTTTGCCCTTCCTCAACGGCTGGGTGAAATAAATAGGTATGATCAACCATGAGGATTAATTGCCGATTCTGGGCTAATTGGCAAAGTTCTGTACACTCGGACGGGTCTAGGGTGAGGGGTTTTTCTGCGAGGACGTGATAGCCACCTTTGAGGGCATCTTTGATGAGCTTGTAGTGAGTAGTTGCTGGAGTGGCGATCGCAACTGCTGTTAACCCTGGTACTTGTTGTAAATCAGACCATTGAGTAGTTAGTAGCACATTTTCAGGCAAATTAAACTGCTGCTTAACAACTGCTAACCTTTCGAGATGGGGATCAACTACCGCCACAACATCAGCTTGCGGATGTGCTAAAAAATTCCGCAACAAATGCACTCCCCAGCGTCCAACACCGATAATAGCGATTTTAGTCATTTGTCATTTGTCATTTGTCATTTGTCATTTGTCATTAGTCCATAGTCAACAGTCAACAATCAATAGTCAATAGTTATTAGGGAGTTCCAAAGAAAAAAATTTCCAAAATGTAGGGTGTGCTACTTACGAGAAATCATAGCTATACCAAGGAAATATTCATACTGACGCACCCTACTAACTATTCTATTCACCAATTACCAATTACCAATTACCAATTACCAATTACCAATGACTATTGAGGCGGAGTAATTGCCTGAAAAGCTACTTTGGCTGCGGCTTGTTCGGCGGCTTTGATGGAACGTCCTTTACCTTCGCCGAGTTTGTTACCGTTTAACCAGACTTCGGCGGCGAAGCGTTCTTGATTGCGGTTGGCTTGATTTATCTCAACAACTCGATATTCTGGTAATACTTTAAACTGTGCTTGCGTCCATTCTTGGAGGGCGGCTTTATAGTTGAGTCTGGCGGGGTCAAGGCGAATTTCCGTTGCTAGTTGGCGGAAGTGGGGGTCTAACCAAGGGCGAATCAAATCTAAATTATTAGTGCTGAGGTAAAGCGCTCCTAAAACAGCCTCAAAAGCATCAGCTAATCGTGACTCTTGACCAATTTTATCGCTGGTGGCACTGCCGGCAACGAGTAAGTATAATTCTAAACCATATTCTCTAGCTAATTGGGCGAGGATGCGATCGCTCACCAATACCGAACGTATGGCGGCAAAATCTCCCACTTGGCAATCTGGATAAGTTTCCCACAGCAATACAGCCGCAGCCAACCGCACCACCGCATCACCCACAAACTCCAATTGTTCATAATTTGCTGACTCAGAAACAGTAGGATGAGTCAGTGCCAAATCCAGCAATTGCCACTTAATTGGCGCTGTTGTTGGCAAACCTAATTTTCTTACTAAACTTTCAAGTTGCCTTTGCCGGCGGGGATAAACGAGGGTCATTGGTCATTGGTCATTGGTCATTGGTTATTGGTCAGTTGTCAGTTATCAGTTGTCAGTTATCAGTTGTCAGTGGTCAACAGTTAATAATCGTTCCTTTGGACTATTGACTATTGACTATTGACTATTGACTATTGACTATTGACTATTGACTAAAAGAGGAGAGAGTCGGTAGTAAGCCGGGTTCTGTTCTCTGTGTAAATTGCTTTACCAGAGGGCGATTATCTATCTGGGACGTTTGTTACCAAACGCCTCTAGCGGCGCTCTTATGACGGAACTGGTAAAAGACCAACCATAGTTCCTTCGGCCTTGCTCCCAACCGGGGTTTACCGAGCCAGCGCCTCTCGACGCTGCTGGTGCGCTCTTACCGCACCTTTGCACCCTTACCTTTTTCAGTTATCAGTTATCAGTTATCAGTTATCAGGTATTAACTGTTCACTGTTCACTGTTCACTGTTCACTGAATTAGGCGGTATTTTTCTGTGGCACTATCCTCACGATCGCTCGCACTGGACGTTATCCAGCAAGTTTGGTCTTTCGGGAGTCCGGACTTTCCTCAAGCCAGTTTGACTGACCTGCAACCGCCAACGCCTACTCTCTCCCTAGTTCCAGTGTAATCTTGTATGGTGTATTGTGTTCGTTTTGCTTATTTCTTTTTATTCCAAGGTAGGGCGTAAGTCCAAGGTAGTTTTTTGATGGTAAAGGGGCAATTAATAATAGATATAGGGGGGTATTCTGCACCAGGGGCTAGTCCTGCTCTGACTTTGGTGAGACGCATCACTAATTGTAGGGAAAATTCTAATTCTTTACCTCTATTGATAAAGTCTCCGTACAACTTCTTCTGAGGCGGGCCACCACTTTTGAGTCCGGTAATATCAATTAAGGGTTTGCTGACTGAGTAAGTGCCGTTTTCCAGCTTTAAGACATCTTCGGCTGTAATGGATGCTGACAGGCTTTTTTTAGGAACTATTAAACTGGGACTTTGGGGTACGGCTAAGTCACGGGTTAAGTCTGGTGATCTTCTGATCACTCGCCGCGATTGTTTTGTATGCTCCACAACTATAGAACTATTATCCCAGTCTACGTAGACAGCCACATCATCAGATTTATTTTCAATAGTTATTGAGAGTTCTTTAACCTCATCATAAGAGTTGTATGAACTGAATTTAAAAGATATGTCAATTTTAGCGTCGAGTTCTTGCTGTTTTAGTTGGTCATCTACAACTGCTTTCTTATAGTTATATTTGATGCGCTCATCTATAGATGAGATCATCTGGTTAAACACATAAGTTACACCGATAATATAAATTGTTAAAACAAGTAAATTTTGGTCAGTACTCCTCATACTTGAAATATCAACTCCCTATAATAATTTTTTTACGTAACTTGTTGGTGATGTTGAATATTTAATCACGGTTAATGGTGGAAGAATTTTCTAGCCAGCCCCGTTTCCAAAATAAGAATAATAATCCAAAGGCGATCGCTCCCATAACTCCTAAGCAAAGTGGATAACCCCAATACCAATTCAACTCAGGCATATTGTAGGGCGATTTTTCCGTATTGAAGTTCATTCCGTAGATTCCAGCAACAAAAGTTAGGGGAATAAAGATTGAGGAAACCACTGTTAGTAGTTTCATTACTTCATTCATTTTGTTACTGACCGCAGATAAGTACACGTCCATCAAGCCAGAGGCTAACTCGCGGTAGGTTTCCACCATATCCATAACTTGTACAGCATGGTCATAACAATCGCGTAGGTAGATTTGCACCTCCTCGCTAATGAGTTCACTGCGATCGCGGATTAAAGAATTAATCGCATCTCGTTGCGGCCATATAGCACGGCGCAATTGCAGTAATTCTCGCCGCACCTGATATATTTTTTGCAATGTTTGGCGAGTAGGACTAACGATTACTTCCTCCTCTAAATCCTCCAGTTCTTCCCCATATCGTTCTAAAACTGGGAAAAAACCATCAACAATAGCATCAATCAAAGCGTAAGCTAAATGATCAGCACCTTGCCGGCGAATAATTCCTTTAGCCTTTTCTATTCTTGTTCGCACACCCCCAAAGCAATCATGCTCCGGTTCTTCCTGTATAGTTAACAAGTAGTGCTGACCTAAAACTAGACTCACTTGCTCACTGTAAAATCCGCCACCTCTTTCTCTAGGAACTACCATCCGGGCAATAAATAATAATTGGTCGTCATAATCCTCTGTTTTGGGACGTTCCGATACATTCACCACATCTTCTAAAACTAGAGGCGGTAACTCAAATACCCTCCCCAATCTTTCCAATACGTCCCGACTACCTAAACCTTGGACATCTACCCAAGTCACAGATTCCTGATCCAAATAGGGAACACAATCTTCCGGTGCTGTCAATCGTTGGTGAGTGAAATTATTTTGACAATAGTCCATTAAGTAAATTTGCGGTGGCGGCGCATTTTCATCAATAATGATGGTTCCGGGGATGGTTCCGGGGTAGTGATAGAACTCATCTTTATATGATGGTTTCGTAACGGCTTTGGCAAAGCGACGAAGTTTTCTAATCATGTAACCTCTTGGGGATTGGGGACTGGGGACTGGGGACTGGGGATTGGGGGGAGATGCGGGAGATGAGGGAGTGGGGGGAGAATTTTTACTTTTCATGTGTAACCTGTCTACTTGATTTCCTAAACCCCTACACCCCTACACCCCTACACCCCTACACCCCCACTCTGTGGCAAGGTAAACTGTTGGAATTGATAAAGTGCAAAATAGAGTCCTATGCCTGGGTTTTTATTGGAAGTTGGAACAGAAGAATTACCTGCAAGCTTTCTGAGTGATGCTATAAAACAGTGGCGATCGCGCATTCCCCAAAGTTTAGCAGCTAATAGCCTCACAAGTGAATCTGTGGAAGTATACGGTACTCCCCGGCGTTTAGCTGTCCTGATTACAGGTTTACCATCTGGGCAGCCAGACCGGGAAGAGGAAATCAAAGGCCCACCCGCACAAGCGGCTTTTAAAGATGGTCAACCAACTCAGGCGGCTGTGGGTTTTGCCAAAAGGCAAGGTGTAGAATTGGAGGCGTTGGAGGTTCGCGCCACCGATAAGGGGGAGTTTGTTTTTGTACAGAAGAAAACTCCAGGTCGTCCTGTGGCTGACATTTTAACCGAACTTGTACCCGAATGGATTTATAACTTGGAGGGTAAGCGGTTGATGCGTTGGGGGGATGGGGATGTGAGGTTTTCCCGTCCCATTCGCTGGTTAGTTGCTTTGTTAGATGAGGCGATTTTACCGCTTGAATTGGTGAATGGTTCCTTGACGGTGAAAAGCGATCGCACTTCCTACGGTCATCGTGTTTTACATCCAGCACCAATTACCATTCCCCAAGCCAGCGATTATGTCAATACACTGCGTTCTGGTTATGTGGCTGTAGATGCGAATGAACGCCAGGCGACAATTCAAGCACAAGTGCAAGCCACAGTGCAGAAATTAGATGGATATACAGAAATGTATCCAGATTTATTAGAGGAAGTAACTAATTTAGTAGAATGGCCTTCCCCAGTTGTGGGTAAATTTGAAGCGGAATTTTTAAACTTACCAACTGAAGTTACAACTACAGTGATGGTCAGTCATCAGCGTTATTTTCCTGTATTCAAAACTGGAGATAATCAGGAACTTTTACCTTATTTCATTACTGTTTCTAACGGCGACCCAACCAAATCAGAAATCATTGCTGTGGGTAATGAAAGAGTCATTCGCGCGAGATTAGCTGATGGTCAGTTTTTCTACAAAACCGATTTATCTAAGAGTTTAGAAAGTTATTTACCCCAATTAGAAACTGTCACCTTTCAAGAAGACTTGGGTTCTTTACGTGCCAAGGTAGAAAGAATTGTCAAGATTGCGGCACAAATTACTAGCCAACTGCAATTAGGGGAAAGTGAAAGCCAACATATCCACCGAGCTGCTTTATTATGTAAAGCTGATTTAGTAACCCAAATGGTCTTCGAGTTCCCAGAATTACAGGGAATTATGGGACAAAAATATGCTGTCGCTAGTGGAGAAAGCACCGAAGTAGCCACGGCAATTTTTGAACATTATCTTCCACGGGGTGCAGATGACATCTTACCCCAAACCCTCACAGGTCAAGTCGTGGGTTTGGCTGATAGACTTGATACTTTAGTTAGTATCTTTGGCTTGGGGTTAATTCCCAGTGGTTCATCTGACCCCTTTGCATTACGTCGCGCCGCTAACGCTGTTGTTAACGTTACTTGGGCGGCTAATTTACAAATCAACTTAGCTACTTTACTGCAACAAATCGCCGCCGACTTTACCACCCAATACAACAAAGAACTAGCGCCATTAATTAAAGCCTTAAACGAGTTTTTCTTACAACGCATCCGCACCTTATTACAAGAAGAGAAACAAATTGATTACGACTTGGTAAATGCGGTGTTGGGAGAGAATGATGAAGAATATCAAGCAAGGGCTTTAGAGAATTTATTGGATGTGCGCGATCGCGCCTTATACCTGCAACAAATCCGCCACGACGGTACACTGGATAAAATCTACGAAACCGTCAACCGTTCTACCAGACTAGCAGCCCAAGGCGATTTAGATACCGCCCAGTTAGACCCCACCTCGGTAGTCAATCCCCAACTGTTCCAAAAGCCTTCTGAGTCTGCTTTCTACGATGCTTTAGTCCAGCTAGTACCGCAAACTCAACAAGCCCAAGAGTCACGCAACTATCAACTGTTAGTTGCAGGGTTAGAAAATATTGCGCCTACTGTGAGTAAGTTTTTTGATGGGGCGGAAAGTGTGCTAGTCATTGATCCCGACCCAGATATTAAGCGCAATCGCTTAAACTTACTAGGATTACTGCGGAATCATGCGCGGGTGTTAGCTGACTTTGGGGCGATAGTAAAAAATCTGTAGGTTTTGTCAGTCGTCAGTGGTAAGAATTTCCAGACTACCCACAAGGTAAACCACATTACCTGAGTTCGGCATAAAGCAAGGAACAGGTAAGCTGAAAAACATTTAGTTTGCATATTGAAATAACATCATACTCTTGTGGGGTGGGCATCTTGCCCGCCCTAGTTATGCAAGTTAAATGTGGAACAGCTTAGTAAGCGGAAAAGTAACCTAAAATCCGCCAACCTGTCCTATGTTGAATTTAGAAGAATAAACTTTTTGAGCTATATCTAAAATATGAACAATCAACCAGTTTCCTCTCTAATCTCTGTGTCTCTGTGCCTCTGTAGTTAACTAATGCCACATTTTAGCTGTGTCAGTCCAGTAGGGTGCGTTAGATGTTGAAAAATCTGTAGCAGAAAGCAATAAAAATGGGTGTAATTTTTGCTCATTAAGCGCTACTATTATGAGTGCTTAACCAGGGAACTCTGCCTCAGTCTATGTCCAAAGCTCATGTAGTGGGATTAGGAAAGTCCGGTGTTGCTGCGGCGAGATTGTTAAAACGGGATGGTTGGGAGGTAGTTCTGAGCGATCGCAACTCCTCCGAAACCCTCCTCCAGCAGCAACAAGAACTCGCACAAGAACAAATCACAGTTGAATTAGGGTCTTCGCTAGAGTTTGTAGAAGGTAATTTCCCCGATTTAATTGTTGTGAGTCCTGGTGTTCCTTGGGACATTCCCGCCTTAGTCAAGGCGCGTGAATTGGGTATAGAAACTATCGGCGAAATGGAGTTAGCATGGCGACATCTAAAACAACTCCCCTGGGTAGCCATTACTGGAACTAACGGCAAAACTACCACCACCGCCTTAATCGCCGCTATCTTCCAAGCAGCCGGATTGGATGCCCCCGCTTGCGGTAACATTGGTTATGCAGCTTGTGAAGTTGCCCTAGCCGAAAAAGCCCCCGACTGGGTAATCGGAGAAATTAGCAGTTATCAAATAGAATCTTCCTCCACCCTCGCCCCCCGCATCAGTATCTGGACAACCTTCACCCCAGATCACCTAGCCCGTCACAAGACGTTAGAAAATTATTACGACATCAAAGCTAAGTTATTACGTCAATCCCAATTACAAGTTTTTAATGGGGATGATGCTTACTTAAATAAGATAGGTACAAGTCAATGGGCGGATGCTTATTGGACAAGTGTCAAAGGTAAAGCACACTTACTTGGTGACAAAGGCTTTTATATTGAGGATGGTTGGGTGGTGGAACAGTTACAACCAAACTCCCCACCCCAAAAAATTATCGAAGCCTCCGCTTTACGCATGGTAGGGGCGCATAACCTGCAAAATCTCCTCATGGCTGTAGCCGCCGCCCGGTTAGCGAACATTCCCCCCGATGCTATTGACAAGGCGGTGCGAGAATTTCCCGGTGTTCCCCATCGTTTAGAACACATTTGCACCTGGGAAGGTATCGACTTCATCAACGACAGCAAAGCCACTAACTACGATGCGGCGGAAGTCGGACTAGCATCAGTGAAAAGCCCCGCAGTTTTGATTGCTGGTGGTGAAGCCAAACCAGGGGATGATACAGGCTGGATGGCGAAAATTCAAACGCAAACCGCCGCCGTGTTACTAATTGGCGCAGCAGCACCAGCATTCGCCCAACGCCTACAAGAAATCGGCTATACCAATTATGAGATCGTGGAGACGATGGATAAAGCCGTGGTGCGATCGCAAGAATTAGCCAAACAACATCATGCGCCTGTAGTCCTCCTATCTCCAGCCTGCGCCAGCTTCGACCAATACCCCAATTTTGAAGCCAGGGGCGACCATTTCCGGCAGTTGTGTTTGCAATTGTTAAAGTAGGGAGTAGGGAGTGGAAAGTAGAGTAAGGGTTTTGAGTATCTGAGGTGGATAAATCTACCTCTGAGATAGATGAACGAGTATCTGAGGTAGATGAACGAGTAGTTGAGGTGGATGAATCTATCTCTGAACTAGATGAACGAGTAGTTGAGGTGGATGAATCTATCTCTGAACTAGATGAACGAGTAGTTGAGGTGGATGAA
>NZ_JACJSG010000090.1 GCF_014697625.1 Anabaena azotica FACHB-119 | reverse complement strand
TCACCAAAGCTAGACTCCGAAAAGAAAGTAATAAATGTTCTGATGCCTGGATCTAGCGCCACGACACGCCCTTGGTTTTCGGGCTGTTGTCGTGACACTACCATAGGTACTGTTAAATAGTAATCACCATAGGCTTTGACTAATCGACAATCACCAAAGCTTTGAGGTAAGGTTTCTTTGAATCTTGCCCTCCGGGACGCGGCGCGAATGGAGAGGCTAATGCGTAGCTTGCTTCCAAGGAGTGGTACGACTGCGCTGTAATCAAGTTGCGACTACGCTCAACGATCGCGGAGTCGAGATTCAGCAACCGAGGGATGAGCAGAATTTTAATTCACTACTCACTACTTATAGCAATTGCCACATAGGTTAGGACATAGATTAATTATCAAATCTTTACTGCAAGAGCTTTCTCTTGTCTGTCCCCCTCCGGGTATGCCTTCGGCACGCCAAGGGCGAACGCCAGTTCCCAGGGCGCGGGAAACACGGCTACAGGACTGGACTCACCTGTAACCTATCACCTGTCCCCTGCTATACCTCGAAATATTGCATCAGCCACCAGAGATACATCGCGCATCTCTTGTACGTCATGGACTCGGAGGATATCAGCACCGTTGAAAATAGCAGCGCAACAAGCGGCTGCGGTTCCCCAGACTCGCGCTTTGGGGTCTGGTTGATTTAAAATCCGACCGATGAAACTTTTACGGGATGCCCCTACTAAAATAGGACAGTTGAGCGATCGCAATAAATGTAACTGCCGTAATATTTGTAAATTTTGTTCGTAGTTTTTAGCAAAGCCAATACCAGGATCAATAATAATATTTTCGGGTTTAATACCCAAATCTGTGGCTGTGGTAATTTGGTTAGCTAAAAAACTAGCAATTTCCCCCATTAAATCTTGATAGTCGGTAAATTGCTGCATTGTCTGTGGTGTACCCCGGATGTGCATCAACACTATCGGCACACCTAAACTTGCCACTGTTGGCAACATTTGAGAGTCAAATGTACCACCAGAAATATCATTAATAATATCTGCCCCAGCTTCTATAGATGCCTTTGCTACAAAAGCTCTAGTTGTATCCACGGAGATAGGCACAGAAATTTCTGAACGCAATACCTGTAATATTGGCAATACCCGCTCCAACTCTTCTCGTAGAGTTATTTGCTCTGCACCAGGTCTAGTTGATTGCCCACCAACATCAATAATATCGGCCCCAGCCGCTACTAAAGCTTGCGCCTGAGCTAAAGCCGCAGAGGTAGTATTAAATTTACCACCATCACTAAAACTATCAGGCGTTACATTTAAAACGCCCATTAAATAAGTACGCTGTCCCCAATCGAAACAGCGATCGCGTATTACTAACTTACTGCACATAGTTATTAGTCATTAGTCATTAGTGAGCCAGTCCTGTAGGCGGGTCTCCCGCGCCCTGGGAACTGGTGAGTCCAGTCCTGTAGGCGGGTCTCCCGCGCCCTGGGAACTGGCGAACCCGAAGGGCGAACCCGAAGGCGAACCCGTAAGGGTCATTAGTCAACAGTTTTGGACTGTAGACTGTGGACTATTGACTATTGACTGTTGACTCCTTACTTATAGTTGACAATTCTGGCGAAACTTGCAGCTTCTAGACTTGCGCCACCGACGAGAACGCCGTCAATTTCTGGTTCAGCCATGATCTCATCAATATTGTTTGGTTTGACTGAACCACCATATTGAATTGGCACATTCGGGTTCTTCAACTGGCTGCGAATTAAGCCAATAACTCGATTAGCTTCGGTTGTTTCACAAGTGTCACCAGTGCCAATTGCCCAAATCGGTTCGTAAGCAATTACCAAATTTGTCTGATCGACATCAATTAGACCTTTATCTAATTGATTGGTAATAAGTGATTCGGTTTCCCCTGCGTTCCTTTGTTGTTTGGTTTCGCCTACACAAAGAATCGGCGTTAAACCAAAGGTTTGAGCCGCTTTCAGACGCAAGTTCACTGTTTCGTCTGTTTCCCCAAAATATTGTCGTCGTTCACTATGACCGACAATTACGTAACGCACACCAATTTCTGTCAACATTGGGGCAGAAATTTCACCCGTGTAGGCTCCATTTTCCGCCCAATGGACATTTTGCGCTCCCAGTTGTACACGACTACCGTGTAAACTCTTGGACAAAATGCCCAGGTCAGTGAAAGGAGAGCAAAGCAGCACTTCTCGTTCTTGAGGTGTTTCCTCTAATGCAGGCAGAAATTCTTGTAGAAACTCTTGGGACTCTGCCTGAGTTTTGAACATTTTCCAGTTACCAGCAATAACTATTTTCCGCACAGGTGATTTAGCCAAGTTCCTAACGCTACTAGATGCAATTTTCACTGTACTACTTTTTATGTCCCTCCCTACCTATAATTGCTCAAACTGGTCTAACAGTAGGGTATACAGGGGTAAGAGGCTAGAGACAGAGGTTAGAGTTAAGTGTAGACTGGGCAATGCCCACCAGTACAAAAATTCAATAATAATTTTTATCCACCTACATTCATAGCTGCTAGCATCGCCTTTTGGCTAACTTCCTTATAAAACGTTTCCAAATATTTCATAACAATATCGCTAGAATTTAGGCTGGCTGAACTTTCTTCATCTTTTGCTAGGGGAATGGCTCCTAATATATCTAAGACTGTTTCACTAGTTGATGGGGCAATCACAACCAAAGAAGACTCTAGAGGTTCATTATATTGCCAGCAAGCATTCAGGTTTATATTTATTTGGTTACTAATTGGCTTTTGTGCTGCGGGTGTTTCTGTTACCTTATTTTCAACTTTTGCACTACGTAATTGTCGTAAATCACTAATAATTTGCTCTTTGGTGCGTCCACGTAATTGAAATAATACAAATGGGTCTTCGCTGAATCTGTCTCCTAACTGATAGTAGACTGCACCAACGTGTTTACAAGGGTTGGCTTTATCAGGACAGGAGCATTTACTATGGACATCAGACAAAGTAAAAGGAAACAAGGACAACCCATTACTTGTAAATACATCTTCAATATTTTGGGGCATTTCTCCGGCTAAGAGCTTGGCGGCAAAGACAGCTTTTTGGGACATGGTTCCTATTACATATTCCCACTGTTCATCAGTAAATGGGTCAAGAGATAATGAGACTTTATAAGGTTCTTCTTCACTACCTTGAACTCTAGCTAATACTTTTGCGCCTTTAAACTCGATACTCAAAACATTACCTTGACGGGAATATATTCTTGCCCGTTCTAAACGTTTTTTAAAGCGATAGGAATCAAGTAAGTCTAGCCACCTTTGTGACCACCATTCACGGCTTGCTTGTAGTGTATAAGTAGTCATAATTAATTACTTAGCTTAATTTTATCTAGAAGTTAGGGATTAGAGGTTAGAGTGGAGTAGCTGAAAAATCTGCCATACAAATTCTGACTATAGATATATTACAGAAAGTTCTGTTGATGGTATTTAGTGTAGAATCTGTGGTGAGTCAGATTTTTCTCCTTATATTGTAATTTTCATAGTATCCATAGACTTATATCTATGGATAGCATTAGAATATCCAACATATAAGAATTAATTAGAGTAGACATCGTTGATTTTTTTTGATAGATAATTCCTTTTTGATAGATATAACGATAAGCTAAGAAGAATATTAAGCAAAGATAAACTTGCATTATCTTACGAATATCTGGATTGGCTAGGAGTGACACAAGTTAACTCCGAAGTGCTGTAATTTTTCGTGACAATTCTAGAGGTAAGTTCATGGCTCAGTTTCTCCTTGAGACTGTTTGGCTAGTCCCTTTATATCCTTTAATTGGCGGGCTATTAGCTATACCTTGGTCGCCGGGGATCATTCGCAAAACGGGGCCAAGACCAGCCGGTTATGTAAATTTAATAATGACATTTTTCGCGTTGCTGCATAGCGCGATCGCCTTACAAGCAACGTGGAACCGTCCCCCCCAAGAACAATTCTTTCCCTGGTTATCTACTGCTGGTTTAGACCTGACTATAGCCATAGAAATCTCCTCGATCACGGTAGGGGCGATGGTAGTGATCACTGGCTTAAATTTCCTTGCCCAAATTTTTGCAGTGGGCTACATGGAAATGGACTGGGGCTGGGGACGCTTCTATTCATTGTTAGGATTATTTGAAGCGGGTTTATGCGCCTTAGTACTGTGTAATAACCTGTTCTTCAGCTATGTCATCTTGGAAATCCTCACATTAGGAACCTACTTACTAGTAGGTTTATGGTTTAGTCAACCACTAGTAGTCACTGGCGCAAGAGATGCTTTCCTCACCAAGCGGGTAGGGGACTTGTTCTTACTCATGGGAGTATTGGCATTATGGACTCTAGCCGGAACCTGGGATTTTCCTGCATTAGCACAGTGGGCGCAAACAGCCAAGGTTGACCCCACAGTTATTACATTAGTAGGTTTAGCTTTAGTTGCCGGGCCGATGGGTAAGTGCGCCCAGTTCCCCTTGCATCTGTGGTTAGATGAAGCGATGGAAGGGCCAATTCCTAGCACAATTTTGCGGAACTCGGTAGTAGTTGCTACTGGTGCATGGATACTGATTAAACTGCAACCTGTATTAACCCTATCGCCGATAGTTTCCTCGTTTATTGTAGGAATTGGTGCAGTTACAGCCATCGGTGCTTCTTTAATTGCGATCGCCCAAATTGACGTTAAACGCTGCTTATCCTACTCTGTTAGCGCTTACATGGGTTTGGTATTCATTGCTGTAGGTGCTGGACAAGATGAAGCTGCATTGTTATTGGTACTTACCCATGCTTTAGCTTCTGCATTGTTGGTAATGAGTACTGGCGGCATTATTTGGAATAGCATTACCCAAGATGTGACTCAACTTGGTGGGTTGTGGTCACGTCGCCCCATTTCCGGCTTATCCTTCATTGTTGGCATATTAGGTTTAATTGGTCTTCCCCCTCTAGGTAGTTTTTGGGCATTACTAGAACTTGCTGATGGTTTGTGGGGAACTCACCCTTGGTTAGTAGGAATTGTCATCGCTGTCAATGCTTTCACAGCCTTTAGTTTAGTGAGAGAATTTGGCTTAATTTTTGGCGGTAAAGCCAAACAAATGAGTGAGCGATCGCCAGAAGTTCATTGGCCAATGGTATTACCCATGATGACTTTATTTGGCTTTGTGCTACACCTGCCTTTAATATTGCAAAGCTTATCACTTTTACCTAGTTGGGCAACCTTAAATAAAGATGTCGCCCTACTGTTAATTTGGTCAAGCATTTTCGGTAGCAGCATTAGTGCTGTCATCTACTTAAGCAACATTATTCCTAAACCGATCCGCCTACCCTTCAAAGGTTTACAAGACCTAATTGCTTACGATTTTTACACCCCCAAATTATATAAAATGACCATCATTTTTGGGGTAGCGCAACTTTCCAAATTTGTCGATATGATTGACCGCTTCGTAGTCGATGGTATCGTCAATTTTGTAGGACTGTTCTCGCTTTTGGGTGGAGAAGGTTTGAAATATAGTACCTCTGGGCAAACCCAATTTTACGCCTTCACTGTGCTTTTAGGAGTAGGTGTTTTAGGTGCATGGGTAACTTGGCCTTTCTGGGGTGTTCCTTTCATGGAATTGATGTTTTAAGTCAGTAGTCAGTAGTCAGTAGTGAAAACTCCCAACTGACTACATGATTTTTGCAAAAAATTCAATATTTGTAGGGCGGGCAGTGCAGCGCCCTACATAGATTTCAAGAATCAGTATGAATCCTCTATTTTTGAATTTTCAATTTTGCATCGTTTATGCTTAGTGTATTAATTTGGCTACCGATTTTAAGCGCCATAGTTATCGGATTTTGGCCTAGCAATCCCAATCAAGCCGGACGTATTCGCCTAGTATCTTTAACTGTTGCAGGAATAGTATTACTCTGGAATCTGTTCATTCTGTTAAAATTTGATATCAGTAATCCAGGGATGCAGTTTCAAGAGTATGTGCCTTGGAATGATACCTTGGGATTGAGTTATCAATTAGGTGTAGACGGGCTATCAATTTTGATGTTGGTATTAAATAGCCTCCTCACCTGGATTGCTATTTATAGCAGCAGTACGCAAACAGAACGCCCTCGCCTTTTTTACTCGATGATTCTGTTAGTAAGTGGTGGAGTTGCAGGGGCTTTCTTAGCAGAGAACTTACTGTTATTCTTCCTCTTCTACGAACTAGAATTAATCCCCTTCTATTTGTTGATTTCGATTTGGGGAGGAGAAAAACGAGCTTATGCTGGGATTAAGTTTTTAATTTACACAGCCGTTTCTAGTGCATTCATTCTCGCTACATTTTTAGGAATGGTTTGGCTGACTGGTGCTACAAGTTTCGCCTTTGATGCTATCTCTACTCAAACCCTCTCCGCCACGATGCAACTTGTTCTCCTGGCGGGAATTATCTTAGGCTTTGGTATCAAAATTCCTCTAGTTCCTTTCCATACTTGGTTGCCTGATGCTTATGTGGAAGCGTCTGCACCAATTGCCATTCTTTTGGGTGGTGTATTAGCAAAACTGGGAACTTACGGTTTATTGAGATTTGGTTTAGGAATGTTCCCCCAAGCTTGGACTGTTGTTGCACCAACCTTGGCAATTTGGGGGGCGGTCAGTGCGATTTATGGGGCAGTGATTGCGATCGCCCAAAAAGACATCAAGCGCATGGTAGCCTATAGTTCTATCGGTCACATGGGCTACGTATTGCTAGCTAGTGCCGCCAGCACTTCTTTAGCCCTTGTCGGCGCTGTATCGCAAATGTTCAGCCACGGTATTATCCTGGCAATTCTCTTCCACTTGGTGGGAGTAATAGAAGCCAAGGTTGGCACAAGAGAATTAGACAAACTCAATGGTTTAATGAGTCCCATTCGCGGCTTACCCCTAATTAGTGCCTTACTAGTTCTCAGTGGTATGGCTAGCGCGGGTATTCCCGGTTTAACAGGATTTATCGCTGAATTTATCGTTTTTCAAGGCAGTTTCTCTGTTTTCCCCTTACCCACACTTTTATGTGTTGCGTCTAGTGGTTTAACAGCAGTGTATTTTGTCATCCTCCTCAACCGCACTTGTTTCGGCAAACTCGACAACAACCTAGCCTACTACCCCAGAGTCCTTTGGTCTGAGAAAACACCAGCCTTAATTTTGGCAGTTTTAATCATCTTCTTAGGAGTGCAACCTACTTGGTTAGTGCGTTGGAGTGAACCCACAACTACAGCAATGATAGCGGCAATTCCCCCTGTTGAAAAAACCGTAAATTCTCAAGTTGCTTTGAAGTAATGAAGGAGTGCTTGCGGCAAATAAATAATGTAGAGACGTTGCATGCAACGTCTCTACATTAAAGAATAAAGCACTCAGCACCCAGTTACTGATACAGGAGGAAAAATGGCTCTCAAATTAATTCCTAGTGGTCTTGTAATATTTCGCTTTTTGATATCACCTTTCCTCCTGTGGGATGCTGGGGACGGACAAACCAGTATTTGGTTTATCGTGGGTTTTGTCGCCGCTTTTGTTTCCGATATCTTTGATGGTATTATCGCCCGACGCTTGGGTGTCAGCACTGCTAATTTAAGACAAGCTGATAGTTGGGCTGATGTATGTCTTTTCAGCAGTGTCTTTGTCAGCGCTTGGCTGAGTTATCGAGATATTCTCATAGCTGAAAAGTTGCCTTTGTTGATGGCTGTTTGCGCTCAATTGGTATGGTGGATAGTGAATCTAGTTAAATATGGTAAACCTGCTAGCTATCACACCTACTCAGCCAAGTTTTGGGGCATCACTCTATTCATCGCCATTGTTGCTTTGTTTGGCTTCAATTATGCAGGAATTACTTTATGGATCACTTGTATTATAGGTACAATTCATAGTATCGAAGAAATTTTGATGACTTTAATATTGCCAGTTTGGACTCATGATGTTTTAAGTATTTTTCATGCGCTGAATCTCCGCCAAGCCTTTCAAAAAAGTGAAGTCTGAGAACCCAAAAAAAAGCAATATTTTGATTTTTTGCTTCCTCCTTTTGATATAAATTTGCTCCAAGGAAACCAAGATGGTACAAACTCCAGATAAACCAATTACAAAACTACCGCCGTCTCAACATGAATTTGCTGAGGTCATCCATCGCCTAGAAGCTGGCGGTTCGATGTTGCCAGATACGCCGGAAAACTTGATGCAAATTATCGGCATATATAAGGCTTATGCTGTGCCGATGGATTTTTACTGGCGTGACCTACTTTATATTGCTGAACAAGTATTTTTAAACCCATTACCCTTTTTCAAATACTTCATTTCCCAAGAATATTTAGATAGACATAATCATTACGCTGGTGATGATGCTGATTTAAGAATTTGGCGCGGTGAAGCGACAGCACATCCTGAACTTTTGGCATTTATGGAGAAGGGTGAAACCGGGAAAATGCCAAAGCTATTACATCACTGGTTGCACGATCGCATTAACATGGAGTTTGCTGAAGCCTGTATGCAGGCTATGCTATGGCATCGGCATATGTATGCGCCTGTTAACCAGTTTGATGCTTATCTAGACTCGGAGGAGTATAAGGCTAACGCTGATAGGGCAATTAAAGCCTACTTCCAAGGCAACCCCCTGATGCTGGGACTTTACAAACTGTTCCCGGATATGTTCTTGGAACAGTGCCGCCAGATGTCTTACTACGCTAACCTGGGCTTATTCTGGGAAGTCATGGCCCCGGTGTTCTTTGAAATGTCGGATATCTATGATGAAGGCGGCTTTAAGGGTGTCCCTGATGCGATGGACTTTTTGATCAATGGAATATTTGCGATCGCCGGTCGTCCCATCTACCATCATGTGTATATCCGGGGCGAATGCTATGAAATCATTCCTAAATCTAAAGGTTTCACCTGGCTATACGAAGCTGCATTACCCTACGTAGAAGCAGTATTCTACCGCACAGCCCCATTCCGTGGGACAAAATCTTACAACGCCCAAGCCGGTCAAGTACCTGCCGACCAAAAAGATTTCCACTATGGTATTCTCTACGCTGACGTATTTCCTGTAGGTACTGCGGGTATCCCACCCACATTATTAATGCAAGATATGCTGCACTTCCTGCCACCATATCTGCTTGATTATTACAAACAATATTGCCGTGGTGAAGAAGATATGTTGATTCAGTTGGGAATTACATTCCAACGTTCAATGTACAACGTTACTTCTGCGGTAATTCAAGCATTACGCACAGCACTTTTATATCCTTTAGATGATCCAAATCCCAAACATTTACAAGCCAACCGCGAGTTTTTTGAAGCGCAACTAAATCGTTTCACTCGTTCCGAATATGATATGCGTAATGCAGCCCGCCTGCGGCAAATTCAAAGCCAGGATTATCGATAAAATATCACCTGACAATCTCATTTCTAATAACCCAGCCCCCTTTTTTCAGGTGGGCTTTTTTTATAGCAGGAGGCTGGGGATAGGTGGCAGAGAGGACTTTAGCTAATGCGACTGCCAACGTTAATCTTTGTTTTATTCGGTTGATGGTTAAGAGGCTTGCTGTACCTTCTTAGATGTCAAATAGTTTCTATAGAGAAATGGTACGACTTTAGAGGTTGTTTGAAAAGTGGCTGGCTGTGATTTTAGTCACTTCTTGATCCCCCCTACCCCTCTTAAAAAGGAGGGGGGAAAATCTTTTCAAAGTCCCCCTTTTTAAGGGGGATTTAGGGGGATCTAACAATATCTAATACATTGCTAAGGACTTTTAAAACATCCTCTTAATTTACAATTATTAACTTCCAAGGTACGAGATCATAAAGGTTGTCCTTGGGAAACAGTTTCACATCCTCGCCATAAAAACTTAAGTGCATATCGGCACGCTTGTCACCAAACTCTGCCCGCCAGCGACTCCGAATATAGTATTCATCTGTTTTCCCAGGTACGGGGATAAACTTCCAGGGTACGAGGTCATAAGTGTTATCCTTGGGAAACAGTTTCACATCCTCGCCATAAAAACTTAAGTGCATATCGGCGCGCCTTTCACCAAACTCTGCCCGCCAGCGATTCCGAATATAGTATTCATCTGTTTTCCCAGGTACAGGAACTAATTTCCAGGGTACGAGATCATAAGTGTTGTCCCTTGGATACAGTTTTATATTCTCGCCATCAAAACTTAAGTGCATATCGACGCGCCTTTCACCAATATCTGCACGCCAGCGATTTCTTATATAAACTACCTTATTCGCTAGATTGGCCGGATTAGGTTCTATGTGTGCATTTTGCTCGATGTAAGTTTTGACCGTTTTCTCCATTAATTGCCGCTTTTGGTCAATTTGAGAATCATCAGGGAAGTACTTTGAAGTAAACAATTGATACAGTGGAATCAGATCCATCTGGGTTGGTTTAGGATCATCCCTAATGGTTTTAACCCACTCATCAAAGTTTGTATTTGGTGTACCACCAGCCCATTGAATTGAGTTAATAGATACTCCTTGTTCATTTTCTAGAGATGAGCTAGAAGAAGAGGAAGAACCTGAAGATAAACTACCAGTAGCCTTTTTATAAGAAGCCTCTGCTGAAACTGAAACATCTACTCCTTTCTCAACCAATCGCTTGTAAGTCTGGGTAGATATTTGAATTCGCTGATACATACGCCCACCAAATGTGACTTCATGAGCATAGTGCGTTCCATAGGTTTTAATAAATTCGTTGTAGCTACTCTGTGAATTTAGATTCTTGACGGCAGAAACAAAAGCTTGGTCTAATTTCAGGTCTTGAATAAAGTTGTCATTTAATCTAACTGAACAGTCTTCAAAGTATCCCTGAACAAAGGTTTCCATGAATTCATTAGACCCAGTAGTTCTGTAAAATTCGCGGTATGTCGTACTGGCACTAAATGACATTAGACCCGGAATACTGATGCCTGCTGTCACTGTGTTGCTAAATGATCTAGAAAAATCATAGGCTGAGAACCACCTCTTTGCTTGAGAAGTACGCTCACCTCTTGACTCTGAAATATATTTTGAGCCTTTGGGAATATACACTTGTCCGTCAGGTGAGAGAACAGTACAATCATCCGAATTAATAGTGACAGCCCATGCAGTCATAGTTCCTCCACCATCTCTTACCCTTTGACTCAAATCTAAAGGGTTGAGCTTGATGAAATCGTAACACCGTCCGAGAAAGTCTATATTTTTGTAAGGTGCAATACGTTCGGACTGTCTCCAAGCGACATTAATACTTTCAACCATTTAAGACATCTCCATAGATAATGTTTACTGCAACTGAGCAATTTTCTTCTATACTCTCGCCATTTGCTGTTGACTAATATTTGTTAATACGGGTTTGTATAGAATATAAAGCTTATGTTAGTGGTTAGTGTACATCAAATAACTAGTGACTACAAGCACATTAAGATAAAGCAACAATAAAATGATACAAACCACGAAAGATCATCTCTCAGTACTACGTAACTGGCACAGGCGATCGCTAAATACTGGTACTTTAGTACTATATAACTGAGACAGGCGATCGCTAATAAATAGTAATTTTCTCCTATAAAGGTATATTTTTTACGCTTTTAAAGTAAATAACGCATAGTTGTTGTTATATAGGAAAGGATTGCAGCTTATTCAAAGCTTTCCTTTGTCTATGGCTTGACAAATAGCGCCCTAATTGCTGTTAAAGCCTGGGGTAACATCTGCAACTGCGGGGTGCGAGCGCTAGCAAAACCCTGAGAAAATTAGACTTATAGGCAATTCTCTCAAAAAATGCTCAATCCAAAAGGCAATGAGTTGACAGATTTAAATATGCGATCGCATATTTAATTATAATTCTGCTGCCAGAATACGTACTGCTTTTGATTTTCAGACAGACTTGAACTAACTGCCAACAAATCTTTTTCAGTCAGCGAAGACTTACAATAAAATGGGTGTTTTGGTTGTCTAGTAGTGTAGTCAAAAAATATTGATAATCTATCTGAAGCTAGAGGAATTTTACCTCTATGAAATATATTGGCAGTGTCAACAAAAATTACTGTACCGGATGCTCCTGTGCATGAGTGCCATAGAGATGAAGATACAACTTGCTGCATAATTTCATCTTTGATGTAATCATCATCATATTTTAATGATTTAGCAATAGATGAAGTCAGAAATTTAGGAATATATTGAAATGGCCCCCTATCTTCATTTACATCATTGAGATAAATGATTATTTTGAGCATCTTTCTATCTTCTTTATCTAGATGCCATAATCGAGATTTTTTCAGGACTTGATTGTTTATATCTCTACGAAAATAAGCCCCATGATACGCTACGGATAAGCCAAGATAGTTTTCTACAATATTAAGTAAACGATTTTGTAGCCCCCAAAGGAATATATTGGAATGCTCCCTCATTTGCTCAGAGGTAGCGTGAATGATAAATTCATTACTATTTTCAGAAATATTTTTAGGTAGTTTTGGTAGTAATTGTTTGGCAGACTGGAGCATTTCTAGCGTGGAAGGAATTGATAACTCTGTTAATGAGGTTATGAAAATTCCTTCTTCTTGAAGCTTTTTTACTAAAGAAACATCATTGTCTGCAAGAGCAGGTAGATGATTAATATGGTTGGCGATCGCTGTCTGATAAGCGATATTAGCGCTGTTTTTAATCATTGGTATTCGATAGATTTTTCTAATTATTTCATTACAAGCTTTTTTGACAATTGTTTTCATAATTGAAATTCTCTAATTAATATAGACTAATATCTTTAATTAGCTTTTTTTGGGGTTACATTGTTGTAAATAATTGCTCATAATATCGCTTCTCATATTTCCCTAGCAGCCATATTGGCACTAATTGTCTACAAATATTGTTAAATTGAAGAGGTGATATATAAAGTAAAAATAAATGACCGTAGTGGCGTGGTAAGATTAAGATATGATCATAGATTTGCAAGAAATTCGACAAGCGTTGTTTTGACCTCTCCCCCAACCCCTCTCTCTTGAAAAGTTCTGAACGGAGGAAGCCTCGCAAGAGACTTTTCGCTCCTACGAGGAGAGGGGTTGAAGGTGAGGTATTTTTTCGTTTCTCCTCCCTCTCCTACGAGGAGAGGGAGGTTGGTAGGGAGAGGTTCATCGAACTCACGTTACTTTATCAAGGTTTTAAAATGTGCTTGTTAGGAGGATTTGACACTCCCCGCCCTATAAGTGCGGGGATTCTACATTCACAGACCCGCCTTTAGACAGCAGGCTCGCGCCAACCGCCCAAGAGGGCAAATCTCCTGTAGCGTAAGTTCCCG
>NZ_JACJSG010000009.1 GCF_014697625.1 Anabaena azotica FACHB-119 | reverse complement strand
CTCTTGCCAAATGTTTGAGGATTTGTAATTCTACATCCATTGCCCTGCTTACCTTCCAGAGTTTTTTCTTTTCATCCTTTTATTCAGAATACTCGGAAAGTGACAGAAGAGGGATAAATCAGCGATGCTTAAATTACTTGCTTCAATCTTGGGTGCAACTGACATAACTTGAGAATCTGGCTTTGTATATGTAATAACTACGGTTATAGCCTATAGTAATAGATTTGCTCTACAGGGAAACTAACGAAAGTATATACTACAGCAAGCTTAGTGGCAGTTTGCAGTCTATGATAAAAACCTAACCCCCTGATTTCTTGTGTTGTAGCACAGATTTTGACCCCTCTCCAAACCTCTCCCCCACGGGGGGAGAGGCTTTGAAAAACATTAGTCTTTTTTCTCTCATTGTATGAAACTATCCTGCTGCTACGAGGGAAGGGGGAGAAATCTAACTCCCCTCTCCGCGTCGGAGAGGGGTCGGGGGAGAGGTCAGCCATAATGTATGAATCAACACGAGTATCTAAGATTCATACATGAATAATCCAACACCACCACGTAAAGGCGATAGTATAAATCACATAATCACAGGACAAACAATAAACCCAGATAAAATACAGATTGCCAAAGAACTACGTTGCCAAATGACACCAGAAGAAAAAATCCTTTGGCAACATCTTCGCGCTAATCGTTTGCATGGGTTACACTTTCGTCGTCAGCAAATTATTGATGGTTTTATTGTAGATTTTTACTGTCACGCCGCTAAATTAGTGATAGAGGTAGATGGAAAAATTCATGAACAACAAGCTGAATATGATGTAGAACGTGACAAGGTTTTGTCAGCAAGAGGGTTGCGTTTGCTGAGAATAAAAAATGAAGAAGTAAGGCAGAAACTTGATCAGGTTTTGAAGCTGATTTATCAATTTTGTTTGGAAGAGACCTAACCCCCTAACCCCCTTCCCTTGTAGGGAAGGGGGAAATTTTATCCTAACAACCCCATTAAGCAAAAGTCTCTGCGCGATCGCCACCAATGGCAAGGGCTAACTTCTTCCCCTTACAGCCCTGTTACATTAACGCCGTCCACTTTGAATTTTGTCAAAGATCGCCCCATCATCGAAGAACTTCTTCTGCACACCGTCCCAACCGCCTAAACTCTGAACGTTGTAAAGTTTGGAGACTTTAGGGAATTTCTTATCCACTTCTTTAGCAACAGCAGAGTTAACTGGTCTAAAACCCACCTTAGCAAATTCGCGTTGTGCTTCTGGAGCGAAAAGAAACTTGACAAAAGCTTCGGAAACAGCACGAGTACCGCGTTTATCTACAACTTTGTCAACGACGGCCACAGGGCCGTCTATGGAAATGTTGGTTTGGGGAATAATATAGGATGGTGATGTTCTTCCCTGTTGAGCTGCTAGAATGACTTCGTTTTCGTAGTTGAGTAGTACATCGCCTTGACCTTTTTTATAAAAAGCATCGCTGGCTTCCCTGGCATCTTTGGGTAATACAGGCACGTTTCTGTAAACTTTAGTGACATAATCTAAAGCTTGAGCTTCATTACCTCCATTTTTGGCGATCGCACCCCATAAAGCAAGGAAATTCCAGCGTGCGCCACCGGAGGTTTTCGGGTTGGCTGTAATTACCTTAATCCCTGGCTTGGCTAAATCACTCCAACTTTGAATTTTTTTCGGATTTCCGTCTCTAGTTTCTAGCGCCACTACTGAGCGAGTTACAATCGAATTATTGGGTGCTTCTTTTTCCCAACCTGGTTTAATTAAGCCTGCTTTCTCGATTTTTTTAGTGTCTAGCGCCAATGCTAAAGCCACAACATCTGCTTCTAAGCCGTCGATAACTGCGCGAGTTTGGGAACCAGAACCACCATAACTTTGCTTGATGATTACATCTTGACCTTTTTCCCGCTTCCATTTAGCCACAAATTGAGGAATGATTTTCTCATAAGCCGCCTTTGTCACGGCGTAGGAAACTAAAGTAATTTCAACTTTCTGCCCTCCTTGGCTAATAAGTTGTGTCTTCCCTGTTGCAGACGCAGTTTGGGAATTTGCCACAGCAAAGGGCGTTAAAGCACTTAAACCTAAGCCTGCTGCTAGCACTAAAGCAGATGGTTGGCTTAAGGTTGGCTTCCAGGTAGTAAATAGGCGCTTTTTCGCCTCGGCAATTGAACTGAGCGTTGTTAAGATTTTAGGTGTCATGGGATGTGTTTCACTGAGTAGCTAATTGCAATTAGTCGATGCAAATTCCAGACAAAGACAATGTAAATCTGGGGCAATAAGGGTACTAAATAGTACAACTTACTGCCCCGTTTTTTCACTATTATTCTACGGCACGTCTATCGTAAAACAGTGTTATAAAAAAGTAAAGTGTCTCACAAAATTTCGGAATATACGAATATGGGAAGGAGGAATTGGCGATCGCTCTCCTCATGACAAAATAGCTTAAAAGCCAGTAACGACAAGGCTTTAACGAAAAAAATTTATTAAAGATATAGACTACAGCAATAATTAGCTATATAGTATCAAGTTACTTTAAATACAAAGATGCTAAATGTTAGCAAAATTTGATACTAAACCTTAACAGCATTTTTAGTTGCCAAGCAAGCTGGTAGAATCACTATAATTACCATATTATCGATAGATATTATGAAGTTTTCTTATTGTATATTTTACGAAGGTCTGCAATTATCTATGTATCGTTAGACTGTAATATTGAGTATTCTCATCGATTAACTGTAGATTCATCTGGAGGAGATTAAATGAACCTGTGGCAGCGTCCCCTGAAAAAACTGCTGCTGATAGCCCAGCAGACGACACATAGATTTAGATTCAACTCATTAAACAGCTTTGTGTCATTAGTATTAGTCGGTGCGGTTTTAAGTGTAGCGCTAGCCGCCTGCACTGGTGGTAGCAATGGCAATAATGCTAGTACACAAAACCCAACTGCTAGTCCTGTTGCTGCCAACAAACCAAATGTGGAATTAACCCTAGTGTCCTTTGCTGTGACCAAAGCCGCGCACGAAGCCATCATTCCCAAATTTGTCGAAAAATGGAAGCAGGAACATAACCAAACCGTCACCTTTAAGCAAAGTTACGGTGGTTCTGGTTCTCAAACTCGTGCGGTTATTGATGGTTTGGAAGCCGATATTGTCCACTTGGCGCTGGCTTTAGACACGCAAAAAATTGAGAAAGCTGGACTAATTCAGCCTGGATGGGAACAAGAAAATCCCAATAATGGTATTGTTTCTAAATCTGTAGCAGCAATCATTACTCGCTCAGGCAACCCTAAAGGTATCAAAACTTGGGCAGACTTGGCTAAAGATAATGTTAAAGTAATTACTGCTGATCCCAAAACTTCAGGTGTTGCTCGCTGGAACTTTCTAGCCTTGTGGAACTCCGTAATTAAGACTGGTGGAGACGAAGCAAAAGCAACAGAATTTGTCACTCAGGTTTATCGGAATGTGCCGATTTTAGCCAAAGATGCGCGAGAAGCCACCGATGTATTTGGTAAAGGTCAGGGTGACGCTTTAATCAATTACGAAAACGAGGTGATCCTGGCACAGCAAAAAGGCAGCAAAGTAGATTATGTTATTCCCGATGTCAACATTTCTATTGATAACCCCATCGCTGTGGTAGACAAGAATGTTGATAAGCATGGTAACAGAGAAGTGGCAGAAGGGTTTGTCAAGTTTCTCTATACACCAGAAGCCCAAGAAGAGTTTGTCAAATTAGGATTTCGTCCAGTAGATGAGAAAATTGCTCAAACCAAAGAAGTAACAGATAAGTTTCCCAAGGTGAATACTTTGGGTACTGTTCAAGACTTGGGTGGTTGGGCAAACATTGATCAGAAATTCTTTGCTGATGGTGGCGTTTTTGACCAAATTCAAGCCAAAAATAAACGGTAAATAGGTAATGGGTAATTGGTAATAGGTAATGGGTAATGGGTAATTGGTAATAGGTAATTGGTAATAGATAAAAGTTTTTCAGTATCTGTAGGGTGGGCAATGCCCACCAAGACCATGAGCCGGTGGGCAGTGCATCGGCAAACGTATATTTCAAAAATCAAGTGTGAGTCCTATAGGTAATAGATAAAATTTTTTCAGCAATTACCAATTACCAATTACCAATTACCAATTACCAACTACCAACTAAAGTTAAATATTCTCTATCTTTTCACATTGAACTATCTATGACCTTATCTTCTACGGCTGAAGTTGATAGTAAAACTCCTAAATGGAAGGTATTTATTCAAAAAGTATTAAATACGCCTTGGACATGGCGAATTACTATTGCATATCTAACATTAATGTTATTTGCTCCTGTAATCGCTATGTTTCTCAAAGCTAGTACAGAACCGCCCTCGGAGTTTTGGCGAATTGCTACTAGTGATGTGGCATTGGCTACATATAATGTTACTTTTGTGACTTCATTGCTGGCAGCTTTGCTCAATGGCGTATTTGGTACACTGATTGCTTGGGTCTTGGTACGCTATGACTTTCCCCTGAAGCGCATAGTAGATGCTACCGTAGATTTACCGTTTGCACTACCGACATCAGTAGCGGGTTTAACATTAGCAACAGTTTACAGTGACAATGGCTGGATTGGTTCTTTATTAGCGCCACTGGGAATTAAAGTATCATTCACCCGTGTAGGGGTTTGGGTGGCAATGGTATTTATTTCCTTACCTTTTATAGTCAGAACAGTGCAACCTGTATTGCAAGAAGTAGAACGTGAGGTTGAAGAGGCGGCTTGGTCTTTGGGTGCTTCCCAATGGACAACATTTTGGAGAGTGATATTACCGCCGTTATTTCCCTCGATTTTAACTGGTATTGCCTTGGGCTTCTCTCGTGCTGTGGGTGAGTATGGCTCGACTGTAATTATTTCCTCCAACACACCCTATGAAGATTTGATTGCGCCGGTGTTAATTTTCCAGAGATTAGAGCAGTATGACTATTCAGGTGCAACGGTAATTGGCGTAGTCTTACTAGCAATTTCTTTGATACTGCTGTTAGGAATTAATTTGTTGCAAGGGTGGGCAAGAAGATATGACAATAAATGAGCCAAAATTACACTCATCGGGAAGTGACAAGGGGAAAGCTAGACCGCCACAAAAAAAGAGTTGGGTTCCCACAATTTTAATTTTTGTAGCGATCGCTTATTTAGCCTTAGTTCAATATATCCCGGCACTGAACGTATTTGTTCAAGCCTTCAGTAAAGGAGTAGGGCCATTTTTACAGAACCTCACCCGTAGCGACTTTCTCAGCGCCGCCAGATTAACCGTACTATTGGCGTTAATAGCAGTACCTTTAAATACAGTATTTGGCTTGTGTGCGGCTTGGGCGATCGCGCGTCACAAATTCCCCGGACGTGCTTTAGTATTAAGTATTATTGACCTGCCCTTCTCCATCTCGCCCGTAGTTGCTGGCTTAATGATTGTCTTACTTTACGGGCGCAATGGTTGGTTTGGGCCATTGTTGGAAGCAAACGACTTCAAAATCATCTTTGCTTTCCCAGGGATGGTATTAGCTACAGCATTCGTCAGTATGCCCTTTGTCGCCCGTGAAGTCATCCCTGTATTAGAGGAATTTGGCAAAGACCAAGAAGAAGCCGCCAAAACCTTGGGTGCGAGTGAATGGCAGACATTTTGGCGTGTCACCCTACCGGGAATTCGCTGGGGCTTACTTTATGGCATAATTTTGACCAACGCCAGAGCAATGGGTGAATTTGGTGCTGTATCAGTAGTATCAGGTAACATTGCCAATCAGACCCAGAGTTTACCACTCTTCGTAGAAGACGCTTACAAGCAGTACGAAACAGAAGCCGCCTTTTCCGCCGCCGTTCTTTTAGCACTACTAGCAGTAGTTACCCTAGTATTAAAAGAGATTGTAGAACGCAGAACCCGCATTAAAGATGTGGAGTAAATGGTCAATGGTCAATGGTCAATAGTCAATAGTCCATATCAGTGAATAGTCGTCAGAATTTATGATATTGATAACTGATAACTGATAACTGATAACTGCTTCCCCAGTCCCTAATCAGAGTTCACCTATGACTGACAACATACTTACCAATAAAAGAATTAGATTACGGATTCCTAAAGACTATCATCAGGAACCTGTAATTTCTCGGCTAGTATCAGAATATGGTTTGACTGTGAATATTGCGGCGGCGATTTTAGGAGCAAATGCTGTTGGAGACGGTTGGTTTGATTTGGATTTGCAAGGTACAGATGCACAAATTCAAAGTGGACTGAAATATCTACAAGAGTTAGAATTAGAAGTTTGGGATGAAAGCAAAGTTGCTGATTGGTAGCAACCAAAGTTGTAGGCGATCGCTTTGCTCTTGCTTGGTTAGGACAGAGCGATCGCTCAGATATTTAAAGCAAAGGTAATAGGATTTCAAATTTTGTCCCGATACCTAGTTGGGAAGAGAAATTTAATTTTCCCCCGTGTCTAGCAGTGATGATACGGTAACTAACTGCTAAACTTGTCTCTTTTGCGGTTCTTTTTTCTATGGAAAAATTTTCAAGTATTTGTTGTTGTAATTCCTCAGACATACCTGGGCCATTATCAGCAATACAAATTGCAACCCAACGTGAATCTGATTCGTTGGGTTTAGTTGTTGTTTGAGAAATAACTTGTGTGGTGATTTCTATCGTTGGCTGTTTATTGTTGTCGCCAGAATTTGCTTGTAATTGCTGACGCACCGATTCATCTAATAAACTATCTACAGCTTGGCTTAAGATATTCATGAATACTTGATTTAATTGACCTATAAAACAAGAAACTGGGGGAATTTTGCCATAATTTTTAATAATTTTAATTTCTCCTTTTAAACGACTTTTAATTAAAATTACGATACTATCTATGGATGCGTGTAAATCCATAGGTTTAGGATAAACTGCATCTATATGACAAAAGTTTTGTAAGCTGGTAACAAGTTTTTTTAATCTTTCTGCTCCAGAACGAGCGCTAGTTATTGCTTTTGATAAATCTTCTGCTAAATAATCAAATTCGATTTCTTGTTTAAGATCATTAATCTCTTGAGAATTGTGGGGGAAACAATGATCATAGGCAGATATTAACTTGAGTAAATCTTGGCTATAGTTAGAAATATAAGTTAAGTTACCCCAAATAAAACCTACGGGGTCTAAAATTTCATGTGCTACTCCATCAACTAATCTGCCTAATCTAGCCATTTTATCATTTTGAATCATTTGGGCTTGACTACGTTCGTAGCGTACTTGAGTTTCTATACCGCGAATTTGCCAAGCTGCAATATTCAATTCGTGGGGATCTAATAATTTGTAGGAATTGTCTGCTGTATGTACGACTATGGGTTCTGCCAAAAATTCTGGCGATCGCCTCAGTGTATGTTGCATTGCTGTTAAGATAGGCGTAGTATCTTTCAGCACTAGAATAGGCAAACGAGCATAGCTGTAAAGAACATCTAATGATTCTTTAGCAAACAACTCTTGTCCGTAGGGACGCAGCAAAAACTCTACTAATCGCCGTCGCGAAATCATCCCGACATATTTACCCTGTTCGAGCAGGATTACTCCCGGTAACAAAGGGTATTTATCAAAATATTTTCCCACTTCTGTGCCAATAACGCTAACTTCCACCCCAAAGTTGTACATTGGTAGTTCTTGGATAGTGGAATCTAAACATAAATCGCGATCGCTACCAGCAGATAAAACAGGCGGTGAGATAACAGAACAAAATTCTTGTGACACTGGACACCCTGATATATACAAGAACTGTTAAAGGAGGTAAACCCACTACCCCCAAAAGGACTTTCACGTAGTGTTCCGTAGGGAACCTAAGAGAAGCAAGCTACTCACTTGACTCAGCACAGGCTGAACGCCTCGCTTCCGCGCTTCAGCACTCTCGCTTCTGACTACAACTGAATTTAGTAAAACTAACACAAAGTTTATTTTAGTGATAATACTTACAGTTGTTTTGTGTCACAGTGATAATACGGAAGATGAACAAGTTAATTTTGGCAAATTGGACTGGCAAGTTAAAAGTTTTTATAGTAAAAAATCGATCCTCAGCAGAATTACAATCACACCGGGATCAAAAATGTTTGGCTGTAAGTTAGCGATAAGAAAAATTAATTTGCCCATTATTAATTTGCAAAAGCCGCAAACCATTACAGGCTATATATCATAGCTATAATCAGCCATAGCTATAGTGATCCCCAACTATTTAAAAAGTATGAATCATGAAAAAAATGCCCGGAAGGTAATACTGTAAAGAGCTTATTGGGAATAAGTATAAATCTGATGTAATCAAAATTTATGTAACTCTATACCCAGTCTGCTAATATCGGAACTATTTCCACAAGAAAACAATGCTCAAGATATCCATTATCATTAAAAGTCCCCGCCCACAAAGAAATAGGGTTTTTATTAGAGGTCAGCAGTTAGTCGTCAGTTGCACAAGATGATTGAAAATCAACCACCAGGAAAGCTCTAGATGTGTCCAAAACAACTGACAACAGTCAACCGACAATTTCGATAGAATGACTAGGCATAATATAAAAAATACACAGCGCTTTTGACTACGAGGCCCATGAATCAACTGAACAATGGTTTCACAATATTTTTGAGTCTGCTAGTCGAGGCGATACCCTTTTTGCTGTTGGGGGTTTTATTCTCCAGTGCGCTGCTATTTTTTGTCGATGAGCGCAAATTGGTGGAAAAAATGCCCAGAAACCCTCTCTTAGGTGCTTTAGTTGGCAGTATGGTCGGCTTTTTGTTTCCAGTCTGTGAATGCGGAAATGTACCAGTAGCGCGGCGTTTACTGATGCAAGGAGTACCGACACCTGTAGCGGTTGGTTTTTTACTAGCAGCACCAACAATTAACCCCGTTGTCATTTGGGCAACATGGACAGCATTTAGGGATCAACCAGAAATAGTAGTTTTACGTGTGGTATTTTCGCTGTTAATTGCCACAATTATCGGTTGTGTTTTCAGTGTACAAGCAGACTTACAACCAATCGTCCAACCTGCGATCGCTCGTTATTTAAAATTCAATCCCCCCGCCCAGCCTGGAACAAAACGCCGGGGTAAGTCCCCAACCAAAGATACAGGTTCATCCAGTATGTTGCGTCCGGGAACGTATATTTTAGGTGGTCGTGCAGGTGGTAGTCCCGCGCGACTAGACGCTAACCTCACAGCAGACAGCGACACAAGCGCCAGCAACAGCAAACCTTTCAGAGATAAAATGCGCCTCCTGTTAGACAACAGCATCCAAGAATTGCGAGAGTTAGGCGCAGTTATGATCATTGGTAGTGCGATCGCCGCAGCAATTCAAGTCCTAGCACCCCGCGAATTAATCCTCAGTCTAGGTTCTGGCCCCATTACCTCAATTGTTGTCATGCTAATTTTAGCCACAGTAGTATCAATTTGTTCTACTGTCGATTCATTTTTTGCCTTATCATTTGCGGCGACATTCAGCAGTGGTTCAATATTAGCCTTTCTCGTCTTTGGGCCGATGGTTGATATTAAAAGTGTCGGTTTGATGTTATCCCTATTCAAACCCAAAACTATCTTTTACTTATTTGCCCTAGCTGGACTATTAACATTCTTGTTCACCCTTTTTCTTAACTTGCACGTTCTTTAATTTAGTCAATAGTCAATAGTTAATAGTCAATAGTTAATAGTCAATAGTCAATAGTCAATAGTCAATAGTCAATAGTCTATGGAACAATGACCAATCACCAATCACCAATCACCAATCACCAATGACCAATGACCAATTCTCAAATTCCCAATAAAATACTTTCTTGGCTCGATGTCCTAGCAATTACAGCTTGGGGAATCTTATTGCTGAGATATTGGCTGACTGGCAAACTGAATTTGTTGATTCACCCCAATTATTTTTGGTTAGTGATAGTAGCTGGTATTGTCTTATTAATTATTGGCTTTGCCAAGGCTAAAGAACTGTGGCGTTTACGTCCCCGTGAAATAACCCAATCTCAGCACATAACTTTATTCGCTCCTGGTTGGGGTAGCGGTTTGCTGTTAACCACGGCAATTTTAGGCTTTATGATTACACCTCAAGTCTTTGCTAGCGATAAAGCCCTCCAAAGGGGCGTTACCGATTTGTTAGCAACCTCTCGCCTGCAACCCCAATCTTTCCGCGCCTCCATTCGCCCAGAGGAGCGATCGCTTGTAGACTGGGTACGCACCATTAACGTTTATCCAGAACCTGATACATATACAGGGCAAAAAGTCAAGGTACAAGGGTTTGTCATCCATCCCCCAGAACTGGGTAAAGAATATATATTCCTCGCCAAATTCGTCCTGACCTGCTGTGCGGCTGACGCTTACCCCGTAGGTTTACCAGTCAAGTTAAGCGCAAATCAAGAACGCTATACACCAGACACTTGGTTAGAAGTAGAAGGACAAATGACCACCGAAACCCTAAGCGGTAAACGTCAAGTGACTATTGCTGCTACTTCGTTGAAAAAAATTCCTCAACCACAAAATCCATACAGTTATTAGTAGATTATCTGAAGGGGAGATGAGGGGGATGAGGGAGAGAGGCAGAATAACCTATAAACTGTGGACTAATGACTATGGACTGTGGACTAATGACTATGGACTAATGACTAATGACCACCAAACCTTTTCTCCAACCACTAGATCGCGTAGCGATCGCTCTAATGTTAATTTTGAGTTTGTTGATTGGCTTGTTGATGTTACAAGGCGATGTTGTATCCTCTAGCGTGCGTGATTTTTCTTGGGAAAATCAACAAATTGGCGCAGATGATATCTCTTTTTCCTTGACATTTAGCCGTCCGATGGACATTAAAAGCGTCGAGGAGAACTTAAAAATAGAACCACCTTTAGCGGGGAAATTTAGTTGGGCGGGGCGCAGGATGCTTTATAGTCTGCTGACACCAGCCCCCTACGGGACAAACTATAGAATACAGTTGCAGGACGCTAAAGATAGGTTTGCTGACAAAGAACAAACAAAACGAGTCATTAAACCCTTTACTAGTCAATTTCGCACACGCGATCGCGTCATTCTCTACATTGGCGCAGATCAACAAGACCAAGGGCAGTTAGTACTTTACAATTTGTCATCTGAGCAGAAAAAGGTACTCAGCCCCAAAGACCTAGTAGTGATGGACTTTAAACCCTTCCCCGATGGAGAAAAAATCTTATTCTCCGCTCGTACTGCTAATAATCAAGACTTACTTTCCGCCCAATTATACACAGTCACCACAGGTATTCCTGCCAAACCTGATACACCAACAGAACCAGCAGGTAAAATTGACTTAATTTTAGATAACAAAGATTACCAAAACCTGAAATTCGACTTATCACCCGATGGACAAACTATTGTCATCCAACGGGGAAATAAAAATAACCCAGGTGACTTTGGGTTGTGGATGATGCCAACTACCAGCGACTCACGAGAAAAACCCACCGCACAGCGTCTACAAAGCCAACCAGGGGGTGATTTCATGATTACTCCCGATAGTAAAGCCGTAGCCGTAGCTCAAGGGCAAGGAGCCGCCATTCTACCACTACAAAAAGATGCCAATAAACCTCTAGATTTTCTGCCACAGTTTGGGCTAGTACAGGCATTCTCTAAAAATGGCTCTCAAGCAGCAATGGTAAAATTCAATACAGATTTTACAAAAGAATTGTTTTTGGTGACAAACCAAGGCATCCAAAAACCATTGTTAAAAACTACAGGTTCAATTCTTAGCTGTCAATTTGATCCCAGCTTACCCACATTGTATTGTTTGCTGACACAGCTTGTCTCTCAAGAACAATACATAGAACAGCCTTACCTAGTAGCAATTGACCTAAAAACCGGGCAGCAGAAACCCTTGCTAGTATTACCCGTAGAACAGAGAAACGTGCAGATGAGCTTATCGCCTGACGGTTTAGGCTTGTTATTTGACCAAGTAGTTCCCCAAACCAATCCTACTCCATCTGCAAGCACAACATTAAAAACCGACGATGGAGAAGCGATCGCCACCAGCAACCTATGGTTGATGCCCTTGCTACCCATCTCCGACACCGCTATCAGCACCATTAGACCAGAAAAGCTCCCCTTTATTGGCTTTCATCCTCGCTGGCTACCGTGAGGGACTGGGGACTGGGGACTGGGGACTGGGGACTGGGGGGAGATGGGGGAGTGGGGGGAGATGAGGGAGATGAGGAGAAGAACTGTCAACTGTCAACTGTCAACTGTCAACTGTCAACTGTCACCTGTCACCTGTCACCTGTCAACTGATAACTGATAACTGATAACCAACGTTTTCAATTTTTAACTTTTCTGAGCTAGGCATTTGATAAATTATATACAGAGACAGTATTTCTCTAGCTTGTGACATCCTATCAGTGAGTGGCTACCGTATAACTGTTTAGTCAACGCCAGCAGACTGATACCTTGATTAAGTATCTGTAGTGCGGGTTATGTATTTGTAGCATTTGAACTGAAAACCCTCGTCAGGACTAAGGTTGACGGGGGGGAAGCTCATAATGTTATAACGACATCAGTTATATATGCAAAACGGGGAACACTGCATCAAAAACTAACTACCCATGCTGAGGAAAGTCTAACTTGGCTGATAGATAAAACCCTCAGCAGTTGAGAAGCAGCGCTATTTTTAGTTAGCGTCGCTGGGATTTTTTAGTGGGTGGTTTAAGAGTGATGAATGAAGCTGACACCTCAAATAATAGGGCTGTGATGGAATCTCCTAATTCTTCTGCTAATTCACTACAACCAGAACAGACAATCTGTCCTTTTTACACAGTTGTGCCTGCCGATAACACAACTACTGCTAATTTGCCACTCCTAAACCCAGCAGAAGATGAACAGGACAGTACCCGTGCTGATGCTTCTCAAGACGCAAAACTGCAAGATTGGGTAGTAGAGCCTGATGGTGAAAAGCAAGCAATAGTAGACGCTGAATTTCAGAAGTTGCTGGCACTTAATGAGGAATTACGGGCTGCCAATAATGAACTATACCAGCAAGTGGAACATTTGCGGGATGATTTAGCTGAAGCAGAAAAAGCAATGCAGTGGCAGAAGAGACGCTCTAGTGTCACTGAATCGATGCTAAACCAGCAAGCTCAGGAGTTAGCCGCAGCCCAAGAACAAATCCAGTCTTTGTTCCAACAGTTAGAAACTGCTGTCCAAACTACTCAACATCAAGAAATTCTGATTGATAGTTATAAGGCTCAATTACAAATTAGTCAACAGCGTATTGCCCAATTAGAACGAGAGTGTTCTTTATTACAGACTAATTACAGTGAACAATCTCAACAGGTGATCCAATCAGAAAACGCCTGCCGAGAATTACGTACTCGCCTGATGCGACAGCAGCGCCAAACTTTACAATTCAAGGCTGCCTTAGAAAAATGTCTGGACACATCAATCCCCAATTATGAGTCTACAGACACGGGTGTTAACAATGCCCAAAACCCAGTCCCTCACAAAACTAGATTTGCTAGAAAAGCGCGGTCTTTGTTTCCCAACGCCGAGCCGATTAAACCTTGGTCAGCAGAACCAGAGTCTCCACTACAAGAGGCAGAAAAACCTTGGGATGAACCCCCGACACCACGCCCTTTCTCCAGTGATTACTCAATGCCTAATCAGCCTTCTCTCTGGAACTGGCCAGTGAAGGATCAGGAGAAGGAAGAGATCCGCATCATCTCTCAGCCACCAGAAGTAGAACCGGAACCAGAACCAGATGTTACTCCCCCTACACCGGAAGAAATTTCATCGGTGGGTTCCGCCGAATTAGACCAGCAAATAGAAAATCTCATTCAAATGTTTTTCGCGGCTCAATCGGGAAGTGCATCCCCTGCACCATCTGCGCCAGTAGACAGGACTGTTTGGGAAACTGCGGCGAAAACTGTAGAAGAAGAGACACCAGAACAGCCAACAGTAATTATAGAGGTGAGTCCTGCTCCAACGAACTCTACATTATCCTTTACTGTATCCCCGACGGAAAAAATAGACCAAACACAACAGCCACATCACTCGCCAACTCCACAATTGGATGAGCTAGAGTTACCGTTGAGGGACTTCAGCCCAGAGTCATTTGATGACTCTGCCAATAACACCCAATCACCTTCACCAGTGGTTTATCCGCAAAGACCTCCGAAGAAGCGTAAGTCTTTAGCATCGGTGGAATTACCTAATTTTAAACCTAATAGTCAGTAGACCTCTTGCATAAATACTTTGGTGTTGTTGAGGCTATGGCTTGTTTTTAAACTTTTGAGCAAGCGATCGCCGCTTCTATGGATGATGAGGCGATCGCCGGATGTTCACAAACAAATTAATATTAATAGGACTTACGCATAAAAACGAAAAATCAAGGGTTTGGGCAAGGGTGTAGGGGTATAGGGGTATAGGGGTGTAAATCTTTAAAACCCTTACACCCTTACACCCTTACACCCTTACACCCTTACACCCTGTCTCAACAGATAACCTTGGTGCGTAAGTCCTGATTAACTACAGCGACTGCTGGTTAGTGCGATCGCTACTAGTTGGGCTGATAAATGGATGAGCTTTAATTCATCTTCCCGTAAAGAACCAGGTTCTTTCCACTGGAGGGACAATACACCTAACATCTCATCGCGGTAGGTAATGGGGATGACGACATGGGCTTGGATACCATGCTCCTGATAGTGGCTAATACTGGCTAGGTTGGGGTCTTTGGCTGCATTGACTGTCACCTGAATTTGACCTGTGGCGATCGCTTCATTTGTCAGGGGATCTTGATTTAGCCAGTTGTTCAGGGTTGCTTCACTGCTGTAAAAGCCTTGTGTCGCACTGAGTGTTTTTCCTTCCATCATCTGTAGAATACAGGCATCGGCGGTAAAGCTGTCAGCAAATGCGGTGGCGATGGGTGTTAAGGTTTCCTCTAAACTCTTTGCTGCTTGAGTTACCTGTACCAAAACCGTTAATAATAACATTTGAGCATTGGCGCGACGCAATTCTTCTGTGCGTTGCTTGAGCAAATCATAAGTTTCGGCTGCTCTCTGCACAACGGCTTTCAGTTCGCTGGGGTCCCAAGGCTTAGTAATATATTTGTAGACTTGCCCAGCGTTAATTGCCTCTACCAAGTCTTCAATATCGGTAAAACCAGTGAGAATTATTCTCACTGTATCGGGGAATTGAGGTACAGTCTTACTTAAGAACTCAGTTCCCTTCATTTCCGGCATTCGCTGATCGGAGATAATGACAGCAACTTCCCCCTCTGCTGCCAAGATTTCTAAAGCATTTATGCCACTTTCAGCCTTGAGGACATGAAAATCTCGTCGGAAAGTGCGGTAAAGTAAATCTAGATTATCCGGTTCATCATCAACTACCAAGATTTTCAGTTTTTTTGCTCGTTCCAGAGTTGACAATTGCCGACGATGAGCCTGAACTTCAGTAAAACCATTAGTCATAACATTCTACAAGTAGATATTTTTATATTGTTATATTCAATACAAGCTTAGTAGATTATCCTTGTTAAGCCTTGCGTGTAATTGCGGATATACATTCAGGACTTATGCACCAAAGTTGTTGGTTGAGACTGGGTGTTAGGTTTGTGAACATCTACACACTCATAGCCCTATTGACTGTGGTAAGTAACGTTATTAACACAAAAATTTATTTGGCGGTAGAGTGTAGAGATAGTTGGCTGTTAAAGATTAGAATAAGATTTGCTGATGCAGTATAAAGTTAGTCGCAGCAACCAAGGTCTAAACTTTATAAGTTAGGCCGATGCTAGTTTAACGTGAGTTCGACCAGCGTTGTTTTGACCTCTCCCCCAACCCCTCTATCTTGAAAAGTTCTGAACGCCGCAAGCCCGCGCACCCTACGGGTTCGCGTAGCGTCTCGTTAGAGAAGCAAGCTACAGACTTTTCGCTCCTACGAGGAGAGGGGCTGGGGGTGAGGTATTTTTTCCTTTCTCCTCCCTCTCCTCGTAGGAGAGGGAGGTTGGGAGGGAGAGGTTCATCGAACTCACGTTAGTTTAAATTGCGTCCTACTATAAAGTGAAAATGTCTACTCTATTGATATTTGGTTTCTGCGCGAATCTAAAAAAATATTTTGAATTAAAATATGACTGACTTAACACCTAACACTCCCAATCCTGAAAACGCTAGTGAATTAGCACAAGAACTGCTGCGGAAACTAAGACAAAAACAAGGTAATTGGGTGGAATGGGGTCAAGCGATCGCCTATTTACAAAAATCCGGTTATAATCCCCAAGAGATTTTTGAAGCTACAGGATTTGAGCCAATTCAGCAAAATCAGGTGGTTGTAGGCGCTCAAGTTTATAGTTCTTTAGAAAAGGCGGGAGCATCAGAGGCTGCACGCACTCATTATACTACCCGTGGCAGTGATGTTTTATATGAACTACGTTTGCTCACCCAAGAAGAAAGAGCTAGGGCGGCTGAGTTGACGTTTACTCATAAACTAGATTTGGAGGAAGCAAGGGAAGTAGCTAAAGCAATTAAGGATTTTTCCTACTTCCGCACTTTACCGGAAGGATTCACTAACCATCCTGGGGATGCAGTAGCCTATCAAGCTTGGAAGTTAGCACGGCAGTACACAGATTTACAAGAGCGATCGCGCTTAATTGCTAAAGGCTTAAGATTTGCACATAGTCAATCAGCTAGGAAACAAATCGAACAGTTACTAGTTGATTTTACGGTGGTTTCCCAGCGTCCCGCACCCATTCCTCCCTTTTACCGCTTCGATACAGAGGACGAACTACCCCGTATTGTTCCTGTAGTGGGTAAGTTACCTTTAAAAGTGCAAGAACTCCAAGCCGTTCCTCTAGTTGAAGAACTCGAACCATTTCGGATAGTGAAATTTGCTGGTGAACAGGCTTGGGTAGCTTTACCGGGTTGGCAAGTATTGTTAGCCGCAGAAGATCCAGTAACGATTATAGCAACTAGCGATCGCTTCCCTAGTCAAAGTCAGGTTCAACCTGGGCCTGTGCTAGTAGTTGTAGATCGTTCCCAACGCGAATGGAATGACTTTAGTTATTTTGTCATAGATAACGGTGGCGAATTGGATTTTCAGTGGTTTGAAACCCAACCAGAACTACCCATATTAGGAAAGGTAATTATTATTGTTCGTCCTCGAAAAATTCTCGATGAAAATGTCACAAAAGATTCCTGGCAAATTGATGAATAGGTGATAGGGAACAGGTTACAGGGAACAGGGGAAGAAGAGGGGAAAGGGAAGAATTTGTTGCCTTTGTCCTATTGACTGTGGACTATTGACTGTGGACTATGGACTCCTTCCCTCACACCTATAAAGTTGATGGCGGATTCCAATACGGTAATGGTGCTTGGGGTCGAGTTGACAAATGGTTTGGTTAGATAGCAACAATTGCTGAGGAAAACTTTGTCTTCTCATTCCCCTTCCCACTATCCATAAATTAAGGGGAGATTTTACTGATATGGGTAGTTGGGAAATTTTCTTCCATACTGCACTCAAATCAGGGTCTGGTGATAAAGCTACAAAGTTATCAGGCTGTGAGTTTTGGCTTCTAACCTGTTCTAGTGCGGAAGCAATACTAATTCCCAACACTGCATCTTGGTAATTGCTGTATGTAGTCACCAAAATCACAGGTGAAGAGGGGTCTAAATTTAAATTTTGTGCTACTCTGTCGGGTTGAAAAGGTTTTTGGAATACTAGATTATGAACAACAAAAATACTACTCAATAAACCAACAAAGATAAAAATTAAAATAGATAAATTTTGACTTTTAAAATTCTTGGTAATTATGGGAATAAATTTATATCGGCGATTTACACTTAGGCTAGCAGCTAATAATGCACAAAAGCCTGGATAGTAAACAAAGCTGTAACGAGGAACGCTAGTAATATCTTTATTCGTAAGATAGGCAATAACAATTATTTGCAATAATATACAGCCTGTAAAACTTAAAAGTGTCAATGTAGCTGAGTGAGTAGCAGGCTTGATCCATAGTTGCTTTAAACCACGAAAAACTTGTAAACTTGCAAATATAGTAAATGCTAGCATCAAAACTCCGCTAATAATCACAACTATTAAAGGTTGATTTTCAACAGGCAAGAAAATCACCATTAATATCCAATTCATGATAATTTGGTATATAGGCGAGATAATAGTTGGAGAATCTAACCAGTTAGTTTCCGCCCTTTGAGCATGATTGAAAGTTGTGATCATCCAAGGCAGAAAACTCACGATAACAATACTGATGGAGAGAATGATTGTTAAGAAAAGTTTGGTCTGATTGACTAACTGAAAATTATGATATTTGAGCAACATCAGTAAAGTTGCAATCTCGGCAATAAAAACTAATGCAAAAAAGTAGTGGATATAAAAACCTATAATATTAATCACTACCCATAATAGCCATACCCATAATTTCCAAATTCCTTGAGCCAAATTCCGTTGAATCTGCATGAGCATCAGTAATGCTAAACTGATACAGAGCATGGGTAAGGTATAGTGCCTTGCCTCTTGAGAAAGGTAAACGGCAAAGGGAGATACCGCCATGAAAGCGGCGGCGATGATACCCGATTTTGGTGAAAAGGCTATACGATTGACACCATAAATAGCAGCGATCGCACCTACACCAAACAAGACTGGTAGCGATCGCAATTTAACTATCCAATCTTCTCCCAAAGGCGTTAACCACCCCAACCAATAGTGCATTAAACAAAAAAACAGTGGTGGGTGGGTAGATTGACGAGCAATATTTGCCGCAATTTGCGGACAACTCACACCAGAACGAAAAGTAAAAATTTCTTGCACCTGTTGTAGAGGAATCAGCACATCTAACTGCAAATCCTGATAATTATTACCTAAACTAAATATGGCAGTAATCACCTCATCCAACCACAGTGGTTTTAAGTCCAAATGCCAAAAACGCAAAATAGTACCAATGGCTAGCAAACAAAACAGAGCCAAATAATGGGAATAACTTCTATGATTTGTCATGATTACGATCCGAGTCAATTAGGGAAATAAAATATTTTTTGGCATTGAGACTAGTTGCAGAAACAACAATAATCTTTACTATTTAAGTTTGTGAATTTATGAGATTGTTTTACAATATAAAATAGTAAAATATACAAAGATAGCAATAATTATTAAAAATATCTAACTTTAAATCACAAATTTTATATGTCAGATACTAATATTACCCAAATACTGCCAACATCTGTGCAAACAGAATTATCTCAGATATCATTTGTTGCCAGTTTACAAGCAAAAATTGCGGAAATTCGCCAGACTTTACGCCCTGGACAACAACAAATGGCTGACTGGCGATCGGGGCCTTTGGCGGTGTCGGCTGTACCGGGTGCAGGTAAATCTACCGGGATGGCGGCGGCGGCGGCGATCGCGATCGCTCGTCAATATCAGCAGGCGGCTGAGTCAGCTAAATATTCCCGTCGTCAGTTAGTAGTAGTAACCTTTACTCGCTCGGCTGCTGCTAATATTAAATCAAAAATTCGCTACTACCTAAAGCAATTATCTTTACCTCAAACTGGCTTTGCTGTCTATACACTGCATGGTTTGGCTTTAAATATTGCCAGTCGTCATCCTGATTTATCAGGGTTAGAGTTAGAAAACCTCACCCTGATCACGCCTAACCAAAGTCATCGCTTTATTCGCACAGCCGTAGAACAATGGATCAACAATCATCCTAGATTATATTTGCGATTGTTAGAAGGGCAACAATTTGATGGTGAAGAAACAGAAAGATTACGCCGCCAGTCAGTATTACGCACAGAAGTTTTACCAGATTTAGCAACTACAGTCATTCACGAAGCCAAAAGTTCTGGTATATCACCAACTCAACTAAGAGAATGGAGTCAACAAACCACAGACGCTTATGAGATTTTAAGCATAGCGGCGGGATTGTATGAACAGTATCAAAATTTGATGCGATCGCGCGACTTTATTGACTACGACGACATGATTCTAGCCGCCCTGCGTGTTCTAGAAAACAACAGCGCCCGCAGAATTGAGCAAAATCAAGTCTTCGCCGTCTTTGAAGACGAAGCCCAAGATTCCAGCCCGTTGCAAACGCGACTGTTAGAGATTTTAGCAGCAGGCAGCCAGGAGGCAGGAGGCAGGAGGCAGGAGGCAGGAGGCAGGAGGCAGGAGTTAATCATTTCTCCCCCATCTTCCCCCACTCCCTCATCTCCCCCACCTCCCCCCAGTCCCCAGTCCCCCATCAACCTCGTCCGCGTCGGTGATCCTAACCAAGCGATTAACTCAACTTTTACCCCAGCCGATCCGATTTACTTTCGGGAATTTTGTCAAGATTGCGATCGCTCTGGTAGGTTAGCAACAATGGATCAGGCTGGTCGTAGTACTGCTATGATTATTAAAGCTGCTAACTTTGCCTTGGAATGGGTGAATAGTTTTTACAGTGCTAAACGGCAGTCTTCCCATACGCCTATTTCCACTCCCTTTAGTCTGCAAAAAATTCGTCCTGTTAATTTAACTGATATCAACCCAGCCCCAATGGGTAGGGGATTAGAACTACATACACCACGTGATATTTTTCACACCGTGCAATTGCTATCTAAGCGGGTGGTGGAGTTATTTACCGAAGACATGACTAAGAGTGCTGCTGTGTTGGTGCGGGAAAATCGCCAAGGACGTTGGTTAGCAGAGGCGCTAGCACCCATCTGTAAAGAGCATAACATTACATTGTTTGATGTGGGAGAGAGCGATCGCCGTTCTCATGTTCCCCAGGAGATTTTAGCATTGTTGCAATTTTGCGATCGCCCCCACTCTCCAGATTACCTCAAAGCTGCCCTAGAAGTATTAGTACAACGTCAATTAATTCCTACCCAAGACCTCAACGCCCTTGCTAGTTTACCAGAAGAATTTTTGTATCCAGGCCCCTTAGCTGCACCCCAGCCAGAACCAGTACAAAAAGCTTCCCACCTCTGTCGTAGTTTACTCCGCGCCCGTTTAGAACTGCCTTTATATCAAATTATTTCCTTCCTCGCCCTGACATTAAATTACGACCAAGCAGAACTAGCCACAGCCGACAAACTTTCAGAACGGGTAAACAAACAAATTGCTGGGAGTAACTCTATGGGGGCGATGCTTTCCGCCTTAAGCGAAATCGTCAGTTCCGAAAGGTTTGAACCTGTAGAAACAGACGACGCAGAAGCCCGTTACACCCGCAATGGTCAATTGACTATTATTACCATGCACAAAGCCAAAGGGCTTGATTGGAACTACGTTTTCATTCCCTTCCTCCATGAAAACTTAATTCCCGGTAGATTTTGGGTTCCTCCCCAAAGCCAATTTTTAGGTGAATTTACTTTATCAGAAGTTGCCCGCGCTCAAATTCGTGCCGCACTTCACGGTGAGAACGAGATACCACAAGTAACGCCAGCCTGGGAACAAGCAAAACACCTCAAAACAGCTGAAGAATATCGTTTACTGTATGTAGCGATGACGAGGGCAAAACAACTATTATGGATGTCTGCGGCGCAAAAAGCCCCATTTACCTGGAGTAAACCAGATAACTTACAAGAACAAGCGCCATGTCCAGTATTTTCCGCATTAAAACGGCAGTTTTCTGAATGTGTGGTTTCGTAGATAGGACTTACGCAACTGGCATATTTTTCCTGTAGGGTGTGTGACTGGGGATAATATTTGAACGTAGTTATGAGACTTGTAGCGTCACGCACCAACCAGCAATTGTGACAATTGCTTAAATTCTGGTAGAAAAAAGGCTAATAGAGTGATGAATAGCGATCGCTTATATCTTGCACCACTCTGTTATTGCGAAAATCTGAGCTTGAAACGCTTATGATTTCGTAGGGTGGGCATTGCCCACCACTAGCTTATTGAGAAGGTGCAAGATGTCAGATCGCTAAATAAATTAACGTGAGTTCGACCAGCGTTGTTTTGACCTCTCCCCCAACCCCTCTCCTACAAGGAGAGGGGAGTAAGAGGGTGATTTTTTCGTTTCTCCTCCCTCTCCTCATAGGAGAGGGAGGTTGGGAGGGAGAGGTTCATCGAACTCACGTTAAATTAGAACATCAAATAACCATCAAAACTCCAAAGTAAAAGCTTTCCCAGCCTATTCCCAGTCCCCAGCTATAAAATTTCAAGCGCCAGACAAGTAAATACTCGAACTGGCGCTTAAAAGATTCTGGTTTTTTTAACTTGGGGGTCTTTAAAATAGTTGACCCCATTGAAAGTTATGGGTTTATATTCAGGGTCTTTATATTTGCTGACCCCGTTTGAACAATTACCAGTGTCTCAGAAAATTGAGAAATTCTTTATTTCGTAATATTTTCTTTATCTTTTCTCTCTTTATATTTCGGACTGTATCAAAATATCAACTTTTTTAAGAAATATTACGATAAGTTAAAGCCGCACCCCTTGTAACAAAGTGATAAGTAGAACGACGTAGAAAAACCGAACTATGTAAAGAAAAGTAAAATAAGCTGACTCAGTTATGATTTTCTCCTCTGCTTCCCCAGTCCCCAGCGATGCACTGAGCGCAGCCGTTCGCGCAGAGTCCCCAGTCCCTATCGCTTTTGCCGACTTTGTTCCCAACGCCAGAAAAAAATCATCAGTGCAACAATTCCTACTTGCAGAGCGAAATTTGGTAGAGCATTTTCCACATTTCGTCCAGCGAGTAGTTGAAAAAAGAAAATGAACGCGCCAATAAACCCAGAAGCGCCAACACCAATATAGAGGAATTGCCGCAGTCCACGATAAGGCGTTGCCATTTCGGCTTTCAGGCGGGCATATTGTTCAGGATCAAAGCGCTTCTTAGAATTAGGTTCTACCATAAGTAAATGATGCTATAATTTCTAATCGTATATGCCGATGTGGCTCAGTGGTAGAGCAGCTGATTCGTAATCAGCAGGCCACGGGTTCAAATCCCGTCATCGGCTTGGGTTTTGGGAAAATAATATTTTTGTCTGGACCGATTTTTGACCATTTAGGCATAAAACCTATAGCGATCGCGCTACTCGTTTTTTAATCCCAATATCTCCGGCTCCTTTGTGCCATTGCTCTAAATTTCCTCAATTCGTCCCAAGGGCGAGTTGTAATATCTAGTTCTTTAGAATGCTGGTTTGGGTGATAGTGTTGTCGCTTGTAAACCCGCCCCTACATTCGCCATTTACTAAAGATAAATTTAGGACTTACGCATTGACAGAAAGTTGATACTAGGACTTACGCAACTGTCAGATTTTTTCTTTAGGGTGTGTGAGGAGCGATAATATTTGAACGTAGTCATGAGACTTGTAGCGTCACGCACCAACCACCAATTGTGACACTTGCGTAAGTCCTGAATATTATCGTTAATAATTGGTCATATCTCTGAACCCGCCCCTACCCAAATTGTTGATCATGAGAAATGCGATCGCCTGATGTCCCTGTGCGATATAGAAGCCAACTAAAACAAGGGCGAGACAGCAGCGAGAAGCTGATGGAAGTCGCAGCAAAGCAGGTGTTAACAGCCTGATAACGAGTAGCGCACTCTACATTTTGGATATTGTTTATCTGCAAGTCCCTTAATCAAAGTCAGTTTCGCAAAAAGCCTTCAATAAATTAATACAATTGGCAATTGCGCCTAAATGAGCAATTTCATAACCATGAGTATTTTGCGTAGGAAAAGCTAAACAAGCAGCACGTCCAACATGACCGAATTTCATAGCAATTGAAGCATCACTCCCAAAGCCACTGAGCGTTGTTAGCTGAATCTGCATATTCAATTGCTTGGCACATTGGCGTAATTGTCCATTCAAACTTTCATCATATATACCATAGGCATCTTGAGATAAAAGCACGGGATTTTCGCCATCTTGGACGGGGTATTCTTCAGATAATGGACAAATTTCTAAAGCAATTAAAGCATCTAATTTTTGATTTTGTGTGAAAAATAATGCACCAATAGCACCTACTTCTTCTTTGGCGGAAGCTACTAAATAAACGTCAATTGCTGGCTGTTGTAAATGTTGCGCTAAAGCTAGTAAAATTGCTACTGATGCTTTATTATCTAAAGTATAACTAGCGATATAGTCCTGCAATCTCACGGGACGCTTGCGATGTTTGCCAATTACCATTCTTGTCCCTGGACGAATACCCGCAGCTTCTAATTCCTCTGTGGTGCGTTTAGTTTCAATCCAGGCATTTTCCCATTTAACGGGACTGTCTTCTTGTTGAACTTTTTGTGGAGATTCGTGGGAGACATGGCGGGAACCAAAGCTGAGAATACCGCTAATGGTTTCATTATCTCCCAGTAAATCAACAACACCCTCGCCGTAAATCCAAGGGTAAGCACCGCCAAGTTTGCGGACTTCTACTTTACCTGCATCACCGATATTTTTGACGATCGCACCTATTTCATCCTTATGGGCAGTGATGGCGATCGCTCTAGTGGCATCTTTCCCTGGGATTTTGGCTATGATATTATCAGCGCGATCGCTCCAAACCTCCACCCCCAAAGCCGTAAATTTTTGTAATAAATATTCGTTAATTTCCGTTTCTACACCACTAGGCGAATGATGCAGAACCAACTCTTCAATAGTAGCAAATAATTGGTTGTAATTCCACATTAGTCAGCTTAAATCTAAAAATATGTCTTGATTGAGCAACTATAATCATCCTATCTTGAGCAGGCACTTAGCGCTAATTAAAAAAACTCACCCAGAAACATAACTGAGTGAGGCATATAAAAAATATCTTAAACAAGATTAATTTTTACTAGCAGTCAAGGCTAAATTTTTCCTAGTTAGTTTTGACTTTGTTTGTTTTTGCTTCAGCATTCCCACCACAGTCAAAGCACCGAAAGACAACATTCCCAGCGTCATGGAAGGTTCAGGAATTGTAGAAAATGCTGCTGTTGCTAAGATGGTATGAGCGCGTGCGGTTGGATGAATATCATCCCAAAATAAATATTCATCGGGATTTGCACAGATGGTTCCAGCCACCCTATCGAGACAAGGCTTATCTACAGTTGTAAAACCTAACTTTTTGGCATTATTAAACTGAGTATTGACATCTAAAAGTGTAATATTTAAACCTAACGCTGAATTTTGGTTTAAATTGGCAATGAGTTGGGATAATCCCAGATTGTGTTCTTGGGTTAATTTATTGAGTTGACTGGAAAATCCATTGAATTGGCTGTCTATACCTAGTGCTAGAGGGGTAGATCCTAAGTTTGGCAAATTAGGAACTAGAAAATTTTTTGCCCCCACACTAGCTAAAGCTAATATGGCATTGGAGATATTAGTTAAGGTCGTGTTAGGAGTAGTAAAAGGTGTAAAATCTAAAGATTGAGTAGGCAAGTAATCATTCAGTTTAGAAAAACTTGCAGCCGAAGCTTTTAGAGGCAACATAACAGAAAAAGTAATAAAAGTTGCCGCTAATATTTTAATTTTCATGTTTGATGAAAAATGAGATTTTATTGTTGAGTTTGTTTGATAAAGTTACAACAAGATAAAAAGCTTATAGCAGGGGACAGGGGACAGGTGACAGGTGACAGCCAAGGGAAGCTTCTTAATATAAGCGTTTGATGATTTACCCTATGTCCTAACCTATGTGGCTACTGCTATAACTGAGTTATTCTGTTTTTAGAACTCAGCTATGATTGGTGTTTTTGCTGAAGTAACTTAACGTACCCAACAATAAAATATCAAGAAAAATTAGAGGAAAATATCAAGATTTCAAGTATTTTTTGCTGCTCACTTAATAGCCATCAAAAATGATGTTAAGAACTTCCATAAATTCCATCATTCCATGAGCGAGAGCGAAGATTTTGAGAAAATTCTTCCTTTCCCCCTACTTACGCAACTGGCATATTTTTTCTGTAGGGTGTGCGACTGGCGAAAATATTTGAACGTAGTCATGAGACTTGTAGCGTCACGCACCAACCACAAATTGTGACACTTGCGTAAGTCCTGAGTAAGTAGGTTTTGCACCTGTTACCTGTCCCCTATCACCTGTCCTCTACTATAGTTGAAAGTCCTTTAGCGATCGCCTAAAACCTACCATAGATCGATCATTGCCCTTGATTTGCGGGTGGTGTTTGCTTCAACTTCAGCGCCTCAACAGCCGATATTCCCTCACCTTGCGAGCCAAAATACCATAAAGCCGCCGCCGCTTCAGCGCGAGTCACAGGTTTTTTCGGTTGAAATAAGGTTGTATAGCCAAATACCCGACGAATATTTGATTGTTCGCCATTTTGGAAATCAGCTAAAACTGCTCTTAAAGCTTTAGGGTCAATTTTACCCACATCTTGGAAACCCCAAGTTTCCCTAACCGCATCCAAAGTAGCATTAGGTAAAGCTTGCCGAGTATCTAAAGGTAATTTCCACAAAATCAACTGTTCTCTTGTCAAAGGTGCATCAGGACGAAACAAAACGGCTGTCGCATCTCCAGACAAAGGGCTAGGAATTAAACCAGCTTCGGCTAACCCTTGAATTACAGGAAAATCGGGGTTTTGAGACGACACATCACTAAAAGCAGCTTGCGAACTTTCCCCAGCCAAACGAATTTGCTTTGCTGGGTTATTAGCATACATAGCATTATTAGCAGCCACTAACCAACGAGCATATTCTCGCCGAGTCACGATTTTACCAGGTTCAAATTGATTGCTAGGAGTACTTTTATTCCCAGAAGATGCAGCACTGAAAACACCCAAAGCAGCTAAATCTTGAATATACTGGCGCAGTTGTTGGGGTGCTTTGTTAATGTCGTTAAACGATGTGGCTGTGGCGGTGGTTGAGTTATTGGGTGTATTGCTTGGCTGTGTTGCCCAATTCGCTGGAGGCACTGGGCCGATAAACTGGGTATCATCCTGTGTAGGTGGATTAGATGATGCCGTAGCTGTACTATTAGGGACGTACTCAATCTGGATGGCTGTAGATGTTTGAGGTTGATTAGCTGCGGCGTTAGTTACCGACTGAGGTTGAATTGACACCTTGAGGAGCAAATCATTACGTCTTGCTGCAAACGTTCCGCCGACATCATCAGTTGGCTGTTGCAAAATCTGCCAGTTGTTAGCTTGAAACTGGTTACGATAAAAGCTAATAATAAAATTGCTAGGGTCTGAACTCACCCAACGAGTGGATACTCCCTTTTGGGAATCACTAGCAGGGGTAATTTCCTGTAGTTGAGCATTTTGATAGATGGGTATGTCTTTGGGAAAATCAGCAGGTAACTGGGCGGAAGGTTGATTTGGCGTAGGTTGAACTTCACCTTCCTTAGCCTCCCCAAAAATCACTTGATTACCTTGCAATCTCGGATCTGCCGCCAAAGACTGTTCCAAGTTCTTGGCAGTTGGACTACTGGCGCAGGCTGTTAGTGAAGTCAGGAAAACAGCCAAACTCAGGACTAAAGCTGGTCGTTTACTAGGAAGCACAGGAAATCACAAATCGCGTGTCAATTCCTACCCTAGCACTATTGGCTGTTGATAGTTGACAGTTGACAGTTGACAGTTGACAGTTATCAGTTATCAGTTGACAGTTGACAGGTGACAGGTGACAGTTGACAGTTGACAGTTGACAGTTGACAGTTGACAGTTGACAGTTATCAGTTGACAGTTATCAGTTGACAGTTATCAGTTGACTATTGACTATTGACTATTGACTATTGACTATTGACTATTGACTATTGACTATTGACTATTGACTATTGACTATTGACTATCGACTACAGCCTGAATGACAATTGCCGTAACAAGGCAAATCTAATTAGCCGCATGGGTGTTGTGGAACCTTTGACGACTGGGGGTCGTAAAAAGCGCCCAACTGCTAAACGGGCAATTCCTTTGAGGCGTGCTTGTAATCTGACGCTGAGAAATTTCCATGTTCCGCCCTGTTCGCCAACGGCATACAAAGGGGTAAAAGCAAGTTTACCGTAGAGGACATCAGCACGATGAACTTTACTCAGATTGTTTTGCTGGTGTTCTGGATTAGGTATACCGCCATGTTCTCCATAGTTACGCCAAGGAATGTAGTTTTTTAGCTGACGTTGGAGGAGAAATTTATCAATATCAGAGTCCCAAGTTGAATACTTAGTGGCTCCGATTTTTTCTGTAACTTCATCAGCTAGTTCTAATAAATAGGTGGCACTTTTTGCATTCACAATATAAGCAACGGCGGAAGTAGAAAAACCTTGGGCATAGCCTTCGGGTGAAACGTGATAAACTTGTGGCGCACAGGTGTAAAGCCAGCTAATGCCCACATCAGTCTGATGGGGATTAAATGGTAAGGGCAATTTACCAAAACCTACTACTGGAACAAAATCTGCTTCAATAATTAGAGTTGGTTTATCTGTTTGGGTGGCTTTTTCCCAGGCGTGGCGATGGTTTAATAAGCATAAATAACTGCGAGAAAAGTTTTTAAATTCTGGCTGACTTTCTTGACGCAGAACTTCATAATTAAAACCTGCTTCAGATAATGTAGTTTCTAATTGCTCGGTTGATTCTTTATGAGCAATTATCAACACCCGGTCAATATAGTTAATCAAATAATTATTTACTGTTTCTTGTTCGTTCATATTTCTCAGAAACTTTATTTATTAGCTGTTGATTTATCTGCGTTCATCTGCGTGCATCTGCGTTCAATTATTCTCGATATATTATATGCAGCCTGATGTTAATTTGGGATGAGATATTGCAAGTTATCAATAAGAATTGGTGGGCAATGCCCACCCTACTAGTCTCTCTCCTCAATTTGTGGTGCTGGTAACTCCTTCAAGACTCGCCAAAGCACGGTGTAACTACCATCAGAACGTTTACGGACTGGTCGAAAAGCAATAATCATGTCGCTGCTGCGAACCTGTTTTAATTGGTCTATGTAGGTTGTCTTTTCTAAATTGGCAATTTGACTATTGAGGATAATCTCTGGGAGTTGGAATTGTAGCGATCGCAATAAATAAGTATGATGCAATTTGGCAGTCGCACTGGCAAGAATTACCTGATGTTGCTGCCAATTTTGGTCTTTACCAGTCAAAAACCGCCTTCTATCGACTTGCAGGGCTGCTAACTGTTTAGGGGGTTGGTAGTTAAGGAAAAACTCTCTGGTTGATGCAGGGACAGATTTTAAGCCATCGTCCAATTTCTCTAACGGCACATCCCCCACATCGACCATAAAACTGTAATCTACTCCCGGATGCCGTAATTGGAAGTTCTCATCTACTAGCTCAAGTGTTAAACTGGGATTAAGTCCTCCTTGAGTATTACCTAAATTCGGAAAATTATAGCGATCGCTCACGCTGGGCTGTAATCGGTTCCTGACTGTGTTGAGTGGACGCTCTTTAGCTGAAGCTCTGAAAGTCCGAAAAATCCCAGTACGTGGTAGTCGCAAAAACTGTGCGTAAGTTTGAGGTTCTTGCGGGTCAAGTCCGTAAGCAAAGCGGTCAAGGGCTGTAGCTGTTTCCTGTGCATCTCTAAATTTTGTATTTGGGGGAAATACTATCTGCGCTGTTGTCAACAACTGTTTGGCACGGGCAAGAATCTTAATTGCTGCGTCTGGTGGTGCGATCGCCGGTGGCATCGGTGGCTGATAATTAGCTATGGCTGTTTTACCAACTATGCCGATAATTGGTAATCCAGATGGGGAAGTGGCTGTGGTAGACTGTTGCCCTGGTAAATTGGGTTCCCCAGTTAATAAAGGTGTTGCTGGCTTTCCCAAATTTGGACGTTGTGTTGGTGCAATAGTCAGTATAGGATCTGACTTACGTTCACCACTTACCAAAGGCAAAGGTCTAACTAGACCTACTTCACCCCGGCGCGACAAGAGTTGATCTAGCACTGGCGAGAGTTTTAATAATTCTTGGCTAGAAGCAGACAAAGCACAATAAATTTTTGTTTGTGATGCGTTCAACTGGCCAGACAGGGGGGATGCTGCTTGCTGCTGACACATTCGACCGTTATAGTCATAGCGGTTGAGAAAAGCTGCTACTGTTTTAGTTTGCACAATCAATTGTCCCCGCACAGCACGCATCTGATTAGCATCTGGAGAAACCAGGGCTTGTTGGATGCGGACAATCAAATCTAGTTGTTGCTGCATCAAAGCGCTGGCTTCAGTATAAAAATTTTCATCAGTTGACGCAACAGCCAGAGTATGATGATGAGGCAAAGACTGATATTGTAAGGCAAGGGCGTTTCTCCCCAAGCTACTGACCCAAAAAGGCAACAAAAGGCTAAAAACTATGGAACTCATCTCCAAAACCCTGTGTGAATAGGTGTAGTAAAAATCTAAAATAGATATTAAATTGAGAAAAGAACGACCATCGACAATTGTCAGTCTATTCTAAATTTCGCAAAGCGTCGCCGGGTTGTTACCAGTGCTGAAACACGATTCCATGCAAGTTTCCCAGGATCAGCCTATTTATTCTGAGGCTTCACTCCAGCTGTTGTTGTTCGTTGATGGACGACCTCAATCTAAACAGCAGGTGCAGCGTATCCGTGCCTACTTAAAAGACTTGCAGGCTGAGTATCATTTTGAACTTCAAATTATTGATGTCGGACAACAACCATACTTAGCAGAACATTTTAAGTTAGTCGCTACGCCAGCTTTAATCAAAGTTCACCCAGAACCCAGGCAGACTTTAGCTGGTAGTAATATTATTACCCAACTGAAAAACTGGTGGCCTCGATGGCAAGCAGCCGCAGATGCTTATGTCAAATTGCAGGAAGAGTTACAAGAACGTGTAGATGACAGTCGGGTGGTGCAACCTCAATCAAATATTAATTCTGTAGCTGTTTCTGCCGAACTTATACGCCTTAGTGACGAGATTTTTCATCTCAAACAGGAAAAAGAAAAATTACTAGAACAATTACAGTTTAAAGACCGCGTGATTGCTATGTTAGTTCATGACCTCCGCAACCCGCTAACAGCAGCTGCGATCGCCATCGAAACCCTACAATCTAACTACAACCCAGAAATCGCCTCATTTCAACGCTTAAAACCCGCCTTAGTAGTCAACCTCTTAAAACAAGCCCGCGCTCAAACTAAAACCATAGATAAAATGATTGCAGATCTTTTGCAGGTGGGTCGGGGAAATGATACAGAATTCACAATTATACCACAAAAAACCGAAATTGGCTTACTTTGTTTAGAAGTACTAGAAGAATTGCGCGATCGCTGCACCGCCAAAGCGCAAAAAATTGAAACAGACATTCCCCAGGACTTACCCTGTGTTTACGCTGACCCCGAACGCATTCGCCAAGTACTGATAAATCTGCTGGATAATGCCATCAAATACACCCCAGAAGGTGGCACAATTAGTATTGCTGGATTACATCGTACTACGCAAAAAATACAATTTAGTATTAGTGACACAGGCCCTGGTATTCCCACAGAAAACCGAGAGCGCATATTTGAAAATCACTATCGCCTAGAAAGAGATGAAGCCAAAGAAGGTTACGGCATTGGCTTGTCCTTATGCCAAAGAATAATTCGCGCCCACTACGGTCAAATTTGGGTAGACTCAAACCCCCACGGCGGAGCATGGTTTCACTTCACCCTTCCTGTATATCCTGCTTAGGGAAAGGGGAAAGGGGAAAGGGGAAGGGGGAAAGGAAGAAGTCTTTGCTTTGTCAACTGACAACTGTCAACTGTCACCTGTCAACTGTCACCTGTCAACTGATAACTGATAACTGATAACTGATAACTGTCAACTGTCACCTGTCAACTGTCAACTGTCAACTGAAAAATCTGATTACGTCCTGCTTCTTTTGCTTGATAAAGGGCTTTATCCGCCGCCGCAATTAAGTCAGATGGTGAGGACTCCCACGTAGGAATGATAGTTGCTACACCCATACTCAGGGTAATATAGTCGCTGACAGTAGATTTACTGTGGACAATTTGCAAATTTCTGATGCTAGCTTGTATCGTATTGGCAACATACATTGCTCCAGCTGCGTGCGTGTATGGCATAATTACGGCAAATTCTTCACCACCATAACGAGCTACTAAATCTTGATGTTTCTGGGCTTTGTAGTTTAAAACTGCACCCACCTTTTGTAGACAGATGTCTCCTGCTGGGTGTCCATATTGGTCATTATAAAATTTAAAAAAATCTATATCACATAAAATCAGCGACAGGGGTGCGTTTTCCTGCACCAAGTTAATCCATTGTGTATTCAAGTAATTATCAAAGCGACGGCGATTTGCTAATCCAGTTAAGCCGTCTACATTAGCTAAATGCTGTAAAGCCAAGTTAGCTGCTTCTAACTGTTTATAAACTTGTGCTTGCTGTAGTAATCTTCGTAAGCGCTGACGCAATAAAGCCCAGTGAATGGGCTTGGTAATATAATCAGTTGCGCCAACTTCAAAAGCACGATCAATAGATTCTGCATCATTTAAACTTGTAACCATGATGATTGGGGTACGCTCCCATAACCCGGAAATCACCGAACTACCTAAGTTAGCGTCATGATCGAAACTAGTTACAGCAGAAATCAGATGTTCTCTGGCCATTTGCAGTAATTGCTTACAGCAAGTGAAACCATCCATCACAGGCATCATTGCATCTAGCAAAACTATATCTGGTTTTACAGTCTCATAAGCGTCTAAACACTGTTTACCGTCTGTTACCTCTACCACCCAATAACCTTCTTTTTCCATAGCTTCACGCAACAGCATACGGATGATTTTGTCATCATCCGCCACCAAAATCATAGGAGGTTTTTTCACAAGAGAATATGGACTTATGCCTGACATGAGTTGCGTTCCATAGAAAATCAGAGTTCTGAGGACTGAAAAACTACTTAAAGCTTCACCTGATTGTGGAATTATCGCCGGCGATCGCTTTTTCACACTAATAATAATTTCAGCTATTTCTTGACCATTTCGCCGACAAAAGCCTACAAAACGCTCATCCATGCTGAAACATGGCAGGTCTACCCATATCCGTTTTATCTCCAGATTGTCCGATAACTTGTAATCTAGTATCTGGAGTTATACTGATTTGGTTACACATGGAATATAAATAACAAAGGCAAGTAATACACAATTACTTTACTCCCCATAGCAACGCTAATAAATAACACTTTTAGATTTCCCATTTGATAAACCGTAATTACGTACTTCAGTAAAAATTCAAATTTAAAATTTCATTTTTCGCGAAAAACTCTGTTTTTTATAAAAACTTCAAAAATTGACAGAATAGATGAATCACCTAATCAGATGGAAAGAACATTATAAACTTTAACTTACCATCACTTACAATAGACATCGGTCAAATGCAATGTAGAGACGTTGCTTGCCAATCTGTACATTATTTATTCAGTGCAAGTTCATAGGAAATTGGTATCACAAATTATACATAAGTCGCTTAATTCAGTAAAATTTCTGATGACACGTTGAGGTGAAAAGTATTTTTTCTTTTGTTAAGATACAGTAAACTAGCAGAATTACCTTAAACAGCAATTCATTTCACGTCTGTCCCTTCGGGGAGCGTGAGATGAATTGCTCGTGAGTTGACGACAGTCCTCTGACCAATTTTCAGCGCAGGGGAAACAGGGAGGAGGACAGGTCTGGAAAGTTGCCAACAAGGAAAAGCACCTATCTATGCGCCCGTGCTTGCGGGAGAATATCTGGTAAGTCGTTTACAAGCAACGTATTAGATGAAAACTTACGACTGGACTGTGGTTGGTGGAGGAATTACGGGTGCTGCACTCGCCTATGAATTGGTGAAGACAGGCTTTAGTGTACTTTTATTAGAAAAAGATGCTGTAGCGCAAAATGCTACCCGTTATAGTTATGGTGGATTAGCTTATTGGTCTGGGAGTACAGAACTTACTCGTCAATTATGCCGGGAAGCGATCGCCCGATACAATATCCTGTCCCAAGAGTTAGATGCTGATATCGAATTGCGGGAGTTAGATTTATTACTGACAATTCCTGCTGACGCTAACCCAGAAGCTACAGCCGCTTTGTATGCTAATTGTGCAGTACCGCCGCGTTTACTTAGTGTAGCAGAAGCCTGTGAGTTAGAACCATTACTCAATCGGGGTGCGATCAGCTACGCTGGGCGGAACGCCATCGCAGGTGCATTAACAGTTAAACATGGTCATATTAACCCGCAGAAAACAGCGCAAGCTTACATTCAAGCCTTCTTACGCGCTGGTGGTGAATTACAAATTACGGAATGGCAAGGAACTACTACTCACAGTGCTAATGTAGTTATATGTGCTGGTGGACTCAGCCGACAGTTATTAAAATCGCTGGGTATATCTGTGAAATTGTATTTTACCCATGCAGAAATCATCGAAATTCCTCCCGTTGATTTGCGTTTAAATACTTTAGTCATGCCAGCTAATTTGCAAAGATTTCAACTAGAATCTGCGTCTACTAAAGTTGATGAACTGTGGGATGAACCAGATAATCAGCTAACAGCACAAATATTAGATGCGGGTGCAATTCAGTTTTTAGATGGAAGTTTGCGCTTAGGGCAAATTAGCCGTATCCTCACAAATCCTGATGCTGTGATTAATCCTGAAGCCAGTGAAAATTTGTTGCGTCAAGGTATCAGTCAAATTTTACCTGCATTGGGTAATCTACCTGGAAATTGGCATCATTGTTTAGTCGCATTTAGTAACAACAACTTACCCGTAATTGGTGCTATTCCTGAATTAAAAAATGTGCATATTTTTTCTGGTTTCAGCAATCCTTTAGTGTTTGTCCCACCTTTAGCCAAGCGATTTGCTCAATTTTTAGCAGGTAAAGAGGATGAAATTATTCCTCAATTATCACTATAAATTACCTCTGTGTCTCCGTGGTTAATATTTATCACCACAGAGGCACAGAGGCACAGAGTTTTTATTTTCAGATACTCATAATATTATTGTGATTAGCCATCAGGTCTGAGGCTTCTTTTAATAGTTCTTGTTGTTCTTTTTGGATTTCTTCTAAACGATGAGCGATTTCTGCTAATCTTTGCCGCTTATCTGGGTAAATAATTTGAGTATCAGTTGTGAATATAAATGATTTATCTAAAACCTGATGATTATTTAGCCTTTTAGCGGCGAAATTACCAGCTTGACTCAAAGAGAAAATACTAATTTTAATTAAACCCTGAAGCATTTTGATTGGGACTTGCAAGATTGACAAACTGGCTGTCTCAATCAAGCGGATAATTGCTTTGATAATGCTCCAAATAAAAGCTATAGCAAACAGGGAAATAATTAAACTGATAATTGGGTGATTGGTAGCCCAATTCAATATTTGCACTAACCGTAAGAATGTTGGGTGTTGTGCTAGCCAATCATTTATAGAAGAATTTATTGATGTTTGTACAGCTACAGATGTTGTATTTTTAATTTGTTCCGCCGTTTGCCAACTTTGTCCCAGTTTGGTTGTCAGCGTGTCAATAACTTGGTCTGTTGCTGTAGAGGTCGTTTGCTGTAAAGATTGTTCTACTTGCTGTGCTGAGTTAGTCAAGGAATTAACGCTTTGGGTTACATAATTCTTTGCAACTTGCCAGCTTTGTAACAAACCTTGAGGAAAGTTTATATCTACTGGGGGTGTCATAAAAATTTAACAAGTATTCGCCGCTTTCCTAATGTTAGGGTACATATAACCTGACTTTTCACGGGATCTGGAAAACCTCTCTCCAAACCTCTCTCCTACGAGGAGAGAGGCTTTGATTTCTCCCCCTTCCCTTGTAGGGAAGGGGGCTGGGGGGTTAGGTAGGAGCGTTAACTTTTCCACATATAGCAGTAGCCACATAGGTTAGGACATAAGTAAATTATAAAACCCTTATATTAAGCAGCTTTTGAAGCTGTCACCTGTCCCCTGTCACCTGTCCCCTGCTATAACGTGAAAAGTCAGATATATAACGAGGATTCTTAAAAAATTTTCACTCTATTTTGTAGGGTGAGCAAGATGCCCACCCTACAAAATAGAGAATTCATTTTTGGGAAATCCCTAATTAAGATTAGGCGTGGATTAAATTACTATCAACAGGTAAAGATAAGTCACGCGACCATTCATTCCAAGAGCCAAAGTAATTTCTAGCATTTATTCCCGCTTCTTGTAGAGCAATGACAGTATTAGCTGCTCTGGAACCTTTAAAGCAGTAAACGTATAAGGTAGACTCGGAAGTAATACCAACTGACTGACAAATTTCTAAGATTTCTGCTGGCGAACGGAACATGGGAATACCAGATTCAGATTTCATCAAACGATGCCATTCCAACCAGATAGCATTGGGTATTCTGCCTTTGCGGGGACAAAAATCAGTACCGTAAGGTGAAGAAGTTAGCCCTTGCCATTCGTTGCGATCGCGCACATCTAATTTTATAATTGCTGGATGATCCAGCGCTGCTAACATCTCGCTTGTCGTCACTATCATCTCAGATTGAGGACGCAATCTAAAAATGCAGCTTTCCCGTTCAGGAACTTCATCGGTGGTAGGTAAACCAGCCGCCAGCCAAGCTTGATATCCTCCATGCAAAATCGATACCTGAGCGCAACCTAAATACTTGAGTAAAAAAGCAGCTCGACAAGATTGTCCATAACCATTATTCAAAGTATCTTCATACACAATTATCTTTTCCCCGCCAAAGATGCTCAACTTGCTCAAAATTTCCGCAAAGTATTCTTGCAATTTCTTTAAACCTGTTGGCGAGGAATCTTCTAAAAGATAAGTAAAAAAATCTCGCATATTGATAGATTGTGGAATGTGAGCAGTAGCATAATCTTCAGGATTGCGCGTATCAATAATGACGTTGTTTAATGACTTTTCTGCTAACAAAGACGTGAGTTCTTGAGGAGAAATAAGGAGTTTTGTTTTCACGCTTTCATGCTTGTGTTATCGTCTCATTGAGCATTATCGCCGTTAGTTAACTTGTGCTTTGAAATGAAAATTACAGAAAGTCGAATATTAAGCTTTAGCAAGTGGGGATTAATTTATAATCTTTTATTTTGTCAAGTGTGGGAAACCGAACTATTTTAGAGCAATAACCGTATAATATTAGGTTAAGCAGTTCCGTTAAATTAAAACAAACAAGAAAAATAGCTCTACCCCAGCCGCTTAACCAAGGAAGGAACGATGTCAGCAAAATTGTTACTAGTAGATGATGAACCTGGAGTGCGCCAAGCAGTTAAAGATTATTTGGAAGAAAGTAGTTTTACGGTGCAAGTAGCTAGTAACGCGAATGATGCTTGGCAATTGTTGCAAAAAAATGTGCCGGATTTAGTAATTTCCGATATTATGATGCCGCAGGTAAGCGGGATGCAATTTCTGAAACTATTACGGGAAGACCCGCGTTTTGAGTCCTTACCAGTAGTTTTTTTGACTGCTAGAGGGATGAGTGGCGATCGCATTGAAGGATACCAAGCCGGCTGTGATGCTTATCTACCAAAACCCTTTAATCCTGATGAATTGGTAGCTATTGTAGAAAATTTGCTGTTGCGGCGAACTATTGTTACTAAAGCAAATAGTAATATTACTGATATTAGTGGTATTGGTCAGGAATTAAAAAAAATACAGGAAATGCTGAAAAAAACTGGTGGGATGGGCTACGTGCCAGGGAAGGCGATGGGCTACGCCCCGCCAAAGGCGATCGCACAATCACCCTCACCAATTAAAATTGAATTAACCCCACGCGAACAAAGCGTTTTAGACCTAGTAGCAGAAGGTTTAATGAACAAAGAAATCGCCAGTCGCCTAAACACCAGCGTTCGCAACGTTGAGAAATATGTCAGTAAACTCTTCACCAAAACCGGAACAAATAGCCGCACCGAGTTAGTCCGCTACGCACTGCAAAATGGCTTAACCAACTAATCCCATTTATAAGCCTTGGCTACACAACGAATAATCTTTAAAAAACCTCCGCGCTAACCTCAGCGTACCTCTGCGTTAAAAAAGGCTAACATTTGGCACAGGTTGAGAAACAAAAAACTATTGTGTATTCTCAATTGTTATACTAAATGGGGATAGGTAGTCTTGTTTTAAAATCCTGTAGTACGAGCATGGTTTTAGACCACAGCAATGATATTTACAAATATCTAAAATCTATTTATGACTGTGATAATTATAGATATCCATATACCTTCACTAATGCTTTAAACCGTCAAAGTATTGAAACTAAGGCATTCATATCATCTTCAGACATAGATTTACTGGAGCAGAGAATACAGCCACAGCGACAAGAAGGTCAAGTAGAGAGAATCGAAAAAATTAAACTGTTGGATGTTTTAGAAGATTTGAAAAAAGAGCCTGTTGACCATGTTTTATTAAAGGGGAGACCGAGTTCAGGTAAGTCTACAGCTTTAAAAAAGTTGTTGTGGGAACAAGCTAAGAATTGTATAGAAAAAGAGGAAGAAAACAAAATTCCCGTACTGGTAGAGTTAAGACGCTACGAAACATCAGTCTTGGATTTGATTAAAGACTTTCTCATACAGCATGGATTAAAACTTGAGATTACAGAAATTGAAGATTTTTTGTTTACTGGGCGATTTTTGTTACTAATAGATGGGTTGAATGAGTTACCTGATGAAAGTGCAAGACGAAAACTCTCTAATTTTCGTCAGAAGTACATCAACCGGACATCAATGATTTTTACTACCAGAGACTCAGACTTAGGTTTTGGCATTCAGAAAAGGTTGGAAATACAACCCCTAACGGAAAAGCAGATGCAGCAGTTTATTCGTGCTAATCTTCCAGACGTAGGCGAAGAAATGCTACGGCGGTTAGACGGACGCTTGCGAAAATTGCGAGAAACACCGCTTTTTCTCTTTATCCTGTGTTACGTATATGAATACGATGAATACGATGAATACGATAGATGCGATGAAGATATTCTCAATAGTTTAGGTTTCCTGTTTAGGCGCTTCTCAAAAGTTTATGAAAAAGACAAGCGTGATGTACCCATTTCCGCAGATTTACGCTTTTGGCAATCTGATTTGTTACAACATTTAGCATTTGTGATGTTGCAACGTGACTGTGCCAAAGATTCGCGGTTAACTATTACTGAAGGGCAAGCCAGGAAAGTTTTAGCAAAATTTTTACAAGGTAAAGTTCCTTATCCTGATAACTCTGCCAGACTCTGGCTTAATGATTTGCTCAAGTATCATCTAATTGAAAACAGAGCAGATGAGCAAATTCAGTTTTATCACCAACTAATTCAGGAATATTATGCAGGCGAAAAGCTATTAGAATTACTTCGCGAAATTAGTGATGATCAAAGTGAGGCTCGGTTTAAGCATAAATACTTAAATGATGTCAACTGGACAGAGCCACTGGCGTTAATGTTGTCATTACCTGAACTAGAAGAAAAGCAGGCATTGACAGTGGTAAAATTATCCTTAGATGTGGATTTGATGTTAGGAGCAAGATTGGCGGGTGAAGTTAAAGAGGAGTTTCAAGTTCAAACAGTGGATTTAATTGCGAAACAAAGAGTTTCTGAAAGTTTTAAAATCTGGCTTTTAGGACTCACACGCTCAAATCATGCAATTCCTTTTTTGTTCAAAGCTTTAGAAAATCAGGATGATACTATTCGGGGGTTGGTGGTTAAAGCATTAGATAAAATTGTTAATGAGGCAGCAATTCCTGCGTTAAGTAAAGCCTTGCAAGATGACAACTATTTTATTCGTATGGATGCTTTTAATGCCTTAGAAAAAATCGGCACTAAAGCAATAATCCCGGCTCTGCAAAAGGCTTTAAAAGATGAATATTTTCTGATTTGTGACCAAGCTATCTATGTTTTAGGTGATATAGCAGGTGAGGCTGCTATACCTGACCTTATTGAAGTGTTAGCAAGAGACAGTGTGGTAATTCGTGACAGCGCACTCTGTGTTTTAGCTCAACTATGTGGTAAAAAAGAGATACCTGAATTAATACAAGAGTTGGCAGATAGAGGCTTTGATGTTCAGTCTGATGCTTTTTGTGCTATAAGAAATTGGTTGGGAATTTGTTTTGCGCCCAGAAGGAAAATACTTCACGGTAGACTTACTTATAGAAATCCTCATGCTTACGATCTAGAAAGAATGCAGAATGAGGTAAGTATTACTACCTTACATCAAAAATTGTCAGATCAAGACTCTGAGGTTCGTAAAACTGCTATTTATATGTTAGGGCAAATTGCAAATGAAGAGGCAATTAATGTTCTGTTGCAGGCTTTAGATAGTGAAGACTGGAGAGTGCGCTTTGATGCTGTTCATTGGTTAGCTGAAATTGCCAGTAATTCTTCCGATCAAATTATATTTGATAAGGTAGTAAAATGTTTGGACGATCCAAATTCTGACGTTGTTGGTTATGCTAGCTATGTTTTAGAGCAAAAAGGTATCCCTGAATTACTTCCTAAGTTATATGAATTTTTATTAACTTCCGAAAACCGTACATATACTTTAATTACAGTAATCTCAGCCATTCAACAACGTTGTGGATATTATAATTATGCGATCGCAACTTCTTCCCTGGCTGTAAATCAAAATTCACCTGATACTTTGCTAGATGTAGTCAATAAAATATATAAAAATATGTCAGAAAATCCTAAAGTTCAAATGAATTTCCATGCGCCTATTACTAATAGCAGCGTCGTTGCTGGGAATGTTGAAGGCGATAGTATTGGTAATCAATACAATAGCCCAGCAACAGATAAGATTGCTGAAGTAGAAAAACTGCTTCAGCAATTACTTGAGCAAATAGAGCAGACTAAACCAACGCCAACAGAAGCTCAAATAATTGTTAATCAAGCTGTGGAGAAACATCCGGTACTGAAAGACCAGCATAATATTGAGCAAGCCATTAAACGTTATCCACCGCTAAAAGTCCGTTTACAAAGAGTAGTAACAGCAGTAGGTATTGAGACTGTCAAAGTCATATTCGCTCCTGCTGGTATTGTGATTGAAGGTATTAGAGCTTTGATCGAACCTGAATAGAGTTTTTGGCTAATTTTTCTTACATTTATTCTCAGAGGATGTTTCAAAAGTATTTTTGCTTGCATCAAAATATTAAAAACTTAACTCACCTAGCCTGTTTCCCCTACAAAAGAATGGGGCTTTTAAAAAAGCCTCTCTCCGTTTCGGGGAAACGTTTGAAGAGGGGTTAGTTAGTATAATGTTCGACTTTCTAAACACCTGTGAGTAAAATTTTATATTGATTGTCCGAACTCCGTTTAAGGAATACCAAAAAATAAATTATCCAATTTGACTGTTAGTAATACCAATTTTATATGAGGTTGCACATAATATAAAATCCATAGATTTATCTGCGTGTATCTGCGTGCATCTGCGTTCAATTATTATCGACATATTATTCTATGCGGCTTCATATTAATTTGGTATAAGGTGCGTCAGTATGAATATTTTTGTGGTATAGCTATGGTTTCTCGTACTGACGCACCCTACATTTTAGATATTTTTTTATCTATAAGTCCCTTCCTCCTACCCCGGTAAACCCTCCACCTGCAACAAATCCAACCCCCGCTCAAATATCTCATCAATTGGTAACATTTGCCCATCTTGAGTCATAAATTTATGGTCTTTAGTCGCCCGAATTACAGACCCATCCTCTAAACAATATTCAAACACTTCCTGCTGTCCTCTATTATGCCATTGGGCAATAGGCTGAGTGTAAACAATCCCATTACTATCAACACTAAACACCCTACATTCAATCCCTTTCTCAACAATCTCCCCAATAGGTAAAAACCCATATTCAACCGTTAAAACTTCCGTCTCATAACTTAAACAATATTCAGCGAACTTCAACATATCATCAAATAGCTTTTCAGCTACTTGCTTTTTCACACCATTCTTAGTTGAACCATCAATAAACTTTTCCTGCTGCTTCTGCATCTCCGAAACTTTCTTCTTACCCATAGCACGACGCAGCAAATCAGCTTGTCCCAAAGAATAACCAGCCATGTCTTGAGCAATTTTCATAATCTGCTCTTGATAGACCATGATTCCGTAGGTTTCATTTAATATGGGTTCTAAAATCTGGCTTTCATAATCGATATTTTCTCTACCATGTTTACGGTTAATAAACTTAGGAATCAACCCCGCATCTAACGGGCCTGGACGATACAGTGCCAAGATAGAAGAGATATCTTCAATATTAGAAGGCTTCAAATCTCTGACTATCTGCTTCATTCCTGAAGATTCCAACTGAAATATTCCTTCTAATTCCCCAGATTCTAAAAGCTCATAGGTCTTTTGTACATCTTTAGGCAGAGTCTTATATTCACCTTTAGCTAAGATTTTTTGTGCCTTACGTTCTGTATTCGTAATTTCATAAGGGTCAATTCTAAAACCGTGCTTTGCTTCAATCAAATCAATAGTTTTCTGAATCATGGTGAGGTTTTTCAACCCTAAAAAGTCCATTTTCAACAAACCCATCGATTCCAAATCTTCCATGAAATACTGAGTAATTACAGAACCGTCATTATTCTTTTGCAATGGGACAATTTCATCTAAAGGTTCCGCAGAAATTACCACACCCGCAGCGTGAACACCAAAGGTTTTGTTAGTACCTTCAATTCGCATCGCCATATCAAGCCAATGGCGAACTCTAGGGTCATTATCATATTTTTCTTTAAACTCTGGTTCCGGGGTATCATCGGAAATCATCACCTTAAGTTTGGTTGGTTTACCCCGCACAACAGGAATTAATTTCGCCATTTTATCAGCTTCCCCATAGGGAATATCTAACACTCTGGCGACATCTTTTAAAACTGCTTTGGAGGTTAGACGGTTAAAGGTAATGATTTGGGCTACTCTTTCTTTACCGTATTTTTCTGTGACATATTCAATAACTTTATCCCGTTGTTCAATACAGAAATCTGTATCGATATCAGGCATTGATTTCCGTTCCGGGTTCAAAAATCGCTCGAATAGCAACCCATGATGTACCGGGTCAATGTTAGTAATTCCCATTGTATAAGCTACCAATGAACCTGCGGCAGAGTTATGGATAGCTATTGAGTTACCTATGTATGACGTATCTCCAGGGACACTAATATCATAGACATAACCATTATAATTTAATGTCTTGATGTCTTTGATTTTGAGATAGATGTAATTATCATCTATATAAAAACTATCATTTCTACAAAACTTTTGCGTTTTGATGCCTACTGGAAAATCAATAAAGTCAGCATTCCAGTTTAAAAGTTGTTTTCCTGATAGTTTTACTGAATATTCTGTCGCCCAATTAACTTTTTGTTTTCGTCTTTTAATGATAGATGCCCAGTATCCAAAGCGTGACAACAGTAATCTTAATTGTGAAGCAAGATTATGAGATGTGGTTGTATATTTGAGATTTATAGTTTTATCTTTTGTGCCGGGATGACCATCACCTCTAAACAGGTAAGCGATTAAAATTTTGATGTATTCTGACTTGCCTTTAGTAACAATATCAGCAGGTATATGCTTATAGTTCGCTCCTTTACCACACAAGCTAGCTAAAAATTCTCCCACAATTCTAGAGTAACTAATAACTTGTAAGGAGTTCTTTTGAGGATGAGGAAATATTTTACTATCTAAACCAAAAACTTGATTGATGAGACGGCAAATTTCCTCAGCATAATTCATCTCATCTTTTGCGAGTCCAAAACCAACAGCACACTCTCTGACTCCCAGTCTTGACCATCCCTCAGCAATATAATATCCCAGAATTTTGGCCAGGTCTTCGTTAAATGTGATGTATCTAGGAATTTTCTGTGTTTTTAAATTATTTGTGCCGATTTCATACCAGATAAATTCCTCATCAAATCTTAAATGAGATTTATTCTCTATAAATTTTATTAAATCAAAAACAATTTCTTGTTCAGCAGATTTAACTCTAGGAAAGACAACAAAATCATTTTTGCGGAGATTTCCTGCTTCTATCCAATTTAGTTGATATTTTCGATAGGGTTTGGAGGAACAGTATCGAGTACAACTAGGTTTACAAACATTTGCTTGTTTGTAACCCATGACAACACATTCATCAGTTTTAACTGCCCAAATTTTATGATCTTTAGTTAAAAATAGTTCTTCATTAGCAGCAGTGATTTTGACAATTTCTTCATTACATGGATACTCGTGTTTATTGGTCACAGGTAGTATATTTCCTTGATGGGTAATAACCTGTTGCCCAATTTGAATATCTTTGATAAAAATTTGTTCTCCACTTGCTACCATTACCTTGGTATCGCTGAGAACACATCCACGACCAGGCCCCACAGGAATATTATTATCTCTAGCGAATTTAATGTAATCCCAAACTACTAAAAAGTAGGTAGAAAATCCCATCTGTTGCAGCATTTTTAATTCATATTCCAATCTTTCTTTGTAGACGGAATCAACTTCGCTGCGAGATTTGCGATTTAATCTATCTAAAAGACCTTGCCAAGCCACCTCTTCTACATAAGTATCAGCAGTATGACCCGCAGGAATGGGATAGTTGGGAATGCGAGGCTCACCCATTATATTGTAAGGCTCGACTTTATCGGCAACTTCTTCGGTTGTGGCTATGGCTTGGGCGATGATATCATCACTTAAATGGTCACGAAATAGCAGCTTCATCTCGTCACCTGATTTGAGATATTCTGTACCGCTATAACGCATCCGGTTTTCTTCAATGATAAGTTTGCCTGTTTGAATACATAACAAGGCATCGTGAGCTTCTACGTCAAAACAAGAGATAAAATGGGAATCGTTGGTGGCAACAAATTTAATTCCTAATTCCTTAGCAATTCTAATAATTTCTACGTTAACAATGCGGTCTTCTTGGGAACCGTGGTCTTGAATTTCTAAATAGAAATCATCACCAAATACATCCTTATACCATTGGGCAACTTTCCGCGCTGCATCTGGTCTACCACTGAGGATTGCTTGGGGTATTTCTCCACCTAAACAAGCACTGGTAACAATTAATCCTTCATGATATTGTTGTAGTAATTCTTTATTGATACAAGGACGGGAAAAAATCCCTTTACCTTGCACACCTTTGAGGTGAGAAATTGTAGTTAATTTAACTAAATTTTTGTATCCTTTAGTATTTTTTGCTAAAACAACTTGATGATATTTAGGACGACGTTCTTGTTTCTCGATATCGCCGTTAATTATATACATTTCGTTGCCAATGATTGGCTTAATATTTTTACTGCGGCAAGTTTTCAGCAGTTCAACAGCACCATACATGACACCGTGATCGGTAACTGCGATCGCCTTAATACCCAATGCGATCGCCTGATCAATCAATTCTGGTAGCTGGCTAGCCCCATCCAGCAGGCTGTAATCACTATGAATATGTAAAGGTACAAAGGACATATCAATACTCCCAGCACTAGCCCACAATATTGTCCATAAGTCAATCGTTAGTAGTCAGTTGTCCGTTGTTTTTTATTTGGATTAATCCCTGACCTGAAAATGGGCTATCTTAAAACATCTTCTACCACTGACCACTGACTACTGACAACGAAATCTTAGATTAACGTTTTTACAGAAATTTCACTTCCGAAAGTGATGTTTTAATCATTACATCATTTTCATTTACCTACCATTTACCCCACATTTAGCATGAATCAACCAGAGAGTAATCATCCGCCGGAAACCGAAACTCGCCCTTGGTGGAGGCGTATCCCTCTCACTCTACAAATAGTTATTGCTTTGGTACTAGCAGTTATCTTAGGCATAGCCTTGGGTGCAGGCAACCCCAACCCCAGCAATGCGGCTTTAATTAACAATTTGGCAATTCCTGCCGAACTGGTACTCAAAGCCCTCCGCGCCTTAGCTACACCTTTGATTTTGGTAGCAGTGCTGCATACCTTTATGACTACCAATATCCCAGGTACAGCCGGACGGCGACTAGCAGTATTGTTATTAACAAATACTACTGTAGCGATTATCATCGGGCTTTTAGTCGCTAATATTTTACGCCCTGGCACTTGGGGAGATTTAGCCAAACCACAAAAAACAATTACAGGCCAAAGTCTTGATCCCTGGGGACTAGTCAAAGATGCTGTACCAGAGGCTATCCTCAAGCCACTGGTGGATAACAATGTGATTCAATTAATTGTGATTGCCCTGTGTTTTGGTATAGTGCTGCGCGGCTTAAAATCAGAACAAATCGCTCAAGGGAAGAATAGTTACCAACCCGTAGAAGATGCGATCGCAGTTTTGTTTGAAGCGGTAATTCGTATCCTCAACTGGGTAATTGCCTTAGTTCCCTTCGCTGTCTTCGGTATTGTCGCTAAAACTGTAGCCGAAAGAGGTTTTGCCCCCTTCCAATCTTTAGCCGCCTTTATTATAGCGGTGCTAGTAGCCCTAGTATTACAAGCTGCCTATTACCTGTCGAGAGTCAAAATTGGTTCTTGGGTAAACCCTGTGAAATTTTTAGCTGGTGGTACTGATGCCTTTCTGACTGCGTTCTCGACATCTTCCTCCACCGTAGCTATGCCTATCACCTTTGAAGTATTGCAAACCAAAATTGGCTTAAGAGAATCTTCTGCATCTTTAGGCGCATTAGTCGGTGCAAACTTCAACAACGATGGTACAGCCCTATACGAAGCAATGTCTGCATTGTATATCTCACAAGTCATTGGGCAGCATTTGAATTTGGGACAGCAGTTAATTGTTGTTCTCACCTCTATTTTTGCCTCAGTGGGCGCAGCAGGTATTCCCAACGCTGGACTTGTAACAATGACGTTGGTTTTTACTTCTGTCAACTTGCCTACTGAGTATATAGCTTTGCTAGTAACTGTAGATTGGTTTTTAGATCGCTGTCGCACTGCGATTAATGTCATGGGTGATATGACAGTGAGTGCTTTGTTGGATGGGAAAAAGCCACATTTATAGCAGGGGACAGGTTACAGTCTTTAAACCTTGTTCTTTAGGACTTACGCAACTGGCATATTGTTTCTGTAGGGTGTGTGAGGAGCGAAAATATTTGAACGTAGTAATGAAACTTGTAGCGTCACGCACCAACCACCAATTGTGACACTTGCGTAAGTCCTGTTCTTATAGGCATTTTATGCTTAGTCGCTGTCCTAATCTATGAGGACACAAAACTGTTGCACTAGGAACCTATAAACCTGTTCCCTGTCACCTGTCCCCTGTTCCCTACCTCAATGCTGTTGTGGCCCTTTAGCATCACATTCTTTATGCCAACACCGCTTTAAGAGTCCAATCCGCCAATTGTAAGCGAAGCGTCGGGGATTCAACTCTAAGTCACGGCTAAACAATGGTTGGTTGAGATACTGCCAAAGGGGAAATTTGATTTTGTCGTGGTTATTAGCCATAGGAGGAATATTTTATAAAAATGTTGTGGCAGTAGCTCAAAATAAAGAGTGCAACTACCAAATAAGATTTCTAGTTAAAGATGACATAATTTATATCTAATTGTCCTGGTGGCAATTGCGGATTTCTACCTAAAGATTGATGCAGAGTATTTTATAAGCAATATGAATAAATTTAATCAGCTAAGAAGCTGGAGGCTAGAGGCTAGAGTTTGACTAGGCAGAGGCTTACACCTCACCTTACTAATAGTACTTAGTCCTCAGCACTCAGTTCTTAGTTCTCCGTACAAGCTTAACGCCTGGCTACCACTAACAACATTCGCCTTAGTTATTGAGAATTTACGCAATTAGATCGTCTGTTAATACTGGGTTAATTGGGGTTAGGGTATAGGGGTGTCTAGGTTTTGCGTACCTATACATACTCCTATACCCTTGTCCAAACTCTTGATTTTTCCTTTTCATGGGTCAACTCCATTATTCTTGAGTTCTCATGGCTTGCGCTGCGAGGTAGACTTTAGTCCATTCGCCCATTACTTGATGGGGTTTGAGATTTAATTCTTGGGCTACCGCTTCTATGGAATTACCAGCTTTCCGCAGATCCAGTACTTGTCGCCCAATGGGGGTTAAATTAGCATAGAGTTCTTGCCATTGGTTTTGTGTTAAACCCAAGTTGTTCTCCTGCAAGGAAATTGCTAGCCAATTATCTACGAGTTCTGGTTTACCTTTGAGGGCAAAAACCCGGACTGCATGATAGCTGATTTTTTCCCGCAGTCGATAGATTTCTTTGATTGGTTTGTTTAATTTCTTGGCAATTTCATCTTGGGTTTTACCTTGGAGGTACATTTTTAACCATTCAACGGCTTCTGTTCCCAAGTTTTCTTGTAGGTAGTTGGCAAATTCTTGTTGTACTGTTTGGCGCAGTGCTTGTTGTTCCTCTAATTGTTGTGCTTCTTGATATTCGGCGATCGCTTGGTTATCCACCAAGTTAATGCGATTATCGCTATCATCTGTCAGCACTTCTTCGGAAACCAATCTCACTAAATCGCCTCCTGGTACTTGGGTTAAGCCACCACGTTGAGAACGGCGTAAGTAGTTGACGAAGCGATATACTAACAAAGGCTGGTTGCGTACTGGTCGCAAACAATACTCTTCTACCGTAGCGAACAGTAAAGTGTCTCTGAGACGTTTATCTATGGCTACTTCTGCGATGTACGCCATTTGTTGCTGAACGTATGTATCGTTTTGTAGTAGTTCTTGGATTACCTCTTGCAAAACGTCAATAACTGTGCGTTGGCGATCGCGGCTTAAACTGATCCAAGTTTGAATTCTATGCCGTAATGTCGCTAAACTCCCCAAGCGAGTAATTAGATTACGGTATGCACGTTCCCGCCCTACATTCAAGTAGCGTTGGCTTAAAATCTTCCAGCGATATTCCATCGCTTGCTTTGCAATCTCAAGTTCTTTCAGGTTGAGCAGATCCAAGCGTTGTGAATCACGTCCTAACAGCCAGAGAGTGATACTTTCTATTGCAGCCACATTTAGTTCTGGACAGTCCGCAGCTAGTCGCTTGCGCCAAAATTGCGCTAGTTTTTCTGCTTCCGTTACCATAGTGAGATTGCACTCCTCGAAACCCTTCTTTAAAGTGTGCATCACAACCCCCATTTATCGCACTTATCTTGTGAGCTAGCAGTTCACCCTTGAGTCCGCCATCTTGATGAAGACGTATCAACGATTCCATTGTTATTACGTCTTTACTCATGAATTTTATGCAGGAATTGCACGGCTCCTGTCTTTTTTATGGTTCTCAAGCCTGGGAAATCCATGTATGTTGGGTGTTTACTGCAAATTTATAAACTTAAAATTTTGTAACGTTATATGTTGAAACCACGCATGAGGCATTTACTCAGAGTAAGTGCAGATGCCTAATTTTTTGTCTGACGTTGAGAAAAGCTAACATTTTGTACCTAAAGAGCGAGAATCATATACCTGAATATAGACGCAGTTTCAGCCGTATAAGTTTCATCTGGGGGAGTTTGGCAGTGATAATCACCGAAAAAGCAGATTCATTGCCTAAAAACTCAGAGTAGAATCACTCAGTATTCTACAAGCAGAGATTCGCTAAGTATTATCAAAAAACGTAAGTATTAATTAATACCGATGTCCTTAACCACATAGATGAGAACATGAGTCAATCATAAAATCGTTATAGTAAGCAGGTTTTGAAGCTGTCACCCTCCGGGTTCGCCAGTTCCCTACGGCGGGAAACCCGCCTACAGGACTGGACTCACCTGTCACCTATCACCTGTCCCCTGCTATTAGGTAGTTGATTCTCCATTATTTCATGAATAATTTAGGCGATCGCCATAATTTTGATAGTCCGTGGAAAGAAATTCTCGAAGCATACTTTCCTCAAGCCATACAGTTCTTTTTCCCGGAAACGGCTGCATTAATTGACTGGGAACGCCCCTACGAATTTCTTGATAAAGAATTTCAACAAATTAGCCGTGAAGCCGAACAAGGTAAACGATATGCTGATCAATTAGTGAAAGTTTGGCACATCCAAGGTCAAGAACTGTGGTTATTAATCCACCAGGACTTACGCAACTGGCACAGTAGTAGGGTGCGTCAGATGTGGAAAATCCTTGAATATGTACGTAATTATTGGGGCTGACGCACCCTACAGTGAGTTTGATTATGACACTTGCGTAAGTCCTATCCACGTAGAAATTCAGGCACAAAAAGAGGATGCTTTTAGTCAGCGAATGTTCACATACAACTTTCGCATATTTGATCGTTTCAGCGTACCAGCAATCAGCTTGGCGATTCTATGTGATAGTAACCGTGACTGGCGACCTAGTAACTACAGTTACAACTATCCCAATACTCGCTTGAATTTTGAGTTTGGCATAGTTAAACTTTTAGACTATGAAAATAATTGGCAGGAGTTAGAAAATAATAGTAATCCATTTGCGACGGTAGTCATGGCGCATTTGAAAACTCAACAGACGCGCTCATCACCCGCCGAACGCAAAATCTGGAAATTCAGATTAATTCGCAGGTTGTACGATTTAGGCTTACAAGAACAAGACATTCGTAACCTATATCGCTTCATAGATTGGGTTATGATTTTACCAAAAGCATTGGAAGACCAGTTTTGGCAAGAGTTTAAACAATTTGAACAGGAACGGACTATGAGATACATAACCACAGGTGAGCGTATCGGCTACGAACGGGGAATAGTTGAAGGAAAACAAGCACTTATTTTGAAGCTGTTAAAAAGAAGATTGGGCGAACTATCCCCAGAAATCGAACAGCACATCCAATCTCTTTCTTTAAATCAATTAGAGGCTCTTGGCGAAGCTTTGTTAGACTTTGCTACGATGACAGATTTATCTGACTGGTTGCAAACAAATTAATTAGTCGTCATGAAATAGGAACTATGAGATACATAACCACAGGTGAGCGTATCGGCTACGAACGGGGAATAGTTGAAGGAGAGCAAGCCGTTATTTTGAGACAGCTAAAAAGAAGATTGGGTGAACTATCCCCAGAAATCGAACAGCGTATCCAATCTCTTTCTTTAAATCAATTAGAAGCCCTTGGCGAAGTTTTGTTAGACTTTGCTACTATGGCTGATTTATCCGATTGGTTGCAAATAAATTCTATGATTTGACAGTCTGATTGGTAGCTTGACAGATTATTAAATATTAAGTAGCGTGTGTTACGGCTGTGCAGGTTTTTGGGGGTTTAAGACTATCAGGATTAGCCGTAACGCACCGTATATCTTGGTGCTTTACGTTTTGCTATCACGCACCATAGAATTTAAGGTTTACTTTATAAATTTTCTAGCACAGTTAACATCGTTTATTTACTCTGTAAAAAAATACAGCATATTTCATCTGAGTGAGGTACACAAGGGCGGGCAAGATGCCCACCCCACAAGAATTTTATCATTTATATCTGTACCTCATTTACCTGCAACTTGCTGTATAACCTATACAACCATCTTCTTTGTGTAATAATTCTTTAAAAAAATTTTTAAACGTAAAATATACCCCCCTTGACAGATTCGGCACATTTGAGTTAGTAAAAATATGGAGTCCATTTGCTGAGACTGCAAAGTTTGAGCAGATGAAGCAGTCGTAAGACTGAAAATTACAAAGGAAATAATTATGCCTTTACAAGGTTCTGGCGCTCACGTTGACCCGCGTTCACTTAAGCCTTCTATTGACCTCGCTACAGTCATAGATTTACTGGCTCAAGCTATTTCCCCAAGCGGTTACGGGATGCAGTTATTTGAGTTTGACAACAATCAAAATAAACGCCTGAGAATACGTACTTCAGACGTTATGTATCGTCTGTTTAAACAAACTAAATTTAAAGAGGCTTTTAACCCTGCTAGAGGTGGAGGGTTTATTCAAAACTTATCGATGCCAGCAAATGGTAATAAGTCGCGTGTTGGCGGCTGTTTGAGTGATGGCAACGTTACAAAATTACCAGGTGCGATTGATAGATTAATGGCTGCTATTGACGAGGCACTAAATAATGCTGTGCCTTCCGACAGCTTATTATCGACATTGCTGTTAGATGAGCCTGATAAGCAACTCAAAAAACTGGCTGAAAAAGCAGGTACGTCTTTCCAGAATATGGTTAATACTGGCAACATCGTACCTATAGCATTTAAAGCAGGAGACACTAAAGATAACAAGTCTTTAGCGACAGTCATTTCTGCACGCGAACGAATTGAAAATACTGATTATTTTGAGCAAATGTGCAGGGCTGCTGCAAAATATTTGCAAGACGAACGTGGCAACGATGAAGATGATGTTGATTCATCGATCGCAACTTTAAAAGCAGAAAAAGGTAGAGAAGATAGCCAAATCCAGCGTTTTCTAAATTTTATAGATGATGAAGCATTGTCACGAGTCCGATTAACAATTAGCTTTCGGATTATGGAGGCGATCGCAGAAAATGCCCGCTCAAGTAATGACCCAAATTACCAACTTTTAGTAGAATATGTCAATCGCATACTCATTCTAGTTACATCTGCTCAAGAAGAGGACTATACCTTTGATTTAACGGCTCATTTTGGTGGTGCGGCTGAGTTTGACTTAGCCGATGAACTTAGTAAAGCCACCTTTTATTATTGTTTAGCTATTTGGCCTGAATGGAAAACTCAAATTTTTGAGCAAAAGACTAACAATCAAGTTCAGCGTGAAGTATGTTATCGTTTTCGAGTCAATGGAGATAACCCAGAATTAGGTAAACCTGCTTTTGAAGTACGCATCGAAAAAATTCAAGAATATTTATTTGATGATGATGATCAAGATTCCTCACCAAAACCTTGGGAAATTCGTCGTCGTTTAGCGCAGCTCATCTTTTTGTCCATCGTTGTTCCTCAACAAGATGAAGTCTCGCTGACTAAAGAATCACTAACCGATGTAGTGAATGAACTCCGAGCAAATTTTCAATCCCAGGGTAAAGACGCTATTCGCCAGACTTTAGACGAATTAAAAAAACGCTCTGAGTCAATGAAGTTAATTGCCAAAGCACTGACGAAAGTATTGCAGAATAAGAGCCAAAAAATCATATCTCAAGTTCAGAATCGCTCTTCACAACAATTCATCTGTGTTAAAAACACTATCATTAATTGGGATCGGCTAGAAGGAGCAACACCAGGTATCAGAAAGTTGCTTGTAGAGCCGCAACAAAATTCCAGCGAACAGGTTGAATGGTTTAAACATATACAAATTTGTGAGCAACCAGCAACATCAGGACTTTTTTCGGTTAAGGTTACTACCGAAATTTCAGAATATGACTTAATAACTAAAGGCGCAAGTAATCAAATAAGAGCCAAGCGTTTATTACCGCAGAAACTCCTGCAAGTTTGTTGGGTTCCTCGTTCTTGGCAGAAGGGACAAGATGGTAAATTAACTTATGAGCTTTCTACAAATGCTGCTCAATTTGCTGGCTGGGCATTACCAGCCGCAATCATAGTGGAATACGATGTTGAAACTGTGAAGCGGCGAGCAAATACAAAAGACGCTGAGGAAAAGAAGCAGTATCATGCAGCCGCCGTTACCGCTTTTGCTGTGCTAATTTACTGTTGTTTGTGGCGAATCATTACAAGGTTGCAAAAACGTGGTCAGAAGGAAGAATCAGTTGACTTTACAACCTTAATGTTGCGGCTGCAAGAAACAGGAAAACAATTAGATGAAGATAAGGACAATAAAGACAAAAATGGGGATGCTTATGTTTACGCAGCCGCCCAAACCTTGGAAGCCATACTAGGCGAGGATACCCCTATCCGAATGCAGGGAATGGTTCTAGAAAATCTGGTGAAACAAACTGATACGACAAAATGGAGCAAATACGGTATTTTTAAAGCATTATTAAGTGCGTTTCCACTTTGTATTAGTTGCCAAAATTCCGATTCTGTCCCCAAGATTGGTTTGATTTCCTACGCCAGTCGTCCCTGTAACGATGGGAATTTTCCCAATGATGAAGAGAAAGCATATCTTTTTCTGACTCAAAGTTATGTTGCTACATCTGTTAGTGAACCGTTTATAGGTTATGAACTTAAAAGAGAACGAATGCAGTCTGATGTACTTGATTCTCCAGAACAACTAAAAACGCAACGCTCAGTTCAAGAAGAAATTCGTCACCTCAAAGCCCAAGGATGTCAGCACATTATTTTATTAGCTCATGCTTATGGCGATCGCCGCATTAATCGAGCCGCAAAACAAAATTCTTCTTTAATACCTACAGAATTTTTAGAAGAAGTTTTGCAAACATTTCCTGATATCAACATATACCCAATGGTAAGGGATGTTTTTCCGGCTACAAGGTTGCGCGATCGCGGGTACAATGAAGCAGCTTTTGAAATTTCGCAAGCTGAAGACCATACAACTTTCTGGAGTTCTGTTGCTACTCCAGAAGATTATCGTGATTTTATTCCGGTTTATACCTTTGCTACACTTTATGCTATTCAAGCAGAAGAGCGCATACAATCTGGTTTTTGTACATATTTCCTAATTTCGGATACAAAAGTTCGCAGTCTTAACTCGATTCAACGCGCTCGTCAGCATTTGATCAATCCTGATTTAGACTCTCCTATTCATCCCTGTTTACTAACTGTATTGCGGGGCTTGCATTTTATTGAAGCGGAACGAGATGCGGACAAAAAAGGTCAACTCATCCCAGTGCTAGACCCGTTTAGTTGGATATCGCCTAATACAGTAGAAGAGGCTGGTGAAGTGAAAGTTCTCCACACCCGCCGTAAAGGACAGGTATTACTTAATTATCGCGCTGTACTCACCTACGTTTCTCAAGTTCTACACAGGAAATAATGGAATTATCTTTTCTAGAACAAGCCTCTATATGGGGGCAAGTATTTGAAATTGCTGTTAAACGCGGTGTTTTACAACATTTAATTCACCAAAACTTACTATTGAAAGAAAATCACGTTTTTCAGACTTGGCAATCTCACAAAAATACAGATGTCTTCCATCAATTGGTCAAAGCATTTAAAATCACAGACACCTACACTAAAGAATGGGTGGAAACCATGCTGCGTCATCTGTTGGTACTCGGCTATGGTTTAGGTTGGACAGCAATGCGTGAGTGTCTCAACCACAGTCAAATTAAGCAACCTAAACTAGAAGCAATTTGGTGTCCTTTAACATTTCCAGGGCAGCAAATGCTACGAGATGAAGAAAAAGAAGCGACAGCAAAAGCATTTCAAGAAGCTTTCAATATACCAGGGAAACCAGACGAAACCTTAGTCAACCGAGGACAACCAGCCAGAGCCGATTTTATTTTATGGCTATCCAACCAATCTATTTCTCAAAGAGAATCAGAGGATTTAAAACCTCCCAAAGACTTTGCAAAAGACCCAAAACACAAAAAAATTGAAAACCTAATTTTTTGTTTGGAATTTTCGTATAACGCACCCCTCAAATTTGCAGATTTTCAACAAGAAGCACCTCATAGAGAAGAAATGAGTCGCTATGCGCGTTACATTGAATCAAAGGGAGTCTTCTCTAGAGTTTGTGCAGAAGTTGAGGGTGAAGATTTTGCACTCTCTGAAAGGATGAAAAATTTTCTTTCCGCATTTAGCGGTCAAGATAAACCATTGTTCAAGCTCTGTCAGGCATCATCTTATACAGATAGCCTGATTAAGGTGTTACGCAAGCTTAAGCGTTTAGAAGGGACTTGCAACGCCAGAGCGATGGCTGTTACATCGAATGGTATTGAAAGTCTGGCTGCTCAATTCTTTGGTGTGGAACCAGAACCAGATACTAGAGCCAAGTTAATGAAATCTTTAGGAGAAGCATATTGCAAGGCTAAACATTCAGAGAATGATGAGCCACTCGATTTAGATGCAGAAATTCGTTCGGTGTTTAAGAAGCTTTTGAAGGGGCTACCCTCTGCGTTGAAAGCACAAGCAAAGTCTCTAACTGAAAACCCAACTCTAGGTCAATACTCCCAGTTTTTGTTTCAGGAGAATGTGACGGATTTTTACAACCCGATGAGTGAAATTACTAAGGATGAGGCGATCGCATCTATTGAAGACCACGAGGCATTACATCAGTTTTTTGGAAGCGACCCAAAAACACAAATTGCTAATTTTGTCAATCAAATCAATCCCGACCAGGAAACACTATCTCTGCGAAAAGTACACGAAGCCGCAGTTTTTGCTGGGTTGACTGCTGCTCAAGTTGGTAAAATTAACGTCTTAGCTTTGGAAGGAAATCCGGGTATTGGTAAAACTACTGCTGTGATGAAATTTCTTAAGCAGCAGGAGCAAGGTTTCTTGTTTTTGTATCTTAGTCCGCGAGTTGTAATTAATCGAGATGTGACTGACAAACTGGCTAGAGAAAACGAGCAACCCACTGGCATATTAACCATCACCAGCAATAAAAATTTGATTGTTGCAGCTCCAGAATGGTATAAAAAACAGGTTCAACAAAACAATTTTCCACCCCAAAATATCGATAGTGCTGTTGTTGTTGATGGTATTGAAAACCTCACACGTCCTCCTAGCAATATCTTCTTCCTAACCCCAGAACAAGAACATGATATTGATTGCAATATAGTCGGTTCGACTCGGTTTAAACGTCGTCTTAATGAACGGGATTACAGCGTAGAATCACTTAAAAATCCTGGGGTATTGGGTACGATAGCAAAGTCAGCCCGAAAATTACTAGAAGCAAACCCACGGGTTAATCAACTGGTAATGACTGCTGCTATTCAAGGTTATCGGACACTCAGCGATCAATCAACCACAGTTAATGCCTTCAACAACTTATTTGTACACAAAGATATCAGTAAGAAACCTGCAAAGAATGAACGTTCAGCATTTGCAGCGCGGATTCCTACTATAGTTGTCATGGTAGATGAACTCGCTGGTGATGGTGCAGGCGCACCCTTTGTCCGTAAGTTAGCTGAATGGTTGGAAGCGCAATTTATTAAACCGTTTGATACAAATCAATCTCCATTTAAAATTGTGCTGATTTTGGCTGATGCTTCACTCAGCAATGAACTGGTGTTGGATAGCTTTTTGGACTCAGGCGATCGCGCCCCTGATAAAGTATTAATTAGTCAAAGTCGAGGGGAAGCACCATTTCGGGTGACAGGGACTCATACAAAAATCGGCCCTAGAAAATACCCAACGCTACATATCATGACAAATAGCTACCCCGCTACTGAACTCAGTATTGATTACAGTATTAAGCTGTCTCCCGTTAAACCAGGTCAAAATAGTGACGGTACACAGCAAACAATTAGACAAGCAATTCGAGAAAAATCACAAGAGGAGTCACTAACAAATGCCTACTTAGAAATCAAGCGTGGGCTACAGCAGGAAGCAGAGCAGTTAATTTTCTTTGCTCAGGATAAAGCTTTTCTGCGTGAGTTGCAAGAAAAATTGACCACTGGTAAAGAAGCTCTCCTAAATAAGGAAGATGTGGAGGTTTTGGATCAAAGTGTATCACCCGATAAGCGATTGGAATTAGTCAAGCCGCCACGACGTGATAATGTTCGAGTTTTACTCATGACTTCTTCAGGCGCAAGAGGTGTTTCTTTCCCGAAAACTGATTGCATTATAGCTGCAATTCCCCGCTTTAATATTGAAGCCGCTTTAATGGAAGTCGCGCAATTAATTTACCGTGGTAGAGGAATGTATCTAGATCCAGAAACCGGAATGGAAGTTTCTGGAGATAACAAACCTAGACGCTTAGTTATGCTCATCAATGATTTTCTCATAGAAAGGGAAGACATTGACCCCAAAAGATTATGGTTGCGTCAATCGAGTGATTTATTGACTTTGCTGGTAATGTTGCGCTCGACAATTCATACCCGCATCAAAGGTGATGCAGGACTGAATAGAAACCGAATTGCATTTGTACCCGTTGGCTCGGTTGGCGATGAAGAATTGTTGCGTTTGATGTCTGATGATTTATTAGATTTCTTGCGTGAAGCCAAAGTTTTTATCAGCGATAGTCATCCCCAAGAAGCAAAAGCAATTGTTAAAAGGGCGGAACAGTTAACTACAACCATCTTTAAACATTTTGATTTGAGAGGTCAATCACCACAGAGAAATGCTAAGTCCTATGCAAATTATCAAACCTTACAAGCTATGGCTGTAGCTGTTTCTAGGATTCAGAGTTATTTGTTGCCATCATTAGATAATGATGCGCTAGAAATACCTGATAATCTAACTTGTATAGGGCCTTTTTGGATAGAAGATTGGAGCGATCGCCAAACAGAAGAAATATTTAGTTTTGAAGCATGGAAAGCCGAGGTTAAGCAAAATAGCAATCGTCTTTTAGGCTCATTAAAAGAAATTGCTGAAAGCAAGAAGTACAAATTTCCTGCAAAACTCAAACGTCCTGCAAACGAAATACATAAACTATTGAGTCGGGAACAAGCGGGATTTGTGATTGAATCTTCTACACTTCAAGCATTGAAAACTCAAAACTTAGTTCTGGGCTTACCTCTAGACTATCCCCATTTTTGGAACGAACAATCAGAAGATGATACCCGCCAGCAAGTATTACAAGACCCCCAAGCTTGGAGAAGTGGGCTAGGACGTTCTCTAACTCCTCAAGGCTTAATTATACCCGTAATACCTTACTATAGAACATTTCCTTGGGTTGCGGTGGCAGGGCGAAGGATTTTTACACAATTAGAAACAGTTTTTAGCGATCGCTACTTTATGGCATCCAATGAACTAAATCTTCTCAATACAATTTTGCTAGAAGATGAACCAAACTAAAGCTTAACGCCACTTCTAGAGATAGGATTTATTACAGCGTCAGTTTTTAGGAGCAAACCTCTGTCTTTGCAATTTATCAATGTTCCCCCGGCTAATTCTCAAACACCTACCGGCTTAGTTGTCACCTTACACGGTTGGGGCGCTAATGCTGAGGATGTGGCATCTTTACTGCCCTATTTCAATTTACCTGATTATCAGTTTGTCTTTCCCAATGCGCCTTATCCATACCCTTATACTCCTCTGGGGCGGGCTTGGTATGACTTGAGAGTGGAAAATATGTATGAAGGTTTGGCAGAAAGTCGCCAACAGTTAAAAGATTTTGTCCTTTCTTTAGAAAGTAGCACTGGTGTGCCTTTATCCCGGACTATCTTAAGTGGATTTTCTCAAGGCGGGGCGATGACTTTTGATGTGGGTTCAAAATTGCCCTTGGCTGGTTTGCTGGTGATGAGTGGGTATTTACATCCAGAAGCGATCGCACCCAATAATACCAATATTTCGCCCATTTTAATCATGCACGGTAGAAGGGATGAAGTTGTGCCACTGCAAGCTGCTGTTAATGCACGCACAACCGTAGAATCCTTGGGTGTTCCCGTCAAATATCATGAATTTGATACAGGACATGAAATTAATTTGGAAATGTTAGATGTAGCCAGAAATTTCATTGTCAATACCCTGGTTTAGTCTGAGTGACAATTTTTTTGACAAATATGGTATAAATTCTGAAAGATTTTAGGAAATCTATGCCATCTAGTGAGTAATATAGATTGAGTGGCACATTAGCGTGTCACTCATTCCGTGCTGGGTGCGAATGCTGCAAAAGGGAGGGGCAAGCATTATGAAAACTCTAAGCATTTCCAAGAAAGAAATTGCTGCCATGTCCGTAGCAGAAGTAGAAGAACTAGCTACTCGTCTAGAGATGGATAATTATAGCAATGCTTTTGAGGGTTTAAATGACTGGCATCTACTAAGGGCGATCGCTTTTCAGCGTCCAGAGTTAGTAGAACCCTATATTCATCTGCTAGACTTAGAACCCTACGACGAGGCATAAGTATTTAATATTCAGGAGTTGGGAGTAATTCAAAATGAAGAATTAAATCCTAACTCCTTACTGTTGAGTTTTTGTCATGGTTAATTCCCAACCCCCAACAGAAAATAGAAAAAGTCGGGTGCTTGTGGCTGTGGGCGGTGGTATTGCAGCTTACAAGGTTTGTGAAGTAGTTTCTAGTTTATTTAAGTCGGGGGTGGAGGTGCGAGTTATTGTCACTCGTTCCGCACAGCAATTCATTACACCTCTGACTTTAGCAACCCTCTCGCGTCACCCTGCTTACACAGATGATGATTTTTGGCAACCTACTCACTCTCGTCCGTTGCACATTGAGTTGGGTGAGTGGGCGGACTTGTTGGTAATTGCTCCCCTGACGGCGAATACTTTAGCTAAACTAACTTACGGCATGGCTGATAATTTACTCACCAATACCGTGTTAGCTTCCACTTGTCCAGTGTTGTTAGCGCCGGCGATGAATACGGATATGTGGGAACAGCTAACAGTACAACGCAATTGGCAACAGTTATTGACAGATAGTCGGTATCATGGTATAGGTACAGCATCAGGTTTGTTAGCTTGCGATCGCGTCGGTGCTGGCAGAATGGCGGAACCTCCAGAAATCTTGACTTACACCCAGTCGCTATTACATACCAAAGGTAAACGAGATTTAGCTGGTAAACGAGTTTTAATTAGTGCGGGGGGTACGCAAGAGTATCTTGACCCAGTGCGATTTATTGGTAATCCTTCTACTGGTAAAATGGGACTGGCTTTAGCTCAAGCTGCTTTACACCGGGGCGCTATGGTGACGTTGGTACATGGTGCAGCTAATTGGGATGTACCTTTGGGTGTGCAAGCAATTCCCATTATCAACGCAGAAGAGATGCAGCAAGTGATGCTGGAATATTTACCCAACGCAGATATCATCGTCATGTCTGCGGCGGTGGCTGATGTGAAACCTCAAGATTATAGTACCGAGAAATTACCCAAGCGATCGCTCCCTCAATCCTTACCCTTGGAACCTGTACCAGATATTGTTGCCCAACTAGGACAACTCAAACAACCCCATCAGCGTTTAATTGGTTTTGCCGCCCAAACAGGGGATATAGTCACACCAGCGAGAGAGAAGTTATACTCTAAGAAATTGGATGCGATCGTTGCTAACCCCATCGACAAACCAGATAGCGGTTTTGGTAGTGAAAATAATCAAGCCGTCTTTTTAGATAGTCAAGGAAGACAGCAAAAAATAGCACCTTGTTCTAAATTACAAATGGCACATTATTTGTTTGATTTCATCCGCCATATTTCGGGTAAATGAGGTACAAGCGTAAAACCCAAAACCATGTAGAGACTTTATATGTAACGTCTCTACAGTATTTCACGAATAGCGAAACCTGCTGTATTTATTCTCCCCGGAATCTAAACAAGTTGAATTAACGTGAGTTCGATGAACCTCACCCTCCCAACCTCCCTCGCCTTTTAGGAGAGGGAGGAGAAACGAAAAAATCACCGTCTTATATCATGTCCGCTTAATCACTTATCATATCTTCGGGGTTGGTAATTGGTAATTGGTAATTGCTAATGGTAGAAAACAATTACCCTCCGGGTTCGCCAGTTCCCAGGGCGCGGGAAACCCGCCTACAGGACTGGACTCACCTATTAGCTATTACCCATTACCGACCAAAACAACCATATTATCAGTAATTAGCCGAACTTGATATTACTCCCCTCTCCTCGTAGGAGAGGGGTTGGGGGTGAGGTCAAAACAACGCTTGTCGAACTCACTTTAAATTAAAAAATGATTTTTGTAGGCTAGGCATCTTGCCTAGCCTACACCTTCCTGATGGTAAGGTGTAGCTAGTTTACCTATTCATTAAATAAGTCTAAATCTGTGACTGCACCAACACTACTTGAGGAAACTAACTTAGCATATTTTGCCAGTATACCTTGAGTGTAACGAGGTGGACGGGGTGTCCAGTTGGCACGACGACTTGCTAATTCTGCGTCAGGGATGTTTAACTGTAACAAGCGAGAATTAGCGTCAATCGTGATGCTATCACCTTCTTGGACAAGGGCAATGTTACCACCGACAGCAGCTTCCGGGGCGACGTGTCCGACTACCATCCCATAAGTACCACCGGAAAAGCGTCCATCGGTAATTAAGCCGACTGCATCACCTAAACCTGCACCAATAATTGCTGAGGTGGGGGCTAGCATTTCCCGCATCCCAGGGCCGCCTTTGGGACCTTCGTAGCGGATGACTATCACATCACCTGCTTTAATCTTACCTGCCAGGATGGCATCTAAGCATTCTTCCTCGGAATCAAATACCCTTGCTGGGCCTGTAATTACGGGCTTTTTCACCCCAGTAATTTTGGCTACAGCACCTTCTGTGGCTAAATTACCTCTGAGGATAGCTAAGTGACCTTGGGCGTACATGGGGTTATTCCAAGGACGTATCACATCTTGGTCGGGGGATGGTTCGGAGGGGACATTTGCTAAAGTTTCGGTGATGGTTTTACCTGTGATGGTGATACAATCACCGTGAAGTAAACCATGCACCAGTAGCATCTTCATCACTTGGGGAATACCCCCGGCTTTGTGCAAGTCTGTGGCGACGTATCTACCACTGGGTTTCAAATCACACAAAACGGGTATACGACCACGAATAGTTTCAAAGTCATCTAAATTTAATTCTACACCCGCAGCACGAGCGATCGCTAGAAAATGTAACACGGCGTTTGTGGAACCACCCACCGCCATAATTACAGATATGGCATTCTCTATAGATTTACGGGTGATAATCTGTCTGGGTAATAGTTGATGGCGAATCGCTTCTACCAATACCTTAGCTGATTCTTCGGTACTATCAGCCTTTTCATCGTCTTCTGCTGCCATTGTGGAAGAATAGGGTAAACTCATCCCCATTGCTTCAAAGGCACTTGACATGGTATTGGCTGTGTACATTCCACCACAGGAACCTGCACCCGGACAAGCACGGCGTTCCACGGCTAATAGTTCATCTTCGTCAATTTTCCCGGCACTATATTCACCGACAGCCTCAAAGGAACTGACAACGGTTAAGTCTTTACCATTGTAATGTCCAGGTTTGATTGTACCACCGTAAACGAAGATAGCGGGGATATTCATCCGGGCGATCGCAATCATGGCCCCTGGCATATTTTTATCACAGCCACCGATGGCAATTACACCATCCATACTTTGCCCATTACAAGCGGTTTCTATCGAGTCAGCAATTACTTCTCGTGATACTAGGGAATATTTCATCCCCTCCGTTCCCATCGAAATTCCATCACTAATCGTAATTGTGCCGAATAATTGCGGCATTGCCCCAGCATTTTTTATACCTGCTTCTGCTCTTTGGGCTAGTTGATTTATCCCCATATTACAGGGGGTTATCGTGCTGTAACCATTGGCAACACCGACAATGGCTTTGGTAAAATCTGCATCCTGAAAACCAACCGCCCTTAGCATAGCCCGATTAGGCGATCGCTGCACCCCTTGAGTGACAACCTTACTTCTAAAATTCTCCGACATCTTTTTTCCTTCCGTGCCTTCATCGCTTGTGTTGCGATTGTATTATCTGTATTTTTGACGCAGATGATGCCCTCATTTGCATCCACCTTCCGGTAGTTTATCTATGTTTCAGCACTAGGAGTCTAGATGCGAAAATTTTACACATAAAGGTTTGTCATTTTTCATATATATACATATTTTTCAAATAAACCAGATATTAGAACAGTTATCAGTTATCAGTTATCAGTTATCAGTCAGCTAGCACTGTTAACTGTTAAACCATCCAAGATGCTTGAAAAAACTCCTGTTCACAAAACATAGCATAACGATAAGTTGAATGGGTTAAGGTATTAGCAGTAGCGTAATTTTCTACCAAATTTTCTAATTGCTGCGTTAAAGGTGAAAAATCTGCGCTACTGTAAGTGCGAATCCAGTCAGCATAACGATGATGGGGAATACCGTTAATAGCTAACTGTTCTCCCAAAAAAGCATACAAACGCATACAGGGAGACATAGCCGCAGCCGTTAAACCTACATCCCCACTCCAAGCAGTGGCTAACAAAAAGTCAGTATAACGGCGAGTGGCTCCTCCCGGTTGGATAGAATGCAAATCTACTCCCCATTTTGCCGCATAGCTTTCATGTAGGCGCAGTTCCTCTAGTACACCACCAGCCAAAGCGTGAAATGTGGTAAACCCAACCCAGTCTGGAGACTTAGCAGCTGCAATACTGTAAGCACGGGCAAAAGCTTCTAAGAAAAAAGCATCTTGTCCTACATAATAAGCAAATTTCCGCTCCTCCAGACTACCACCACCAATACCTTGAACAAAAGGATGCTCTAGGCAAGCTTGTACTAAGTCTTGGTTTGCTGTCCAAAGTTCATTTGATAGAGTCATTGGTCATTAGTCCACAGTTTACACTCACCCATCAAAATCGCAGAAACTGTTGCAAGAATGAACTCAAATTGCTCACAAAGTCAACTAAACTCGGTTTACCAGCACTCACCTTTTCTGTGTATGGTGTTTGTAGTTCTTTGATGAAGGCCTGAGCGGTTTGTGTTCCTGTGGCGTTGTTTTGAGATGTAAATAATTTCTCAGCTATTTGCGCGTCTTGTGTTGCACCTTGACGGTCAAGTAGTTGATATTTAGCGACACCACGAGCTAAGTATGCGCCTGCATATTCTGGTTGAGATGCGATCGCCTGATTAAAATAATAGATAGCTTGCTGATAATTGCCTTTCTGCCCCTCGGTTATACCCAAAGCATAAAATTCTTCGGCTGTGGCAATTTGTAATGGTATCCCAACCGCACCTTGAAAGTTAGCACCCTGCAAATATGCGCCTGTGAATTGTGCATTACTGAGAAACGCACCTCTAAAATCAGCACCAGCTAAATTTGTCCCACCGAGTTTGGCTTCACTTAAATTCACCCCAGCTAAACCCGCACCACTTAAGTTTGCACCGCGTAAATCAGCACCACTTAAGTTTGCCCGACTGAGATTTGCACCCGCTAGGTTAGCACCACTTAAATTTGCTCCAGATAAATCAGCCATGACTAAGCCAGCACCACTTAAGTCACAGTTTTGACATTGTTTTGTTGCTAATAACTGTCTGATATGTTCTTGATTTGCCGCTTGGGCAACATTGGTAAGGCTGATAGTGGTGATAACGGTAGTTGCGATAAAAATTAGGTTTTTCATAGTCAATTTTGGAGGATGTTGGCTCAGTACCCAAACAAGCTCAAACAAATTTATACTTTTGCTTATGATATGAGCCTCTTGAGCAGTTTGCCCTCCGTATAGACCGACCTAAATTACTGCTCAACAATACTTACAAATTGAGTAACAGTGGTCACTTCTTTAGAGCCAAAATCAAAACCTACATTGTTAGAAGTAGGCGCACTCAATTTAGTAAATATACTGAGTGTAAAAGTTATAATAGCTGCCAATAACAGTTTTTCTAGCATAATTTTACATCCCTCAACACCTTAACATAATTTCAAGTTATCAATACACTAAGTAAAACTTATTTTGACTTAAGCTATATGATTACTAGCAGTCTGTCGGTGATTTATATCATTTATCAGAGTGATTTCCGTCACTTTCAAATAGGTTTTAGGACTTACGCATAAAAACGAAAAATCAAGGGTTTGGGCAAGGGTGTAGGGGTATAGGGGTGTAAATCGAATGGCACGCTCGTTAAGCGCAAATTCTTGAGATATAAGGCTTTTGGGGTGTAAGGGTGTAAGGGTTCTGCACGGTCAAGAATTAATAATTAAACCAAAATGCCTAATAAATACTATTCTTCTTCTAACCCCTACACCCCTATACCAGCAAGGGTTTTGACAATTCGCGCAAAATTTGGCCATGTTGAGGGTTTTTTCTCAAAATTTATAGTACAATTGTACTGAAAGCTTGTTTAGCTATTAAACTTTGTTGGGGTCAAACAACTGCCAGCAACAATTCAGCCACAAAAAACCCTACTGTGAGATCATTACTATGATGACACCAATACAGGGTGTAACTGCAACCCAAATCAACTCACACCAGTTTGAGCCATACGCCCAAGAAGATGCTGATACAACCGCAGAATTTTCTTTTCAAACCATTGCTGATGTCACTAAAACTATTTTACGTCATGCTTTCTGGTTAGCTGAACAGAAACACAATCTTTCTTTAAAAGAGTATAAAAAACTACTACTAAATTATGGTTGGCAAGGCGAGGAAAAGAAATACCTCAAGATTGCTGCTACCTTTGGGAAGTTTGAACCGCAAGATTTTGCCCATGTTGAGCCTAGAACCATATACCAACTAGCAGAAAGAAACAAGCAGTATCAAAAAGTTATAGATAAGCTATTAGATTTCAGTGTAATTAACCAAGAAACGGTACGCACCTTGATTCAAAAACAGCGTACCCCCAGGGCGGCTAGACCGAAAAAACCCAGTATTTGGCGCAGGTTAAAGAATGGTGGTAGATATTGCCAAATTCCCCCAATTCACGAAGCCTCGGAACAAACTGGTACAACTTTGCAAAAAATGATGGATGAGGAAGGATTGACTGCCCAACAAATCGTAGCAGAAGCGATCGCTCTACGCCAAGCTTACAAAGAAGGGCAACTAGTTTTTGCAGAACAAAGAAATTAGTGCTGAGTTATATATTGGTTGAACTGGTAATTGGTAATAGCTAATGGGTAATTGTTTTCTACCATTACCGATTATCAATTACCAGCCACCACAATATGATAGGTGTTTAAACGGATCATGAATGCTGAGTCAAGAGATTTACCCCAACTCAGCACTTAACACTCATCACTGACTAGGATTTGTTTGCTGTGGTTGAGGAGGATTTGCTGGTAGTGGTTGAGTCTCAAAAGTGGGACTGAACTGGGTTCCTTGTTGATTTGGTAAGCGGGATGGAGGAGTAAATCCACTAATGCGATCGCTACCATCAATACAAGTATCTAACGCCTGGATAGGAGGTAGCTCCTTGATTTCACTACGCAAACCGACCACACACTGAGCAAAGCGCACTGGTAACAAACTCCGAACACAGTAGTTTAGAACATCTGGGTTAACTGACCCTTCAGTATTTTTACTCACTGCTACTACACAAGTACCTAAATCTCTCGGCTGTCTCGCCCGTCTACAGCCCAATAGGGCATCGGCAGCAGTGATTTGGGTATTTTTGCTAATATCAAGCACACAAGCAGATAAATCTCTGGGACGTAATGCTGTAGCACAACCTTCAGCTGCTGCTTCAGCAGTCACGCCAACACTGACGAGTCTACCTGCACAGGCGCGATAATCATTGTTGTATGAGGCAGTAACAGCCACACTAGGGGCGCTCATACCCAAAAGCCCAGCCGCAGCCAAAGCAGGTGCTGTCAGCCGCAGGAGGCGAGTTTTGAGAGCTAACTTTTGTTTTTCCAACCCAATATCCTGTTTTCTACACATTGCCGTTCTCCAAACACCCAAAGTTATGCTAACTCAAATGTGCAGCGAATCTTTGGCAAATCAGGGAATTTGAAGAAGGCAGGAGGGAATACTGCCCCCTAACTGCTGGTTTTAAGGTCAACCGCCCACCCACAAGGGGATGGGGTTTTACGCACGTTTAATAAAATTTTGCTGATTCAGACTAATGATTTTTGCATTTGTGATTTCCAGTTTTATAATAGTATGTCTGGGTAAATTTAAACAGGATTAAATTAAGGAAACTCATGTCCCGATACAGAGGGCCACGTCTTAGAATTGTACGTCGCTTGGGCGATTTGCCAGGATTAACTCGTAAGAGCGCTAGACGCGCTTATCCACCAGGTCAGCATGGTCAGAACCGCAAGAAGCGTTCTGAGTATGCTATCCGTTTAGAAGAAAAGCAAAAGCTGCGGATGAACTACGGTTTGACTGAAAAGCAACTGTTACGTTATGTGCGTCGAGCTAGACGTGTAACTGGTTCTACCGGACAAGTGTTGCTACAACTGTTAGAAATGCGCTTGGATAATACGGTTTTCCGTATGGGTATGGCTCCTACCATTCCCGCCGCTCGTCAGCTAGTAAATCACGGTCACGTTACAGTTAACGGTCGCGTGGTCAATATTGCCAGTTACCAATGTCGTCCCGGCGAAGAAATTGCTATTAGAGATAAAGCACCATCACGGAAGTTGGTAGAAAACAATCTACAGTATCCAGGTTTAGCTAACCTCCCCAGCCATTTAGAGTTTGACAAGAACAAGTTGGTTGGTAAGGTTAATGGTGTCATCGAACGTGAATGGGTGGCGCTGCAAGTTAACGAACTGCTGGTTGTGGAATACTACTCACGACAAGCGTAATCAGATCCCGTCGCCAACTGCCTTGGCAGCAAGGCGCGGGCTTTTTTTATTCGGGACGGTGTACCCCACTGCCCTGTTCTGGTTTATTGTTGCTGCAACTGTTCGATCGCCGATTGTGCCAATTTGGAACAATTGGTTAGTCCTTGTTGACTACAAAGGGTATCAGCCTTGGCAAAATCCTCAAGCGCCTCTTGCTTATTGCCCAGTTGAGTGTGAACCATTGCTCTGTTAAAATAGGCTTGGGCAAAATCTTGTTTGTTTTCAATGGCTTTGTTCAAGTCCTCTAGTGCGGCGGGTAGCTTTCCTTGTGCAGCTAGGGCATTACCTCGACCGTCATAAGCAATGGCGGCAAGTTTTGGGTTGTTGCTTGCTAGTCGCATTGCTTGGTTAAAATCAGCGATCGCTTTATCATAATCCTTGAACTGTTGCAAATAAAGCACACCCCGACTAATGTAACCTTCGGGATCGGATTGATTGATGTTGATTAACTCGCTGAAATCAGTTAACGCTCCCTCTTTATTACCTAAATTTCGTCTGGCGTTGGCTCGGTTAAGATAGGCATCTGCGTACTTGGGATTGAAATTAATTGCTTTAGTGCAGTCTTCTTCAGCTTTTTGAGGAGCCTGCAAAAGTACATAAGCCGCACAACGACGAGTAAAGGCTTCTGTATAATTGCTTTTTAATTCAATAGCTTTAGTTGCGTCTTCTACTGCTCGCTGAAAGTTAGCGGACTGAAAGTGGGCATTTGCCCTTTGGTAGTAAGCTTCAGCGTACTGAGGATTAATCTCTATTGCTTCAGTTAATGCTTTAATGGCTCCTTGTTTATCTTTTGCTTCTAAGTTTTTCAGCCCTTGTTTGTAAGGGGCTTCTGCTTTAACTTGAGGTAGCTGGTTATAAACGATAAAACCTACCCCACCAGCAACTATTATTCCTGCTATTCCTAATAAAATTGGTAATTTGACTGCAAAAGGCGGCTTATAAGTTTGTGGCTCGTTTGGCGAGGTTATTGTTGGTTGTGGTGAGTGATTTTCATCTCGCTGAATGATTTTACTTAAATCATGCAAAACTTCTACTGCTGACTGGTAACGCTGTCGCCAGTCAAATATCACCATCTTATCAATTAAATCTCCCAAGGCCGGACTGATATTGGCTTGTTTACGCCAGGAATTGTTATTTATGCTGTTACTATTATTACCTACTAGTTTTGTTAACTGATTAGAAGGTAGCCCCAACATTGCTTGGATACATATCATGCCCAAAGCATAGATATCACTGTTAAATTTGGGGAATCCCTGAAATTGTTCCATAGGCATATATGCTGCTGTACCAATAGCAACACTTGGATCTAATTGTGCTGGAGAAATTTGGGAATCAATTTCTTTAACTGCACCAAAGTCAATTAAAACTAAATTGCCATCAGAGGTGCGTCTCATTAAATTAGCTGGCTTAATATCCCGATGAATCACACCCTGACCGTGAACAAAGGCTAAAATCGGTAAAACATCGGTTAAAAGCTTAATAACCTGTTCCTCCGTCCAACGTTGATGAAGTTGCATTTCCTTGTTTAAAGTATAACCTTCAACAAACTGCTGAACTAAGTAAAACTCGTGATTGTATTCAAACTCAGCTAAAAGTGTAGGAATTCGCTCATGTTGCCCTAATTTTTCCAGCGTTTCCGCCTCTGCTTTAAATAAACGCCGGGCTGCTTCTAAAGCTTGTGGATCTTTACTTGAGTAGCTTAGTTGTTTAACAACACATTGGGGATGACCTGGACGCTTGATGTCTTTTGCCAAAAAAGTTTTTCCAAAAGCTCCCTCGCCCAAGACTTGAACTATTTCATAACGTCCGTCCAAGAGTTGACCGTTCATAGTAATTTTACTGCTACTCCAGAGAATTTTAGCACATTAGATATTCTTAGTCCTCAAGTGTTGTATCTTAAATTAAGATAAACAACACATTTAGCTAATTATTATTAATCCCAAAAAAGCTTGACTTGTAATCATGACTATAGTTTCGTTAGAAACATTAATAGCTGGTGTACGTGCTGGCGGTTTAGCTAGTTTTCCTACAGATACTGTGCCGGCGCTAGCAACTCTACCGGAAAAAGCCGATTTGATTTTTGCAGCTAAACAGCGCAGTCAGGACAAACCTTTAATTTTAATGGGGGCGATCGCTAAAGATTTATGGCCTTATGTTAAAGGTAGTGAACAAGAGTATCAAATTTGGCAGCAAGTAGTTAACAAATTTTGGCCGGGAGCGCTGACATTAGTTTTACCAGCAAGTAGTCTTGTGCCGCAAGTGATGAATCCTACTGACCCAACAACTATTGGTATTCGCGTACCGAACAGTGCGATCGCTCAAACAATTTTGGCACAAACGGGGCCTCTTGCCACTACTAGCGCCAACTTTTCAGGACAGCCAGCTTTATTAACAATGGCAGAAATTGCGGCTCAGTTTCCCACGGTATTAACACTCGAACCTACAGCAACAGCAGAAGCCGCAATTGGCTTACCTTCTACAGTTGCTAAATGGACGGGGGAAGGTTGGCAAATATTACGGCAAGGGGCGGTAAGCTTGGATTAACGTGAGTTCGACAAGCGTTGTTTTGACCTCACCCCCAACCCCTCTCTCTTGAAAAGTTCTGATCGCCGCAAGCCGGCGCACCCTACGGGTTCGCGTAGCGTCTCGTTAGAGAAGCAAGCTACAGACTTTTCGCTCCTACGAGGAGAGGGGTTGGGGGTGAGGTTTTTCGTTTCTCCTCCCTCTCCTCGTAGGAGAGGGAGGTTGGGAGGGTGAGGTTCATCGAACTCACGTTAACTGATAACTGATAACTGTTAAATCACCAATGGTTTAAGCACAGAATTATGCCATTGACGCTGATACCAATCGGCGACAAAAGGACGGATAATAAATTTAGGTTGGTCATCGCCTTTGACATCGATACGCAAACAGGAATAGGGACGGTGTTTTTGGTAACCTTGACCGTTACGACCGATATAAAGATGCGATCGCGCAATTAATTGTCCTTGTTCAATTAAATCAGCACCTTCTTGACGCTGACGACGCAGACTATAGCCACTCCCACCGCAAACTATCCATTGCATATGGCGATCGCCATGTCCGGTGTCGTAGGTTTGCAGGTATTCTAAACAATGAGCGTGACCATTCAATACTAAATCTACTAAGGGACGACCTTGATTGATATCGCCTATCTCTTGCGCCACTGCATCTAAGACATCACGTAAACGGCTACGAATTACTAATGTTTGTGATTGTAACCATTTGGTGGCTTCGGTGACGTATGGAGGATGATGGAAGTAAACTATCCTTCCCCGCACTTGGGGGTTATTCCATGATGCAATTAATCTTTGCTTCAACCAGTCTAGTTGTTCGGTGTCGGTGTGCGCTGGTTGAGAATCTTTGTTTAATTGTTTATCGATATCAACAATAATTTCTTCTATTTGGGACACATTCGAGTGGATGTCATCTAAACGTTCCGCTTCGACGGGGTTATCCGGGTTTAATTTGGCGGAAGTTTCGAGCATCTGCATCTTTTCGCGTTCTAAGTCTTCCCGACGCTGGTTGAGCATATTGCGATCGCTATCACCTTGTTTTGTAGCGGGTAAAGGTTCAGGATCGTTAAATGTATTGGAATCTAGGGCAAAAAAATCTATATCACCATAGCGAAAAGTATAATACCGATTTGGTAGGCGAGTAAATTTTCCTGGTTGGTAAACCAGACAACGACCTGTATCAGTCTTAGCCGTGTAATGTGTATCTAAATGACGGGGGAACTCTCCGGGTAATTGCCGGATATTGAGATAATCGAGAAAAGCTTTAGCATAAGCATCACCCGTTCCCGAACCATGAAAGCCAATATCTATATCTAAACGCGATCGCAATAACGTGCGAATCGGCCAAGTGGAAATAGACAATAAACTTAATAAGGGAGGTAACTCATAATAATCGTGATTTCCCGGTACAGGAAGAATCGGTAATTTAAACACCATCTTGTCATAAGTAATCTGATGGTGATTCTCCCCACCTACAATTAACTCACGATAAGGCTCGATAAAATTTGGCTTGTAGTATTCACTAGACCCCACCAGATAAATCACATCGCCAGTATGTAGCAGAAAACGGCATTCTTGATGATGGGGTAACATCAATTCAGCTACTTGGCGTTGGGGGTTGTGTCCCCGGTGTTTCCCGGAACCACTATCACCCACCACTAAAAAAGAAAATTCCCTATCTCCAGCCTTACCATCCTCAATTTCCAGCCGAGTTTGGTCAATCTTCCGTTCTAATATTAACGGGTCTTGCCATTTTACCCGTCGCTCCATCTTGCTAATTTTCTTCGTTATTGGTGGGTCAGATACTAGTTTCAATAGTGGTTACTCCTGGGTATGGGGGAAAGGGGAAGGGGGAAAGGGGAAGGGGGACTATGGACTATGGACTATGGACTATGGACTATTGACTATGGACTATGGACTATGGACTATTGACTATTGACTATTGACTATTGACTATTGACTATGGACTATGAACTATGGACTATGGACTATTCTTCTGTTGGTTCCTTGAGTTCAATTACCAAATTTGGTAGTCCGTCTAATTTTTCTACTGGTTCCACTTCTGGGACTGAGGGGACAAAAACCTTTAAGGCTGATGGTAGACATTTAATTTCAACTGGAGTTGTACCTACTACCTCACCATCTATAGCAACTTTTTGTGGTGGGTCTGTGGTGATTTTAAATTGATTGGCTCGCAGATAACCGATATCATCGCGTTCGGCGGCGCTTTTAGCAGAGGCTGTTTGGAATAGATGATATGTAGCAGCGATCGCACCAGCTTTGCTATTAGGTGCTACGATGGTTAAATCTAGCAATCCATCATCATAAACAATGCCGGCTGGCCCCTGAGCCAAAACAGAAGTCGCAGGCGCAGCATTAGCCACAGTTACCGCCGCCGCAGTGGTTTTAATAATTTTGTCTGGCGTTTCGATTTCTACATCAAAACTTTCCAACTCTCGTAATTCTTGAACGCCTGCCAGGATATACGCCAAAATTCCAAAGCGTTTTTTTGCTTCCCTGTCTGCCCTTTCAACAGTTTCCGCCTCAAAACCTACAGCTGTCAACAGTATCATGGGCAAGTCATTGCAATAAGCAACATCTACATTATGAGTGACACCTTGCAAAATTGTCTGACAAGCCGACTCAATTGTATCAGGGATTCCCAAAGCCGTGGCAAAAGCGTTAGCCGTACCGCGTGAAATCACCCCCAATGGAATATCAGTCCCTATCACAGCCACAGCCGCCGCCGATAATGTCCCGTCTCCCCCAGAGGCGATAATAGCTTCCACACCCCGTTCTACAGCTTCCCGCGCTAATTGGTCTGCACCGACTTCTTCTGTTGTCTGGTAAATATCCAGATCCAATTCTGGCTCTAGAATAGCCCGAATTTCTGCTAAATCTGCTTCTGGATTCCCCTGACCAGCAACTGGATTAAAAATAAGGCAAGCGGAACGATTCATATATATCGAATATCAGTTGCGATGGTGCTTCACTCAGTGTAACTGTTGGCTAAAGCACCAAACTATTCCTACCATTTTTGGTAAATTATCGCTTCTATCTGGTGGTAGGTATAGGACAGTTATCAGTTGTCAGTTATCAGTTATCAGTTATCAGTTATCAGTTGTCAGTTATCAGTTATCAGTTATCAGTTATCAGTTATCAGTTATCAGTTATCAGTTATCAGTTATCAGTTATCAGTTGTCAGTTATCAGTTATCAGTTATCAGTTATCAGTTATCAGTTGTTATTCTCCCCTGCTCCCCTGCTTCCTCATCTCCCCCCACTCCCTCATCTCCCTCATCTCCCTCATCTCCCTCATCTCCCTCATCTCCCCCCACTCCCTCATCTCCCTCATCTCCCCCAGCCCCTAAATCCCTAGACTAAGATGGAAGAATCACTAAAAATCGGCTCACATCGTAATGCGTAAATTTTAAATTGGAGCAAAGCGACTTGACGGTACATTGGCAGGAACGGGTTGGTAATCAACGGGATTGGGTTTGGCGGGGTTGGCGGACTCGTTACACTTACATTCGCGCTAGCCGAGACGAGCAACATAAAACCCCTCTGATATTACTGCATGGGTTTGGTGCTTCTATCGGGCATTGGCGACATAATTTAGAGGTTTTGGGTGAATCTCATACAGTTTATGCCTTGGATATGCTGGGTTTTGGTGGTTCACAGAAAGCCCCAGCAAATTACAGCATTGAGCTTTGGGTAGAGCAAGTTTACGATTTTTGGCGGACTTTTATCCGTCAACCAGTGGTATTGATAGGAAATTCCAATGGTTCTTTGATTTCTTTGGCGGCGGCTTCGGCTCATCCTGAGATGGTTAAGGGCATTGTGATGATGAGTTTACCAGACCCATCGTTAGAACAGGAGATGATTCCGCCTTTCTTGCGACCTCTAGTCATAACAATCAAGAATATCGTCGCATCTCCAATATTGTTAAAGCCTGTGTTCTATTTTGTTCGCCGTCCCAGTGTCCTGCGTCTTTGGGCTGGTCTTGCTTACGCTAACCCCGCAGCTATCACCGATGAACTGATAGATATTCTCGCCGGGCCGCCCCAAGATAGGGGATCAGCCCGTGCTTTTAGCGCCTTGTTTAAAGCTGCGATCGCAGTTAACTTTAGTCCTAGCGTCAAGGCTTTATTACCAAAGTTAACAATTCCCATGCTGTTAATTTGGGGACAAAAAGATAGATTCGTTCCACCCATCCTAGCTAACCAATTCGCTCAATATAACGAAAAGTTACAATTGCTCAATCTAGAGGATGTGGGGCATTGTCCTCATGATGAATGTCCAGAACAAGTAAATCAAGCCATTTTGGATTGGATGGAAAAATCCTTGGGAGATTCCCAATTAGTCATCTCCCAAAAATGATGAAAATTGTCTAACCGATAGTTACTTGATTGGTATCAACATTTGTAGCACCACTTACAGACCGGGCTACGGAAACCATTTTATTAAGAATATCTTGGCTAGGAACTTTGCCTTTTAAAACTACAGTGCTACCAGTTTGAGCCACCCAAAGAGTATCGACATCATCCAGTTGCTGGTCTTGGTCAAACGCCAACGCCACCCGCTTGGCTAAACCGCTTTGGTCATATTCTCCATTCAACCCTAAACGTTCTGGGGGAATTGATTGGGTGGCTGTAGGTGCATTTGCGGGGGCTTGTGCTACTTGAGGAGCGGGATTTACTTGAGCATTTTGAGGCTTTTCCATGCCAAAAAGTCTTTTTAACCAACCCATAAATGCGGTTCTCCTGATTTGAGGTTTACTATAATTTTTAAGATAAAAGTTTGACAAATATTCCACATCTGTCGTGCAAAAGATATTCCTTCTAAATGGCTTCTGCTTTTAGATTGATTTGCACTGTGTGTCAGTTATCAGTTATCAGTTATCAGTTATCAGGTGACAGGTGACAGGTGTTGTAGCAGAGATTTTGCCCCCTCTCCAAACCTCTCCCCCACGGGGGGAGAGGCTTTGAAACACATTAGTCTTTTTTCTCTGATTATATGAAACCACCCTGCTCATCTCCCTCATCTCCCTATTCCCCTCCTTGGAGGGGTTAGGGGTGGGTTCCTCCCTCATCTCCCACCCTTCCCTACGGGACGCTACGCGAACGGGAAGCAAGCTACATCTCCCTCATCTCCCCAATCCCCAATTTTTCAGAAAACATTTGAGCATTGCAGGCATTGAGTTTAAAATGAGGTATAAGACTTATAATTTATTCACCTAGTAAGCAGTACGTGTAGGATGGCAGTTAGCTAATATTGGCGTTAGTTAGATGCTGTCTGAGCCTGTGTTGGCAAAGATGAAACATACTCTTTCAGTTCTGGTAGAAGATGAAGCGGGAGTTCTGTCCCGCATTGCTAGTTTATTTGCTCGTCGTGGCTTTAATATAGAAAGCCTGGCTGTTGGTTCGGGGGAAGAGGGCGGAGTTTCCCGCATTACTATGGTTGTACCTGGTGACGATCGCGTGATTGAACAACTCACCAAGCAACTATACAAGCTGGTCAACGTCCTCAAGGTACAGGATATAACAGAAACACCCTGCGTGGAGCGTGAATTGATGCTCCTGAAGGTGAACGCGACGAGTTCCAACCGCTCAGAAGTCGTCGAACTAGCGCAAATTTTCCGAGCGCGAGTAGTTGATGTGGCGGAAGATTCTTTGACTTTGGAAGTGGTCGGCGACCCTGGTAAGATGGTGGCGATCGTCCAAGTGCTGCAAAAGTTTGGTATTAGGGAAATCGCCCGCACTGGTAAAATTGCCCTAACTCGTGAATCTGGTGTCAATACTGAGTTACTTAAATCTTTAGAAGCCAAGGTTTCTTAATGTTTAGCAGTAAGGGCGTACATCTGTACGTCCTTATACCAATTCTCCATGAAGTTCGCCGAATAAACAATGTAGAGACGTTGCATGCAACGTCTCTACAGCGCAGAATAAAGTGCATCTTCATCAAGAAACGGTATTACCCATGTATTTATATCAGGGATTGCCTTTGGGAATGGTTTTTATTTAAAGTTATTTTAGTGATCTAAATTAGCATCTAGTAACTGTAGGGTGCGTCAGACCCAATAATTTCGTACAAATTCAAGGATTTTCCACATCTGACGCACCTACCCTAAGTGCCAGTTGCGTAAGTACTGAGTTATATTAGTGATCTAAATTAGCATCTAGCTTCTAAAAAAGATGCTTAGAATCAAACTTGTCTTTTTTCGGTAAGTATTCAGAGCAATTCTTAGCTTCTTCAGTCATGACAATACAAGGCTCTACAGCACATTTTAAATAATGGTTATGAGAATAAAATTGACAGTTTTTACAGGGTAACTGATGTGAAGTTTTAACTGTAAAAACCATTTTATTTTCTATAATTGAACGAACTTTTCGTAAAGCTATAAAAAATATTACCCAGCTAAAAACTAATCCTAAAGGGGTTAATGATATGGCTATATCAGGAAGATTTACCCCATTTGTTGGGGTTGTTCTTTGCTGACTTTCAGTGTGAGTAATTTGGTTATCATTACTCCTGGCTATGATTTTATTTTGATTTCTTACCTCAGATAACATATTCTTGACCTTTGCTAATTTATAGTAATTTGTTTGTTAAAAAAATCATACTTTGAATAACAAAATATTTATTGCTGCCTAAGTCTACGGCTTTGGTATTAATAATCGTGGTCTAATTTAAAGGAAATAGTTTTTTATTCTTTCCTATTATAGGCAGAATTAGCATAGGTATCTAGATGATTTATAGAATAAAATCCTTTAATGCCTCAATTATATGTTTAACAAAATAAAGGTTTCTCTATCTCTGTCAATAGTTTTGCTTATATTGATGGTAAGTATATCCAAAGGTATATTTTAAAGATTTATCTAGTTAATAGATTTTTCTCATAAAATATAGGAGAAAATATTTTTTATACTTTACATTAAATAAATATTATCTTTGTGTTCGATATTATTTGCGTTTTATAGATAGAAAGGATATATTTTGATTTTTTCTTAGATTTTAGTTTAAACATAACTCGTCTGTGATTTAGAACACTTATTTATCTTTTTTAGCCTCGTTATAAAAGGTTATTGACCTACTAGGGGTTTTGTAGTAATGAACAGGGTGTTATTCTTGGTGTAACACATCCCTTGGGGTGGTGGAGCTAAAATGTTGCATTAATTAACCACGGAGGGTCAGCGAAAAGTTGAAGCCGTTCGCGGTAGCGTCTGGAAGAGAGGCTTTATAAGTGCAAGCATCTGAACTTTTTCAGACAGAAGCACACAGAACAAAGGCAATTTATACATTATGTTAGTTTGGTTATGCTATTGCTGGGTGGGATGAAAATATAGCGATCGCCACTCTCATGGGAAAATCAAAGTTAACAATTGCGGGTTTGGAGTCAGGCTAGGTGAACATTCCACCAGACAGTTAATAGGTAAGTTAAACGCTATGTTTAACTTGATGAACTTGATAGGATTACATCTTATCTGTCATATTATTTATCAGATTATGATGGCTGGGAATGGTAGAAAAAATTACCAGTTAAATGTTAGAAATTACTGTGCAAATAAATCAGCTTATAAGTAATTAACCGGAATTGTTATTACATAATTTGCTACAGCTTATTGATGTATAGCAGTCGCCTTATAGATTAGGACATCATTCAATCTTCAAACCTTTACTTTCAAAGACTTTTAACCCTGTCCCCTGTCCCCTGTTCCCTGTCCCCTACTGTAAAATAAAAATATTCCTGATGTCAGCCAAAAGGTAGAGTTTTTCTGATTTAATAGTGCTTAATATCAGCAAAATAAGGAATTGACTGAAAAAGTAGGCTAGATATTAACAGTATAATAGCCTTTTTATAATTGTGCGATGCTCAAGTTTAAAAATGGGCGCTATTGGGATTAAGAGTGAGATGATTTGACTTCCAATTGATTAAGACCCAGTAGACAAAATAAAAACCTGACCCTGCTATTTAGAATTATTCCGGTTTCTCAACGCTATTTGTGAAAATTGCAAAAACAGCATACGCATAAGAAAAAGCCTAAAAGATAAATAACATCAGTGAAATCAAGAGCAATCAAGATTTCAGGGGAGGGGAAGATGGAAATCTTTGATTATGTAATTCTCGGAGCGGGTTTAGGTGGTTTAGCCACGGCTGCTTGTTTAACCAAGCAAGGACATAATGTAGCAGTTTTAGAGAAACATTATTTACCCGGTGGTTGTTGCCATACTTTTGATTACGGGGAATATAGTTTTTGTGCGGATGTGCATTATATTTCTCAATGTGGTTCTGGTCAGGTCATAGCCCAATTTCTCAACTATATTGAACAAGATGTCCCCTTTAATAGTCTTGACCCAGACTGCATAGACCGGGTTATTACACCAGTAGCAGATTTTAGGATACCTTTGGGATGGGAAAGATTGCGCGATCGCCTACTTGCTAATTTCTCAGAAGAAAGCAATGCCATTAACCGCTACTGTAACGAAATTCAGCAACTCCATCAAGAAATCCGCAATTTAGGCAGGGAAATTCGCTGGTATGACCAAAAGTTGACTGACTGGTTAAAGTTACCCAAGTATTTTAATCTGTTTAAAAAGCGCAATTGGACACTGCAAGATTTGTACAACTATGTCGGGTTATCGCCCAAACTCCAAGCCATACTAGCAGGACAAAGCGGCGACTACGCACTCCCACCCGCAGAAATAGCCCTACTCACCCACACTTCCCTAGTTTGGGACTACTCGGAAGGTGCTTATTATCCCCAACATCACTTTAAGCACTTGGTTGATACTATTGTCGAGACAATTACCTCTGGTGGTGGTGTCATCGCCTATGCTACGACAGTTAACCATATTCAAGTCAGTCGTGGCAGAGTACATACTGTAATTGCCGATGGTAAAATCTACCGGGCTACCAAAGCTTATATCAGCGACCTCGACCCCAAATTAACGGTAGAGTTAATGCACGATGGGGAAGCCATCAGCCCCAAAGAACGGCGACGGCTAACTAGTTATAAATATTCAGCCAGTGTGTTTAATATTTACTTAGGTTTAGATGACCGCTTTGAACCCGAACGTTACGGTATTGGTAACTGGAATCTTTGGTATTATCCCACCGGAGACTTAAATAGAGAATATCAACAACAATTACAAGGCGACTTTAGCAACCCGTGGATTTTCCTATCTTGTCCGACGATGAAATCAGATCAACCAGGAATAGCCCCAAGCGGACATCATATATTAGAAATTGCCACAGTTTGTCCTTACGAACCTTTCGCCCAACTGCATCAACATGACTCCGCCGCCTATAAAGCCAAAAAGCGGGAAGTTTACCAGCAAATTATGAACACCGTGCGGGATATAGTTCCCGATGTTGATAATTACGCCAGGATGAAAGTTTACGGCACACCTACCACTAGTGAATATTATCTAGGACAACCCCAGGGGAATATATATGGTGCGAAATTAGTCCCCAGTCAAGTCGGGTTAAATCGTTTAGGATACACCACAGAATTACCTAACTTGTTTTTGGTGGGTGCAAGTGCTGGCTATCCCAGCGTTCCCGGTGTCATTGGGAATGGGATGGATGTTGTCGAGTTGTTGACTGGGGAGACTGTGCGGCGGAAAACGACTGCATCTCAACGGTTGGTGGGGGTGCGGTGCTGAGTTTTCACGGCATCTGGAAGACCTCTCTCCAAACCTCTCTCCTACAAGGAGAGAGGCTTTGATTTCTCCCCCTTCCCTTGTAGGGAAGGGGGCTGGGGGGTTAGGTCTGATATCAGCTTTTCCACATAACGTGAAAAATCAGATTTATTCCCAAGTAATTGTGTAAGAGTCGGCAGAAGATTTACCTTTACCTTGTCGCCAACAATTATCCGCTTCCCATGCGCCGCTTTCTGTTTTGCGTTTGCGGCTGCGGACGGTGAGGCTGTTATCTGCCAATTTCAGTAGGTGATATTGCCAAGGTTCGGCGGTGACGAGTTCGTGGGTAGGTGCGCCGAAGGTTCCCGCACAGATGCGAAACAGTCCCCGTTCTGCGTCGTATTCATTAAAGCCTTTTTGGGCTTGGTGGACGTGTCCGTGGAGGAAGAGGCGGAAACCTGCGACGGTTAACTGTTCGATGAAACTTTGGTCTTTGATGCGGTCTTCCCAGGCGCTATCGAGGGGATGATGCCATACTGCTATTTTCAGGCAGTTTTTATATTCTTGGTTGCGGCGAATTTCTGTGAGGGCGTTGCTGAGTGCATTCATGTTAATGCCAGCACGGGATTTATAATGATGATCCAATTGCCAAGCCGAGTTTAACCCTAGTATGAGTAGGTCTTGGTTGGGGAAATGGTCTAGGGTGTATTGTTGGTCATAGTCTAGGGGATAGGTTTGGTTTTTGATGGTTTGGTAGAAGTTGCGGAAGTGTTCAACTTTCATCACTCAGGTTTGATAACTGCTGGAGCAAACATTCTGCGGTGTAATATTCCTGAATTAGTTGGTGGCGAAATTCAATTTGCTCATTTGCACCCATTTGAATTAAGTGATGGTTGAGTAAATCTTGCAGCCATTGTAATGCTCTGTCACGGGGTCGATCAAATTGCTCGGCTTGCAAAAACTGGGTTAAAACTTCCTCTGCTTCTGACCTGGGTATGGCGACATTCAAATCTGTCAGCTTGTCCCCTTTGGTCATGTGGAATGCTAAATGTTTTAATAACGAGAACCACCACCGCCGAGACTCATCTGTAACTGGAATATCCTGGCGCAGTTGACGCTCATAGCTTTGGGTAAATTGGCGAAACACTAAACCCAAGTTTGGCGGGATGTCTCCTGTCTGTGCAAACAATGAACACAGCATTAACAGCAATAAGGGCGTTTCGCCAAACTCCCGCAACCTGTCGCCTAAGTTCTGCAACATCTGCTCACCCTGTTGTGGTAAATAGGCGCGGACAAACTGCTGCATCTGTTCTGCGGTCAGGGGTTGCATTTCCAACTTCTTAGTAATGCCCAAATCACCACCCACGCCTATATCTCTTGTGGTGAATATCATCGGCGTGGTTTTTTGGTGGTCTTGCCGGAATTTATACAAATCTCGCCGCGCTGCTTCTGAGGGTAATTCGTTGATCCCGTCTATTAACAGTAAAAATTGCCCGTTATTCAGTAGTTTTTCTATGGTTGCAGAGTCTAGTAGTAGGCGATGGCGTTTTAAGAAATCCCGAATTAAGTCCAAGATTGAAGTTTGGTAATAGCGCAACTCTACTAGCACGGGGATTTGACCTAACCCTCCTACCCCCTTCCCTACATTCGCGTAGCGTGCCGAAGGCAGGGAAGGGGGAGATGCTCCCCTCTTCGCTTCGGGGAGGGGTTGGGGGCTTTCAAGGGCAGGTTTTTTACACTTCGACCCAAAAACACTGATTTTAGGGTGTAGGGGTATAAGGGTGTAGGGGTGTAGGGGTAGATGAAAGTCTGATAATTTACTGAATCTTATAGTCCTCACTGATTACTTTATGAAAAACCTGCCCTTAAGAGGGGGTTGGGGGAGGGGTTTCTCCGCTTCCTCTAGCAACAACCGCACTAACGCTGTCGATTTCCCGGAACCAGGTCGCCCAACTAGCAAGACCTGTTCTTTTGCATACTTCCGCAACCCTGTCAAGACATCTAAGCGTTCAATTTTCCCCTCGTCTGCGCTCCTTTCTTCCTTGGCAGATTGTACCGTCTGCACCATAAAATTTAACAGTAGGGGTGACTGCTTCTGCTCAACTCGCTGCTGTCCTACTACATCAGTCAGCGTGTACGCTTTACCCCGTTGCGCGTAATGATTGCCGAGCGATTCAAGGTAGTAATTCCAGTCAGTCATACTGTGTAGAATGGTGGCAAGCTAATTGTGAAGATAGAGGCAAAGGGGAAGGGCAAGGTTTGTTTACTGTGGCTGATTTTTAAGCCACTTGTATTTTAGAAAGTTAAAAAGCCGCTATCCCAGAGAATACATAATTGTTCTGTTTGCCACACAATTATTTGCCGGGATTTAAATGCTGCTATAAACATAAAGAACCGTGGGACGCACGGTCTTAAAGCTCAATTAATGTCCGGATTAGGAGTCATTGAGAAGCCCACACTCACCCTGAAAGGGGAGTGTGTGGAATACGTCACGAAATAGTTTAACTTACTGATTTAAATTGTAACTGAGTTATTTGAGTTAATTAGTAGGGTGCGTCAGCATGAGTATCTTCTTAATATAATTAGAGTTTTTTGTACTGACGCACCCTGCTGCCTGATACTACAAAGTTAGGGAACACCAAAAAATAAATTATCTAAGTTGACTGTTAATAGGGTGCGTCAGCATAAGTATTTTCTTGATATAGTTAAGGTTTTTTGTACTGACGCACCCTACTGCTGAGTTATTTGAGGTGAAATTTCCGTGAACGAGTATCAGAACCTCGTCAACGAGTATTTTTTCCTCGTCGTTGAGTATCAGAACCTCGTCAACGAGTATTTTTTCTTCGTCGTTGAGTATCAGAACCTCGTCAACGAGTATTTTTTCCTCGTCGTTGAGTATCAGAACCTCGTCAACGAGTATTTTTTCCTCGTCGTTGAGTATCAGAACCTCGTCAACGAGTATTTTTTCCTCGTCATCTCAATTCTCTATGAAGTTGCACCAAATAAAAAATGTAGAGACGTTGCATGCAACGTCTCTACAGCGCAAAATAAAGTATCAGTTAGCCCCAAATGACTATAAATCCTCTCTACACTTACAAAACTAACTCGTCGGCAAGTATCAGAACCTCGTCAACGAGTATTTTTTCCTCGTCATCCCAATTCTCTATGAAGTTGCACCAAATAAAAAATGTAGAGACGTTGCATGCAACGTCTCTACAGCGCTAACCTTTGCAGCTTTCTATTTACGAATTACGAATTACGGATTAAAAATTATGCTAACTTCATCTCAGTGAACTCTGGCATCACCCATGTCTAACCCATTACCGAGTGAATCTCAACCCCAACCCCTCAGCGATTTTGAATTAGACTTACTCAAGCAGGAATATTTCTTTCTGCAAAATACTATCGAGGACTATAACAAGCAGATTTGGGTAATCAAAGCAATAGGAATTACTGGGACTGGTGGTGTTTTAGCATTGATGTTACAGCAAAAAACGAATGCTAGTGCGATCGCTCTCATCGGTTGCACCATCCCTCTATTTTCTGGGTTCTCGAAAGTCAGTGGAAACACTTTCAGCGTGGTTTCTATCCCCGCGTTAACCAAATCGAGTTTATTCTTACCAATACATATCAGTTAAAAGCCCCTAGTATATATACCAGTTGGTCGCAAACCCACAAACGCAACACCAACCCCAAGCGTAAAGGCTACCTTTGGGATGGTCTATTAAATCGCAGTGTCTTTATGAGCTACGTTTTAGAGATTGCCTTTCTTTTACTTATAGCTGCGATCGCGCCTATTATTTGGAAGTAGGGGACTGGGAACTGGGGACTCTTTCAAGGGCAGGTTTTTGACACTTCGACCCCAAAATACTGGTTTTAGGGTGTAGGGGTAGATGAAACTCTGATAATTTCGGGGATTTTACAGTTCTGACTCATTACTTTATTAAAAACCTGCCCTGAAGAGGGGCTTGTACCCCCACCAATGCGTCTTCCCTACCCCCTTCTTATTGAGCGAAGACGAAAAGGATACAAGCCCCTAAATTTATTTATGGGGATTGTAATTTTGAATTTTGAATTGGAGCGTTCGCGTAGCGTCTCGTAGAGAAACGACTTAACTTTAATTCCTGGCGCAGTTTTTGGTACATAGATATATCAACAACTGACAAAATTTGGTTAATATTTTTCCAAATTACAAGCTGATGATTTGTGTCCATATCTTTTAGCAATTGTTCGACATAATGCAAAGAAAAAGTACCAATACAACTACCCCCAACTACAACCTTGGAAAAGCGAGATTTCATCCAATCCAATTCAGCAGCAATGTCTTGATACATTTTCTGCTTTGATGGTAATGAAATGATGCCGTTAACATGGTCTAATAACCACCAAGCACCAACCTCTGAAGTTAATTGACTGTAGAAACTACTGTTATACCCAACAAAACCCATTTGGGGAATTTCTGGGTGAATTAAATGACGATATAACTGAAAGTTTTCCTCTTTATCTACTAATACTCGACGGTATTTCTCTTCTAAAAACGATACATTTTGACGAAAACCCGTACCAAAAATCACTACATCTGCTGGTATTTTTTCACCGTTTACTAACTCCAAACCACCAGGAACAAACTTGGCTATGCTTGACTTGATGGGTTTGATTTTCCCGCTATGTATATGTTGAATAAAACCTGGCGGTGATAGCATCAACCCACATTCGCGCCGTTCTATGTGATGTTCAGGTTTTATCCCACAAGCATCAAGACCTAATTGTAGGCTGATTAATTTCTCTATAATCCGCCAGAAACACCAAACCAGAGGCTTGCCAATAGTATGCAGAATTGTTTCAAATTTTCCCATTTCCCTGTAGATAAAGAAAGCTTCTGAGAATCGAGTGAATAAAATATGTTTGATGTTTATCAAACCCAAAAGATATCTTGGTACTTGCCAAATAGCTTGGCGGAAGACTAGAGTACATTCTTTGGCTGTTTTCGCTGCTAGATTAGCGATATCACAGGCAGATTTACCAAAACCTACGACAATAACCCGCTTACCTGCAATAATTGAGGGGTCGTTCATCTCAGTGGAATGTAAAACTAAACCTCCAGATGATGTAAATTTTTCCTGATCAACAAAGGAAGGTAAATTAGGCTGACTAAAAACACCATTGCACACGAATATAAAGTCAAATTCGTAACTTTCTTCCTGTGTTTGTCTATCATTTGCATTTGTATATTTGACTGTTACTACCCATTTTGGATCTGTTCCTGATTTTTGAGAAACATGAATAACTTCTGTTTGAAAACGAATTTTATCAATTACATGAAAATGCTTGGCGTAAGATGTCAAGTAATTTCTAATTTCCTCTGCTGAAGGCCAATCTGGATAAGATTTAGGCATGGGATAGTCAGAAAAACAGTAAGTATCACTGGTACTTTGGCTACCTAATCCTGGGTAAGTCCGGGATTTTTCCCATACGCCGCCTAATCCTTGTTTTTTCTCGAAGATGGTGACATTATAGCCATCTTCGAGAAAAGTTTTTGCCGTTACTAAGCCACTAATCCCAGCCCCTATCACGCAGATTTTTTGAAATTTCATAATTTTCTAAGTGAAAATACTGTACAGAAGTTTAGTAGTAAATAGTACTTTACACTAAATTAAATATTTTGTCCTAGCAGTTGTCTAACGCTACCTTACCTGTATGAGAAAAATCTCACCTCGGCTCCCTGTAAGCTTAATACTGCATCCCAGCGAAAGACTCTGTGAGAATTATGGCTGACGAGCAACTCAAAAAGCTCTCCCAGAGGCAGAAAAAGAGCGATCGCCAATGTAAAGTGTAGGGGTGTAGGTATTTTGTGTAATGACCCAAGCTGAATAAATTATGGAAAAGGGTAATGATGGGAGACAATATTCAAGGTAAGAAAATTTCTATTATTATCCCAGCGCTGAACGAAGCAGGAAACATTAAACAAACGATCGCCACTACTCAACCTAGTCAGAATGTAGAAGTGGTTGTTGTCGATGGTGGCTCACAAGATGATACGGTAGCGATCGCTCAATCTTTGGGTGTAAAAGTGATTTCATCATCTCCAGGGCGTGCGGTGCAAATGAACGCAGGTGTGGGGTTAGCGACTGGCGAGATTCTGTTATTTCTCCACGCAGACACACAGTTACCTGTTGGGTTTGATGAGATGATGCTTACAGCATTACAGCAGCCTGGGGTAATAGCCGGCGCGTTTGCTTTGCGGATCAATGCTGAAGGGGCGAGTTTGCGTTTGGTAGAAAAGGGAGTATATTGGCGATCGCGCTTTTTACAAATGCCTTATGGTGATCAAGCAATTTTTATGACTAAGGCGATATTTCAGCAAGTCGGCGGTTTTCCTGAATTACCTATCATGGAAGATTTTGAACTCATGCGGCGCTTAAAACCTATGGGAAAAATTATCATCCTCTCTGTACCAGTAATAACTTCAGCCCGGAGATGGTTGCAAAAGGGAGTTTTCAAAACTACTATGATTAATCAAGTTGTGATTATTGGTTATTTACTCGGTATCACACCCGCGCAACTTCGTATTTGGTATTCTCACGGTAAATTTTTGCGGTAAGCTTGGCGCTGCACTCCCCACCCTACTAATTGCGATTTTCCCCTATAACCAGCGCTGTTTTTTAGCGAAGCCAATACTCCCAATTACAATTAATATGATGATGACAATCACAGCCGGATAAGCCCAAGGTTGTTCTAGCTCTGGCATATGTTTAAAGTTCATGCCATAGAAACCTGTAATAAAAGTGAGTGGTAAAAATATACTGGAAAGGATAGTTAAACGATTAATTCGTTCACTGGTTTTACTAGCAATGTTATCGCGTTGAATTTCCATTAATTCTGACATCCAAACTCTCAAAGCTTGATATTCTTGCCAGAGATTATCAACTTGATGAACTAATTCTTGGTTGAATAATACTTTTACTGGCTGACTAATCCATTGGAAATCTTCATAATTCATCAAAGCTAGAAGTGACCGAATATTTTGGAAATTACGCCGTCCAGAGCGAGTGGATTGCCTCATGGCGGCAATTTTATGGTAAGTTGTTTCATCACCAGAACTAGCTAAAACTTCATCTTCTAAATCATCAAGTTGTCTGGAAATATAATCAAATACACTGTGGTAATTGTTTAAAATATTTTTCAAGATTAAATATAAAATATAATCAACGCCCCATCCTTGAATATCTATGGTTTGCTTGTGAATATTACTGAGTAGTATAGTTAAGACTTTGATTTCTTTAATTTCAAAAGTAATAATAAAATTGCTACCTAAGAGAATACTACCATACGCTACCTGAAACTCTTGATTTTTTATTTGATGAGTGAGAATTTCATAGCCATCAAATAAGCAATCTTCCATATCTTCATCAATTCCTGTAAGGGAACGGTTGAAAATCATATCAATCCGAGATGGGTTGAGTTGAAAGTGGTTAATTATTTTGGCAGTTCCCGTGCGATCGCGGAACTGAATGCAGCGCAACCAGATATTATGAGAACCATCAATTTTTTCCAGTACAGTATCAACATCTTTACTTGAGAATAATTCTAGATGATTCTGAGAAAATGTTAAAAGCATTAGCATATATCGATTTTGATTTAGTATTTTAATTATTAATAAAGCATTCATGACTCGGAGAATTCTTCAGTCTGGCGAACCACGCTCTACACATCAAGCAGATGAGGTTAGGGACTTCCAGAAAATAAACTATGCAATTTATCTGCCTCAAAGCAACTGTCTTTCCCCCTGCCCCCTTGCCATCACAGTGATAGTATATTTTTTTAATTGGAAGTCCCTTGGTCGGTTGCTGTCAATTAAAGAAATTTACTACGAGCAAGCAGCATTAAACTATACCAGAGTACAAGAGATTTTGGCACAACATAGCGATGCTAAACTCTTTGAGGTAGACAGCCATTGGAATATTCCAAAACTACATGGTAATGCGGAATCAGTTCAAGACTGGAATCGTATTAAGCGGACTGTTTTAGTATTGAGGGTAAAGAAATCTCTGCAATGTCGTCCTAAAACCCTTACACCCTGCCTCAACAGAAAACTTCGATGCGTAAGTCCTGGTAGACTCTAGTTACTGGGTGTATGAGATTAGTGAAGATAGGCATTGCTTGGTGGATGCTGCCATCTGTGACGATGTTAAGGACTTGATAGCTCTATTTCGGCAGTAACCCAATGCTAAAGCTACTTTTGCTACTAAGCACCTTAACCTGTCCATAACAATAAATACCTCTACTCATAGATGTATTTTGGCTAAATAAACAGATAATTCACAAATGCAACATAATTTTTTGTTGCTGATTGTTAGCTTAAACAGCAAGAAGCCTCTCACCTACCCGTTCGCGTAGCGTCCCGTAGGGAAGGGAGGTGATGAGACGGACACTTTGCTCAAGTCGGCAGAGCCGCCCACGCAAGTGTCCTCATGAATTGCGCGTGAGTTGACGACAGTCTCCCGACCAATGCGACAGCGTTCGCGTAGCGTCAATCGTTGAGTTTAAGGGTACGTTAGTCGCTTAAATTCTGTTTTTCGCAACAAATTATATATGAGATTGAACAGTTAAATCCTTCAAAGTGATTGTAAAGTTACGCTGTTGTGTTGTTGTAACTTGTGAAACGATCGCTTCACAAGTTACAGCCACAGTTAACATTACGAGGTTCCGCGCTAGGGGATAATCACAAACATCATCATTCACATCGGAAGGTACGCGATAAGAGTCATTCCAAATTACTTCTGCATAATCAGCCGCTAGTCCAGCATGAACACAAGGAACGCTAAATTCCTGTGCATAATCTTTCACAGCCTGACGTGCCACACTATTATCGAAGACATCGACAATTAGCTGGCTATCTTTGAGTAGTTGAGTTGTATTTGTTGGTGTTAATTCCTTAGTCTTGGCTTCTACTTTAATACCAATTGCTCGATATAAATTATTAGCTAAAATTTTCGCTTTGAATGCTCCCACATCAGAACGGTAGTATGGTTGAGTAGAAAGGTTACGCTCCTCAATGCGATCGCGATCGATTATCGTCAACTTCTCAAAACCAGACCGAGCCAAATTCTCAGCTATGTTAGCTCCTAATGCTCCAGCCCCACAAATTGTAATAGGATAATCTTTCAACTTTGCCATCACAGGATGACTACGGTAAAGCTGTTCATGGAAAAAAATAGTCATAATAATTCGTAATTAGGCGTTGCTGAATCAGAATATGACATATTACAGCAAGTTGCACGTAAATTAGGTACAGATATAAATGGTAAAACTATTGTGGGGTGGGCATCTTGCCCGCCCTAAGTGTACTTCACTCAGATGAACTGCGCTGTAAATTAGTAGGGTGGGCATTGCCCACCAAAACCATGATATGGTGGGCAATGCCCACCCTACAAAATACTTACAGTATGATTGATTTAGTCGGTAATAGGTAATAGCGAATAAGTAATTGAATTGTTTTTTACTATTACTAATTACCAACCCCCAAGATATGATAATTGTTTAAGTGATAAACTAGTATTGCTGTTCTATAACACCTACCAAAGATTGCAAGTCAAAGTCGCGGTCATATCCGCTTAAGCAAATACCGGAACTGATCACAGTCAAGTCAGATTTAGCGATCGCACTACTATGGCGAACACCGTCTGAGGTTGTCCAATCGACTGTCCAATAATCACCGCGATCGTGAAATTGCTTTAATTCGCCCCCGCCCATCTGCAAGGCTTTTCTCAGCCGCTTTTCATCCTGTTGGGGTTGATTGAAGTCCTGAATACGCCCAGTGGTTAATTCGTAGACTGTGCGGATTTCTGGAGTCATACCTTTGAATTGCAATTCTTCCACCGGAATCAGATGTTTCACAGCAGATTGCAGTGTTTCTACAATAGCCGGATCAGCCCGGCGATCGACTTCTTCAAACCAACAAGATTGTCCATTCCATCGGGCGATGATTTGGTCAAAGATGATACCTTCAGTTACTAGATGGATGGCCACTGGCTTAACTACCTGCAACCGTTGACGTATATCAGCTTCGTTGATGGGATATGCTAACCAAGTTTGTCCCTGTAGTTGATGTGCTAACCGCAGTCTGATTTGGGGAAAGTGTTGTAAGTATTCAGCGATTTGAGGTAAGTCTGCTTCCTCCACAACTTTTGCAGTTTTCTCATCCATAGGCTGAAAAACACCCCAACCTGCAAATTTGCTAGGCTTTGGCGTGAAGGTGTAAATCATCCCAGCTACCCTTGTGCGAACTCGCCCACCCTTAACACAAGGCGCGATAAATTTAGCTGCATACAACTGTGCTTGTGCATCAGCAATTTGATTGATTAGCTTATGGATGTTAGTCAAGTCGCTTTGCTCCAATTCAAAATTCAAAATTCAAAATTAAGAAAGTGAGAGGTAGCATAGGTTTTAGTGTTTGCATCTTTATCATATTTTTTGTGAAATGCTATCAGATGGAAGAATATTTAGCTTTGCTGAATTAAAATACGAAAAGCTCACACATACAAGCAAGCGAGAAAAAATACCCAATACCCAATCCCCAGTCCCCAGTCCCTAATCCTGCGTGTAAGTTTGTGGAGCATTGCTTGTTCTCAGTTACTAGAGGGACTCCACTGGTGAGTTGTTACACACTCTTTCAAAGATGGCTACTTTTAAGCCTACTTTCCAGCTTCTTCGCACTCCCCGTTCACACAAGCCCACTGTATTGACAGTGTTACTTTTCCTCTCGTACTAGTATGTAGGCTCTCACGAGTTGGGACACGCAGGATATTTATATAATACAAGATACTACAATATTTTCCAAATCTACTCAAACTATTTTTTCAGTCAATATTCAATAGAAAATCGGGAAAACCACATAACCGATGAGTAGATAAGTATAGATTCAATTCTATTAATTTTGAGTTAAGCTCAACCGACCAGTGAGTATAAACCTATAAGATTAGTAGATTGAATATAAACATTTATCCTAACAAACAAATGAAGTATTTGTTATTAATTTTAGCTACAACTGGAACAGCTTTATCATTTGCTAGTATTTTTAATAGTGCTAGTGCTTCAGAATTAACTGTTAATGTAAATTCTGTAGTAAATAATAAAACTATAGCCCAAGCAAGAACTTGTCCTAAATATGCGGGAGGAGGAAGGTTATCAGCACAAGTTGAAACGCGGAATTTTCTTATTCACATTTGCGATAGACAGGGAAAACTATTTTATACAGGTATTTCTAAGCGGGATGGTAAAGGTATTTATTCTCTGCCAACATATACGGAAGAAGGCACAGGATATGTCGCTAAGAATGGACAATATGAGTATATTGTCACTGGTGCAAGTTTAGATATTTTCAAGAATGGTAAAGTTGTACAATCTGAAAATGTAATTCGATATATTAGTGGTTATTCCAACTAATTATTTATATCTAATTTTTAGTTAATTAATAATCCCCATCTACAAGAGATAGGGATTTTTTATTTAATTATTAGAAATTGTTAAACATTGAAACACCCTAGCAAAATTACAATAGCACTGTTCACAAATTGATGTAATGAACAGTGCTATTTTGTAACCTTACTTATCCTCCCGCACAGGCAAGGGAATCTCCATGATTTCCATCAGCAAATCTAGACGAGAGGGACGTGTCAACAGAGGTACTAAATTCGGCAAGCTGTAGTAGTCACCGGCGAAGGTGAAAGTTTCTACAGGCGCTTGTTGCTGCTTTAATTGACTTTCTACCCAGTTGTAAGAAGTACCTACACGAACAATTACCACATTGGGCATTACTCCCAATTCTCGGCAATAGTTCTTGTAGACTTCACTGAAATAAGGTGTAGCATTTTCACCTTCATCAGTCACTAGAATAATTTGGTCAACTACCTGTTTCTTCCGGCGCATTGCTTCCAATGCACAGCCGATACTGGTACTACTACCCGCATTAATGTGTTGAAAAGCACGCTCCCAGTCTGTTAACTCCTTGCCGTTGGCTATAACTGGGTAAGGAATGGTATCGAAGGCGTAAACATACAGTTCTGCCTGAGTGATACCAGAGATGAGTGCAGCTAGGCGTTTACCAATCGCGATCGCACTCTCCATTGAGCCGGACTTGTCCACAAATAAAGCAGTTGGGCGAGAAATTGTCCCCCGTCGCTTTACCTGCTCGTTGGTGACTTTTTCCAGTCGAGCTACGGTGTCTGCGTCGAAATCTGCGGTATCGGCGGCAATTTGTGCTTTAAATGCAGCAACACGTCCACTCTTAGAGGCTTCCTCCAGCTTGGCATCAATCAGCTTTTTGACTTCTGGGTTATCCATTGCACCTCTAGTTTGCAGGGACTTGAGGTTATTGATAACTTCCTGGGGAGTCATGCTGTTGATTAACGCCACTAACGTAACTGGTGTAAGTTGCTTGATTGCACCAATGGCGATCGCATAGGGAATTTTGTACTCTACAATTAGCCTTGCTTGTTCTACAGCAGTTTCTGCCTTAGCGAGTTGCTTCAGCACATAAGCCAAAGAACCCTCTGGAGGAGTATCCCGGAATAGAATTGCATTCGCCCGTTCATTGGGTTTAATATGCAGTGAAGCATACAAGTGCTTCATGGCATTTCGACCCCGTAGCGCCGCCCGATCAAATAAAGCAGGATTACTTTCCCTTGTCTTCAAGTAGCGACGCACCGCAGTTCTCGCGGAACGAGGCATTTTATTTTGCTGCTGCTTCATAAAGTCTACTATCCGAGCCACCTGATAAGGTGGAAACTCTTGCAGCATCACAAAGCCAGCATCTCTGTGTTGGGTTAAATTGCTAGTTAACAGATGTGCTACAAATACTTCCTTGTGGTCGCGCACATCGCCATGATTTTGATACCAAACTGCTAGATGTCCGTAGAAAAGCGGGTCTAATTCAATAATTAACTTGTGAATTTCTGCCACTTGCTCAAGTTTGCGGTGAGGAGTTGTCAGCAAACTATTGAGCATTTCTAGACGCAAGTCACGTTCTGCGGTGTTCATAAGAACCTCCTCTAGTGGTGATGAATGAGGAGGCAGATGTTGCACGCGGGGTGATAAAGTCACCGCGCAAGTTGTAGAAGCATTGGTGTAACTTGGGCAGAGTTATGTAGGCTTCTATGATGAGGGCGCGGCAACAACTGCCATTGGGGATGAGGGAGATGAGGGGGATGAGGGAGATGAGGGAGATGAGGGGGATGAGGGAGATGAGGGGGATGAGGGAGATGAGGGAGATGAGGGAGATGAGGGAGATGAGCTAAACAAAGCAGATCAGGTATATAAAAACTCTTCCCCATCTCCCCCCTCTTTCCCCACTCCCTCATCTCCCCCCACTCCCTACTCCCTACTCAAGAGTCACGACGGCTCCTGCTGCTTCTAACTGCTGCTTGAGTGTTTGGGCTGCTTCTTGATTTAGTTGTGTCTGGACTACTTGAGGAAGGGAGTCTACAAAGTCTTTTGCTTCTTTGAGTCCTAGTCCAGTTATTGTCCGAATCACTTTGAGTAAAGCAATCTTTTTGTCTGCTGGAACCGATACTAACAATACATCAAACTCTGTTTGAATTTGAGGTTGATTTTCATCTAGCTCTGGCTTGTCAATGCGAATCAGTTTAGGTATAGAACTATCAACATTGAAGGTTGCTTCAATCTGTTTTACTAAAGCAGAAGTTTCATCAGCAGTTAACGCTTTGATTTGTTCTAAAATTTCTAGAGTTTTTAAAGACATGGCAACCTCTAATGAGTTGGCATTGGTGGGCAGTGCAGCGCCCTACTTACAGCCAGTTACAGGTAAATGAGGTACAGATATAAATGGTAAAATTATTGTGGGGTGGGCATCTTGCCCGCCCTTTTGCACCTCACTCAGATGAAATTTGTTGTAATTATGAAGCGAAATAAATCACCTCGTGCGAGTTGAAAAAGCTGTTGATTCACACACGGGATTTGAACCCGTAATCGCTTGATCTCAAGTCAAGTGCCTGTTCCAATTCGGCTAGTATGTAAGCTTTTTCGGTTAGGACACGAGGTGGAAGCTTTATTTTTGAGAAAGTTGATTCAAAATAAATCGAATCTCTTTTTTACTGCACTGCTGTTTAGTAGCAGCGTAAATTTTACGGCCTCTATAAGTGGCGATGGAACGGTGAATTAAACCTCTGAGAACATCAGTTACATAATCGGTTGGTGGTGGGGGAAAATTTTCAAAGGTAATCAAATACCAAATTTCGTTTAGTTTGTGGTACTGATGATAATCATCAACGATGAGAATATCGGTTGGCTCTTGCTTTGGTTTGCGCTTTCGAGGTGCTTTCTCGACTGCACAAAGAATTCCAGTTTCAGGATGAATATAAAAGCGATCGCGGTAACTTGTATCTAACCGAGTTCTACACCTTTGGTAAGCTTTGCTATAAACTTTACCATCAACTATTTCCACATACCTTTCTACAAAATCCCACACATGACCGATAACGTGCTGTCCTGCCATTGTGTTAGTCTTTAGTCGTTGGCACAGTTCACTGTAAATATCATTCCAAGACTGCCCAACTTTTGAACGCAAAAATCGACGCAAAGGCCCAAGATGATCCGCAAGATATTTTGATTTATTTCTCGGTTTAATTAAGTAAGGACTTAATAATCCATCTTGGCTGGCTACTTCAGTAAGTTTATCTAACTGCTTTTTAAAACCTTTATACTTTTTGAGGCTAATTCTCATCCCATGACGAGGACGTTCAATCACTATTTCGCTCAAACGATGTTCGCTCATACCTCAAGTTATCTAAATATTGATGTACCAATTGAGTTGTTTTTAAACATGAATGAACGGACATCATTGAACTCACCTCTATATGTTAATAATGGGAATTAATGTTATGATTAAATACAATTTAATTAATAGTGATTCCGCACAAGTTAGCAAAGCATTTTTCACAATTGCCTTACCAATTAGGCGACGCTCCCATTAGCGGAAGCGACAGGAATCGAACCTGTAATCCATTGCTGGATGGTGTGTAGGCTTTACAAATTAGGGCGCGGAATCAAATTAATTCATAATTAAGAAAGTTAGATATTCTCAGAGTTTTGGCTTTGAATCTTAAATAATTCCGTGCAAGTCGAAGACGCTTTTTACAACTACGGCCGCTCTTACCAAATATTGGCAGTGGGCCCGCACGCTAAATCTGCATGAGACTTAGCAACTATGCTTCGCTTGTTCGATCGCTCGAATTTTACTACCTTAGAGCCGTTATCAATGTGTATGTATGCTTCTTCTGTCGGGACACGGCTAGATTCTTCAGCCATAAACAGCTTCAGGACGAACAATCAAATCCCCACCAGGACGGCGATCTACTATGTAAGCACCAAGGCGATCGCTATTCACATCCAAATGTCTAGCAACTCGTTCTTTAATCGCCACATCATTCATACTGGCTGTAATTCCTAGTTGTGTTTCTCCCACATCCACAGAATGTCCTTCAAATCGAATATGTACCATCTCCATCACCTCTTTTTTAATTACAAATTACCAAACGGATCTGATCGGGATTGAACCGATACCCTCCCTGTGAGAGTTACACTCACACCTCATGTAAGTTGAAAAAGCTGTTGGTTCATACGCAGGAATCGCACCTGCACCTATCATTTATCAAACGATCGCTCTACTTTTGAGCAAGTATGTAAGCTTCTTAAGTGGGGACACAAGGGCTATGCAGGAACTCTACCATTAGAGCTACAGACCCAAGTTTGATTAATTAGTCATTAGTCATTGGTCATTGGTCATCTGTTTCTTTATACTACAAATGTAGTATGTATTTCAGAGAATGTCAAGAGGATGAGTTAAAGAATTGCGAATGGACTATTACTGATATACGATAGCGATCGCTACGGTGAGACAGAGCATCGTCGCTGGTTTTCTTCCTTGACGTTGGTAAGTTAGACAAGCACAAAATAGAGGATTTAGTGTGTTACGAGATATCCGCGCCGCAATCTTTGATATGGATGGTTTGCTGTTTGATACAGAAAGTATTGCTCGTTGGGCATGGCAGCAAGCGCTGGCCAGTCACGGATATATAATGAATGACAACTTCTACAATGAATTTGTCGGGCGTGATTTGTCATGGCGAGAAAAAATCCTCAAACAAAGATATGGCAACAACTTTCCTTTTGAGGAGGTAAAAAGACAGCGAATTGAAATAGGCGATCGCCGAGAACTACAAGAGGGTTTGCCCATAAAACCAGGTGCATTAAATTTACTGGCTAAACTCAACAGTTTGGGCATCATCATTGCTTTAGCAACTGGTACATCCCGTAGCCGCACCATCCGACGCTTAAGCAACGCAGGCATTTTGCATTACTTTACAACCATTGTCACCAGCGAAGATGTGCCACAAGGCAAACCTGCACCAGATATATACTTAGAAGTTAGTCGCCGAATCCATGTTGCACCTATGCAGTGTGTAGTTTTTGAAGACTCATCCGTAGGGATAGAAGCAGCGTTTACCGCCGGGATGTATCCGATTATGATTCCCGATATAGAAAAACCATCTCCAGAAATCAGATGTTTGACTTACCAAGTGTTGGAATCATTAGAGCAAGTCAGTGAATTATTAGAGAAGAGACTGGAGGCTAGAGGTTAGAGGCTGGAAGTTATGTTAATGGAAATTGATTAGTAAAGTTTTGTAACAATTAAGGTAATTTTGCCCCACTGCTCAAGAAATACCTCTAGAAACGCAACTGTAATCTCCATGTACCGCGTATTAGAACAGCAGAAAATTAGCTAATTTTCTGCTGTTTTCTCTAAAAATAGGTAGTTCACCAAGGTACTACGCCATTCTCATCAAAGAACCCACCAGTAACACCATCATCAGGTAGAGTAGCTAATCGGACAGCTGCTGTCGCTCCTTGCTCAACAGTGCGATAACCTCGGTGTTGATTAATATCTGTGGCTGTGAAACCAGGGTCAGCCGCATTAATCGGGGTGTCTTTTAATTCACTAGCAAACAAAACCGTCAGCGCATTTACTGCTGTTTTTGATGAGTTATAGGCAAGCAATTTCATACCAGCGAACTCGTAATTTGGGTTAGAATTTTGAGTCAGTGAACCTAAACCACTGGATATATTGACAATTCGCCCTGCTGTTGATTTCTTCAACAATGGTAACATCGCTTTGGTAACTGCAAATACACCGAAAACATTCGTTTCGTAAGTCTGCTTTAGTGTTTCAATATCTAATTGGCTTGGTGGAACTTGGTCTATTAAAATCCCTGCATTGTTGACAAGGATATCTAGTTTTCCAAAGTCTCGTTCAATTTGGTTAGCAGTGGTATCGATGGTTTTTTGGTCGGTAACATCAAGTTGAATTGCTCTTGCATCAATTTGACTAGAGAGGAGTTGATTTGATGCTTTAGTGCCAAGTTCTTTATTTCTTGCGCCAACAATAACAGTGGCTCCTCTGGAACCGAGTTGGCGTGCAATCTCGTACCCAATGCCTTTGTTTGCACCTGTAATCAGTGCTACTTTTCCTTTTAAATCATCTGACATATTAGTTCTCTATAATTTGTGGTTGAGTGGATGTTGAATTGCCACATCAGAACATTGTCAGTATATCGAGTAATTACGTTAGTTAGTCATTAGACGATCGCCTGTTCTTGTCGAGGTACTTCACAAGCGTAAGTGATTGTCTGCTTAAAGCGACATTGTGAAATTTGGATGCGATCGCCACCTAAATCATACCCATTAAATGGAGAGCATACGACATAGCAGTGGAACTGCATCGGAACGCCTCTAAGCCTTGGTTTAGCTGATGGGGATTTGGGATGCTCTCGGCAGAATGTTTGTCTAACACCGTGAAAGGATTTTGCCGTCAGGGTTTGTTTTCACTTGATTTGTGAATTCTGCTTGAGTTTATCTTGCAATAATTTTATTTTTTATAGTTGATGAGTCCGCCTGTTTCTTGTTGTCAGAAAGTTCCAAGAATTACTGCTGATTGAGCAAATATAATTTAATAGTTTAGGATGCAATATTACTCTATTATATTCGTTAAAGCAGGCATACTTTTATATGTAAAAATAACAGTGCTTCACATTTCTTATTCTTTGATAAATTTAAAATTACTATATTAAAGTTTGCAATTACTATTTATAAATAGACTACAGAAATTCTTGAATTATTCAACAACCATTAGTTAGTTGTTTTGTAACTTTTTTTATGGTGATGTGTAATTAGGATTAAATCAGTTATCAGTTATCAGTTATCAGTTATCAGTCAGCCAGGGCGTATGGTGGCAGATAAAAAAGCGCCTCCCTACGCTTTCCACTAATTGGTGTGGTGTTTCACTTTTGTATTTAAGTACGGGCGGGTTTAACGAACATATCTGTTTTTACCATGAATTCCTCAATGAACCTGCCTCTACAACTGATAACTGATAACTGTTCACTGTTAAATATCCCACTTTTAAAACTTTAAAAAGAGGCTTTTATGGCAGATATTAATGGGACTAGTGCCAATGATTTTCTGATCGGTACTGAAAATATCGACTCAATTTTCGGTAAAGATGGAAATGACATTTTAATCGGTTTAGCGGGTGATGACTTCATTTCCGGTGATTTAGGTGATGATTTAATTATCGGTGGCGAGGGAAACGATACTCTTTACGCTGGACTCAGTGTTGTATACTACGCGCCAGGATATGGAGGCGACCTCAACTCTACAAATGTCTTGTTTGGTAACAGTGGTAATGATCAGTTGTTTGGTTCGGATGGCAATGATTTCATGTTTGGTGGTGAAGGAGATGACCTAATCAGCGAAGGATATCTTTCTGGTGATGATTATTACGATGGCGGCGACGGTAACGACATTTTAGTTAGTAGTTATGGCGATGACACTCTTATTGGTGGCGATGGAGATGATATCTTATTAGACCAAAGCGTTAGAGCTGGTGGTGGTAATGATTACTTAGATGGCGGTAACGGGAATGACAGTCTCGACGGGAGCATCGGAAATGATACCTTAATTGGTGGCAATGGCAATGATAATCTCACTGGTGCAGGAATCGGATATGGGCCTATTGAATTTATTATTTATGGTGCTGGAGAAATCGATACTTTAACTGGTGGTGAAGGCAGTGATACATTCGTCCTGGGAGAGGGCGGTTTAAATTATGTTGGTAACATTGATAGTTTTTATGGCAGTCGTAACCGTGACTATAATGGTCAATTAGTCACCCAAGGCAACAATGACTATGCGCTGATTACTGACTTTAACTCCACTCAAGATAGCATCCAGCTTGCCGGAACAATCAACGATTATGTTTTAGGTTCATCTGGTGATGGTTTACCATCCGGTATCGGCATTTATTTGACTATGCCTGATGGGGCGCAGAATGAACTAATTGCTATTGTCCAAGGTGACAATAATTTGAGTCTGGACGCTAGTTATTTTACCTATGTGGGCTAACCTTAATTTAACGTGAGTTCGACCAGCGTTGTTTTGACCTCTCCCCCAACCCCTCTCCTACGAGGAGAGGGGAGTAAGAGGGTGAGGTTTTCGTTTCTCCTCCCTCTCCTATCCGCAAGCGGAAATCATTAATATGAAACGAAGAAGAATATGTATACACAAAGATAATGATCCAATGTTTCAATTCCGCAAGCGGAAATCATTAATATGAAACCCTTGGGCAGAGAAAGCGATCGCCACTCACAGAGAAGTTTCAATTCCGCAAGCGGAAATCATTAATATGAAACGTTGCCGATCCAGTTTGGATACTTTACGACCTCATGTTTCAATTCCGCAAGCGGAAATCATTAATATGAAACTATGAAAACCCATACTGCGATCGCCCCATAGAAATTAGTTTCAATTCCGCAAGCGGAAATCATTAATATGAAACTAGATGATGATGATATTCCTTTTTAGTAATTGATATCGTTTCAATTCCGCAAGCGGAAATCATTAATATGAAACCCGTAACCTCATCACTGGTAAGCCTTTGTTGCCCCTGGAGTTTCAATTCCGCAAGCGGAAATCATTAATATGAAACTTTTCTGAAGCCTTATTTTAAAGGCTTGCTAACCAAAGTTTCAATTCCGCAAGCGGAAATCATTAATATGAAACCTCCCCAATCCCCAATCCCCGGAAACCAGCCAAGTACTTGTTTCAATTCCGCAAGCGGAAATCATTAATATGAAACTTGTGCGCCAGCGTCGCTATCACTCCAGTCGTCGTTGTGTTTCAATTCCGCAAGCGGAAATCATTAATATGAAACTTACGATGCGCTTGATGCGGGCTGGAATGCTTGGTTTCAATTCCGCAAGCGGAAATCATTAATATGAAACAACCTAGTACGGCTAGAGCCAGAACGCTTTAAACTCAGTTTCAATTCCGCAAGCGGAAATCATTAATATGAAACGACTTGTACTACTACAGTAGTAGTTATCCCGTCTTGTTTCAATTCCGCAAGCGGAAATCATTAATATGAAACTCAAGCGTGGAAGCGCAGTATTGCTTGCGTTATTGGTGTTTCAATTCCGCAAGCGGAAATCATTAATATGAAACTCAAAGACTTCGCGATCATAAAGAAGAGTCATGTCTTGTTTCAATTCCGCAAGCGGAAATCATTAATATGAAACTTAAAATCATTTTTAATGATTCTGACCGAAGTAGTTTCAATTCCGCAAGCGGAAATCATTAATATGAAACGAGTGTGGGTTTTGGCTGCCTGGGTGTTATCCTTTTTGTTTCAATTCCGCAAGCGGAAATCATTAATATGAAACTTTCTACAAGTTTGGCAGTAATAACGCTGGATCACAGGTTTCAATTCCGCAAGCGGAAATCATTAATATGAAACCAACTGTACTGTTTGATTACTTGTATAACTCTGGTTTCGTTTCAATTCCGCAAGCGGAAATCATTAATATGAAACTCAGCATTAGCAGCAGCATTAGCAGCGTTGATAATATGTTTCAATTCCGCAAGCGGAAATCATTAATATGAAACAGGACAGGTGTAGGCGCGGGTCAAGGTTCTGGTTTAACCGTTTCAATTCCGCAAGCGGAAATCATTAATATGAAACCTTGTGAGGCGCGGTTTGGCACTAGTGTAGATTGTTTCAATTCCGCAAGCGGAAATCATTAATATGAAACCCGCCCGAAAAGAAGCGAGTCGGGCGGTAGTGTAAGGTTTCAATTCCGCAAGCGGAAATCATTAATATGAAACTGTCGCTGCGTTTGGCGTTGGACAATTAATAGGAATTTGTTTCAATTCCGCAAGCGGAAATCATTAATATGAAACTTGAAATCACAATTCAAGGAATCGCGCAATGCCCCAGTTTCAATTCCGCAAGCGGAAATCATTAATATGAAACCCCCATTTAGTCCAAGGTCTTCAGTGTGAGGGTTTTGGTTTCAATTCCGCAAGCGGAAATCATTAATATGAAACTTCCAAGGATAACCATTAAATGCAATTCCAATTGCAAGTTTCAATTCCGCAAGCGGAAATCATTAATATGAAACCTGCCTGGAATTGGTTTTTTGTTATTGGTAACGAATGTTTCAATTCCGCAAGCGGAAATCATTAATATGAAACTCAACGGAGTAGGATCATTCTTCTCCAAAAATGACTTGTTTCAATTCCGCAAGCGGAAATCATTAATATGAAACGTGAGGTTGGATGCAACAGACCTCATCCTGAGCCTGATGTTTCAATTCCGCAAGCGGAAATCATTAATATGAAACTCATCCACTAGTAACAATGAATCTGCAAATATCAGCCGTTTCAATTCCGCAAGCGGAAATCATTAATATGAAACTAGTCACTATAAGAAGTTAATTGGGGTAGGGACTGTGTTTCAATTCCGCAAGCGGAAATCATTAATATGAAACACAATGACAGAAACAACAACGCAACCAAAGCACAAAAGTTTCAATTCCGCAAGCGGAAATCATTAATATGAAACACGATAACTTTCACTATTCCGATGCGGGTAATGTTGTTTCAATTCCGCAAGCGGAAATCATTAATATGAAACTGATCTACATTCCTACAGACCCAAGAACGGGATGTTTCAATTCCGCAAGCGGAAATCATTAATATGAAACTGGTGAATGGATGGAGGTTGCTTCGATAACTAACTGTGTTTCAATTCCGCAAGCGGAAATCATTAATATGAAACCGTTAGGCACAACTAAGCCGAGTACAGCCAAAATGTTTCAATTCCGCAAGCGGAAATCATTAATATGAAACCTCCTTTGGCGCTTGCAATATAATAAAAGGATCTTCTTGTTTCAATTCCGCAAGCGGAAATCATTAATATGAAACGCAAAGAAGCTATAGGTAGTGTCCCTCTTATCGCCGCGTTTCAATTCCGCAAGCGGAAATCATTAATATGAAACTGATAGGATCACGATAGCCTGACGACTTGTAAATAGGACGTTTCAATTCCGCAAGCGGAAATCATTAATATGAAACTTGAAAACTTTTGACTGCATCTATCATTTTACTCGTTTCAATTCCGCAAGCGGAAATCATTAATATGAAACACACGGGGTTAAATTGCCAAAATAATTATATTGAGGTTTCAATTCCGCAAGCGGAAATCATTAATATGAAACCTTAATTAGAAATTCTCCTGCCTCTGTAATTTTTTCTGGTTTCAATTCCGCAAGCGGAAATCATTAATATGAAACCGATCGGTGTCGCTGGCCTTACTGCTTCTTCACGGTTTCAATTCCGCAAGCGGAAATCATTAATATGAAACAAAGGCTACATTTTTTTCTGTTTGTTTTAAGTCATGTTTCAATTCCGCAAGCGGAAATCATTAATATGAAACTCGACTACATCGTTAACACCCAATATTTCTTTGTTAGTTTCAATTCCGCAAGCGGAAATCATTAATATGAAACTTTGTTCCTAGATTTCGATAGTTTTGTGCGTTCGTTTCAATTCCGCAAGCGGAAATCATTAATATGAAACCAAAGCACTTAATTTCTGATATAAGTATAATACGTTGTTTCAATTCCGCAAGCGGAAATCATTAATATGAAACCATAAGGTGTTAAGGTAGCGTTATCAGTACAGATTTGTTTCAATTCCGCAAGCGGAAATCATTAATATGAAACCCGGCAGTTGGAAGCGTTTGATAATCCTGGTTTCCACGACCATTTTTGGCGGGGAAGCTAGAAAACCTCATTTCAGCCTCTAAAGCGAGTATAAGCTGACTGTGCTTGTAAGCTATATTCCTTATAGAGCAAGGGTTTCAGACTTTTGGCGGGAGGTGGGGGGTTTTCGCCTGTGCTTTGCCCTGCCAAAATCTAGAAAATAATACATATCTTCAATTTTCAAGGTACAGACTTACCAAAAAACAAGTTAGTAAGTTCAACAATGGGAGGCTTGACACTCACCGCCTTAAAATATCATATTTTAGAATCGATGAGAGCATTTCTTAACTTTGAAGGTTAGTACTTTCATCTGCTGAGAATTGTTCCCATATCATTTTATACTCTTTTTTCATCTCATCAGCTAAAATTTTCGGACTTAAAATCCTCACATTGGCTCCATATTTCAGCATACGCTGCCTAAACCAAAACCAATAATCTATAGTTGCCTCGATTTCCCGAAATTTTCCTTCAGGGTCAGTGTAAACAACTACTTCATCTTTCCTTCGAGGCTTGTAGTTAGCCAATTGTCCACTAGTACGATAGCGTACTTTCAAGGTGGGAAAGTCGCAGGATACCCAAGGGGTAGCGGATGCAGCACCTACAGTCAAAATCCTATCGACTCGAAATATCTGGTTTTGGTCGATGTTATGCCAATAATCAAACCGCCAAGAACGCCAATCGGGTATAAATGCGAATAGGTAGAGAAGACCATCATGCAGTCGCAGTTCTGAACGGTTGATGTCTTTAATTCGTGCTTCTGCTCCTGGTTGGGTCTGATAGCGGATGGTATAACAGCATTGTTGCACAATCCGTTCTTGAAGTTGGCGGACGATCGCATCTAAATTGCGATCGCTATAGTCCACGGGAGGACTAAAATCGACTTTCACAAATGAGGGAATATCTGATTCTGTCAAATTACCAATACGTTGGATTTGACTTGCTTGTGCTGAAAACCCCATATCAGCCAGAAAGTAAGCAGCTATTGCCAAAGCTTCGCGCTGTTCGGTTGACAGCAGCACAGGAAAATTTGAGTCAACTAATTTGTAAGGACTTTTAGTTCCGCTAGCAATTTCGATACCGCAGTCTCTAAGCTTGCGAATTGTACGGTCAACTTTTTGCTTGATATCAGCATCATCTGTAGATTTGCCATGCTGTTCAAGAAATATTAACAGCAAATCTACTAATTCTTGCCGTCGCCGTGGTTTTTCGGCTAGAAGTTTCAGAATTTCTAGAGCAAAGGCGATTTGGTTATAGCTTCCATCCACTTTGGACGGCATGGCTTGAGGATGTTTTTTGATACTTGACAGTATTAGTATGGGTGAAATTTTGATTGTAGTCAAAAAATGATAACAACATTTACAAAACTGGTACTAAACTAAGTCCAAGAGAAATACAGACAAGTCCATGAAGCTTTTTTTACAACCTCTGTACTCTCAACTCAACCCAGGAGTTGAGAACTGCCCGCTTGGGTGTACATCTGAATGTATTGTGACTCAAAAGGCTCCCCAACTTCAACCACCGGATGGGTGTGTTTGTCCCTTATCATCACACCAAGCTAAGACTTATAAAGAAATTATACATGGTGATGCAGATATTATCTGTAATCAGTCAGCAACTGGTGATGGTAAATCTCTCAGCGCTAATTTACCAGGGCTAATTGATCCTAATTTTCGGATGATGGGACTGTACCCAACAATTGAACTGGTAGAAGACCAAGCCGAACAGCAAAATCATTACAATGAGTTATTTGGTTTAGATGCTTCTCAACGAGTAGATCGTTTATATGGTGCGGAATTAAGCAGACGGGTGAAGCAAGCCATAAAAAGTAACAAATTTCAAGAATTGTTCTTGGCTATTCAACAGAAGCCAGTATTACTCACCAATCCCGATATTTTTCACTATATTACCCACTTTCAATATCATGATCCTGCTTATGGTCGAGATTTACTGCCGTTAGTATTAGCTGAATGGCCAGATTTGTGGGTATTTGATGAATTTCCTATTTTTGGTTGTCATCAAGAAACTGCTGCTTTAAATAGTTTAGCTTTTATTCGTCGTAGTCAAGAGAATCAACCACGTCCTAGAAGGTTTTTATTTACTTCCGCAACACCAAAACCAGATTTTATTGAACAATTACGGAAAGCAAATTTTAAAGTTGCTAAGGTTGAGGGCGTTTATGCAGGTGAGGAAAAGAAAGGCTTTCGTCCGATTCTGCAACCTGTGGAATTAGAATTTGTAGAATTGCCAAAAGATACAGATACACAGACATGGTTAAAAGAAATGATTCCCAAAATTGGGGAAATTCTCAATCAAGAATCAAAAGCCAGAGGATTAATTATTGTTAATTCAGTGGCGAAGGCAGGTCAAATAACAAGTTTATTAAAGCATTTATTACCAGAGGTGATAGTTAGAGAAATTAGCGGACGCATTGACCGCGAACAAAGATTATTGGTACAAAGCGAATTGAAAGATGCTAACCAACCAGTGTTAGTTGTGGGTACATCTGCTGTTGATGTTGGTGTTGATTTTAAGATTCATTTATTGATATTTGAAAGTAGTGATTCGTCAACGGTGATGCAACGTTTAGGACGTTTAGGCAGACATCGCGGTTTTAATACTTATACAGCATACATTTTAATTCCTGGTCATACTCCCTGGGTCATGGCTAGACTGCAAAAACAATTTAGCCCCAATCAAATAGTAGCACGGGATGATTTAGCTGCGGCGATCGCAGATGCTTTTGACCCACCTAGAGAGTTTGATAAGTATCGTCATCGTTGGGGTGCATTGCAAGCCCAGGGTATGTTTTGGCGGATGACTCAAGAAAATGCTAAAGTGAGCCAATCTGTGCGCGATCGCATGACTGAAGATTTGCAGCGTGTATATTCTCACAGTATTGAGTCAGCAAGAGGCTACTGGTATAAAAAGCAGAAAAGTGATGTAGAAAAAGCTACTCAAAAACAACTTTTAAGTTTTCGAGGTGGTTCCACACTGCAAGCTGCGGTTTGGGATCACAATAACTTTTACACTTATGACCTACTAAGATTATTACCTTATGCAAGAGTAGAAATCATTGACCGCAAAACTTTTTTAGATGCAGCTAATAACAAGGGACGAGGTGAAGAAGAATTTCCTGATGATTTTATTAATGTTTATCTTCGCATTCAGCAATGGGTAGATGAACGCATCGATAATATTAGCTTGCAATGTAATTATCAAAGTAGTGAATTACAAATTGGCGAACTTTGTTTAATCGATAAATTAAACTTAATTGGACATCCTCAATCAGATGTCATAACTTGTTTACGGAAGAAGAAATTACTCACCTTTTTAGTACCAGTCAACAAGAACAAATTAAGTAGTCATTGGGAAGTGAGCCGTACTCTTCACCTCAGTCCTTTATTTGGCTTATACCGTTTAGTTGATGCTAGTGAACAAGCTTATGCTTGTGCATTTAATCAAGATGCGTTACTGCTTGAAGCATTAAAGTGGCACTTGAAGAAATTCACAGATACACGCTTTGAGTCCTCCATTTTTTAAACCCACCTCAGCTTATATCTACTCACAAGTATGTCTACCTTATTGCAAACATTACTAATTGAAACTCTGCCAGAAGATACAGACCCTATTTTGCTGCTGTATATCGAAAAACTATTACCTTTTCTAGAGCAGGAATTTGCGGGAATTTCCGCTTTAGGCGGTACTTATGAAGCCCATTATCAAGTATTATCTCAACTAGGCGATCGCTTTGCACAAGAAAAAGCTCAAAGATGGTCAAGCCGTGCTGACCAAAACTTATTAGTTCATGTCCTCAACGGGTTATTAACAGCTTGGAATATTAGTAAATATTTGCCTCAACCATTATCAGAAATAGAGAAATATTTACTTTGCTTAGGATTAACTCTGCATGACTACAACAAATATTGTAACGGACAAGGAGAAGAAACACCAAATAATTGGGACGTAGAGCAAATTATCAATCTTTGTCGTGAATTAGGAGAAAAACTCAACTTTAAATTATTTTGGGCGGAATGGCAGGAATATTTACCAGAAATAGCTTATTTAGCACAAAATACTCAAAACAAAACCAGCACAAATATTTATCCAGCTAACTGGCCAGTTCCTAAAATTAAAGACCGTCGCCGCTTAGAAATACCTCTACGTCGTCTGCTAGCTTTTGGTGATATTGCAGTCCATTTTAACGACCCAGCAGACATCGACACTCAAACCGGAGGAGACAGGCTGCGAGAACAACTGCGGTATTTAAACATTAATAAAAACTTAGTTTATCATCGCTTAAGAAACAGTATCGGTATTTTAAGCAATGGTGTTCATAATGCTACAATTTTGTATGCTAAAAAACTCAATTGGGAACCTATTTTATTTTTTGCCCAAGGGGTAATTTATTTAGCACCAGTAAATAGTCAGACTCCAGATATTCAAGAACTGCAAGAATTTATTTGGAGCCAAATTAGCGGAGTTTTAGGTAGTAAAATGTTGGGTGGGGATATTGGCTTTAAACGAGATGGGAAGGGTTTAAAAGTAGCACCCCAAACACTAGAATTATTTTCTCCAGCCGAACTCATTCCTCAACTACCACGTGTAATTGAGGTCAAAGTAGCCAATATGAAAGACCCAGCTACCCCGAAACGGCTAGAAAAACTACCTTTAACTGAAACAGAGAAAGATGTCCTGAAAAAAGGTGCAGACATCCGTGCAGATAGAATTGCTGAATTTATTTTCTTTGCTCAAAAAGAATTTTTTGGTAATTCTAGTGAATATATCAATTGGGTACTAAATCAATTAGGAGTTCAAGACAAAATATCTCCTGAACAAACCCAACTAGAATCAGGAGGAGTTAATTATGGCTGGTATCATGTAGCAGCATATTATGTTGCTTGTCACGACACTTTAAAACCAGAAGATATCTCACAACGGATGCAAATATGGGCAGAAGAATTAGCAAATTGGGCAAGTGAAAATAATTTGCTACCGTCCCACTCCAGCCCAATTCGGGAGATTTTCTATGCTTATTTAACCAGATATTTAGAAGTTAAAGGCTGGGAAAGTAATTATTCACCTTTTGATGCAGAAGTTGCGGCTTATGCTAACGCTAAAACCAAGGTAGCTAAACAGCCGATTTGTTCCTTAAGTTCTGGTGAATTTGCTTCAGAAGATCAAATGGATTCAGTAGTTTTATTTAAACCGCAGCAATATAGTAATAAAAACTCACTTGGTGGAAGACAAATTAAACGGGGTATATCTAAAATATGGGCTTTAGAAATGTTGTTACGCCAAGCTTTTTGGGCAGTCCCAGCAGGCAAGTTAGAAGAACAACAACCAGTATTTTTATATATTTTTCCTGCATATGTTTACTCTCCACAAACTGCTGCGGCAATTAAATTGTTAGTTAATTATATGAAGCTGACAAATTTGTGGGATGTTCGTAAACAATGGCTAGAACAGGAAATGAATATTAATGCTTTGCAATCAGTTTCTTGGTTAAATGATGAAGCCAAATTAGGACGATTTCAAAAGGATAAATACAATAAAGAAGACTTGCCTTTTATGGCAATGTCTTACACCACAACCAGAGGTAAAACCCTAACTGATGCCTGGGTACAACCAGCTTTTCTAGCATTGTCACTTTCTATATTATTAGGTGTGAAAGTAGTAGCTACTAGTAGTTCAGTACCTCTTTATAACAGCGACAATGATTTTAAAGAGTCTGTAATTCTTGATGCACCTGCATCATTTTGGAACTTACTGGGATTATCTAATTCATTGCGAATTCAAGATTTTGAAAATGCAATGCAAAGGCTTTTAATTGCTTACAGTCTACATTTAGATACTCGTAGCTCCCCACCTGATGCTAAGTGGCGAGATTTAATTAAAACCGTCCGTGAGGTAACAACAAATGTACTCAATATTTTTAGTTTAGCAACAGAAGGATTACGGCGTGATAAACGAGATATACCAAGACAAGACGAAATTAAACGTTATTGGCAATATGCTCAATTATGGGTCAAACAAGAGAGTTCAGTCAACAATGAAGGAGCTTATCTCATGAAATTAATGGAAAAATTAGTCCAACAGTATCGAGTTTTTTATCAAGCAAATTTGGGTGAATCTAGTCACACAATTTTACTACCTCTATCCAAAGCTTTGGAAATGATTTTATCTGTACCTCAAGAAGTTGATGTAGATGATTTAATCTTTCAAGCTTCTGGACAACTGCAAGATGCTTTACAGCGTCAAGAAGTCTACAAACGCCCTTTAATGATGGATAAATCAATCAATAAAACCACAAGAGAAGAACGTGAATTAATGGCAATTCATGCGTTTATCACAACTTGTGTGCGTGAATTATTCCTGGGACTTTATAAAGGCGATCGCGCATTACTTCAAGAAAATGTCAACCGCATCAAATCAGGTGCAGAATTTGCCTATCGTTGGTTAGCTTTGCAAGAGAAATCTGCAAAATCTTCCTAATTGTTTTATTTCCGTAGCCATCTTCTGACTTTTCATATTATGTGGAAAAACTAACGTCAAACTTCACCCCCCAACCCCCTTCCCTTGAAGGGGAGAAATCAAAGCCTCTCTCCTTGTAGGAGAGAGGTTTGGAGAGAGGTCTTTCAGAACCCGTGAAAAGTCACAGCCATCTTTCCATCAAAATTATCAGGAGCCAAATTATGACTATTCTCGAAACATTAAAACCCGAATTTCAATCGACCTTTCCTCGTTTAGCATCTGGTAAATATATTCATTTCATCCTATTACGCCATAGTCAATCATTCCCAGTATTTCAAACTGATGGTATCCTCAATACAGCACGTACACAAGCAGGTTTAGAAAATACAGATGAAAGCAAAAAACAACTGAGTCGTTTGGTGATGTTCAAGCGCAAACAAACGACTCCTGAACGCCTTGCTGGACGCGAACTACTGCGTAGTTTAAACCTCACTAGCGCAGACGAAGCCAATAAAGATAAATACTGTGAATACAATGGCGAAAAATCATGTAAAAAATGCCCTGATTGTATTATCTATGGATTTGCGATCGGCGATAGTGGGTCAGAACGTTCCAAAGTATACTCAGACTCCGCTTTTTCCCTCAGTCCTTACGAACAGTCACACCGCAGCTTCACCTTTAACGCTCCTTTTGAAGGTGGAACAATGAGTGAAGCAGGGGAAATGCGGAGCAGTATCAATGAATTAGACCATATTATTCCAGAAGTGACCTTCCCCACAGTGGAAACCCTACGCGATCCTACCTACGAAGGCTTTATCTATGTTCTAGGAAACTTGCTGCGTACTAAACGTTATGGCGCACAAGAATCTCGCACCGGGACGATGAAAAACTATATTGCAGGAATTGTATTTTGTGATGGCGAAATCTTTAGTAACTTGCATTACACTCAAGCACTTTATGATGCTTTAAAAGGTGATGTAGATACACCTGTGGCTGACATTTTGTATAAGGTAGAAGAAGTGGCAAATAATTTACTGAATCAAGAACCTGTACGCACAACAAAACGGCTTTTTGGTTCCCAATTAGAACAACTGCTAGATGAAGTTAACACAATATATCAAGATGAAACTCGTTTAGCAGAAACAATAAATGCACTCTACGGTCAAACTAAAGCCTATGCAGAATCCTTTGGAGCATTGAAGAAAAAAGGGAAGAAAGATTAATCTGTCTTGGGGGTTGGTAATTGGTAATTGGTAATTGGTAATTGGTAATTGGTAATTGGTAATTGGTAATTGGTAATGGTAACAAACAATTATCCATTACCTATTACCCATTACCGACCAAACCAACCATATTGTAAGTAATTATCGGGACTTGGTATTAGCCCAATTTTCAATGCAACTAAAGGACTTTACTATGGCAATATATCATTGCACCTTAACGCTACATGATAACGTTTTCTTTGCTACCCGCGAAATGGGCATTCTTTATGAAACAGAAAAGTATTTACATAACTGGGGATTAAGCTTTGCACTTTTTGCCATTAATTATATTCCCCAACCATATCGGCTACAAGGAGAACTAGCACAAAAGCCAACATATTTAGATGCTAGCGCCGAACAAAATCTGCTCCATCTAAACCAAGCTGGAATTTATGTATTTCCTGCTCAACCTATTAATTGGTCATATCAAATTAATACCTTTAAAGCTGCTCAAGTTAGCTATTATGGCAAATCAAAACAATTCGGTGATAAAGGTGCAGATAAAAATTATCCCATTAATTACGGACGAGCGAAAGAAATAGCTGTTGGCAGTGTCTATCGTACTTATATTATTGCACCAGAATCTATCAAGATACCCCATTGGATACGTTTAGGTAAATGGGCTGCCAAAATTAAAGTTGAGGCTGTAAAAATTCCCGATCAAGTTATGCAAACTAAATCTGGTGATTATACTTGTTTACATCCTCTCAACCCTTTAGATTTGTCAAGTATCACTCGCATACTACTATATAACCGCATTGTTATGCCTCCTGTGAGCTTAATCAGTCAGGCACAGTTACGCGGTGACTATATAGTAACTAGAAAAGAGGAATGGCAAGATTTTAAATCAACATTAACTGAACAGCAATCTCAACAATTACCAGAAGAAATTTGTTTACCTACAGGAGTATTTTATGGAGCAGGAAATATTGCAGCAACAGCATAAATCTTCCACATTGCATTCAATTGTGGTTGAACTAGCGGCTGCGGATGTGGGAGAAATGCCACCTACTTTATCTCGCGCACTGCACGCCCTCGTACTTAAATGGTTTGCCGCAGGGAGTTCATCTGTTGCGGAAACTATCCATGCGAGTCAAAATTCACCATTAACAATTTCTGGTTTATTAGGAAATCGTCGTCAGAGTGGAGTGCGTGTAGGCGATTATTTTTACTTCCGAATTGGTTTACTAGATGGTAGTTTAGTTGAACCTCTCATGGGAGGTTTTGAACAGTCAGAGACTCAATCTATAATATTAGGAGATTTTCCTTTTGTATTGCGAAATATCTATGCGTTACCAGGAACCCATCAATTAGCAGGTGCAGCCGATTATGGGTTACTATCACATCCAACACAAGTTTTAACAGATATTGAAATCCATTTTCTCTCCCCCACTAGCTTTAAGCAAAATCAAGGTGTACAAACCTTTCCATTGCCGGAATTAGTGTTTAACTCGCTGCATCGACGGTGGAATATTTTTGCCCCAGAACAATATCATCTTTCAAGTTGCGAATGGAATGCTTTGGTAACAGCTTACGACCTCAAAACCTATGCACTCAAAATGGAAGGTGGTACAGAAGTTGGGGCGCAAGGTTGGGTGCGTTACCGATTTAGCAATCTTGAAACGGCTCGGATTGCCACAATTTTAGCAAATTTTGCCTTCTTTGCTGGGGTAGGACGTAAAACCGCGATGGGTATGGGACAGGCACAATTGGCTTCAAGCACAAGTGGATTGAAAAAGTCTCCTAAACCAAAGCAATCTAAAGTTTATTAAGCCTCATGAGATTGTAATTACAGCACATTTCATCTGAGTGAGGTATACAAGGGCGGGCAAGATGCCCACCCCACAAGAATTTTATAATTTATATCTGTACCTCATTTAGCTGCAACTTGCTGTAAAAATAATATTTCCTAATAGGCTATCACCGAACAATACTATCTTCGTCTCCCCAGTCCCCAGTCCCCAATCCCCAATAGACTATGAACGAACAATATTATCTCCCCTTAGCTTATCTCAATGCTTGGGAATATTGCCCGCGTCGTTTTTTTCTTGAATATGAATTAGGAGAAAATGCAGATAATGAACATATTATCATGGGACGGCATCTTCATCGCCATGTTGATGATGAAGGCAAGAATGTAGAAGGTGATAAAGTGGTTTACCGACATCAATGGGTGTGGTGCGATCGCCTATTGGTTAACGGTATCATCGATGCAGTCGAAGAAAATGATCACCAGCTCGTCCCTGTGGAATTTAAAAAAGGACGTATGGCAAACCACAAGAGCGATCATTTTCAATTGTGCGGTGCAGCTTTGTGTTTAGAAGAACGCACAGGTACAAATATTCCTTACGGTGAAATCTTTTACTACGCCAACCGCCGCCGTGAACGGGTAGAGTTTACATCTGCATTGCGGCAAGCTACAGAACAAGCAATCTTAGCCGCCAGGTCTGCTATCGGTGGCAAAATGCCTCCACCGATAGACCATCCGCAAAAGTGCCGAGACTGTAGCTTACAAAAAATTTGCCTGCCCAAAGAAATTAAAAAATTACGTCTTGAGGTATAAAAATGTCTGTTCTTTATGTAACCCAACCTGATGCAATCCTCAGTAAAGCTGCTGAGGCTTTTAAAGTTGCCTTAAAACAGGAAGATGGCAATTGGCAGAAAAAATCAGTTCCCGCGCAAACTATTGAGCAAGTTGTATTGATGGGAAATCCCCAAATTACTGGTGATGCTCTGGTTTACGCCTTGGAACTGGGTATGCCTGTACATTATCTCTCCTGCTTTGGTAAATATTTAGGATCAGCCCTTCCGGGATACTCTCGTAATGGGCAATTACGACTGGCTCAGTATGCTGCATATTATGACAACACTCATCGTTTGGAGATTGTCAAAACAATTGTGATTGGTAAGATTCACAATCAATATAGTGTTTTATATCGCCACGACCAAAAAGATAATCCTCTCAAATCTCGTAAACAGTTAGTCAAAGAACAGACAACTCTTGATGAAGTACGAGGTGTTGAAGGATTAGCTGCAAGAGAATATTTTGCCGCTTGGTCAGCTATGCTGGAGGAACAATGGTCATTTAATGGCAGAAATCGCCGTCCTCCCACCGATGCAGTCAACGCCTTACTAGGTTTTGCCTATGGACTTTTACAAGTACAAGTTACTGCTGCTGTACACATGGCTGGCTTAGATCCCTATGTCGGTTATTTGCATGAAGCCACCAGGGGACAACCAGCGATGGTTCTGGATTTGATGGAAGAATTTCGTCCCCTAGTTGCCGATAACTTAATCCTTTCAGTCATCAGCCACAAAGAAATCAAGCCTGAAGATTTTACCGATCATCTTGGTGCGTATCGACTTTCAGAAAGCGGACGCAAACAATTTTTACAAGCATGGGAGCGCAAAATGAATGATGAATTTAAGCATCCCACATTTGGCTACCGTTGCAGCTATCGTCGTGCGATCGAATTACAAGCACGTTTATTCAGCAGACATTTACAGGAGGGGGTTCCCTATAAAGCCCTAACACTGCGATGACTACTTTGTTGTACCTGATAATTTATGATTTGCCCGATAATAAAAAGGCGAATAAGCGGCGAACCAAGCTACATAAAATGCTCTCTGGCTATGGAAAATGGACACAGTACAGCGTGTTTGAATGTTTTTTAAATGCTGTGCAGTTTGCTAAATTAAAGGTGCAGATGGAAAATTTGATTAAACCCTCTGAAGATTCCATCCGTATCTATGTTTTGGATGCTGGAGCAGTACGTAAAACTATCACCTACGGTTCTGAGCAACCTCGACAAGAACAGACAATAATACTATGATGCTAGTAGCATTTTTTGGCATGGGAAAGCACGGGCGAAAACCCCCCACCTCCCGCCAAATCGACAGAACCTTGACAATTCAATACTTCTAGCGTTTTAAGTACCAACATAGAGCTTAGTTACAAGTGCCGGAAACGGACTTTTAAAGTAGCCCCGCCAAAAATGGTCTTGGGAATGGCTCTATCACTCGCCTCTGGCTGGCGGACTTTCAATTAAATGAAACCCGTTCGCGGGATTGAAACATACAGCGATCGCTCAATTACTTTTGTCTTCAAGCTTTCAATTAAATGAAACCCGTTCGCGGGATTGAAACCTCTTCCCTGTTAGGCGCTTTATGTGCGTCTTTTATTTCTTTCAATTAAATGAAACCCGTTCGCGGGATTGAAACAAAATAAAAATACCAAGCGTAAGCGATCGCCGGAAATCTTTCAATTAAATGAAACCCGTTCGCGGGATTGAAACTGTCAAGATTACCATCGTGATCATAATATTTACTCCTTTCAATTAAATGAAACCCGTTCGCGGGATTGAAACTACTAGCCTCATCCTGACTGAACACCACGAATAACTGCTTTCAATTAAATGAAACCCGTTCGCGGGATTGAAACATTTAGAAGCCAGTCCCAACGCATTGTTTGAACTTTCAATTAAATGAAACCCGTTCGCGGGATTGAAACTTTTAAGTTCGGCTTGTATGCGCCGTAGTTCTTCTCTGACTTTCAATTAAATGAAACCCGTTCGCGGGATTGAAACAGTGGATGTAAAATGATTCCATTGCGACTCAGGACAAACTTTCAATTAAATGAAACCCGTTCGCGGGATTGAAACAACTTTTGGAACATTCGCCACATTACCGTTTGACATGGCACTTTCAATTAAATGAAACCCGTTCGCGGGATTGAAACTAACGGTTGATGTCCTCACTTAATCGCTGAATCTCCTCTTTCAATTAAATGAAACCCGTTCGCGGGATTGAAACAGCAATCTGCTCAAGAATTTGCCAACATCAACTTCAAGCTTTCAATTAAATGAAACCCGTTCGCGGGATTGAAACGGAATATGATTATCTACGCCCGTCCGCCGTAATCTTACCTTTCAATTAAATGAAACCCGTTCGCGGGATTGAAACCAACCATTTCCACAGAAAACCCCCCAGTCCGGGCTACTTTCAATTAAATGAAACCCGTTCGCGGGATTGAAACAGTGACGGTTCGAGTGACGGTTCGAGTGACGGTTCACTTTCAATTAAATGAAACCCGTTCGCGGGATTGAAACAAAAGATATTTGATACCCTTCTTTCCTAAAATTATTACTTTCAATTAAATGAAACCCGTTCGCGGGATTGAAACCTCCTTAATACAGTAATACAGTAATAATCCAACTTCTTTCAATTAAATGAAACCCGTTCGCGGGATTGAAACATACTCTATAGCCAAGTCATGATACATCTGTTTAAGCTTTCAATTAAATGAAACCCGTTCGCGGGATTGAAACAGTGCTGACCAGATGCAACCGGGGATGACTATTGCTTTCAATTAAATGAAACCCGTTCGCGGGATTGAAACTTCAATTACTCTTAAACCCGTAAAAGAGCTTTACCTTTCAATTAAATGAAACCCGTTCGCGGGATTGAAACCAACCGGCTAGCAAGCAAGAAGTAGACAAACTAACTTTCAATTAAATGAAACCCGTTCGCGGGATTGAAACGGCAGTGCCAAGATTTCACTCATTTAGAGAACCTCTGCTTTCAATTAAATGAAACCCGTTCGCGGGATTGAAACGGTTACTGGACATTTTGAGCTACGATGAAGTAAACTTTCAATTAAATGAAACCCGTTCGCGGGATTGAAACACAACTTCTATTGCTTCTAGTCCTTGCGTGACTACGTTCTTTCAATTAAATGAAACCCGTTCGCGGGATTGAAACATTACTTGTAGGGAGTAATCAAGTTTGTTCATCAAGACTTTCAATTAAATGAAACCCGTTCGCGGGATTGAAACTCCAGTCGTCATCGTCTCCCCTTGGTGTTCCCCCGGCCTTTCAATTAAATGAAACCCGTTCGCGGGATTGAAACATTTGATATCCCAAATATTTGGCATTTGATAAAGCTACTTTCAATTAAATGAAACCCGTTCGCGGGATTGAAACCTCTTTGCTAATTTCGTTGTGTAATTTGGATTCGGAGGGACTTTCAATTAAATGAAACCCGTTCGCGGGATTGAAACAACATGGGATTTAAATCATCGGCGGATTTGTTCATAGTCTTTCAATTAAATGAAACCCGTTCGCGGGATTGAAACACATGAGAAGTAAAAGTCGATGTGGACAAGCCGCCGTTCTTTCAATTAAATGAAACCCGTTCGCGGGATTGAAACATTTCATTTATCAGCGACTTACGAAAACATCCCAACCTGACTTTCAATTAAATGAAACCCGTTCGCGGGATTGAAACATAGGCATTGCGAGACGCTATCAACTCAACAATAGCTTGAGCTTTCAATTAAATGAAACCCGTTCGCGGGATTGAAACATTAGCCGTATTTTCAGCATTAAATGCCTTAGTAAGCTTTCAATTAAATGAAACCCGTTCGCGGGATTGAAACATGATTATTGATCTACCATCACTTGAACTTAAAGGAACTTTCAATTAAATGAAACCCGTTCGCGGGATTGAAACCCAATCACTCCCATCTCCCCTTGGCGTTCCGCCAGATGGCTTTCAATTAAATGAAACCCGTTCGCGGGATTGAAACGTGATAACTATGCTTGGGAGGAAGAAGACAGCGCTTACTTTCAATTAAATGAAACCCGTTCGCGGGATTGAAACATTCGTGCGCTCTCAAGTTCGGGTTCACAGGATGGCACTTTCAATTAAATGAAACCCGTTCGCGGGATTGAAACTGAGGAACAGATTGCAAGGGGCAGATGCTGGGCCTCTTTCAATTAAATGAAACCCGTTCGCGGGATTGAAACTATGAAATTTTTCAAATTCTTCGTGTTGGGGACTGGGGCTTTCAATTAAATGAAACCCGTTCGCGGGATTGAAACTCCCGATTTAGTGCCAATGCTGAAGGGGATGAGCTTTCAATTAAATGAAACCCGTTCGCGGGATTGAAACATCGCCAAATATTGACCCCACTGCACCCCCCAGGCAGCTTTCAATTAAATGAAACCCGTTCGCGGGATTGAAACAGTTGCAGCTAGCCTGCCTGTTGTTTTAGGGAAAACTGCTTTCAATTAAATGAAACCCGTTCGCGGGATTGAAACGATTCTTCTGCGTTTTTCTCTTCTAAAATTTCTTCCTTTCAATTAAATGAAACCCGTTCGCGGGATTGAAACAAAGCGAGGGTTGCTATCTTGATTTACTCGCGCAAACTTTCAATTAAATGAAACCCGTTCGCGGGATTGAAACTGAAGCGAAAGTTACCAATAAATTTTTCGGAGCCAACTTTCAATTAAATGAAACCCGTTCGCGGGATTGAAACGCTCTAGCCAACTACCGTCATACTGACGCGGGGCAACTTTCAATTAAATGAAACCCGTTCGCGGGATTGAAACGACAAATAATCAGAAGCACTTCACGCGCCTTAACTTTCAATTAAATGAAACCCGTTCGCGGGATTGAAACAATTGATTCTACTACTACAGTTGGCGGCCACCGTCCTTTCAATTAAATGAAACCCGTTCGCGGGATTGAAACTTCAGGAGGAAATCTAGAGATTAAACTTTTGATTTGCTTTCAATTAAATGAAACCCGTTCGCGGGATTGAAACACTTCCTATCTTCCATAAATCGTTAGCAGTGTTACTTTCAATTAAATGAAACCCGTTCGCGGGATTGAAACAAACTATAGCGCTTTACTTCGTTATAATTTCCGGGTTGCTTTCAATTAAATGAAACCCGTTCGCGGGATTGAAACAGACACTTTAAGGACCAGCCAAAATAGGTTTCTCCTTTCAATTAAATGAAACCCGTTCGCGGGATTGAAACGCTTCCGTTGGTCTAGGCATAGGGCAGGAAATTTACTTTCAATTAAATGAAACCCGTTCGCGGGATTGAAACTTTTCTGATAAATTATCCTTATTGCTAGATTCCCACTTTCAATTAAATGAAACCCGTTCGCGGGATTGAAACAATAATCTACGGCAGTTTGCAGCGTTCGCCCTTGTGCTTTCAATTAAATGAAACCCGTTCGCGGGATTGAAACTTTATTGTTGTCCAATTTTGAACGCCAAATAACCCTTTGACTTTCAATTAAATGAAACCCGTTCGCGGGATTGAAACGGATCACTTGTTCATGAGACTTTACCGTGCCAGCGTTCTTTCAATTAAATGAAACCCGTTCGCGGGATTGAAACATTCTGGCATCTCTCAAGCACACAAATCAGTCTTACTTTCAATTAAATGAAACCCGTTCGCGGGATTGAAACAGGCACAATATAAGGCAACCACGGAAGCCTGGAATAGACTTTCAATTAAATGAAACCCGTTCGCGGGATTGAAACATCGCGATTACTCCCTACTCTCAACTAATGCCTAACTTTCAATTAAATGAAACCCGTTCGCGGGATTGAAACGTCGTCTCTAGCGGTAGCCGTCAGAGATTGTCCCGCAACTTTCAATTAAATGAAACCCGTTCGCGGGATTGAAACAAGCCGGCGCGTTCGCCGGGGTTGCACAGGTCACGTCTTTCAATTAAATGAAACCCGTACCTCTTCCTCCTCCGGGGTTCCATGAACCGCCAGGTTGCACAGGTCACGTCTTTCAATTAAATGAAACCCGTTCGCGGGATTGAAACTATCTCAAGCTGAGATTGAATTATGGGCTAAATCACTCCTTTCAATTAAATGAAACCCGTTCGCGGGATTGAAACGATTCTTACTTGGATACCAATATTCAATCATCTTCTTTCAATTAAATGAAACCCGTTCGCGGGATTGAAACTTACCTTCACCGTAATGCCATTGTGAACCGTTGCCATACTTTCAATTAAATGAAACCCGTTCGCGGGATTGAAACAATTCCTCAAACTTCTTTCTAAAGTTGGAAGTTGCTTCTTTCAATTAAATGAAACCCGTTCGCGGGATTGAAACCGGAAAAGCTAGAAAAGTAGCCTTCCTTCAAAGTCTTTCAATTAAATGAAACCCGTTCGCGGGATTGAAACAATATTGCATTTAGCAAGAAAACACTTTTCACCTACCCTTTCAATTAAATGAAACCCGTTCGCGGGATTGAAACCGCTCGATTGCATCGACTCGCGCCCCCAACGCTTCAGCTAGCCCAACTTTCAATTAAATGAAACCCGTTCGCGGGATTGAAACAAGTACAAACAAAACCTAGAAAAATAAACTAAACTTACTTTCAATTAAATGAAACCCGTTCGCGGGATTGAAACAGTTGCAGGGATTGACCGGAGGCAACTGCATTGTACTTTCAATTAAATGAAACCCGTTCGCGGGATTGAAACGCATCTGATTCAGTTTCAAGGATTGAGTAGGGCAGACTTTCAATTAAATGAAACCCGTTCGCGGGATTGAAACAGATGAGCTTGAGTCCCTCCGCACACTGGAAGTGGAACTTTCAATTAAATGAAACCCGTTCGCGGGATTGAAACGTCTGAGTTTCGACCCAATGCGCGGATCGTGAAAGACTTTCAATTAAATGAAACCCGTTCGCGGGATTGAAACTCAATAAAAATGCTTGTTTCCCTTAATGATAGCACCTTTCAATTAAATGAAACCCGTTCGCGGGATTGAAACATTGAAATTTCACAGCGTGACATCCGTAACAAAAACACTTTCAATTAAATGAAACCCGTTCGCGGGATTGAAACATCGCCACACCCTACTCAACAAATTCCCCGATATTCTTTCAATTAAATGAAACCCGTTCGCGGGATTGAAACAGTTCTAATTGTTTGGGGGTCATGCAAAAGATCCTCTACTTTCAATTAAATGAAACCCGTTCGCGGGATTGAAACTTACCACTACTAGACAAGCATTCTATAGCCAACTTCTTTCAATTAAATGAAACCCGTTCGCGGGATTGAAACTCCCTAATTTTGTTGATTGGGAAACCGAAGCTGGGCAGCTTTCAATTAAATGAAACCCGTTCGCGGGATTGAAACAAAGCAAAGCGGTGGCGCTAGAGTTGGCGCTGGGACTTTCAATTAAATGAAACCCGTTCGCGGGATTGAAACCAGCCCCTATAGCCTTAACTTTTATGATCGAATCAACTTTCAATTAAATGAAACCCGTTCGCGGGATTGAAACCAGAATGATATTTCTGCTAGTGTAGCTAAGAAACTTTCAATTAAATGAAACCCGTTCGCGGGATTGAAACATTAATCAAACTAAAAGCATCCAAATACTATGGAATGCTTTCAATTAAATGAAACCCGTTCGCGGGATTGAAACAATTAGACAGTACCACTACCATCCCATCATATTTAACTTTCAATTAAATGAAACCCGTTCGCGGGATTGAAACGGTTCCAACTGTCCCAAGAGTTTTGTTTTTAGCTTTCAATTAAATGAAACCCGTTCGCGGGATTGAAACGACGATGAGAACGCTTACGCTTTGGGTGTCGCCCTTTCAATTAAATGAAACCCGTTCGCGGGATTGAAACCATCAAGTGGTCGAATCTTCCGCCCCACTCCCTCCCCTTTCAATTAAATGAAACCCGTTCGCGGGATTGAAACTTTTTTGGTCAAGCTCCAGGCTTTGAGTAATGCTTCCTTTCAATTAAATGAAACCCGTTCGCGGGATTGAAACTTTAATTTGTCCCATGTGCTTATTTCATCTAAAAAGCTTTCAATTAAATGAAACCCGTTCGCGGGATTGAAACTATAAACTTAGATTCACTATCAACCAATAGTACTGAAGCTTTCAATTAAATGAAACCCGTTCGCGGGATTGAAACAATAATTTCAAAATGCAATAATTCGACGTTAAACCCTTTCAATTAAATGAAACCCGTTCGCGGGATTGAAACATTCTATCAGTTAAATCATTATCCTTATTCTTATTATTACTTTCAATTAAATGAAACCCGTTCGCGGGATTGAAACATTAAATTACTACGTCCATAACCCATTCCTTCGTAAACTTTCAATTAAATGAAACCCGTTCGCGGGATTGAAACCAGAACGGATTAAAACAAAACAATTTGTAGAGATAGACCTTTCAATTAAATGAAACCCGTTCGCGGGATTGAAACGCACTGGCAGAAGATACACAGCCGCCGACTAATCCTTTCTTTCAATTAAATGAAACCCGTTCGCGGGATTGAAACTTGTCCATGTCTTTGGATTCGAGGACGGCAAATTAGGCTTTCAATTAAATGAAACCCGTTCGCGGGATTGAAACTACCACTTGCCCTTGGCTTCTTCGCTATTAACAATCTTTCAATTAAATGAAACCCGTTCGCGGGATTGAAACTAATATTCAGCAGTGCTATCGAAACAGATTTGCGTGTCCTTTCAATTAAATGAAACCCGTTCGCGGGATTGAAACAAAGCTGTAGGAATTGCCGTAGTGCTTAACTCGTTCTTTCAATTAAATGAAACCCGTTCGCGGGATTGAAACGAAACGCGATCGCACTTGAGCGAATAAGCAAGTTAGCCTTTCAATTAAATGAAACCCGTTCGCGGGATTGAAACGTGCCAGATTGCAAAAGCTTAAATTTTGCAGAACTTTCAATTAAATGAAACCCGTTCGCGGGATTGAAACAGTCATAATGATATTCCCTCAAAAAATCACCAGCGCACTTTCAATTAAATGAAACCCGTTCGCGGGATTGAAACAAAATGGCTCTAGCCCAGCCTCAACACCACGCTTTTGCTTTCAATTAAATGAAACCCGTTCGCGGGATTGAAACAACTTGCCCTCAACCGTTCCCCAGGACTCACTCGCCTTTCAATTAAATGAAACCCGTTCGCGGGATTGAAACTGTTCATATCGTGCTTGTTTAAAAGTAATTTGGCTTTCAATTAAATGAAACCCGTTCGCGGGATTGAAACGAGATGGCAGCCTACGGTCATTGAGACATAGAAAGACCTGCTAGCTTTCAATTAAATGAAACCCGTTCGCGGGATTGAAACGTAAAATATTTAAGTAAAAAATAAAATGATTATAGTCCAATACGGTTTAGATAAGAATAATTAACCGCCGATAAACGCCGATGAATTTAGATATTTAGTTAATGTTTCTGCCCAATTTAGCCTTAACTGAACCGTATTGGATTATGGTCTTTCAAATAATCCTTAATTGCCAGACTCTTAACTGAGAGAATTGACTAATGCCTTGGCAACAGCTTTGGCAGATTGAGGATTTTGTCCAGTGATCAGGCGATCGCTCACTTCGATATGGGGTATAAAAGGTACTATCCCTCTTTTATATATAGCCCCTTGCTTTTTCAATTCATCCTCCAAAAGATAGGGAACAGCCTCCACCAAACGAATCAACTTTTCCTCTAGGTTGGCGAATCCTGTTACCGTTTTTCCATCTAATAAATAGCGTCCATCAGCCAGCTTAATATTAAGCAGTCCGGCTGAACCATGACACACGGCTGAGATAAAACCACCGTTTTCATAGATTTGTGCTGCTACCTGCGCTAGCCTTTCATTATTAGGAAAATCCCACATTGCCCCATGTCCACCCGCATAGTAAATGGCAATGTAATCTTCTGGGTTAACGGCTTCAATGGGAATTGTATTATTCAGTTGAGCTTGCAGATTTTCGTCTTCCCAAAATAGACGATTATCTTTATCTCGTAAATCATAACTTCTTTGATCAAGCGGTGGCTGACTTCCTTTAGGGCTAGTAAAATCAATTGCAAAACCTGCTTCAGCCAGAATGTGGTAAAAATGTGTCACCTCTCCCAGCCAGTAGCCTGTTTCTTTACCATTATTCAAAGTGTTATGGCTGGTGATGACAATCAAAACTTTTTTATCTTTCATAGGTATTTAAATCAGCTAATTAAACTATTTAGAACTAAATTACTAAAATAAGTTTGATTTAGATTCCTGGCTTCTCCCAAGATTAATTATCTACAATCAATATATGCCAGGACTTACGCAACTGGCACAGTAGTAGGGTGCGTCAGATGTGGAAAATCCTTGAATCTGTACGAAATTATTGGGGCTGACGCACCCTACAGTTAGTTTAATTATGACAATTGCGTCAGTCCTATATGCAATAAAAAATAGCAATTGTCTCAGTCATAAATAGTATAAAATATTGACATAAAAATACTTCCTTTCCGTAGCAATTATTTAAGGTACTGGCAATGTCAAAAATAGTTCTGCACCAATGGGAGATATCTCCATTTTGTCGCAAAGTACGCAAAATTCTCCAGTATAAAAAGTTAAATTATGTGACACAAAATTATAACGGTTTGTTAGCCTTAAAAGTCTCCAAATTGTCTAAAGCCGCAAAGTTGCCAGTTTTAGAATATGCAGGGGAATGGATTCAAGATAGCTCAGATATTGCTGAATTTTTGGAACATCGCCATCCCCAACCTGCCTTGTTTCCATCTGATCCTCAACAGCAGGCTCAAGCTTTGTTGTGGGAAGATTGGGCAGATGAATCATTGTACTGGTATGAGGTCTATCTTCGCTTTATGGATCAGCGAGCATTGCAGTTAACTATTCCCCTATTGTGTGCTGGTCGTCCTCAATTTGAAGCATGGATTATCGGTAGTTTAGCTCCAATAATCTACCGACAACAACTGCGATCGCAAGGTATAGGACGATTATCGCGCGATCGCTTTGAAGCAAAATTCTTTCAGCAGTTAGCTCGCATTGAAGTAGTATTAAGCCATCAACCCTGGCTAGCTAGTCACGAATTGACAATCGCAGATATTGCAGTTGCCGCTCAACTCGAAGAAATCCTGCGAACAAGCACGCTCAAAGAGCGAATTTTAGCTTATCCAAAACTGGCAAATTGGCTAACTCGAATGAACTATTAGGAATCAGGTGAGATTCCTCAATTAGCTGGCGTAAGCAGGGAGTGAGCCAATTCAAAATTCGCGCATTAAGAAAGCCAGAGGTAGCATAGGTTTGGGCGTTTGTATCTGGATCAGCACTTGGGGTAGGGTGCGTCAGATGTGGAAAATCTTTGAATCTGTACGAAAGTATTGGGAATAACGCACCCTACAGTTACAGCAAGTTGCAGCTTGATGTACAGATATAAATTATAAAATTCTTGTGGGGTGGGCATCTTGCCCGCCCTTGTGTACCTCACTCAGATGAAATGTGCTGTAATTTGATTATGACACTTGCGTAAGTCCTATGATATTGCAGTGTTTGAGAAAGATTCTCTTATTCCGCTTGTCGAATTGTTTCTAACTCAATACGATAAGTACCTTCAAAGCCAGTACCGCCAATGTCAAATTCCCAACCGCCAGGAACAGAACGCATCGGTATGCCTCCCTGAGTATGATCCTTAACAAACTCCTCACCTGTATAGAGATACAGTTGCAAACTCGGCTGTACTAATGCACGTACATAATATTGCTTGTGGAAGACTACATTGTCTGAGAAACCGATACCAAACATATCTCGCTCGCCCACATAAAACTCTAGTCGCATAACTAAATCTGTTCCATCAGTCAAGCTTAAAGCCTGATTTAGGTAGCCCTGCCAAATCAACTGGTTACTATCAGCCCAGGAAAAAGCTAGTTTATTAGGATCATCGCTAAAGTCTGGTGTAAGAAATGGGCCGTAGCAGTTCTCCGCCTCTTTGCTTTGATGGAAAAGCTCAAAATCTACACCCCTTGGTTTAATCGAAACACCAAAGAAAAATTCACTTTTACCAAACATATCAAAGCCACGCATGACTTTCGCCCGAACTTGCCGCAGTCGTACAAGCACATCACCAAAAAAGAAACGTGTAGCAATTTCAAAGGACTCACGCGCTGTAATCAACGAGTCAAAACCACCATGACATTTATGTACAAAAGTACGAGGGACTCCATCGAGTTGGGCGAATGCTTGTTTTACCAGACCATCACTGCGATTGTAGGCAGGGCCATACTCGCCAGATACCGAGAACAACCGATTCAACGCCGATCCCTTTTGATCTGAATAGCTACGATAGTTAGTGCCAACCACAGTGAGGATTCGCTCTAAGGGAAAGTACTTGTGCAGGTTAGTGAAGGAAGCGGGATTTTGAGGATCTTTTTGTTTTTCAGGATTAAAGTGTTCAAGTTCATTAGCAGCGTCAATTCCTAACCAACGAAAATCCCGAATCACCTGAAAAGTAATTCCTTTATGAGGTGTTCCTAATGTGACAATTTTGTTGATGGCGGAGTCAGCACCAGTCGGGCCATGCAGCTGAGGATAGGTTCGTTGCAGGGCTTCCCGGACTATCAGCCCACCCATAGAATGAGCAATAATATTAACTTTAGGTTGAATATCAGATTTGTATTGAGCGATCGCCCGAATAAAGCTAATTAATCGTACCAAAGCCTCACCATAAATCTGAAACTTGCGATCGTTGAGATCATAATAACGGAACACCCATAAGCTTTTACAGGGGTCTTCTTCAGTTTTCAGCAGGCGAAGAGCCATCGCCGGATCGATGATAATGCGACCTTGAAAAAAGCTGGGGTCAAATGACTTAAGTTCATCTGGAATAACTGGAGGAGCATCCATTTCACGGGAATAGTAGCCTACAACATTAGTAGCATCATGGTACTTGCGATCAGACTTGATGAACCGCAAAATCATCCCTTCGTAGATGTAATTTTCCCCCCGCTTTTGTGGATAAACACTACCGTCATTAAAACCTTGATAAGTCAGCTTTTGCTCATCAGCCGTATCTAAACCTCCAAATCCACGTATCAGGATGATAGGCAGTTCACGTTGTGTTGGTAAAGACCATGAAGAATTTGCCATACTGCTCTCCTTTGAGTGCATTATTGATAATAAAAGTGGCACGCCATATCGTAGTTGGTGTAGGGTGCGTCAGATGTGGAAAATCCTTGAATCTGTACGAAATTATTGGGGCTGACGCACCCTACAGTCTGACTTTTCACGGGCTGGAAAACCCCTCTCCAAACCTCTCCCCTAAAAGGCTACGGTGTACACACAAGTCATATAAAGTTGTCCCACGGCGTTTTGATCCCCCCTAACCCCCCTTAAAAAAGGGGGGAAGCTCTCAAAGTCCCCCTTATTAAGGGGGATAATGGGGGATCAAATGATCTGTTTGGCTCAACATAGAGATGTGTGTACACCGTAGCCCCTAAAAGGAGAGAGGCTTTAATTTCTCCCCCTTCCCTACAAGGGAAGGGGGCTGGGGGGTTAGGTCTGGCGGAGCGCTTTTCCACATGACGTGAAAAGTCAGATCCTACAGTTAGCGTAAGTCTTATAAATAAAGGTGGCACGGCATATAGTAGGCGCGATGGAAAATTTTAGGACATGAGTCAGGTTTTTCTCATAGATTTGTGATTGTTGGATCTGATCCAAACCAATAGCCACATAGCTACCTGATTGATGCAGGTTTTAAGCTAATTGCTCAACATTGTCAGCATTTTTGAGCGCCAACCAAAGTAAAATCCCATTGAATATGGCATATACACAATCGAGAATACCAAAGAAGAGGAATGAAGGTGTTTGTCCCTCGACAAAAACCAGCCATAACCAATAACTTCCGATTGTCATTCGCACTAACACCGCGAACTTAGCATTCCAACTGTAGCGGATGGGGTCGCGACCTCCAGCCACGTACAACAGGGAAATAAAAAACAGCAGTAAACCAGCTTGTCGCATCCAAATTACCGATCCGCCACCGCCTGGCAAGTTGAAAAAATCGAGATACCATTGTGGTGTAAAAATAAACGGTAGTGCCATCCCGAAAATATTAATCAGCACACCAATAAAAGTAACAATATTAAACCATCTAACGAATTTGTTCATAGTAAAAACCTCTTGTTATAGGTATATTAGTGTAAAACAATCAAAGTTTGTAGTAAGGACTTTAGTCCTTTTAGCATTGCTGAATCAGAATATGAAAGATACAGCAGATTGCGGGTAAATGAGGTACAAATTTTCACTAAAAGCAATGTAAAAAAGACTTTCAAGCCTGTTAAGAGTCCCCTGATACCTGTTCCATGCTGTAATTTTGCTATTTGATACTTACAGGAATTTGTAGGTAAATAAGGTACAGATATAAATGGTAAAAGTCTTGTGGGGTGGGCATCTTGCCCGCCCTTGTGTACCTCACTCAGATGAAATATGCTGTATATTCAGTAATGCCCATATTTTCAATTAGCTATGCTGTCCTTTTGTCAGGACTAAAGTCCTTACTACGAACTGAAACTTTCGGCTTTGTCTAAATGTAGCATTAATGGTTTTTTCAAGGAAGTTGAGCAGTTTTTGAGCTTTCAAACTCAATTGAGGGAAACTCCTGCATAGCTTCCTTCGTCCAATCTGGATGAGATTTTAATAGCTCAGGTACGTCCTTAAGTTGACTTAAAGCTTCCTGAGATTGGGGAATGATGATAAATCGATAAAAGTATTTTTCTAGCCAAGACAATTCATAAACATCTTGCAGTTTAGTGAGCAGATAACTGGAATCAAATCTAGGGTCATTCGCACTACTACGTAGGAAATTAATGTAACCTTGTAAATCAAATTTGGGAGCCGTACCTGTCAGTATCATTTTCACTTCTTCATTGTTAGAAGAGGAGAATGTAGCATTATGACAAGCTGCACAGTTAAGGCTGACTTTGGGATATCCAATTGTCTGTTTGGCAAGCCCCACAGGTACTTCCTCACCAGCTTTCCAGTCCATTTTTAGGGACATATATCCGCCTGGGCCTGGCAACTTTTCAGGAAAGACCCGTGGCAGTATCAACCAAATCCAATAGGGTACATTATCTATCTGTTCCGTCCCAATTGTCCCATAGTTAAATTGCTGTTCCACTGAGGCGTAAGCAATAGGAACTTTACGATACAGATGAACCCAATTCAAGTACCAAACTGACCCCACAAGCAGGACAACAATTAACCCAACAATAGCGACCAGTTTGCCTATTTTTTCTTTTGCACTACCCATAATCTTTGTTTCCGGTTATGTGTATCTTTACACAATCAAGACAAGGAATCATATCAAGTTCGGCTAATTATTTATAATATGGTTGGTTTAAGTGGTAACAGATAATAGCTAATAGGCAATTATTTTTTCCATCACCAATTACCAATTACCAATTACCAATTACCAATTACCAATTACCAATTACCAACCTCCACAGATATCATAAGTTTGCCAACAAACATGATATTAGAGCTTCTTCAAGTACTCAATTAAAGCATTCTTGTCTTCTAAAGAGAGTTCCGTACCATATGTATGTCCTGTATTACTGTTACCAGGCAGTTGGGTGTCAAACTTAAAGTATTTTTTATCACCTTCCTGAGCAACATTAGACACAAAGCCAACATTCTGTTGATCAAATAGGTCGTTACCACGGTAGAACTCTTTGGGTCGATTCTCTGGTGTTTCTAGCAAATCTCGCAGTGTGGGAACAGAGCCGTTATGTAGGTAAGGCGCTCTTAACCAGATACCGTCAAGGGGCATATTGGCATAACCGTTAGTTTTGCGGAAATGCTGAAATCGTTCTGGGTATCCAGCAAATAGGGTGTTCTGGTTGGCTAGCAGTTCGTCGGTATAGGAGTTGAGGCGGTGCGGGTCAGTGCCAATTTCTTGAATGGGAGAAACTTTGCCAATGCGATCGCCTCCAAAAGCGTGGCAACTAGCACAGGAGTTGGTAAATATCTGCTGACCTTTGGCTGCTAAATCAGCATTGACTGCGTAAGGATACGTAGGCGCTGGTAGTTCCCATAACCAATCAGCTACCCGTTTCAACCCAGCACGATCCACTGTTGTTGGCGTAATTCCCGCACCCAAACCAGCACTGAGATTGCGCTCGTCTACCGAGGTATTGTCACCATCCCAGTGAAGTTGCAGTCCTTCGCGGGGCTGCTGATTCCAAACCGAGGGAAAATCAGCCGTGCCAATCAGTTCCTTTTCTGGCAGTTGCTCCATCGGAAAATTGAACTGAAGGGTTTTATAGGGATTGAAGGTATCTACTCGTCCCGGCCCCCATTCAGGCTGACGATTCAAAAATGACAAGCGATCGCCCTGAATGCTCAAAGCACCCCTTGTCATGGGAATGGCAATGTAACGATAAATTACTTTTTGGATGGGGTTGAGGTGTCCACCGATCGCTTCAATTTGTGGTAGCATCTCATCTGGGTCAAAGCGAGAATCCAGGGCGACTTTGCCGAGAAACTGGATATAACCCCGCAAATTGACTGTGTTTGCAGGCATAGCTGGGATTACTTGGTGAGGGCTGTCGGGCGTGTCTCGCAACGTGCCTGTATGACAAACCGCACAGTTCAACCCGACACGATCAACTATCACCCGTCGTTGTGAGAAACCTACAGGTAAATCCTTTCCTGGTTCATAGATAAAACCCAGAGATGCGTAGCCGCCTTTGCCATTGTCGGGTAAGTATTCTGGAAACATCTGCGGCAGAACCTTCCAGATCCAGTAAGGAATACCCCGTGCGGGTTCGCTACCAATGGAACCATACTTAAAATGGTCGTTGATATCGGCGTATTTGACGGGATTGTTGCCAATCAGTGGTACTAGCACTGCGATCGCCACTGCCAACAAAATGCTCACAATCAAAACCCACAGCTTTTTGAAGCCTTTAGTGGGTAGAGTTGGAGTGCTTTGTGCGCTCATCAATCTTTCCTCTCATCAGTTATCAGTTGTCAGTTATCAGTTGTCAGTTATCAGTTGTCAGTTATCAGTTATTAGTTATTAGTTATCAGGTTATTTCCACTGTCCACTGTCCACTGTTCACTGATAACTGTTCACTGATAACTGTTCACTGAAAAGGTGCAGGTTCAAATACCGTCAGCACTTCTTTGACCATAATTTCGCGATCGCCACTGTAACGGCGTTCCTCATAGCAACCCAAAGGATTTTCCAACACATTTAATAAGCACTTATTGCAATAGGTGCAGGGTCTGTTGGGAACATCTTTGCCGGCTGCAAATTGCTTGACTAAATCGTTATTTGCTACTAATGGACGGGCAATACTGACCGCATCGCACAAGCCTTCATGGATGGCTTGATTAATGTAGGAAGCTTGTTGAAAACCGCCAGTGCAAATTACGGGAATCTTGACCTGCTTTTTAATTTCTGCGGCATGGCTGAGACTAATCCCCTGATACTTGTGCAATAGCGCCTGCATTTCCTTAGCTGATATATATTCCCGGAACGATGGGTCTAAATCAGCGTCTGTAAGCGGATTTTCTGTGATCAGGTGTTGTCTATGTTTGGGTTTGAGCCGATTCCACAAAAATGAGAAAATGGGACGTAGTAGCCGATAACGGAACAGCAGATAATTACGGAAGGTGTAAATTCCACTGGAAAGCATGAGATCGTACCATCGCAGGGCATCCTCAAAGGGAAAATCACCGATTGGATTCAACGGATGGGGAAAAATGCTACCAGTAGAGACATGAATGGCATCGGCTCCTGCGGCTTCCACCCATTTACAGACCTGGATAGATTCTTCTAGTGTATTCCCTGGTTTCTCCCAAGGAATCACCGCATTGTTGTATTCCACGGCGCTGATTTTGACTTGCAGATGAAAGTCATTTCCCACTTCCTGGCGGATAGCCCGAATTACATCGAGCAGAAAACGGGCGCGGTTTTCTAAACTCCCACCGTACTCATCTTGACGGTCATTAATTCCTGAACTGAGAAATTGTGTAAATAGATAGCCATTAGCGCTATGCAGTTCCACACCATCTAGTCCGGCTGCACGCGCACGACGAGCGCCAGCAGCAAAGGCGGCGATAGTTTCTTGAATTTCTGTCTTGGTCATTGATTGACAAAGCAACCCATGAAAAGACTCTGTTTGACTGGTTGAACTCAGAGCTTTTTTGTTGAGATTTTCAATCCCGGAAACATCTTGCTGACGACCCGAATGGCTCAGTTGCATCAGCAGTTTGCAATCATACTCATGCACCTTGTTACCTACTTCTCGCCAGAAGGGAATGCGTGCATCGCTGTCAATTGTGGCATAATTAGGAATAATTCGCCCGCGAATGGTTACGGGAACAAAAGATGTAATAATTGCCCCCACACCGCCACGGGCAAATTTCTCTTCCCAATTAATCCGGGCTTGGTTGCCAGAACCGTCATAATTGTCAAATCTGCCGGAAATATTCGAGCGAAAAATTCTATTTTTAACTGTTAAATTGCGAAAATGTAGTGGTTCAAAAAGATTATCAGCCATAAGTTATTTACCAAAACGCTGGTGTCTAAAAAAGAGGCGGCTGTCGCCGTAGGAGGAGGCGATAAATTCAGATGTTGTTTTAATTTTTCCAATCAATTGAGCATTACGGCGATACTCAGACTCTGGTATTTTATTAGTTTCAATCTGTTGCGAATCAATTCCATAAACAGAAAATATCGTTGTTCCAGGTTTAATCGTTGCTAAGTCTTGGCGAAAATCATGTTCAGGACTTGCGGAAAACTGCACGGCTTGGCTGGGAACTAAAAATAGTTGCATGGGATAGAGAGGATGAGCCACCTTTCGACCCTGTTGATCAATTTCACCTAATTTTTTTAACGATATTTTTGTGGGATATCGAGTCACTCTCTTAAAGATGAGATTGATCAATTTGGGGCCAATTTCTCTGACAACGGGAACAATGTTGGAAAACTCATTGGCGAAGAAGTTGTAGTTTTTTCCCTGTCCCGTTAAGGAAACGAGAGCGGAAAAATCTTCGGAAGCATTGCTATCAATTAACCATTTGATGGCAAGACCCGGAGCAAATCCGCGATCGCTAGGATCACCTGTGAGTGATAATCGCAACAGACCATAATCTGCCCCTCTAAACAATCCTGTAAACGGGGTGTTATCGGCGGGAATGAATTGAATTTTGGCGACACTGGCACGGGCATGAATTGCTTTTTTCCAGTTTGCCGGGGCTTCATCGGATGCGTAGTCCATTTTTGCTCTTAAAGGAGTCAGAAATAGACCGATGACATCAATTTTTGGCAGAGGAGGCAGTTGTTCATACTGGGTTTTCACAATCCTTTCATTCCACAGAAATTCCTGCTTTTGTTTCGCAGTCCACGATGGGTAAGCTGTGGGCAGTGCATCGGGATTATGCGGTTTCACCTGAGAATCATGGACTTGTTCTGGGCTGATCATATGGGGCTGGGGACTGGGGATTGGGGACTTTTGAAAGTAAGGGTTTTATGTTGATGATTGGTTAATGTTTTAATATCCTTCTGTGTTAATACCGTTTCTTCAAGAAGCACTTTATTCTTGACTGTAGAGACGTTGCCTGCAACGTCTCTACATTATTTATTTGGCTAAGGGGAGGTGTCGTAGGCGGTGGGGTTGTTTTTCTGCGCCTTCACGTAGAAATGTTATTAGCTATCAGGCCGCTATGGTTGCACCAAAAACATCTGCTTATTTAAACAATTTTCTCCAGGGAGCAAAAGCATTGTTGAGACCTGTATGTGCAAGGGACAATTCAGGGTAGTGGCGACGCAACACGGTTAACATGGTGTTGTTATCAATCCAATCCAGCCCAAATTGGGTATATACTTCTGCTCGATAATCTTTTGTGAAGAAGCGATCGCTCTTTAAGCGTCGTGATGCCATGAGAATAAATACTCTAAAGGCTGTATCGCTGAAGCCAAATCCCTCTGGTAAATCTTCGGCGAACATCCCCACCATCAAATCAACGCTATCGATGTCATTGTTGTAGACTTCGCGCAACTCTTTCGCCCACTGCGGGTTAGAGGTAATCTCCTCAAAGGACTTGACTCGACCACGACCAATCAGTTCCCGGAAACGGTTATAGCGAGGAACCCCACGTTCGCGATCGCGTAAAATATCGACTGCGGCTAGGTCAAATACTTCGCCATTATCCCGCACCAACTGTTGCAAGAAGCGCGGGTAATTGTGTAAGGTAATTGCCCCTGGATGTGCAACGCCCAAGGAATAGAATAAGTCGGTGATGGGAACGGCTTCAACGAGCGCCCGCGTGCGTTTGCCAGATGCTTCAAAGAAATCCTTCTTCTCCAGCAGTTTCCCTGTTTTCAGTTCGTGGATTTCAAACTCATCGGGAATTAACGGGTGCAACCGATAAACAGATACAAACTCTTCTGTCAAATAGTAGGGGGCTGTATGGTGATCTGTTGACGAACCAACAATTCCGCTTAATAACTCGCCATCCCCAATTCGACCAAACCATCGTTTTATATCCTGTCCAAGTAGTCCATACCAGTTGGCATTCATACCAATTTGCAGGGCAGGATGGGCGAGGATACCGGGTGTCCATTCTACGGTGTGAATTTTTGCCATTAAGGCAGCATTAATTAACCGCGCATGGTCGTAGAGTGTATTATCATTCCAATCAGGATACCGCCGCTTGAGTTCATCGCAGAGGGTGTTATGTTCCTTAACAAACAGAATATGCAGCAAACTCAACCCGACCCACCAATTATCATTGGAACCTGTGAGGTCAACACCTTTTTCTGGGTCTAAAGGTAGCAGTCCATCATCGCCGATTGTTAGCTTCCCATCCACATGAGAACGTAGTTTATCGGCTGATTTTTCATCATAGCCATAGATTTGTGAGCCATCCCACCAATGAGTTGAATCACTAATAAATGTTGGTGGCCCTGATTTATCTCCTTCAGGACGAGAAGGATCTGCCTCGGTTTGGGGTACGTTCATCGGACGGTACTCTTCAGGCCAAGGATCACCCTTTTCTAGAGGAATTTCCAACTTCTTGGTGGGATGGTGTTTATGCACAAACCAATCATGGTTCTGGAATTGTATCCATGCAGCCGCCAGAATATTTAATGTAGTTGCAGGGATAAACTCTTTTCGCGTCATCAACGCCAAACTTACTTGACGCGGGTTGGGCTTCATCAAATTCTGTTCATCTGGGTAAGCTTCCTTTAACGGCACATTGCGCCCAAAACGAGTACCAATCATTCCCATTTCTGGATGCTCTAGGTCGTTATAACTGCCATCAAATGTCCGAGTCTTGAGATACCGTTTTTCAGGATCTGGCAAAGGTTGAGGTAATTTATCTTTATTTGGGAGTTGCGATGTATCGTGCAAATTCTGCCGCCGCAAGGTGTCACGGAACTGATTTAAGCGCAAAAGTGCCAAAATAAGGATTTGTCGATGCCAAGGCTTGTTGGGCATTGTGGAAACTCCTCTTATTTTTAATTTTGAAAAGTTTTTGATAGCTGAAGATAGATTATTCTTCAGTATGACTAACAGGATTTACGCATTAACTCATATCTTGCACCACTCTGTTATTGCGAAAATCTGAGCTTGAAACCCTTATGATTTCGTAGGGTGGGGAGTGCAGGGAGCCATATGCTTATTGAGAAGGTGCAAGATGTCAGTTAAGATTGTCTGTTATGACTGAGTGTAAAAATCCTTAATTTTTCATTAATTGGTATTGTCAGGGTTAGCAAAACTATATGACGATAATCCCGTTGTCTCAGAACAAGATTGCATTTATATAGTTACTAAAAATATCAAATATTTTTAGTGGCAGTAGGGCGCTGCACTGCCCACAAAAACAATGCTCCGGTGGGCAGCGCTCTACAGGTACTGAGATTTTTTCAGGAATCAAATCGGATTCCTATATTTAGATACCTACAATAGTCAGTCTCAGCAAAACAAAAACTTCACTCCTTTTCAGCTTTCAAAAGCGTATTGACCGCAGAAAAAGTTAATGATTTTTTAACTCTTGAAAAAAGTTAGTATTTTAAATATATTGCGAAATCATTTTCAAAACTGGTCAATTATTCATGCCCACCTAGTTCAATTATTTATACATTAAATAATTGAAATAACAACTATATTTTGGTTGTGGACATTTTTAGTTTTATTTCACAATATTTAGTTTCTAAATTTTTTCAAAAGATTAGTGGATAAAATAACCTCTATAAAGAGATTTTTTTATGCCTACTTGTTAAAGTATGCCTGAGCAAATCAGATAATGGTTTGTTTATTCAGAAATATTTACATAAAAATTTGCTAGATACTGTTCTTTCCCTATGGATGAGAATGTTCTAACCTCTAGTCTCTAGCCTCTCGCCTCTGTTAGGTTTTACTGCTTCTATGTGAACAACTTTGATTCCTTTGTTAATAATTTTTTTATGTTTTCATCCTCGTGAAGGTATTTGATTGATAACAACTTGCAAGGACGACTCCAAAAGATGCAGCACAAAAACTGATATCTTTCAGTTCCTGTGAGGGGAATTAATTGATAGAAACCACCACAAAAAAAGGATTTATATAATTTTAACAGCGTTTCAGTCCCCGTGAGGGGGATTAGTTGATGGAAACGCATAAGTAAACTTACCCATTTCCCTGATAGTAAAGTTGTTTCAATCCCCGTGAGGGGAATTAGATGATGGAAACTTTGGGGGAGTGTGAGCTTCAGAACAACGGCACAATGTTTCAATCCCCGTGAGGGGAATTAGTTGATGGAAACTCATCTCTTATGCGACTGAGGACACTTCGGTTTATGTTTCAATCCCCGTGAGGGGAATTAGTTGATGGAAACACAGATTTAACTTGGCAGGAATTGCAAACGGCATTGTTTCAATCCCCGTGAGGGGAATTAGTTGATGGAAACAAAGAATGAGTTGTCGTGGTGGCAGCTACGAAACTGTTTCAATCCCCGTGAGGGGAATTAGTTGATGGAAACTGCCAACATAACTTTTTTAATCTTATCTTTCTTAATTAGTTTCAATCCCCGTGAGGGGAATTAGTTGATGGAAACAACTAATAGGTTAGTGGCTCAATTCGGTATTGACGAGTTTCAATCCCCGTGAGGGGAATTAGTTGATGGAAACAAAAAAATATCAGATACCAATAAAAAGGTAACTGATGTTTCAATCCCCGTGAGGGGAATTAGTTGATGGAAACCCAAACTAATCTGATTATTCCTAGTTATCCCCGTAGTTTCAATCCCCGTGAGGGGAATTAGTTGATGGAAACCGATTTAGGCGAATTGGTACAATCATTACCTTTTGTTTCAATCCCCGTGAGGGGAATTAGTTGATGGAAACATACAGTCATTTTACAAACTCCTTAAATAAATCAACGTTTCAATCCCCGTGAGGGGAATTAGTTGATGGAAACGTTAAAAAGTCTCCCCAACACAGATTGTTCCCAGGAGGTTTCAATCCCCGTGAGGGGAATTAGTTGATGGAAACTTTTACAGGCTTATTCAACAACGCAAACGTTGAATTGTTTCAATCCCCGTGAGGGGAATTAGTTGATGGAAACATTATGTATTCAAGAAAATTTTATCCTTACGACTTGTTTCAATCCCCGTGAGGGGAATTAGTTGATGGAAACTTGATGCGAAAAAGTGTTGATGAAAGAAGTTACGCCAATGTTTCAATCCCCGTGAGGGGAATTAGTTGATGGAAACTTGGCGATCGCTGAATTGATTGTAATATCAATCTCGCGTTTCAATCCCCGTGAGGGGAATTAGTTGATGGAAACTTGAAAAAAGATTGGATATATGCCGATTACGGCAGTTTCAATCCCCGTGAGGGGAATTAGTTGATGGAAACCTTGGGCATTTTGAGTAACAATAGAAGTAATAGAAGGTTTCAATCCCCGTGAGGGGAATTAGTTGATGGAAACGTAAATATGAGCAATTGTTAATGAAAAACACTGGCTGTTTCAATCCCCGTGAGGGGAATTAGTTGATGGAAACTTGGGATCTCTTGCGTTAGTAGATGAAGATCATCCTTTGTTTCAATCCCCGTGAGGGGAATTAGTTGATGGAAACCATCACGCCATTGGCTAGAACTTGGGTAAATGGCGCGTTTCAATCCCCGTGAGGGGAATTAGTTGATGGAAACAATTTCAGGTTCAATATTTAAAGAATTAGGACTTACGCACTGTACAAAATAACTATCTTGTGTATCACAGTAAATAGGTTGTTTCAGGCTTTTGTCAATCACACTTGATTGCTTGTGATCGCCAAAATATTGTGGAAGAATTTAGCTCTAAGCCTTGAAAACTATACCTGTTATTTTGGCTTCTCTGTCAATGCGTAAGTCCTAAGAATATTTTGGAAAAGTTTCAATCCCCGTGAGGGGAATTAGTTGATGGAAACACATCAGCCGAATTGCGATCGCGCTTCCCATTATGTTTCAATCCCCGTGAGGGGAATTAGTTGATGGAAACCTGGGTTGGAGTTGCGTCCACGCACTTGGCTGAACTTGGGTTGTTTCAATCCCCGTGAGGGGAATTAGTTGATGGAAACGATAACTTTCAAGGAACTCTAACAGATGACGACGGACGTTTCAATCCCCGTGAGGGGAATTAGTTGATGGAAACATCCTCAGAGCTGCTTACCGCGATTTAAGTAATGAAGTTTCAATCCCCGTGAGGGGAATTAGTTGATGGAAACTGCAATCAATTGAAAAATATTTCCAAGGAGATGTAGTTGTTTCAATCCCCGTGAGGGGAATTAGTTGATGGAAACCAAATTCTGATTGGGACAAGTAATCAAAAGCTCATGTTTCAATCCCCGTGAGGGGAATTAGTTGATGGAAACTTCTGTGATTGTGCCTTTGAAGTTTTGCGCCAACGCAAAGTTTCAATCCCCGTGAGGGGAATTAGTTGATGGAAACGAGCCATAGGTAAAGCTGGCGAGGCTGTATCCCAAGCGTTTCAATCCCCGTGAGGGGAATTAGTTGATGGAAACTTCCAGCGTTAGCCCCCCATCAAAGCCCAAAACTCAATGTTTCAATCCCCGTGAGGGGAATTAGTTGATGGAAACCCTACCCTCAGCCATTGATCCGAAGGAATGGGAGAAAGTTTCAATCCCCGTGAGGGGAATTAGTTGATGGAAACACTAAACGGGCTTTGCAAGTCAAACTCAATCGTAGGTTTCAATCCCCGTGAGGGGAATTAGTTGATGGAAACTGCTCAGTACTGAAACTTAACTAGAGCAAGGTTCCTGGGAAGCGATTTGGCGGGTGGAAAATAATGGTCATTTTCAGCCGCGCTTATTGCAAATAATTTGCAACTTCCCTAATTATGGAAACGCTGTAATTATTATGTTGTCAAGGTTCTGGGGATTTTGGCGGGTCTCCAGGGTTTTTGCGCCCGCTTCGACTTGCCAAACATCAAATTGGTGACTTAATCATAATATGAGTATCTAATATTGTCGAGTGTTTTGGGAAGTGTAATCTTAGAAAGGTGAGTATCGGATGGAAAAATACAGTCCATTTTCTTGGAGCGATCGCTTCTCGCCTTCTACTGATGTCAAGGGAATTCCCCAATCTAACCTCGCCCAAAAGTTATCACCCTGTCTCCATAGTAACCCTAAACCTGTACCTACCAAAGTATCCGGTGATGGGTTTTGTCCCTTGTAATTCCAACCTGTACCTATATCAATAAAAGGTGTAAGTTGTAATACACCACCAATTCCAGTAGCACGGACTATAGGCAACCGCAATTCTGCTGAGAAAAGCATTCCGTTATCTGTCAGCAATAAGTCTTGACGATAGCCGCGCACACTTAGCTGTCCTCCCAAACCAAATTGTTCTAAGGGTACTAATGAATCACTGGCTAGTTGTATATCACCCCTGGCTAAAAATAAAGTTTCTGGGGCTAGCTGGCGTAACCACTGCGCCTGTCCTCGCCAAGCAGAGAAGCGGCTATCTGGCTGATCGCTGCTGATATTGGCATCAAACCAACTCAAACCCCAGCTAAATTGCGATCGCAAGGCAAATACTTGCTGTTGACTGCGTTGGGTATACTCTTGAAAAAAGCGTAGGGCAGAAATTCTCGTTGCACCATTAGCATCTGCACCAGGGGAGAGGCGAAACGGCCCAATATTATCAATACCTAACTCCGTTTGACTTTCCTGACGGGAGAAAGATAATCCTATTGCTAGTTCCTGGGTTGGTTTGTGCAATAGCGGTTGTTTATATCCTAACTCGTAAGAGTAGGTATTCGATTGAATATCCAGAACGCTAAATGGTCTTTCAATAACGTGATTCCACCCTTGGTTAAAACCAAAGAATACAGTACCGTTGCGGGCATTAATCGGCAAAGTGTAGTTGAGGCTGACCGTATTACTACCATCAGTATTAGTATAACCCACGCTGAGGGTATCACCCAAACCCAGTAAATTTGCTTGTTCGATGTCTACTCCCCGGCGGAAACTACCTACACTTGGCGATCGCCCATTATCTAAAGTTGCTGTTAACTCGAATGTATCTGCTTCTTCCACTTCCACCTGCAAAATGTTAGTCCCTGGAGTGACACCAGATTGCAACTCTGCTGACAGATTTTTGATACGCGCATCAAGGCGTAGCAGTTGGAGAGTTTCTAGTAAACGGGGTATATTTAGGGGTTGAGTAGCACCTAATTGGATGCGATCGCGAAGATATTGACTTTGCAATCGCCTATTGCCAATAATTTTGATTTCTTGTATGCTGCCTTCAATAACTTGAATCTTCACAACTCCCGCTTCTAATATTTGCGGTGCAATTAACGCCCCCGTCGTTGCATAACCTTTATCTGTATACAGTTTCGTAATCGCATCTCTAACTTCTAACAAGTCTGCAAAGGTAATTTCTCGCTTGATCAAAGGATTTGTAATTGCGGCAAACTGTTCTGGTGTAAAAACTGTACTACCAACCACCTCTATCCGATCAACCTGAAATTTCGCATCTGGATCATCCTGTCCCGACGGTTGATTTTCTATTTGAGGTGGAGGTAATAATTGTTCCTGGTTTAATGGCTGCGAGGAATTAACAGGAATATCATCAAATCTATCCGGTGATAAGTTGCGGGGATAAGGGTTTTGGGCAATTACTCCGCTACTAGGTTCTACACAGAATGCCGATTGATGATGAAATATTGCTATTAATAAAGATGCAAATATTAAAGGTTTTAATCCACACCAAAGATTTAACGACCCTTTCATAATTACGAATATCTCATATAATCGCCGCCAAGATGTAGTGAGGATACAGTAACGTAGCTTATTTAAATGATAATCGCTGGATGTTTAGCAGAATTTACCAAATACTGGAATATAGATTTATGGCGCTTTCTACTCTGCTGAGTTACACAATTATTGGCGTGCATTTGTGTCTACCGTTATCTCTCCGTTGTTAATAAAACGTGAGTTCGACAAGCGTTGTTTTGACCTCACCCCCAACCCCTCTCCTTCGAGGAGAGGGGTTGGGGGTGAGGTTTTCGTTTCTCCTCCCTCGCCCAGTAACTATGGAATCTTACGCCGGGATATGCACCAGAGTAAGAAGGTGATTTTTTCGTTTCTCCTCCCTCGCCTGACGGAGACGCTACGCGAACGCCTTTTAGGAGAGGGAGGTTGGGAGGGAGAGGTTCATCGAACTCACGTTAATAAAGATTGCTATATCAAAGTTTTTAGCACTTGTTTTGTTAACATGAATAATTGCATCAGGCTACATCCTACAGATGCAATAACTAAATCGTAATCAGCTAATCTACTGTTATTTTTGCGATTAATTAAAGACTTTCTAAGTAAATACCGTATATTGTGATTCAAATAATATCTCAACAGAAAAAATCCCCTAACTTTCATTATGGGGATTTCTTTATTACCTATTGCTTCTTCACCTATTTAACTAGGACTTACGCACCGAGTTTATCTCTGACTTTTCACGTTATGTGGAAAAGTTAACAGCAGACCTAACCCCCCAGCCCCCTTCCCTTCAAGGGAAGGGGGAGAAATCAAAGCCTCTCTCCTTGTAGGAGAGAGGTTTGGAGAGAGGTCTTTCAGATCCCGTGAAAAGTCAGAGTTTATCTATGGAGGTAGGGTGTAAGGGTGTAAGGGTTTAGGGGTATAGGTTGAGAGTTTTTACACCCCTATACCTCAATACGGTTCAGTTAAGGCTAAATTGGGCAGAAACATTAACTAAATATCTAAATTCATCGGCGTTTATCGGCGTTTATCGGCGGTTAATTATTCTTATCTAAACCGTATTGCCCTATACCCCCATACCCTTGCCTACACCCTTGATTTTTCGTTTTCATGCGTAAGTCCTATTAACATCGGCTAGGAGTGCAAAATCCTTCTCCTGAAAGGGTTGCAGCCCGAATTGCTGCTATGGGGAATTTGGGAGTGCGATCGCTATATAATAAACCGTTGGCTTCTTGGAAGGTGTCGGTAAATTGGGTGTAACAGAAACCACTGAATAGTTCAATACTATTGACGGTTTCCAGTAGGGCAGAGTATTTCATTTCTAATTCGGAGACACTCCAACACCGCTCATATCCCCAAGCTTTATCTGCACCGGGTTCGTCTTCTGGCGCATAAGCAATACCACCAAACTCTGTCAGCATCACTGGTTGTCCTTGATGGGGATAGTTGTCCAGGGTGAGAATACGTCCACCAGGGCGTTTATGATTGAGCATATCCGACAGTTTCACCTCTGGGCCGTAACGCCGCAGTAGTTGCTGGGGCTTGGTGTCATAATCATGAATTGCTAAGATATCTGTATCTGTACTTTCCCAGCCATCGTTACCAATTACTGGACGAGTTGAATCGAGGGTTTTGGTTAAGTGATACATTGCCAAAACATAGTTGCGGTGCGCTGCTGTCTCAACTAAGTTTGGCACACCCCAAGATTCATTAAAAGGAACCCAAGCCACAATACAGGGATGGCTGGAATCTCGCTTGATAACTTCCGTCCACTCCCGCGTCATCCGTTCTACAGCTTTGCGAGTGAAGCGATAGGCGCTAGGCATTTCTTCCCATACCAATAAGCCTAAAACATCTGCCCAATATAAGAATCGGGGGTCTTCAATTTTTTGGTGTTTGCGGACTCCGTTGAAACCCATTGCTTTGATTAGTTCTACGTCGCGCCGCAAGGCTTCATCGCTGGGTGGAGTCATCAGGGTATCTGGCCAGTAGCCTTGGTCAAGGACGAGGCGGAGATAGTAGGGGCGACCATTGAGCATAAAGCGATCGCGCTGTATACTTACCATCCGCATGGCTGTGTAAGATTTTACCTCATCCAGTAGGCGATCTTCACCCCACACTTCAATTTCTGCATCAATTAGCGTTGGCTTTTCCGGACTCCACAATAATTCGTTGCGGAAATCATCAATTCCCGGATCACCAAGGGCGATGCGACGATTAATTTCTCCGTTCAATACATCGTAGGTATCATTCGCCAACACCTTATCGCCAATGCTCAATTTCATCCTGATTTGTACGCCACCAACAGGTAGTTCACCCGCCAACCCTGCTTCAAAAGCCACTTCCCAGCGTTCAAAGTCGCAATTCCAGCACAGATGACCGAGATAAGTCTTACCCACTCGCTCAACCCAGACGGTTTGCCAAATACCGCTAGTGCGGGGATACCAAATACTGTGGGGTTTCAATTGCCAATCTTGCTTCCCGCGAGGCTTGGCGAGGTCTAGCGGATCATCTTGCGCCCAAACTGTGACTTTTGTTGTACCACTGTCATTTAAGGCATGGGTAATATCGAGGGAGAAATTAGTGTGTCCGCCTTCATGTTCGGCTATGTATTTATCGTTCACCCACACACGCGCCCGGTAGTCTACTGCACCGAAGTGTAACAGCAATCTGCCATCACCTGCTGGTGTGGTAAATTCCCGTTCGTACCAACAGTTGGGGTGAAAATTTGTCTCGCCTATACCACTTCTAGTTGATTCCGGGGCAAATGGCACTTCTATCAGATGAGTCCATTGCTTGAGGTCGCTGGGTTGCACACATTGACCTTCGTCGTCATATGCAAACTTCCATAAACCATTGAGGTTTTGCCAGTGCGATCGCACCAACTGTGGGCGTGGATGTGCGACTCTTCTCCAGTCAACAGCTTTATCTTCGCTGCTCTTTACTGATAAGGCAACTTCACTATCATCAACCTTTATTAATTTCATTTATACCTCTTTTTTATTAAAATCGGTTATTCTCAATTCTTAAAATTAAGAACAATCTAACTAGAATATTGATGGCTTTTACAAGCAAAATATTTACATAAATTAATGTAATTACTGCTTTTTCTCTTTCATTCTTTCTTAGTTATAACGTTGTTTACCTACGGAAATACAAACTCATCAGTGTGCATCCGTATTCATCCTCTTTTATGGGCGGTTAATACTTTATTGCTTTAACTATTATAGAAATATATTGATTAGTTTGACTTCTACCAAAGGAATATAATTATACAAAATTTAGATAGTAATTACAGAGTTATGATAATTCTTGAGCGATATAGTTTAGTTAAGAATAATTAACCGCCGATAGTCTAGGATGTTCAAACTATGTTAATTAAGGTGAGGTTCAGTTCGTAGTAAGGACTTTAGTCCGAAGAAAAGGACTAAAGTCCTTACTACAAACCTGAAGATGAAGTGTTTTGTATAGTGCTATAGCTCATCAAAATTTATACAAAGTGACTTAAAAAGATTTAATAAATCGTCAATTTAATACGTCTTAGTAATTAGAAGTGAACTCGAACACAAGCCAGATGTAATTGTTTTGCAATAAAATTAACTTTATTTGCATACATCACCATTAAAGGCGGTATTGGCAATAATGATTGAACAGCAACACCCTGTAGATAGTACAGCAATATTTGAGCGATTATGGAATATTACCAAAGAACTACGCCAAAAAATAGACGCGCGTTTTGAACTACAGCCAGATCCGTCTACTAAAGATTTACAAACCTATAAGGCTCAAGTAGGCGCAGCGCATGGTTCGTTGAATACTTTTACAGGTAAAGAAATCAATTGGCTAGTGCATTCATGGTTGCGTGAACCACAATCAGGTTTTTGCAATATGCACTTAACTATTTGGTTAGGGTCACATATTCGCGTTCCCCATTTGGCGTTTGCGTTCGCCACTGTACCACATTTGTTTTTCTATATAGATTATATCGCTCGCAGTGATTTATTCACAGACTTAGATTACTTAGATCGCTATTATGAACCTGCAAATGAAAGATACCTATCATTTACCAATGATGAACGCTTCCAACAATATATTAGTAAAACTCTCTACATCCGTCAGGTACAATCTCAGACAAGTCTGTGTTACACAAGCCCAGTCACAGAGGAAACAATAGCGGCGCTAAGTTCTGTAGCTCATGAGATGATAGATCGGTGGTTGGTTTGGGTTGATGAAGCCGAACCTGTACCAGAGTCAGAACGTGCTGCTTTAGCCCAACGTGACTTAATTATGCGTCGGGCGATCGCCGAACGCGACCCAGATAATAAAATCGCAGTGCGGCTATTTGGCGAACAAATGACCGATAAATTAGTGCGATCGCTCTGGGGAGCAGATAGAATCATTAGTCATTAGTCATTGGTCATTGGTCATTAGTTATTCTCCCTCATCTCCATATTCCCCTCTTGGGAGGGGTTAGGGGTGGGTTTCCCTCATCTCCCCACTCTCTACCCGCGATTATGCGGCTCATCAAAATTAATCACAGGCCCTTTCGGTACAATACGAGTGGGGTTAACTTTGGGATGGCTTTTGTAATAATGGCGTTTAATGTGGTCAAGATTACAGGTTTCTCTCACCCCCGGAAATTGATAAAGTTCCTTGAGGTAATTCCCAAGATTTGGATATTCCACAATTCTATGGATATTGCATTTGAAATGCACATAATAAACTGCATCAAAGCGAAACAGTGTCGTAAACATACACCAGTCCGCCTCGGTAATTTGCTCCCCACATAAATAACGCTGCTTTCCTAATATATTTTCCCAGTATTCAAGAGCAGCAAATAAATCTGTTACCGCCTCATCATAGGCTGATTGAGATGTGGCAAAACCAGCACCATAAACACCATTATTGATAGGTTGATAAATTGCGTCTATAGTCTCGTCAATTGTCTTTTGTAAATGTTGTGGATAAAAATTGATATCTTTTTCAGCAAAAGACTCAAATTCTGTATCCAACATTCTCATAATTTCGCGGGATTCGTTATTAACTATCGTCCCGGTTTGCTTATCCCATAAAACCGGAACTGTTACGCGCCCACTATAATCAGGTTCAGCTTTGAGATAAACTTGCCAGAGGTATTGAGCGCCATTGACAGTATCAGGAATAGCACCAGGTTCATCACTAAATTCCCAACTATTTTGGTCAATTTCCGCAGCTACTACTGATAGACCAATAGCATTTTCTAGTCCCTTCAATTGGCGCATAATTGCCGTGCGACAAGCCCAAGGACAAGCCCAAGAAATATACAAATGATATCGTCCAGATTCAGCCTTAAATCCACTAGAACCATCGGCTGTAATCTGGTGACGAAATGTAGTTGAGGGACGGATAAATTTACCTTGGGAATCTTCTTGCTCCCGCTCTGGTATCCACTGACCATTTTTGAGAACACCCAGACCCATAATTTACTCCTTGGTCAGTTATCAGTTATCAGTTATCAGTTGAAAGCAAACATTCAGGTTTTGAACTATGGACTAATGACTATTCAGCATTAAGAATTTTGGGTACTTTGAAGAATTCGCCTTCTTGTTCAGGCGCACTGCTCAGAATAGCTTCTCTGTCAGCGTAGGGTTGCAGATCATCTTTTCTGGTGACGTTGCTGACATCAATTGCTCTTGTTGTGGGAGGTACATTAGTAACATCTAATTCATTTAGTTGTTCGACATAATCCAAAATACTCCCTAGTTGAGTAGTGAATTGTTCCTCTTCTTCTGGAGTTAATTCCAAACGTGCAAGCAATGCTACTTTACGGACTTGTTCGCGGTCAATCATAATTTTGTTAGTTGTCAGTGGTTAGTTGTCAGTGGTCAGTGGTCAGTGGTCAAAAACTAATGACCAATGACCAATGACCAATGACTAAAAGAATACGTCAATTTGCATCCGTCCGGTGGTTTTTAACCAGTTTTGCGCTTCGATGTAGTTATTGGGAGCCATGCGAATGGCGCGTACCCAATAGTCTGCGGCTTTGTCAAACAGTGCTTCGCCACCGTCGTTATCACCAGCTTCTTTGGCTTTTTCGCCTTGGTAGTGGTAAATAACGGCAATATTATTCAAGGCTTGGGGTAGCTTGGGATTATTTTCAATGGCTTGGTGATAAAGTTCTAGGGCTTTTTCGTGGTCGCCGTTGCTAGCATATATTAGCCCCATGTTGTAGAAAATATAACCGCGATCGTTGGTATCTTCTTCCAAGGTGAGGGCTTCTTCATAATATTCTAATGCTTCGGCATACTCCCCTTCTGCCTGCGCTGACATCCCATCTCGGTAATAAACGAAGGCTTCTTTAGCTTTTTTGTTGGTTGGCAGTATCTTGAGAATGATATCTGCCATGACAGTAAAGGATTTATCAATAAAATTATCGTTTTTTTGCGTTCTTGGCATATTGTGTTTCTATTGTTTTGGTAACGAGTGATCAGTCCTGAGTCCTGAGTAGTTTGTCAGTGAAAATAACCTGATAACTGTTAACTGATAACTGTTCACTGATTAAATCCCCAATCCCCAGTCCAATAGTTAATGTAACTGATTTAGAGAGCTATTCTGCTCTTCGAGGGGGATAATACAATCTGCATTGTTGTGTTTTGGGCTATTGACTAGGGTGCTGACTGGGTAGGCGGTCATTTCTGAGGCTGGATAGGGGGATAATAAGTGTTGTAACGCTTGGGGCTTTTGCTGTTGGGGATCTAACCACAAATCGTAATCTTGGGGGGAGAGAATTACTGGCATTCGGTCGTGGATGGGTTGCAGTAGTTCGTTTGCTGCTGTAGTGACAATTGTACAGGAGCTAATTTCCTCCCCATCAGGGTTTGTCCATTTTTCCCATAATCCCGCAAAGCCAAAGGGTTGCTCATCTCGTAGCCGAAAATAGAATGGCTGCTTTTTAGCCTGATGTCTTTGCCATTCATAAAAGCCATCAGCTACTACTAAGCAGCGTCTTTGCTTGAAGGCTGAACGAAAAGAGGGTTTTTCGGCAATAGTCTCGGCTCTGGCGTTGATGAGCTTGGTTGATATTGTCGGATCTTTCGCCCACGAGGGTATTAAACCCCATCGAAACTTGTGAAATTCTCGTTTGTTAGTTTCGGCGTTATGTAACAATGTCACTACAGTTTGCGTAGGTGCAATGTTATATTGAGCCTCTAAATCCAGCCGTTGCTGGACATGAAAAACTTCGGCTAATGCTTCTGCTGACTGGGTTAAAGTAAATCTTCCACACATATTGTTATTCTAACATATTGCATCAAAAAAAACATTTCTGTCTCACCTTAATTAACAGATTAATTTTTATTTATGCAAATAATTTTTATCTTTAATAAAAACATAAATTAAATAAGATAATTATCCTGTTAATCAAGAATACTTTTGTAAGATATTGTATTTTACACCTTAACTTCGTAACATATTCTCTATCTTAATTTCTACATGGAAACCTTACGTTTGTACGATTTTTTACCTTCAGGCAATGGCTATAAAGTGAGACTTTTGTTAACACAAATGGGTATGCCATTTGAACGAGTAGAAGTGAATATTTTGAAAGGAGAGAGCCGCAGTGTAGAGTTTTTAAGTAAAAATCCTAACGGGAGAATACCAGTTTTAGAAATTGCTCCAGGCAAGTATTTAGCAGAATCAAATGCTATATTGCTTTACTTGAGCGAATATACAGAATTTTTACCAAGCGATCGCTATTTAAAAGCCCAAGTCATGCAATGGTTATTTTTTGAACAATACAGTCATGAACCATATATTGCCACATCACGATTTTGGGTTTCTATTTTAGGTAAAGCTGAAGAATATCTTGCAGCTTTAGAACAAAAACGTGAACCTGGTTACGCAGCTCTCAAAGTGATGGAAAATCATTTGCAACACCGGAGCTTTTTTGTGGGTGAGCGTTACACAATTGCTGATATCGCCTTGTTTGCATACACTCACGTCGCTGATGAAGGTGGATTTGAGTTAACACAATTCCCCGCTATTCTAGCGTGGATAGAAAGAGTCAAATCTCAATCTGGGTATATTAGTATCACTCATGAACCGCAATTATGCTACGACTGGTAATTTGTCAGTTATCAGTTATCAGTTATCAGTTATCAGTTATCAGTTATCAGTTATCAGTTGTTATTCTTTGCCCTTCTGCTCTCCTTACTACCTTCCTAGTCCCTAGCCTAAGCGCCTCTATCCCTTCCTTATGTGTCAATCTCAATTAACTTTTGTCTCGAAGATAAACCAGATTTAATTGTGATATGAGATTTTGGCACAGCAAATTTTTCCGCTAAAAGTTTGATTAACTCTTCATTAGCTTTACCATCTACCGGAGGGGATTTTAGGTGTACTGTCAGGCTACCATCATCCTCTTCAGCAATTTTTTGTTGTTTGGAATTAGGTTTAACTTTAACCTTTATCTGCATAATATCATGTGCGCTTAAGTTCTTATCATATCTTGGTGGCTGGTAATGGGTAACAAGTAATGGTAGAAAATTAGGAATTAAACAAAAAACCCATCACTACCACAATGAGTAGAGACAGGATGATGGTTATTTTTCGGGAGTGTCAATAAATTGAAGGGAGTCGGGAGTAGTAATTTTTCCCCTACACCCCTATACCCTTACACCCCTAACTAGGGATATCTCTTACTACCAGCCCCTACTACGCCGATTTTGTGGCGATAAGAAAGTTCTGCACCGAACCAGCCAGAAGCGCTAGTTAGAGTACCAACAACTAGAGAGATTAATAGTCCCCAAGGTAAGATTCTGCCGTCAATATTACCCAAGCGGACAAGGAAGTTTACCAGTGTCAAAACGAGGATGGACACATTGAGAATTAAATGCACCCAACCAGCGTTACGCTTGCGGACACGTTCAATTTTTAAGAAGTCGCTTAAGCCTGTGGCGGCGGCGATGAGTCCGCCTCCTAAACCCAAGCCAATTAACCAGATAGAAGCCCTAGCCCAGAAGTAATCACGGGTTAGCCAGTAACCGAAGTCGCTACCCAAGGCGGCGGCTAGGAAGGCGATGGGGAAAATCACGCTGAGGGGGTGGAGGGGGTGTCCGGCGATCGCCACTGTACTTGGTACACCTGTATCACGATACTCGCGATCGTCTGTTTCAATAATGGGGGGAATATTCGGAAATGGAGAGGAAGCAGAGGAACCTGTAGTAGTTGTATCTGTGGTTTCCATAATTCAGTATCCTACTAGTTATTAGTTGAGGGAATTTGTTCTACATAAGCTTCCGCTTGCAGCGTGAGTTTGCCTGTTTCTACCTGTAGTCGCTTTAGTCGCAAACTCATACCTTCTAAATCGAAGTTGCTGAGGTTTAAAATTTCACTAGTTTGTTCTACGAACTCTTGTGTTAATTCTGGGGAAATTTCTGCTTCTTCGCCGTAGGTAACATTTTCCAGTGACACAGATGTGCCACTAGCATTAACTTGCGGTACGGCGGTGAAGGCAACCTTGTGAGTTTCGTTATTTTCAACTAAGAGAATGTCAGCATTTATTGCTACTTTTTCTTCACCTGGTAAGCGGAAGTCTATTTGTTGAGGCTTAACAGTTTTCAACTGCCCGTTAATATGTATTTTCTGGTTTTGAATTTTGGCAAGCACAAATTCAGAATTGAAGGCGCGGTTAATGTCTGCTTCTGTTAAAACAACCCGCGCACTACCGACTGTGGGTTTGGTCAGTTCAATTTTGCCAAAGGCTGCACTTAAAGGATTAATGGCAACATTATTGACCTGCATTTGCATTAACTCTACACGGAGGTCTTTTTGCATTACCAAACCTGCACCCTCAATCTTGACCTTATCCACCTGTCCCTGGACTATTTTCAGTGGATCGGTTTTGATATCTATATCGAGATTTTCGACTTCATCTAACTGGTTAGATAACCCGAACTCTGCCGCTTTACTCAGCGCCTGTTCTCCTAATCCGGGGGTTTCCGGCATTATTAATAAATCTCCCATAAAAATAAATATCTTTGAGTCAATTTAAACAAGTCAAATAAAAAAATTATCTATCTATAGATGGAGTAATTCTTGAATGCTTGTATGTCTAAAAGTAGAACTGTTTATTTCTATAAAAAAAATATTTATTTTCTATCCTGAGTTACCTAGTTAATCGCTCAAAAGAAGGAGGGAAAACTACAAAGAATTATGTCAACCTGAGATTAGTTAAAAATCCGACTACTTTCATGAGGAGAACTTCAGAATGGTATCAACTTTAGATGATGCAAAACGTAATGCTATCGGTGTAAAATTAGCTGATGTAAAACTACTTCAACAGTTGATTATTGAGAATGAGGAAAATTTTCTCAGAGAAACAACTGACGAAGAAATTTCTAGAAGACTTCGTGATTTCCTCGAAGATGACCGGAAGAACTTGGGCATCATAGAAACTGTTATCGTTCAATATGGCGTTCAACAACAACCAAGACAAACAGTCAGCGAAATGGTTGATCAAGTTCGCAAATTGATGCAAGGTTCTCAATTAAGCTTTTTTGAAAAAGTATCTAAGCACGAGTTGCTCAAGCATCAACAAGTAATGAGCGGTTTGTTAGTTCACAAAGCAGCCCAAAAAGTTGGTGCTGACGTATTAGCAGCCATCGGCCCCTTAAACGCCGTTAACTTTGAGAACCGCGCTCACCAAGAACAACTCAAAGGTATTTTAGAAATTTTGGGTGTGCGTGAACTCACTGGACAAGACGCAGACCAAGGTATTTGGGGACGAGTTCAAGATGCGATCGCCGCTTTCAGTGGTGTAGTAGGTAGTGCTGTTACCCAAGGTTCTGATAAGCAAGACATGAACATCCAAGACGTGATCCGTCTGGATCACAACAAAGTCAACGTCCTGTTCACAGAAATTGCTCAAAGCAACAACCCTCAAAAAATCCAAGAGTACTTCGGTCAACTCTACAAGGATCTAACCGCTCACGCTGAAGCAGAAGAAGAAGTACTCTATCCCAGAGTGCGTTCTTTCTACGGTCAAAGTGATACCCAAGAACTGTATGACGAACAAGCCGATATGAAGCGTCGGTTAGAGCAAATCAAGGCTATCAGCCCCTCTAATCCTGAAATCAAAGATAGAATTAAACAGTTGGCTGATGTCGTGATGGATCACGTTCGTCAAGAAGAAAGCACCTTGTTTGCTGCTATCCGCAACAACCTCAGCAGCGAGCAAACTGAGCAACTAGCTACTGAGTTCAAAGCTGCTAAGAGCAAGATTCAACAAAGATTAGCAGGTCAAGCTAGCGGCGCAGGTGTGTAATATCACCTATAATTAAGCAGCTAGATACCCATAGTTGAACATAACCAGTCCACGCCTCATTTGATGGCGTGGACTGGTTGTTTTGTGGGATATGGCTAGAGGCTAAGGGTTAGAGAATGAGGTTGATTATCAGTAAATATTAAGTAGGGTGTGTTACGGCAGTGTCAGTATTTGAGTATGAGCGACAGTATAAATTGCCGTAACGCACCGCTTTAACGCACCCTACTGGACTGGCAAGGCTAAAATGTGGCAATAGGTTTGGATAAATTTGAACGCAGATGAACGCAGATGAACGCAGATGAACAAGATGATAGATTTTTCGCTAATGCACAAGTTTAGGCTTGCCACGCCACTACTGGACTGGCAAGGCTAAAATAGTAGGGTGGGTATTGCCCACCACCTCCTTATTGAGAAGGTGCAAAATGTCAGTAAACCCATTCTTAACAGACAATCTTGGTGCGTAAGTCCTGGGTTAATTACTTATGCATAAGCGGGCTTGCAAGTTTATTTTTATTGGCGATCACAAGATAAGTTTCCGTTTACATTAACAATTGAACCCGGACGGCAACTAAGATAATCTGGTAATGTTGTTCTTATCCACTGACCATTTTGAGTTCGGCAAGTTGCTACCAAGTCACGACCCCTAGTGCTAATATTTCGGCAAGACTCAGTGTAACTTCCTGAAGCAGCATAAGCTGGTGTAAACATCATCTGAGCAGCAAATAAAGAACAAACTAAAATTGTTCTGTTCATGAGTATTACTCCTTACTTAATAGTAAAATGTGCTTATGTGATGTAGTGTAGTCTTTTTGATTTGTGTGATAAATCTCTTAGAAGATGTTGGTAAAGTATCAGCTAGTATTAGTTTCTTTGCTAATCTACTGAAAAGGGGATTTAGGGTGTTCAAGTGGTATTTAATACATCACTGAAGATTTTTAAAACAACCTCTAAGTATTCTGACTAAACTCTTCACATCTATGCAAATCCAAACTAAGTGAATACACTCAGCATAAAAAATAAGCCCAACATTGTCCCTAGCGCACTGTTGGGTTTTAAACCTATCAAAATGTGAGGTGAAGACAATAAATTACAGCCGCACAATCCCCCGATTTACTGCGGTGACTAGGGCTTGAGTGCGATCGCTCACGTTCAATTTGCCGAAAATATTATTAGCGTGGAACCTCACCGTACTCTCAGCGATCTTCAAGTCAGTGCTAATCTGCTGGTTATTCTTGCCCTTGGCGATGAGGCGCAGCACTTCCAACTCGCGATCGCTCAATTCTTCCTTGTCCATCCGTTCGGCTAGCTTGGCTGCTATACTAGGCGGAATATACTTGTGACCTTGATAAACAGTACGAATCGCATTCAAAAGTTCGTTCGGTTCCGCCCCTTTGAGAATATAACCTTTTGCACCAGCCCGTAGTCCCCGATAGATATCCTCATCACCATCAAAGGTGGTTAAGACAACAATTCGAGCTTGTTTATAATTATTACAGATAGTAGCGATCGCATCCGCACCTTCCATCTGCGGCATTTGCAAATCCATCAGCACCACGTCAGGTTGATGTTGGCAAAAAAGTTCTACCGCCTCTTTTCCATCACCAGCATGAGCAACTACAGTCATATCTGGCTCACATTGGAAAAACATTGTTAAAGCTTGTCCTAGAATCGGATGATCGTCAGCAATCAAGATGCGAATGACATTGGATTGGCTCATACGAAATAGTTCAAGTGTGTGTTGTTGGCAAAGTAAGAAATGTTCACAAACAGTCTGTAGCAAGTGCTGTTTGCATCTCTTAAAAAGATACCAATGAGAGCTTATTGATAAAGTAAATATAAGGTTTACTTCATCAACAAGCTCTACCTTGAACAACTACCGATTACAAAATCCCAATTACGGATGAGTTTATATATTGATAGTCACCATTACCTCTGTTCCTTGTCCAGGGGAACTTTGAATTGTTAATTTCGCACCAATGCGTTCAGCCCGTTCGCTCATGATTAAAAAACCAAAGCTGTTGACAATAGATACACTACCCATATCAAAACCTTGCCCATCATCTTTAATTCGCAAACTACACTGCCTTTCCTGATACACTAGTTCTATATGGATTTCTTGCGCTCTGGCGTATTTGAAAGCATTGGTTAATGCTTCTTGTCCAATGCGGAGTAGGTTATTTTCCACATCTGGCGGCAGAGGATATATTTCACCTACCACTTGGCAGACAATATGTGTATTGGTAGCGGAAAACATCTGCGTGGCAAAGCGGTTGAGACCATGAAAAATGTTCTCATCCTCTAATAATTGCGATCGCATGGCTTTAATTGAACGGCGTGCTTCAGTTAGCCCAGAATGAGCCAAATCGCGTCCTGCCTTGATTAATGCTTGTGCAGTTTCTATATCTGTGGTCAGTTTGCGTGAAGCTGTATCTAAGTGGACAATGACAACAGCAAAGGCTTGAGCTAAGGTATCATGAATTTCCTGCGCCAAACGGTTACGTTCTGCTAAGATAGTTGCTTCCTCAGCCCGTTTACGATTAGTGATATCCTGTACAGCAGCCATCCTAATGTTACGTCCACGATATGACATAACTCTAGCTCTAATCTCTGCCGGAAAAGTAGTTCCATCCTTGCAAAGACAGACGGTTTCATAAATTCCCTCATCCCCTGAGCGAATCTTCTGCATCACCTGTTCCCGGTATTCAGGGGCGGTAAAATCAATAACGCGCATACCAATCACTTCAGAAAACTCATAACCAAACATCTCCGCACAAGTTTGGTTAGTGTCTAAAATTACACCCTCGTGAGTAATCACGATCGCCTCAAATGTCGCCTCTGCCAATAGCCGAAATCGCGTTTCACTTTCCACCAGTGCTAGCTCTGCCTGCTTACGTTCAGCTATTTCCTGTTGTAATTCTAAAGTACGTTCAGTCACCTGTTGCTCTAAAATCAAATTATAATCAGCTAGGAGCTTTTCTGTTTTTTTGCGTTCGGTAATATCAATCCAAACAGTGAGCGCATATATAACTTCCCCAGACTCATCAAAAATCGGCATACTTAAAACTTCCACAGGGGTAGTTTGATGCAGGTGGCGAAACTCCAAATTATCAATATGGACGGTTTCACCTGCTAAAGAATGGACAATTGGCAGTTCAGCAGCAGGATATAACTGGTCAGTTCCAGTTAGATAAATTTGATAATATTCTGCCATTTGTTCCTTTTCAACAAATGGCAATATTTCCATATTCACTAACTTCTGTAATGCACGATTATCATAATATACTTGCCCATTATTATCATTTATGGAAATAGCTACAGGCACAGCGTCAAGAAACTGTTGCAGGCGATTTTTACTCTGCAATAAAGCTTTGTTTAAATCCTGCATTTGGGCAAATGTGGATTGGAGTTGATCAGCCATACTATTAAATGACTTGGCTAATTCTCCTAACTCATCGGTACGCCCTATTTCTATTCTTTTTTCCCATTCACCTTGAGCCAATGCTAAAGCAGATTCTTTTAGCACAGTAACGGCTTTATTAATAGAGCGTACAATGAGAAGACCGACAGTCATAGCCACTATCAAAGCCACAATACACAGCATGACTGTTGTACGAGTGTTAGCATTAATTTCAGACATAAAATCGTATTCTGGAACAACTACCACAATTAACCAGTCAATCCCTCGACGCTCTTGAAAAGGTAGAACTTGAATAAAATGCCGCTTACCATCTATTTGAAAATTTAATTGCTGTGGGCTTTGAATTGCACTGAAATAAGAGAATTTATCCTTCAAATATGCAGATGTTAATCGCGTTTTGATATCACTACTTTCTGTAGCTAAAAAAGATTTAATTTTATTTTCTGGTAATTGTGTTTTGAAATGATTTGCACGAAAAGGCTTTTCATCAGTTGAAGTTGCCACTAATTTGCCTGATGGACGCTCGATAATAAAACTGATGCCAGTTTTGCCAATTTTCAAACTATTTAGGAAAGTGCCAATTTTTGCAAGATTTAGGTTAGATAGTAAAACACCCTGCAAATTTCCCTGATTATCATAAACAGGCTGACTAGCACCAATGTATAAAGCAAGCCCAGAATTATGGGGATAAATCTCACTCCAGACTGGTTTTCCTGTTTTTATCGCTTGATTATACCAATTACGTCTTCGGGGATCGTAGGGTTTTCCATAATCATTTATGCTTGTACGCTGACCTTGAATATTAGTTGCGTAAGTTCGTAGATTGTAATTGGTTGATTTACTAGATACTCTGATTGTCAAAGAGTCATCGGGGAACCGTTCTGATGAAATTAGCTCTTTATTCTTATTGGCAAAACCAATTAAACTCACACTGTCAAATACTTTTAACTGTTCATAAAAATGTTTTTCTAATTGATAGGGATTTTGGATGTTTAATTGTTTGAATTTAATTAGATTAGCGTTATCTTGAGTAATCTTATGGGGAGTTGAAAGAAAATTTTCTAGATTCTGTTGCACACGTAGGCTAATTTCTCTCAATAGCTGGGCTGCAATATTATTTACAGCTTGTTGACCATTTTTGAAAGAAAGATAACCCGTTAAACTGACGACAGCGAAGATTTGTAAAACAAAGGGAATTATCAAAATAGTTCGCAGAGAACGCTTGGTATGATGATCACTAAGATGTTTAAGGGATTCACTCAATGAAAAAACCATACTAAAAATCTGGATTTTTATAATAAAGTTACCTTTAATGTATACTTGATCCGAATGGGAGGATATTCAGACAGGCTAAATTAAACCTCCTGAGATTGATATTTAAACAATAAACAAACATCTATGGTAGTTATTGTGCATCAACCTTTGGGAAGAGGTAAAGCTGATCGCTCTATATACTAATCAGGGTAGTACAAAAGTTTGGCTAATTACTTACGATATAGTTAATCTAGTTGGTAATGGTAATCACTAATTGGTAGTTGGTTTTTACCGTTACCAATTACTGTTTAACTGATACTCACGATAAAGACCGATTATCAATAGCGATTGATACGTATGACTACATCACAAACCGTTCAACAATTATCAGCCCAGTGGATAACACCAGAAAACTTTCGGCGTTATGGACAAGTAATTTTTCCTAGTGCTGATGGTAAAGCTTTTGATGCTGAAGATGCTCAATTAAATCTGCAAAATGGTACACCCCGCTTTTACATTATGCGGTTGCAAAAGCGAGGGCGAAACTTTCATAAAATTACTCGCCATGTGCAATGTACTCAATGTTTAGGTTCTCTAGAAGGTAAGGACTGGTTAATTGCAGTCTGTCCTCCTGAAAATGATTTAGATACACCAGTGTTAGCAGAAATTGCTGCTTTTCGCATTCCGGGGAATTGTTTTATTAAATTAAATCAGGGAACTTGGCACGCTGGGCCATATTTTGACCATGAATTTGTAGATTTTTATAATTTAGAACTGGCTGATACTAATGTGGTTGATCATTTCACCCATGATTTTCTCAAAAGTCATCAGTTAAAGTTTGAGATGGTTTAGCTAAGTTCTGAATATTTGCTGAGGCGAGATGGTACTGTACTAGGCTACTATCGGGTTAAGTATTTATCCTGAATAGTATGTTTAAAAAACTTTCTTTGGCTTTAATTGCGGCGACTATTTTAGTGGCAACAATAGACTATCCCCGCACCACATTAGCCGGAACTTGCGCCTCTAAATGTGGAGCAAAACCACTCCAGTTTACACCAGGGCAACGTATTCGGTTAGAAGTGATAAATAATACGCCAAATTTAGTTGAATTGGAAAGAATTCAAGGTACTACCCCCATCCGTCTACAACCGCAGCAGAAACTGCAATTTCCTCAACAGGACGGTTCTCAACCTAGTCTGTCTCTGATGTTCTGGGATGAAACAGGAGCGCCTTTACAAGCTGTTGTCTCTAAACCTAATTTTGGGACGCTGCGGGTAGAATTTCGTCCGACTTGGCGCTACCCAGGCGATCGCTCTCTCTATATACTGGGTGATGGACGCATAAATATTCTGTGACGTACTCCACACACTCCCCTTTCAGGGTGAGTGTGGGCTTCTCAATGACTCCTAATCCGGACATTAATTGAGCTTTAAGACCGTGCGTCCCACGGTTCTTTATGTTTATAGCTGCGTTTAAATCCCTGCAAATACTTGTGTGACAAATAGGGCAATTGTGCATTCTTTGAGATAGCGGCTTTTTAACTTTGTGACCACAGCTAGAACATTCTTGTGATGTCCCGCTTGGATTTACAGTTACTACCTTCAAACCAGCATTTTCGGCTTTGTTTGAAAGTATGGTTATGAACTGCCCCCATCCGGCATCATTAATACTTTTAGCCAGTTTTGTTTTAGCTAGTCCTTTGATATTCAACTTTTCGACAGCTACAACATCATATTTATCAAGTAGTGATTTTGCTGTTTTAAAGTGAAAATCTCTACGAGTATCAGCAACTTTTTTATGCTGCTTACCCAGTTTTTGAATAGCTTTTTTACGACGATGAGAACCTTTTTTCCGTCTTGATACCCTACGCTGTGCTATTTTTAATTTACGTTCAGCCTGACGTAGATGCTTTGGTGCTACGATTCTAGAACCGTCAGAAGCTACATAAAAATCAATCAAACCTACATCAATGCCAATGATATTGTCATGATTAAAATCAGGCTTAACAGTTGGCACTGTTTTGTCATCAAGGCTCAAGGCTACATAGTAACCATCGGCTTTTCTGGTAACAGATACAGTCTTAATATCAAATCCATCTGGTATAGGTCGATGAACAATTACCTTAACTTCTCCAATCTTTGACAGCGTAATTTTATTGTTAACAAAATGATGTTGTTTAAATTGGGTATAAGTGAAAGTTTTATATTGTCCTTTCCCTTTGAATCTAGGTCTACCAGACTTCTTGCCGTTAACATCACCCTTTAACCATCTATCAAAAGCTAGTTCAACCTTCTTGATAACTTCCTGCAATACTTGAGAATGAACATCCTTGTACCAAGGTCTATCTATTTTAAGCTGAACTAGAGAAGCTTTTTGATTGTAATAGTTGGGTTGTTCCTTTAATTCTGGTAGATGACAAATTAATGGGCATCTATCAATAGGACAGCGATTCATTTCATACCAGTCAAATCTTTGAGCAAGTAAGTAATTGTATTGACAACGCAGCATTTCTAGCGTAATATCAATTTTCTCTGCTTGCAATGCAGTTGGTTTGATTTTGTATTGGTATGAGGTTTTCATTGCTCTATCCTTGTTTTCGACCTATATCTAGGATTACATAAATGTAACGACTTTGTATTGGCATTTATGAAAAATAAAATATTAAATTTAAGGATATCTGAACGTAGATTAAATAAATTAAGATTATATGCAAGTCAAAACGATAAGACTATGACTCATGTAATTGAAGATTTTATCGACTCGCTTAAAGTCAAAACTGGCGATTCCTCACTTCGTGACGCTACGCGAACATCTACCCACAACCAAATTAATCCTACGGATTAATTTGGTTGTGGGTCAATTCGTCATCGCCCAAAAATTCATCTCATCACCTCCCTTCCCTACGGGACGCTACGCGAACGGGTAGGTGATAGGCTTCTTTTTGTTCAAGCTAAAACCAACGTTATGATTTTGGAAGCAGCAATGCTCAATGTCAAAAGTGGCGCAGAGGATGATTTTGAAGATGCTTTCCAGCAAGCCTCAAATATTATTGCCTCAATGAATGGTTATATCTCCCATGAACTTCATCGCTGTTTAGAGGTGAAAGGCAAATATTTGTTGCTGGTGAAATGGGAAACTCTAGAGGCGCATACAGTTGGATTTAGAAGTTCTCCAGAATATCAACAATGGAAGCAACTCCTCCATCATTTTTACGAACCATTTCCCACGGTTGAACATTTTGAATCAATTTGTTAACAGTGGACAGTGAACACAACCTGATAACTGATAACTGATAACTGATTTAAAGTAAACGTTTGGTAAGATTTTGTGAGTAATACTAGGGGTGAGGATAAGATCATGCTTCACCCCTTTGTGTGTTGATACCTGACTCCATAGCTCAATGCTTGACCAACGATCGCAATTATCAAAACCTTCCAGGCGTTTACCCAACCAACGTTGGCAAATTCACCTCCAAAAAGCAGAATTAGCTCAAAAACTGGCGGATGCCACAAATCTATCACCTATTGTTTGTCAATTGTTGATTAATAGGGGTATCGAAACAGCAGCACAAGCACAAGCATTTTTAGAGCCGGAATCTTTAAACTTACCTTCGCCATTGACAGAGTTCCCAGATTTGGCGGTGAGTGTGGAATTGTTGCAAGAGGCGATCGCATCCCATAGTAAAATAGCTATATGCGGTGATTATGATGCCGATGGTATGACTAGCACCGCTTTACTCTTACGCAGTCTCCGCAGTTTAGGCGCTCAAGTAGATTATGCTATTCCTAGCCGAATGCACGAAGGCTATGGTATTAACAAGCGGATTGTGGAAGAATTTCATAGTGAAGGTGTTAAATTAATTCTCACTGTTGATAATGGTATTTCCGCTTTTGAACCCATCGCTAGAGCCAAAGAACTTGGGTTAAAAGTTATTATCACCGACCACCACGACATCCCCCAAAAACTACCCCCAGCCGATGCTATCCTCAACCCTAAACTCATCGCTGAATCTTCACCATATAGGGGTGTAGCTGGTGTGGGTGTTGCCTATATTTTGGCAGTATCCCTAGCACAAAAGCTAGACAAAACCAAAGGCTTAATTCAGCCAATGTTAGCACTATTCACCTTGGGAACGATCGCAGATTTAGCTCCCCTAACTGGTGTCAACCGTCGCTGGGTAAAACGCGGTTTGAAACTATTACCTAAATCCCAATTAGCAGGAGTACAGGCGTTAATTCAAGTCGCGGGAGTCCAAGCGAGCAATTCAAAATTCAAAATTCAAAATTCAAAATTAATCAATAATGACTCTAACCAAGATGTAATTAATGCTGTTCCCAGTCCCCAGTCCCCAGTCCCCAGTCCCCAGTCCCTCAAACCAGAGGATATTGGCTTTCGTCTGGGGCCGAGAATTAATGCTGTTGGTAGAATAGGAAATCCTTTGACGGTAATCGAATTATTAACAACAGATGATGCGGGAATTGCTTTAGAACGCGCGATGCAATGCGAACAGGCTAATGCTAGCCGTCAGCAAATGTGTGAGGAAATCGAACAACAAGCGATCGCTTATGTAGAATCTCAATTCCTCTCTACTTTACAGCAAGACCGGGTATTAGTTGTTGTCCAACCAGGTTGGCATCATGGTGTAATTGGTATTGTCGCCTCTCGCTTGGTGGAACGTTACGGTGTTCCTGTGTTTATCGGTACTTATGAAGATGAGGAACTTATTCGCGGTTCAGCCAGAAGTATTCCTGAGTTTCATGTGTTTGAGGCTTTGGAATATTGTCACGACCTGCTGGGTAAATACGGCGGTCACAAAGCAGCCGGCGGATTTTCTCTACCTGCCAAAAATTTACCAGAATTGCGATCGCGTTTATCTGAGTTCGCTAATCAATGTTTAGAACTCCAGCACCTCAAGCCGTTACTGCAAATTGATGCTCAAGCTAACTTCCATCAAATCAATCAAGCACTGTACCAACAGTTAAATACTTTGCACCCTTGCGGTATCGACAACCCCGACCCCTTATTCTGGACAGCCAATGTCCAAGTTGTAGAACAGCAAATAGTTGGTAAAGGTCATATCAAAGTCACACTCAGCCAAACTATTAATAGTCAACAGTATCAATTTAAAGCGATCGCTTGGCGTTGGCGCGATTATTATCCCTTACCACCACGATTAGATATTGCTTACAAATTACGCGAAAATCACTTTAATGGTAATACTAGCCTAGAGTTAGAATTACTAGGTGTGAGATTAGCACAGAAACAATTGGAGCCACTTAACCAATTACAAATATTTTATGCCGCTTCTCCCAAACCTTTAAGAACCACCTTCAATTACAATCAACGTCAATATACTTGCGGAGTCTATGAAAATAACTCTCTTCCAGAATTAAGGATTAAAAACTCAGATGGCAAAGTTTTAGTTATGCAGCCAGGCAGTACAATCGGATTACTCGGAACTAGCCGTGAAGATGCCTTAGAAATTGACCTATCCTTACCGCAATATAATTCTATTGTTCAAGCGGCGATGCAGGCATTATCAGCGCTGAATGTTGAGTCTTGAGTGTAAATTTCAACCACTCAACACCCACCATTCAGCACTGGGAAATATTACAGGTTGCCATTGCGGAATGCTAGGACAAAAATCACAGCAGGCCCAGCAAGGATAATCAATGCAACAAAGGTTAGCTGAAAAATAACTTCCCAATTGATACTGGCTAAAGCGTCAAACATTTGTCTCTATTCCTCCCAATTGTCTTAGAATTACTCAGTTGCATTTGCAAAACCCGTATTAGATCATATCCGGCGATCGCCTGTGATATTTAATTTACTTCATAAAAGTATAGGAAACAACACAAAATGGCAACATGGCAATGCGTCAAACAATGTGGAGCTTGCTGCAATCTTGACCCAGCAGAACGCCCAGAAATAGAAGAATATCTCACACCAGAAGAACTAGAACTTTACCTGAGCATGGTAGGGGAGGGCGGATGGTGCATTAACTTTGACCACATTACCAGAGAATGCCGCATTTATCCCCATCGTCCCCGGTTTTGTCGTGTAGAACCAGAGATATTTCAGCAGATGTATGGTATTGAGGCTGAAGAATTGAATGATTTTGCGATTGAATGCTGTCAACAACAAATTGAAGGGGTATATGGCGACAGAAGTTTAGAAATGCTGCGTTTCGATCAAGCTGTCGGGATTTAAAGTTATGTGAAGCTAATTTTCATCTAAAATCATCGCTCACATGAGTGAGGGAATGGGGAATGGGGACTGGGGGGAGATGAGGCAGATGAGGCAGATGAGGGAGATGAGGGAGATGAGGGAGAAACCCACCCCTAGCCCCTCCCAGGAGGGGAAAAGGGAGATGAGGGGGTGGGGGAGAACAACTGTCAACTGTCAACTGATAACTGATAACTGATAACTGATAACTGACAACTGTCAACTGACTAGAAACTATTAAGATCAGAAGCATCTGCTTATTTAATCTTTACTGCCGCTACCCATGCCTGTGTCGCGCATTGTTACGCTGATTGTTGGTTTAATCGTCATTCTGGGACTCGCCCTGTGGCTGATTGATTCTCTGTCTCGCCTTTATTGGCAATTATCTTATTCGCCACTGTTGGGTAATTTGCTGTTGTTGCTGCTAATTGTCCTCATCGGCTGTTTAGTGGCGGCTTTTGTCTATTATGTGATGGTGTTGCAGGCTGGTGAACAGCGTACCCGTCGCAACCGTCGCCGCGTGAGTGTAGCGCAAATTCCGGCGGCTAAGTCTGATGCGGCTTCTTCTACCCTACAGGCTGTGCGACAACAGGTAGCCCAAATTCAAGATGAAGTAGCACGCCAAGCTTTATTAAGCCGTTCTCAAGAGATTGAAGCTAACTTAGCTAGGGGGGAAATTCAAGTAGTGGTGTTTGGTACGGGGAGTGCGGGGAAAACTTCCCTAGTCAATGCCATTATGGGGCGGATGGTGGGTAAGGTGGACGCACCAATGGGGACTACCAAGGTGGGGGAAACTTACTGTTTGCGGTTGAAGGGGTTGGAGAGGAAGATTTTAATTACAGATACGCCAGGGATTTTAGAAGCTGGGGTGGCGGGAACAGAACGGGAACAACTGGCTAGGGCGTTGGCGACAGAGGCGGATTTACTGTTATTTGTGGTGGATAATGATTTACGGCGTTCTGAATATGAGCCTTTGAAGGGTTTAGCGGAGATTGGTAAGCGATCGCTCCTCGTTCTCAACAAAACCGACCTCTACACAGATGAGGATAAGGAAGTTATTCTAGCACGGTTACGGCAACGGGTGCGGGGATTTATTGCTACAAATGATGTCGTGGCGATCGCTGCTAATCCCGAAGCTGCACAATTGGAAACAGGCGAACTCTTCCAACCAGAACCAGATATAGTCCCCTTACTGCGGCGGATGGCAGCTATTTTACGGGCTGAAGGTGAGGATTTAGTCGCAGATAATATCCTCTTGCAATCTCTGCGCTTAGGAGAGGAAGCCCGTAAACTCATCGATGCACAACGTCGCCGTCAAGCTGATAAAATTGTCGAGCGTTTTCAGTGGATTGGTGCGGGTGTGGTATCGGTAACACCTTTACCAATGGTAGATTTACTGGCAACGGCGGCTGTAAATGCCCAGATGGTGGTAGAAATTGGCAGAGTTTACGGCTGTGAATTAAACATGGAACGGGGACGGGAGTTAGCCCTGTCTTTAGCTAAGACGATCGCTAGTTTGGGTATTGTGAAGGGAGCGATTGAATTACTATCTACAGCCTTGCAACTCAATGTAGCTACATTTATTATTGGTAGAGCCATTCAAGGCGTAACGGCTGCTTATTTAACGAGGATTGCAGGTAAGAGTTTTATTGAATATTTTCGTCATGATCAAGATTGGGGCGATGGTGGGATGACGGAAGTAGTACAGCGACAGTTTCAAATTAATCGCCGGGATGAGTTTATTAAAGCATTTGTTGCCGAAGCGATCGCTCGTGTAGTGAAACCGTTACAAGATAGAGTTGATGCAGTGGAAAATGATGAACAGGCTAATAATTAAGGATAGGCTAGTGGCGTGACCGGACTAATTTTTTGCATTAGCCAACAATCTATCATCTTGTTCATCTGCGTTTATCTGCGTTCATCTGCGTTCATCTGCGTTCGATTTTTCTCAAATCTATTGCCACATTTTAGTCCGGTCACGCCAGTAGAGTAATTTACTTTTAATTAGTCGATATACCAAAATCATGGCATCCGGTATAAATATTATTTGGTAGTATAAAAATATAGGAGCCTAGCTAACTAAGGATTGGTAGCGACCTGAGTATTAAAATAAGCCTACTGAAAGTAACAATACTTAAGGAACTAAGCCAACATTTTAAGATTCTATGTAAGAATCATTTGTCTTTGAGCTATTCCGGAAACAGCAGACAATAAACCGAAACTTATATAAGGACTAACTCAGTAACCAGCTCATGAACCACCCCATGATCGGTAAAGTATTGCAAGCACGCTACCAAATCGTCCAAAACCTGGGTTCAGGGGTATTTGGACAAACATATATTGCTATAGATATAAATTACCCACATCAACCTAAATGTGTTGTTAAGCAACTGAAGGTAAATAGTTTACACTCTAGCCACCTAGATACACTCAGACTACGTTTTCTCACAGAAACGGAAACCCTCAAGCATTTGGGACAACACCCGCAAATTCCTAACTTTATCACCTGTTTTGAGGAAAACGAGCGCTTCTACTTAGTACAAGAGTACATCGCTGGACACGCTTTAACTGCGGAATTGCCAATTGCTCAAAATTGGGGTTATCTGTGGCGTGAGGATGAAGTAATTACTTTTTTAGAAGATGCCTTAACTATTTTAGAATTTATTCACTCGCAAGGTGTGATTCATTGCGATATTAAACCAGAAAATTTAATTAGACGTGCTGTTAATGGTAAATTAGTTTTGATTGACTTTGGTTCTATTGTGTCAGTCAATTTTGCCATAGATCCAGAATTATATATCTATCAGGTTCCTGCTACTTCCTTGGGATACATACCCCCAGAGCAATTTATTGGTCAAACACAGATTAATAGTGATATCTATGCTCTAGGAATGATAGCTATTCAGGCTTTAACAGGCTTAGAACCACTGCAACTAAGAGTAGATCCTGATAGTAATGAGATTATTTGGCGTTCTGTTGATACGCCAGTGAGTGACTATCTAGCGGCTATCTTAACCCACATGATCCGCTACAATTACCAAGTACGCTTTCAGTCTGCGGCTGAGGTCTTGCGTGCAATTCAACAGATGAAATGGGAAACCGCCCAAACACAACTCCAGCAACCACAGCAGATAGAGTACGTTCCCGCAGAAGCAAATTCTGGGTCAGGATCACCACTACTGACAGGAATGAAAGTTGGACTAGCCGTTAATACCTTATTGATGGGACTGGGAACTTATTCATTGTTGAGTAATTCTCCAGCCAACACCGAAACAGAAATTTTATATAAAGCGACAAAAGAATATCAAGAAGGCGACTTGCAACAAGCGATCGCCCTCGCTAAATTAATCCCCTCTCATAGTAATGTATATCCAGATGCTCAAGCCACTATCGAAGAATGGCAACAACAATGGCAAACCGCAGCTAAACAATATTCCTTAGCTGAACAAGCATTACTTGAGAGTAGATGGTCAGATGTTTTTAGTGCTGCCAGTGAAGTTCCCAATATTGCATATTGGCAAACAAAAGTTCAGGATATAGTTAAACAAGCCAATGTCAATATTGAAGCACAAACACAAGATTTATTAGCCAGGGCTTATGCTCAAGCCCAAGCTAAAGATTTTTCCTCAGCATTAGAATATTTACGTCAAATTCCTCAAGAAAGTTCTGCGGGTGCTTTAGTCCAGAAGAAACTGGCTGAATACAATGAAAAACGCCAAATTAGAGCCGCTTACTTTTTACACCAAGCCCGTAAACAAGCATTAGCTGGTAACTTTGATAATGCTGTCAACTACCTCCGCAAAATTCCCCAAGGTACGCCTGTATATGCTCAGGCTCAGGCTAAACTCAATGAGTACAAACAAAAATTACGCCCACAGATGCAAAACCAAAGGATAGCTTATAGTGTGATTGCAGCAACTAAAAAAGCTAAATCCTTGTTTGCAGAAAGTTCAGTCATCAAGGCTAATAATGTGAATTTTGAGACTCAGTTACAAGAGGTAAATATTAACTAATTGGGTGGTAATGGGTAATTGGTAATTGGTAATTGGTTTTTACCATTATCAATTACCTAAGAATAGTCCCTTAATCAATGACTTGCTTTCTGGTAGATTTAATCTGTCCTCGTTTAGTTTTACTGTCAAGACGTTTTCTTTGAGAGCTACGAGTTGGTTTGGTGGGTTTGCGTATTTGTGGCATGATGACCGCGCTTTTGATCAGTTCTTGGAGTCGTTGCAAAGCTTCTTGTCGGTTTTTCTCCTGGCTGCGATGTTCTTGTGCCTTGATGACAATAACCCCTTCCTGGGTAATGCGTCGGTCATTCAGCTTCAAGAGTTGCTGTTTGTAGAAAGCTGGTAATGATGAAGCCTCAATGTGAAAGCGTAAGTGGATGGCTGTAGAAACCTTGTTGACGTTTTGACCGCCAGCACCTTGAGAACGAATCGCGCTAATTTCGATTTCGTTATCAGGGATAATAATCTTTTGAGAAATTTGCAGCATAACTTATATATAGCGTTATTGGTGCGATCGCTACAATTACCAAGTGAGCGATCGCCCCTTCAGCAAAAAATCGTCTAATAGGGGAAAATTTAAAATTGGGCAGTCATACCATTTTGACAGCGCATCTCAAAAACCAGACAAAAGCCAGGGAGAACTAAACGAGAGTGAGTAGTTTATTACAGGGAGTTAACCTATACTTAATCGGCATGATGGGTGCTGGCAAAACTACCGTGGGTCATATACTAGCAAAGCAATTGGGTTATGTGTTTGTAGATACGGATGATATTATTACCCAAGCTGCTAAAAAATCCATCAGTGAAATATTTGCGACAGAAGGGGAAGCGGGATTTCGCCAGATAGAAAGCGATGTGCTGGGACAGGTTTGCGCCCATACTAAGTTAACTGTAGCCACAGGTGGGGGAATTGTGTTACGGCGGGAAAACTGGAGTTACCTGCACCACGGTTTAATTGTGTGGTTAGATGTGCCAGTAGATTTACTCTACGCACGTTTAGCAGAGGATACGACAAGACCACTCCTGCAAGATGCTGATCCTCAAGGCAAATTGCGATCGCTCCTCGAACAGCGTACACCACTTTACTCCCAAGCAGATTTACGCATTCCTGTCAATGCAGGAGAAACACCAGAACAAATTGCTGATCAAGTCATGCAGGCAATCCCCAGTGTGTTGAAAAAGCAGGTAGGGGAGCAGGGGAGCAGAGGGAGATGAGGGAGATGAGGGAGATGAGGGAGATGAGGGAGTACCCACCCCTAGCTGCTAAGAGGAGGGAAGGAGCAAAGGAGAAGAACTATGGACTGTTGACTATGGACTAATGACTAATGACAACTGACAAGATATGTAATAAGAGATTGTGACTAGGAACAAAGTCTTTTAAACTGGCCGCATAAATATTAAGTTTTCACGGCTTGGGGAACGATGGTCAACGATATTGAGTATATCAGGCAAGCTGAAGCTACTCGTGTACAGGTACTAAGCGAAGCACTACCTTATATTCAACAATTTGCCGGGCGCACCGTTGTTGTTAAATATGGTGGCGCGGCGATGAAAGATAGCAAGCTCAAAGACCAAGTAATCCGCGATATTGTGTTTTTATCTTGCGTTGGGTTGCGACCAATCTTAGTCCACGGTGGCGGCCCGGAAATTAACAGTTGGTTAGATAAGTTAGGCATCGAACCACAATTTAAAAACGGTCTGCGAGTCACCGACGCGCCGACAATGGATGTTGTAGAAATGGTGTTAGTCGGTCGAGTTAATAAAGAAATCGTCTCTTTAATTAACCAAGCTGGAGGGTTAGCTGTAGGGCTTTGTGGTAAAGATGGTAACTTAATTACTGCCCGTCCCCAAGGTCAAGAGGGTATCGGCTTTGTTGGTGAGGTGAGTAACGTCAATATCAAAATTTTGGAAACCTTGGTGAGTAGCGGCTATATTCCTGTCGTTTCTAGTGTTGCCGCCGACGATGCGGGACAAGCCTACAATATTAATGCTGATACCGTAGCTGGGGAAATTGCTGCTGCTTTGGGTGCTGAGAAGTTGATTTTATTGACGGATACCAGGGGCATTTTAAAAGATTATCAAGACCCTAACACCCTAATTCCCAAGGTAGATATTCGGGAAGCCCGCGAATTAATCGCTAGTGGTGTGGTTAGCGGTGGTATGATCCCCAAAGTTAGTTGTTGCGTGCGATCGCTTGCCCAAGGTGTAAAAGCCGCACACATCATTGATGGCCGTCTTCCCCACGCCTTACTACTAGAAATTTTTACTGATATTGGGATTGGGACAATGATTCTCGGTTCTCAGTATAGTTAAGTTATGGGAGAGATTTAATCAGTTATCAGTTATCAGTTATCAGGTGATGTTCACTGTTCACTGTTCACTGATAACTGAAACTCCCCAGTCCCTAGTAGTGAGTAAAACGTGAATACCGAAAGTTTAGAACTGGCTAAAACTCGATATCAAGCAGGCAAAATCGCTTTTGAAAGTGGACAATATCGAGAAGCTGTAGAAAATCTAGAAAAAGCTAGCGCCCTATTGGCACGTAATACCCGCCTTGGGGGTGAGGTGGAAATTTGGCTAGTTACCGCCTATGAAGCCGCCGGACGCACAGAAGATGCGATCGCACTTTGTCAACAGTTACGTCGTCATCCCCACTCGGAAACACGCCAGCAAGCCCAACGTCTGCTTTATATCCTACAAGCGCCAAGGCTGAAAAGACCTAGTAATTGGATGACAGAAATTCCCGATTTAACCGCACTGTCTGACAATGAATCCCAAATTCGCATAGCCGCCAAACCACGAAAAACGAGTGAACGCAAACCACCTGCTGAACCAGAATTTGTTGACCTCAGCCAAGTTAATACTAAAGACAATCGCTTTATTTGGCTAGCTTTAGTTGTGATTGGATTAACTATTTCATATTTGGTTTGGTTGGGTTTTTAGGAGGCAGGAGGCAGGAGGCAGGAGGCAGGAGGCAGGAGAATAATAATAGTAAATTTTTAGGAGGAATATATTAATGAGTTATGCTAATTTGGGCAATATTTTCACTAAATTAATTCAACGTTGTCAGGTTGTTTTATCACAGTTAACTGATAAAAATAAAATGAGGAAACCTATATTTTTATTAGTGCTGGTAGTATCACTATTATTATCTGGCTGCGTCGAGTATGATGTGGGCGTTAATTTTAATAACGCGAATAACGGGCAACTGGTGCAGCATATTAAATTAGGTGAACAGCTTACCAGTTTTAGCGGTGATTATGTCTACGAATGGTTAAATAGTATAGAGCGCCGCGCTCGGAAACTGGATGGTAGAGCTAGACGCATTTCTAGGGATGAAGTTGTGGTGACAATTCCCTTTAGTAATGGGAAAGAATTACAAACAAAGTTTAACGAGTTTTTCAATTCTGGTAAGCAACAAACAACAGAAGGTGGGGCGGCAGGGAACTCAGAATTACCAAAAATCGAATCTAACTTACTTGTAGTACAAAATAATTTTCTGTTAGCAGTAAAAAATGAATTGATTTTTGATTTAGACTTGCGATCGCTCTCTTTAATTGCTAGCAGAGGTAACGTTTTAGCAGATACTGGGGCAATTCTTGATTTAGAGTTTGGCTTAAAAACTCCTTGGGGAGCAAAAAACATTCAAAGAGTAGAAACTGCACCCCAACCAGAAAACAAAGGCGGACAACTCGTGTGGAAATTGCGACCCGGTGAACTCAACCATATAGAAGTAGTTTTCTGGCTACCCAGTCCTTTAGGCATTGGTGCTTTATTAATTACTCTCTTCGTCTGGGGCGGAATATATCTGAGATATACATTCATGCCCGATCCCCAACTTCAATTTGCTACCAAACCCTCAGTAACAGAGTAGGGACTGGGCTTGTCAGTTATCAGTGAACAGTCAACAGTGAACATCACCTGATAACTGATAACTGATAACTGATAACTGATTAAGGTGATAGTCGCTGAATTTTCCAGCTACCATCATCTAGAGTATAAAGCAGGCGATCGTGTAGACGGCTAGAGCGTCCTTGCCAAAACTCAATTTCTGTCGGGATCACTCGCAAGCCTCCCCAATGCGGAGGTCTGGGAATTTCCTGATTTTCATACTTACTTTGCAATTCCTGCATCCGTTGCTCTAAAATCTCTCTGCTAGTGATGATTTCACTTTGATTAGATGCCCATGCACCCAGACGGCTTTTAGCAGGACGGCTTTCAAAATAGTAATCTGATTCGCTTTCTGAAACCTTCTCCACACTGCCTAAAATTCTGACTTGGCGTTCTAGTTCTGCCCACCAGAAAACCAAGGCGGCTTGGGGATTTTGGGCTAGTTCTTGACCCTTGCGGCTGTTATAGTTAGTGAAAAAGACAAAACCCCGCTCATCAAAGTCTTTTAACAACACCATTCTTGCCGAAGGCTTACCATCGGGCTTGGTTGTGGCAATAGTCATAGCATTAGGTTCTGGAAGTTGAGCCGCCAATGCCTGCTCAAACCATTTTTTGAATTGTATAAAAGGATTGGGGTCAATTTCAGTTTCGCTCAGACCCTCTAAGGTGTAGTCTTTGCGAAGGTCGGCTATGGTTTTGTCCATTGTCAATTGCTTCCTTATGATCCAACTAAATGTTTATGTAATAAATTACACAATAAAATTGATATAGCAGGTGACAGGTGACAGGGTTGAAAGTCTTTTGCTGTCTAAATTTTTTCATTTCCTCATGTCCTAACTGCCTTGGTTATTGCTATCTCTATTTTCCCCAACTCCCTTACACCTTTTTTAGCTAAGAAATCATGTCATATATTACATAAATTTTGGTAAATATAGCAGTCGCCACATAGGGCGCGGACATTGATGAATCATCAAATCTTTACTGCAAGGGCTTTCTCTTGCCTGTCCCCTGTTACCTATCACCTGTCCCCTGCTATATATCCCTTTTCTAGCCTGTAGACTCTAATCTCTAACCCCTATTCTCCAGTTAGATTGATACATTTCTTTGTAAATCTATTTATCATGATGATTACTTATAGGACTTACGTAAGTGTCATAATCAAACTAACTGTAGGGTGCGTCAGCGCCAATAATATCTTACAAATTCAATGATTTTCCACATCTGACGCACCCTACCCCAAGTGCCAGTTGCGTAAGTTCTGACTTATACAAGTATTGTCTCAGAGTAGCGAAAGTTGATTACATCAGATGCGCCGTTCATCATCCTTGCAACGTTTACTGATTTATGGTCTGAGCGGCCCCATTGTCGCTCTGAATGTCTGGTTATTGTCCGTACTCTTTCGCTATTTTCAAAACCCCATCACGATTTTGAGTATGGCGGCAATTTTGGCTTTTTTGCTGAATTATCCGGTAAAGTTCTTTGAACGTGCTAGGATAACGCGAACTCAGGCTGTGATTATCGTTCTGCTGATCACTTTAACTTTATTTAGCATTTTGGGAGTAACTTTAGTCCCACTGCTCATCGACCAAACTATTCAACTTTTAAATAAAATTCCTGATTGGTTAACTGCTAGTCAAGCTAACCTAGAGTTGATTGAGAAATTAGCAAAACAGCGACGTTTACCGCTTGATTTGCGGGTGGTGAGCAATCAAATTAACGCCAGTATCCAAAGTGTAGTGCAACAATTGGCTTCTGGTGCAGTGGGGTTAGCGGGAACAGTAATTTCGGGTTTGCTTAACTTTGTGTTAGTGGTGGTGCTGGCATTTTATATGCTTGTGTATGGCGATCGCGTCTGGAATGGTTTAATTAACCTATTGCCAGCGCAAATTAGACATCCCTTCACTACATCCTTGCAACTCAACTTTCAAAACTTCTTCCTCAGCCAGCTATTACTAGGGCTGTTCATGATACTCGCTCTTACCCCTATATTCCTCGTACTCAGAGTACCCTTTGCCCTATTATTCGCCATACTCATCGGTATTTCTCAACTCATCCCCTTTATCGGGGCGACTTTAGGTATCGGCTTAGTGACATTGCTCGTACTTCTACAAGATTGGTGGTTAGCAGTTCAACTTGCCATAGCCACAATTATCGTGCAGCAAATTAAAGATAATCTATTAAGCCCCAGATTACTGGGTAACTTTATTGGACTTAACCCTATCTGGATTTTTGTAGCCATTTTGATGGGCTATGAAATCGCAGGTTTATTAGGAACTCTAGTTGCTGTTCCCATCGCCGGCACAATTAAAGGAACTTTCGATGCTTTAAAAGCTGGTAAGCAAGGCGACTTTATGTCCACCGTCACGATCGCTCATGACTCACCATTAGAGTAAACTTGGCGTAATGTTGTAGTAAATATAGCAGGGGACAGGTGATAGGTGACTCTTGACAGGTGAAGAAGCTTTTCCCTGTAAGGATTTTATGATTCGTCAATGTCCGCGCCCTATGTCTCGCTTGCTATATCTCAGCCTTTACAGAAAAATTACACCAATTATTAAAGTAATACTTAAAAATGTATGAAAGTATTTGCAATTAGACTCAAACCTAATGACGATTTAAAACAATATCTGAAAAACTTTGCCATAGAGCAAAATATTCAAGCAGGATTTATATTAAGTGGAATTGGTAGTTTAAAACAAGCAACAATTCGCTTTGCTAATCAAGATATGAGTACAGTCCTGAGCGAGAAATTTGAAATCCTTTCTTTAAATGGAACAATAGCGAATCAAGGCTTACATCTACATATCGCACTTGCTAATCAGCAAGGTCAAACTATTGGTGGTCATCTTGATAATGGATGTATTATTTACACAACTGCGGAAATAGTAATTGGTACTATTGAAGAGTTTCGCTTTCAAAGAACTTTTGATGAACAGACGGGCTATCAAGAACTAGAGATTCAATATTCCCCATTTAGTTCTTGATGGCGATATCGGTGCGTAATTCCTAATTTTATATAGCAGGGGACAGGTGACAGGGGACAGGTGACAGGGCTGAAAGCCTTTGAAATTAAAGGTTTTAAAATTGTATGATGTCCGCGCCCTATGCTTCGACTGCTATAGCAATTCAAAAAATCTTGGTAACACATCCATTATCTGTAGGGGCGAACATCTGTGCGCCCCTACTCATCTGCGTTTATCTGCGTTTATCTGCGTTCAATTTTATCCAAATCCATTGCCAAATTTGAGCCTCTTCATGCTAATACTTCTCACCACTGTCAATAGTCAAAAATTAACAGTTAACCATGACCTAATTTCACACTGCTTTATTGTTGCGTTGTGCCACAAAACCTAAAGTTACTCGTTTCATGAGTGAGTGTAAAATTACAAGAATAATAAAGGTAATGACAATAATTAATAAAGGCTGTTTTCCTAGAAGTTCCTCTACACCTCTGGTAATTATCTCATCTGGCTGAGTAATAAAATCCCAACTATTAAAACGTAAGAATCTACCCCAATAAATACCAATAGCACAGAGGGCATGAGTAATTAATTCCACGCCTAAAATCCATTGGCTTTTATGAATGCGGTGTAAATAATATCCTAAATTAATTAAAGATATTACATAAGCCTCAAATCCACCCAGAATAACTAGCAGATAAAGAGGAATTAATACTAAAGTTATGATCCAAACAGATTGGACTGTGCGGATGTCGTATATCAAATGAATTACATCTGTTAATAAATAAGGTGCATTTGGTAAGAAAGCATAGAAAACTATAAACCCTAACCACCACAGCCAAGAGCGTCCGCGTCCGTTGCGAAATAACCAAACACTCAAACCCAAAGGTATAAAAGCCAGAAATAAATTCCAAGTCATCCATCTCATATTTCTACCTAAGACTTGCAACAATCTGACTAATAATTGTTCTCGCATTGCTGTTTTCTCTTAAATTATATTTATCAAGTTAGTTGGCTTTTTATTATTAACAATCAATTGATCGAGAAAAATGGGCTTTATATACAATTAAAACTTCACTTAGTCATAAATCATTTTCGGAAAATAGCTCATGATTGTTTAATTTTGTCTAGAGAAATATTATCGACCAATCATAGTATAACAAGTACCTGTAGGGAGGGCAGTGCAACGCCAAAATCATGAAACCAAGATGACTATTTCAAGAATTGAGTATGAATGCTAACAGCAAATCTATCCTATCAAAGACAAAAAATTTTCAAATATTGTAAAATAAGTTACATATTGTTATATAAAATTAATGTTAATTGATTAAGGTTGATTGCAGTACTTGTTTAGTTCTACTACTAACTTATCTGATTCTTTGCCAGTAGTTTTAGCGGCATTTGTGAGAACAGTCTCAATTTCGGCTTTGGCTTTACGGACTTTTTCTCTACCAGTGGATGATGCTTCAACAGCTTTACCTGTACTCAGCGCTTTACTCGCCTTGGCGATCGCTTGACTAAGATTCTGGAAAACCTTGATAAATCGGCTTTGCATATCCTTGAGATTGGGATCGCTCAAATTGAGTTCCTGCAAAGAGATAGTTATTGCATCTAAGTCTTTAGATAGTTGCAAGCTGGTGGTTACTTGCTTTCCCTTATTTTGTTCAATCAGAGTATTTCCTGCATTCACTACCTGAATCAGTCGCTGACATTGAGTGGTTTTATCTCCAGCACAACCACTCAGCAATAAGGCAATAGTTACACTAGCGGGAATAATCAAGTTATACTTACGCACAATCAACATACATTCTCTACCACAGTCCAATCTCGACAATCATAGCTTTGGTAATTGGTAATTGGTAATTGGTAATTGGTAATTGGTAATTGGTAATTGGTAATTGGTCATTAGTCCATAGTCCATAGTTCTTCCCACTCCCTCATCTCCCCCATCTCCCCCTACTCCCTCATCTCCCCAATCCCCAGTCCCTAATCCCCAATCCCCACTTCTAGCTACAATAAGAGAATGTCTGAAACTTCTATCACTACAACACGCCCTACGTTCATCCTGGTAGATGGACATTCTCTCGCTTTCCGTTCCTACTTTGCCTTTGCTAAGGGACGGGACGGTGGCTTGCGGACTAAAACAGGTATTCCTACCAGTGTATGCTTCGGCTTTATCAAATGTTTATTGGAAGTGATGGCGACGCAACAGCCGCAAGCAATGGCGATCGCATTCGATTTGGGTTTACCGACTTTTCGCCACGAAGCCGACGATACCTATAAAGCCGACCGCCCTGGAACACCGGAAGATTTTGTTCCTGATTTGAAAAATCTGCATGAATTGTTGGAAGGCTTCAACCTCCCAATTTACACCGCCCCAGGTTATGAAGCGGACGATGTGCTGGGGACTTTGGCGCAGAAAGCTACCACACAGGGGTATAGGGTGAAGATTTTGACAGGCGATCGCGATTTGTTTCAACTCATCGACCCGGAAAAAGAAATCACTGTCTTAAATTTCAGTCCAGATGCGCTTAAACGTTCTACAAACAGCATCACAGAAATCAGTACAGAACAAGTTAAAGAAAAACTCGGTATTTTACCTACGCAAATTGTTGATTATAAAGCCCTGTGTGGGGATAAATCAGATAATATTCCCGGTGTTAAAGGAATTGGGGAAAAAACCGCAGTTCAGCTACTTAATACCTATGGTTCACTAGAGGAAATTTATCAAGCTATAAATGAAATTAAAGGTGCGACGCAGAAAAAATTAGCCCAAGGAGAAGAAGACGCTAAAAAGTCGCAATATTTAGCAAAGATAGTTACAGAAGTGCCAATAGAAGTTGATTTAGAAGATTGTAAATTAGTAGGATTTGATGAAAATATTCTTATTCCCATTTTAGAAAAGCTAGAATTTAATCGTTTTCTATCCCAAATTAACGAACTAAAGCTACGTTTTGGTGGCACAGTTGAGGAAGCACCAACCCCAGAAGTAACACCACCAGTCAACAATGATGATGAAGATGGTGATTTGTGGTTTTTCACTGCGGAAGATACTGCAACGATTACCCAAAAAATTGATGCACCAATTCAACCAAGAATTATTGATACTGAAGCCAAACTCACAGAGTTGGTAGAAATATTAAAACAATATACTAACCCAGAAAATCCAGTTGCATGGGATACAGAAACTAGTGACTTAGAACCCAGAGATGCAGCTTTAGTCGGTATTGGCTGTTGTTGGGGAACAGAAGCAGATGCTACAGCTTATATTCCTGTGGCGCATACAAAAGGGGATAATTTAGATAAGGATATAGTCCTGAATGCACTGCGTCCAATTTTAGAAAGTGCTGATTATCCTAAAACTTTCCAAAATGCCAAATTTGACCGCTTAGTTTTCCTAGTTCAAGGGATTAATTTAACCGGAGTTGTCTTTGATCCCATGTTGGCTAGTTATGTTTTGAATCCAGATACTAGCCATAATTTAAGTGACTTGACTCTGCGTTACTTAGGATTAACAATTCAAAACTATGTGGATTTAGTTCCTAAAGGTAAAACTATCGGTGATATAGATATATCTGCTGTAGCAAATTACTGTTGTTTACAAGTTTATGCTACGTTTCAACTTGTAGGTAAATTGCGTGAGGAACTGGCAAAAACACCAGAATTGTATAAACTGCTAACGGAAGTAGAACAACCTTTAGAAGCAGTTTTAGCGGCGGTAGAATACACTGGTGTCAGAATTGATTCAGCTTATTTAGGCGAACTTTCCCAAAAGTTAGAAGTAGATTTAGCTCAATTAGAGGAAAAAGCAACCGAAATAGCTGGGGAGAAATTTAACTTGGGTTCTCCCAAAAAATTAAGTTATATTTTATTTGAAAAATTAGGTTTATCTACTAAATATTCGCGGAAAATTCAGACTGGTTACTCAACAGATGCAGCGACTTTAGAAAAGCTCCAAGAAGTTTACAAAAATGATTTTCTTGAAACCATAATTGAGTATCGTACCTTATCTAAATTAAAGTCTACTTATGTAGATGCGTTACCTGCGTTGATACGTCCAGATACTCAACGAGTGCATACAGATTTTAACCAAACAGCAACATCAACTGGGAGATTATCATCTTCTAATCCCAATTTACAAAATATCCCCATTCGGACAGCCTTTAGTCGGCAAATTCGTAAAGCATTTTTACCTGAATCAGGTTGGTTAATGGTGGCGGCTGATTACTCACAAATTGAGTTAAGAATCTTAGCTCACTTGAGTCAAGAACCAATATTAGTGCAAGCATATCAACAAAATGAAGATATTCACACAGTTACCGCTAAATTAGTTTTTGAAAAAGAAGATATCACCCCAGATGAGCGAAGAATAGCCAAGACTATTAATTTCGGTGTGATATATGGGATGGGTTCTTTGAGGTTTTCTCGTTCAACGGGAATAGATAAGAATGTTGCTAATGAGTTTATTAAGAAATTTAACGAACGCTATGCTAAAGTGTTTGAGTATTTGGAACGGATGAAAAAAGAAGCGATCGCTCAAGGTTATGTAGAAACTATACTCGGTAGGCGGCGTTATTTCAACTTTACTAGCAACAGTTTACAAAAATACAAAGGCAACAATCCAAAAGATATTGATTTAAGCAAGTTAAAAAATCTCGGCGCTTACGATGCGGGTTTACTCCGCGCTGCGGCTAATGCTCCAATTCAAGGCTCTAGTGCTGATATTATCAAAATTGCGATGGTGCAAATCCAACAAGTTTTAAAAAAATATCAGGCGAGGCTGTTGTTACAAGTCCACGATGAATTAGTGTTTGAAGTTCCTCCCCATGAATGGGAAGAATTGCAACCACAAATTAAGTCAGTGATGGAAGGTGCTTTTCCGTTAACTGTCCCGTTGGTAGTTGATGTACGTGCAGGTGAAAACTGGATGGAAACCAAGTAAATTGTAATTATTCTTAGTAGGGTGGGCAGTGCAGCGCCACATATACTTATATTCTCACCATCAAAAGCCATAAATCCATGAAAACAGACCTAAAACAAACAATACAAGAAAAACGCACAGAGATTCTGAGCATTGCAGCCAAACATGGAGCTTATAATTTGAGAGTTTTTGGTAGTGTAGCAAGAGGTGAAGAAACAGAAATCAGTGATATTGATTTTTTAGTTGATTATGATTTAGATAAAATTTCTCCTTGGTTTCCAGGTGGTTTGATTTTAGATTTAGAGAATCTATTAAAGCGTAAAGTCGATGTGGTTACACCCAAATCATTGCACTATTTAATTCGAGATAAAGTTTTTAATGAGGCTATCTCTATATGAAAGATAGTCGAGTTTATTTAATTCATATACGAGACTGTATTGATAGGATTAAACAATACACAATTGCCGGGAAAGAATCATTTTTTAATGATATCAAAACCCAAGATGCTGTGTTGAGAAATCTTCAGGTGATGTGCGAATCTGTACAAAAACTACCACAAGATTGGAAAAATACATATCCTGAAATCGAATGGAATAACATTGGTGGATTTCGGAATAGATTAACTCATGAATATTTGAATGTAGACCTTGATATTGTTTGGAGTGTAATAGAAAATTACTTGCCGGATTTAGAGAAAACAGTTGAAGCTATGGCACAAGAGTTTTGGGACATTTAACTAAAAGAGGCTGATAGAAAGATATTATTATCATTCATATTTTGTCCCATCACCTTCTACTCGAAAGTTTATAAAGACCAACGCGAAGTTTCAATATTGTCTTTTTTATCAAGAACATATGCAATCTACACAAGTCGTAAGTAGCATTCCCGGACGGACAAGGTTCAAACTCCCTGTGCATCATCGTAATCAAGAGAACATGGCACAGATTGCCAGTGATATAGAAAAGCAATCAGGTATTTACAGTGTGGAGTATAATCATCAAACTGGTAGTATCCTTGTGCATCATGATACTCAGCAGGAATTAGATGATATCAAAGACATCATGAAGGATTTAGGCGTTGTCTTTGCAGATATTACTGGTGCAGCTGAACTCATACCTTTAGATGAAAAATCTGAACAGGGGCTAGACCTTTCTAATGCTTTATATGACCTCAACAAGCGTATTGTTGAGGCAACAAATGGTATTATTGACTTGCGGTTAGTTTTACCACTAGGGATTGCTGGACTTGGTGTTTACCAGTTATTGACTTTTGGGCTGCAACTAGAAATAATTCCTTGGTATGTTTTAATATATTTTGCTATCGATAGCTTTATTAAACTAAATTCTCAACCAGCAGCAGTAGCTGAATAAGCGTTGACGGTTGACAGTTAACTGTTAACTGTCAACAAACCTCATGCTTAATTATGCCCAAACCCTTGATTTTTCGTTTTTCTGCGTAAATCCTATTAAAATGATATCAAAACTAGTAATATTTTAGGAGAATATAAATTATGAGCCAATATCTTCTACTGCGGATTCAAGCGATTCCAAATGAATTATAAACATTAAAAAAAGCTATTATTCATCAATTAGATGGGTCTAAAAATAAATGCTCAAAAAAAAGAAGATATTGCTCACAATTGAAAAATTGCTGGAAAAAATTAATCAAGGAGATGGATTTACTATTGTCTCTTTTGATTTTCCTATTGTTCAAACAATGCTGCAACTACCTGAAAATTGGGACATTCACGATCGCATTATCACCGCCACAGCAGGTTACTATCAAGCTATCCTGATTACGGAATGCGCCTGATATTAACAGTGTTTGGGATTAACAATTTATACTAGCGGCAGAGTTTGCGATCGCTATCATCTTGGGGATATTGCCAAGAATAAGCAAAATGGCTCACACCTTTAATTTTATTACCAAAAGGACGCAAAGCCCGCATTTGTGCTTCTAACGGTGGACGATTACTGACTGACGCTCCCCAAGTTCCAGCCAAGGCGGGAATGACCTGTGTACTTGGTTTAGCCGTACTTAAGACTCGTTGCACTTGCTGCACAATACAACTAACATTACCGCAGGTAGCGTAAGACATGGGATGCCATTGTAAGGAACTAGGAAACCTGTCCCAAGGCTGCAAGCGTGAATCATAGCCTTGTCCCACAGTTTGGTTTCCTTCAGGGAAAAAGACAACGCCAGAAGGAATCCTGGCTTGTTTGGCTGGCTGGGTAGCTAAAGATACAAAGTCTACAATGCCTTGCATCGAATGAGCAACCGCCAACAGCCATAAATCCATCTGTAATATTGGTTGCCTAACTGTAGGTGCTAGTAAGGATTTTTGCTGTGGTGGGATGATGCGACCTTGCCACATTGGTTCACCCTCTTGAGGGTAAAGTTTATCAACATCAGTAATATCACCTGCGGTGATGTAACCTTTAGTTAAAAAGCGGCGAATCATCTCCAACCCCTTGTTATTTTGGGCGCGACGAAATAATGCTACTTGTGTAGCTTCAGTATAAAGCCACAAATCTGCAACAGTAGTAGCAAGAGAATCAGTACCAGCTTGTCGGGGATAGCGCACATAATCGAATAACAAACCATCAGGACGACGGCGCACTATTTCCTGTACCATGCGGTAATAGTCACGTTTGGCTTGCTCATTGTAGGGGTCGATGAAGACTTGAGAGCGATTATCGACAACATATAAGCTAGTTTGTCCTTTACCATTGCGAGCGATCGCACCTTCCCTATCACGCCGCAAAGCATAGTTATAACCGAAATTCGTAGTATACAACCAACTATATACCTTTAAACCACGTTGCCGTCCTTTCTGAATTGCAATACTCAATAAATCAACCTTTTCCGCACCTTTTTGGCGAACTACAGCAGGCCAAACCGTCGGGTTAGCCGATGCAGGTAACAAAACCCGCCCATCATAAAATACTTCTAGATAAATCTGGTTATAGCCACGATTCACCATGCGATCCATAATTTGGTCAATTGCGCCTGCTTTTATATCGCAGGGATATAAACGTAACCAAATAGCTTGGACATTCGGCCATGTGCGACTACGACATTTTTGTAGTTCCTGAGCGTGTTTTTTAATTAACTCTTGATAGCGTTTTTTCGCTTCTTGATTACCTTTGAGCGCTGATAAGCGGAAATTTTCTTTTGTTTGTGCTGCTGCTAGTGATAACTGACAAAATTCTGCCGTCTGTGCCTGAACTGGCTGTATGGCAAAATAGGGAATCAACAGGCTACTACCGAAAATAGCTGTAACTAGATGTTGGCGAAGTGAACTTAGTCTCACACGGTTTAAGGGACGCTTAGAAATACTGGACATAAAACAGACAAGACAACCATCAACCTAATTTAGGTAATTAGGTTGAATATTTATCAAATTTTGTACATCAAAAATCAGGATTCCCAGCATTCATGCTGAAATCTATATTTGTGTAATTAAATCTTTTACTTTGTAAAATTATTAATACATTCCAAAGCAACAACATCCTACTAAGGGGATATTTGTTAGCTTTTTTTCTCAATAAATGGGTAGGGACGCACAGCTAGCTGTGCATCCCCATAAGGATCATACAGACTAGGGTAGTGAATAGCTATAGCAATTATCCAAAATCCGGCGAAAGATGCAAACCTTGAAACCCAGACCATAGCTGAATTTCTGAATTTTGAATTTTGTAGCTTTAGCTGACCCCAGGGTATTTTGAATTTTGAATTGGTATTAACCACCTCGCTTTAATGCGTTCTCTACCTGTTTAAATTCCTGCTCCAAACGATTTTTAAGCTTTTGTGGTACGGGTCGGTTTGGGTAAGAACTGTAGTGTCCAGCTAAAGAGTTAAGAGCTGTCCGCATAGTGGTAAAGGAGCTAAGACCAGAAACAGAGTTAACCCGTTGATAGCGAGCAGAAAAATCATTAATTTTTTGCCGAGCTTCGGCTTGAATTGCAGCTTTGTCTGGTGAATCTTCTGTTAACTCTAGGGCTTGTCTCAAGGTATTAACGACAGCCAAAGTATCTTGACGATAATCACCTGTTAAGCTATCTGGGCTAGCACAGCCTACTAAACCAATAGCTACAACTAGAACGAGGGCAAGCAGACGTGACCAATAGCGCTTCATAAGCATTATCTAAAACAACACGTAAATCAACGTCCATCCTATCTTGGATTGGTATCCCTGGGATCAAGGGAGTGGGGAGTGGGGGGAGATGAGGGAGCAGAGGAGCAGAGGAGCAGGGGAGCAGGGGAGCAGGGGAGCAGAGGAGCAGGGGAGCAGAGGAGCAGGGGAGCAGGGGAGCAGGGGAGCAGAGGAGCAGGGGAGCAGAGGAGCAGGGGAAGTGGGGAAGATAAGGAAGAATAACAACTATCAACTGATAACTGATAACTGATAACTGATAACTGTCAACTGTCAACTGACTCTTATACTTTTTTTACATAACAGCAAAAAATATGACTGCTCAACCAGCATTCATGATATGGGAACATATATGTTGTAGCTGACCACCCACATAGAGGTTTTTGTGGATACCATTACCATCCCCGCTTTGAATCGTCCTGTGGATGCCACAGTAAATATTCCTGGCTCTAAAAGTATTACTAATCGAGCTTTGCTTGTTGCTGCTTTGGCTCAAGGTGATTCTACTTTAGAAAATGCCCTGTTTAGTGAAGACAGCGAGTATTTCGCTAAATGTGTAGAGCAGTTAGGTATTCCCATTACATTAAATCCGGCATTGGCGCAGATTCAAGTGTCCGGTAAGGGGGGGGAAATTCCCGCCAAACAGGCAGATTTGTTTGTGGGTTTAGCAGGTACGGCAGCCAGATTTATCACTGCGCTAGTAGCATTAGGTAAGGGTGAATATCGCCTAGATGGTGTACCTCGGATGCGGGAACGACCAATGGGTGATTTGGTAACAGTCCTGCAAAACAGTGGAATTACCATTAACTTTGAGGGCAATCCCGGTTTTATGCCCTACACTATCTACGGTCAGCAATTTGCTGGCGGTCATGTCAGTTTAAAAGCTAACCAAACCAGTCAGCAATTATCAGCGTTGTTGATGATTGCACCCTACGCCCAACAAGATACAACCATTGAGGTTGAGGGGACAATGGTTTCCCAGTCTTATGTGAAAATGACTTGTCGCCTCATGGCTGATTTTGGTGTAGAGGTTAGTCAAACCGATGACAACATATTTCACATCAAAGCAGGTCAGCGTTACCAAGGACGCAACTACACTATAGAACCTGATGCGTCTAATGCGTCCTACTTTTTCGCCGCCGCCGCCGTCACTGGTGGACGAGTGCGGGTGAACTATTTAACCAAAGCATCCTGTCAGGGTGATATCCTGTGGTTGAATGTTTTGGAACAGATGGGTTGTCAGATTATAGAGGGTGCAGATTATACCGAAGTTGTAGGGCCAGAACAATTACAAGGTATCGACGTTGATATGAATGATATGTCGGATCTGGTGCAAACCTTGGGAGCGATCGCACCCTATGCAAGTTCACCTGTTACCATTCGTAATGTAGAGCATATCCGCTACAAAGAAACCGAACGCATCCGCGCCGTTGTCACCGAATTACAACGCTTAGGTGTCAAAGTCGAAGAATTTGCCGACGGTATGCGAATTGAACCCGGCCCTATTACCCCAGCCGCTATAGAAACCTACCACGACCATCGTATGGCAATGGCATTTTCCGTTACAGGCTTAAAAACCCCAGGCATAATTATAAAAGACCCAGGCTGTACAGCAAAAACCTTCCCCGACTACTTCACCCGCTTCTTTAAGATGATTGGAGTTAGTTGACAGTTGACAGTTGTTATTCTCCCCCATCTCCCCCCACTCCCCAGTCCCCAATACCCAGTCCCCTATGTCCATCCGCGAAGAAATGCCCGTCCTAGCCCGTCATGAAGGTGAATGGGTGGGTACATATACATTAATTGATACCTCTGGGAAAATCCTCGATCAGCATGAATCCCATTTAAGCTGTCAATTTCCCGCAGATGGCCCTTATCCCTACTACCAAGTAAATCGCTATACCTGGGCTGATGGTAAAAAAGAAGAACATCAGTTTCCGGGAACCTACAGAGATAAAACACTGTGGTTTGATAGCGATCGCATTCTCGGCAAAGCCTGGGAAATAGACGATTCCACCGTTATCTTATGGTTTTCTTACAAGTCAGCCCCAGGAATGTATTTGTATGAAATGATTCAAATTAGCCCTGATAATAACCATCGTGCCAGAACTTGGCATTGGTTTAAAGACCATCAAATTTACCAACGTACTCTAATTCAAGAAAAACGGATAAAATAATAATTCACCATATTCCAAAATTTCTAGAGTGCGTTCACCCAGTGGACGCACAATTTGCTGTCAAAATGAAATAACAGCATATATTCTTGAATAATTGATTTATTATTTAAAACGGTTACTAGACAAGGTAGACGCATGGCAAAAAACGATAAAATTAACTTCTCAACCCCTAGCGGATTTCCCGAATTTCTGCCTAGCGAAAAACGCCTAGAATTATATTTACTAGATACCATCCGTAGAGTTTATGAAAGCTATGGATTTACACCTATTGAAACTCCCGCCGTTGAAAGGTTAGAAGTATTACAAGCTAAAGGTAATCAAGGCGACAATATTATTTATGGTATCGACCCTATTTTACCACCGAATCGCCAAGCAGAAAAAGATAAATCAGGTGAAACAGGTTCAGAAGCTAGAGCTTTAAAGTTTGACCAAACTGTTCCTTTAGCCGCGTATATTGCCCGTCACCTCAATGAATTAACCTTTCCCTTTGCACGTTATCAAATGGACGTAGTTTTCCGAGGAGAACGTGCAAAAGATGGGCGTTTTCGCCAATTTCGCCAGTGTGATATAGATGTAGTTGGGCGGAAGGAACTCAGCTTGCTGTATGATGCTCAAATGCCTGCAATTATCACAGAGATATTTGAAGCTGTTAATATTGGGGACTTTGTAATTCGCATCAATAACCGAAAAATTCTGACAGGTTTCTTTCAATCATTAGGAATTAGCGAAACTCAAATTAAAACTTGTATTAGTATTATTGATGATTTAGAAAAAATTGGTGAAGCGAAAGTCAAACAGCAGTTAGAGAAAGAAGGTATATCGGCAGAACAGACACAAAAAATTATCGATTTCATCAAAATTGATGGTAGCGTTGATGATGTATTAGATAAACTTAAACATCTTTCGCAGAGTCTACCAGAAGCCGAGCAATTTACCCTGGGTGTGACTGAATTAGAGACAGTAATTACAGGTGTCAGGAATCTTGGAGTTAATGATAAAAGGTATTGTATTGATTTGGCGATCGCTCGTGGTTTAAACTACTACACAGGCACAGTTTACGAAACAACTTTGATTGGACACGAAGCATTAGGAAGTATCTGTTCTGGCGGCAGATATGAAGAATTAGTGGGAATGTTTCTAGGTGAAAAAATGCCCGGTGTGGGGATTTCCATCGGCTTGACTCGCTTAATTAGCCGCTTACTCAAAGCAGGCATTTTAAACACCTTACCAGCAACACCAGCGCAAGTGGTAGTGGTGAATATGCAGGAAGACTTAATGCCGACTTATTTAAAAGTATCGCAACAGTTACGACAAGCAGGTCTTAACGTCATTACTAACTTTGAAAAACGCCAGTTAGGTAAGCAATTTCAAGCCGCAGATAAACAGGGAATTAGATTCTGTGTAATTATCGGTGCAGATGAAGCAGCAGCACAGAAATCTTCCCTTAAGGATTTAAAAACAGGTGAGCAAGTAGAAGTCGCGTTAGCAGATTTAGCCGATGAAGTGAAACAACGACTGATGTCACAGTAATATTGCTGCGGTTGCTATTGTCAATGGTAGTGGCTTAATCAAAACTCTCTCAAGAGTCTGCCACATCCATAGACGCGATCGCCAATTTCATTTTGCCGTAAAGCATACCACCAAGTAGCCGCATTCACAGCAATTACAGGCTTTCCTAGCCACCGTTCCGCCTCATCAGCCAACCGCAGCATACTTAAATTAGTACCCATCTGCACGATCGCCTCTACATCATCACCATCAAGTTCCTGAAGATGCTGGCGCAGGGTATCTTCCGAAACTTCGGCGATCGCCAATGCAGTAGGACAACGCAATCCTTTCAGGCGCACAACCTCCACCCCGATATCGCTGAAGAAATGGCGGATTTTGTCGTCAGCTACAGCCTGATAAGGGGTGATGACAGCAATTTTGTTCACCTTGAACGCTTCTAGGGCTGCTTGATACGCCGAAGCACAGGAGGCTATCCTCAAACCTGCAAAATCCTCAATCCTTTTGACAAACGCTTTGTTACCTTCACTCCCTCCCCAAAAAGTCTCAGCACTCATCGCCATAATTAGGTAATCGACACCCGCAGTCATCATCCGTTCAATTGCTGCGAAAAGTTCATCATCGATTTGCTGCAAAACATTTAACATCTTTGTGTCACTACTCAAGTCCTGGTCGCGGATATGTATGCGGGACATATGAGAAGTAACACCCCGCACCGCCATCGCATGAAAATCGGGTTCAACAATTGTGTTTGTGCTGGGCGCAAGCACGCCAAATTTCTTTCGCCATCCTAATACGTCCACCATGTCTAATTCCTTCTCAAATAACATCCAATAGGTGAACCAATAACTTGTCCATTGTGATAAATCAAATTTCCCCTTAAAAACGTACTCTTCACCCTTCCTGTTAACTCCATCCCCTCAAAAGGTGTATAACCTTGCTGTGACTCCGACTCAGCCGCATTTACCACAAAGCTTTCATTCGGGTCTACTAACACCAAATCAGCATCATAACCAATAGCAATATCCCCTTTGGTTAACAAACCAAAGCGCCGTGATGGGTTCCAACATAACAACTTAGCCATATGACTGTAAGACATTCCCCGCTTACTACCTTCACTCAATACACCCGAAAGTAAATATTCAGTCCCACCAAAACCAGACTTGGCTAACCATATATTATTCGGTTCTTTTGCACTGATTTTCTGTTCCGCAGAACAGCAAGCATGGTCACTAACTATCCAATCTATTTGATGGTTAAGTACAGCTTGCCATAAGTATTCCACATCAGCACGGGGACGAATAGGTGGGTTGACTTTTGCCCAAGTACCATTGGGTGTGTCAACATCTAATAATAAATGTCCGACTGTCACCTCTCGCCGAAAATTAATATGAGGAAAAGCAGTTTGCATCGTCAAAGCTGCTTCTATTGCTTTACGCGAACTCAAGTGTAATAAATTGATATTTGCACAGTTAGTCTCATGTGCCAAATAAGCAGCAATAGAAATTGCTAAACCTTCCGAATGGGGTGGACGTGCGGCACTGTAGGCTTGTAGTCCCGTTAGACTAGAATCATGCTGCACAATTTTTGTATAAGCATTGAGAATTTCTGCAACTTCGCAATGCAAACTCAAGCTAATATATTCTCGCGCCTGTGGGTATTCTGCCATTAAGCGAGTTATACCGCGCATAATAAACTCAAAGTGGGCAAAGTCGTAACGTTCCTCTTTATTTATCATCAAAAACAGGTTTTGCTGGTCTGATAAACCATGCAAACCATAGCCGCCGTAAAACATGAAGATTTTAAAGGAAGTTACCCCATATTCACTAAATAATAGAGGTATTTCTTCGATGTGTTGACTGGCGATCGGTGCAACATGATAACTGTAATCTACAAAAAAATTACCTGCGGATAATGCCAATACTTCGGGAAAAAAATCGCGGTATGAACCACCTTTATTGAGATAATATTGTCCTGTACGAATGTAGTTGAGACTAGTTGTTACTCCCCCCATCGCCGCAGCTTTGCTTTCTGTGACTGCATCTTGAGCGAGGGGTTGATAAATACCAATGTGCATATGGGCATCCACAAGCCCTGGAAAGCCCAAGAGGTTTTTGGCATCAAATACTTGTTGACCTTGCTCTACGGCGATATTAGGGGCAATTTGAGCGAATTTTCCATCTTTAATCCCTATATCAAGTAGTTCCACAGTATCATCATGGGGACGAACTACTCGCACATTTTTGATAATTTGATCTAATACTGGAGGTTCAGTCACAATAGACCTCACACTAAAATGATTACAGAAGTGAAGATTCTGATGTAGTCAGCAATTCCCACATCGTACCGGAACGCGAACCAAATCCTATTACTATGTAACAGTTTTTTATTTAACCATCTTGAGGAGAAAAGCTAATGGCAAATTTTAACGAGTACCATTTAAATCCAGAAGAATTTCCCTTCTTGAATAATTTTCAAGAGAAATGGAAGGTGATTAGAGATGAATTTACAAGTTTTATTAAGCAGGCATCAACTGAGGAGTTAAAATTTACTTATGATGTTTTAGGGCCTAAAAGTAAAACTATAAAAGCCAAGGGTGATTCAAAATATAGCGCTTTTGGAATTTTATTCCAAGGTCTGTTTATTGAAGAATATATTCAATTGCATCAAATTCAATATCCAGACTATCAAACTGATGAGGCTTCAGAAAAAGCGTTAGCGTTAAGAAAAACATATTTTCCTAATTTAGCCCAGGTGATAAAACAAGTAAACTTACTTAATGAGGATATTATTAGAAATGCGTATTTTGGGACATTTCATCCAGGGTTAGATATTAAGCTTCATGTTAACTATAACCCACATATGAATCGCGGTTATTTAGGTTTGATTGTGCCTGAAGGTGATGTGGCGATGAAAATATGCCATGATAAGCTTTATTGGCATAAAGGAGAATTTTTGATTTTAGATCACAGTTATCCACACTGTCCCCATAATTATACCAATTATGATAGGACTGTTTTGGTTGTAGACTTTTTTAAACCAGATAAGCCGAGAGCAGAAGTCATACAATTTGAACAGGAACAAGTTGCACAACGTATGCAAGATAATCCTTACAGCTTGGGTGTATTCGGGAAAAGTGATAAAGCGAAAGAAGAGGATTTTATTAAGTATGGTTTAGCTCATCAGTTAGAGTGGGATAAGGCTTTAGGAGTTTAATCCAATTTTTAGATAGGCTGGGAAACTCTCTCAAGAGAAATTCTCTAGCCTATTATGAATTGTTTTATGGTTGGGAGATTTTTCTACTAGTGGCTTGTCTATGCTAATACCAATTGGAAAAAAGAATGCGACAGATATATGGGTAGGGACGCACATCTGTGCGCCCCTACTCATCTGCGTTTATCTGCGTTTATCTGCGTTCAATTTTTTCAAATCTATTGCACTATTTTAGTCTTGACACGCCATTAGTGATATGTAAGAAACCTACTCATTTATTCTGCTCAAGTGCAGCCTGGAGACGTTGTTGATCCTGTTGAGTAATATCTGGGTTATGTAGTATCCAATAACAGTCTAGGCGGTCATTAGTGCGAAACAGCAGTAATGCGCCACTTTCTGTCCAGAACGGGCCGTGGGGAATGTGTGCTGGTCGCCAATAGTAACCATCTTTACGCATGGCACTATAGCGCCTATTGAAAGGATCGTCACTCATAGACCAATGTCCCAGCACATCTCCAGAGATAACGTAGGCTTCCTCCGTGGTGGGATGTCCAGCATAAAAGTTACCTTCGATCCACATAGGTACTAACCCCAGAATCCAAGTAGCGCGGCCGGTTTTTTTGTTGGTATATAAGCTTTTTCGCGCTGAACCTGGAGGTAAGAAGGTTGTACTCTCCCATTTCATGGCATGGAGTTCTTGTAAAGGTATATACTCAGTCATCCTTTCATGGGTCTGCATATACGGATGATATACAGAGTTTTCGGGAATTTGCTCTAGTTCTGCATAGTCTTGTGTGATATAACTGGGGTTAGCATCTGGCATCCACAAAAGAATGGTGTCTTCTTCTGCTTTCCAAGGGCCAGTCGGTACTCCAGCCGGAATAAAGGAGTAACTGAGATGGCGTAAGGAAAATCCACCCTGGTAAACTGTGCCTTGGAGGACAAAAATTTCTACATCTGTGGTGAAATGACCTATGGGTGCGTTCCAACCTTGTTTGAGGATGACTCGTTGTGTAGATTCTCCTGTATTTTTGTCGATGGATAGAATCTGGGCAGTACCATGTGTACTATCAACAAAGTTTTTCACATTAAAAGGCACTTGGGGAAAGCTGAGTACAGAATTAAGTGACTCCTCAGTTTCTACATGTGTGCGCCCTGTAAAAGTATGATTGTTCATTTGAGTACCTGCTTAGTGATCACAATTGTGGCACTTAAAAGCTAATGGGGATTGTATCAATCTTCAAACTTGGTTTTGACTTTTTGCGCTACAAAGGTCAAAACTACTGCTGATAGTGAAGTAAAGCAGTGCTAGCGATCGCCACACCCACCAAAATATGTTTTACTAATTTTGTCACCTGATTTGGGGTAGGGTGCGTCAGATGTGGAAAAGCCTTGAATCTGTACGACATTATTGGGGCTGACGCACCCTACAGATAGTTTGATTATGACACTTGCGTAAGTCCTAAAATAATTTTAGACAGATGAAATCATAGATAATTAAATTTATTGTATATCCAGTTAATGATGATGACACAAAATGCAGAGAACACCCTAAAAGTTGCTCATCAAGGGTTTGAATATTTTACTCAAGGTCTAGCAACGGGAGAATGGCAAAAATTTCTTGATATGCTGACAGATGACTTTACTTTCTGGTTTCCCGTGGGTAAATTCCACGGTTTGAATGTAGGTAAAGAACGCGCCCAGGAATTTTTTACATATGTTTCTGAGTCTTTCCAACCTGGACTCAAACTAACATCTCTAGACCGGGTTACTAGCAATGAAACAACGGTAGTCTTTGAGTTTCGAGACGAGGGGCTATTATTAGGAAAACCTTATAAAAATCGTGTAGCTGTGTCTTTTGATGTGCGTGGCGACAAAATTTGTAGTTATCGAGAGTATTTTGGGAGCGATGGTAAATCTAATTAGTCTGATGGGTGTAATTATATAGATATTAAAAGTATGACATCACTCTTGTGGGAGAAAAATAGAAACAAATGCTTCTAACTTAAGTTATATATTGTCTTTTGGGTAGTTGCTCACAATTAGGTGAACATTATCCCCAAAAGGGTAGCTTATGAAAAGCATAGCTTATGCTGCGATCGCAGTACTTTTAGGAGCAGGTTTGAGTGGAATAATTTCTGTTAAATCTTCACTCATTAATCAACCGCAAGATTTAATTGCACAAGAGTCCCCCACACCTAGCCCTACCACACCTACACCTAGCCCAACTACACCTACACCTACACCTAGCCCCACGACCCCAGGTAAAGGTAGTTAATTATAGCTAACGCTAAAACACTAGCAGATCCATCTTAATTGTCAATTAAGTCACATTATTGAGCTAATTCTGGGAAATCTACTCCCGCTCATAACCTGACCATTTTTTTAGTTAGCATCAAATTGTTGGTGGAGCAAACTGAGCAAAAACCTCTGCTCCAGTCAGGTTTTGTGTTTCATTTGCAAAGCAATAATAGGCAGGTTTTTCATCAATAAATATTTGATGATCAAAAACAAAATCTTGAGGTTGTTCAAATAACCCAACAGGAATAAAGTACTGATTGTTTGCTTTCAATCTATAAAATAAGTGAGTGCCGCATTGATTGCAAAAGCCACGTTCAGCCCATTGAGACGAATTAAATACAGTGATGTTTTCTTCCTCTACAAACGAAACATCGCTACCGCAGTCAACTACTAACAAAGGGCCGCCTCCCCATCTTCTACACATTTGACAGTGGCATCCACCTATATTTTTACTCATATTCTTAACAGAAATACGAGCTGCTCCACACAGACAAATTCCTTTACCTTGATTGTTATTTGACATATTATCCTCCGATGTGGTGAATTAGGTAAGTTATTCTAGCTTCTCCCCTCTGTCAACCTGTAGTGCTTTAATTATTTTGCGATTGAATTGCTTGGAGTTCTTTACACTTGGCCTCTGCGGCTTGATAGGCATCTAGATATTCTTGACCACCCAACATGACATCGCCATAATATTCATAAGGTGCATCACCGTAGATGGGTAGTGGGTCATCTTCGGGATAATCTTCCTGTGATTCTTCAATAACTGCTTTGAGCTTTTTCACACTCAAGCTTTGAGCGACAAAATACCATAATTCTGTCGATTTTTTGTGCAGATGGGGTAGTGTGGGATCGACGATACTGTCCCCTATCTCAATCCAACTGTGTTCTCTAGGTTTGTATGGCTTACCTGCACACACTAGAAACCCTTGGACATAAGTTGCTCCTTGTGTTGCTAATGCGGCTTTATAAGCATTATCAAAGGGTTTATTGGCCTTACTTTTGATGCTTTCGGCAAGTTTGAGCGAAAGCGTTTCATCCAATGCTTTATTCATTGACAGCCGTAATCAGAGCGCCTACTACAATATAAATATACAATGAAAAAACAACGGCGTTTTGGGTTTGCGCCGTTGTAGCAGCATTTATGGTTACTACAAGAACAAGTTTAGACTTTTCGGCAGAAACCGAATAATTACAATTACTATAGCTTGATAAAAATTGCTTGGATGTGTTTATTAACACAATCGATAAGCAATTCACTCTGGTTTAGGCATTTGCTGGTATCAGCAGAGAGTAGGAGAAGGAATATTTGCCGCTAGATTACTCAAACATCTCCCTGAAAAACCTTAATTTTGTGGGTTTATGCCCAATAAAGTACATTGGCGTTATTTATTCTCTCAAGAGGGTGATGCACAATCTATTAACAAATACTAAGCTACCTGTAGTTGCAGATGCTGACTATCCCTAAAGAAATGATGGATTTTAGCCAAACTCTTATTCATAAAATAGATGCCATTGTTGATCAATGGGTAGAAGCAGTCTATCAAGATGAACAGATTGAAGCTACTAAAGAGTTAACTTTTAAAGCTGTACGCAATAGTTTACCTAAAGTTCTCACAGCGTTAGCAACAGTACTTTCGGAATCAGAAAAGAGCGATTTACAAACGGTAGTTAATACAAGTTTAGAGCATGGGTGGCTGCGTGCGGAACAAGGATTTGAGCCAGCAGAGATTGCACGAGAGTATCGTTTACTGCGGATGGTGATTTTTTCTTTTCTGGAAGAAGATTTGTTAAAAGCAACTCCTGTAGAGTTGTTGCGGGCTGTGCGCTTGATTGATATGATCATTGATGAAGCGATCGCTCGTTGTTTTAACAGCTATACTCACGGTAGGCTACAAGAATTAGAACAACTCCAAAGCCAGTTACGCTTAACTAACCAAGAACTCACTCGTTTGGTTCGCGCTAGTAAGGATAGTATGTCACAGTTGGCGCATGAACTCAAAACACCTTTAACTTCTATTATTGGTTACACAGATTTATTTTTACGCCAGCATCGCCAAAAACCGGAACACAAGGATACGTATCCCAATCTCGAAAATATCGAGCGAGTTATGAAAAGCGGTAGGTTGATTCTACGCTTAATCAACGATACATTGGAAATTTCCCGTTACGATGCTGGTCACTTAATATTACAACCCACCGTTACAGATGTACGTGAGTTAATTAACTCAGTTGTCGAGATTATTGAACCACTAGCGCGGAATAAAGATTTAGCTTTAGTGATAGATTGCGATCGCGCTCCCCATCAAGTTACCACAGATCCGCTCAGAGTGCAGCAAATTCTCACTAATTTACTCAGTAACGCCATTCGCTACACTCAATCGGGTACAGTCAGGTTAGAGTGTTGGCAGAAATCTGAAAAAAACTGGGCTATATCTGTTATTGATACAGGAATTGGAATTGCACAAGACGCGCAAACGCAAATCTTCCAACCTTATTTTCGTGTAGTGAGTGATAAGCAAGTACAAGCTTCAGATGGTACAGGTTTAGGATTAGCAATAGTGCATCGCTTAGTTCAATTATTGCAAGGCGATATTAAGGTAGTGTCACAGCCAGAAAAAGGCTCTACATTTACAGTAACTTTACCATTGGGCAGTTGACAGTTATCAGTTATCAGTTATCAGTTGACAGTTGACAGTTGATATTAATTAACGTGAGTTCGACCAGCGTTGTTTTAACCTCACCCCCAACCCCTCTCCTACGAGGAGAGGGAAGTAAGAGGGTGATTTTTTCGTTTCTCCTCCCTCTCCTCGTAGGAGAGGGAGGTTGGGAGGGTGAGGTTCATCGAACTCACGTTAATTACTCTCCCTCATCTCCCTCATCTCCCCCATCTCCCCCCACTCCCCCCATCTCCCCCCACTCCCCAGTCCCCAATCCCCAATCCAGGTAAAATAAGTCTATAGATAATTAACTAAGAACACCTAAGTAGCCACTTTGTATGCTCACAACGGCTGATTTTCTCAAATATACTCAATGGTCTGGTATTGCGACTTTGGTGTTTGCTGCTTTGGCCATAATAGCTTTCCTGTTTAAATGGGGCTTCCGCTATCGGCTAGTGGGGACAACTGGCTTTATGTTGGTGCTGACTACTGGTTTATTTGCACTTTCATTGTTCCCTTTGAGTCGGACTGTGATTCCGGGGGCTGTGAAGTACACTCTAGTTTATGATAATGGGGCAAACCAAGCAGTTATTTCCTTATCTCCCAAAATTACGCCGGAGGAAGTGGAAGCGACTTTACTACAAGCCTCCAGCAACCTCTATTCTTTCGGGCGTTCTGGAAGAAGCGAGGATGACAAGCTGACAATTCGCGCTCGTACTTTTATCCACCCAGAACCAGGGCTAACAATACCACTTTACCTGGGCGAAATTAAGCGATCGCTCGCTAACCGCGAAGACCCCCAAGTTTCCCTGGATATCTATCCTGATAAATTTGCCCAACTCCCACAACCAAAGGCTTAATAGTCATCTCCTCTGTGTCTGTGTGGTGAAATATCTTGAACCACACAGACACAGAGTTTTCCATTGCTGTAAACGTAATTTCCTTGATTATTATCGGTGCATAAGTTTTTTGTATTTTCATATACAATATTTCTTATTTTTAGATTAAGATGTTATTTACCTAAATTTAATCAGAATGTCATTCATCAGTAACCAAAAATGGAAATAATACTTATCAATCCATGTAGTCACTATGAATTGCAATACTTTTGCTTGATATTCTGAGTGTTACTTTGTTAATAAAGATACATTTATTCAAAAGTTTGATTGTTCAGAACTTAAGGACAATGAGCAATATGAGATTTCAGCCAAACCTAATACCAATTCAAAATTCGCGCATTCGTCTTGGAAAGTTTGCTCAACGGGGGGAACCCCCGCACGCAACTTTCCGCAAAATTCAAAATGAAGCAAGCTATACATAACAAAGGGTTGGGACTCTGTATCTGTCGCATTATTTTTTCAAATTGGTATAACTTGTGAGTAGGGAGTGGGGAGATGAAGGAGATGTGGTTCTCTGCGAGACGCTCCGCTAGCTACCGCTTCCACGGAGTGGTACGACTACGCGGTAATCAAGGTCGAGATTCACCAACCAGGAGATCAGGGAGTAACCCACCCCTAGCCCCTCCCTGGAGGGGAAAAAAGAGTAGGGGAGAACAACTAATGACTATGGACTAATGACTATGGACTAATGACTAATGACTAATGACTAACTAAATTCTATTAAGAAATATCAAGGTTTTTGGCACACTAGAGTATATGCCTTATCAATTATCGAATCAAACCTTGTCTACACAAACTTCTAGTTCATTGATCACGCTCACTATTGCCCCTGCAAAAGTGATCCGTGGTGCTGGTATATTGGACACAGCCGCCGCAGAAATTGCTAAATTGGGCAGTCGTCCTTTAATTGTGACGGGTAACAGCACTGTATCTATTAGCCAAGAAACTCTGCATCCTATTTTAGGAAACCATAACCTGCATTTTTGTCAAGCCTCTTATGGTGCAGATTGTTCAGAAGCTAGCTTAAAAGCATTAAGGAAAGCAGCCAAAGACCATAAAGCAGATAGCATCATTGGTATTGGTGGCGGTAAAGCCTTGGATACAGCGAAATTAGTAGCGCATCAGTTGCAGCTACCTGTGACGACAATTCCTACCTCGGCGGCTACCTGTGCGGCTTGGACTGCCCTATCTAATGTATATTCCCTGGAAGGGGCGTTTCTTTATGATGTAGCCCTATCGCGTTGTCCTGATTTATTAATACTTGACTACGACTTGATCAAAACTGCACCACAACATACACTGGTGGCAGGGATTGGGGATGCGATCGCTAAATGGTATGAAGCCTCGGTTAGTAGCGGGCATCTAGAACAGACTCTAATTATTGCCGCAGTCCAACAAGCGCGAGTTTTGCGTGATATTTTATTCCAAAAGTCGGTTGCAGCTTTGCAACAGCCAGGGAGTGAAGTTTGGCAAGAAGTTGTAGATGCTACCGTATTACTTGCGGGTGTTATTGGTGGACTAGGTGGGGCGCAGTGTCGGACAGTAGCAGCCCATGCCGTACATAATGGTTTAACCCATATTGCCGGACATAGTAGCATTCATGGCGAAAAAGTCGCCTATGGTATACTAGTGCAATTGCGTCTGGAAGAAATGGTACAAGGCAATCAACTAGCAGCCGCCTCACGCCAACAACTATTAAAGTTTTACGCAGAGATTGGACTGCCGCAAAAATTAGGAGATTTGGGGTTGGGTAACATTACCCTGGGCGAGTTACAGACAGCCGCCGAAATCGCTTTAACACCTCAATCCGACATTCATCGACTACCATTTAAAGTTGCGTTGGAACAATTAATGGCGGCGATGGTTTCTACCACTGCACCGACAGATAGTAGAGACTCGGTTCATCGTGTCTCCACCAGGGGAATAAGTGACGAGGTTGAGGAATGAGTTTTGATTGGATAACCCCAGCAGATAGGATAAAGCAACTACCACCTTATGTATTTGCCCGTCTTGACGAGCTAAAAGCAAAGGCCAGGGAGCAAGGAATTGATTTAATAGATTTAGGGATGGGAAACCCTGATGGCGCGACACCGCAGCCAGTGGTGGAGGCGGCTATCCAGGCTTTGCAAGATACCAAAAATCACGGTTATCCCCCCTTTGAAGGAACAGCGAGTTTCCGCCGTGCCATTACCAATTGGTACAATCGCCGTTATGGAGTTGTGTTAGATCCCGATAGTGAAGCCTTACCGCTACTCGGTTCTAAAGAAGGATTATCTCATTTGGCGATCGCCTACATCAACCCTGGCGATGTAGTGCTGGTTCCTTCTCCCGCCTACCCCGCCCATTTTCGCGGCCCGGTAATTGCTGGGGGTAAAGTCCACAGCTTAATTCTCAAGCCGGAAAATGATTGGTTAATTGACTTAACCACCATCCCAGAAGAAGTTGCAAGACAAGCGAAGATACTCTATTTCAACTATCCCAGCAACCCTACAGGCGCTACCGCACCCCGCGAATTTTTTGAGGAAATCGTCGCCTTTGCTCGGAAGTACGAAATCCTCTTGGTGCATGATTTATGCTATGCTGAGTTAGCTTTTGATGGTTATCAACCTACTAGCTTACTAGAAATTCCAGGGGCGAAAGATATCGGCGTGGAGTTCCACACCTTATCTAAAACCTACAATATGGCAGGTTGGCGTGTGGGGTTTGTGGTAGGAAATCGCCATGTCATCCAAGGCTTGCGGACATTGAAAACCAACTTGGACTATGGTATTTTTGCCGCCTTGCAAACAGCCGCCGAGACAGCATTGCAACTACCAGATATTTATCTGCACGAAGTACAGCAACGCTATCGCACCCGTCGGGATTTCCTGATCAAAGGACTAGGCGAACTCGGTTGGAATGTTCCCAAAACCAAAGCTACCATGTATTTGTGGTTACAATGTCCTGTGGGTATGGGTTCGACGGATTTCGCCCTCAACTTGTTGCAGCAAACAGGCGTTGTGGTGACTCCTGGTAATGCCTTTGGGGTTGCCGGGGAGGGCTATGTGCGGATAAGCTTAATTGCAGATTGCGATCGCCTGGGTGAAGCCCTACAGCGCATCAAGCAAGCTGGCATCCGTTATCGTCCAGAAGCCCTCGTTTCTGCATCAGAATAGAGAATTAACAGTTGACAGTTGACAGTTGACAGTGAACAGTGAAAATTACTTGATAACTGATAACTGATAACTGATAACTGATAACTGTTGAAGGAAGTGTAATTCATGCAAACCCCCATCGCTACCACTCCTGATTTTATTGCTGCCGGTTTTCACGCCCTTTCCGATCCCATTCGGATTAACGTGTTGGAATTGTTACGTCAGCAAGAATTATGTGTCTGCGATTTGTGCGAAGCTTTGGGGGTAAGCCAATCTAAATTATCTTTTCACCTCAAGACTTTGAAGGAAGCTGGGTTAGTTAATTCCCGTCATGAGGGACGTTGGATTTATTACAGCCTCAATTTGCCTCAATTTGCTTTTTTACAACAGTATTTGGCAGGGTTTCAGGGTTGTCAGTCTCTATCTTCTAGGCGTTCCTGTTGTGAATAAGTTCGCATTAAGAATAATCGAACGCAGATAAACGCAGATAAACGCAGATAAATTACAATATTTACTCTTTGCCTTTCCCAGTCCCCAGTCCCCAGTCCCCAGTCCCCTTTCCTAACAATTGCGCGATCGCCTGGGCTAGTTTCACCGGATCGGCTGGTTTGGGGATATGCTTGTGAAAGCCGGCGGCGAGGGCTTGGTTTTGGTCGATTTCTCCAGCATAAGCTGTTAGGGCGATCGCCGGAATATTTCCCCCTTGTTCTGGCGACCATTTTCTAATTTGTCGCAGCAGCATATAGCCGTCGATTTGCGGCATACCAATGTCACTCAACAGCACATCTGGCTTGGATCTAGCTAAGGCTTCTAAGGCCTCCATTGCTGATGCTGCGGTGGTTACAGTTGCGCCGCATTGTTCTAGTGCAAAGCTGAAAAACTCCCGCACATCTGCCTGATCATCAACTAAAAGAATCTGCACACTAGCTAACAGCGTTTCCTGATGCTCTAATTCCTCCACAACAGACTCAGTATCCACTACTGAGTAATCAGCACTTTTATGTAATGGTAGCCTGACAGTAAAAGTCGCGCCCTTGTCTTCTCCCTCACTCGCGGCTTGGACTGTACCACCATGTAGTTCTACCAGATGGCGCACAATTGCCAATCCTAACCCCAAACCACCAAAGACTCTAGTTGTCTTGCCATCTGCTTGGCGGAAGTATTCGAAGACATGGGGTAAAAATTCTGGGGTAATGCCCTTACCATTGTCTTTTACCTGAATTTGGGCATCTCGTCCCACCTGTTCCAAACGCACTTCTACCCGTCCTTCTGGGGGGGTGAATTTGACAGCATTGGAGACTAAATTCCAGATTACCTGTTGCAAGCGATCGCCATCACCCATCACTGGTACAGGTTCATCACCCAATTTTGTATGTACTTCTATAGATTTAGCTTCGGCGGCTAAACGCACTGTTTCTAACCCAGCCTTAACTGTCGTTCTCAAATCCACCACACTAATATTCAAACTGAGTTTACCACGTAAAATGCGGGAAACATCAAGCAAGTCATCGATGAGTTGGGTTTGTAACTTGGCGTTACGTTCAATTGTTTCCAAAGCCTGCTGGATAGTCTCCTCTTTATATTTGCGGGTGCGGAGTAACTTCGCCCAACCCATGATGGGGTTGAGGGGAGTTCGCAATTCGTGGGAGAGAACAGCCAGAAATTCATCTTTAATGCGGTTGGTGGACTCGGATAGGGCGCGGGCATTTTTTTCAGCTTCGTATAGTTGAGCGCGGGCGATCGCTTGAGCGCATTGTTGCCCCAATGTCAACATAAACTTCTGCTCTTCTTCGGGAAATTTTTGGGGTGTAGCAAAGCTTAATCCCATCACCCCAATTGTCTGCTGTTCTACAATCAGGGGAATACAAGCGAAGGCACAATTGCCTGTTTGCGAGGGAACATCGGCAATTTGCGGATATTTAGCAGCAAATATTTCCACATTGGGGATAAACATCGCCTCGCCTGTCTTAGCTGTTTCGGCAATAGGTACAGCCGTCGTCACGGGGAAAGTTTCCCAAGCATCTTTCACAGATTCTGGATAACCAATTGCTTTGATGATTTTCAGGATGTTACCACCTTCAGTCAGTAAAACCACTGAACCAGCCGACGCGCCCAAAGCCGCCAGCCCTTGATTTACCACCACATCAGCCACTTCCTGGGGAGTTAAGGCTTCTGAGAGGGCGGCTGTAATACTTTGCAACCTTAACGTCCGACTCATCGCCAACTCAGCAGCTTGTTTCGCTTGTTGGGCTTCTTGATATAGTCTGGCGTTATCAATGGCTGTCGCGGCACGTCTGGCAATATCTTCAGCTAAAGCTAGGTCAGTTGGATTTAATTGTCGTCCTGAATTGGCTGTGACAAAGGAGATGACACCGAAGATTTGCAAGCGTGAATACAGAGGAATTACCATCAGCGATCGCATCTCCAAACTGTGTAATAATTGCAGATGTCGTTCATCCTCTGCCATCTCTTGTAAAAGCGAATCTGGCACTTGGGGATAAAAAGCTGATTCTCCTCTAATTAACTGGTCGCGGAACGGGTGTTGTCCGTTGGTTCTCGGTGGGTAATTGTAGCGAATTTCTTCCACAATCTCCATTTTCACCGGGTCAACAGATGCGATCGCCACCCGTTTAATTGACCTATCTGTTTGCAGAATATCCACAACACACCAGTCTGCGATCGCTGGTACTGCCAACCTAGCCACATTGTTGAGAGTAACTTCATAATCTAAAGAAGCTGCTAATATAGTGCTGGCTTCGACTAAAAACTTTTGTGCAGCTTCTGCTTGTTTGCGGTCACTAATATCTTCAATAATTCCCAAAGCATATTTAGCTTGTCCTTGCTCATCCCATACAGCCGATGCCGTCAAGTTTACCCAAACAATCGTCCCATCTTTGCGGATATAACGCTTTTCTAAAGAGTAACCATTGATTTCCCTGGCTAACACTTTTTTGGCATAATCCCAATCAGCCGCTAAATCATCAGGATGAGTGATATCTTGAAAGTTCATCTGACTTAACTCCAGAGCGCTGTAATCGGTAATGTCACACAAAGCTGGATTAACTTGCAGAAATTGACCATCCAAAGTTACTAAAGTAATACCCACTGCTGCTTGGTCAAACATTGCCCGGAAGCGTTCTTCGCTTTCCCGCAAAGCAATTTCTGCTTCCTTGGTGGCTGTCACATCAGCCAAGATAATCCCAATTCCCACCGTTTCCCCAATGCTATTGCGAACTGGGTAATAATTACCCAACCAATAACCGTAATTTCTCGGAGTGCCTAACGTCTCCCCGCTAATCTCCACATTCAGCATCGGCTCTCCCGTATCCAATACCCGTTGAAATTGGGCTTCTAATTCTGCCGCCATCTTCGGTATAACTTCTCGGAATTTCCGTCCTAAATGCTCCTCTATACTCAAACCGTTAATATCCGCCAACACTTGATTAATGCGGATATAGCGCAAGTCTCGGTCTAAAAAGCAGACTGCTACAGGTGCAGCAGCCAACAACGCATCCAGCAGTGACAGGGACTGGGCATAATGGTTGAGAGCGTGTTGCATATCACGATAGAGTTGGGCATTCTCCACCGCTAAAGCCGCACGATAGGCAATATCTTGAGCTAGGGCTAAGTCGGCTTGATTATAGCTACGACCTGATTCTGCTGTGACAAAGGTAATACATCCCAGAACTCGCTCATGGGCGATTAGGGGTAATATCATCGCAGATTTAATGCCTATCTGTCTTAAAGCTTCCAGATGCTCCTGATTTTGAGTAGTTTCTACCAAAAGTGAATCTGGTATTTCCGCCATCAGCATCGGTTCGCCAGTTTGTAGGACTTTAGCAATTAAACACCCACCTTCAGGCTCTGGCACATATTGCTGAAGAATACGCGCCCACTCTACTTTTTGATTGTCTACATAAGCAATAGGTAAGCGACGAATCGAGCCATCTTCGTTGACAATTTCAATACTGCACCAATCGGCTAGTTGGGGTACAGAAATTTGAGCAATCTGTTCTAAAGTTTGCTCGTAATCTAAGGAACTAGAAAGCGTACTGCTAGTTTGGGCGAGATAACGCAGCGCCACCTCTGCACGTTTGCGTTCTGTAATATCCAACCCAGTCACCCCCACCCCCAACAGTTGCCCATCTGGTAAACAGACTGGATAGTAGTTGACAATACTACAACGATAAACTCCGCTTGGATAGGTTTCCCCACTTATTTCCTGATTGAGTAGGGGCTGTTTGGTTTCCATCACCTGCTGGAAAAACGGCTCAAGTGTGTCCGCCCATTCTGGTAAAACTTCTCTTAAAGTGCGCCCCGTATGTTCGTTTTGAGGTACACCGTTGACTGCTGCTAGGGCTTCGTTAGTATAGACGTAACGCAGTTCTGTATCCAAAAAAGCTAATGCTACGGGTGAACTAGCCAGCCAAGCGTTCAATAATGCCAGATATTCGTCTTTTTGCTGAATAGCTTTTTGCAGTTTGCGCTGTAATTTTGTATTTTCTATTTCTGAGAGTTTGCGTTTAGTAATATCGACTGCGGCACAAATAACACCCTCAATTTGACCATTAACTTTGAAAGGTTCAGCTATTAAATCATAGTAAAAGACTTCTCCCTTCAAGATTACAGAAACCTCTTCATGGGCAGAAACATCACTTTCTAATACTCTTTGCTTAATTGCTGTAAGTTTTTCTGCTACAGAGGCGGGTACTATTTCATAGTCATATTTACCGATTATTTCTTCAGCCGAGTCTACACCTTGAGGATTATAAATCCATTGATAACGTAAGTCCCGATCCTGCTGAAATACTACGATATCGGAATTTTTGAGTGCTAATCTAAATCTTTCTTCACTCGTCTTCAGTTTTTGTAGATTTACTTCATCTCGTCCGTTGGTCTTCTTCCAGGTTTTACAGATCACACTGAAAAATAATCCCTGTATAGCAAATAACCCCATCTCTGCTATATTAGTAATATCAAAAGATAGGTCAAACTGTGGGTGAAGAAAGAAGTAATCGCTCAGTATTACAGACAAGAAAGTAGCTAAAATTCCTGACCGTAAACCACCGTACCAAGCACTGATCATGACCGCACTAAAAAATAGCAAAAACGGAGTAGTGGTCATTTTTAACCAAGGATCTAACAACAGCATTAGCGCACAGGCAAATGCCACAGTAAATATGACAATTCCAAAACGTAGCAATGCAGGATTAGAAAAATACGGCATGAAAATTACTTGCGACAACTAATACTTGTTGCAGAGTCTTTACATAACCTAAGCTAGTTTGCAAATTTTAGGTACTTGTCTTCGGATAGATTATGGTAATTTCATAAAAAACTTCTTTTGGCTAGATGATATTTTTTTGTTAATGTAGTATGGAACAGAAAAATGTGAATTTAATACAATTAAATATCCTGAAATGTATAAATATATAGTAAACTTTTTAATTATTATGATCAGAAATTAAGAAATAATTTTATATTTAAATCACAATAATTCCGTTAGGGAAAATTGTCTTTGTCTATCCAATTCCTGAAGCTTGATTTTTTCCGCGTAGAACGCCTGATAATAAGCCTGCCATTTTTCCGGTTCAACTTCAGGATCAGTTTGTTGCCACAGTTCCAAAAAGTGACGGTAACGCTTTTCTCTGAGGACTCGTTCCATACAGGCGATCGCAGCTTGTACAGCTTGGGGAGTCCGCATGATCTCCTTCTTGGTTTTCTCATCCAGATGGAACAGATGAGAAATGACGCTCAGTTCTTCCCCTAATTCTAAATATACATCTTGCAGTCTGGAAATTAAATCAATTTGCTTATCTGTGGACTCTAAAATCTGTAGCCATAAAAATCTGTGATGAGAAAGGCTAAACTGCAAGTTCCGCGCCTCTAGTTCGTCAATAATCGCTTGACGATGTTCGGGACAATGCAGGTAAATCCGCAGTAATAAAGCTTCGGCGTAGTCTAGAAGGTGGCGGTCTGTAGGGGATTGGGTACTGGTGACTGGGGATTGGGATCTACCGTTACTTCTAATTGGGATGGGTTTTGAGTAGGTAGTGCTTGGGGTAATTTGGGTGAGGAGGTTTTCTACTCGTAGGGGAATGAGTCTGGTGTCTCCTAAGCTGAGGATTTCCGCACAGTAGGAAACATAATAGTTACGAGTATCGCTGTTAACTATATTTTTGAGAAGTTTGACAAATTGTTGGGTAACTTGTTGAAAATCAGGAGCTTGTTTTAAATCCCTGTCTTTGATAATCTGCTGAATTTGCCAGTTTAACCACAATGGCGCATTTGCTAATAATTGCTGATAATCTTCAGATGTATGAGTATGCAAATATTCATCCGCATCTTTACCATCGGGGATGTTGAGAATTTTCAGTTGCACTTCGCCTTTGTAAGCTAAATCAGCAATCTCCCCGATCGCCCTTTCGGCGGCGTTAGTTCCCGCTTTATCCGCATCAAAGTTGAGTACCAACTGTTTTGATTCGCTGTAACGCAATATCAGCCGTACTTGGTCTAAACTTAGGGCAGTACCGAGGGAAGCTACAGCGTTATTTATTCCTGCCGCATGGAGGGCGATCGCATCAAAATATCCCTCAACTACCACGGCTTGATCAAGTTGAGAAATACCCGTCTTGGCTTGATCAAGGGCGAATAGGGTTTTACCTTTATTAAATAATTCGGTTTCCGGTGAGTTGAGATATTTCGGCTGTTCATCCGTCAAAGTTCTTCCACCAAAAGCAATCACCCGTCCTTGGATATCGCGGATGGGAATCATCAGGCGATCGCGGAATACATCATAATATCCCGCCCCTTCCTTACGCGGTTTAATCAACCCAGCTTTTTCCACCAGTTGGACTGGATAATGTTTATCTTCCACCAAATAACGGTGGAGAGTTTCCCAACCTGCGGGGGCGTAACCCAAGCCAAACTGTTGAATTGTCGCTTCATTGAGTTGGCGATCGCTACGTAAATACCCAAGCGCCCTTTGTCCTTGAGATTGTCTGAGGGCGTGCTGATAAAAATTCGCCGCCGAAGCCATCACCTCATACAACTGTTCCCGCAAAGACAACTGACGTTGTAATTCTTGGCGTTGTTCTGGTTCCAGAGTTTTCACAGGGACTTGGTAACGCCGTGCTAAATCTAACACCACCTCAGCAAACGATCGCTTCCCCAACTCCATCAAAAACTTAATAGAGTTTCCCCCAGCCAGACAACCAAAGCAATAATACATTTGCTTAGTTTGGCTAACAGTAAAACTCGGCGATTTCTCATCATGGAAAGGACACAAGCCCACAAAATCCTTACCACGCTTGCGTAAAACCACATATTCCGATACCACATCGACAATATCAGCTCGATGTTTAACTTCCTCAATCGTATCTGGGTGTAAGCGTGGAATTTGCATCTTATCAGTTATCAGTTATCAGTTATCAGTTGTCAGTTATCAGTTAGCAGTTATCAGTTGTCAAGCTATTTCCACTGTCAACTGTTAACTGTCCACTGTCCACTGTCCCTTCCCCAGTCTTATTGCCCATTTTCCCCACACCCTACTCCCCATATAATTGTTCTTGCCAAGCCAAGAATATTGTATTGAATTGCTTAAGCTTAATTTTATCAGAGGAAATACGGGACATGGGGCGTATTTTTATTTCGGCTGCTCACGGAGGACGGGAGGTAGGAGGTGTAGATCCAGGTTCAATTGCGGGGGGAACGACGGAAGCGCGGGAGATGATTTTGCTGCGGGATTTGATTGTAACTGAATTGCGATCGCGTAGTTTTGATGTTTTTTCTGTTCCTGACGATTTGAGTGCGGCTGACACTATCGCCTGGATCAACTCCCGTGGTCGTCGCGGTGATGTCGCCCTAGAAGTTCATGCTGACTCCGCTAGTAGCCCTACTGTGAGAGGGGCTAGCGTCTTCCACATTGCCAATAACAACGAACGTAAAAGCAATGGTGAACTGCTATTAGTAGGACTTTTACGCCGCGTCCCTCAGCTACCCAATCGGGGCGTTAGACCAGATACCGACAGTGGTTTAGGTAGATTAGCGTTTTGTCGGCAGATTACGATTCCTTCCTTACTCATGCAGGTGGCTTTCCTCAGCAGCCCAGAAGATAGGGCTTTGCTGCAAAATCGTCGCCGAGATTTCGCCTTGGGTATCGCTGATGGTTTGGCTTCATGGAGTCGAGTCATTGACCCCAACCCCGGAACCCCAGCCGACCCAAATTACCCACCTATAAACATTAACATTAACGGGCAGAATTATGCAGAGCAAGGGATTTTAGTCAATGGTAACGCTTACATTCCCATCGATTTAGTTGATCGCCTAAGAATTGATTTGTCTAAAGCACCAAATGTCAACCGTATTACCTACCGCCGAGTCGTCTATGTTAAAGCAGTAGAATTACGCGATTTTAATGTATCAGTTACTTGGGATGCCGCAACACGCACCGTCACCTTGCGTTCCAATTTGGTAGTTTGCCCAGGCCAAATCGACAGAATCATGTCAAATGGCACTACCTCAGAAGTACAGATGCAAATATTCCTCAGAAACAATAACGAGAATGCCTTAGCCCAATTTCCCGATATCCCCAAACTCTATCGAGAGGAAGCCAGTGCAGAGGGAGTAAATTATGACATTGCTTTCTGTCAGATGTGCGTAGAAACAGGATTTTTACGCTTTGGTGGGGATATTAAAGCAGAGCAAAATAACTTTGCTGGCTTAGGTTCCATCGGTGGTGCTACCCAAGCCGCCACTTTTCCCAGCGCCAGAATTGGTGTAAGAGCGCACATCCAACACCTCAAAGCCTACGCCAGTCTAGAACCCTTGGTCAATGAAGTAGTAGACCCCAGGTTTCGCTTCGTCACCCGTGGCGTTGCTACCAAAATTGACGACCTTTCAGGACGCTGGTCAGCAGATTTAAATTACGGGGCAAAAATTACAGCGATGGTCAAGCGCTTGTATGAGTCCGCAGGGTTGTTGTAATCGGGAATGGGGAAAAATCAATTGCAAAATTCCGCCTAAGAATGACAGTTACCAAAGATGCGATCGCCACTTAGATCGATTGATCAGGTGACTGTAACCATAATGAGCTAATTGATTGGAACTTCTAGTTTATCAGGAGCATCGACTCAACTAGCTCAATTATCTTTGCCATTATTGCTGCAATCCTATTTTATTTACCGAAAAACTGGGTTTAAAGCCCCGCCCTTCTAGGGCGGCTTTTGTGGTAGTATAACTAATAGCGGTAAAGCGCACAAATAAAAGACGAAGTAGGTCAAGCGGACTGCTCCTGATCCGGAAAGACAGGTAGTATAAATCCGCGCATCTTGTACCGCCACTTGCTTTATGCCGGGAAACCCGTCCAACGCAGTGGCTGACAAATGTGGGAGTAAACGCAGAAATTAAAAACCTTTTCAAACGCGGTCGGGCAGTCCGTGTGAGCTTGTGGACGTATCCAAACGGAGAAAGTTGAATACTAGTATTCAGATTTCTAGAGAGGACGGATGAAGCAAGAATCCTCCCTCCGGGACGCTAACGCGAACGTCTCTTTAGAGCGAGGAGTGTCAAATAGCAATCAATCTATCAAAAAGTTCCTCTGCCTCGGCAGTAGCATTGGTGCAGTGGCTTTAGGCATAAATCTTTTTTTGTTTGTCCTGTTAGGACTGGGATATGCAGACTAGAGTGAAATTAAATAATTTTTGGCATGGACTGGAGAAAGACAGAAAGAATTTCTTCCTTCCTTGTCTTCCTCATCTCCTCCACTAGTCAAACATAGCTATGGCAATTTTGCTTACAAAGCATCCATACACTGTTTGACTTTATCAAAAATAGACTGATCTTCGATTTGTTCTGCTAATTCTTGAGCATTGCGGTAACACAATAAAGCAAACTTTTTGCGTTTTGTGGTTACATACAAATTACCCATATTCAACAAAGTGGAAATTTCGCCAAGAGTGTCTCCTAGATGTTGATGAATAGCAAGTGCTTGTTTGTAGAATTTCAGAGCTTTACGGTGACTGCCCAATTTAAAGTAGGTAAAGCCAATATTGTTGAGAGTTGTAGCTTCGCCTGGGCGATCGCACATTGCCTGACGTGTTAACAGAACTTGATGGTAGAGTAATAGAGCTTGTTTGGGTTGCCCTAAATCAAGATAGATAGACGCGATGTTGTTTAAGGTGATAGCTTCACCGACAATGTTCTTAGCAGCCTTTTGAATTGGTAATGCTTGTTGAAGATAGTGCAGTGCCAACTCAAACTGACCTAAAGCACTATAAGCGAATCCCATACCATTAAGTGTGGTGGCTTCACCAGAAAAGTCGCCTAAGAAGCGTCGCATTGCTAAAATTTGATTTTGTAGTAAAAGCGATCGCTTAGGTTCACCCAATCTGACGTAAATTAACGCCATATCATTGAGGCTAGAAACCTCACCTTGAGTATCTTGCAGATCCCTAAAGATTTGCGCCGCTTTCTCAAAATACTCCAAAGCTTGAGAAAGCTTGCCCAGACGACTACAAGTCGAACCTAAATTGCTCAAAGCTGTAGCTTCTGCTTGTATACTGCCAATTTCTACAGCCACAGCCAACGCCTGATGGAAACACTCTAATGCTTTTTTTGGTTGCCAGCACCCAAGGTATGCTAAACCAATATCATTCAATGTAAGACCTTCTCTAGCACGGTCTGGAATTGCTCTAGCTAATTGTAAATTTTCCGTTACCAAATCGAGATATTCTTGAAATTTTCCCTGCTTGTAGTAGGTATTAGCTTCATCACGACGTTCTTCCCAAACACTGACTCGATTGCAAGGTTGCGTCATTTGACCTCAGTTGTACAGCAGATAGATTGGCAGGTTACTATTGAGCAGATAGAACCGTTCTACAGGTTCTCTAACTTTTAGTTAACCTTTATTTTCTACCTTTAGATACAAGACGTAAAGATATAGAGATGATAAGGTATAGACCTTATTAAAGCAATTATGGATAATCCAGCCAGTAAAAGATATTATGTCGGCATATATGTTGAATTTTCTCAGTTTTGCTCTATCTTAAGACTGAGGCGAAGAATAAATCAAAACAAAACCCCCTTCCGTAATAGAAAGAGGGTTTGTTGTGAGAAAAATAAACCTGGCACCGAGCGATTGTGGCGTAGGGCAACCCCTAAACTATCGTAGCCGTAGCAGAGTTTCACAACTGAGTTCGGGATGGGTTCAGAGTGGGACCAATGCACCATAGGC
>NZ_JACJSG010000089.1 GCF_014697625.1 Anabaena azotica FACHB-119 | reverse complement strand
TGCGCCCATTGGATTGAGATTTCGTCCTCATCTCCAGTGTAGCTCTGTGCAAGCGATAGCTCCCTGCACAGTGAAAGAATCCCCTTGCGCGATTCAATGGGGAGACAGTCAACTAACTTTTCCTAGAAAGTGGGCGCAATTAGCAAAAACCCAAATCCCCGGTTTCCTGAAGAAATCGGGGTTCTTCACCGACTGAAGGTTCTTGGGTAAATTTCCTCGTTTCTATGCTGATACCAATTCAACAAGATAAACCTGAAAACCCAGACTTAGCCTTTGCTATGCAGGTGTTAGCCTACCCGTCAGATATTTTGAATTGATATAGCCGTCAGCAGATGGGTTAGGAGATAAACTAGTCATCAAAGCTTAACAATAAGCTTTCTACCCTGTCCCCTGTCCCCTGCTATGCTACTAATCCAGAACGCAAAGCACGTACAGCCGCTTGGGTACGGTCATCAGCGCAGAGTTTATTGAGGATGTTACGGACGTGGGTTTTGACTGTACCGACGGTAATGTAGAGTTTTTCGGCGATTTGTCCGTTACTGCAACCAGCAACAATCAACTCTAGAATTTCTAATTCCCGTTGGGTGAGGGGGTAGGTTTCGAGAACTTGCTCGTATTCGGAAGGTAGGGCTTCAATTTTAACGGTTTTTGGCTTGTCGGATGCTTGATTGTCTCCGGGAATGCCTTGGCGCATCTTCTGTAATACTACATTAGCGATCGCCGGATCAATCCAAGAGTTACCGCCGAAGGTGGCTTGAATTGCTTCTGTCAGTCTGCTAATGCTGGTTTCCTTCATGTAGTAAGAATCTGCACCAGCCGCAAAGGCAGCCAGTACGGCATCTTCGGTATGATCCATTGTCAGGATGAGAATTTTGGTGTGGGTTTGTCCACTCTCTGTTTGATAACGTCTAAACTTGCGCGTGAGTTCAATCCCATCCATATCGGGTAAGCCAATATCCACCACAGCTACATCTGGCTTCGCTGTTTCCAAAAGTTTCAGCCCTTGAGTAGCATTAGCAGCTTCACCAATTACCTTAATGCCAGTGTTAGCCTGCAAAGCTGCTCTCAGCCCCATTCTAGTCAAATCATGATCTTCAATTAAAATAATGCTTATTTCGTTCATCTTTACACTCGCTCTTCTCTAATTGCTTCTTGCCAGAATATGATTTTTTTGACTCTTCTATGATTTTCCCAAACCAAAGATAGATGATATCTTCATGTGTCTGCATCCACCGATAGAAATAATAAATCAATTATTTTTGGGTTTGGATAGATATAAAAATACGGCTGTAGATATATCGCTATTTTATAGGAAAATATAAAATACTGGGACAAACTCGGACATTTGGCTGTTTGCTAATTCTTACTTAGGAGGGAACTTTTTATCTGATAACATTCGTTACCAACGGCATACAAGCAATGTAGCATATATTAATTTTTATGTAAATTAATATTGAAAAAGCAGTTATTATTCAGGTAAATTTTTTTGAATAAAGACCTGTAAAAAATCAGATAGTAATGTTATGTATATTGCCAAAATCAGATTAGTTGAAGTCTGATAGCCGCTTGTCCTGAGTCAAAGCCTAGCAATAGGAGATTTTGCATTTTTATTAGGGGTCTGTGTGGTGACTGCAACAAATCAAACAATTTCCGAAAGCGATCGCCGCTTTGAGAATCTAGCGCAAAAGGTTCCCGTTGTCATATTTCGCACAGATCTAGCAGGTAATTGTCTTTATGTCAACGAGCGCTGGTGTGAAATTTCTGGACTGTCCTTAAAACAGTCTTTGGGGCAAGGTTGGCGAGTAGCTGTTCATCCAGAAGATTTACGGCTTGTAGAGGCACAAGCTTACAAAATTCTTCCCAATCAAAAGTCATTGAAAATAGAATTTCGCTTGCAAAATCCTCAAGGTAAAATTACTTGGGTATTATCAGAATCAGTAGCAGAAATTGCTGAGAATGGTCGAATAATTGGTTGTATTGGCACGATAGTAGATATTAGTGAACGTCACCAAATAGAAGAAGCATTGCGTGAGAGTGAAGAACGATTTGCGGTGATGGCAAATAATGCCCCTGTGATGATTTGGATGTCAGGATTAGACAAACTCTGCAATTTTGTGAATCAAGGTTGGCTAGATTTCACAGGACGCACAATGGCCCAAGAAGTAGATAATGGTTGGGCGCAAGGACTGCATCCAGAAGACCTAGAACATTGTATTAATACTTATACTACAGCGTTTGACCAGCGAGAAAGTTTTATAATAGAGTATCGTTTGAAACGATACGATGGGCAATATCGCTGGATATTAGATACAGGTACACCTAGATTTAATGCCAATGGTAGTTTTGCTGGTTATATAGGTTCAGCTATTGATATTAGTGACCGCAAACAAGCGGAAATTACCCTGCAACAACGTGCAGAAGAACTCACCCGCTTAAATATTATCCTGGCGAAAACTACCACCCTCCTACAACAACGTAATCAGGAATTGGATCAGTTTGCTTATGTAGCTTCCCATGATTTAAAAGCACCTTTACGAGCGATCGCTAGTTTATCAGAATGGTTAGAAGAAGACCTAGCCGATCAACTACCCGAAGAAAACCAACATCAACTACAATTGTTGCGGGGTAGAGTCCGCCGCATGGAAGGTTTAATTAATGGCTTGTTGGAGTATTCCCGCATTGGACGTATCCACACAGAATTAAGCACGGTGAATGTCGATTTATTACTTAAGGAAGTCATCGATTCGTTGCAACCACCCGCAACCTTTCACATTGAAATTCAGCCGGGAATGCCTACATTTTTCACAAAAAAATTTCCGCTACAACAGGTATTTGCTAACTTAATCGGCAACGCAATTCATCACCATACCCGCGCCGATGGTCATGTAAAAATTTCGGTCAGAGATTTAGGAAAATACTACGAGTTTACTGTAGCAGATGATGGGCCAGGTGTTCCCGTAGAGTATCACAATAAAATTTTTGTGATCTTCCAAACTCTCGAACCGCGCGATAGCAAAGAAAATACTGGTATAGGACTGGCGATCGTGAAAAAGATAGTGGAAACAGAAGGAGGTGCAATTACTTTAAAGCCAGTTCCAGGGACTGGAAGCACATTTCATTTTACTTGGCCTAAGCGAACTCTGGAGTAAATTGGCTCAAGCTTATGGTACATCATGATTGTCTTCAGTTCTCACCTATGGGTGAGGACTTGTGTGAAGATACTCTTTTACAATTGAGGTGAAGCTTAATTAAGTATTCTATTTTACTTATTAAAAGCTAAGTCCGCTCAGGCATATAGCACTTGCAGTTTGCTAATTACTAATTCATGAACAACAGTTCATTTATTATCTCACCTTTAGTAAAAAGTGTAATTTAAATACAAAAAATGTTGGAAAAAATGATTAGCATACTATTAGTGGAGGATGATGAAGTTGATGTAATGAATGTCAAACGGGCATTCAAGAAAGAAAATATTACTAATCCAATTTTTATAGCAAGCAATGGTTTAGAGGCGCTCACCATTCTGCGTGGTAATCATGCTAAATACCCTGAGTTTCCCCAAGAGCGTCGCTTAATTTTGCTAGACCTAAATATGCCGAAAATGGGTGGTATTGAGTTTTTGCAAGAATTAAGGTCAGACCCACAATTACGACCAACTCCTGTAGTTGTGATGACGACATCAAACCAAGACCAAGACCGTGTGGAAGCTTACAACTTAAACGTTGCTGGTTATATTCTCAAGCCTGTAACATTCTCTAGTTTTGTAGAAATGATGGTAACAATCAACAAATATTGGATATTATGCGAAATGCCCTAGTTTTGCTAATATCAGATTTGGCGAGATAAAAGTTATTTTAACTTGAGGATTGATAATCAGAAACAATCAAATCAGGGTTAAGCATTAATTAAGATTTTATTGAAAATATCAAATTTTTAGTTGGATAATTTGAACCCAAAAATGTTGAAAATCACCTCGCTCTTTGCAGCGAAGATAAAAACCGATGGACGAGACGCTGAAGATTTTGGTTGTAGACGATGATGAAGTAGACCGCATGGCTGTACGTCGTGCCTTAGTTAAGGCTGGGGTGCGAATGGAACTGTCAGAAGTAGGCGATGGACATAGTGCGATCGCCGTCTTAAGCAGTAATAATTTTGATTGTGCTTTTATCGATTATCGCTTACCAGACCAAGACGGTTTAACCTTAATTCAAACAATACATTCCTTAAATATCAAAATTCCTTTAGTTATACTGACTTCTCAATGTGACGAACAAGTCGCAGTGGAGTTAATGAAAGCTGGTGCAACAGATTATCTATCTAAATCTAGAGTTTCTTCAGCAACTTTAGAGCAAGTTCTCCGCAATGCAATTCGCGTACATCGTGCAGAAATGCAGGTGACTATAGCCTACCAACAGCTCCGCGAAAGCCACGAACAACTAATTAGGAAAAACCAAGAATTAGAACGACAACGGCAACAAATCCAAATCCAAAATTTAAAGTTATTGGAAGCATCGCGGCTGAAATCTCAGTTTCTTGCTACCATGTCTCATGAATTGCGGACACCAATGAATGCAATTATTGGTTTTTCGCAAATATTACTACGTCCTAAGTTTGGCAGCCTCAGCGCTAAACAAACTGACATGGTAGAGCGAATTTTAAATAATGGTAAGCATTTGTTAATGCTAGTCAATGAAGTTTTAGATTTTTCCCGATTAGAAGAAGGACAGCTAGAACTGAAGCCAGAGCTATGTGATTTAACCAAAATAATTAATACAGTCGTCAGTGAAATGCGTTCACTAGCAGAGGCCAAAAAATTGACTTTGTTAGTGAATTTTGACTTAAAAAACCCTTTGATAGTCAATGATCCCATAAGAATTAAACAAATTTTAATAAATTTATTGTCTAACGCTATTAAGTTTACAGAATCTGGTAGTATTTGGGTTGAGGCTGAAGAATTGCCGGGAAATCGAGTGGCGATCGCAGTCAAGGATACGGGTATTGGGATCGCATCTCAAGATTTTAAAAATATCTTTGAAGCATTCCGACAAGTTGATCAAAGCATCACTCGTAAATATCCGGGGACAGGTTTGGGGTTAGCCATTATTGACACACTTGTGCAAATGATGAAGGGAAAGATTTTTTTAGAAAGTCAATTAGGAGTAGGTTCAATATTTACAATCGAATTACCAAGACAAGTATCATTATCAAATCCATCTGTACCCACCTCATCCGTGCAGATGGAACATAAACAACTGATTAATTCGACCCAAAGATTACACCAATCTCCGTCTCAATCAAACCCATCCTCAAATAAGTATCAGAACCTCAAACGATAATTTACTAATTAACTTTATTATTATGTCTGTTGTGGAAAATTCTAAAATTGATCGGATTCTGGCTGTAGATGATACTAAAGATAATCTCATTTTAGTACAAACAATTTTAGAAAGCGAAGGCTATGAAATTGATTTAGTTAGTGATGGTATTTCCGCTTTACATAAAGTAGAAGAGTCACCACCAGATTTAATATTATTAGATGTGATGATGCCGGGGATGGATGGTTATGAAGTGACAAGACGCATTCGCAATAACCCAGCGCTAAATTATATTCCCATTTTGTTAATTACAGCCTTCCACGAATCGAGTGTCGTGGAAGGTTTAGATGCAGGTGCAGACGATTTTATCCGTAAACCATTTGATACAGATGAACTACTAGCGAGAGTGCGATCGCTTCTCCGCCTCAAGCACAGTTTAGACGAACAACGGAAAATGGCGCGTCAACGAGAAGATTTTGTTTCCCGCCTCACCCACGACTTACGCACCCCCCTAGTCGCCGCCGATCGGATGTTGGACTTGTTTCAACAAGAAGCCTTCTGCAAAATTTCGCCAGAAATGAAACAGGCCATTTCTGTGATGATTCGCAGCAATCAAAACTTGATGCAAATGGTTAACACCTTGCTAGAAGTTTATCGCTTTGAAGCCGGGAAGAAAACCTTAAATTATGAAACCTGTGACTTAAAAGAAGTAGCGCAAGAAGTAGTTAGTGAACTCACCGCCTTAACAGATGAAAAAGGCATAACCCTCAAAGTAGATAGCAGTCAGATAGATAATTTGGGGGAAAAAGCTGGTATAGTTATGGGCGATCGCCTAGAATTACGCCGAGTAATATATAACTTAGTAGCCAATGCCATCAAATTTACCGATACAGGTGGTATAGAAATTCGCTTTTTTGAACCTGATCCCCATTGGTTAACAATTGAAATTGAAGATACAGGTTATGGCATTGCTCCCGAAGACCAAGTAACCATTTTTGAGCGCTTCCGTCAAGGCAGAAATAAACGCTCAGGTAGCGGTTTAGGATTGCATTTATCCAGCCGCATCGTTGAAGCCCATGAAGGTATAATTAGTTTAATTTCTGAACTAGGTAAAGGTAGTATATTTACAGTCAAACTGCCTAAGAATATTTAATACTTGTTGACAATTAAATTCATAGGGCGCTCATGATGCCCACCTCATACTAAGTTGCAGTCAAAGATAGTATCTTACTCTGCGCTACTTCTCTTTCCCCTCCTCTTAGGGGCTAGGGGTGGGTTGCTCCCTTGCCTGCCAAAACAAATATCTTTAAACACAACTTGGTATCAAATCTAGCAGGACTTACGTACCAAGGTTATCTGTTAAGACTGGGTGTAGGTTTTGAAGGTTTACACCCCTACACCCTTGTCCTGTGTAAGTCCTATCTAGTTAGTTGTGAAAGATATGTCTACCCAATAATTACTAGCTTGGTAAGAATTAGAGGGGAAACCACTCGTACCATATTGATACACACCGTTACCGCCACTCTCGCCATTCTGTAACAGGTACAGCGAGCCATTACTCACTCCAGAGTTAGCAAAGTAATTTGTGTCTAGAGCATAACCACCCACATCAGTATGGTAAGAAGCTACATAGACAGTGTTGGCAGTAATCTGTACAGGAGTAGCAAAGGTCACTTCTTGCCAGCCTGAAGCAGTTTCATTGGTGAATTGCGCCGTCGCCAAATTCGTCCCCGTACTACTCCACAGGTTGCCGATGTGAGTACCTGTATTATCAGCACCTTTGTAGAAGCGCACCCCTGTAATATAGCCGTTAACAGTCGATTTGAACTTCACACCCAACTCCACCGCCTGATTATCTGATACTGATGGGTTTGTCGGTGTTGCTGCGTTATTCCAGATGCTCTGAATTGGTTGAGTCGCCGTCGTCGTGAATGACCAACTAAAATTATTCGTCAAGGCGTTACCTGCTAAGTCTTTGACTCCATTTGCTCCACCTTTTATCGTCGCAGTGTAAGTTGTAGAAGCTGCCAGTTGATTGTTTGGTATTAACGTGGCTGTCTGATTATTAGCGTTGTAGCTGACATTAGCCGTTACCTGAACGTTTGCTTGATTTGTTAATTTAAAGTTGCTTGTGTTAATGGTTGCTGCATCTATGGATTCGCTGAAAGTTGCTGTGATGCTGTCTATTGTACTTACGCCTGTGGCATTGTTGTTAGGTGTTGTCGAACTTACAGTTGGTGGGGTACTGTCAAAGGTATATCTAGCAATGTATGCACCATTATTTCCAGGGAAAAAAGCGTAATCTATGCCTTTGATAGTCTGTTTACTATAAGCAACAGAGTTACCATTACTGATAATACTACTCAGCAATAAATTACCAAAACGTACTGGTAGCATTGCTTGTAAACCATTGGTATTAGCACCTTTATTAATTGTGAAACTCAAGGTGTTAAGATTCCAGACCAATGATTGGAAAGAAGAACTGTTGCGACCGTCGAGCCATTGCAATACTTGTTTAGCAGATACGACTGGTACGCCACGAGCTTTTGCAGAGGTCACTACAGCATCCGACTCTGGTAAGTTGGGAAAATCAGTATGGGCGTTAACGTTAAATACTCCATAATATCCCTCTGCTCCTATTGCCCGATCAAGTAGAGTATTGATGCTAAAAGGGTAGATTTGTCCAGATTCATCAGTTAATTGGGTAGCTGCACCATAGACATCAATTATTGCGCCATTTTTATTGGCAAAGCGCATTGGCATACCAGAACCTGTAAAGAATCCAGGGCGGTTATTAACCCAACTGGATGGCCAGTAATAGTAGGTTGTGTCCAACCTGATGCCGTAATTAGACTCAACTTGTGGGGTGGTAAACCAGTCACTCCAGACTAAGCAGTGATGTCTTTGTGTAACAGGGGCGGGAAGACTTGGGTAGATGTTAGCAAAATCTGCCAGTTGCTGTTGATAGCGTGATTGTAATGATGGAAGATTAGATAATGTGGAGGTTTGATAATTTCCACAATCCGTATTTACATGGAGTGCTATTTCAAATCCCTGAGCATTGTAATTAGCCACCTGTTGATTAGTTAGAGCTTCGGAGGAAGGAAATACATATGATGTCCCTCTGATGCACTCCCAGTCATCGACTGAACACCCTGGTGGACTTTGGTTGATAAATTGGTCAAATCTTCCGGCTGTTCCCCCGTTGGCGTGATCGTCCCCAGTCATCATCACCACCGCCTTTTTACCATACGGAAAATACCAAAAGCGGGGTAATGGTTTTTTCGACTGGTTCATGGTGATAATTAGATTTGCCAATAGCCTTTGTTGCTCATCGGCTTGCGGGATTGCTACCTTATTTAGGTCAACCCAATCTGGTTTGACATCACCACTAGCTTTGCCGTAGAACAAATCGTCGGCGCGGATGGGCGAAAAACCATCACGCTCTTGTTGATCCCAAGCGGGATTACCTTGACGAGTGTAGACAATAGAGCGAGCTAAATCGTAGGTAAATGCGGCAACTTTACCATTACCAACACTACGCAAAGTGACGGCAGGATTAGAGGTTGAGGTGGTTGCATTTGAGTAAAGGGTGGCTATGCTAGCAGCACCATTGAGGGTATAGCGGTCGGCTGTTCCGTGGAACTGGATAGTTTGATTGACAATACCTTTACCAGCAGAGGTGGAGTTATTAACTAACAAATAAGCGTCGGATAATGTGGAGTTGGCATTAGTTAGCCCTAGTAAGCTTGCTAGTTTCTTGTCTGGGTGCATGGCAATTAAATTGCCACCACCTTGCACCCAGTTACTAAACATTGTTACTTGAGCCGATGTGAGGTTCGTTTCGGTCAAAATCACAACATCATACTTAGCAAGGGTACTGCCTGATACTGATGAGATATCACTGGTTTTGAAAAGATTAAGTCCCTCGTTTAACAAAATCTCACTGTAGAAGTTGCTAAAAGGATTGGCAGCATTAGTGATGATTAAGATTGCTCCGCTTTGTGGTGATGATAAGAGTGGAATCAGTGCTAGCTCACTACTGCTAGCTGTAGCTTTGGTGGCGCTAGTAGTTTTCTGTGCTTTTGAGTTCTTGCTGAGATTTAACAACGACTCGTTAGTAACGGTGGGTAGTAAGTTTGTTAGCGTCACATTCAGATCGCGTAGCCCAGTCTCTATTTCCCAGACAGCCACATTACCATTTTCCTTGGCTGTAGCCAAGGTTTTTCCATCTGGACTTACATCGATCGCAGTTATATCTGAAGAATCGAGTGAGTTAAGCTTTGAGTGCAAACTATGAGTTTTTGTGTTCCAAAAATAAACAATGTTCTTCCCAGTGGCGATTAATGTATCTCCAGTGGGGGTGAAACGCACTGTCTGCAATGGTTCAGTGGCATCACGGTACGTTTGAATCAGCTTGCCTGTATCTACATTCCACAATCTCACGGTTTGATCTTGACTTACACTGGCTAGGGTTTTGCCATCTGGGCTAAATGCCACAGATGTCAGTGCCGCCATATGTCCTTGGATGCTTCTCAAAGCTCTACCTGTGGTTGTATCCCAGAGGATGACTAAACCGTTGTCGTCGCCACTAGCTAAAATCTTGCCATCGTTAGTAAAAGCTAGCCCGTTAACAAAGTTTTGGTGTCCTGAGAGAACACTAATCAATTTTTCGGTTGATAGATCCCATAGGTAAACTTTGGGGTCTTCCCCTGCCGTGGCGATCAGCTGACCATTCTGGCTGGAAGCAAGTATTCTGGGTGGGTTTTCTGGCCCCTGTAATCTGCTAGTTTGTTTTCCTGTGGCAATGTCCCATTTGCGGAGTACAGTGTCTCTTCCAATAGTGTTGAGAGTTTTACCATCGGGACTAAAGACTACTCCTGTTACATCAGATGAGTGAGCCACCAAGGCTTTGCTGAGTTGGCCTGTTTTGATATCCAGCAGAGCTATCTGACCGTCCTCAATTCCATCAGCCAAAGTAGTCCCATCGGGGCTAAAGGCGATCGCAGTGACTTTTCTAATAGTTTCGGATGAGTTTATTTGAGCCACTGTATATTCAGGGATAGTTCCTATACATAGGATTACTAATACCATGCAAAGGAATAAACTCAGGTATTTAAATATTTTTTGGTTCATAATTTATCCGTGGACAATGATTCATTTTTTTGTGTATCGGTAACAAGGTAATTAATTGAAAAAATGTAATTTTTATCTACAATTTTGATTGTTTACCTCTGAAAATGAAATTTGTAGGAAAAGTTTGTTTCAATAAAAAATATTACTCTAATTACGTAATTAGTCAACACTTTACAGATATTTTTTGTATAAAAAATAAATTAAAATATTGAATTTTATACATTTGAATTACATCACATAGGCAGAATAGATGCCTAATTACAATAATTGTTTTCTAACTTATTTTCTCTCTAAAAAGCATAAAAATATATTAACAAAATAGCGAATTTAACTGGCTTTATTAGTAGGTTAAAACTACGACTGCAAAAGTTAATTTCTAGCTAAGAATAGCAAAAAAAAATTTATTGAGTGTATTTTATACTCATCACTATAGGACTCATATTTGATTTTTGAAATATACGTAGGCCGATGCACTGCCCACCAAAACCCGGATCTGGTGGGCAATACCTACAGATACTGAAGTTTTTTCAGAAATCAAATCGGATTCCTATATATTGCATTATCCTACCAACAAAAAAATTTATTCATCAAGCAAAGAGTCATAAAAATTTTCTTTTTGCAATGTTTTTATTTATCATCAACAAAGGCAAAAATGTTAACTCATATAATAGTTATTCTCTCACACCATTAGGGGCGTAATAACTAGTATTGAGACTAGCTGAATGCCTAGTTTCAAATGACAATATTTCAAAGGATGTTTTAAAAGTTTCTACTCGTGTATCAATTACTTTACAGTCATTTGCAACGACAAAATTATAACCCTTAAAAAAGAGAAGTTAAAGAGTACAAATAAAAGCATTTAAAGTCACCAACAAACACTTTTAAAACAACCTTTGATAACTTGTAAATAATTTTCTGCTAACGCTTAACAAATAAACCCTGTAAGGTTCTGGCTTGCCAGCGTGCGTAATGATGCAAAAATTTTATTTTTCTGACATTTTTAAGAATTTATTATAAATGTTTTTTTGTTAAACTCTTAAATTCCATAACCCATATTAATATTGCTTCTTCCATAAATATTTGATGATTTTTACATATATTGTGCAGTAGTGATTGATCTAATTATTACATTCTTTGTGTAAAAGATTTGTAAAAGGGATGTGTTTTTTTCAACAAATTCATTTACATCATCTTTGTATTTCCACACCCTAAAATGTATTTTTTTATACAAACATTATTACAAAAACTTACTTATTATAAAAATCAATTTTTAGATGATTGACAATTTACTTTGTATATGGTCAAGTTTTAGCTATAGTTGTAAATCAATGTATTGATTTGTACAATTTACACGTAATCAATAATTTCATCTATCTAAAGACTGAAAAGTCAGATCCTATTTAGCGATCGCTTGTTCTGCGTTATTTTCTGTATATTAATATTTTTCTTGTTATTAAAATTACATATTAAACCGTAAGTTTATTTTCTGGGTTTATTCGGTTGGTGCAAGATGTCAGCGCCTAACGGGCGCGATGAACGCTCTTGCCGAATATGAAACAAACACAACTATTCCCTATTTTCTTATTTCTGTCACCTGTCACCTGTCACCCTTCGGGTTCGCCAGTTCCCTACGGCGGGAGACCCGCCTACAGGACTGGACTTACCTGTCACCTATGTTTCTTGTATACTAGTAATAAGTGCTTAATGACATCATTTTAAAAATCTATTTGCTAATTACTAAAGCTTGTAATAGATGAAATTATTTGCCAACGACTTTCCTAGCATATTTACATTACTAAAGTATATTTGTTGGCATGATAAGGCTAAGTAAGTATAAGTGTAACTGACACCTTGATTTATGTATTGATTTAGCAACAATGCCGTTGCAATAAACTTTTGAGAAAACTGTATGGAGCATTTATCAGCAATGAAAACAGGGATACTAATTATTATGCTGACGATAGGTTTGGGAATTGAATTTCCTGTAAGGGCAGGAACTAATCAGATATCTCAAAACTCACAGTACACAGGCCAACAAAGAAGACAGTTGAATCAACCATCAACTTCTCAACAATTATGGCAAAGATTTAGACAGCAGCAAGACCAATTTAGGTTACAACAGCAACAACGACTCGAACAATTCCGTTTGCAAGACCAGCTCAGACAGCAGCAATCTGTGCCATTTGGCATGGAGCAACTCAGACAACAACAAAGGCAAGAGATGGACACATTGAGATTACAGCAACAACTGCAAAGTAATTGACCTCACTGGTCGAACTCACGTGACATTAAAGCTTCTGGGCGATACGCTGTTGGAAGAGTACCACTAGAAGTAACAATGCACCACGAAGCACAAGTTGCCACCAAGGGGTAATGGTTCCTTCAAGATTGAGCAGATTGTACATCATTCCTAGCAAGAGTACACCGATGAGCGTCGGGAAGACGCTGCCTTCACCCCCAGAGAGAAAAGTTCCTCCCATAACAGTGGCGGCGATCGCATCTGTCTCCCAACCAATCGCCGCCACTGGTTGACCCGCTCCTAAACGTCCTGCAAGCACAACGCCAGCCAGCCCTGACAGCAAGCCGCTAAATGTGTAAACTGCCAGCTTCACCCGGTTTGGGTTCACGCCCATGAGTCGCGAGGCTTCCTCGTTGTTACCCACAGCGAATATGTGCAAACCTAAGCGGCTTCGATGTAGCATGAACCAAGCGGCAAAATATAAGAGTGCAACTATTACCACGGGTACGGGAACCCAACCAATAAATCCCCTACCCAACCATATCAGCCCTGATGCTGTCGGGGATAAAGCAATCGACCTTTCCTGAGTGATGCTCAACGCTAGTCCCCGCGCAGCGCTGGCAGTAAATAAAGTGACAACGAAAGGCTGGAGCCGCGCTTGTGATACCAGCAGACCATTGACTATTCCTAGTATAGTGGTGCTGGCAATGGCGCAGGCGATCGCCACAAAGCTTCCTTGTCCAGAAAACATGGCGGCAATGACACCGCCTAAAGCCACCAGAGAACCCACAGATAAATCAATTCCACCGCTCAGAATCACCATAGTCATACCCAGCGCCACCAGCGACAGCATACTGTTCTGCCGCATGATGTTCATGAGATTAAGCGGTGTGAGAAAGGTTTCATAACGCAACGATGCGAACACAGCCAAACTCAGGAGGATAAGTAGCACAGCCTGAGAGCGAAGGAGTTTAGTCAGACGCTGCAACAACCGTAAACCCGCCGCAACAGACCTTGTAGTAGCCATGACCTGTTATATCTCCTTGGGACGCTTTGACACTCTCCGCCCTAAAAGTGCGGAGATTCTTCATTCATAGACCCAACTTGCTCACACAAGATTTCTCCAGCATGAGTAGAGGTCGAATCTCCTGAAGCGTTCGGATCATAGATCCAGGTTCCTACGTGACCCGTAGTACCCAAGGCTAGTTTCAGAATGTTAATCGCTGCGTTCCAATCTCTATCCATCACAAATCC
>NZ_JACJSG010000088.1 GCF_014697625.1 Anabaena azotica FACHB-119 | reverse complement strand
AAATGACGGTAGTAATCACCACGTTTATTTTTTAAAGCCATTGCCGCGAAACCAGTCAATGTCCTCCCAGATTTGTGTTCAAACGTGGTAGCATCAATCAATTGTTGACCGAAAGTTTGTAACATCCGAGTTTTTAAATAAGCTGGTTTCAAATGCGGCGGGATATCTTCACCGCTATGCTGTATTGCTTCCATCTCCGCATCACTTAATATCCTGGCTGCTGCTATCATTTCCGCCTCTTTTAAATCAATATTCCCCCAAATTAGTTTTAATTTATCGCTGATTTCCTTTGTGCCACCTTCAGGAATAAACTCTTGCTCAACAATGCCGTAACCTATTTCTTTTAAATGCTCTACTGTGAAATGACGTAAATATTTCATAGTCGCATTCTTGTAAGAAATGTTATCGACAAACAGCTTAAAGTGTGGAGATGACCATTCACCTTTTAGCGGGTTATAGTCGGTTTTTAGAGAGAGTATATGTTTGCTATTGGCTGCATAATTCCTCTGATAGTAATCATTGACTTCCTCTGGTGTAACTAGGTCTGGGTTAATTCCCCTGGGTGAGTATCCCTCCTCAGCTATCCATAGATAAATATCCTCAGCCCCCCTAACTCTATTGAGAAACTGTTTAATTTCTCTATCGCCCAGAATGCCATTACAAAAGGCAAATACACCATTGTTAAAACGTCTATTCTTAAGGCTAATCCCTGAAATAATAGAAGGACTTGTAAAGATAACTCTGTACTGTTCGGCTTTGATGTCTGACTGAGAAACGAACTCTTGTACATTCGGGTCGTCCATTGCGTCTGAGTGGATTTCTAATATCTCACTGGCGATTTCTGGCATTGATTGACGTACATATTCAGCAATGGACTTACAACCTTTTACCCCATCTTTCATGTCATCCAGTACAAAACAGGGTATGCCCTGTTTAACTCTATTTATTAGTTCATCTAATAAACCTTCTGGACTAGAAGAAATGTCAAGATTAATATCAGGTCTGGGGGGTTTATATTTGTTGATTATCAGCCTGACTGGTGTACCTGCGGGGGCAATTGCTTTGATGTAATCAATTTCTTTTTGAGTAATATCAGCACTCATGCAGATTGCTACACCTTTACCTGATATTGCCGCCTCAAAATGCGCCTCCAGTGTCGCTAGTAATAACGGGCGAATCCCATCTTTATTACAGAGTGAACCAAACAGAAAATCAAACACTTGGTCAGCTTCATCTAATAGTAAGATACCTTGATTAGACAAGTTTTTGGGTTCAAATTGGTAGGCACTCGGAGCGCAAAAAGCCGCTTTTTTCTTTTGCCCTCTACCGTTGATATCATCTTTGTAATTAATGGACAAATCACTACTCATTTTCCGCCCTAATGAGCGGCGATTGTGCCAACTGTAACAAGCCTCAGCTTTCTTCACCAAAGGTTTTACACTTTCGGTTTTACCTGTGGCTGTTTGGGAGATGATAATGTTTACTGTCCCCGGCTCAATCAAGTCGTTTAAAACCTCTCCCATGTGGGGAACGTCCACAATCCGGTAAGGTTTTTCTGTAATATGGGTTAATTGGTGGCGAATAGTTGCTAGGTGTTCTAGTTCCTGCCGCTTTTGTTTGGCAAGCTGTGCCGCTTGCTGGTCATTTTCGATTTGCTTTAATTGCACCTGGGCGATCGCTAAAAATTCTTCGCCACCGATGTAATTAATTTGGCTGTATTCTGGTAATTCATCAATATCGTTGTCTTGTTTGGTTATTTGACCCCACCAACCAAAAGTCAAAGACCATCCCCAAACAGCCAGTAATTCAGTCACGGATTTCCAGCGATTGATTACTTGCTGATTTTGAACGTCTCCAGCATCGGGGAAGATGACAAGGGTTTTATCGCCTCCAACTTGAGTTAAAGCCCTATCAAGGTATTGTTTTAAAAGATTGGGGCTATTGGCGAACTGCCCACCCGCCGCGCCGATGGTCAGTAAATTTAGCCTTTGACTGACTAAGAAGGGTTTTGTACCTGTACCCTCTACCAGTGCAATTCCAATAGGCTGGGCTGGGTGGAAGACTGCTAAGGGATTCTCTAATGTATCCCCTACTGTGATAGCTAGGGTTTGGGCTGGACTGCTGATCCACCTGTAGCGCCCACCCTCACCAGGATGATATAGGCGCAGTTGTAACGCTACTATATGCCCCTCAAAATCTCGAATTGGGCATAAGTAACCCTCACTGCTAACAATTAGCCTCATCGCGTCTTCTGTGACCCCTGGAAGGCGTTTGTCAAACTGTCTTGTTAGCTGTTGGTATTTGCTGACCGATTTAAACCCACAGGACGCAATTTCTTCTGGGCTAAAACCTCTGCGCTGTAAGTCAGCAATGAGAGTTTCATCCTGTGGCAGACTGTCTAAAATTTCTGAGTACAGCTGATGGCGTAAGCTTACGCTTAAAGCTCTTTGTTTCCTCTTATGCTGTTGCTGTTTGGCTAGTGCAACTCGTTGTGCTTTGCGTTGCTCCCACTCTCTGCGCCGTTCAAGAGTCCATTCTTGGCTATTGTCGGGTTTGAATGAGGCTGTGTGTCCATTGCTTGCTTTAACGCATACAAACCCATTAATTTTTTCACCTTTGGCTGCATCTACAAAAGTGTGGCATTGAATAAAGTCCAGGTCAAAAGCGTTATACCTACAATCTGCGTCAGTATTCCCGCATACTGGGCAAGGATTGTTTCTACCAAAGGCTTTTGCATTCAACATCATGCCACCTCCAAGCTTGCTTGAAGGTTAGGCAAAATAAAAATTGCTGAATTGCTTGTGTAGCCTGCTTTTTGAAGAAAATTAAGGCTTTTTGTTAATTCTTGCCTATGTATCGCCTTGGTCAATTTTGTGTAGTTCTGCCATTGACCCAATAAGGGGGATTTTGCTATAGTTGCTGATAAATAAGCTTTTTTGACACAGTGCAAGAGGGGGGATACTCTCGCATTGATATTTTGAGCCATAGATAGCCACCTGTTTAAAATTAGTGGCTCCAGACTTTGAGTTTTGCGAATTAATAGGTAAGCTTGAGTTAATAGAATTTAATTTTTTATTGGTTTGTCTGATTGACAATCTTTTGGCGAACGACTGCTAATCGTTCTTTGTATCGGAAGCTAACTCAACCTTAATTGGTAATTCGATACTCAAAAGCCTAGAGACTTTGTTGATCAGCTTTTTTTTGCTGATTTGTCCGTTTTCCAGTCTAATTTAGTTCAATGTTTGAGTATTTATAAACTTTTCGTTTATTCAACGATAGTCATCTTAAAAATTGCGCTCCATGATCTGCTAGATATAGGCAAATTCAGGATTTGACGGAGCGTAAAGAATTGCGATCGCGTGGCTTAACAAAGGTTTACGCGAGTAAGAAAGAAGTAAGAAAAAAATTTGTTACATAGCGTAATGTGGTTGTGGTGTAAGGGATGTGGGAGGCAGATCGGATCAGCCTAGCTGCGCGGTCGCACCTTATAACCCACTCCCACCATTGCGATCGCTTACTTGGTAGTAAGCATTAAAAAAATAGACCCCCGCTTTCTCGGAACGCTCTTGAGTGTAAGCATCATCAGCATTGCCCCAACCAATTTCTAAGGTCGTGGGGAAGATTAAGCCATCTTTGGCATAGGGAGTATCTGAAATATCGTCAATTTCTACCCATTCACATTCTGCGGCAACTTTCAAAACATCTTCTGGGGAAACAATTTTACCCTCCGCGTTTGTAGCCTGAACCAATTTCAGCCCTACGGTTTGTGAAAGCCATTGCTCTACTGCTTCATTCTTGGTTGCAACTGCCATTTACTCATACTCCTTTTTACAGTCTTCTAATAATTGTCTTTCGGATTCTCCTAAATGAGTTTCCCATCCCTGTTGGTAGATATGCTCGATGTCTTCTTGACTGGGACATTTCCCGCGTCTAAGTGCTTTTCTTGCCCTTAGAAAAGCCTCTGTGTAATCTGGTCTACTCATTTACTTTCCGTAATTGTCCACTGCTACAATAAGCAGTCTTTTTATCATGCTGTCTTCTCCTGTTCTGACTTCCTTTGTTCTGCTGCTTTTAAAATTATTTGTCTGCATAGCTGAGTAATAGGTATAAATTCTGACTTTGCCCAATCCTCTAAATAACGGAAGTCTTCATCCTCAAATCTAATTTGTACTTTTGGTTTACTAGAAGGCATGATGCTAGGTAATTAACTTAGCATCTATTATCCATCAGAAAACACTTGTGTCTATCTAGTGAACCTCTTGCTTGACAGGTGAACCTCTTAGCCACTATATTAACAGCATCAGCAATCGATCAACAACAAGCTACTGATTAGCGTCCTACGAGTAAGCCAAAGCATTACCCCATCTGGCTTTTAGCGATTTGACGCTACACATAAGCTAATACTCTATCGATTGCTACTTAGTTAATACCTGATTCAAATCGATTGTTATATGAATCATGAAACCTCGACGCTGTAAGCATTCCACCGACTTAGATTTATTTTTGGAATTTCCCGCCACCAAGACACATTTAGCTGAGTTATTGGGTGTAGCTCGTTCTACCCTTTGCACTTGGGAAAACCTAGCATTCTGGAGAATTGAATCTTTTCGCAACGCCTACCCCAAAGCCTTTGACGGAAGCATTGACCGAGAATCACCCCTGTCACCCTATCAAGCATGGGTTTTAAGCCGTGTAGGTCGGTTAATGGCTCAACTACGACGCGGCGAACGGGTCAAAGGGTACATTCTCAAAAATCAGCAGGATTTCAGTAAATATCGCTATCAGCAAGCATTCCAGCAACTACAGATAAAGAAAGGAGCGTAAATCATGGCTCGTACCGCCAAGAAAACAACCCCACCAGCAACAGACAGCAACACAATTACTGTGGCTGATGCTGCTGAACAACTAAAAACCACAGAACAAACCCTCAGACTGGCACTAATAGACATTCGCCCGGATGACTTCGATACAGTAAAAGCTTTGCCAACACTTGACTTTGAGGCAGTGGCTAAGAAATTAGAGCAACAGCAACAGCCACAGTTGCCAGCACGGAGCGAAAATTTAGAATCGTCTGAAACTCCCACACAGCAAGCCACTCAGACAGCCACAGACCAGCCACAAAACGCCCCTATAGTACCCCAGGCTTCACAGCAACAGCTAACTAACCCTACCCAATCCCCAACGCCCAATGCTGGCTTATCCCTGGTGGAGATGGTAGCCAAGCAAGCTACTGAGGAAATCACCGCCGTCGATGGCATCTTACAAGTGAGAAACGCCCTTGTACTCAATAACTTGGCTGTGAGGGATGCAGAACTAGCAGAGGGCATCAACCAACGCTGGCAAGGTCAAAAACAAAGCTATGTAGGGGTGATTCGAGACTTAGCCGGGCTAGCCCAATCTTCACCCCAATTCACCCCAGACACTACCGATATCAGCGCAGAGATTAACGATGTACTGGGAAAGTTGAAAAACTTCGCATAGTCAACGCTTTTCTACTTCCTCTCGACGTTCTCAACGCTGGCTTAGAAAAAATATTCAACCTGATCCATTGAGGTAAATATGCTCAAAGTTTTTGATAGCTTCAATAATCTTTTGTGTGCAACTATCAACGCTCTTTTACAAGGTAATTACGCCAACTACTACTAGGAGCAACAATCATGAACACTCAACCACTACCAGAACTTATTGCCCAATCTCAGGAACTACTATCAGCTATCCGCAAGCATCCCCAGTTCCAAGGGTTACATTTTGATTGTGATGTTTCTATTGGTGATGTTGTTCAGTTTTTTAATTTTTTACAGTACGAGACAACAACTAATGTTGTAAATTCCCGTGAAGGCTTTACCCAGTAGTAAAAAGCGGTTGCTAGCTCAACCGCTATATTTGTTAAATTCTCTGACCTCAATCATACCATCATGGATGAGTTAAACCGCCAAATTGAGGACGCTAAAACAGACCAGCAAGAACTAAACCAAGTGCTAAAAAAATATGATCTCGATGAAGCCTTAGCACTTGAATTTAACGAGATTGACAAAGCATTCCGCCAATTAGAAATACGTTACCAGTCGCTGATCAACACTAGAAAGTTTTTAAACAATGGCTAGAATCGACACCACAAAAACAGCCGCCCAAACCGTAGCCGAAAAGGTAGCAAAGGGTAAAAATGGGAGTGCTAACGCTACCACTGCCAGCACTACCACAGCAATAGATACTCGCATCCCTGGATTGTTGAGCGTTACGCCCGATTTAATACCGGGAATGATGCCCATATTTCACCCAGAAAAATATCAAGTAACTGATCCCCTTAATCCTTCCGAATCAATACCACAGGCAAAAGAAGCCCAATTTGATAAGGGGATGCGAATCTATGAAGGTGCTACTAGAGCATTGAAATTAACAGGAGCCGCCCTAGACCTCACCCGTGAGAAATTTACTGTAGTTGGTAAACACGCTAAAGCCATCGGCTCCGGTATCCAAGCTGCTACAGAAATTGAGAAAGTGAGAGGTAATTACATTGATTACTTGTCACAGAAAGAAGTTACCGAGCAAAAATCAGTAACGTTAGATATCAATCAAAACAAGACAATTGCTGATACAAATATCGCCGTATTTACCAAGGATGAGTTAGCCCAAAAACTCAAACAAGCTGAGGTAAAGGCAGAAGAAACAAGGTTAAAAACCATTGAGGTAGAGGGTAAGCTGTCCAGCTTTAAACAACAGTTGGGTGATTATCTGGAGGTAGAGAAATGAAGACTAGTTACAGTGTTGGCTTAGGGCTTTTGGGATTGGGTATTGGTTTAGCGGTGTCTACCTCCAACATAGACAAATCCAAGCTGCTAACTATGGCGGCTGTTGGTGCGATTCCTGCCAGCTTCATTACACATTTAATTGTTGATACCAGAGCGCAAAGATTAATTAATGCTGCTGAGGACAAGTTAAAAAATGCTGGCAGGAACTTACATAAAGTAATTGGTCAGTGTCAATCATGCGAACATGAAGCCAATACACTTGTTAAGCAGTTGATAGAGGTAAGGGAAGAACTCAAGGAAGCAAGGAATACTATCAATAATCTGGGTCAAGCCAAAATTGAAAGTAGTGTGATGATTGCTCATCTAAATTCAAAGCTAGATGAGTACCAAACTAACTGGGATAGAGCGTGTAGAGATCATCAGTTAAGCCTTGATACCATGAAGAGGTTAGAGGCAGAGCTTACAGAGTGGGAAAGTACATTCCATGCCCAAGTAGAGGCAGAGGCTAACAAGCGTTTTCAACTAGCCAAGCAAACCGAGTTAGAGAAAATTTACTCAGAACATGACAGCATCACGGCTGAAGCTATGGCACTCTTCCGCCGTCTACAGTCGTGGGGTGAGAAAGTAGCTCACGGGCATCAGAGCAAGGCAGAAATTATTAAATCTCTGGCATCTAGTTACAACGAAAATTTAGATGAAGTATCAATTGCAATTAACGCCGAACGTCAAAACTACCTTGAACAAATCGAAATCTTAAACATCAGAATTAGTCAACTGCAACAACAACTGCAAGGTGACTTGATAGAACCCGTTTATGGGGAGTTTGGTTTTGATGCGTCGGGACGAATAGCTAATGCGATCGCTCAGTGGTTATGGTTCCAGAAGCAAATACCCTTGAGAGTCACAGGCATAGATGAAACTGACGGCGTAGTGACGGCGGGTTATGCTTACAGCCGCAGTCATTCCCCAGAAGCGATCGCCAAACTAATTAAAGATTGCTCACAAGAAATTACCCGAAACTTGGGAATTTACAGCATTGAGTCAGCCAAAAAACTGGCTGTTACCGATTGCCTTGTGGTGAAGTACAGGCGCGATCGCCCAGTGCGAAAAGCGGATAAATCAAGTCTTTACCGCAGTCAGCCAGATTTCATTAACTATTTACTCAGCCAGCCTATTAGGTGGCGAATTGTTGGTGAGCCGGGAAGCGGTAAAACTCCCACTGTTTTAGTTTTGATGTCACATCTGTTAAAACGTGGTTTTCTCTGTGGCAACACCCCCAACGGTAAAAAGTTGGATTATACAGAGTTTGCTTTCTGTAACCCGTTGGCAGGTATCAGCGTGAAAAATTCCACTGATCTAGACTTCTGCCTACGCTGGAAAGATGCCAGTAGAGGTTTTAAGGGCTTGGCTGATGAATACGGCAGGCGTAAGCATTCCACTAACTCACAGTATAAAGACTCTGTAGGTTACATCTGGATTTGTGACGAATTTGATAATGCAATTGATCAAGTGGGGACTGAAGGTGGTAAGCAGTTCAAGCAAGTCTTAAAAGATGGTGGGCATATCAATATGGGGGTGATGATCATGGGTCAATCTGGGATGGTCAGCACCACCAAAGGGTTAACCATTGACGACCAAAAGATGTTAACCAATGTCTACATTGACCCGGTGAGCATTAGAACATTTCTCACCCAGTACGGCGATCGCTTCTACAGTAAATCGGCAGTAGAAAAAGCACTGGCCACACTAGAGCAAATTGAATTAGAGATGGAGGAAGCTAACGAGATTATCTGTGATACTGCCAGAGAATTGAGAATTGCTATGGTGACGGCTGACCGTTCCCCCGTGTTCTACCAGTTGCCTTACTTCGATAGCGTCGATATTGATTTAGCCAGTTATCAAAACTCAGTAAACCAGATTGAGGCGATACGCCAAGCCAAGCCAACTGTTACCGCTTTGGCTTGCCCTGAGTGTGGGAGTCAGAACATTAAAAAAAATGGGCGATCGCAGAACAAACAGCGCCTACAATGTCGGGACTGTGGTAAAAACTGGTTAAGTTAGATAGCTCCTTTTTTCAAGAAATTGAATATGTTCTATGTTTTTGAGGTTTACTATGTTGAAAATTCTTGCCACATTCATGAGGTATTGGCAGAAAATGAATTAACCCACTACGGGTTTAAGCCATTCGAGGCTTTGTTCTCATCAGGCGATGCTGATGAATGCTGGGAATGGATATATACCCACCATCCAAGCGATACCATTGATCTTGAGTATGGCTTTCAATGAATACACTGATTTCAAGCGTAAGCCCATCGCCAAAAATTAAGGGTAGGTTCATCGCCTACCCCAAGGTTTATTTAGAATGGAGCGTTACCAGTTTTGGCTGTGTACCCCAGATATCCTTGCCAGTATTCGCCGTGAGTTTGCTTTGGTGGGAGTGCGATCGCTGCGTCAAATTCGCCCGATGCGTAATCATTTTGGATATTGGCTTTTGTTGGGGCTTGAGAAATTGTTAGAGTAGTCATGATTAAAAAAACCTTTTTGTGTGTGGGGTGTAGATTGCACCCCATTTCTCTTTCCTTTAATAATATAACACCCCATTTCACTAATAAGCGAAATAGCTTGCATAAAAGTTACTGATAGACAATTCAAACACACCCCATTTCTTTTTATGGTTAACCCCTGTTTGTTAAAGAAATGGGGTGTTATAATAAATGCAGAGACACACAAAAAGGTTATAAGTTTTATGGCAAGGTCAATACAGGCAATTCAAGACAGTTTCGCTCATTTACCCGGTAAGGACAGAACGAAAGCAATTCGTAAGCAAGCGGCGGAATTATGGGAGAAACACCATAAATTAGTGCCTTTTATGCGTGATGGGTACGAAGTCGAGAAAAAATCTTTTATTACTACTAACGGTCGTCAGGATGAATGTATTAATTACATTTCAATGGTTGAAGGTGCTTTAGAACAGCAAAAAAACCAAGTGGTAGAACCTACTGTAGAACCCACTGTAGAAGCTACAAAAGATTTACACTTTGATAATATTCCTGGCTTTAAATTTACCCAGGTAGTAATCAAAATTGACGGAAGTTTGTATTGGCAAGGTACGCACGAATCAGGCTTGCAAACTCAAAAGCATAAAGAGTTAGACCATGCTAAAAAAGCGGCTGAATATTATCTCAAAAACAAGCTAAAAAATTGGAATCCGGTTGTAGAACCCACTGTAGAACCAAATATAGAACCCGTTGTAGAACCAACTGTAGAACCAGTAGTAGAAACACTAGCACAACCAACAGTAGAAACTGAATACAGCGACTCAGAAGCCGAAAGAATGGCGATCGCCAAAAAACTCTACTTTGCAACTGCTGATAAAGACGATTTAACAGGCTTGCGAGAATATCAGCTAAACCTTTGCAAAACTCAAAAATACTTCTTACCAGAGTTTGCAATTTTAGTAGCACGTACAAGAGTAATCATTGAAGATTACGCTAACGCTAAATCACCAGAGGGCAAAGCACACCCCGGCTCAATTCAAAAAATCAGAGTTGAGATAATGCGCTATTTGGCTGGCATTATCAAGCCAGAAAATGATAAATTTCCCCCAGTGAATGACCGCACCCTAGAAGATACATTTAATGATTTTGATACGGCTGTCAGGGGTGCGTTTAGTGATATTGGTGCAGCTAAATACAAACTGAATAAAGCTAGGAGTGAAGCGGCGGAAGAGGATGTTAGAGCAATCAAAGTCTTACCCTACATTAGCTGGGCAATCGATACGGTCAACAATCTCCCCCAGTCAGCCGCCAAATGGAAAGAAGTTGCGATCGCTGTAATGCTCCTCACTGGCCGCCGTCAATCTGAAGTAATGAGTAGTGGCATCTTTACCTATGTTGACGATGCTCACGTAATTTTTGAGGGTCAGTTAAAGCGTCACGTTGCGGAAGTTGTAGCACCGGAGAAGATACCCGTACTAGGTAAAGCGGCTCAAGGTGTGGTCAATGCTATAGCTTGGCTAGAGAAATTCAATAAGCGTACACTGCCAGAGTCGAGAACGGTTGAGGCTATCCAAAAAGCGGCTAAGGTTTCTCATGATAGATGTTCGCGCTATATCGCTGAAACAATGGCTACCCTGTGCGGTTTGTGCCAAATTACCAACGGTAAGGAATGGGTAGTCACAGAAGGCAGTAAACAGGTGAATAAGTTCAAAGGGCATTTAAACCGCCAGATTTACGCTCAAGTTTGTTCTGGGTTGTTCAACGATGTTAATGAGTCCAAAAAACGGGCATACATCAGCCGTATATTACTTGAGAACCGTGACGCGGCTTTGAGTTATGACCGCGACATTGAGATTCAAGATATCAATGCTTTAGGAAAATTGTGTGGCAGTTTCAGAGATGAGTAGTTAGCGATCGCCTCTCTGGCTGTAACCCTACACCCAAATTTTGCCATAGAAGTAGTTGTCCAACCCTGGGAATGGGTTTTATCGTCGCTTGGTTTAGTTTCACCTTAAACACTTCTAAGCATATATAAGTTGATAAACTTGTCAAAATCCTCTAATATAGCGCAATATAGTTTTGAGTATAGGTGGCACAACAAAACATTTGCTCTATACTAGAGCTATCTAGTATGGCTACAAATACTGGTTTGTAAAAAATAGGATGAAAACAATACTGTTACAACCAGTAATTTTTAAATTTTTTACCTAGCCAAACTTTTACTTAGGAGTAAACAGTATGTTGTATTTAAAAAGTCCTCATGTTCGCCTAAATTTTTTGCAGAAAATAATTGATTATTTTACTTCTACCACAGTACAAGTATCACTACAGGATGAAGAGCAAGAAGCTCAACCATACAGAAATGATGCTTGGGTATTATCACAAACAGATGCTAAAGCTTTTTTAGAAGTGATGGATAATCCACCTGCTCCATCAAAAGCTTTATTGTCAATATTTGAATAACGAAAATATTTAAAGATAATAACTTGTGGAGCTTAATATTTGTGCCTTAGAAGAAACAGGGCATACTCGTAGTAGTCTAAAAAAAATAGACTTTAATTGTGGTGACAAAAAAGAAGATAAAGAATTAAGTAAATATCTAAAACAACTTGCTTGGAAAAATAATGAAATTTCTATTGCAAGAACTTTTGTTGCTTGCGATATAGAAAACCCAAAATGTATATTTGGTTACTATACAGCAAGCATGAGCTTAATTGAAGTAAAAAATTTACCTGATGATTTGAAAGATAGTCTTCCTGGTTATCCTATACCAGCAATGCTTATTGGTAAATTTGCAGTAAACAGATCAGTTCAAAGAAAGGGTATTGGCAAAAAGCTCATAAGACACGCTTTTGAAAATGTTATTGAAATTTCTAAGAAAGTAGCTGTTTATGCAGTTATAGTTGATGCCAAAAATAAAGAAGTTAAAGAATATTACATTGAACAAGCTGGATTTTTAAGTTTAATAGATAGACCACTATCTGTTTACATACCTGTAATATCCATAAAAGAAGCTCAAGCAAACGCTCAAAAAGCTATGCAATCTCAAGAAATATCGAGTATTAATTAAAAATAACCCTTCAGCATAATTTTATTATCTATCCAACTATTTAAAGCTCACGCAAGTATTCCAAATATTTAACAATAGTCATTAGTTACAGAGGTCATAGCGATCGCCCCTCCGGCTGTCGCCAGTCTTCACCACAAAGCCGCCGCACGGGTGGCTTTATTTTTGCGCCTGTAGACAGGGTAGGGGTGAGTAAATGGGATTTTACGCAGTAAGAGCGATCGCACCAAGCATAGGCTAAACCCTTACGACAACCGCAAACTAGGAATAAAGATTGATGAGGTGATTAACTTAGTTAAACTAGTTTCCAATGGTTTAAGTATCATTTAATATTTTATTAAAAGGACTAAATTTCATGAAAACTAGCACATTAATCATCTCAATAGGTTTGTTCATAATAAGTTTGATGTCTTCGGAAGCTATAGCACAAAAGGCGAATACGCAACCACAATTATCTAATAATAAAACCTTAAATTGCGTCTTGGGTAAATTTGTGAAACTCTTCGACTCTAGGACTCTTCTTTGTAGAAGAGAAAACTCTGAATATTCAGTGTTGGACAAAGTGTCACTAGAACGTTTTAGTAGTCTGAATGGAATGATAGAAGCGTCTATTACGATGACATTTTACCGGGAGGACGGCATTAAATTTGTGGCTATTGGCGAGTATGACCCAACCTGTGACCCTATAAAAAAATGTGTTGCACTAAGGAATAGCACAATGTTCACATTGAAGGGAAGGACTTTTCTAAATTGGGAAGACAAGCCAAATAAAGAACTAGTGGAAAAATATAGGAAAGAAATTTCGAGTTTATTAGATACTCAAAATGAACCTCATCTAAGAGACTTTTAGAAAGTTTATAATTTTGTCTGTAACACTCTTACATAATTGAGAGGATTTTATATTTTTTATCCCGCATACCCCATCAGTAAATAGTTTGGGTGGGGCTAATTTTACGATTTAAAGTGAGATTTGGTTTAACCACATTGATCAGCATTGTTATCCACAACAGGTTGACAAACTAATGTTGAGCATTTGGATTTATTGAAGATGAACAAACAGGAGAAAGCGATCGCCCCCTAATCGCCCACCCCTAAACAATATTTGCCATAAACAACGTAGCCGCCGCGTAGGTGGCTTTTATTTTGCGCCTGAGTGCAGGTGTAGGGGGATGGGTGGGGATTTTATGGCGGAGGAGCGATCGCGCCTTTGTAGGGCATTGTGGAAGGGTTAAATACTGCTAAGTATGGTTGTGGCTGTGATTTATACAGAATTGAGAACGGAAGGACATCAAAATTTGTCCCAGAAAAAACCGGACACGCAAAAACGCTATAACCTATGTGTGACATGGCGTAGACCCACGGAAGCACATGGATTTTTTATTAATAAAATAACTACTTGCTTGCATTCTGTAAATTACTTAGGCTTTCTCGCATAACGTATAAAAACACTCACACTACTTTGATAAGGGAAGATACGGCGAAAGGTGCAGCCGTCTTTTTTCTGGGGAATGGGGAGGCGGCGATCGCTGTACTGGAAGTATTCAAAATCTACACTCTGAGTTTAGAGAAGCGGCGGCGGTTGGTGGGGAGTGGGGAATGGGGGAGACGCGGCGTTAGCCGCCGTCGTTGAGCATCGTAGATGCCAGTCCAGGGTGAGGGGAGTGGGGAGAAGGTATTGGGGACTGGGGAGAGGCGGCAATTTGGGTGCGATCGCTGGCAACTTAAATCTGATATGGGGTGCAGTCAAGTTGTGCAAATATAAGTTAAGCAGTAATGGGGTGTTAAGTAAGCAGTACAAAAAAGTTGGTTATACAAAAATGGGGTGCTGATATGTTGTGCAGATATCTAAGAATTGCTGAAATGGGGTGCAAAAAATCAGAGGTCACAGAACGATAAAACAGTAATGGGGTACAGATATGTTGTGCAGATATCTAATATTTACTGAAATGGGGTGCAGATATAGGGTAGAAATCGCCATATCTGCGGAAATGGGGTGCAGATATGTTGTACAAACATTCTATTCTACGCAGAAATGGGGTGCAAATATGGGGTTTCATGCAGACATAAGCTGAAGCACATCGATTTTATGCAAACATGGGGTGTGCCGCAGGGGTATGCACAACACCCCACTCATCGATGAGTGGGGTGTTGTG
>NZ_JACJSG010000087.1 GCF_014697625.1 Anabaena azotica FACHB-119 | reverse complement strand
GCCTGTATTTAACACACCATACAATATGATATTCAATTGCATAAACATAACCCCTTCCGTGTTTTACTTCCATACTTTATCTTACCATGTGCGTAACCATGTGTAAAACCAAACATGGAAATATAGAGCGCCTAACTCATGACTCGAAGTCACGAGTGTGCGGCTTGAAGAAATCAAAACCAAAATCGCGGCTCTAAACCAAATTTTTCGGTAAGCCTTTATGAAGGTTAGCTTCTGCTTGCATCATTTCCAAATGCAGCATTGCTTGACGAGCGTGATGTAAAATTCGCTCTCCGGCTGGTGTTAACACCGCTCCATGACGACCTCTCGCAAACAAGGGTATACCTAATTCTTCTTCTAGAGTAGCGATCGCATGACTGATTGCTGGTTGCGTCAGTTGCAAATCTAAAGCTGCTTCACTAAAATTACCATGCTCTGCTACTGCAACTACAGCGCGAAGTTGGGAAATTTTCATAAGCAATTAACACAGTTAAATTCTCAATAAATGTTGATTTTAGAAGTAGTCAGTAACTTATTCAGGACTTACGCAACTAGCACTTGGGGTAGGGTGCGTCAGATGGGGAAAATCCTTGAATCTGTACGAAATTGTTGGGGCTGACGCACCCTACAGTTACTTTGATGATGACACTTGCATAAGTCTGATTATTGTCTTGTTTTAGACTAATGCGAACAAATATCTACAGACAAAAATTCATCTTTTTTTAAACCATTGCACTTTTATATTTTCTATTTTGACACTTTTCCATTATATAATTTTTTTATATAAACTATACAAGCCATTATTGGATTACTAATTAAAACGTTGTTAAAGTTTCATTTATTGAACTAATGTCATAATTAACTTTATGCAAAATAACCTTACTTGTCTACAACCTAAAGGCAGATAAACACCAAATAGCAGACTATTTCGACATATTTATAGTAAGAGAATTTTACATAATATTTGGCAAAAACTGCTAAAAATCATCCTAATAAATCCCCAGGAAGTACAAGTTAGACAAAAGATAGACCGTTATGGTAATCAATATTGGTACGCATACGACCCCGTAACAGGAAAATCTTTCGCTTCTGGTTCAGAAACTGACATATCCATGTGGTTAGAACAACTTCACAGGAGTCAGTTATCAGTTATCAGTTATCAGTTATCAGTTATCAGTTGTTATTTTCCCCCTTTCCCCTTTCCCCTTCCCCTTTCCCCTTTCCCCCTTCCCCCCTTCCCCTCTCCCATATGTAATACCCAATGTTTCAAACTGGGGGGGGATGTGAATGATACACTTCTTCTATAATCTATTAAGAAGTGTTGCGTACATTAGGAAGGTATATTTATGCGTATATTGATGCAGGCCGCAGATGCAGTAGCGACTGGTGGGTATCATTTCCCTACAGCTTTTACTTTGGTGTATATAGTCGGCTTTATTGCGGCTGTAACTATTGGTTCCATTGCTTGGTACAACTCCAAACGTCCTGTAGGTTGGGAAAGCAAAGAGCGTCCTGATTTTGTACCCAAGGTAGATAAAGAAGAAACTCCGGGTCTGGGTGAACCGAAGTCTTAATTAGTCATTAGTCATTAGTCATTGGTCATTGGTCGTTAGTCAACAGCTAAAAATGCAGGTTTTGGACTATAGACTATGGACCCTTACGGGTTCGCCAGTTCCCAGGGCGCGGGAAACCCGCCTACAAGACTGGCTCACTATGGACTTTTGACTATATAGTTAATTTTGAACTTCTACCCAACGCCGATAAAGCTGCTGGATTTGTTTTAACAGTATAGTATGGGCTGAATGGTTGGGGTCGTCTGGCTTTGCTATGTCCTGTACTTTAGTCAGGAGCTTTGCTTCTTCGATCGCCACATCCCCATCACTATAAATTAGACCGCTAATGGCTTCAATCAGATTTTCGCAGTCTTCGAGACTGGGGCGATCGCCCAAGTATTCTGTTAACCATGTGTAACATTCGTTGGGTTTGACTGCAACTAACTCATACAACCAAGGTTTAATCTCAGGATCGCTAGCCAAACCTTTTGCTTGGGCTATCTCGCGCAGACATTGGCGTTCTTCTGGTTGGATTTTGCCATCAATCCAAGCAGCACCAATCAGAATTTTCACTAAATTTTTCACGTTGGAATCTGTCACCATCGCTGCCTCCTCTAGGAGATTCAGGCTTCTATCAAATCGTACTATCCCTGATAGTAATCACGCGGAAACGTTGGTTTTTCTTAAGCGCACCATGAAAAAGCCGTCCATGTCTTGATTGTGGGGCCAAACTTTCAACCAACCATGTGATGTAGTGTAGCAAGAATCAAGCGAATTAGGGCTTGGCGGCTCAATTTGCCAATCAGTATTCTCAGTGAGGAATTGTGTAATTACATCTTCAGTTTCGGCTGGATGCAGTGTACAGGTAGCATAAACCAACACACCCCCCGCTTTGACAAATTTTGAGGTATGTGCTAATAGTTCCTTTTGTAGGGTCGAGAGTTCTTGCACTGATGCTGGTGTCTGTCGCCAACGTGCGTCGGCGTGGCGGTGGAGAGTTCCCAAGCCAGAACATGGGGCATCAAGCAACACGCGGTCAGCAGTATTGTAAAATTGCGGTAAGTTGCGACTGTCGCCTGTGCAAATTTGAATCGAGTGTAAATTGAGACGTTGGGCATTTTCTTTCAGTTTACGCAAACGCGAAGCAGTGCGATCGCCAGCCCAAACCGTCCCCCTATCCTGAATTAACTCAGCGATGTGAGTCGTCTTTCCCCCCGGCGCAGCACAAGCATCAATTATCACCTCGCCCGGTTGCGGGTCAAGCAAATGACCAACTAATTGAGCGCTAGCATCTTGGACAACCCACCAACCATCTTTAAACCCCGGAAGCTGTTGAATTGAGCCAGTATTGCCAATTAATCGTAAAGCTTGGGGTAAATTAGGGATGCGCCTCGCCAAAATTCCCGCAGACTTTAACGCTGTCTCGACTTCCTCTATAGAAGTACGCAGAGGGTTGATTCTTAAATCAATTGTTGGTGTTTGGTTCATCCATTCGCAGAGTTTTTCCGTCTCTGCCAAACCCAATTGTTCTAACCAAACCTGTATAATCCAATCAGGGAAGCTGTGTAAAATTCCCAACCTTTGCACCGGATTTTCCGGTAACTTAAGAAAATCTGGTGATGCCTCCGCCGAACGGATATACTGCCGTAATAAACCATTGACAAAACCTGTCAGTCCCGCAAAACCATTCTCCTTTGCTAATTCCACAGTAGTATTCACAGCCGCAGAAGCAGGGATACGCTCTTGATAACGCAGTTGATATAAACCTAAATGTAAGATAGTGCGGAGTTCGGTTGGTTGCTGGTGAGATTTCTTTGTGGCGAGTTGGTCGATAATAAAATCAAGCGTGCGTTGCCTCCTGACACTACCATAAAGCAATTCTGTTACTAGACGGCGATCGCTATCTAAGAGAGTAGCTCTTTGCAACGCTCTATCTAAAGCTACATCTGTATAAGCTCCTTTATGAACATCTCGCAGGGCGATAAAAGCTACTTGGCGGGGGTTAGTCATAGATAAAAAAGATTGCTGGCGTAATCATAGTTAAATTGGGGAATAAATTTGGATAAAATTAACCGCCGATAAACGCCGATGAACGCCGATGATAAAGATTTTTAGGTTTGGTTAATCCATTATTCTAGCCTTGTGATGCCACTAAGCTATTAATCTAGGCTGCTATGACAGAAGCGACAGTTGCGACACAAAAGCTTTCAGCATATAATAGCAAATTATGCGACAAAAACGACAGTATCAAGAAAGCAATGGTGGGGAAAACGAAAAGTTTTTAACCACTAGTGAAATAGCACAGATTCTTCGGGTGCATCAGAGAACAGTGCAACGATGGATCTCATCTAATCATTTAAAAGCTATAAAAGTAGGGCCGAAAATTTTCCGAGTCCGCAAGCAGGATTTCGATGAGTTTCTCGAAGGTCAAAATCAAGGTTGTCAGGAAAAATCAGAAGCTTAGATGGCTACAGGAATACCAAGTAAACTCAAGCGTAACAGTACTTCAAAGGATAGTAATAGAATATCCTTCAGGCTGGAGTATGAGGGGAAGTTAGCTGTTGAGGAAATTTTTAATATCTCACCAGCACAGTTGAATTGCGTAATTAAGGTAGAAAAACAGCCTAAAAATCAATTGATTTATGGTGAAAATCTCAGAGTTCTTAGAAGCTTGTTAAATGATGTTGATATTGCCGGAAAAGTTAAATTAATTTATATTGATCCACCCTACGCTACAGGTTCCGGTTTTGAATCTAGAACACAAAATCATGCCTATCATGATCTCATGGGTGGGGCTGATTATCTAGAATTTCTCCGTCATAGGTTAATTCTACTGAGAGAATTATTAGCTGATGATGGTTCAATCTATGTACATCTAGATGAAAATATGGCTTTCCCCATCAAAATTTTGATGGACGAAATTTTTGGTTCTAAAAATTTTCGCAATTGGATTACAAGAAAGAAATGTAACCCTAAGAACTTTACTCGAAAACAATATGGAAACGTTTCAGACTATATTTTGTTCTACACAAAAACTGAAAGCTATGTATGGAATCAAGCATTTGAAGCTTGGACAGATACTACAGCTAAAAAAGAATATCAGTATGTAGAAGAAGAGACTGGAAGACGTTACAAAAAAGTCCCTATTCATGCTCCCGGAATTAGAAATGGTGAGACTGGTAAACCTTGGCGGGGGATGCTTCCACCTCCTGGTAAACATTGGCAATATACACCCGAAACTCTGGATGAGATGGATGCAAGAGGAGAAATTTATTGGTCGCCAACAGGTAATCCCAGAAGAAAAGTTTATCTTGATAATAGTAAGGGTATTCCAGTTCAAGATATTTGGCTTGATTTCAAGGACGCTCATAATCAAAATATTAAAATTACAGGCTATCCTACTGAAAAGAATCCAGAAATGCTTAAACGTATTATTCTTGCTTCTTCTAACAAAGGTGACTTAGTACTTGATGCGTTTTCTGGTAGTGGTACAACCGTCGCTGTAGCAGAAGAACTCGAAAGGCGATGGATAGCAATAGATAATTCTCCTCTAGCAATAGAAACTACAATTCATCGTTTAGCTAAAGGAACTGAAGCAATGGGTGATTTGGTTAATGCTCATCAGGCGCAGATAAAGCAAGAATCTTTATTAGATATTAATAGAATTTTACGTACTGGACTTGATGTATATTTTGAGATATCGCCAGATTTACAAGCTATTTCCCCAGCTTTAATCGAAGAGTGGGATAGCAAACTCAACTTTCAAGCCAATCTCTGGTAAATCTCTCATCCAGCATCTTAAGAGTGCATACCATTACTTTCCCTTTACCGTAGTCTTCTAGAGCAGCATAATCATTCCACATTGAGCCAAGCGTAAGTCCTGGCCCGTCATTGAGAAAAAATATTTTTAAGGGTAACTTATGGGTATCAGCGTATTTAAGAATATCAGTTATTTTATCTCTGTTACCACCTGTGCGATCGTCCTCTTGCGCTCCTCCTCGATCTGAGTCGTAGCGAGCAAAGCCTATAACTAATGGTGTTTTATCCTGGTGAGAAATGAAAATATCTGCTGGCGTTCTTGCATCCCACGCCTTCAATACTTTATTGAGCATTACATCTTTTCCAGCACCTTTTGGCCCTTGAATCAAATATTCTGAACCAAAATTTGCCTCAAACCACAGAAAGAAAGCTTCTGTTAACTGATATCCCTTTTTTCCAGGGTTCTTATCCTGTATGAGAATAGCCATTAGCGCTTCGTCAGGGTTCGGGCGGCTGGCCAAGTTTTTTTTGACTTCCTCTATATCTCTAAATCGATACCCATAATCATTGATGATACTTTGCATATTTTTCTTTTTCATCAACATTTGAACAGAAGTATCAGGCGATACATATCTACGAAAAACTCGCAACAACTGAGTTCGAGATGGATTAGGTTTCTCTGTAATGCTTATGAATAATTCAGCAGAAGTTTTGACTGTATAACTAATTCAATAAACTCCTCTATGACACTGCCGTAAATAGTTTTTGCTTCATCTAGATAGTCTGGATAAAATTCTGAGTCGATGAAGGTAATGTATTGAGAGGCTCTGCTTTTATAGTTTTTAAATGAGGTCACAAGGCAACTCCTTTGTAGCTTTCGCTTCTATATTGCCCAGATATGGTAATTTATCCTACAAAAAATATGGGGAATAGCAAGAATAGTTGAGGAATTGGAGCGCCTAAAACAAAATCCCCTTACAATCGCAAGGGGATAAAATCAAAATCTATTTTTGACTCAATTTCAGTAGACCTCTTGCAAAAGTCGTTCTTAGCGCAATACGGTTCAGATAAGAATAATTAACCGCCGATAAACGCCGATAAACGCCGATTAGTTTAGATATTTAGTCAATGTTTCTGCCCAATTTAGCCTTAACTGAACCGTATTGGTTCTTAGCGTTCTTTTCTTTGCGTTTTTGCGCCTTTGCGTGAGACAAAAAAAGATTTATGCAAGAAGTCTATTGAGTTCTTGCATCTTTTCCATAAGATAGTGGCGATGCACTGCCCACCCTACTAAATAATCACCTTTTTAATTGGTGCTGGTGAATAAGAAATTACTGCAAGATGTGAGTCACAAAACTCTTACAAAGATACAGAAGTATCTACACTGCGAATTTCAAACTCACAAGCTCTAGAAATTAACTCTGGTGGTAGCTTCTCAAAGCTAACTAATGATAAGTGGGAAGCATCTTTCATCAATTCGCTGGCTAATAAGAAACCAGCAATTGTCCAGGTTTGATATTTTCTCGCTTGTTTACCTATTAGTCGCCCTTTCTTACCATCATAATATTCTGGCCATTCATCTTCTAAAAGCCGTCCTTGGGCAATTTCCAGGGCTTTAGCTGCTAAATAAGGTTTACCAGTTTTGACGGATGCTGCGGCTAACATCCACATTAAAACCGGCCAGCTACCCGCATTATGATAAGACCAAGGAATATTTTTCGGGTCACACCCTGTAACAATTCTATATTCTTCATCTTCTAAGGCTGGGTAGCAGATTTTCATTGGCATATCTCCTACCAAATCTTCCCATCTATCTTCGATGAGAGTCATAATGGCTTGTGATTGTTCTTCTGTCGCTAAGTCAGAAATAATCGACATTAAATTACCCACTGCAAAGAAGCGAGTATCTAATTGCGACGGCCCCACATTCCCCGCCATATAACCGCCTTCTTTCGGCAACCATTTATCTAATTCATAATAGGGAATTGAGTCTACATATATATTGAAAAGGTTGACTGCTGTTTTACCATATTCCTCACTCTTGAAGCGGTAAATGGCATTTAAGCGATGAATATCTATCCAATAATGTTGGCGAATGTGGGCGCATAAAAGTGGGAGGCGGTTGTCAATTGCTTCGACAACATCTTGATTTCCTTGACAAACTAACATTTCACGGGCTGCACGTAATGCCGCGTAAAATAACACTTGTAGTTCCAATGGATGTCCATAAATTCCTAAACGGCGGTCAATCATACAAGCGCCATCTGGAACTAACAATGTGGGGTACATATCAAAGCGATTTGCCAAACAGATTTCCATAATTAGCCGAATACCTGTTTGAAATTCTGGCTGATAGGCTAAGGAAAAATCTTTGGTGGCGACTACATAAGCACGTAATAAAAGAATCCACCACAGACAAGAATCTACGGGTGTGACTCTGGCGATCGCATGTTCACCAAAATCCGCTTCTAAATATTCTTCACCATTATCTGTTACTACTTTAAAACTAGCGGGAATTAATCCCCGTCCAGGTTTATAGGCATCTAATTGCCTGTCTTTCGGCTGTAATTTTAAAGTTTCTTCTAGGAAGTTACGGACAATATCTGCTCTACCTTTAATCAGAAAAATTAAGGCTGATGAGACGAAATCTCTAATAAAACACTGGTCATAATTTAATGCTTCTACAGATACATCAACGGCTGCAACCGTACCAACTGGACGACCTTTATAGTATAAGATTGATTTCTCTAACGCTTTCCATGCTGAGTCTTCTATAGTTTGATTTGTTAGCAATTCGTTTAGTTTCTGCATCGCCAGATTAACTCCATTAGGGTGTAAATTTTTGGTAGATGCGCTTGGTTATGTTATCCTGATAAATTAGCAAAGATAACTTCTTAAAAAGCCTACATCAATTGAGATAACAGCCTACTATAAAATTTTCTAGCTGTTGTTTCTTATAATGCTGAATGAGCAATTAATTTGTTGGTAATCACTTATTCTTGTGATAAATTACAGCTATAGCTGTAATGACTTACCTCAAGTTAGCCAGTGATGATTAAATACAGTAAGTGAAAGATATATTTTTAACTTATCCTTTGTTACGGTTTGATTTCTGGAACTCTGCTTTACCAAATAAAAATATATCCGTAAGTCTATTTAAGGTTTGTATGAAGTCTGGAGGACTCCTCAGCATCCTTAATTAGGATTTAGTTTGAAAGACTAATTTTCCCCTTCAAATTAATAATTTATAACTTTTTGTGAAAATATGCAATATGAGTAATTACAATCTTTTAAAAGTCAATCCTTCTGAAGGATTATATATTGTACAACACAGAAAGATTAAATGCTGTTATCTAAAAGGCTAATCGTCAGTAACTTAAGCGCGATAACATATTCCCAGGTAAGTTAATGCAAACCAAATTAAATTAAAGTGAGATTAACTAGTATTGTTTGCAACATAGCATAATCTCAATTACTAAATTCAAATAAAGGAGATTTTACTGAAGATAGATTTAGTATTTTGACTAGCATTTGATACAGATACAGCAGTTATCTTTTGCATTAAGTACAAAGTTATTGGTTGTGATATTAAAGTTTATCTCTTTATTTTGGTTTTAGTAGGATGGGCATTGCCCCCCATATCATGGTAGTGGGTATTGCCCATGTTACTTAATTAGGACTTACGCAACTGGCACATGGGGTAGGGTGCGTCAGATGTGGAAAATCCTTAAATCTGTACGAAATTATTGGGGCTGACGCACCCTACAGTTAGTTTGATTATGACACTTGCGTAAGTCCTGTTAATTTTGAATTGATATTGTTGATACAGTTAATACTTGTGGTGGTGAAGCGTCGGGTGGATAGAGAAAGTCTACCTCGACCAAACGGCGATCGCCTGTTTTCATATTTAATGTTGCTAATGGTTCCCCTGGTTGACCCCGCTTTTGGACTAAATGCACAAATCGAGTTTGTTGCTGTCCTTGGTCATCCCTGTAACGGATGCGAACAGTTCCCCGGAAGAAGGTTTGACGAGCTGGTGTAGTAAAAAAGCGCAGTCCTGGTTGGGTTAACCTGTCTTCCTTAATAGGAGTCTGCAAAGATACATTCACAGTTTGCGGACTGGGCGTATTATTGTACAAAGGTAACTTTAAACTATATTGAATCGCGTAATTACCATGAGCGCGATAAGCCGTATCAGGATAACGTACCAACATAGGCGCACTCTGAATTTGACCAGTTCCTAAAGTACCCCCATGTAAGCTACTTAAAGCATAAGAAAAAGCTTGTCCAGGTTGGGGGATAGTTAAATTCCTCGCTTTGGGACTATCGACAATAAAAGAACGCCAATAGGAACCACGCGCCACCCCAGCCACACGACCATAAATTCTTGGTTTACCAGTTTCTTCCAAGGGAGTAGGTGTTTTATCCCTTGGCCCAGACACATCACTATTATCTAGTAAATTTTGCCACTCTTCTAAAGTCGGCGATCGCTCACTACCATCAGCGTTGGTACGAGCAAACATAGCCAAACTAGCCGCATACACTGTACCATCACTCCGCAACCGTACCAAAGTGGAGCGTCCATTTAAAGGTGGTGTTAATCCCCGCACAGGTATAGGCTGATTTAACAGCATCCGACTTTCACCCGGTGGAATCACAATTTGAGCCGGAAAAATATCTTGTCGCTGTCCTCTTAAGATATCATTCATTACGCGATCGCCAGGCCCAGCGAACACATTACCTAAATTATTTTCCACAAAAGAGGGCAACTCAATAAACGGTGCATCCGGTTGACTTAAATAACTAGCCCCTTGCAAAACATCTACCCTGACTGGTTGAGATGTGGGGTTATGTAAAAGTATGCCTAAATATAGTGAGCGTAAATTATCTGCCGGTTCCGCCCTAGCAATGTGATGAGCGAACACATCAAAGCGCCCGCGAAAAGGATAATTCAAATGCGCTGAGGGAAATTTTTTTCCGGTTGACGGAAAAGTAGAAAGTAAAATGCCCTCTTTTAAAACTAATTCTGGACTATTGCTGTTAAATGTTGGTATAGAATCTAACTGTCCTGGTAAAGCCCGGACTTGTTGCGGTTGGACTACCTCTTCGGGCGGTGGTGTAGTTGGAGTTGATTGAGCAACGAGAAAGCTTAGTAATAACGATAACATAGTGGACTGGGGACTGGGGAAAGGGGAAAGGGGCAGGGGGGAAAGGGGAAAGGGGAAAGGGGAAAGTGGAAAGGGGCAGGGGGGAAAGGGGAAAGGGGAAAGAAACTAATGATAACTGATAACTGATAACTGATAACTGTCCACTGCCTTCGACGCTAATTATTTGACAAAAGTGCCAGATTGTTAATAATTAATACGAAATCAGCAAGTATTACCAGCAAATTATCTTGATTCAGTACTGGGACATGAACAAAAACACAATGGCTTGATAGTTGCTTTTGTCCTAAGTAGTTCAGTACCGAATAATAAAGACCTTCGCAGACAAATTTACCGCAGTCGTCACTAATATCAGTTGCTCTTGCTCCTATGATCAATTTTTCTAAATCAATAGGGGTCTGTAAAAAAGTTTCTCCACAGCTAGCACCCATTTCTACACTCAATTTTTCCCGCCCTGCGGCCATGCCACAACAGACAATGTAATCTGGTTGATCCTCCTCTATTTTTGCGATTACTTCTGCACTAGCCAGCCCGATATCAACGGGTAATAAGCGCAGGAATTGTAAATCACATGGAAGTGAGTCAAGTTTGGTGACTTCAAATAATAAATCATCAGAGGAATTTGACTTTTGATCAGGCAGCCAAGTGGTAAAAGAAGTTAATAGAATTCTTTTCTTCATGGAAAATATTATTTAGAATAGAAAAACCCTCCATAAATAATTTACAAGGAGAAGGCAATGCCAGTTATTGCGGTGATAGATTACGAGATGGGAAATTTGCATTCTGTTTGCAAAGGATTAGAAAATGCGGGGGCGACTCCAATAATTACCCATTCTCATAAGGAATTAACTCAGGCGGATGCGGTCATATTGCCGGGAGTGGGAGCATTTGACCCCGCAGTGCAGAACCTGCGATCGCGTGATTTAGAACAACCAATAAAAGATATAATCGCATCTGGCAAACCCTTCTTAGGTATTTGTTTAGGGCTGCAAATTCTTTTTGAATCAAGTGCGGAAGGTAATCAACCAGGGCTGGGAATTATCAAAGGAAAAGTCAAGCGGTTTGTGTCACAACCAGGGATAACTATCCCCCACATGGGATGGAATCAGCTCGAATTAACCCAACCAAAAAGTATTTTGTGGGAGCATTTGCCCCCCCAACCTTGGGTATATTTTGTCCATTCCTACTATGTTGACCCAACTGAGCCTCAAGTGCGGGCTGCAACTGTTACCCACGGTACGCAAACCGTCACCGCCGCTATTGCCCAAGAAAACCTCATGGCAGTACAATTTCACCCAGAAAAATCATCAAATATTGGACTGCAAATCTTGTCTAATTTTGTCTCTCAAGTACGGGAAAAAATAGCTGCGTAATTGTTAGTTGTCAGTTGTCAGTTGTTAGTTGTCAGTGGTTCGACAAGCGGTAATCGAGCGTAGTCGAGATTCACCAACCTTGTCAGTAGACTAATAACTAGTCACTAATGTGAGTTGTCAGTTATCAGTAGACTAATAACTAATGACCAATGACTAATGACTAATGACTTTGAGAATCTACGGGAATCGCCAAATTAAAACTTTACCAGGGCAAGAGACCCGACCCACAACTTCGCGGGTGAGGGAGGCTGTGTTTAATATTTGGCAAGGAGAAATAGAAGGCTGTCGCTGGCTAGATTTGTGCGCCGGGAATGGTTCAATGGGTGCAGAAGCTTTGAGCCGAGGCGCTAGCTTAGTGATGGGAATTGAGAAATCCAGCCGAGCCTGTGCAGTAATTCAAGAAAATTGGCAGCGCATCGCCCACAGCGAACAAAAATGGCGAATATTGCGCGGTGATGTCGTTCAGCAGTTAAAAAACCTATCAGGGCAGCAATTTGACAAAATATATTTTGACCCGCCCTATACCAGTGGATTATATCAGCCAGTATTAGAAGCGATCGCCCAATATCAATTATTAGAGACAAACGGAGAAATAGCGATCGAACATAATCCCCAAGGATGGGTAGATATACTAATTCCTAACTGGGAAATTTGCCGTCAAAAAGTCTACGGTAACACAGCGCTGACTTTTTATAGAAGTGAGGAAACGGGGGAGTAGGGAAAGGGGAAAGGGGAAGGGGGAAAGGGGAAAGGGGAAGGGGGAAGGGGAAGGGGGAAAGGGGAAAGATTGTCTCCTCATCTTCCTCATCTCCCTCATCTCCCTCATCTCCCTCATCTCCCTCATCTCCCCCATCCCTCACTCATCAACCACCCAACTCATTGGGGCGCTTGTATTGCTTGTAAGCGGCGTAAAATAGTCCAGCCAGGGTTACGGGTATTAGACCAAGAACAATGCCTGAAAGTAGAGGTTCAATCACTGGAAATCTCCTGTTACGATTATTCATTATTTGTTTCCCGCCTTTAATTTTACCAAATCGCGGGTGAATGCCGCTTCCTACAGGATTCTTAGCCAAAGTTTAACGATAAAAACTGTAGTTGATGCTTGCAGACATCATCAAGAAATTTTAAGCTATGTGTAAGAAATGAAAAATTTCAGTAAACCTAGACTTCTAGCACAACTTTTGGATAACCAGATTACTAAACCTGAAATCCCGATTCAGCGTATCGCTTTAGTGGCGCTAGTGATACTGCTAGCAGTCCCTTTGGGCTTTTTTGGTGTTCAGTTGGTGAAAGCCTCTGACCCTTATGTTAAGGGTGTTCTTGCCATGAAAGGCGATCCAATCCAGGGACACGCTATTTTTCAAATCAATTGTGCTGGCTGTCACGGTTTAGAAGCAGATGGCCGAGTAGGCCCCAGCTTACAAGCAGTGTCTAAGCGTAAGTCCAAGTATGGACTCATTCATCAAGTCATTAGCGGGGAAACACCCCCAATGCCAAAATTTCAGCCCAGCACCAAGGAAATGGCAGACCTGTTAAGCTTTTTAGAGACTTTATAAGCCAGTAGAGTTGAGATACGCCCAAACCTAGAACCCCGGTTTCCTCAAGAAATCGGGGTTCTCTACGTAAGAGAGCGGCTAGAGGTTAGAGGCTAGATAGTTCTCAATTACATGAAAGTGTTGTAACTATAATTAAAATTTATTACGCTCAATTAAATATTCTAATTGACTTGTTTGATTGTCAATTACGGTTATGTAGGGACTGTCAAGAGTATATTTTGCTAAAAGTTGCGATCGCTCTGTTTTCAAAGTATCTATTTTTTCATACGCTGCATTTGATATGAGGTTTTTAACTACCGCTTGATCTACTTGTGGTTGCGTGGTCGCTAGCTGCTTATACAGATCCTCAAGTTGAGTATCAAAATGTTGAATTACTGGATTTTGAGACTGAAGTCTAGCTAAATTTAATGCGCGTTCAACTTCTGTATTAGCAATTGTACGTAAAATACTCCCAGTTGTAGTTTTAGGTATTGTTACGGCTACACCCAGATTTGCTAGCTCATTTCTCACCTGAGTTAACATCTGCTGATTCCTGTCATCCATGTGACCAGTACCAAAAATCCCATCTAAGTATTGCTGCAAGAGTTTTTCGGCTACTTTATAATCAGCGATCGCACTTTGTGTATATCCTAAATCCTTGTTCAGATTTGCTCTCAAAAAGTATTCATCAGGATTTGGATGACGATTATTAGCTATTAATTGAGTCAAATCAGAAATGGCTTTGGTTTTTTCACCCAACTTTTCATAAGCCCTAGCCCTGTTCCAATATGCAGAACTAGTCAAACCTAATCTACCAGTATTTTTCTTGATTACTTGTGTATAGTCTGCTACTGCTGCTTGATAATTTTCCATTGCAGCGTAAGCATTTGCACGATGATAATATGGTTCTTCAGCTTGGGGGTTGAGTCTAATCGCCTGGGTAAAAGCAGAAACAGCAGCTTGCAAGTCTTGGCGACAATCTTGTTGATAGTGTCCCATAGCCAAGAAGTCTTTGACAGAATAAGGATTTGCTGGTATTTGCATTTTGCAATCCTCAGAAAGTTGAGAATCTGGTATTTGTGCAACCACTAATGGTATGGAAGAACCTAGCAACAACACAGCAGACAATGTATAAATCACTGAGTTGACACTCTCCGCCCTAAAAGTGCGGAGATTCTTCATTCATAGACCCAACTTGCTCACACAAGATTTCTCCAGCATGAGTAGAGGTCGAATCTCCTGAAGCGTTCGGATCATAGATCCAGGTTCCTACGTGACCCGTAGTACCCAAGGCTAGTTTCAGAATGTTAATCGCTGCGTTCCAATCTCTATCCATCACAAATCC
>NZ_JACJSG010000086.1 GCF_014697625.1 Anabaena azotica FACHB-119 | reverse complement strand
CTCTTAAGGGCAGGTTTTTCATAAAGTAATCAGTGAGGACTATAAGATTCAGTAAATTATCAGACTTTCATCTACCCCTACACCCCTACACCCTTATACCCCTACACCCTAAAATCAGTGTTTTTGGGTCGAAGTGTAAAAAACCTGCCCTTGAAAGGATGGGGGAGATGAGGGAGATGAGGGAGATGGGGGAGATGAGGAAGCAGTATTTTTCCTTTCCCCTTTCCCCCTTCCCCTTTCCCCCTTCCCCCAAGTTCACGACTTACTCTCACAAGACTTTATTTTGTTGAAGATTTGATGAAGTCTGAGTTAAAACATACAAACTTCTTGACAATGTTTGTTATTTTTCTAAGGGAATTGGATTCATAAAAATTTAAAAAAGTAAGTATACGCAAGCAAGAATCTTGATTAGTCTTGTACGTGCTGTATTGTCATATCTGGGTTAAATTGTTTAGAAACGCAATCAACAGCGACCAACACTATCTGTAAGTAACTGGGAACATATGAGAATTTTGGTGACAGGCGGTGCGGGGTTTATTGGTTCTCATCTGATTGATAGACTAATACCTGAAGGCCATGAAGTTATTTGCTTAGACAATTTCTATACAGGCGACAAGCGCAATATTCAAAAATGGATGAATCATCCACAATTTGAACTTATCCGCCATGACATCACTGAACCAATTCGGTTAGAAGTAGACCAAATTTATCATTTGGCTTGCCCAGCCTCTCCAGTACATTATCAGTACAACCCAGTAAAAACCGTTAAAACTAACGTTATGGGTACGTTGAATATGTTGGGGTTAGCCAAGCGTGTTAAGGCTAGATTTTTCTTGGCTTCCACTAGCGAAGTATACGGTGATCCAGAGATTCATCCCCAAACAGAAGAGTATAGAGGTAACGTCAACCCTATCGGTATTCGTTCATGCTACGACGAAGGTAAAAGAATTGCCGAAACTCTAGCATTTGATTACTACAGACAAAACAAAGTTGATATTCGAGTTGTTCGTATATTCAACACCTACGGCCCAAGAATGTTAGAAAACGATGGGCGGGTGGTAAGTAATTTTATCGTTCAAGCTTTACGTGGGACTCCTCTGACTGTGTACGGAGATGGTTCACAAACTCGTAGTTTCTGCTACGTATCTGACTTGGTAGAAGGTTTTATTCGCTTGATGAATAGCGACTATGTGGGGCCAGTCAATTTAGGAAATCCTGGTGAATACACTATTCTGGAATTGGCACAAGCTGTGCAAAATTTGATCAATCCAGATGCACAGATCAAGTTTGAACCTTTGCCTGCTGATGACCCACGTCGTCGCCAGCCAGATATAACCAAAGCCAGAACCTTGTTAAATTGGGAACCGACAATTCCTCTGCAAGAAGGGTTAAAACTGACGATAGAAGATTTCCGCGATCGCATCAAGAGTGCAGTCTAGGATACAGGCTAACTAACAGCCTGAAGCGCTGTTCTAAAATGCTTGCCAGTTTTTTAGCAACAGCGCCACCCAAAAGTAGTGTAAGTGTCATTTTGACACTTGGTTTGTTTTAAAAATCACCCTCAGTGAGGAGTTAAACAAAATGCGTGTATGTGTAATCGGTACTGGTTATGTCGGCTTAGTTACAGGAGCTTGTTTAGCTCACATCGGGCATAATGTGATTTGTGTTGACAACAACGAAGAAAAAGTTAAGCTGATGAAAGCTGGGCAATCACCCATATTTGAGCCTGGACTTTCAGAAATTATGCAGTCGGCTATCCAAGCTGGGAGAATTGAGTTTACCACAGATTTGGCAGCAGGGGTAGCCCACGGAGAAATATTATTTATTGCTGTTGGTACACCACCTTTACCTACTGGTGAAAGTGATACCCGCTATGTTGAAGCTGTAGCCCGTGGTATCGGTGCTAATCTTAATGGTGGTTATAAAGTAATTGTTAATAAATCTACAGTACCTATTGGTTCTGGTGACTGGGTGCGGATGATTGTTCTAGATGGAATTGCTGAACGTCAAAAAACCCTCGTTACCGCAGGTGGTGGGGTTGAGGATAGATTACCTGAACTACCTCAGTTTGATGTAGTTAGTAACCCAGAGTTCTTGCGCGAAGGTTCCGCAGTATACGACACATTCAACCCCGATCGCATTGTCTTGGGTGGTAATAGCTCTAGAGCGATCGCGATGATGACAGAATTATACGCCCCCATTGTTGAGCGTAAATTCGCGGAAAACCAATCTTTACCCCCTGTACCCATCCTAGCTACAGACCTCAGTTCCGCAGAAATGATTAAGTATGCGGCTAATGCTTTCTTGGCAACTAAGATTAGTTTCATCAACGAAGTCGCGAATATTTGCGATCGCGTTGGTGCTGATGTCACCCAAGTCGCCAAAGGTATTGGTTTAGACTCCCGCATCGGTAACAAGTTCTTACAAGCTGGTATCGGTTGGGGTGGTTCCTGCTTCCCCAAAGACGTATCCGCGCTAATTCACACCGCCGATGATTACGGTTATGAAGCCCAGCTATTAAAATCTGCTGTTAGTGTTAATGAACGTCAACGCTTGATTGCGCTAGAAAAACTCCAGCAAGTTCTGAAAATCCTCAAGGGTAAAACCGTCGGTTTACTGGGTCTAACCTTCAAACCCGACACCGACGACTTACGCGATGCGCCAGCTTTGAACTTAATTGAGCAACTCAACCGCTTGGGTGCTAAAGTTAAAGCCTATGACCCCATCATTTCCCAAACTGGAATGCGTCATGGTCTTTCTGGTGTATTGGTAGAAACTGATGCCGAGCGTTTAGCTGATGGTTGTGATGCTTTGGTACTCGTAACCGAATGGAACCAGTTTAGCACCCTCGACTACGCTAAGATGGCTCAGTTGATGAATAATGCTGTGGTTATCGATGGTCGTAACTTCCTTGACCCTGAAACTATGGTACGCGCCGGCTTCCAATATGTCGGTGTGGGAAGATAGAAGTATTTTATCCAAAGAGTTTGAGTAGTTAAATCACTCTCGATACCGCTTAGTAAATACTAGGCGGTATTTATTTTTTCTTGATTAACCTGAGTTCGACCAGCGTTGTTTTGACCTCACCCCCAACCCCTCTCCTACGAGGAGAGGGGAGTAAGAGGGGGATTTTTTCTTTTCTCCTCCCTCTCCTACGAGGAGAGGGAGGTTGGGAGGGAGAGGTTCATCGAACTCACGTTTATTTAAAACACATCTTAATCCCAGTTTTCGGTAGGATATTTGCGTTTCAATCCCTGATAGGGATTCATGTTAATTAAAACTTTTCTCGATTGGGGAATCCCAGAGGAATTGAGGTTTCAATCCCTGATAGGGATTCATGTTAATTAAAACAACTTCCCCAAAGAGTCACATTTTTCTTGAGTGAATGTTTCAATCCCTGATAGGGATTCATGTTAATTAAAACCTTAATTTGAATTTGGGCGATCGCGTCTTCGGCATCCTCGTTTCAATCCCTGATAGGGATTCATGTTAATTAAAACTCGCATCCTCTGCGGCTCCGGCTGCTGCTATTCCTTATCAAAGTGCGTTTCAATCCCTGATAGGGATTCATGTTAATTAAAACGAAACGATGCGGTAATTTGTTAATAGCCGTATCTCAGGTTTCAATCCCTGATAGGGATTCATGTTAATTAAAACACAAGAAGAAGCTAGGCGATCGCTTTAGTTGTTTCAATCCCTGATAGGGATTCATGTTAATTAAAACTAACTAATTAATAAAATCATGTCATTACCAGATGTTTCAATCCCTGATAGGGATTCATGTTAATTAAAACCCAATCCCCAATCCCCGGAAACCAGCCAAGTACTTGTTTCAATCCCTGATAGGGATTCATGTTAATTAAAACCAGGCCAAAGATTTAAAAATTGTGTCTTCTGTTGTTTCAATCCCTGATAGGGATTCATGTTAATTAAAACGGGGAAGAGACAAACTTGCCCCGGTGGCTAGTGAAGTTTCAATCCCTGATAGGGATTCATGTTAATTAAAACTCACCGTCAGGTTAGTTTAGGTAGATGAGGTAATATGTTTCAATCCCTGATAGGGATTCATGTTAATTAAAACATGTTGAAGATGAAGAATATTTTAATCTGCAACGTTTCAATCCCTGATAGGGATTCATGTTAATTAAAACAATGGGAAAATGATGCACTTGGTTTTGATAGCGAGTTTCAATCCCTGATAGGGATTCATGTTAATTAAAACTGGCGATCGCTACGAGGAATATGAAGGATACGCAGTTTCAATCCCTGATAGGGATTCATGTTAATTAAAACAAAAACCAAGCTCTGTTGATGTGTATGTGTTGTTTCAATCCCTGATAGGGATTCATGTTAATTAAAACCCAAAATTCAAGTCTTACCTGGCCTTGGGGGGTGTTTCAATCCCTGATAGGGATTCATGTTAATTAAAACGATGTCGAAGAAGGCGATCACCGCCGCTACTTTGTTTCAATCCCTGATAGGGATTCATGTTAATTAAAACTGTACCATCTATACTTGGCTGATTGTTATCTGTTTCAATCCCTGATAGGGATTCATGTTAATTAAAACCGCTTGTCTCTGGCATTGTCTCTGTTTCATATACGTTTCAATCCCTGATAGGGATTCATGTTAATTAAAACGGGAGCGGTTGACCACTTCGTTAGTAAGAGTAGTCGTTTCAATCCCTGATAGGGATTCATGTTAATTAAAACGGCATTCTCAATAATGATTTGGTCAAGGCCGCGCTGTTTCAATCCCTGATAGGGATTCATGTTAATTAAAACTGGATAGCAAAAGCTCAAGAGAGGATTGATTCGGTTTCAATCCCTGATAGGGATTCATGTTAATTAAAACTTAATGGAGCAACGAACGGACTACCAGAAGTTAGTTTCAATCCCTGATAGGGATTCATGTTAATTAAAACGCAACACGGCTAGCTGGCACTGCTGACAGTAAAGCGGGGTTTCAATCCCTGATAGGGATTCATGTTAATTAAAACTATCTTCATACAATACTTTCCTTGCTTCATACTGTGTTTCAATCCCTGATAGGGATTCATGTTAATTAAAACTAGGTCGTCATCGTTTGCTGTTGTTCTAATCTCGGTTTCAATCCCTGATAGGGATTCATGTTAATTAAAACAACCAATCCCATACAATTACCGCCGTATATGGGATTGTTTCAATCCCTGATAGGGATTCATGTTAATTAAAACTCAAAGCTAGGCAAGCTCAACACCTCAGAAGCTAGAGGTTTCAATCCCTGATAGGGATTCATGTTAATTAAAACCAATTCATTGAAGGTATCATTGGGATTATTGAGCAGTTTCAATCCCTGATAGGGATTCATGTTAATTAAAACCTTGCTGTAATCCTAGTTCCTTACACAAAGCATTCGTTTCAATCCCTGATAGGGATTCATGTTAATTAAAACTGCCCAGGTCTGGAAGGCTTGATATATTTGGTTTTCAAGGTGCGGTTTCGTCAATCTCAACCTAAAGTAGCTTTTGAGCGATCGCTTTGTCAAGAGGGTCATAGAAAAAAACCGTAAAACTCAGTCCCAGTAAGCATTTCCAGACTTGCGTCAACCTCATTTCTCAGCAAAACGCCTCAAACCTAGACAGCATAAGGGTTTGCCGCCAAAAATTTGCTCCTTCCAAAAAAACACCTACAGGTTGACGCAAAGTTCCCCATCACACCACAGCAAATTTCACCCTGTCCCCTGTCCCTCACAAGTGTAGGTTTTTAATCTAGCAGTGAGTAAGGACTCTAAAACTAACGAGAAAATCGCTGTTTCATTCACCCCTACACCCCTATACCCTTACACCCCTACACCCTAAAACCAAAGTTTTTGGAACACCAATAAAAAACCTACACCTGTCAGGTCCCCTGTCCCCTGTCCCCTGTCCCCTAACCTACCTTCTCCCTCAACCACTTATACCAAATATCCAACCCCGCACCTGTGGTTGCAGAAACTTGGAAAATCTGCATATGGGGATTTACCTGTAGGGCATATTCTAGACAACGCTGGACATCGAACTGCACATAAGGTAATAAATCTATTTTCGTCAGAATCATTATCTCACTAGCGCGGAACATATGGGGATATTTGATGGGCTTATCCTCTCCTTCCGTCACCGAGAGAATGACGACTTTCGCCGCTTCTCCCAAATCAAACAAAGCTGGACAAACTAAATTACCGACATTTTCAATCATTAATACTGAGTTTAGCGGCGGATTTAACTGTTGTAAAGCCCTGTCAATCATCGCCGCATCCAAATGACAGCCTGTACCCGTGTTAACTTGCACAACTTTACAGCCTGTTGCTTTGATTTTTTCGGCATCATTAATTGTTTCTTGGTCGCCTTCAATGACAGTGATAGATAATTGTTGCTTGAGGTCATTGATAGTCCGAGTTAACAGAGTTGTTTTCCCTGCACCTGGGGAACTCATTAAATTGAGGGCAAGAATATTTCGACCTTTAAACCAGCCGCGATTTTGGGCTGCTAATAGGTTATTTTTGCCTAAAATTTCTTGTTCTAGAGATATAGTTGTGCCATGAATTTTCGCATGAATTTGTGATGCTTCATGTTCAGGGTCGTGCGAGTGAGTAATCACAGTGCCATCTGGCAAAGTATGGCTATGATGATAGTTGTGTGTCATTTCACCTGTTTGTAAATTAGTAATTCTACCTTCAGCATCATCAGAACAACCGCAGGTTACACACATAGTTCTTCGACCTCTATCTCCTTAATTTTTAGTTCTTCCCCAGTAATTAAATCTAAATGCACACTACCACAGCCACAGATCCCAAATGGTTTTTCTAAAGCCATTTCTGTACCACATTGACGACACTTAGCCAAACCAGGAATTTCCAGTATTTCTAATACTGCGCCTTCTAATGCTGTACCTTGACTACAAATATCAAAACAGAATCGGATAGCATCTGGCATAATAGCAGACAGCTTGCCAATTTCTACTAAAACTCGGCTCACTTTTGAGCCTTGAGCATATTCATTAACAATAGCTACAATATTTTGCGTAATTCCTAGTTCGTGCATGAAACGCCCTACTTGCTTCTAACAAATTCGTGGTAATTGTTCGCCCACTAGCATATCAACAATCCGTTCTGTTCCAAAAGGCGTTTTTAACAATACCACCCCTGGAGGAGAAGCAATCACCTCACCAATGATACAAGCATTTTGCCCTAATGGATGAGATTTCATTGCGGATAGGACTGTTGGCGCTTGTTCACTCTTGACGACAAGTACTAATTTGCCTTCATTGGCTAAATATAATGGGTCTAAACCCAAAATTTCACAAATTCCTTTCACTTGTTCCCGCACAGGAATAGATACTTCGTTTAGGCTTATTCCTACTTGAGAAGTGGCAGCAAATTCATTTAAAACTGTGGCTAAACCACCCCTGGTAGCATCTCGCATCGCATGAACTTGAGGACAGACCTTGAGGATGGTTGCTACTAGTTCATGTAATGGTTGACAGTCACTTTCTATATCAGTTTCTAAAGCTAATTCCCCACGGGCGATTAAAATTGCTGCTCCATGATTACCTATTTCACCATTAATAATTATGGCATCTCCCGGTTGAATATTGTGTGCAGAAATATTAATTCCGGCGGGAATAATGCCAATACCAGCAGTGTTAATAAAGAGTTTATCAGCACAGCCACGAGGGACAACTTTGGTGTCCCCTGTGACAATTTGCACACCAGCTTTTTGGGCGGCGGCTTTCATACTATTGGCGACAAGTCTGAGGGTTTCGGTTGCTAGTCCTTCTTCTAAAATTACGCTACAAGTAAGATATAAAGGTTTAGCACCACTCACAGCTAAATCATTAACTGTACCGTTTATTGCTAATTCTCCTATATCACTACCAGGAAAAAATAATGGGTCTACTACATAGGAATCTGTGGTAAAAGCTAGTCTATCTCCTTGTTGTAAAAGAGTGGATAAATTGAAGCTGGCTTGGTCTTCTAATTGGGAAAGTAGGGGATTATCAAAGTTACTAATAAAGATATCATCAATTAAGTCGCGCATGGCTTTACCGCCACTTCCATGCGCCAGTGTGATATGTGTATCTCTAACTTTAGCTGGGCGACGGCGGGGTTGGGAGATTTTTTGGAATAGGGAATTTTGGGCGATGTTGTTGGGGGGAAAATCCATTTTTAATAATTCGTAATTAAGAATCTTTCTTAGGATTAATTTTGTGTAATATCCTTCGACTAATTACTTATAATATGGCTACTTTGGTCGGTAATAGGTTGAGCTTCATTGGTAATTTTTTTTCTATCATTACCAATTACCAATTACCCATTACCCATTACCCATTACCAACCTTCATAGATTATATAAGGGTTTTACCTACCTGTTTCGTCGTGTCTACCACGGTGGCGATCGCAGTGTAAAATACCATTGACAGCCCAGTTTTCTCGTTCAAATTCATCAATGTGAACGGTTATCCACTCCGGTTTAGTATCTAAAGCTGTGACTAAGGCGTTAGTAATAGCTTCTACTAAATGCCGTTTTTTTTCGATGGAATGTCCTCTGGCAATTTTGACGGTGACAAATGGCATAGAAATTTTCCTCGCAGTGTGGTTATGTAGAGTTTCGCTGCTTTTGTGGAGGTTATGAAGAGATAGTCACTTTTGGCTTCTCGGTTGTTTGTTTTGGCATTTTCGAGAATCTGCCATATTTATAGTATGCTGCACAAGCTCCTTCTGAAGACACCATACAAGTACCTATTGGTGTTTCTGGTGTGCAAGCTGTACCAAATACTTTACATTGCCAAGGTTTGAGGACTCCTTTAAGAATTTCGCCACACTGACAGGCTTTGTGGTCTGCGACTTTGCAGTTAGGTATGGTAAATTTTAATTCAGCATCAAATTGGGCATATTCATCTCTAATTCTGAAACCAGAATTGGGAATTTCATCTAAGCCGCGCCAAGCAAATTTATCGCGGACGGCAAACACTTTGTTGATAGCTTCTAAGGCTATTTGATTCCCAGCTTTCTGCACTAATCTATTATATTGGTTTTCTACTTCACAGCGATTTTCTACTAGTTGTTGTAACAGCATCCAAATTGACTGCAAAATATCTAATGGTTCAAAACCGGAAACAACTATGGGTTTATGATATTGTTGGGCGATAAATTCATAAGGGTCAGTGCCAATTACCATACTCACATGACCAGGGCCGATAAATCCATCTAGTTGTAATTCGGGGTTATTTAATAAAGCTTGCAGGGCGGGAATTACCAGGACGTGATTACAAAACATACTAAAATTAGTAATGTTTTCTACCTCCGCTTGCAGGATGGTAAATGCGGTACTGGGGGCTGTGGTTTCAAAACCTAAAGCGAAGAATACGACTTGTTTATCGGGGTGATTTTTAGCAATTTGCAGACTATCTAGGGGCGAATACACCATGCGGATATCTGCGCCTTGCGCTTTAGCTTGCAGGAGGCTGGTTTGGGAACCGGGGACGCGCATGGTGTCGCCAAAGGTTGCTAAGATGACATTGGGGTGTTGAGAGATAGCGATCGCATCATCTAATCTCCCCTTTGGCATCACACAGACTGGGCAACCTGGGCCATGAATTAGTTCAATATTGGCTGGTAAGATTTCCTCAATACCATATTTAAAAATAGAGTGAGTATGCCCGCCGCATACTTCCATAATTTTGATATGTTTATTTATTTGCTGGCTGAGTTTGGCAATTTCCTGACGTAACGCTTCAGCTTTTTCTGGTTCCCGAAATTCATCTACGTATTTCATAGGTTGGGTGTTGGGGAAGGAGAAGGGGGAAGGGGGAAAGGGGAAAGGGGAAAGGGAAGAAATGGACTAATGACAACTGACAACTGATAACTGATAACTGATAACTGATAACTGATAACTGATAACTGATAACTGATAACTGTCAACTGATAACTGATGCAATTTCTTGTAATAACTTTAGGGTTTCGGCGGCTTCTTGTTCGTTAATTCTATTCATGGCGAAGCCGACATGAACTAATACCCAATCTCCTAAACAAGCTGCGGGGGGATGTTGTTCATCTACGATGCAGGCGATGTTTACTTGGCGTTTGACTCCACCAACATCGACTATCGCTAGTTTATGGTTGATGTCGGTAATTTCTACTATTTGCCCTGGAATTCCTAAACACATTTATATAGACCTTTTGTAGAGATTTGTCAGGCACAGAGATAATTTTAATTAGTTAAAATTTTTGCTGCTGTTATGACTGCTTGCCCTAGCGATATTCCACCGTCGTTTGTCGGGACTAAGCTGTGGGTGAGGACGTTTATTTTTATGTTTTGTAATTGCTTGGTCACTAGTTGTAATAAGGTGCTGTTTTGAAATACTCCTCCTGTCAAGACGACTTGAGTAAATAAGTTGTCTTGACGGAGTTTTTTGACTGTTTCCACAATGGCATTAGCTAAACTTAGATGAAATTTGGCAGCTATAACTTGTTGAGGAGTTCGCTGTTGTAAGTCATCAAGCAATAATTGCCACATGGGGCGAGGGTCTATACAATAAATACTATCCGAAAAGGTAATCTGAAAGGGATATATTCCTATTTCTTTAGGATTATTTAATGTGGGGATATCGGCTAGGGCTTGTAGTGCGATCGCCGCCTGTCCTTCATAGCTACATTGTTCTGGACAAATGCCAACAGCCGCCGCCACAGCATCAAACAGCCGTCCTACAGAAGAAGCAACAGGGCTGTTAATACGCTGTTCTATAAGTTGATTGAGTAAATTTATCGGTTTTTGTTGTAAAATTTTGATAATTTCTAACTCGCTGTATTGTTGTAGGCAAATATCCCAAAGATTGGCGCTTAATAACTGGGCGTAGGTATTACGCCAAGGCTGATAAATTGCTTGTTTACCACCAATCATTGCCACTGGTTTAAATGTAGCTAGGCGTTGAAATTGCCGATAATCAGCTAAAAGAAATTCTCCACCCCAAAGTTTACCATCTGCACCATAACCTAAACCGTCAAAAGCAATACCTAAAACTGGTGGTGCATTTAAAGGAATGTTATTTTCTGCCAAACAAGCGGCAATATGGGCGTGATGATGTTGGATAGAATGGATGGGGATTGTATTAGCGGCTGCTAGTTCTTTGCCGAGTTTAGTTGATAGATATTCGGGGTGCAAATCGATAGCGATCGCCTGCGGTTGGTGTTGAAATAAATTCAGGTATAAATTGAGGGTATTTTGATAAGCATTAAACGCTGCTGCCTTTTCTAAATCACCCAAATGCTGAGATAAAATTGCTTCTCCTTCACGTAATAAACAAAAGGTATTTTTTAACTCACTCCCCATTGCTAAAACCTGGGGAACATTATCAAAACCTGGAGGTAATTTAATCGGTGCTGGTGCATAACCCCTAGCGCGACGAATTACTTGAGTTTTATTTTCAACCACCCGCACCACAGAATCATCTATTCGGTTCACAATCTCCCGATTATGTAATAAGAAATAATCAGCTATTTGTCCTAATTTCTCCCTAGCTTCATCATGATCAATACACTGCGGTTCATCAGCCAGATTACCACTTGTTAACACAATTGGACGATTCATCCGCTTGAGAATTAAATGATGCAATGGTGTGTAAGGTAGCATGAAACCCAGAGTATTTTGTCCTGGGGCGACAGATGGGGCGATGGGCTGGGGAGATGGGGGAGATGAGGGAGATGAGGGAGTGGGGGGAGATGGGGGAGATGAGGGAGTGGGGGAAGAATTATTTAGCTTGTATTCCCATTCCCCATTCCCCATTCCCCATTCCCCCTTCTCCAGTCCCCTTTTCTCCAACAAAACAATTGGTGCGGCGGGACTTGCTAATAGTTCTTTTTCTATATCATTAACAATGCAATACTGTTCAATAATGGCAATATCCCGCGCCATTAATGCGAAGGGTTTAGCATATCTTTGCTTACGCTGACGCAATTTCTGTACAGCCGCCTCTTGCGTTGCATCGCAAGCTAAATGAATACCACCTATCCCTTTAATAGCGACAATTTCACCCTTCTGCAACAAAGTACAAACAGCATCCACATCATCCAACATTGAGAACATGGAAGCAGTCACAGGTTTACCATCAGCCCTTTCTAACCAAGCCTTGGGGCCGCAGGTGTGACAGGCTACAGGTTGGGCGTGAAAGCGACGGTTTTCGATATCATGGTATTCCTTCTCACACTCAGGACAGATGACAAACGCAGACATACTGGTATTGCATCTATCATAAGGAATAGCAAGAATAATACTCAAACGGGGGCCGCAATGAGTACAGTTAGTAAAGGGATAACGATAAAAGCGGCTAAAAGGGTCAAATATTTCTCGCTGACATTGGGGACAAGTAGCCGCATCTGGTGCAATTTCTGTCCTAGCGACACCACTAACACTACCAGAAATGACAAAATCATCAAAATTAAATTCACCCTCACAAGGTGTTCTGATAATTTCGCTAATTTTTGCCAATGGTGGACATTCTTGTTGTAATTTCACCACAAATTCTGTTAAAGCTGCTGCACTACCAGAGACGCGAATTAACACACCCTGTCCATCATTACATACATCTCCCCGCAAACCGCAGGCTTTCGCCAAACGATACACAGTAGGACGAAACCCTACCCCTTGGACAGTACCACAAACTCTGATTTCCTCAATCCCCATAAAATAATTCGTAATTCACAATATCTCTACCGAAATTGCCACAACAAAATCCGATTATTCCCCGAATCAGATATTACCGCCCTATTCCCACAAACCTTTATCCCGTAACACCAATTTAAACTATCCCTGGTAGGCAACCCAAAGTTACGGTTTTCGCTTTTAGAGTGGACAGAATTTTGTCCAGCGATCGCATCCGCCACCGCCCCCTGCAATAATAAGATTGACTCTCTCTTCCTCCATCCTAGCAACCGGGAATTAGCAGTATCCGCCACCAATAACCAATCTCCACCCACAGCTACCCCATAAGGCATACTTAAACTACCCGCACCAGGAAAATAAACCCCTTGGTTCATCTCCACAAAAGCAAAACTTTTTTGTCCCAACACCACCGCACAAGGCGCATTATTTTCTGTAGGTATTCCTTGCCAAATCATCACTCGATTATTACCCGCATCGGTGACAACTAAATTATCATCCCAAATCGCTATATCATGACACCAGCGCATACTCGCCGCCGTGGGAGAACCGCCGCCATTCTCATTCCGAGATATCATATCCGGCTGTCCCAAAACTATATCAGCGCTTTGTCCATTTTCTGTTGGAAACTGCTGCCAAATTAACAACCTTCTATTACCAGTATCCGCTACAAATAGTTGTCCTTGATGATAGAATACACCATAAGGCCAGTGCATAGTATTGGCATCAGCTAATTGCTTACCTCGGTTCGGTTCGTTATCAGTAAAATTGGCTTGTCCTAACACCAAATCAGCCGGAACATTGCTATCTTCTGGTAATTTATACCAAATTAACACCCGATGATTCCAAGCATCAGCAACAGCTAAACCTGAGTCACATACACAAATACCCGTCGGTACACTAACGGTAGCTTTTCCCGGTGTACCTTTAGCATTTTGTCCCTCATGATAAAAGTCTGGTTGTCCAATTACCCAGTCCGCCGCTTGGCTATCTACTGTGGGTAAATTACGCCAACCTAATAAGCGATGATGTCCTGTATCTGATACCCATAAAGGGCCTGTTTCTGATACTAAACAAGCACCACGAGGCCCAAACATTGTAGTAGGAGTTGGCGCTAGGGGAATGGCTAATAATTCAGGGTTGGGAATATCACCTAATATTATTTCCGCGCCTTGGGGTGATAGGAGTAAATTTTGCGGTGTTGTTAGTTCTGGTTGCAATGTTGGTGTGGTAATGGGGAATTTTTTTGGCTCACGCATTCGCCGCTAGGCGTTCCCGCAGGGTAGGCGCAAAGACGCAAAAGAAAGGAAGGGAGTAAGTTTATTTAAGAGGATGGGGATGTTGTAGAATGTAACTGCGATGGCGTAACCGCCCAGCATAGCTGATCGCTATTTATCACTTAACTGCAATTACTGTCACAATTTCGGGACATAATGCTTTAATTGCCTGTTCCACTCCTTGGGATAATGTCAAGGTGGAAGATGGGCAATTACTACAAGTTCCTATCAACCTGACTTCTACGGTATCCGGTGGTTTAATGGCGACTAATTCCACATCTCCATGATGACTTTTCAACCCTGGGCGAATTTCTTCAAGGGCTGCTTGTACACGTTGTAAAAGCGGTGGCTTTGGTGGTTTTACTAACTCGTGATAAAGCAAAACTCCATAGACTACCTCATCTTTCACCGCATTTTGTAACGCTGGTAAAGATTCTTGCTTGACACTTTTAATCAACCTTGTCAAAGCTTCCTTATGTAAATCCTCAATAGCCCTTTTCAAACCCACCACCACGCCACGCTGAGTTTCATCCCACTCGGAAATGATAGCTTCATAGCGGCTAATTTCTGTTACTAAATCTTCTAGGTTAGTCATTAGTCAATAGTCAATAGTCAATAGTCAATAGTCAATAGTCATTAGTCAATAGTCAATAGTCAATAGTCAATAGTCAATAGTCATTAGTCATTAGTCATTAGTTCACTGTCAACTGATAACTGATAACTGATAACTGATAACTGATAACTGATAACTGATAACTGATAACTGATAACTGATAACTGATAACTGATAACTGATAACTGATAACTGATAACTGATA
>NZ_JACJSG010000085.1 GCF_014697625.1 Anabaena azotica FACHB-119 | reverse complement strand
GCTCTGCACGTCAATTATCCGTCTTTCCAGCCCTAGAGTGATTAGCGATCGCCTGTTTATTCATGATTTTCCTTAATACATTGTTTGTCTAATTTGTCAATGCGTAACTCCTACATTAGTCAATAGTCTCTACTTTTCTAGGCGCACAGCATACCACTGCAAATATTTGCCTGCGCCTACATCCAACTCACAACTAGTATCTATTAAGTGTTGGGCTTGGGCTGGCAAAGAATCAAATTTTTGTAACTCAAGGGGTAAGTCAGAAAAATCAATTTTCTGTAATTCTTCCTTGAGCTTTTCTAACAATTCAGCAGCAGTCAGGAATTGTTCTGGTTGGTTGGTTTCTAGGACAACAAAGTTATCCTGTTGATACATTAAGGGGTCTGGCATTGTCAAGAGGCGATGGATGAGCTAAACCGATTTTACTCATATATTGCACCAAGCGACTGGAAGTCGCAGCTACACAGACAAAACCCGCCTGCGCGGGTTTCAAACCCTTAATGTTGCGTTAGTCCGCGTAGGCGGACTTGCCTACGGCACGCTACGCGAACGTTTGTATAGCCGCGATTTCTAATCGCTAGGGCTAGGTGCAAGATGTGAGCCTCCCACAGGCGCAGTTAACGCTCCCGCAAAATATGAAAGAAACACAACTATTCCCTATTTTCTGTCAAGAGTCACCTGTCAAGAGTCACCTGTGTTTCTTGAGAGTTTACTAAAAGAGTGGCGATCGCTAACAATAAGAAGTAGTCACCTGTCCCCTGTCCCCTCTCACTCTCTACTTCCCTTAAAAACAGAAGAAACTGTAGATTTTATCGTATCACCAGCTTCCTTGAAGGTTTGCGTTGATAACTGATAACTGACAGCACTATTAACTAAGCTGTTGCAATCCCTTACTTTGTAAATGCTGCTCAATCTGCTGCATTTCCTCAATCGTTTCGCCAGCAACTATACCGTAAATATCAGTATATATTTTTCCATATTTAACTTTCTCCAGTGCTGAGAGAATAATTAAGTCCTGACGCTCTAATTCTGCTTTTAGGTTGACTATAATTGATTCTAAAGTCCCCTCCATACGGTAATCGCTGGAATATTTAGCTACCTCTTTGCCCTGCTTGAGTAAGTTATGACGTTGTAAGCATAATGGAGTTGAACCATTGACGCGGAAATTAGCATCAATTACGAAAAGTTGTCCGTTTCTATCTTCGAGTACATCGAAGCCAATCACGCCAAAGTAACCCTGCGTATGAGCATAATGACCAATGGCAGTAATCATGTCAAAAAACTTGCCTATATTGGTTTTACTATAGTCAATCAATCCCCCTAAATAATTACCCTCTGGTGTTACTAATTGACTAGTCACACCAATCAGGGTTATTTCTCCCGTCTTGCTGACATAGAACTGTACACAGTAGTTTTGTACCTCATGCTTGACGAACTCGGAAACAATAATCGTATCTAGTAACTGAATATCGAGATATTTTTTAATTTCTTCTAAACAATAGTTCAAATCGCTGGTGCTTTTGATAATGTATGTGCCTTCCCCAGAAAGCCCATGAGACGTTTTAATTAAATAAGGAAATTGTGGTAACTCAATATCTTCGAGATTAGTTTTGTGTAAATTGTAAGTTTCGTAATTGGGACATTGCACACCCAATTCAGCTAAAGTCGCTTTGCTAAGTAAGCAGTAATGGGTGTCTGGATTAACAGCGTGTTTCTCCCCTTTGAGGTGATCAAAGGGGAATAGGGAAATGAGTTTGTCAAAGCGATCGCCCTGACTCAAGTCATCTAAATAAGTAGAACAATCCAACATTTCTCTTTTAGCATAGCTAAAGCCAAAATGCTCTTGCCAATAGCTAACCAAGGACTTGGGCGGTGGAGTAATCACAATTCCCGAAAGACTATCACCCAACACAGCCAAATTCTTCCAAGGTTCCTTCTGACAAATCTTATCAAAAGAGGTTTTAGTAGCTTCACTACTACCATCTTGGATAAAGTATTTTTGGCGATTAGGAAAAGCCGCCCAACTAGCAGTTGCAGGATAATTTAATATAAACCCGTAACGCCCATCTGTAATATCCTGAGCAAACAAATCAGATAGAGAATTTCCTCGAAAGTAATTAAAATTAGTCATTTGTCAGTTATCAGTTATCAGTTGACAGTTATCAGTTGACAGTTATCAGTTATCAGTTATCAGTTATCAGTTGTTATTCTCCCCCATTCCCTGTTCCCCTCCTCTTAGGGGTTAGGGGTGGGTTTCCCTCATCTCCCCAATCCCCGCCAGTTAATATAGTCCAACCTACTTCTACGGCTGCTAAACAACCACTAATGTTAGCTTTAAGCCTTATCATCAGAAATGGTTTTTGCACCACCGTGAATAATAATACTTGGCATAATTATTATCCTAGTTAAAAATTTCAAATTCTTTGAAGGGTGTAGGGGAGAAGAATTAGTTGGTAATTTAAGAAGATTGGGTTTTTTGTCTTTCCGTTACACTCCTATACTTCTACACCCTTCTTCTCTTCAATTAATTTCAACAAATGCTGTTTTAAAGTTTCTAAACCCAATTTTTTAATTGCGGAAATAAACACAGCTTGAGGATAATTTTGTTGAGCGCTTGCCAAAGTTTCGCTATCTACTTGGTCAATTTTGTTAAAGGCAAGCAATACTTTTTCAGGAGTTGCAGGCATATCTCCAAGTATTTCCTGCACACTGGCAATATGACTTTCCCAAGCTGGATGAGATAAGTCCACCAAATGAAGCAAAGCATCTGCTTCGCTTACTTCTTCCAAGGTGGCGCGAAACGCATCTACTAACGATGGCGGTAGTTCGTGAATAAACCCTACTGTATCTGTTAATAGAATTGACCTGCGTTCTTGAGTTTCTGTTTCTGTAATTACTACCTTGCGTGTTGTTGGGTCGAGTGTGGCAAATAGTTGATCTGCGGTGTAAACTTCTGCATGAGTTAATAGATTTAACAAAGTTGATTTACCCGCATTGGTATAACCCACTAACGAAACCACAGGAATTTCTTGCTGCTGTCTTTGTTGTCTGATGCGGGCGCGATGTGCTTGTAGTTGATTAACTTCTTGTTGTAATTGAGCAATTCGGCGTTGAATTGTCCGGCGTTCTGTTTCTAGTTGAGTTTCACCAGGGCCTCTTGTACCAATTCCCGCACCTAATCTAGACATTTCTCGACCACGACCACGCAACCGAGGTAGGTTATATTCAAGCTGTGCCAATTCTACTTGTAATTTTCCTTCTTGAGTGCGAGCGCGTTGAGCAAAAATATCTAAAATTACTTCTGTGCGGTCAACAACTCGTATGCCAATTTCGTTTTCTAAATTACGGGCTTGTGATGGGGAAATATCGCGGTCAAAAACAATTAAATTAGCCCCTAATTTGTGCGCCAAAAGTGTAATTTCTTCAACTTTACCCGTACCAACTACTGTTTGTGGATGGGGATGACTACGCTTTTGCCGCATTGTGTCTAAAACAATTCCCTTAGCACTTTCAACTAGTCGCACTAATTCAGCAAGTCCATCTTCAAATCGCTGGTTGGAAATATCATCTGTTTGTACACCAACTAACAAAACTCTATCTTGGTCAGAGTTGGTATCTTGGGGTAAAAATATTCCTCCTGCATCGGTAATATCTCTTTCCCATTCTGTTACTAATTCACCAAAATCTTGTTCTGTTATATCCTCTAAACTGAGGGGAGGCGAAACTATCCAAGGTTTTTCTAATTCAGGAATTAGGTAGGCTAAAAAAGCTTCTTCGGCTTGACTATCAACTACATTTAAACTGACTAAAGCATCTAAACGTTGCAGTGCCATTGCTACCAATGCTGTTTCATCGGGTGATTTTGATTGCAATTGACTAGCTATGCAACGAATCCCACTTAAACGTTCTGCACTTCGCCGTGGCAATTCTTCCGTGGGGATTTGGGTTTGGTTTGGTGTTCCTACTGCCACACGGAGAATTTGCCCACGGCGATTAATATAACAACAAATTGGATGATGAATTTCCCTGGTAATTGCCGCTAAAGTTTGAGCAAATTCCAACGTCATAAATCTATCTGCTGGTTGCCGTTCTTCATAAAGCTGTCGTAATTTTTTGAGTTGGCTTGACTTTATACCTTGAAGGTTGCCATAAATGTTTTGCATAATTCTAATATTTGAAGTTGCTTTTAAAACTATTTATCTTATATGTATCTTTCTTTAATTTCTAGTTAATCTACCAGATGAAACAACTCAATAAATTTACTAAATAAGCCAAAAGAAAGTTCTTGTAAATTTTGAAAAATGCGAACTTAAATATTAAGTTATTTCTATAGCAATCCGAATTGACTCGTGAGAAAACACGTAGATTTAACATCAAACGTAAATGTCAGATTTTATCCAGCCTTGGCGATGAGAAATCGCAGTCCGCGCAGGCGGACTTTGCTTGTGTAGCCGCGAATTATATTCACCCTGGCTTAAGTTGATACTAATGTTTCTCATCGCCCAATTATTTCTAAATTTCTCAGGGGTGATTTAGGATTGCTATAGTATAGCGATTCCGGTTAAGTGAGGTACAGAATCAATTTTTTTAACGCAGAGGAACGCAGAGTTTTTCTTAGTTTTATTAGCGATGTATTCAGTACTCAGCATCATTAGGAAACGCTATAAATGAATTATTCATTTTGTGAATGGCTACTCAAAAGGTAGGACGGACAAGATGCCCATCCTACAAGAACAGGACTTACGCAACTTCACTTGGGGTAGGGTGCGTCAGATGTGGAAAATCCTTGAATCTGTACGAAATTATTAGGACTGACGCACCCTACTGGACTGGCAAGGCTAAAATGTGGCAATAGGTTTGGATAAATTTGAACGCAGATGAACGCAGATGAACGCAGATGAACAAGATGATAGATTTTTCGCTAATGCACAAGTTTAGGCTTGCCACGCCACTACAGTTAGTTTGATTATGACACTTGCGTAAGTCCTAAAGAAGATATTTCTTATCTAGCATCTAAGCTATCTGATAACTATGCAGTTTCTAATGCAGTGGACGATTGAGGCCGCTTACCGGGCAGAATAAACATGAGGGTTGATTTAAGACCCTTGATGATCTTTTGTCCGGTAGACAGTAATTTCTCCCAAGTGTCTACTCTTTCTGGATGATGCTGAATAGTGTTACTTGCTTGGTTAAGATTACGTACACCGTTAATTAGATTAATTAGAGAATCAAAGATAGCTGCTAAGGCTGATTTGGCGGCTACTGGCTTTGATTCTTTTATTTCTGGCGCAGTTTGAATCAAATTGATGAGGTGCGATCGCACTTGCTCATCTGAAACTGAGCTATTGTCATAATTGATGACAATAGAAGCAGCCATAGGATTCACTCTCACCTGTGCGTCTTGAATGTGGAGTTCTATTGCTTGCTTGAGTTTATCAGTATACTTTGTATCATGGCTTAACCGAGGAATCCGAAAACGAATCCGACCAGGAATTGCATGAACAACGCTATAGGAGATATTTTGAGGTTGTTCATGCCGTTCTTTTAAACTGTGTTGATGAGTAGGCAAGATTTTTTGCAGAGACATACTTAACTATATGTAGGGAAATATTTTCGCTACAACTCTTTATGGCAGAGGATGGAACAAAAGGTCAGGAAAAATAAAGTTAAAGATTGCCCATATAGAGAAGGCAATTGATACTGCTAGAACAGCAAGAACTGGAGCTAGGGAAAGATATCCAACGAAATAGCTTTTTTGTGCTTCCTTTGATTGAGTCATGAAATACCTCTAAAATTATCAAGTAATATACAAGGGTTTAGGCTATTTGTATGTGAGCAAGCATTCAAAATAAAAATATATTTTTATTATCAAAAATTCCATCACCACACAAATAAAGATTATTTGTAATGAGCCAATTTTTTCCTTGAATTACTTTGATGATAAAGGCTATGATTCAGGCAAAAATCTATCAAAGGAGTAGTTAAGGGTATCTTAGGGATGAAAATTTATGAGATTGTATATTATTTAAGAGGTCATTTATAAAGTAAATATTAAGTAGGGTGTGTTACGGCTATGTCAGGATTTGAGCTTCGGCGAAATGAGGAATTAGCCGTAACGCACCAGCAAATACGGTGCGTTAAGCGCTGCTTTAACGCACCCGACAATTTAAGGTTTACTTTATAAATCATCTCTAAATTAAATTTATAAAGTATTCGTAGTGTTTGTAGGGCGCTGCACTGCCCACCAAGCCCTAGATACAGTAAGCAGTGCAGCACCCTACAGCTAGGATATACTATCTACCAAAATGTCGGCTGATTAACTGCATAGCGTCAGCAATATCAACATCACCGTCTCTGTCTGCATCTAAGAAGGAATTTAAGACAGAATTACCGCTACCTTGAGGATTTTGGTTATTAGCGCCAGATTGCAAAAAATTTAATACTAAAGGTACAATGACTGGCAACAGTTGCTGAATTGTACCAGCATCTAGTCCTGTGTGTTGGGCAGCTACCTGTGCTACTTGCTGTTGAATATCAGGTGAAAAAAGGGAATTAACGGCTTGAGGGTTGGAAGAAGTCCCTGCATATTGATTAACTAATGATTGCGCGGCTTCATTACCTTCTGTGGCTTGCTTTTGTTGTAAAGCAGAACGGACATAGTTACCTACCACACCTATAACAGATTGCATTGTGGAAGGATTTGTGCCTGTTGTATTACTCAACTGATTAACTGTGTTGATGATACTGCCCAATTGACCTAAACTCCCTTGTTGATTGGGATTATTTACAGCACCAAGAATTTGATCAAACAGTCCCATAAGTATTTTTTTCCTTTATTCTGCTTCTATAACTGCACAAAAGTTGTTGTTATTATGCAGGACTTACGCAACTGGCACATATACTAGGGTGCGTCAGATGTGGAAAATCCCTTCATTTGTACGAAATTATTGGGTCTGACGCACCCTACAGTTAGTTTGATTATGACACTTGCGTAAGTCCTATTATGAATAAATTTACTTTACACTACCAGAAACTTAGGGATGAAAAATAAGTTAAAGAACTGGTAATGGGTAATGGGTAATAGGTAATGGTAAGAAATTAGTAGGCTAGGGACTGGGAAGAGAAACAAAGGGTAAAGCTTAAGGACTTATTCCTTTTCCCTTTCCCCTTTCCCCTTTCCCCCTTCCGCGATCCCCCGAAGTCATACTTGCAACTGATGTCAAGATGACCAAAAGCTGCTCAAATGAATGTATAGTTACCCATACGGAGTAATGACAGACCGCGTATTAATTCTTGGAGGACGGGGGCGAATTGGTAGCAGTGTTGCTGAAGATATAGCCACCCACACCCAAGCCCAAATTACAATTACAGGACGCTCCCCTGCGACCGAGAAAGATATTACCTTACCGTCGGGGGGACAGGTACAGTTTCTGGTGTTAGACTTGGCAGAAGTTGACAAGTTGCGAGAAGCGATCGCCAACTCTGATTTAGTCATCCACTGTGCTGGGCCGTTCCACTACCGGGATGCTAATGTTCTGAAAACTTGTATTGAACAAGGGGTTAATTATTTAGACGTTAGTGACCACCGTTCTTTTACTAGTAAGGCGCTGAAATATCATGAAGAAGCCCTTGCTGCTGGTGTAACGGCGATTGTCAATACTGGCATTTTTCCCGGTATTTCTAACAGCATGGTACGCCATGATGTTGAGCAATTAGATCAGGTTGAAAAAATACATTTAAGTTATTTAGTAGCTGGTTCTGGTGGTGCTGGCATTACAGTGATGCGGACTACCTTTTTAGGATTACAGCACCCTTTTGAAGCTTGGTTAGATGGCAAATGGCAGATAGTTAAACCCTACAGTGAAAGAGAAGTAGTTAACTTTCCTTCTCCTTACAATAATAGTGGGGTTTATTGGTTTGATATGCCAGAAACTTTTACACTGCCTGAAGCTTTCCCTGGTGTAAAAACAGTTATTACTAAGTTTGGTTCGGTTCCTGATTTTTATAATCACCTCACTTGGATTGCTGCTCACATTTTTCCGAAATGGTTAATGCAGCGTCGCGGCATGATTGAATTTCTATCTCATGTTAGTCATTTCATGACAGATGTCACAAATAATTTTAGTGGTATTGGTGTGGCAGTTCGTTCAGAAGTCACAGGCATAAAAAATGGTGAGCAAGTTGTTTATTGCTCAAATCTAGTACATGAAAATACAGCCGTTGCTTCTGGTTGTGGCACGGGTAGTATCGCTCAATTTTTATTGGCAGGTAAGTTAAAAAAACCAGGGGTTTGGCCTGTGGAAGAAGCATTATCAACGGATTTATTTATGCAAGCTATGGTCAGTCGAGGCGTGAAAATTAACCATCATTGGTTGTGAAAAAGACTGATACCAATGCTCTATGAAGTTGCACCAGATCAATGATGTAGAGACGTTATATATAACGTCTCTACCATCAAGAATAAAGCGCATCTATAGCTACGCCTGGCAAGCTACATTAAGAAAATTGATCGATGGTTTCCTAGTTCAAAACTCTGCTCTAGCTGTCATTATCAAGTGAGTGAATTACCGTTAGACGTAAGGACTTGGACTTGTCCAAGTTGTGGAACTCACCACGATAGAGACGGTAATGCAGCCCAAAATATTAGAGTAGAGGGTATCAGAATGCTACAGTCCTCTGGGACAGGGGACTCTGCCAGTGGAGGGGATGTAAGCCCAACTCGCGGACGCAAGTCCAAGACGCGGCAATCCCCCGTGAGACTGGAAGCCCACACTGTACCGCAAGGTCAGTGTGGGTAGTTCACCTCATTTCTACTTTGTAGTGCGCTCCAAGGTTCCGCTCGTAGAAGACGATAGAGAACCATAGGAATAAGTATTAGTAATCAGGTTTGTACCATTCAAGGTCACAGTACCAGCAACCGTTGCATCACGATATTCACCTGTCGAGCGATAGCGTGTAACGCTAGTTGGTGTTTGATAAATGTAATTACTCTTACCTTTGGACGAAACATCCGTACCAGTCCATGTCAAATTCACCGCCACAGTTTGATTACTATTTGATGAGTAGTCATACACTGTAAACGTGTCGTTCAAAGTGGCTGAGTTAAGCTGGTTATCAATTACGAAGTTTGCGTTGGGGATAGAGCCGTAACCAGATGAATACACCCCAGTGCAGTAATTGTAGCTGTAATATTCGAGGTTGGCTTGTACTTGTGAAGTCGGCGCACCTGGGCCATCCTTAGTAATATTGTTATACGCCGAAACATAAACGCTGCTAGAGCCACACTCGTCATATGAGTAAAAAGACGCATATGCGTTGTTGCCCTTGAACTGATATTTATTTGTAACCGCCGCCATTGCGGGAAGACTCAGAGTTAGCACAGTTAAAACTGTTCCAGCAATTGCTCTTTTCATAATTTGCTCCTGTGGAATTTCCACACCAATATTTTCCAAAACTAATTGGAATTTAGTTAGAAACAATTAACTTTCAGCCCAAACTTACGCTGTTAGGCTGGCAATAAATCCTCAGCGTTAGTTGGTAATTTCAATACACCGAAAGCTAGGAAAAATTCAGGTAATAATAGACGATTTCAGCCGTTTTCTTGGGATATTGCCATCATTACCATTAGCGATCGCTCTTCAGTACACCTAAAATAAAAGTTCTTAAAATGCTAATTAAAAACCAATTTTAATTTCTTGTATTACTAGGTGGAAATGAAGTTTTCACGCTCCTGTAAAAATTTTCGGTCTAGTGAATTTACCTAATATCATTTTCTCTTGAAGAAATCCCTAATAACGGAAAAATCATTAAAGTTCACATGGATCAAAAAATAAGTCAAAAACAACAGCTTGTCTAATAATTAAATGTCTGGTTAATCTCATTATTTTCCCTGAGCTTTTTGTATAAATTAAACTAAAAAAGACGAATTACGTAATTCAAATAAAACAATAAAATAGGTTATTTCTTCTAAGTTATAAAATTTACATGGTTGTACTTTTATGAATTAAAAGTATAAATTATTCCTGATAATTTAAAAATAAATTATGAAGAAATGTGTAATTAATCACCTCTTGGCTAAAAATTACTTATAAGTATTCTTATTTGCTGCCACTCTTTGATACGCAACTTTATCGCGTATCAAAGGGTAGCATCTCGTGTAAAGATAACTAATAGCAATTCAAAAAAAATTTGCAACAGATAATCGATCTGTTGCAAATTTTTTTTGAAGATGATGCAGCAATTGGTGAAGAGACCTCTTGTAAAAGATGAAATCACTAAAAGCGATCGCTACTGCCATCATCTCTTAATTTTGGGAAAAAACGTTATTCTATTTCGTCCTGAATGTCTTCAATCACTTTTAAAACCGATTCCCGAATTATGGCTTCAATCTCATCGATAAATGAACCTTCTGCCGTTTCAGTCTTCCAAGGGTCTTGAACTACAGTACGGATAACAGTAATAGGTTCATTTGCTTCTCCAGTTACCCCTAAACGCTGCTTATAATGTTCCATAAAATAAGCACCATAAGCTTCTGTGGTAAAATCAGTAGTACTGACAATCATCGGATAATTATTAAGATCATCGTCCTCATCAATACTGAGATTTTCGTAATACCGTTTATTGAGCAGATTAGCATTCTTTAAGCTGGTATTGAGTTGACCATTGATTTTGAAGTTGAAAGCATAGATGATGATATTTAAATCAGTGCCAATTTCTTTAAGTGCAGTCATTGCTTCTTCATCTTGCTCAATCTCTTCATTCGTCTTACCATCAATTCTTTGACGAATAAATTCAATTCGTTCTGCTTCTGTATTTCCGGGAATCGAATTGGGAATTATGGTCAAAGGCACAATAGTAAACGGATCTTCCTCTCTAGCCATACACAACAGTCGAGCATAGAGCTTATCGCCACTGTAAAGAGCTTGACCCAAAATTCGACCATAGCCATCTTTGGTGGGTCGAATGATCCGATGGCTCAAATATACGGCGGCTGCAGCCGCTCCTGGTTTAGAACCCTCAATCCCGTAAATGCCAATAGTTGGCTCTGCTTCTCCATGAAAAATATAAGGAGCAACGAAAGTAACTAAATTCCGCATTGCTGAGTTGCGATAACACAACGCTCCAGCTGGATAAGGGATGTAACCCGATTTATGAGGATCTATAGTAATCGAGTCAGCCTGGGGAAGAGCGGCAAATTGCTCTTCCACATAAGGACTCAAAGTAGAAATCGGTGGTGCTGCATCTCTAGGAGATTTTAGACCAAAGTCTGCATCGGTTCGTAGCAGGGAAGCAAAATATCCACCCCAAGCTGCATCTGCATGAACAGTAAATTGTAATCCTTTTTGGCTAAATTCTTCTCGTAGTGCCAAAATTTGCTTGAGAGGGTCAACAGCACTTTCTTCGGTAGTACCAATAACGGCAACAACCGTATAGACAGGAATGCGATGTTTTAGACAATATTCTAAGTCTTCTCTCAAACTATAGCCTTTTAGTCCATCTTGATCAGACCGAGATTCTATCGGCTCAAGCCTCATCCTCGCGTGTTCGTCAACTTCCACATCAATCATGTGAGCAGCACCTATTCCTAAAACTGCTGCTGCTTTGGGGAATGAATAATGTTTGCTTCCAGGGACAAAAAATACAGGAGGTGCAATATCTTGTAGATAACGCCGAGAAAATTCTTGTATGCCTAAATCTTGGACAGAATAATTGGATAAGGCACTAGATAAGATGCTAGATGCTTTTCCCTCCTCAATGCCTTGGCTAACTAATTTTTCCGTGATTTGAGTAGATAAGCCTAAGATATCATCAACCTTGAGGTTTAACAATTGCCAACTGTCGAGGTTGATGAATTGTGCCTCAGTCCATGTAAGAGAACTAGCTGAGTAAGCATTAATCTTGATTTGGTCTGCTACTGTACGCAAAGTCTGATCATTTAATAAGGCTTGTTTGAGTGCGATCGGATAAAATTTCAGATTTCTTGCTGACCAAATAGCCTCTATGTTAGCAACAGTTCCCCCACAAGTGATATGTCCCCAAGCTCGCAGTTCATCAGTTTCACTTTCATTTAGTGGGACATGATATCCTAACATTCGGCAAAGATCATCGCCTACCTCAATTTCTAATTTTGTTGTGACTGTAGAGCCTTCAAAAGCTACGTTATTAGAGTTGTACAACATTCCCGCGAAGTAGCCAATTACTGAAGGAATAGTTGTATCCCAGCCCATGTGACCCTGATAGCGCAGGCTGAAGAAAGGCACAGATTTCTTCAATCGCTTTAATAACTCATCATAACTTTCTTTGAGCAGTTCCACTGCTTGTTGGTAATCTGGTGAGTTCTTAATTTCCTCAGTAATATGGGCTGGATCTTCAGGGAAGTAACTAGTTCTCCACTTAGCCTGAGATTCAATCGCCTGTAATATCAATTCTTTGAGCAGGTCGGCATTTTCTGCTCTGGGGCCTAAAAACCAAGCTTCTACTGACCTTGAACCAGTTGTTTGTAAATTTAATGAGTTGGCTTTTTTAAAATACTTTTCGACACGACGTGTTGCTTTTTCAAAAGCTTTGCTTGCAGTCTCTCTGGGAGTTGTTACCATAAATTTCTCCTGATTTACATAGGATAGATTTAGCAAAAATTCAACAGCTATTTATCAGTTAATAGCTAATAACTGATAACTGTTAACTTATTCAGTTCGGTCTGCAATTTGTACTGGTGAACTAGAGAATTAAAAAGATTTTTGGGCTGCAAAAAACACGTTAAAGCCCCATTGAACAGTAGCTCAGAGAATTTCATATTTGAAAAACCCATTAAGGAGGTTTCTCTAGTAACTGGCTTATAGAATACAAGTATTTGCTTGACAGTGCAAGTATAATTACATATTTTTACAGAAAGTAAAAGTCTGTATAACAATTCAAATTGAATAGGACTTACCCAATTGTCATCATCAAACTAACTGTAGGGTGCGTCAGCCCCAAAAATGTCGTATACTAACGCACCCTAAAATTGTGCTTGCGTAAGTCCTGGTTAATGAAAGTGTTGGTGCGGTTGCTCACTTATTGGTGTGGACACAGATGTATCACCCTTAACTACATCGGTCAAATTTGCGCCGTCTAACTGAGTACCACTGAGTTTAGTACCGATGAGAATTGCTTGTTGCAAATTGGCTTGCTTTAAAACTGCGTCAGTCACATATGCCGCAGTTAAATCTGCCCGCATCAATGTTGCACCAGTGAGATTGGTTCCAGTGAGATTTGCTCCAGTTAAGTTAGCTGTTTCTAGGTTAGCATTACCTAAGTCTGCTCCAGCGAGGTTGGCTCGTTTTATATTAGAGCCAGTCAAGTTAACACCGCTCATATTTACCTTGATTAACAGTGCTGCACTCAGATCAGATTGCGTTAAGATTGCGCCGTTTAAATTTGATTGAGTGAGTTCTGCGGCATGAAGATATGTTTTGTGCATCTGTGCTTGATTGAGCTTTGTGTTAGTTAAGGTTGCTCCAGCAAAGTTTGCTGCTTGTAAGTTGGCACTGCTCAAATTAGCGTTACCAAATTTTCCCCAAAATAGATTTGCTTTAGTGAAGTTGGCTTTACTTAAATTTGCGTCAGTCAAATCAATCCCTATCATGGTAGCGTTGCTAAAGTCTACTTCACTCGCATTCGCGCCTATTGATTTGACTCCAAACAAATCAGCTTTATTGAATTTCGCTTTTGTTAAAATTGCTTGACCTAAATCTGCTGAATGTAAAAAGGCTCCACTCAGATTTGCCTCACTCAAGTCTGCGCCACGCAAATATGCGGTGATTAAATCTGCGCCACTCAGATCCGCCTGTTGTAGATTTACACGCTCGTAACTGCCGGGAGTTTTACTATCTTCAGTCCAATTCATTAAAGCAGCAGTTAATTTTGCGCGGCTTAAATTAGCTTTATTTAAGTTCGCCCCACGTAAGTCTACCTGAATTAAATTGGCTTCGCTTAGGTCTGCTTGGCTCATGTTTACCCCACGCAAATCAGCTTCTTGAAGATTTGCGCCTTTCAAGTTAGCACGACTTAAATCAGCGCCCCTGAGATCGCAACCTGGACATTGTTTGGTGTCGAGGAGTCGTTTGATAGTTTCTGGGTTAGGTGAGTAATTGTTTGATTGTTGCAGTTGAGGTTGTCCAGAGTTAAGGGCTTGTTCTTCGATTTGAGATGAACAACCACAGATAACAGTAAGTATTAATCCGGTAATAGAGATTGTTTTTAATTTCATGGTTTTTGATATTTTAGCTACTAAAAATAGAAGGTTTTTGTATGTCTAAATTTAACGTGAGTTCGACCAGCGTTGTTTTGACCTCACCCCCAACCCCTCTCCTTCGAGGAGAGGGGAGTAAGAGGGTGATTTTTTCGTTTCTCCTCCCTCTCCTACGAGGAGAGGGAGGTTGGGAGGGAGAGGTTCATCGAACTCACGTTAAATTTAGATTAAGGTCTGTTTTTTTGCTCAAAATTGCTTATTAATAAATTTATTAAATATGTTATCATCGACCTTGCTTAAATTTAATTATTCTTTATTTGAAAATGCGATGAATCATTGGCTCTTCTAAAAATAAAGAGCAACTTTATCTGGCATATTTATTATTTAATGTTTTTTTACCCTTAAATAATTAAAGTATTTATAGGCGATTTAAACTTTTATTTTAAATACATTATATCTTTAAAAATTACAGTAATTAAGATGGAGAAGCAATGAATAATATTTTGATTGGCTTACCATTTTTTTTGATAATTAACAATAGCTATGTATAGTTTGCTCTATAAGTGCATAGTCTGTGCGATCGCCTATGCTCGTTACTGTATGGAGATGTATAAAATCAAGCTTTTAATCGGCTGACCGGACGCAGACAAGTTTGACAATTCTACTTTTCAAACTGTCGCGTTCCAGTGCAGCGATTTGTGAGATTGCATTTACCTAATCATATAAGTAAATCAACTACTTTACAGTACTAATAACAGAAGTGCGGGAGTGATGCCGGAAACCATACCACTAATGGCAATTATTAGCCCATCTTTTTCAATCAAGCCTAGACAGATCAAAACGATGACGATCGCAGGCAACATATTACCAAAAGGAATTGGCAGGGCAATAATAAAGCTGAGTAAGAACAAAATTACACCAACACCCCGTTCAGCTTCAGGGCTAGTAAAAAACGGCAAACGTGGTTCAACAAAGTTTTCCAGCTGTTCTAAAAAAGGGATGGCTGCGGAAATCACCATCTCACAATGTTCTTTTTTAAAAGGCTGGTCTGCTATCCAGTCGGGTAGCCAGGGTTGCTCAAAGCCTAGCACTAACTGACCAGAAACCAGCATTAAGGGCATAGCCACGAGGGCAGAAATTCCGGCGATCGGCAGAGGTAAAGCTTCAGGTAAAGCGCAGATCAGTAGTGTAGTACCAAACGCGCGATCGCCCAACTCGTCAAAGAGATCCCGTAGGCATACCTCATCACCTTGATGCTTTTCCAGAAATCGTTGCAACAGTTCAGAGGTTCGCAGACTGTTGTCAGAGGTTTGCGGATTTGGAACCAAAGGTACTAGTGTATTCAACTTCTTTAACCACAATACAAACTGTGGTTTTGATTGTATCAGTCTCAGATACAGGGTTATTTCATTCTAAAGATTGACTTTAACAGTGAACAGTGGACAGTTGTAGAGGCGGGTTGATTGAGAAATTCATGGGGAAAACAGATATGTCCGCTAAACCCGCCCCTACTTAAACAGGTTGGTGAAACACCACATCAATTGGTGGAAGGCGTAGGGAGGCGCTTGTTTATCCCTCACCATACGCCCTGGCTAACTGATAACTGATAACTGATAACTGATAACTGATAACTGATAACTGATAACTGATAACTGATAACTGATAACTGATAACTGATAACTGATAACTGATAACTGATAACTGAT
>NZ_JACJSG010000084.1 GCF_014697625.1 Anabaena azotica FACHB-119 | reverse complement strand
CATTGTCGCCTTGTTACTTGGTCAACCTTTGCCTGTTGGTAGCTTCTTCCCTGAATCTTGGAGAAGCCCCACCGCTTTCTCTTCTGCTTAAACAAAAAACCTGCCCTTGAAAGACTCCCTCATCTCCCCCCACTCCCTCATCTCCACCCACTCCCTCATCTCCCCCCACTCCATTCCCCAGTCCCTAACAAGACTTCAACTGTGCTAACAAGACAACTATCTCGTCAATTGCTTGTCGTAGAACAGTTCCAGGCTGTTCAGATTGATTTACCATAATGCTAAAAACTAGAGGCTGGTATTGAGGAGAATTTATATAACCGGAGAGAGCGATCGCACCGCTTAAAGTCCCAGTTTTTGCTTGTACAATACCCTCAGCCGCAGTATTACGGAAGCGACTGCTTAAAGTACCACTTTTCCCAGCCACAGGTAAAGAAGCACGATATATATCTGCTGCTGGTGTTTTCGCCATTCCTTGCAAAGTTTGTACTAAAGCTTCAGGTGTGATTAAATTACGCCGTGATAAACCAGAACCATCTGCTAAAACATAACCTGTAGAATCAACCCCTAATTTATTTAAAGTCGTTTTAATAACTTCTAAACCAATATCAGCACTACTTTTATTTTGCACTCCCGGTTGTTTCACAGCCAATGTTTTTAAAAATGCCTCGGCATATAAATTATTACTATTTTGATTAGTTTCTATCACTAATTCAGATAAAGGTGGCGACTCTACAGCAGCTAATTCTTGTTGATTAGCTGCACTACTAGCAACTAATGTATTGCCTAAAGTAATTTTTTCTGTTGCCAATACAGCACGAAAACGCCGTAAGAAATAATAATTAGGGTCAACTATAGGCAACTCTACTAAATATGGAGCCGAATTAGCTGCAACTTGTCCTTGAATCCGTAGTATTTTTCCTGTTAGATCGCGGGTAACATTAATATAACTTGGTTGATTTGCTGCCACTGTCATAGATTGATTGACAATCAACCATTGTTGTGATTCACCAGGGTCATTCCATAACAACTGCGGAGTTTTACCTACAGTTTGAGGGACAAGTTTTAAGCCAAATACATTCTGATTCAGAATAAAACTATTAACTGGCGCACCATAATCTGCTTGTACATCTTCCCATTGCCAAGTCGAGTTAACAATATCCCCTTGAATATAACTATCATCAGCAATTAACTGTTTTATTTGGGTAATACCCTGCTTTTTTAATTGTTGTGCTAAAGCTTGTAACTGAGTATCGCTCAAGCTAGGATCGCCCCTACCTACAATGGTTAAATTACCATCATCATTTTGATAAATTGAAGTCCGAATCCGAAAATTTGCCCCCAGTTGTTGTAATGCAGCAGCAGTAGTTAATAATTTGGTATTAGAAGCGGGAATAAAAAACTTTTGAGCATCCCGACTGTAAAGAGTTTGTCCTGATGATAGAGGTGCTACTAAAATACCCCAGCGCACTCGATTAAAGATAGGACGATTAACTATTGCATCTATGGCTGTTTCTAGTTCCGCCGGACAGACTGTTTTTGTGGTAGTTGTAGGTGTGGTTAGGATTTGGGCTTTAACTAGCTGCTGGGTAACAGTAACTTGAACACTAATAAATAGCGCCATCAAGCTAAGAGAAATTTTCTGGGACATACAAAGTTTTTTAAACTACTTGATGATGATATAGGAATTCGATTTGATTTCTGAAAAAAATCTCAGTATAGCAGGGGACAGGTAACAGGGGACAGGTGACAGCTTCAAAATCTGCTTAATATAACGTGAGTTCGACGGCTAAAAAAACCCTCTCCAAACCTCTCCCTTAAGAGGAGAGATGCTTTAATAGTAGGACTTACGCAACTGGCAGATTTTTTCTGTAGGGTGTGTGACGCTCTTAAAATATTTGAACGTAGTCATGAGACTTGTAGCGTCACGCACCAACCACCAATTGTGACACTTGCGTAAGTCCTGTTATTCTTATTGATGCTGTTGAATTTCATCCCTATGAAATTGAAAATTAAATTCTCACTCCTGTTTGCCTATTTTCATCTGTGCTGTAAAAATAGAGCCTTCATTAATCTTGCTTCTAACATGAATAGAACCACCACAATGCCATAACAATCTTTGCACAATTGTTAGTCCTATACCTGCACCATCTGTTTCATGAATTATGCCCGATCGCCCACGATAAAAGCAATCGAATACTTTGGGTATTTCACTCTCAGCAATACCGATACCTGTGTCACGAATTTCTAATTGAACATACTCTTCTACTACCTTAGCTCTTACCCATACTTGACCACCATTGTGTGTAAATTTTAGACTATTGTTCAGCAAATTAATCATAATTTGCCGCAAGCCACCATGCACGCACCAAACAGCAGGTAAATCGGTAGGTATGGTGTAGCCTAGCATAATGCCTTTTTCTTGAGCGACTGGTTGGTAAGTGCTGACAACTCCAGGCACAATATCAGAAAGTTTGACTAGCTCTAATGTTGCATCTTCCAAATTGTGTTCTAATTCTATTAAAGCCATCAAACCTGTGATTAAAACACTTTGGCGATCGCACTGAGTATTTAGCATCTGTAAATAGCGCTGTCGCTGGTTGGGTTTCAGCGTTGGTGAATTTAACAGCGAAAGTCCTGTCTTCATCTGCGTTAAGGGTGTACGCAGTTCTTGACACACATTAGTTAAATATTCATCTTTTAGCCGCTCTTTTGTTTGCAGTTCTTGATTTTGCTGTTGTAATTTAGCTATGCGCTCAACACTAACTCGACGATTAAGTTCACTTTGTCGCTGGAGTTGCTTGGTGAGAAGCTGGCTAACAAGTGCTGGTTCACAAGCAGTTGTACAAATAAAATCTTTTGCTGCAATTGGCTGCGAATTGCTTAAAATCTCTTTTTTGATGCCATCTAATACATTTTGAATAACTTTATTATCAACCGAAGTGATAGTCATCAAAGGTTGATTTTTATGATTATTTATTTTTCCTAAATCGTTTATCTTATGTTTGCGCGGTCTATAAGCTGCAATTAAACTGCAAAACTTCGGCGATAATACTATTAAAAAATATTCCCTGACAATTTGATGATTAGATACTAACTCTATATCAAAATAATGGTCAGATAAATATGGGACATTTTCTGCTTCTACATCTGTTTTTTTCCCGGCAACATGACAATTGTAAATATAACTCGATTCACCCATAGATGAGTGATAACGAAATAACTCTGTAGACCAAACTTTTCCCGGTGGAAGTTTCACCCACATAGTTGTACTCAGTTGCTGCTCAATTAGTAAATCTATTTGCGCTCTCACGAGTGATAGTAATGTAGCTGGGTCGAGAGTCACCGTTTGAGCAGGTGCTTCCACTCCTAAAGCTAGCTGATAAACGGACAATTCTTGATGCAGAGAGTCATTCATGAGTTCAGCACAACCAATAAAATTCAGAGGAAGGAAAAATAATTATTTTTGTCAGCAGATCAAGTCAACTAAAGTTCACTAGTATGGGCTGTTATGAGTCATTGGTCAGGGTTTCATATATACTTACGTTTCGTAATATAGCTTGATTTATTTTTATTTACTTACTTGACCAATAGAATTAAAGGCATTCTGAGGATGCAGGCGATTAGTCATGGGTACAATGGCTATTACCAAGTCCCCCATCTCCATCTGCAAGCAGAAGACATTTACAATATTTCTCATATATTGTTTACATAAAAGCTAGACAAATACAAGAAATTATAAGAAGAAAAATCTTAATTATTACTATATGTAATATAAATAATTAATTTATGTTTCTGAAATTATATATTTATCAGGTATTTTTTACAATGGCAAAAAGTTTTGGATTGTAATATTCAGTAAATGCGATTAATTTTATACAGTAAACCCGGTTGCCATTTATGTGAGGGATTGCAGGAAAAGCTAGAACAGATCCAAAATCTGAGTTTTGAGTTAGAAATTCGTGACATTACAACTCGTGAAGATTGGTTCGCTGCATATGAGTATGAGATTCCGGTGCTTTATCTGGTAAAGCCTGGAGAAGAGTCAGCCCAAGCTTTACCCCGCCCTTCTCCCCGTGCTAACGTCCAGCAATTAGAGCAAATGTTGCGTAAGTATTTAGCCAATTGGGAAAAAAATAATGCAGAATAGGCGCAAGAAAGGCGTGTGTCGAGGTTCACAAGATGAAATTGCGGGAATTACTAGCGACAGTAAACAGTGTTGAAATACCTCAAGCTTTAGTGGATGCTGAGGTGAAGGGGATTAAGACTAATTCCCATGCTTGCAGTGAGGGGGATTTGTTCATAGGAATGCCGGGGACGCGGGTAGATGGGGGAGAATTTTGGCCTAGTGCGATCGCTTCCGGTGCGATCGCGGCGATCGTTTCTTCCCAAGCTGCACAAAAAAATCCCCCCAATGATGAGGCTGTTGTCATCAGCGCTAACGACATGACCAAAGCTTGTGCGGAAATCGCTGCCGCATTTTATGCTTATCCAGGGCAGAAACTCAAGCTAATCGGTGTCACCGGGACAAACGGTAAAACTACAACTACTCATCTGATTGAATTTTTCCTCAAGAAAGCGCAATTATCTACCGCTTTGATGGGGACACTCTACACTCGTTGGCCTGGGTTTGAACAAACAGCCACCCACACCACCCCCTTCGCCGTGGAACTACAACAACAGTTAGCACAAGCTGTCAATTCAGGTTGTGAGTTCGCCGTTATGGAAGTTAGTTCCCACGCCTTAGCACAAGGTAGGGTGCTTGGTTGTCCCTTTGAGGTGGGAGTATTTAGCAACCTCACTCAAGACCACCTAGACTATCACAGCGATATGGAAGATTATTTCGCTGCGAAAGCACTGTTATTTAGTCCTGATTATCTCAAAGGTAAAGCAATTATCAATGCTGATGATGCCTACGGTCAAAGATTAATCAAAGCATTGAGTCCCCAAAAGGTCTGGAGTTACAGCGTCAATGATAGCAGCGCTGACTTGTGGATGAGTGATTTGAGTTATGGTTCTCATGGTGTGAGTGGAACCCTGCACACGCCAGAAGGTGAGGTAAGTTTTAGTTCGCCCTTGGTTGGTCAATACAACTTAGAAAATCTGTTGGCGGCTGTGGGTGCAGTTTTACACTTAGGCTTAGATTTACAACTCATCGCCAATAGCATCCCACAGTTCCCTGGTGTTCCCGGAAGGATGGAAAGGGTACAAATTAGCCCTGACCAAAATATTAGCGTGATTGTGGATTATGCCCATACTCCCGATAGCTTAGAAAACTTACTCAAAGCTGCTAGACCATTTATTCCGGGGAGAATGATTTGCGTGTTTGGCTGTGGAGGCGATCGCGATCGCACCAAGCGCCCCAAAATGGGTAAAATCGCCGCCGAGCTAGCAGATTTAGCCGTTGTCACTTCAGACAACCCCCGCACCGAAGACCCACAACGCATCCTCGATGATATTCTTGCAGGCATCCCGGATACAGTGCAACCGTTAGTTATAGGCGATCGCGCTACCGCAATTCATACAGCCATTTTACAAGCCCAACCCGGCGACGGCGTACTCCTAGCTGGGAAAGGTCACGAAGACTACCAAATTCTCGGTACAGAAAAAATTCACTTTGACGACCGAGAACAAGCACGCGCCGCGCTACAAGAGAGAGGCAAGTAGTTTGTACTAAGGACTTTAGTCCTTCTTTTAGGGCTAAAGCCCTTAGAGGCTATTTATAATAATTTCGTCCAGCTAATTTGGCAATTATCAATACCAATTGTCTTAGCTCGACTGGTTTAGGAATGTGCATTTGAAACCCTGCTTTCCTCGATTCTTCAATATCAATACTACTTGTATACCCTGTCATTGCTGCTGCGGGGATTTGTCCCCCAGCCTCAGCACTAAGAGAACGCACTCGCCGGATCAAGCTATAGCCATCTTGGTTCGACATCCCAACGTCAGACAATAGCACATCATACATCTCAGGTTGGCTTGTAAGCATTGAGAATGCTTCATCAGCAGAGGTGACAGCCGTTACTTCAGCCCCTTGATTTTGTAGCATCATCTTCGTTAACTGAAGTATAACGGCATCATCATCTACAGCAAGTACGTGCAAGCCTTCTAGGGAAGGAATGTAATCAACGGGTAGTTCCGCGTCGCCGGAACGATCTATCACCTCTGCATCACAAGAGCTAAAATCCTCCTCAATCTTGGCGTTCAGTGGTAGCCTAACGATCATAGTTGTCCCTAAGTTGACACCTGAACTTTCTGCCTGAACTGTGCCACCATGAAGTTCCACTAGATAACGGACAAGGGATAATCCTATGCCCAGCCCCTCATTATTACGAGTTTTGCTACTGTCAGCCTGGCGGAACCGCTCAAAGACATAAGGGAGAAAGTCATTAGGTATGCCAATACCTGTGTCACTAACTCGAATCTGGGCTTGGGAATTAACTTCCTCCAGTGTGACAACAACGCTCCCCCCAGAAGGAGTAAATTTAATAGCATTAGAAAGCAAATTCCACATTACCTGCTGCAAGCGTTCAGCATCTCCCACTACCTGTCCACTCAGGGGTTGCACTTGATATTCAAGTTGAATATTTTTCGCTTCTGCCGATAATCTGACTACCTCAAGGGCTGTCTGAATCACAGAAGTGATATCAATTGGAACAATATTCAGACGGAGTTTGCCAGTCGTAATGCGCGAGATATCCAGAAGATCCTCAATCATTTGGATTTGTGCCTTAGCACTACGCTGGATCGTGGTAATTGCACGATTCATTTGAGAGGTATCAAGGTTTTGAGTTTGGAGTAACTCAGACCATCCCAGAATAACTTGCAGGGGGTTGCGAAGTTCATGGGATAAAATAGATAAAAACACATCCTTAGCTCGGTTAGATTCCTCCGCTTCCAAACGGGCTGACTGCTCTTGAGCCAATAGCTGGGCGCGTTCTTCCTCAAATAACTTCTGCTGTGTAATGTCATGAAGTGCCAGCAGAATCATCTGCTCATTTCCTGCTTGTAAGATTTTATAAGCATTGAGCAAGATAGTTTTTTGCCCAATTTTTTCAAAGACTTGTTCTACTTCAAAACCTTCAACCTGAGTATTTTGGGTGAGAATGTTTTCTAGGAGCGATCGCAGTTGGGGAATATTCCACTCACCATTTCCTAACTCAAAAATCAGTTGCTGTTCTGTCTGGGCTGGCGTTACCTGAAATGTTCGATAAAAAGCCCGATTGCTTTTAATAACTTGTAAGTCAGCATTGAGAACTACTAAAGGCTCTGGCACAGTTTCCACCACAGCTTCAGCGTAATCAAGGGCTGCTTGCAACTGGTTGGTACTGCGTTTGAGGGCATCAATATCCATCAACACCATCACCACGCCATCAATTTGATTTTCTGTAGTTCGGTAAGGCCGAAGTCGCAGATTGTACCAGCGCCCTTCTTGGTCTTGCGCCTCTAGTTCTTTGACAGTTAAGGTGTCAATCACCTCTATCAGCAATGAATCTAAATTAGGAACGTCAATAGTGGAGCGGATATCGCTCAGTGGTCGTCCCACATCTGTCGGAATCAAATTGAGTAAACGCTGTGCTGTAGGGGTAAAACGCCGAATCCGTAAATCGTTGGTCAGTATGAGAATGGGAATATTGACACTACTGAGTAAATTCAACAGGTCATTATTGACGTTGTGTAATTCAAGATTGCGACTTTGCAGTTCTTGATTAGTTGTATGTAGTTCTTCGTTGGTTGCTTGCACCTCTTCTTTGGCTGTTTGCAACTCTTCATTAGTGCTTTGTAGTTCCTCATTGCTGGAAAGGATTTCTTCATTTGCCACTTTCAGGTGTTGAGTTGTGGCTTCATGCTCCTGACTAATCAATTGCAAATATTCTTGAGTAGCAGCAAGCTCTTGCTTGGTGGTTGCCAGTTCTTGTTGAAGTCGGAGTATTTCCTCTGTATCTGCTGGTTCTAAATTTCCTGGTTTGATGCTCAGTTGTTGATTTGTTAAGGCAGGTACATCTTCAAATAAAACAAGAAAGCAGCCACTTTCCCCTGAATCAGGCTGAAATGGAATCACCTCAACGTTAACCTTTCTGGATGGCTCACTCCCTTCCATCTGTATCTGTTCCTTTCTCACAGAAACATTCTGCCTTTTTGCCTGATGAATCGTAGTACGCAACTCTTCCAGCAGTCCTTTTCGTGCCATTTTGAATAAATTAAAGCTGGGGTCTCCTGGGGGTGGTCTTAGATAGAGACTGGTTTCTCCTCTAAATTGCACAATGTCCATATTGTCGTTAATCATCACGCCAACTGGGGCATAACGATTTAAAAGAATCTGGTCAGCCTGTTTATTTAAGTCAGCAATATCCCAAGTCTGACGACTCATCGACTTATCAGCAACTATTTTCGCTACAAGATAGTTGCTGGTAGCAAAGGTAAAGTTAAGTGGTGTGGGTATTGATTTTTTGGTATAAATATTGTTTTTTCTGTCTACTAAAGTAAATAAATTGGAAAATTCTCCTGCACTTTCAGCGATACCTAACATCAAAAACCCAGTGGACTTGAGACTGTAATGAAAAATTGGCATCACCTGCTTTTGCAAAACAGATTCAAAATAAATCAGCACATTACGACAACTAATAAGATCCAGATTGGAAAACGGCGGTTCGCTGATGAGGTTTTGTTTAGCAAAAACACACAATTCCCGAATCGGCTTGCTGATTTGATAGCCACTCTCTACTTGATTAAAGAAGCGTCTTAGGCGTTCTTGTGAGACATCAACTATTTGGTTTGGTTTGTAGATACCTAAGCGGGCTTTGTCAATTGCTGTCTCATTAATGTCTGTAGCAAAAATTTGAATAGCCGGTTTGGGAAACACATTCTCCAAAAATTCCATTAAAGAAATGGCAATTGAATAAACCTCCTCCCCCGTTGCACAGCCTGGTATCCAGATCCGAATCGGCTCATCAACTGACTTTCCCTTAGAGATTACCGGAAATACTTGCTCTTTCAAAGCTTGATAAGCTTCGCGATCGCGGAAAAAACTGGTAACACTGATTAAGATTTCGTAGTACAGTGCTTGCACTTCATCTGGATGATTTTGCAGATATTTCACGTAATCTTCGATAATTTCCAGGTTATACAGCACCATCCGCCGAGCAATTCGTCGCTTTAAGGTCGTTTGCTTATAATGCGTAAAGTCAACACCAGTCGCTGTGAACAGCATTGCAAAGATTGCCGCCAAAGCAGTTTTACTTTTAGAGAGTGGCTCAACTGTTTGTGAAGAAGTCGGACGGATAACGTTGGGATGACGAGCAATCTTTGCTAGTTCCTCAGCAATTTTTTCCGGCGGTAAGATGAAGTCTACATCACCTGTGGCAATAGCAGTATTCGGCATACTATTGAATTGTGCCGATGCTTCACACTGAGCAAAGGTAATACCGCCAGCCGCCTTAATTGCTTCTGATCCTTGTGCGCCGTCTCCATCACTCCCAGATAAAACAACACTGATGGCTTTGCTTCCTATTTCTGCCGCCAACGAAGCAAAAAAAGCATCAGCAGGCATATATTTACCATGAATTTTTTCACGGGGCATGAGTTGCAACGCCCCTTGAGCCAGTGTCATCTTCGTATTCGGCGGAATGACATATACCTGGTTCGGTTCCACAAACATCCCATTCTGCACTTCGCGGACAGGCATCTGTGTTGTTTTCGCGAGAATCTCAGTTAGCAGGCTCTTCTGATTTGGATCTAAGTGCTGAATCAGCACAAATGCCATCCCAGTATCGAGGGGTAAGTGATTTAGTAGCTGCGTGAATGCTTCTAATCCCCCCGCAGAAGCCGCAATTCCGACTATAGGAAATAATTCATTGCTTTTATCTTGCTGCTTCTGTGTCAATGGTTCAACAGCAATAGAATCCGATGGTGATGACTCAGAAGATTGGTTAGGGTTCATTGTATTAACGAATACAATGCTAGAAAATTTAACTTTCCACTGTATTCAATAGTTTTACCGCCAGTGTAGCAATAACATACATTAGTATATCTCAAATCAGTTATATCAAGTCCGGCTAATTACTTACGATATAGTTGCTAGGGTCGGTAATGGGTAATAGCGAATAGGTAATTGCTTTTTACCATTACCAATTACCAATTACCAATTACCAATTACCAACCCCAAAAATATGATAAGTGTTTAAGCGGACATGATATTAGTGGTGAACTGTTCCATCAGGCATCTTTGTTCCAGCCAATTCTGTTCTCCGCATATTTGCCCCATCAATATCTGCCCCATCTAAATCTGCTCCATCTAAATCTGCCCCATCTAAATCTGCCTGACTTAGCTTTGCTCCCTTTAAATTAGCTCCACTCAAATCAGCTCCCCTCAGATCCGCCCCGGTGAGGTCTGTTGCAGCTAAGTTTACCCCGCTCAATTTAGCTCCACCTAGCTTGACATAACTTAAGTTAGCTCCACTTAAATTTGCGTTAGTCAAATCTGCTCCACTCAAGTCTGCTCCCACCATTTCTGCACTAATTAGGCAGACTTCAATCATTCTTGCATCAGCCAGGTTTGCCTGATTTAATTTAGCTTGACTAATATGTGCATCAGTTAAATCTGCTCCCCTTAAGTCTGCACTAATTAAGTGCGCTCCTATCAGGTGTACCCCGATCAGATTCGCTTTAGTCAGGCAGACCTGAGTTAAATTGACGTGACTAAAGTCCCGTTCTCCTGCTGCGTATCGGCTCAAAAATTCTTGGGTTTCCATAAAAAAAATAAATCTTTTGTTTTTATCTGTTAAGTAAAGTTTATCTTTAAATAAAAAAGTTTACTGTTAACTAATGTAAATATTTCTCAGTTATTAACAAGAAGCCTGAGCAGTTCTCCCTCGCAAGAAGCTGGCTATTCCTTGGCTTGTGGCAACTCTTGGTAAGCAATTAATTACTAATCTTAATACTGTTAATTAGTACAATTGCGTACGTGTCTGAGGAGAGAACGACCAGAAGCCGAACCCTAGCTTAGCTGAAAACTGTTGAGCCGGGTTTTTTCTTGTTGGTTCAAGGTAAAGAAATATTAAGATATATATTTTTAGTAATCTTTGTATTACAGATGAAAAGCTTGATATTGCGTAAAATGCGTAGTACATTTCCTCTCATAATTAAAGCAGCCTCTAGATGAAGATTAACTTATTAACTTGAGTTATCAGCCAAAAATAGTTCATAACACCGTTTATAACCACAAAGATTTTTACTAAAAATCAGCTACTTTTTCCCAAAAACAATTATAAATGCAATGTTATGTTGGAGTTAATGAAAAACATTTTCGGCTATGTGATAAGCCTGTGTCTCCTTCCCGAATCTAAATTTTTTCACAACACCTAATTCGGGAGAAATTTATGTCAGTTTATGTTACTAACTTATCTGGAGAGATGAAATATAAAGAACTCCAGCAAATCTTTTCAAAATATGGAAATGTAAAAACTGTTCAATTATCCATGAATCAGGAAACTGGTAAGCCTAGAGGGTTTGCATTCTTAGAAATGGAAACATTCGCTCAAGAAACTTTGGCGATGAAAGCATTATTGGGTAGTGAATGGATAGTTCGTATCCTGAAGGTTAATACACCTGTTACTAGCTCAGAAGCAAGTTCTGCCTCTTGTGATTTCAGTTCGACTCATTAGCATTTAGAACTTACGCATGAAGACGAAAAATCAAGGGTTTGGGCAAGGGTATAGGGGTGTAGGTGTTCAAAACCCTTACACCCAATCTCAAAAAACCATCTTGGTGCGTAAGTCTTAGTATTAATATTTTTAGAAAATCGAATATCAATAATAAAGGAGAAAAATGCCATCTCTATCAAATAGATATAGACAATTACTAACTCATACTATAACTGATGACAGCCAAGGAAATATAACTACATATACCTGGAACTCTATGTGGAGTCACCATATTTGCCCTTGCTGTTCATACGGTTTACTCCGTCATATGGGTAATAGTGGTATTTACTGGCGTTGTAGCCATTGTTATCAAGAAATGCCAGATTGGGACGTGGGATATATCTAAGTTCAGAACATATTTTGTGTCAAATGGCATCAGGTAAGGGTGTAGATGTTCAAAAGCCTTACACTCAATCTCAACAATTAACCTTGCGTAAGTCATACATAATTAAAATCTAGTAAATAAGCCAGAAAACTAATGCTCGACTTGGACACATTAATTCACTTCTCTAGCACATACTGCATTAGTATTTGTGCCTTTCTCATTCCATTGAACCTGCTTGCTACCTTATCAACAATCATGTTGACGCTTTTGAGTCGTCCGGCGATTCAGATATGGCAAACTGCTCTTATTGCCAGTTTCTTTGCTCTATTGATGATACTGCACGTATTTGCTTGGTTCATGATAGGAGTAGTTATGGCTCCGACTTACATTTTATTGGGTTTAGGAAGCATCTGTCTGTTGGCAAATTTTGGAGTAGTTCTTTCTAATAAACACTTCACCGAAAGATATAGCTAAAATGCCTCAGATGCAGCTAAATCAGAAATAAACTTTTAGGCTGTAGTCTTATTCCTTTAGAGAGAGAGAGTTAAGTTGTCTTGGTTCTATATTCTATATATCTAAACTTGTAGTAGAGATATGAAGAGTATCAAAGCTACTTATGGGTGTTAATTTGTTTGGAAGGGTATTTAAGTTCTAGAACGGATCACATTAGCTATTGATGGGTGTTCGAGATACCAGAAGTTTTGGAACAAAGATTTTATGAAAGTATTATTGCTTTACCCTCAGTTCCCGCAGTCTTTTTGGTCATATGATCGCTTCATGGAAATCGCCGGACTCAAAGCCGTCTTACCTCCTTTGGGAATTATTACAGTAGCAGCACTTCTCCCTCAAGACTGGGAAATGAGATTTTGCGATCGCAACGTCAATCAAGAAACAGAAGCTGATTGGCAGTGGTGTGACCTTGTTATCCTTTCCGCAATGCTAGTGCAGAAACCAGATTTTCATGCCCTAATTCAAAAAGCAGTGCGCTTAGGTAAAAAAGTTGCAGTTGGTGGCCCTTACCCCACATCAATACCACAAGATGCCCTCAACTCTGGAGCGCATTATTTAATTTTGGATGAGGGCGAGTTGACAGTCTCTCAATTTATAGAAGCCCTCAACCAAGGCCAAGAACAAGGAATATTTCGCTCCCTAGAAAAACCTGATGTCACCCAAAGCCCGATGCCGCGTTTTGACTTGCTGCAACGGGACGCTTACTTGATGATGGCTATCCAATTTTCTCGCGGTTGCCCCTTCAACTGCGAGTTTTGCGATATTATTACACTCTACGGTCGCAAACCACGCACAAAAGAACCTCAGCAAACCATAGCCGAGTTACAAGCTCTTTATGATTTAGGCTGGCGTGGGTCACTGTTCATCGTTGACGACAACTTTATTGGCAATCAGCGTAACGTCAAACGCCTCCTGCGAGAGTTAATTCCTTGGATGAAGCAGCACAACTATCCCTTCACCTTCATCACAGAAGCTTCTGTGAATTTGGCTGAAGATGAAGAACTGTTGCAATTAATGAATCAAGCAGGTTTCTATGCAGTTTTTCTCGGCATAGAGACTCCAGACCAAGACAGCCTGCAAGTAACACAAAAACTGCAAAATACTCGCCACCCTCTTGTGGAAGCCTGTCGCAAAATCAATGAAGCCGGAATGCTAATTTACGCAGGGTTTATCCTTGGTTTTGATGGAGAACGCCCAGGCGCTGGAGAACGAATACAAGCTTTTGTAGAACAAACCAGTATTCCTCAACCGATGTTAGGTATCCTGCAAGCTTTGCCTAATACTGCTTTATGGAACCGTCTGCAACAAGAGCAGCGTTTATTAGAGAGTAAGGGTATTGGCGGTACTGAAGTGGGCGACCAAAATACCTTAATGAATTTCATCCCCACCCGCTCCGTTGATGAAATCGCTAGAGAGTATGTAGAAGGCTTATGGCTGTTATACGAACCCAGCCACTATCTCAAACGCTGTTTTCAACAATGCCTGAGTCTTGGCTCGCTAGAGCAGCGAAAGCAAACTATGCAATTTTCTCCAGGTAAAGGTTTGCGGCTCGTTACTCAGTTAATCTGGCATCAAGGCTTACGGCGACCTGAAATTCGTGGGCAATTCTGGCAACAACTAGGAGCAATTTTGTTGACAAAGCCTCAAGTTCTCAATATGTATTTAGGGCTATGCGCTGCTGGAGAGCATTTTTGGGAGTACCGCGCTTTAGCTAGGGAACGAATTACTCAACAATTAGGCTACGACCCACTCAAAGTGTCCGTGTTACCTGAGCCAGAACCAATGCTTGTTAAATAGAACGGTTTGGTTCTAGAACATTGATTCGGTGTGGAGTACGGTTTTAATGGTGGTAGAAATCATATCTTGTCCGGTAAAAGACTTATCATTAAGACTGCAAGGGGGCTGGGGGAGAAAGAGTTTTCACCTTTTTGCACAGATGCACCGAATTACAACTAATTAGGCGGACATGATATCACTATTAATTCAAATTACTTTTCTCCAAAAATAATTAACCCCGATAAAATATGCAGTAAAATTGATGGCGGGAATCTGGGTATATGACATAACCAAACTTATGGAAACCACAAAGCTTAAAATCTGTCAGCTACAGGCGACTCAAGAATGGTTGTGTTTAGATTCTATGGCTTATATTGCCGAATGTTTAGAATTTTGTACTTCTGCGGATATGCTAGCTGACCTGCGAGAAATCTTTCCCCGCCAAGCATTGACAGTAGCCAGCGTCCAAGTTTGCGAATTACAAAGAAAGCGCATCCAAAAATGGCTGAGAGAACAAAATGGAGAAGTTCAGAATACAGACGAACCTCCCCAAAATGCTCAAGCACAGTTATAGATTAGGGTACAGGGGACAGGTGACAGGTGACAGGGCTGAAAGTCCTTGAAAGGAAAAGTTTTAAGATTGGATAATGTCCTAATCTATCGGGCGCTATAGATGTGAATTTGTCTCACACCTGACTTTTCACGGGATCTGAAAAACCCCACTTCCATTCCTCTCCCCTAAAAGGCTATCCATTACCCATATCTTTCTTTACAATCTTAAAACCCTTGCTTAGTAAGTATCTTGCCAACTCAGTTTTTCATGGGGCTTGACAAATTTGCACCTTGTCTTCTCGCTAAAACCATGTTTTTATTGAGAATCAACAACGAACAAATCAGCGACTGCTTGAATATTACATGCGGCGTTGTCTTCTCTCCCATGTACTAATTGACACTCTGGACAACGCCACAGTCTGACAGACAAATCAATTTTTTTCCGAATATGCCCACAATGAGAACAAGTCTTAGTAGATGGATACCATTGATCTATAAACACAACTTGTTTATGTTTCTTTTTGGCAACCCATTCTAGTATTTGTATAAACTCACCAAAAGCCAAATCTGATATTTTTCTCCCCCAAAGTCGCTGCATTCCTTGAAGGTTTAAAGTCTCAAAACAGAGAACATCAAACTTGTCGGTTAACTCATGGGCTAGTTTCCAGAACCAGTCACGCCGACGATTAGAAATATCCTCATACTTGCGTACTAGATTCTTCCTTGCTCGTTCCCTATTGGATGAACCTTTTAGCTTTTTAGAATGCCGTATGCTGGCTTTTTTGATTGCGATCGCTTTGTCCCATTCTCCTAAATCATCATATATGTAACCCAGTTTCCTAATCTCAGAATACTACCTCTGAACCCAACTTAGTATCAATAGCCGACTCTTGAGTAGACTGGACTGTTTGAAAATAAAATACTCTTTTTCTCCATGCCCAAAAATCCGGGGCATATTTTGCCAAACCCATTAATGCATGATCTGGCAAAAATATCAGCATAGGGGGAGAAAAAAATCAGCAATGATGCGGAACAATCAAGATGAGACTCAAAAAAAGTACCCCTATCTGACATTAACAAAAGAAATACCCAGATTATGCTAATCACATGATCTGGGTATTTCTTTTCAAATAAAGAACCTGGCACCGAGCGATTGTGGCGTAGGGCAACCCCTAAACTATCGTAGCCGTAGCAGAGTTTCACAACTGAGTTCGGGATGGGTTCAGAGTGGGACCAATGCACCATAGGC
>NZ_JACJSG010000083.1 GCF_014697625.1 Anabaena azotica FACHB-119 | reverse complement strand
CAAAATTAAAATAACCATTTAGCACAAATGTAACCTTACAGGACAGTCCGTCCTTCTCCCCTGTACCATGACTATTGACAACTAACAACTGACAACTGACAACTGATAACTGACGACTAACAACTGATAACTGATAACTGTCAACTATCAACTGACGACTAACAACTGATAACTGTCAACTATCAACTGACAACTGATACCTAACAACTAACACCTGATACCTGACAACTAACACCTAACACCTGATAACTAACCACTGACAGCTGACACCTAACACCTGATAACTAACAGCTAACAACTGATAACTAACCACTGATAACTACTAATAACTGACGGCGATGCACTGCCCACCTTGCCCCCTGTACCCTAACCATGACCGTATACCAACAGCTGACAATCTGGGATATTCTAGATGAGGTATCTGAAGCTCCGCCCACCTCTTCACTTGCGGCGGTATGGTCATGTTTAGATACTGAGTTGGGAACTTTGTCAGTAGAGGCACAATTGGCGATCGCCGCCGCCGCATTCTCGCAAATCGCCGATATCCTTAAAACCCGCGCCCAGTTATTATTAGAAGATGTCCGCGCCCAGAGCGATACAGACGGCCCCGTGATCAGCACAGATATCTTTGCGGGGCTGGTGCGGACAACAATGCAGCTAGACCTAGACGACTTAATCGAAGACCCCCCGGCACAGACCTTTAGACCACACGGGCCACATCAGTTTTCTCACCCAGCCGGGAGTGCTGATTCAGTAGCCGCCCCGGTGCAGAAAGAGAATGTGCTGGCAATGCTGGAAATACAGACTGTGGAGGATGTCTATCGTCTTGCGGGGGATGAGGATGTCGATAGGTGGAGGGGTGCGATCGCTCAGTACCTGGCACAAGTCAAAGATGAAATTGCTCTGACGAAACTGCAACACAAGTTGAAGATGCCGATGGTGGAAGTGTGGCTCTTGCTGCTACTCGGTGGGTTTGCATTCAGTGTACACACTAATAAATTACACTTACTTCATAAAAACTTTATTAAATAATTTAAGAAATATAATTGCATCCAATCCCTTGTAAATCTCAGTTTTGACAAACTTTTATTGTTGTATTAAGTTAAAGAATTATGATATTTTTTCTGTAAACTACTTAAATAAAAATTTAATCAATAAGTCATTTATGATACTTATTTCCTTAAATAGATAAGAGATTTACTGTTTAAGGATTTTTGAACCATGCAACTCATCCATCTGTCTAATTCAATCAAAGGAGCGCTCTGCGTTGCCTCGGCAATGCTAGCGTTAGGCGTTAGTGTACCTTCTTATGCGGGTACTATTTTCTTATCTGGTGATACTAACATAGTAAATCCTTTGGTCGGATCATTTGATACACCTGTAGATCCAGGTAATGTACAATTTTTTACTAATATCTTGCAAAATGGAACCAACGTAGTTGTGCAAAGCAGTAATAGCGGTAGTAGTAGTGTTGCTAATGCTGAGTTTGAATTCAACAGTTTCTACAACAGTCTTCCTGGTGTAACATCCACCATTGTAAGCGACCCAATTACTGAGAGTGTACTTTCTGATGCCGATTTATTTATAAGCTTTTTGCCTGATGAATCCTTCACTGCTGCCGAGATTGAGTCTCTGAGCGATTTCTTGAATAATGGTGGTTCTATTTTCTTTCTGGGAGAAAATTCTAATTTTCCAGATGAGAACGCACGTATTAATACAGCCCTTGAAGGCTTAGGTAGCAATTTAAGGATCGTTAACGATTTGTTTGACTCTGGTTTTAATACTGCCACAGGCTCACAAATTGCATCAAATCCATTCACTGTTGGTGTCAACACTTTCACTTACGCGGCTCCATCTGAAGTATCCACCGTGTCCGGCGGTATAAGCCTCTTTTTTGGTACGACCGGACAAACTTTCCTTGCGGTCGAGAACACTACTCCAGTTTCGGAGCCGAGTAATGTTGGTGGCACAGTAATACTAGCTGTCCTAAGCGGTTGGCTGATCAAGCGCCAGCTTAAAGCTTCCTAAGAAGTTAATGACCTAATTAGGAAGCATTTACGTTTGTTAGATCAAGTTTGGACAGATGAAAATATGCGAATGTCTGAACTAATCGCCATGTTAGAAAATCAGAGCGATTGACCAGGAGAGAAAGTAGGATGCAGGGTGTAGGGTGTAGGGAATTAAGAAAATGTATCTTTCCTGCACTAAAATTTAATATGTATTAATACTACACCCAACACCTACCCGCAAACGCTGATCGCTATACAAATAAAATAGTATTTGCGTACTATGATAGTTGCGCCAACAAATATATAATAGTGTGCGGCATTTCTGATACCCAATGTCCACTCTACCAACAGCACAACCAAAAGCAGAAGCACAGTACGAAACCATCACCGGAGTAGTCGAGCGCCTGACCTTCCACTCAGAGGAATCTGGGTATACTGTTGCACGCTTAACCCGCACTCGCAGTACCGACCTCACCACCATCGTCGGCAGCTTTGCCAACATCCAGCCTGGGCAAACGCTTCAGCTAACAGGCTTCTGGAAAGACCACCCCCAGTATGGGCCACAGTTCAATGTTACCAACTACCAAGAAACCAAACCCGCAACCCTCACCGGAATCGAAAAATACTTGGGCAGTGGTCTAATCAAAGGAGTAGGCCCAGTCACAGCCAAACGCATCGTTGCACATTTTGGGCTAGAAACCCTAGATATCATTGAAAATCAAATTGACAGATTAATCGAAGTACAAGGTATCGCCAAGAAACGTATCAAGCTCATCAAGAATGCCTGGGAGACGCAAAAAGCGATCAAAGAGGTGATGGTATTCTTGCAAACCCACGGTGTATCAACCACCTATGCGGTAAAAATTTTCAAGCAATACCAAGATAGGGCGATCGCCACCGTCACCGCCAACCCGTACCAGCTAGCCACCGACATCTACGGGATTGGCTTTCTCACCGCCGATAAGATTGCGCGAAACCTTGGTGTCCCCTCCTGCTCAGAGTTCCGGTACAGCGCCGGCATTATCCACGCATTGAGTGAAGCTGCTGAGGATGGCCACTGCTATTTGCCGCAGCCGGAACTCATTGAGAAAGTCAGCAAGTTGTTGGCAACCGATGACCATCAGCCGACAGAGGATGCGATCGCGGATATAATCAAACAGATGTCAGCCAGAGAAGAACTCATCCGAGAATTTGTCAGGGACAGCTACGGCGAGAAGTTATTACTCTGCTACAAACCCACATTCTTTCACACCGAGCAGAATTTAGCACAGTTAATATCTCGACGGTTACGCCAGCAGGTAACACAAGATATCCCCCGTGTTCGTGCTTGGCTAGAGCGATTCATGTCCAGCCGCAAGATTGAGCTATCACCCCAACAGCAGCAAGCGGTAGAGATGGCGGCGTATTCTCCCGTGATGGTGCTGACTGGTGGGCCTGGGGTGGGCAAGACTTTCACTACACATACTATAGTCTCATTATGGAAGGCGATGGGTAAAAGCATTGCCCTGGCTGCACCGACAGGAAGGGCAGCGCAGAGATTATCCGAGATGACGGGTCTGGAAGCGAAGACGATACACCGCTTGCTGGAGTTTGACCCGCGCTCAATGGGTTTTAAAAGGGACAATGAGAATCCCTTAGATTGTGACGCAGTTATTGCTGATGAAGCTTCGATGTTAGACCTGTTTCTGGCGTATTCCTTAGTGAAAGCTGTGAAGGAGGGAAAACAATTATTGCTAGTGGGAGATATCGACCAACTACCCTCAGTCGGCCCTGGCAAAGTGCTGGCAGATTTGATTACTTCACTGCAAGTACCAGTGGTGAAGCTAACGCAAGTATTCCGCCAAGCCCGGCAAAGTGCGATCGTCACGGCAGCGCACCAAATCAATCAGGGTGATTACCCGACTATGGAACCGATCAGCGACAATCCACAGTCGGACTGCTTATGGCATGGTGGCGGTCACAGTCCAGAGCATGGGGTACAGGCAATCTGCGAGTTGGTGAGTGAGTATATCCCCCGGCTGGGCTTTAACCCAGCTACGGATGTGCAAGTGCTATCTCCGATGTCGCGGGGGTTGGTGGGTACTCGAAATTTGAATGCTGTTTTGCAGCAGCTGATCAATCCGCCTGCACCGGGAAAGGTGGAGATTAGCCGGGGCGGAATGATTCTTCGGGTGGGCGATCGCGTCATACAGCAGATGAATGATTACGATCGTGAGGTTTTTAACGGGGATTTGGGGAATATCCTGAGTATCGATACGGAGGAACAGGAGGTTACGGTTGAGTATGGTGGTCGGGCTGTGGTGTATGATTACGCGGATTTGAACGAGATTATGCTTGCATTTGCGATTTCATGTCATAAAGCGCAAGGGGGCGAGTTTCCGGTGGTGATATTCCCACTTTTCATGCAACATTTTATAATGCTGTCGCGTAATCTATTTTACACTGGTTTAACCCGTGCGAGGAAGTTGGCGATTGTCGTTGGTTCTAAGAAAGCGATCGCTCTGGCTGTGAGAACCACGGATGATCAGCAAAGGTACACGCGGTTGTGGCAGAGGTTGTTGCAACCGATGGCGTTGTAGGTGCGCGATCGCTTGAGTGTTGGTCGCCTGCTGTACGGCGGCATCCAGCCAAACTGTGATAGATCATTGTTCCTCAATCAGCAGACTATCACATTACTGATATTAGTAGGATAGGTTCGTTTAAAAAAGAAGTTTTACGTATATCCAGAAAGAAGTGATCTGTAATGCTTGATATATTAGGATTTAGAAAAAAATTATACATAAACTTTTCGTATAATAGATAGCTATAATGCAAAATTAACCACAAGAACGTATGAAAGATATTAAAGAAATTTCTATCAGGGAAGGGATAATTAAACGCGCCTTCGACTATGAAGATTCAGATGCAGATTTGATAATTACCTATAAGTATTTTGAAGAAAAATTCAAGGATTTATATCAGTCTTATGCTGATATATTTTGTTTAGATAATTGTGTTTTTTATATAAGTGAAGACTACTACAGATGCAATGCTTTTGCAGGAAAAATCGAGGATTATAATATTATAGGGATTACGAATGGATACCCTATATTAATGAAAAATAAGTTTGATGACAAATACTTCTCAAACATTATATGTATTGGATTTATTAACGAACAATCTATTTCAGATGCTTATGTTGATCTCTATGAAGATCAGAACTTTAAGTTTGATGAGTTTATGCTAAACTGCTCAATTCAATATACTTTTAGTCATGAATTTCAACATATATTACAGTTCAATAGCTTTAAGATAAGCAAAAACTTTTTGTACTCCGAAAATTTGGACAAAAATGGTTTTAGTTTGAAAAAACATGCACGGGAATTTGATGCAGATAGGATGGCATCTTTTGAGGTACTTAAGTATACATTCAGTGTGTATAGTAGCCTAAATGATAAAAACAACGAAAAATTTAAATGTATGTTATACATTGCCTTAGCAAGCATAGTAATTACTAAAAATCTATTTTATTTCGGACTTACAAATCCAATCGATTCAGAATGTACTATTGATAAGCAAGATTTTTATATAAAGCAATACTCACATCCTCATCCATTAGTGAGGATATATAGTATGCTTGAATACTTTTACGTCAATATTAAGAATGACTTTCCAGAGCTAAATATTGATCCTCAAGAAATTCTAAACAATGTTGTAGGTATTTCAAAAATATATTTCGATAATATTATTCCAAATCAAAATATAATGCAAAATTTTTTTGAATCTTCAAAAAAATTTATAAATGAAATAAATTGCTATAACCAAGAGCTATATAATGTTGCAATTAAAGATAAGTACATAAAAGCTTTATTGAAAAAGCGCGGAATCAAATTTTAGGCAAAACAAGGTATTTAAAGTTAACCAAAAAGCATAAACACAACAAAAGGTTTTAGAGGGAGATAGTAGTAGATAATAAAGCGTAACTCCAAATACTCCACTCTTTGCTGCAAGCCTCAGTTTAGATCGTACTAAATTTAGCCTGTTGTGCTTCAGTTTCCTCCCTCCTTACAAGCAAGCAGCCACAAACACAGCCTCCGGTGACTTGATTCCTTTCCATACCCGTATCGCTTCTTTAAAATAAGCAATCATATTGCTCTAGTTCTTTTTCAGAGCAGTTTTAATAGTGGAAAGACCAGCGATCGCACCTAGCTCATGTCATCAACTTCTCTCACCCCCGCCCTTCCCAAGCTTCCAGTTGCCCCTTCCGCCCCCTCCAATCCGGCACAACAGAAGACTAAACTCAGTAAACTAGGTAATAAAAACTTCATATCTATAATAATTATCAAGAATCACTTTAGTTTCGGCTTACTTTACCGACCAGCGATTTAAAGATTCTCTGCGTTGTTGATTTTTTTCTTGGGCTGTCATTTCAAAAGGATTTTGTTTGTTAAATACCTTTGGATTATATAACCCTGTCTCCCAGTTACCATACATAGGATTAGGTATTGCAATATAAGCAGGTTTAACAACTCCTTTATCTGTAATACTTAACATACCGTAAGAGTTACGATTACTGTCTACATGATCACGACGTTGTGGATTATTCTTGCCTACAGCTTCATCAAAGTCATTGAGGGTATCACCAATTAAGGAGACTATTGTATATTTTTTTCCATCAGCACTGCCATTTTTAACAGCATCTACTCGCCATTGTTTAGACGTATTTTCTTTGCCGTCAATCTTTTTGGTAAACTCCCCCTTTAACAATACTGTCTGTTCATTAACTCCAGTAAATCCTACTGCTTTTAAATTATTGATAGTAGCTATCTCTAAATCGTTATTTTTAGAAGTTTTAATACTCTTTTCATCTCGATTAGAAATAAAAAATACCTTACCCCCATTCTTATTTACATAATTAACAAATTCAACTGCTCCCGGTACAGCCTTAGCTTTTTCGACTTTAATCCATTGATTCCATGTACTAAGTTCAAAACCATTATCACTATCTAATAACCCTGCTTGATAGGGGCTATTATCCAAAACTGTCTCGTCAATATCAACAATGACGGCGGGGCGAGATATCTTTTTTGATTTGGCTGTATCAAAAGTAAATTTAGCTATATTGTATGCTTGATAAGCTAAAGCTCTGTATTCTCCAGACTGTTGTACCCAGCTAACTGCTAAGATTCCTTGTTCATTTAGCTGTTTACCAGTGGTGGTCTGTTGCTGTGTATCTTGTTGTAATTGCGATAGTAGCAGCACTGGTACTAATGCAGTGATGGCAAAATATTGAGAAGGTGGTTTAGACATTGGTGGTAACAGGGTTTTTAAGTTAACTTTTTTTGGCGGCTCTTTTGCGCGATCGCCAGTCCCAAGGAGCAGTAAATTGTGAATCTGCCCAAATATTGAGACGTTGTTGTTTAGCCTCAGCTTCAGCCTGTTCCACAATATCAGCACTAGCACAGTTTTTCAGGTATTGACGATAAACCATCGCTAACCCTTCTTTCACTAGTATTTGTTGTACAAAAGTACCATCCCCTAAGCGTACCTCAGCAACTTTGCGCCCATAGCGATCAGTATCGACGATATTTAGTTTTACCTGATCTCCAACTTTGATGATGGATTCTAGCCGTTCTTTGGCTCTATTACCCCATAAAAACTGATTCTTGTCAGCAGGGTTATCAGTATTCTTGTCTGCATCAGATTTAGGTGTTTCTGCGGTATCTATACAAGCAAATCGCACTCTGATTTCTTGATTGGATGTATCATTGACGGTAATTGTATCACCATCATCAATTTGTTTAACCTGATAATTTGAGTCTGTAGAAGATTGAGATATATCCTTGAGTACAATAAATTGATTGGGTTCTGTAACTTTTAATTGAATTATTCCCCCTTGTTCTTGTGGTGTAACATTAATGATTTTGACATTTTGACCTTGTATAGAAATGGAATTAGGAGCATCAGGAATTTGATTAAAAATCTTTTCTGGTATAATTACTTCATAAACTTTATTCTTATCTCCTAATAGTTTAAAAGATTCAAATTCACCTTTTTTAGTCCACCCATTAATTTTACCTAATATTTCTAATATCTTGCCAGGAGTATCAGGCATTATTTTAGGTTTATTACCACAGAAAAAATCAACTGGATTTTTTGCAAAAGGATTGCACTCTAAAATTTTTTCTGTTCGTTCAGATATTTTTAATAGTTGTGAATAATCATGTTCTTGACCAGCACCATAATTAGCATCTTTTCTAATATCTGCTGGGGCATTTAATAATATTTTTGTGATAATCTGGCGATCAGATTCAGAAAGTTTAGGTGATAAATAAACATTACCACCAGGAATTAGTTTACTTAAATGAATAATTCTTAAATTTTCGTCATTTTTAACAGCTATATATGCTGCTGCACCTACATCAGCTTTTCCAGTTTTTACCAATTCTTTGATTTTAGATGATTTATGACCCATATTTACTTTTAGGGTTTTACCATATAAGTCATAAGCAGCTACATAAAAACTAGATGCTGAATTAAAATCACCCATAGCAATAGTATGTGTTGGTTTTAAATCGCTAATGGATTTAATAGGACTATTAGCTTTTGTGAATAATGTAGCTTGATAATATGGTGGACTATCAGGAAACATTCGGGCTGCATAAGAATAACCGTTATTTTTGGCAGCTATTGAAAGCATTGGTGATTGAGGAAAGGCAATATCCCATTCCTTATTAATCATTCTTTTTCTAGCTTCTTCATAAGAAAGTTTTTCATCACCATCAATAACTATTTGGACTTTATTACCAAATTGCTGCTTGAGATAATTAGCTAATCCTTGGTAGTATTTTGGTGGGCTGAGAATACCAATAGTTAAAGTCGTGGCTTTTAATTTCTGTTCTTCAGTTTTACTAATAGAAGATATTGGTGAAGCTGTTGATGTGACTTTTATAGGTTCACGAGAACTACAACTGAATAAAGCTAAAACACCAATAATTGTAAAAAAATTTATATAAATCTGAATATTTTTAGAATGAAACATGATAAAAAGCACCTAGATTTACGATTAAGCTGATTGTTTATTAAATATACCTGTTAGTTGTTCTAAAATTTGCTGATATGCTAATCCAGTTCGATTTTTAAACCTAGCTTTATTTTCTAAGTCTTGAATAGTAGTTTTCAAATTATCTAAAGTTGTAACTCTGTAAAAACGACTTATATTAGATTTGATGTTATCATCAATAAATGAACCAGTTGGAAAGATAACGATTCCATATACAGGAAGCTTATTTTCATTTGATATTCTAACTCTTCCATATAAAGAAACACTATACGTCCAAACCTGTTCATAAGGATTTCTACCCCAGCAAGCACGAATATTTTTTGTTTGTGTATTCGTTTTACAGACCCACCCAGTATTACGTGGATAACCGATTGATTGAATTTTTCCTAAGTAATGTTTAGCTTCTATAACAATACAGCAGTTATTCATAACAACTATAAAATCTGTACACATACTTGCTTTATTGCCATTAGCGACATCAAACTGCACAAAAACTTTTTTGTCTGGAAAGTTTTGTTGAAGAGAGTTTAAAATAGAAGTTTCAAAATCATTTAAAGGATGATTATCTAGCAACTCTTTTTCAAGACTTGCAATTTCAATAGCTAAATTTTCTGATTTATCTTTTGCTTCGTTAGCAAGTTTTTTTAAGAGGTTTTCTCGTTCTTCATATTCTGATACTGATTTTTTTAAGTTTATTAATTGTTTTTTCAATTCTTCATCTTTATCAAATTTTACTGATATGTCTCTTAGAGACTCTGTTAACTTAACAATTTCTTGTTGGAGCTTGTTATTTAATTTATTGAATTTATCAGCTTCTTCCTCAAACTGATTACGTTCATCATTTATTTGTTTTTGTAATAATTGAAGTTCATCAATTCTCTCTTTTAATTGAACTTGTAAAATTTGGTTGTTATTTATTAAGTCCTCTTGTCTTTCTTCCGCCAGTTTTGCTTCACGCTGTGCTTTTTCTTGATCAACCCGTTTTCTATAAAGAATAAACTCCAAGCCACTCCAGATAAGCAAAGTAGCCCCAAAACAAGCTATAAGACTTGTGGTGTAAGTTTGAATCCTACTACTTCCAGAAAAAGGATGATTTAATAATGTAATCATATCCTCTTGAAATGTCGGTCTTACACCCCTAACGTAGTAAACTCTGCCTATAACACGACCTTGGTTAGTGAACTTGGTTGCAGTACGTTCAGTTGCTTGAGGTTTACTATAAGTCCACTGTGCATATACAGGTGGAGGGTCAAGTAATAGATCATAAGGATGACTTTGTAATTGCTGTGGATCTAGTGCTGCTTTCCAAGATGAAGATTTTCCAGAATTTTTACCTGAATAAGCAACAATTTTCTGTCCACTAGAATCTGTAACTATCAAACCAAATAAACTATAATTACTATCTAATGTACGCTGTACTTCTTCTGGCTGCTTTTTAAGAAGAGCATAGGATAGTTTAGTTGGTAAAGTATGAGATAAAATATTGAAATCAACAGTTTGAACACGAAATATTGTTTGATTCCAATAGTTATTATAACGGTCGAAGGTAACTGCCCCACCAATCCCAAAACTAATTATTCCTGTTAAAGTTAATCGACCTATAGTATTTCTTACTTGTCTTCTAATTGCACCTCCTGCTGAATTAGTATTTGTTATCTTCTTCATCTAAAATTCCTTATTAGCTTGGCTAGATTGAACCAGTGAATATGATAGTAGTGCTTACAAAAAACTATCTATCCTTAAATTATGTCTTTAGTATCAATCATTAATGCTGTTATTCCAATGATAAAAGTAATGAAATTAGCTTAAAGAACCTGTGAAGAAAGCAACATTCTATTTAAACTTATTGTGAAGCGCTTAAAGTGTTTACATTTGTCCTTACACTCGCTTAATAATACTTCTGTTAGGGGTCATTGACGCAGAAGGTAAGTTAATTACCGCAATCTCTTTACAAAATTCACTTAGTACAATCATCACCGTATAAAACCTGCTGCTTATTATCAGGAGTGTAACGGACACACCATCCTTGTGTTGTAGCCTGCCATTGGCGGTAAGCCATTGCAGTGGCCAATATTAATAGCAACCCAATTCCTACAGTTAGTGCTACTAGTGAAAAGCGAATCTTTTTCATACGTATTCCTGTGTCAGTAACCGACTAGTTGCTGACGTTTTTCAAATAAAGGTACAGAATCTATCCAATCTATCAACGCTCAAGGAATTACGGTACATACTGCGTAACTTTGAAAATGGGAACAGGTATTAAGATATACTACTGATTAATAGCTGACGCTATGGTTCCTGTACCGGAAACCGCCGCATCATCTCGGTCAACGCCACAGCCTCACCATCGGGCGTGTACACGACCTCCCCTGACATCGCAATCACAATCCTTTGCCGTCTTGCCCACTCAAACCAAGCAGCCACCTCCGACTTGGCCTGTGCGGATTCCGGTTTCCGACCCTCCTTACAAGCCGCAACAAACACAGCCTCCGGTGACTTCACGCCTTTCCAAGTCCGTACTGCCTCTTTCAAGTAAGCGATCGCACCCGGCACATTCTGCCAATACCGCCTGACTGTGCGCTGAATCTCCCCGTTTAACCGAAACTGCGGGGTACAGGGAATGTCCCGTAGCTGCTGCAATACCTCCTGAACCTCCTCCTGACTTGGCTGTACTGATTTTTTGGTCTGCTCTTGCAGCGATTGCTCCCACCTTACCAACAAGAGCGTAACTCCACCACCAGTAAGGTAATTTGGCATTTTACTACTGATGATGCTCGTGTCAAACTTAAACATCTTTATCCAGTATTTGAACCCCAAGAAACAGATAATTCTAATGAAACATTTTAGTCTTGCCACGCCACTACGTGTATTTCAAAAATCAAATATTAGTCCTATACACAGCATTTACATTTCTATTTCATGTAAACCAATACGGTTCAGTTACGTAGAAAAGTATGCACAAAAAGGTTATATATATCTTTCAAGATTATGAGGATTATCTAGACGGGAAAGACGCAGAAATAGATTTTGATGAGGAAAGGATAAAAGAACTAACTTTTACCCCTTATTAAATTTTTGAGAAGGTAAAACTTAGGTTTAGACATATTACTAATCAAATTCACATACTTTTTGCAGTTTTTAATAAAACGCAATACAAATTTAGAAAATTTGGTTCTTCGGTACTTTTTATGGAAAACTCAGTTCAAAATCTTTGAAAGCCTTATTGTGTGGGCTTTTCATTGAAAATATTGGACATAATCGTTTAGAATGCTTACCCCATAAAAGTTTTGTTGTCATCAATCCTCAATTACCATCAAATCTACGCAAGAACCGAAAATTTTATGTAAATCTATTGATTAAGTGGTATTATATTCTATTAAGTATAAATTTTACAAAAAATATCATTACAGCCTAGAGTAATTGTATGAACCATAACAAAAGCTACGAAGATATAACAGAAATCTTCAGAAAAAAAGGGAAAAAAATTCTAAAAGCGACTTGTATAACCCAAATATTCCCTGATGATGGTACTTTTATGCAACTTATACCTGTGGATGAATATAAATCAGTTGGTGCTACTCTAGAGCCAAATCGAGATATACCAGTTTATAAAACTTGGTATTTAATTCCAGTTATACAAATACATGGTCATCCTTATTCTCAACTTGCTGATTATGCAACTATCAAAGAATACCTAGAAGAAGTTATTGTTTGTTGTAAATCTTGTTTTGCGGCTTATAGAAAAACAAGAACTGATGATGAATCTAGATTCTTTGCTGTCAGTTGTGGTAGTGAGGATTTATGGATAGGTCATAATTTCATGCAAGTTTTTAACTCAATGCAAGATCAGTGGGATGTTGAGTGTATAGGAATTGATTCTAATCCAGATAATTGTTTAATTAATTTGGACGAAAGACGACAAGTGATCATAAAGTTAGATAACAATACCATAGAGGATAATGAACCTAAAATTACTCCAAAAACTACCAATGTAAATACATCCAGCACATCAAATTTAAAATCAAATACATCAGGAGATTGTTTTGTTGCTACTGCAACATTTGGCACTCCTTACGCTGAAGAAGTTTCTAAATATAGAAATTTTAGAGATAACTATTTGGTAAAAAATGCTCTAGGACGTATTTTTATTAAAGTATATTATTCTTTCCTTGGTCTATTATTAGCTAGAGCAGTCCGTAGCAACAAAACTCTCAAGATTTTAATGTCATGGCTACTAAGCAGGATATTACTTTTTTTACCAAAATAATTAAGGCTCTCCTAGACTAGCTATAACAAATTAATACTTAATATCAGGTTAAATTCTTACATAGTCTGGGATTCAAGAGTAATAAAGTAATTTTTTATTAAATACTTGATTTTATTTTAGCGAAACCTTGTTATATCAATCGTTTGAGCCATTTTTTAGTGTTAATTTATCAACCCAAGTCTGGGAGAGTCATAATTAATATAATCTAAATTTATTTATGATTATATTTTTTTTTATTTATTTTCAACAATATAAAACTTAGCAAATTATTAGGGGGAATTATACAACTTATAACAGAAGCCAAGCAAAAGAGTATATACAAAAATCACAAGGTGTATTATCACTGATTTCTTTAACAAATTCTTCTTATTCTTAAGCTGACTGGAAAAGAGCAATTAAGGCTTTTGAACATTTAAATATTGTATACTATTCAATAGTTTTGAATACAGGATTTATCATGTCTAACAAAGAAAATTTTGATTTTGAATTTTATGGTGTAAAATTAGCTACCATGTTATCTGAACCTAACTTATCTCCAGCAGATTTTATTAAAAATTACATTAATACAAGTAATAAAGCCACTGATTTAGACCTTTGTTTACTGTGTAAAATTATCATTGAATTACAAAGTAAAAATGAGACTGTATTAAATCAAATGTTAGTAGAAATTGAAAAATCTTATCCAAATTTAGCTAAAGAAGGATTTCAGGATGGATGGGATTTAACATATAATAATTACCGTCAGAAAATTAAGGACAAAAATACTATAAAAGGGTTGGAATTCATTAACCAAAAATTTGATATTTTCCTAAACCAAGCCGAATCATTTGGAAATTAATTTTTTTTGATTTTGCTGCTTTTTGTATTTTTCGTGGTGCGTTATCATATAACTAACGCACCGTAATAATTTATGGGCAGATTATTCCAGAAAAATCTGCAATATTTCCATAAGTATCAAGCGCAGGATGTGGTTCTACTCCCAATGTATTGTAAAACTTTTTAACAAATTTTACACTTGAATTAGCAGCCCATTGAGCGCAACCATATCCCAAACATCTGTCAGGAAAATAAGGACTGTATTCTTCAAATAGAGGATTTTGAGGAAATTTATTTGCTGATTCCAAAGCATGAAAATTTAATTCATTAAACTTTTTTGTTATTGGTATTGGTTCAAAATCTGAGCTTTGTATAATCATTTGCGGTTTGTAGTGCATTAAGACGTTACGTATTTTGATCAAGAAGTTGATGTCTTGATAAGGTGAACTACCTTTATCTAAAGCTTGCTTTCCGGCTACACTTAAAACTTTGTGAAATTTTTCTAGTGTGCGCTCATAAGAAATATCTTCTTCTGTCCATAGCTTTTTCATTTTTGATTTAGTATCAGAATCGAGTTGGTTTGCATAGTATCCATCAGGGAATTCTACTATTTCTGAAAATAGCTCATTAATTGTTGCTTCCAAAAATGCTACAGAAGCAAAAATTGCAGATGTTACACAAGCTCTATGCTGATTAACATACTTGTCTTTAATAGTAATTTTGTCTTTTTGCTGTCTTGTTACACACTCTGTTTGATATTTTTCTTCAAGATGTTTGCTCATATTAGCAAAATAAAAAGCTGAATAAATATGAACTGGAGAGTAATTACTCCATTGACTGAATACAAGATGAGATTTAAGACTCATATCTGAAATAAATGTTATAACGTGAGAGTTCTCACTATTGTTATCTGAACAGGTGTTTTCATTAGTCATTAGTTTCTTACTTACACTCCAATTTTTTATTCTGAATATAAAGCTAGTAAGGTGCGTTACGCGATCGCTAACACACCCTACTGGCGTGGCAAGGCTAAAATAGTGCAATAAAATTTCTCATCTATCTCTGTGTCTTTGTGCCTCTGTGGTTAATTAATGCAACATTTTAACTTCCCGTGAAAAGTCAGATAAAGCTTAAACCCATATTTATCCTGTGCCTTCTTAATAGCATAGAGAAAGACTTCACGGTATTCCAAGCGTGTTAGGCGAAATTCCCTGTTATTGCACCGGACAGTAACATGGTAGCAAAATCCAGCTTTCAGGTCACGTTTTGGGCAAGACATTGTAACTATAGCGACATACACTACCAGTAATATAAAAATTTACGTGATCTTCACTCAACTGTTTCAAGATTTCCGGCAAATCCAGAACCCTACTCCCCCACCGGATACCGCCGCATCATTTCCGCCAGTGCCACCGCCTCCCCATCCGGCGTGTACACAACTTCCCCTGACATCGCAATCACAATCCTGTTTTTCCGCGCCCAGTCGAACCAAGCGATCGCACCAGTTTTAGCCTGCTGCACCTCCGGCTTCCGTCCCTCTTTACAAGCAGCCACAAACACAGCCTCCGGTGATTTGACCCCTTTCCAAGTCCGCACCGCCTCTTTCAAGTAAGCGATCGCCCCTGGCACATTCCCCCAATACCGTTTGACAGTGCGCTGAATCTCCCCATTTAACCGAAACTGAGGGGTACAAGGAATTTCCCGTAACTCCTGCAATACCTCCTGAACCTCCTGCTGACTGGGCTGTACTGATTTTTCTTGTGGTTCGGTGTAATCATCATCACAGGAGTGAAAATTCGACGCAACCGGGGCGGCGGAAAAGTGTCCCTCATGATGGTCTATCTCGTTAGTCGAGTTAACCTGTTCTGGTTCATCAACGTAGCGAGTAACTTGGGGTAACTCTGGTTCTGGGGTTTGGCTCGACCCTTCCTGGTCACACTCCAAATTCTCGTTTTCCAGTTCCTCACTTTTAGAAGGCTCAACAGCAGTGTGTTGTTGTGGTTTTGAAGTTTGAGGTTGGTTTCTGTGGTGTTGTTCGCTATTGAACCTGGAATGTTCAGTTTTGCCTCTCCCAACCTCAAGTAGCCGATTTAGTGCCTCAAAGTTTAATTTATACTGCCAAGTTCTATCCTGTCCGTTACCAGGATTCTTCTGCTTCTCGATAATACCCATCTCCTCAAGTCGTGCGATCGCAGCCCGAATCACATGAAGGCTATGCTCACCCATTAGGTCAGCGTAAATCCGCTTAAGAGGCTGGTAAATCCAGGGAGTACGGTGATTTTTCATTTTCCACTTTGTCCAGTGCCGGAAATACTCAATCAGCTTGGCGGCGCAGTAATTACCAGTGATGTCAAGGTACTCTCGGCGCAGAATGACTAGGACAGAGAATTTCTCAGTAGATGCAATGCTGCTCATATTTCACCTTATATATTTGCAGAAATTGGTAAGTTTAAAACGGCACATCTTCATCTGGCGCTTGTGACCAGAACTGCCTCAAAATCTCTTGTTTGACTAACTGAACTTCTCTTTTCTGTTCGGGCGATACTTCACCGACTAACTGGGCTACTTCAGCCCGTTGCTGTTCCTTCAACTGCTCAACGGTGACAGAGGGTAGTGCCACAGGTTCAGCTTGACCTTGCTGTGAGGGGCGGAAATTGCGGCGACGGAACATAAACCGAAAGTGGCGCTTGTCTTGTGGGGGCAGCGATCGCCAAACCTCGGCATCCCAGCCTGGGGGTATGAAGTCAGATGATGGGGGTAGCAGCGTTTGCACCTGGGCTTGTAACTGGGCAATGGCTTCTTGCATAGCAGGGATAGCAGCAAGTAACGCCAATTGCTCAGTGCTGAGTGACTG
>NZ_JACJSG010000082.1 GCF_014697625.1 Anabaena azotica FACHB-119 | reverse complement strand
AGTCCAGCGTTGAGTAGCCATTTGTTAACGGCCCTAGCACTCATGCCCACTAATTCACCAATATCCGTAGCCCTGAGATATGCGTCTTCTGATGGGTTGGTTTGAGCGATCGCTGTTTTTAATCCATCAGCCGCCGGCTTGAGTGCGGGGTTGACAGCAGTAGCGGCGTTAACGGCTAACTGAGCGGTCAGAGATTTGTCTAAGCCAGCAAACTCACCGAGTAGAAGGGCTAACTGTGCAGCTTCTTGGGATGGGGCGATGGTTTTGGGTGGTTCTGGTTGTTGATTGGGAGAGTTCCAGCCTTTGAGATTTTGCATCCAAGCGCGGACACCGATGCCTTCAAACGCCTCACAAGCTAGTCTTGCTTGTTCGCTACACCTTTTGCCAGCTTCATAGCCATAATAATGAAGTATGGTAGCGACAGCTAAATCGGGGATGCCCGACTGTGACCAGCCTAAAATGTCAACACCTTCAAACCCTTTACGGATAAGCTTTTCAACCAATTTAGAGCGAGAAATGTCAACAGCAGTTTTGAGACTTCTAAATAGTCCAGCCGCATCTACATCTGCTAGTCTTGCTGTTGCACGAAGGCTAGCCCTACCCAGTCCGTTGGAATCAACAGTGATTTCAAGCTTTATTTGTTCAATGATTTGAGATACTTCTATTTGTGACATGGTAGTTGCTCCAAGTTAAAAATTAAAGATAAACTCGGACTAAATCTGTTTCGCTCACCAAGGGAAAACGGATTGGTGAACCTAGTGCTTCTAACAAATCAGGGGACTTGATTTCGATAACGTAAAACCAACTGTCATTCACCAGGACAACACCCAACACCAAGCGCTGTTTCGTGGCGTGGCTGCTGAACTGAAGTAGAACGCGATCGCCAAGTGCAAACACTGGTTTGTCTAACTTGACAGCCTGTACCCGTCCAGTACCAAGAATTTCGTCTTTGGAGAGATGGGCAATAGTGCGTTCGCTGTATACTGCATAAACTAACTGGTCATCCTGCCACACCACGCCACAGCAGTAACCAAAGGTTCCAGTAGCTGTGATGTACACTCGTTCCCATAGTTGGACTTCAACGTTTGGCAATTGTTTACCCCAGGAAGGGGACAAGTACCAGCATCGTTCTAAAGCAGAGATTACACAGGACATGATTGTTATTTCACCCATTAGAAGTTGAGAAGTAGAGTCTCGCCCTACTCCCGAACGGCTTATTTACGCTGCAACTAAATCTTGCGTGACAAACAACTGCCCCCACTGGTGAGGCTTCATCTGTTCAAGCGGGTAATACTGCAAAAATTCATCGGTGTTTGAAGGGTTAGCAGTTGATAACCACCAAACGGCATCTACGGCGCACTCGCACATTACTCGCTCTCGACTGTCAGCACGGATAGCCCACAAAATACCCCGGCGAAGTAATACCTCGCCCAGCTTGTCACCGTCTCGGTAGATGTGGCGATCGCCTATCAGTTCCAAACCGCGTTTCTCGCATTCAGTGGCTACCTCGGACATAACTTCATTACCAGCGCTTGTCTCTGTTGCGTTCTGTTCTTGCACTGGTAACGTGCCGTCTAGATATTTCCAGTTGATGAAGCGATCGCACAACTCCGGGGTATAGTGTCTGTGAATCTCCTGCCCATTGACCATCACCACCCATCTCTGGGTTACGAAGTCTTCGCTGTCATATGTAATGGTGGCTATCAATTTGCCGCCGGCGTAATATTCTTGTTCGTAGAAGGATATTTCTTTTACTGTCAGGCTTTTGGGTGCTACAGCTTGGGCTTGGTTGGCGATTTGTGCTTGCGCTTGTTGGTCGAGGGCAAGAGGGGCGATTTTGTAGAGGTGTCGGGTTTGGTGTTGAGCGATCGCAGCAATCCACGCATCCTTGCGTCGTCTGTCTCTTACTACGATTTTGCAGCCGATTTCGCTGTAGATTTGTTTGAGCCGCGCAATTGATTTGCGTTCCAGGGATTGTTGAGAATACCGTGGGTAGGTCATAATTGATGAGTTCTGTTAATGGACTAGGAAAGCACTTCGGATTGGTCGTCAGGGGTGCTTTTTCTATACTTATTATGCGTGAACTTTTTCACGCTGTCAACTTTTTCACATGAAGAAAAGCATGGTAAGATAATGCTATGAATTAGTGCATGGGAGAAATTTTCGTGTCTAGGATCGCAAAACTCAGAGAAGAAAAACAATTGACTCAACGGCAAATTGCTGAAGCATTAGGGCTTGATGTCTCTACTGTTCGTAATTGGGAAAAAAGCCGAGATGGAGTCAAAATGTTTGTTCGTGTCGCCAAACTCTGTGAATTACTTGATTGTCAGCCAAAAGACCTCTACGAATCTGTGGAGCCTGAAGAGGATGCTGAACCTTAAGCACGCTAATTTTCTGAGTTTATTTAAGTGCTTAGAGCAAATACTACTCAGTTAAAAGAGGTAGGCGCATGAACACCCCACCCCGTAAGCGCAAAGCCACCTCTGCGTCATCTATCAATCCAGAAATCTCAACAGAAGATCCCGCCTCAGCAACGATTGACGTGGCGGCGGTTGAAGTACCTGAACTCACCGCAGAAGAACAGAGCGATCGCCTACACCTTGAGCGCAAGGTGGAAAGGGCGTTCTTTGAGGCGGGGAAAGCGCTCTCCGAATTACGCGATCGCCGGCTGTACCGTTCTACTCATCGCACGTTTGAGGAATACTGTCGTGATAGATTTGGTCACAGTCGCCAAAAGTCCAATTACTTGATTGCAGCAGCCCAAGTCTACGAAAATTTGACAACAAATTGTTGTCAAAATTCTGAAGTTGAAGATTTGACAACAAACGGGACACAAATCCTACCGACCAGTGAAGGGCAAGTCAGACCCATGACTAAACTAGAACCGCAGGAGCAACAGCAAGCATGGCAAATTGCGGTGGAAGAAGCTGGTGGTAAAGCGCCATCTGGTCGTGTTGTCAAAGATGTAGTGCAGCGAATAATGGAACGCACTCAAGTACCCAACAGCTACCAAATCGGGGAAGTGTGTCGAATCCTTGTCAAAGACAACCCCGAACTTAGAGGCATGGGCGGCTGTTGGGGGATTGTGACTTACGTGGGCGAGTTTAGCTGCACCGTCAGAACTTGGAATGGTGAACTGACGGTTGGGGTGCAGCATTTGAAGTCTTGCGAATATTTACCTGCGGAGTGTGAGCAGGTGGGAGCTTTGTGCGATGGCGTTCCGCCCAGCTTCGCTGATCGCATTAGTCGGGTGTACTCCACTAAGCTAGAGGAGTCGGTGCAGAAGTTTTTGGAGTCGCCCTTGGAAGCTGAATCGGGTTTACTTGACCCAGTTAGAGGAAAAAGTGTTGAGTTTGTTGGAAGCTGAGGTTAGAGACTAATGCAACAATGCTGTGAGTAATCTATTGCAGTGAGAGTGATTGTGGTACTGATTATCAAGCAAAGAGCAACATTAGAAGAATTTCATCAAATGCTGCAAACTTTGGAACTATATATCAAAATAGCAGTAGACATAGAAAGAGGAATTTTAGCTGGGGGAGGAGACAAACACGCATATTGTGAAGCGGCATTGCTTGAAGATGGTAGTAGACAACAGGATATTTGGGGAGCAGACTGGATTCCTTATGATCAATCAATTGCTTATGAGTCGATTATCAACATCCGCCCCAGCCAGAATAATCGCTCAATGCTAATTCAAGACCCAGCCATTCGAGAATGTGTAAAACAAATTGCTCAGGAGCTAATAGGTGGATATGAGCCAGAAATTGGATGAAAAACAAGCAAGGTTTCAAAGCGAAAATACATCAAATCGCTTAGGGCATATAGCATCTAATTTAGCTAGGTTGAGAACATTTTGTAACACTGCTTACCCTGAAGCTGTTAAGAGTGTAGCAGATGAAACTATATGTTTTATTGAATGGACAGCAGCAGAAATTGAACCGGAATATGCCGAGGAATTGGTGAACATTCAAGTTCAACTGGCAAGGTGGAAATTAAAGTTTGATAGTCTTTGGTCTGAGGAGAGCGAACGCACCAATATGTCTGAGCAAGCTAGTGTTTGGTCAGGGCGAGTATTAGATATGTCAGGGTTATTGTCCGAATCTGCCTGAATCTGCCATTGCTGACAAAATCTCAGGTAACATTCAACAAAAACCTGAGATTGCGTGATGTGGTTGATAATCGCAGACATAGCTTAGGCGCTACTATTGCACTAACACCTACAGAGTGCGATCGCATAATTTATATTGTGATTGAGCAACACCTTTTATTTTGTTGCAAGTCCCAAAGACAAAATTGTAGGTAATTCGCTCAAAGAAATCACATATTTCTCGCCAATATTGCGTTTCAATATTTTAATAGCTGCTTCATGATATTCCTGCCCACCGCTAGAAGCACAGGCATCTGATACTACAAATGTTTCAAATCCAGCATCAAATAGTCCCAAAGCCGTAGCCATCACACAAGCATCTGTATCAACCCCACACACTGCAACAGTAGTAATAGCGTCTGTTTGCAGAGCTTGGAGTAGGGCAGGTGACATCGGAGAATATGAAGGCTTATCAAACGTTTTGCTGACAACCCCAATCAAGGCGGGAGAAAGCTCTGTTTCCTGTGCTGATACCATCTGGTTCCAGTTTACTTGACGTGAGAAATTAGGATTGCGGTTAAAAAAGCGAGTTGCCCAAACTTGATGAAACTGACTGGCATGAGCAACCACCTTTGGCACAACTGCAAGACATTCAGGTGTAATCAAAAAGCCATTTTGTAAATCTACCGCTAACAAAATCCTTTTATGTTGGCTCCCTGAAGTAGACTGTGCCTGCGCCTTTTTCTCACAGCCAAGTTGGACAGATGGCAATGTTTCTGTCAAAGTAATAGCACCGTAAAAGACAGTTCTTTTATTAATTCTATTTTCTAACATACAAAGCTTGTGAGATTGCCAGCTTGTGGAACTGTGGCTGTTTTGAGGGAAGTTAAAGGTAGTGTAACTTACATCGTTGGGCTGAAGCACATCAAGTCCTACGATTATCTGAGCGCGGAATGTCAGCAGATGCTCTCGATCTGCGATCGCCTAGCACGGTTGTTCCCTAGCGAGGACTTAGAAGAGGCGGCCCGTGCTATGTTGAAATATCTGGGGGAGTTGAAGCGACCGTATTTAACCCCAATGGAACAAAAACTATTAAGATTGATAGAGTTTTATATTTTGGGGACAAATGAATAAACACTCAAGCTCTGCATCTTGGCTTGATCAGCAGCTTCAATACCTGCTTGAGAATCTTCAATTACTAAGCATTTAGATGGTGCAATTCTCATCCTGTCAGCAACCAATAAAAAAGGTTCTGGATTTGGCTTGCCTAACTGAACATCTTCACCGGTGACAATTTCTTCAAAGTATTCAGATAAACCTAGACTGCGAATAACGTAATTAACAGAAATAGCTGAACCACTGGAGACAACTGCAAGACGGTAACAACGACTCAGTAAGGGAACTAAACGAGCTGAGGCTAATGGGCGTAGTTGCTCCGAAGAAAATAAGTCAAACATAATTTCCTTCTTGCGCTGATGCAATTGAAGCCAGTCACCACTGTAGTTTTGTCCATCAAGTAATTTTTTTAATGTTTCACTGGCTTTACCACCAGAACAGCTATAGAAAAAGTCGCGCTCTAATGTTAGCCCAACTTCGTTGAATGCTCGTTTATAAGCTTCATAATGCAAAGGCATTGTATCAGCTAATACCCCATCGCAGTCAAAAATCACTGCTTCAATATCGTTGTTAAATTCCATAGTTCTCTAGGGTTGTCCAAAAATAGTGAACAATATCTTTTTTGCAATCAAGTCTCATGAATAGCTTGGTTTTTAGCAGCATTATTGATTGATGAAGTTGATTTTACCTCAAGTTAAGACATAGTTTAATAACTTACACTCAGCACTGACCAAGGAAATTCAGTCCCCAGGATGTGAGCAGATTCGCTCTTGTGTGCAATGGCGCAAAGCGCTCTTGGCGTAGCTGGTTGCCTTTCACGGATGTACTCCAGTGAGCGCTTGGGAGTCGGTACAGAAGTTTTTGGAGTCGAAGAGGAAGCTGAAGCGGGCTTATCAGACCAGTTGGAGGAAAAGGTGTTGAGTGTGCTGGAGTCAGAAGCTAGCGGCTGAGGCAATTATCACGGAAATTAGAAAGTGTGATTCTTTCCATCCTTAGAAGAAAAGTAAAAAGTGCGATCGCCGTTCGCGTAGTGTCTCGTAGAGAAGGCTTAAGGTTTGTTTATCGCTCATAAAGATATTTAGTCATTGAGGCTTTGTCCATCAGACTTTTCAATCATGGAAATGTGATAAAGATAAAAAAAAATAAGTTCAGTAAAGCTACAGCATTGGTACAACGTTAGCCTTCAGTGTTTACTCTGGTAATTACCTTATCTACCCTGGTAGCTGCTTTACTCTGCACGTTTATTTTGCCTATATTTCATTTGAGTTATGCAAAACCTATTGAAACATACACAGAATTTCAACAGCAGATAATAGTAGTTTTTGGGATTTTGTGGTTAATGACTGGAGCGCTGATCTACCAGATTGATTACTTAGTTAGAAAGCATCTAATATCTGTATATTCTAGTAAGGCAATATGAAAACTCGTGATGCCGTGGGATTTTAGGCGAGGCAAGAAAAATACTGCGCCTACTACAGAGCGATCGCAGCAACAACAGTGCGACCCTTCTTACCCAGATTTTTGCATTCCGCCGAACTCACCAGATTTAGATTGTCCTGATATACCTTACCGCAGATTTAGGGTGAATCAGCCAGATCCGCATGGGTTTGATAGGGATAGGGATGGGATTGGGTGTGAACGGTAATTATTAAATTTATAAATTTGATTCAGTAAGGAGCGTGAGTTTATACAATCTCATCTGCAACAGTGCGATTGCTCATTTCTGATTAATCCAGTAAATTCACCCTAATATATGCTTGAAAATTCCTAAAATCTTGATCAGTTGTCAGTATATACCAACTACGACGATGAGCTACTGCACACAATAAGAAATCAGTATTAGCTCCTTGGATGCCATTGGTGCGACAGGTATTGTAAAATTCAGCAGCTAATTCATAGTCTTCGGTAGTTAACGGTAAATCAGGAAAAGCACGAAGCGAATCTTTAAGCCTAGTAAACTGTTCACTAGAACGAATACCTGAAAGCACTTCTTGTCTGACAGCACCTAGTAAGACGACTTGATCATCTGCAATTAACTCACGTAACCGTTGAACCACAGGTAGAGCCTGTTGTGGGGTATTTCGCCGTAACGCTAACGACCACACAGAAGTATCTACAATAACTTTCATTCCTGATGTCGCTGCTGTTTGTAATTGTAATCATCCTCATAGTCAATTGTGCCAAACAAATCCAGTATTTTCATCTGCTGACGGCGTTGTACATATTCACGCAGAGCTTGTTCAACCACATCATGTTCGTTTTGCTGGTTACTCAGAGCTAGAGCTTCTTGAATTAAAGCCTCATCGATTTGAAGATTAACTGTCATGCAATTTAATATCAATTGATTCTTTTATTATAAAGATGAAGCAGAAAAACCCAGGTTGAAGTTTTCTACACAGTATCATCCATCCACCCGCAAACCCCACAATCCCAATGCACCCGTGCTGTGTAATCACACTCATACTTAGCCCCACACCGGGGGCAAAACCCAGTAAACATCGGATGCCAATCAAGTAACTCTAACTGTTGCTCTTGTGTCCATCTTTGGCGAGGCTGTAGAATTAACTCGCCGTTGTAATAGGTTGCTCCATCTGGTTGCCAAAGTTCTTCTGCTTGAGTATTGGGGTCAAGTCGAAAGTCTATGCAGCGATCGCCGTCTGGCCCGGTGGGATGAACGGTACAGACTAGGTGCGGGTCATAAGAGTACATGAGGCAGCGATCGCAGTCAGGTATTTTCGGCATATTATTAGTTATATACCAAGCTTTTAAATTTAAGAATAGCTGCATTGATCCCAATAAGAGTCTACAGTTTGAGGCGAAAAAATTCCTTTTGCTAGAGAGTTCAATCAATCATGTATGGAGCAGAAACCACTAAAAAACTGCCATATCATGTCTTTGATGGTGGCATATCTGTTTGCAAAGAAAGCCACGACGAGGAAGGAGACTGGTATCCACCGTTTATCCTGCCCTACTTTTGGAAAAATAATGCACTTTGGGTAAGCCGTTCCTTACCAGAATTGGGTTATGAAAAATCAATTCCGATTAATTCAAATACAAGATTTCCTAAGCATACTGATTTTTTCATAGTTTTAGGAGTAGTATTGTGTGGTTATGCCAAGGTAGACGGTTATATGCCAGTATTTCTCGAAGAACTTCAAGGGGATGAAGCGATACTTTGGCGGTTGTGGGATGGCTAATTTTTGGATTTGGAAAGGACAGCATTATGATTTAGAGCAATTTCTACTACTCAGGAGCGCAGAGCGGCATGACATCAACCACCAGAACAATTACGATTAACGTGCAGGCTGACGAGAAGAATCAGTATATTTGTCAGCTATTGTCCCCTATTGAGTCAAGCCCAAATGAAATTCGCAGCTGTGGACAAAGTGAAGAACACGCCATAGCTATTGCATTGGAGCAGTTAGCCAGCCAATATCGTCAGATTGCCGAGGAGTGCCAAAATATCGACTGGGAAACAGTAGAACGTTCTTCTACGGGAGAGCCAATCCAAAAGCGTTACCATGTAATTTTGCATTATGAACGCATAAGAAAAGCCGAATCTAAATTTGATGCTTTGCAAGACACACTGCTAGGAAATACAGTGGTTGAAAACGCCAAAGTTAACTTAATTGAGATTGATGAAAATCTGCCAATCCAGCTTCTAGATTGATAACCTAATCATTTTCTAGTTTGCTCAGAAAACCAGAGGTCTTACTTAAACGGTTGCCCCCACAAATCCCAGTTTTCTTTGTTGAACGGCGATCGCCACTTCACTATCAGACTCAACTCTAACTGTTGCCTCGCTCGTCGCTCAACTGGGGCATCCCACCAAAAAGCAGCATTGACGGCTTTTGGCAAACCATACTTATAATGCAAATCCTGGTAGCTGGCAATATAGTCTTTGCAATCGTGTATGCCCTTCCAACGTTTGTTACTTCTCATCGTTTCCCCCACGTACAACACTAGCCCAGCCGCCGAATCAATGATGAAATACAGGCAAGCTTCACCAGGGCTATCAGCAGGGGTGCAATAGAACGACATTGGTACAAGCTGTAGGGTTAATGGGTCAATTGCCTCCGGGTCACAATGCGTTGGTGTCAGGTCAAACAGTGTGGCTTGCTGAGGTGATTGGTTTGCCCTTACCCGTTGCTGATGGGTCAGTATGCGCGATTTCCACTCTTGTAAAACATCAGCACTCATCAGCAGAGTGTCTGCTTTACTGCCGTAGCTGGGCGTAATTGTGTTGTTGGCGAAGAGGTTGAGTTGTTGGGGTTCCAATGGCTTGGGCTGAATGCGACCAGAGTCATGATAAGGCATCACAACACCGAGATAATAGTGGTAATGGAGCAACCGCCTCAAGAATAGCGATCGTTTCGCTAATCGATTTGGCATCAGCAACTAAAAAGCATTCACCTGAAAGACCACATACTTTAAATTTGACCAAGGAAGTCACGTTTACCAAGTTCTACGCCGCAGTGCCTGAGAATGTCATAGGCAGTTGTGACATGGAAATAAAGGTTTGGTAAAACAAAGTAGAGGAGAAACTGCATTCCTTGAAAGGATAAGGTGTTGTCACGCATTTGTAGAGTAATTGTTCTTTCTTCTGAACCATTAATTTGTTCAGGTTGAAATGTATTGAGATGTGAAATGGTCTTTTGAATGCGTTCAATCAGTTGCTCAAAGGTTGTTTCATTATCCTTAAACTGGGGTGCTTCTGTACCAGCCAGCCGTGCTGCACCTCTATTTACAATGTCACAGGCGATTTGTACTTGCCGTGATAAGGGGATGAAACTGTAAGCTAAAATCTACCCAGATGTAAACAAAATTACCGAAATGTACACATAATAGAGTGTATACAGTTATGTAACTTCTATTATGGAATCTAATGAAGTGACTATTTCCATCGGTGACGCTGCCGCATTGCTTGGCGTGTCGGTCAAGACTGTTAGACGGTGGGCGGATGCAGGGAAGCTTAAATACGAGAGAACGCCCACAGGTCATAGAAGATTTTTCATATCAGATATCAAGAAAATAACACCTAGAGACATTAGCAAGTTAGAAGAGAGAATAACAATCAATTATGCGCGTGTTTCTAGCCATGACCAAAAAGAAGATTTAACCAGACAAATACAGGTTTTAGAGGCTTTTAGCTCTGCTAATGGTTGGCAGTTTGAAACTATTTCTGATTTAGGTTCGGGCTTAAATTATCAGAAAAAAGGTCTTCAAAAGCTGCTAAAACGCATCATGCAAGGTGATATTGGTAGGTTGGTTTTGACTCATAAAGACAGACTTTTAAGGTTTGGATCAGAGCTAGTTTTTGCAATGTGTGAAGAATTTGAAACGGAAGTAGTAATTATCAATAAATCCAGTGATGAGGTCAGCTTTGAGCAAGAATTAGTTACTGACATGATTGAGCTAATTACAGTGTTTTCAGCAAGGCTATACGGTTCTCGCAGTCGTAAAAACAAAAATTTGCTTGATAATGTAGCCAAAGCTGTACAAGACGCTGAAAAACTTTCCTAAAATTGTTGTAACTAGGTAGATTTGGGTATATATTTAAAGAATAATCAAAAACATTGGAGGTCGAGCGATGTTACTTAGTTTCAAAACGGCATTGATACCAAATAACAAGCAACAAACATCATTTAAAAAAGCTTGTGGTGTAGCGCGTCATGCTTATAATTGGGCGAATGCTCACATTAAAGAAGTGTTAGAACTTCGCGCTTGTGACAAATCTATCAAGATTCCATCGGCAATTGATTTGCACAAAAAGTTGATAGAAACGGTTAAATCTGTTAATGATTGGTATTACGAAACTAACAAAAATGTACCACAAAAAGCATTAGCAGATTTACGCCAAGCTTGGGATAGATGTTTTAAAAAGGTATCAAAACAACCCAGATTCAAAAAGAAAGGTCAGCGTGATTCTTTCTATTTGGAGGCGGGTACTAAAGCCAAGCCAATGATTAAAAATGATGGTAAGCGCGTTAAATTACCATCTATTGGCTGGGTAAAATTAGCTGAACCATTACCAGTTACAGCTATTCATAATTGCGTCATTTCACGCCAAGCTAACAGATGGTTTATTGCCATCAAATATGAGATTGAAAAACCATCTGTTGAGTCTGATAGACCTATCGTAGGCGTTGATATTGGTATCAAAGAATTAGCTGTAACTAGCAATGGTAAAGTGTTCAAAAATCCCAAAGCTTACAAACGCATGAATAAGCGTATGAAGCGTTTACAGCGTAGTGTTAGCCGAAAGGTAAAAGGCTCTAAAAATAGAGCCAAAGCTGTTAAAAAACTAGGTAAGATACACGCCACAGTCAGCAATATTCGCAAAGATGCAATACACAAATTGACCCACTATTTAGCTAAAAACCACAGCGAGATAAAAATAGAGGATTTGTCAATCAAGGCATTTTTAAAAAATCATAAGTTAGCTGGTGCTATTGCTGATTGTGGTATATATGAGTTCAAACGTCAGTTAGAGTACAAAACAGAGAAATTCTCTAGCAAATTAACGCTAGTTGATAGGATGTTTCCTAGTTCTCAGATTTGCTCTAATTGTGGTCAGCATCGTCATAAGATGCCGTTGAAAAATCGCGTTTACATCTGTCCTGATTGTGGTCACACGGAGGACAGAGATTTAAACGCATCAAAAAATCTAGAGCGTTGGTTTGATGGAATCTATATTCCAAAATGCTCAGATTTGGTGAGCCAGTGCGGTCTTGGGGTTTCCCTAAGTAGAGCAACTGGCGAACCCGAAGGGCGGTAAGCTCTACCGTGTCAGCTTGCGAAGTGGACAAACCTCTTAGGAGTCATCCTAAGACCACGATGAAACAGGAAGTTAACACCAAAATTTCTAATGTCCAGTTAAGTCTAGACTTGGGTATTTTTGGGTAGGTTTAACAGAGCGGAAACATATCTGGGTATAAACGGCTATTGAGCAATACAGAAGGCTCTATCTTTTTGGTTTCTGCATATTTAGCACCTTTTTCCAAAATACCTATGAGATTATTGAGTGCGTGAACAGAAACAGGGATTGCAGCTTGATACATTGAAATAGTCATTAATATTTCTCCATGAAATGTTAAATGCTTTTGATGTGTCTAATTGAAGTAACTTTGAGACTTTCTAGTATAATGCAGTCTTGAATTTAAAATGAAATTAAGCTCTCATTAATCCTATTTTGTGAAAAAATGAGTTGCTTTGATTTTTCCAACTGAAATTAAACTAGCGATGACCTTTGATATTCAATCCGAACTTGCTTAATATTAAATCGCTCAGACTCTTGAAATACAATCTTTTCTACAGGTTGTAATCCTAAACTTTCAAAGTGAGCGAGTTCCGACTCTGATAACGGCCAAGGTGGGCCACAGGGTTCAGCGTCTGTATCTCGAACATAAGAAATTAACAAAAGTGTACCGCTAGGAGCCACAACAGAAGCAACACAGGAAATAGCTGTATAACGAATATTTAATGGCAAAGCTTGAATGTTACGACACTCGAACACAAAGTCAAACCCAAGCTGCCATTGTGCTGAGAGGGCAAATAAATCTGCAACTACGTAGTTGACCAAAGAATTAGGAAATCGTTGCTGACACCAAGTGATTGCAGTTGGAGAAATATCAAAAGCCGTGACATCAAAACCTAGTTCTGCTAAAGCTTCAGCATCATCGCCTAAACCGCAACCGATGATTAATGCTTTTTGCCCCAGAACAAACGGTTGATAATGAGCCAACCATTTTTGTAAACAAGGGTGGGGAGCTAACTTAGCCCAAGGAATTTGTGTTGCGTCACCTTGAGCTTGGGCATATAAAACTTCAAACCATGCGGATGGCTGTTGTTTTTGTAGTGCTTGGTCAGCTAACTGTTGAACATGAAGTTGTAAATTTTGAGGTTGTTCAGACATAAAACTAGCATTAACGGCAATACATAAATTAGCAACATTTTTAACAATAATGACTTAGTATAACTGGTGTTGCGCTGCCGTTTTATTAAGGTTTTTAGCGATGATTATACACCGAACTAATTGATAGGGTTAACTACATCAGCCAAGCCAGTATCATTTAGGGCGATCTCTACTACTTATTCTGACTGTAGGTATAGGTTTTTGCTGATAGATGAGCAGAACATAGTTACAAGCAAACCTTAACCCGTGATCTAAGTATTTATGAATACAAAAGCTGTGGACAAATCCAGTTCTGGGATGAATCATGAAGACTGGCTTAACATAGGAAAATCTGATGCTTGGGCGGGAAAACCTAAAGCACCGCCAGAGCATGATACTCAAGCGGCGAGTATGTATGAACTCGGTTACAGTGAAGGGAAGATTGAAAATCCGCCAACCCAAACTCCAAAGACTCCTCAGTAATCAAAAATTGGCATCGCTCACACAGTATTAGGACTTACGCAGAAAAACGAAAAATCAAGGGTTTGGGCAAGGGTGTAGGGGTATAGCGCAAAGTCTCTTGCGAGGCTTCCTCCGATCAGAACTTTGTAAGAGAGGGGTATAGGGGTGTAAATCTTTAAAACCCTTACACCTTACACCCTTACCCCCCTACACCCTGTCTCAACAGATAACCTTGGTGCGTAAGTCCTGAGTATAATTCAGTCGCAAACAGGGCAGTTCCAATCCCACCAGAAGGCGGCGTTGACGGCTTTTGGCAAACCATACTTATAATGCAAATCTTGGTAACTAGCAATGTAATCCTTATATTTTTAATAACATTTGTTTTTTTATTTTTTAAGTTAATTGTTGGAAATTATGATGAAATAATAATTAAAATTAATAAATATTCTCGTCAAAGAATTTGTCCAAAATTTGGTCGGTAAAGATGTAAATTTTTGTAAGATAACTGATTGAAATTTTCAGACTATTAATTTAGAATTTTTTGATACAGCAAACAGCTTGACTTATGTCATCAGAAAAAATTTAAACAAAGTTCTCCATCTTAAAAAAGGCTTTATAACTTGCTCCTTAACATAAGTTAATAAAGCAATAAAAATAAAAGTTACACATAAGTAACGGTAAATAAAACCTAGAAAATAAGGTGGAATGAATTTTTGCTGATCAAAAGGTCAAATGTATGATGGATCACCTTGGGTGAGTGTTCAACCACAATCAAATGGAGTCAAACTCATGGTTTCTAAATTTGCCAGCCATTGGAATAAAGATGGTAGTGTCCAAGCCAGCGCTCCACGTTGGGCAGCTTTGCGGTCTGATATGCGAAACGCCTTTCCTACCTACTATTCCACAGACTCCTCAGACCCTTTTGCGGATATGCTTCACCAAGCAATTCGTTATCTTGATCAACTCAAGCCGCCCCAGCCGCAATTATCAGCCTCAGAAACTCCAGGTTATTTAGGTGGAGATCCTAGTGGGCCACATTATGGCAATGTCACCCAAACTAAGCTAGGGGACAAGATGTCCTCAATAGCAGATGTATTAAAACAAGCCGCCGATTTGTTTAAGGGAATGCCTAACTGGAATCATCCTCTGGTGATGGCAAACGTCATCCCACCGGCGAACACTGCCGCCATCATTGCGGCGATGATGACTCAGGTTTTCAGCCCCAACATTATCGAAGGAGAGTATTCCTGGGATATAGAACGCACAGAAATGGAAGCCTCGGCAATCTTGGCAGATTTGATTGGTTGGCCGACTCAGGAAGCAGGAGGTCTGTTCACTTTTGGCGGATCTGGCTGCTATCTTTATGGTATAAAATACGCCCTGACCAGTTGTTTAGGTATGGATTCCCGTTGTTCAGGCATTCGCACCGATGCCAAGGTACTGGTGTCTCAACAGGGACACTATTGCAAAATGAACTCCACAGACTGGACAGGTTTGGGGATGGAAAACTTCATCGATATTGACACTGATGATGTTACCAATGCAATGGATTTTAGTCACCTAGAACAAGTGATGCGCTCACTTCATGCTGAGGGTACACCCATTGCGGCGATCGTTTGTACTATGGGAACAACAGATGCCTTTGCTGTAGACCCCATCGATAAAGTACGAGCTTTAGTGGATGAGCTTTATCCTCTGTCCAAGCATCCCGATGGTATTGGGCGACCCCTAATCTATGCTGATGCAGTAATTGGCTGGTCTTGGCTCACCTTCAAAGGATATAACTTTAGAGTAAATCCTTTGAATTTTACCCTAAAGGTTTTGGACGATATCCAGAAAAATTACGATGCCATCAGTAAAATTGTTCATGCCGATGCGATTGGTTGTGACTTCCATAAGACAGGCTGGGCGACCTACAATTGCAGTGTGGTGATGGTTCGCAATCTACATAAGTTTCAAGAACTCCTGAGTCGTCCTGGTTCGGCTTATCTTCAAGCTCGGACTTGCTACAACCCTGGACTCTACACTTTGGAAGTGTCCCGCTCTGGTTCTTATTCAATGGCAGCTTGGGCAACACTCAAATTTTTCGGGTATGAGGGATTTCGCTCAATTCTAGGAGGCATTCTGGAAATACAGCATTACCTGCGTGATCAAGTGATTGCTAAAGAGCCAACAGTAGTTTGTGTAAACGCAGCAGACTCAGGCTTTGTTACCTTATTTCGTGTGTATAAAAAAGGAGTGGATGCCAAAGTCCAGTATGAACGAGAATTGACCGAGCCGGCAGCTAGAGAAGAACTCAAAGCCAATAACACATTGCAGCAACAGATTGCGGATATGCTTTGGCAATGGCATCGGGATGGTCAGTTGCATGAAGGAGGTTATGCTCCTTACATCAGTTATACCAGTGGCTTTCGTCCTACAAACTATGCCGATGAAACAGAACCGGAATTTATCTATGCAGTCAAGGCGTTCCCTATGAATGTCAACATTACTCCAGAGGTGATGGATGAACTAATACGATTGGTGTTAGTAGCAAGAGATGCAATCGAAGCAGGTCAACTTCCCCAACCCAATGATAATGCGGGAAATTGTCCAGTGCCTTACTCTGAGTTCTCTACTATTACACCCCTTGAATGTGCTTCCGACGAGGCTGGTGCAGGAGGCGCTACTTCTGATAACTTACTTTCGGGAATTGGGCGACAGTCTCTAGGAGCGCTGAAGCGACGTTCACAACGTCGTAGTAGGTAGTCTAGTAATTCGCCAAGTCAACTTTGCTCCTAATAAAGTGGGGGAGTAGAGGAAGTAAAAATTATTAACAACAAAGCCTTCCTCAACTTCCTCAGCATCTAGACCGAATCAACATTTTTAAAAACAATCCAACAAATCAATCACCAAGCCCCGTTGGGGCGCTTTGTAGGGTGTAGGCTGAGTGGGTGTAGGGGAAGAAAAAGCCCCAACAACCCGCATCGTCTGAAGCCTCGTTTTCTTTAAGGCGCTTGTGTTGGGAGAGGTCTGAATCCTCTTCCAACACCGTTTTCCCTACACCCTACACCCTACACCCTGTTCAACCCATCCACTGCACCCATTCAGGCGCAGCCGCAGTCAACTCCTCAAACATCTGCGGCGCTTGTTTATCAATCGCCATCATCACGCCCCAACGCTCGTCTGAAGTAAGGGTACTGAGGAACTGTTTGACCGAATTCACCCCATAAGCTACCCGTTCAATCGCCAGTTGGGCATAATCTTGTACCTGCCTCCACCAAGAATCAACTGCATTGTCTTGTCCGCCATCCCCCAAACTATGACCTTCATCTTGATTAATGGGGAGAGTGGATAGTGGTGATGTGTCATGGACTGATATTGTTATATCTATATTATTGGTGACTGACACCGATTCACAATTTGATTGTTCATCCCGGCTAAACCACTTCTTAAAAATCGTATCACGCCCATCATCAGCAGCCACAAACTTGTAGACGCTCTCCCGCTTCCCCCTCGCCCCCAACCTTCCCACATAAGACAGCCGCAAATCAATCTTGCCGAGTAATTTCTGCGCGATCGCCACCGGACTCAACGTCTCGCTAACAGTCACATTCAGGTAGTTCTTGATAACGTGCCTGTTCTCAAGAGCGATCGCCTTAAACTCCTGCATCGCCTCGTCAGAACCCCTAACCTGCTTATCAGTCTGGAGGAACTGCAACAAATTCAACTTTTCCAATAACTGCACGGACGATATCAATTGCCCCT
>NZ_JACJSG010000081.1 GCF_014697625.1 Anabaena azotica FACHB-119 | reverse complement strand
TTTGAACTCGTAGACAATCATGGATATCGACCAATTAACCACATGCTTATGCTATCACAAAAAGCATAAAGCCGTCGTAGAACGACGGGGTTTTAAACCCATTTTTCTGATAATCTGGGTTTCACTCAGCTTTGCGATCTTTCAAAACTTGATCTAGTAATTGTCTAGCGGGTTGCGCTTTAGTCAGTGCTGCTTGGTGGTCACTGTAAGCACGAACCAAGCGAGATAAGCCATTAACACCAGTCTTCAGTTGCTCAAGTTCATCACCTGTAACCAGTTCGCCATCAAGCATCCGCCCAATCAAAGGTTTAATATCGCCCACTTCCTGACGGACTTTTTGCAACTTTTCTACGGTACTCAGTAAGGCTTTGAGTGAGTTTAAGATGTTATCAATATCTTGGGTTTCTTCTACTGCTTCAGGTAAATTTTCAATATCTGGTACTGTAGTTAATTCCTGTGCAGTTTCACCTTTAACCCCGTTCGGCTTCGCCATTAAAGCTTCCTCAACAGTTTTTTTTAGTCTAACTTGAAAGGGGGGGCTGGGGACTGGGGATTGGGGACTGGGGATTGGGAAGAAATTTTTTATGTTTATTGTGTAATTTATTACATAATATTCTAGCTTGGAAGTGGGGAGTAATGAGTGCTAAAGCACGGTAACATGGCTTTGAACAATGTGTTAATTTCCCAATCCCCAGCCTGACTTTTCACGCTATGTGGAAAAACTAAGGTCAAACCTAACCCCCCAGCCCCCTTCCCTACAAGGGAAGGGGGAGAAATCAAAGCCTTTCTCTTTGTAGGAGAGAGGTCTTCCAGATACCGTGAAAAGTCAGATCCCCAGGGATGCACTGAAGCTCAAGAAGTGTCCCCAATCCCCAATCCCCAATCCCTCATGCAAGGATTTATTAATTTAGACAAACAATTTGGTTGGACTTCCCACGACTGTGTAGCACGCTTGAGAAAACTGCTGCGCCTCAAACGTGTGGGACACGCCGGAACATTAGATCCAGCCGCTACAGGGGTGTTACCTGTGGCTGTTGGTAAAGCTACAAGATTATTGCAGTATCTCCCCACAGACAAGGCTTATCAGGCTACTATCCGCTTTGGTGTGCAGACCACAACGGATGATTTACAAGGTGAAGTTATAAGTTCTCAAGCTTGTGCGGGGTTGAGTTTGTCTGAGGTGAGTGATGCACTGTCTACGTTTAGGGGTAAGATTGAACAAATACCACCAATTTATAGTGCTATTCAAGTTGAGGGGAAACGGTTGTATGATTTGGCACGTAAAGGGGAGACAATAGAAGTGCCAGCAAGAACTGTAGAGATATTTAGTACAGAGGTTTTGGCTTGGCGGGAAGGGGATTTTCCTGAATTGGATGTGGCGATCGCTTGTGGTGGTGGTACATATATTAGAGCGATCGCGCGTGATTTAGGTGTGATTCTCAACACAGGTGGAACCCTCGCCGCCTTGAGACGCACTCATAGCAGTGGTTTTAATTTAACAGACAGTCTCACCTTGGCAGAGTTGGAAACCCAACTACAAGCGGGTGAATTTCAACCCACTCCCGCCGATGCAGCTTTGCAACATCTACCTTCTGTCAGTTTACCAGATATATCTGCAAAAAAATGGTGTCAGGGACAGCGTGTTGATTTGGGTTTGGAAATTGCTGGGAAGGTGCGAGTTTATCAAGGAGAAAGTTATTTCTTGGGTATAGGGGAATTACAAGAGGGTGTATTAATTCCGCAAATGGTTTTTGAGACCGATGTAATGGATAAATAAGGGACTGGGGACGAGTCAATTCAAAATTCAAAATTCGCGCATTCAAAATTAAGTAGAACCGACTAAATAAATCAAGGTTTGTAGTAAGGACTTTAGTCCTTTTTTAAGGACTAAAGTCCTTACTACGAACTCAATTGTAATAAATTTACATTACTTAACATAGGTTGATTTATTTTCGACCACTTACTTAAGAATTTCTCAGCATTCAGCACTCATTAGTAATTTGACCAATTAACTTTAAGATAAGGCTTTTTCCGCTTCTATCAAAAATAGAATTGTGCTTGCTGTCATATGAAGTTGGTAAGCAGCAAAGTATGGCGGTACGTTATGTGGTTGAGAACCTTGACCATGACCGCCATTTTTATTTCTCACAGTCGGGATTCCGCTTTCTAGGTTTGATTTAAGGGAGGTGAACTGACTCTGTAGGTAACTGGGAATTAATTGATTTTGCAAGCAAATGTCAATAAGTTTTTTGGCTGTATCTCCAGGTTGATAAGTCCAGCCTTGATTATCACATATAGTTTTCATGGTACTTTCAAAAGCCTTGAGACATTCAACAAGACATTCTTTGTAGTCTCCATGTCTATAATGTTGGTGTGCTTTCAAAAATTCTTCGTTGGCTCCTTCAAATCTGGTATCACTTAGCAAGTGTAAAACAGGCTTCACTGCCTCAGCATGGATAATCTGAGAATCAACCCTGATGATTTCACCTGATTCATACTGATAGCCTACTCCATTTTCTCTAAATCTGATATTCAATGTATTAATTGCATCATCAGGGTCAATTTTTGGCTGAGTCTCGTGTCTAGTAAGAGTTTCTCTGTAAAGTACATCAATTAATTTAAAGGTTACTTCTATGACATCAATAACTTCATCAGTATCTTTACCTTTTAGCAAAAAATTAATGACATCTTCGCTGTAATTGATATCTCCAAACCATTCTGTATTTACTAGAAAAAACTTGCCATGTTCCTGACATAAAGTCTTGTGAATAAATTCATAAATTTCCTTTGTTTTTGGCAATTTTTTATCACCCAGAGCATCGCGCATAATATGTACAATTTGTACACGAAGCCGCTCAGGAATATCTTCATACTGATAAACATCAGGAAATTCGCCTTTCAGTCTTTTTTGACGTTTTGAAAATAAATCAAAAACAGGCATATCTAAAAAAAATATGATTACAAGACATTTATACTACGCTCATCACGGCTCTGTGTAGTAGGTGTTAGCGTCTTAACATTGATTTAGGCATAAGCCGTAAGAACCCTGAAACAAGTATTACGCTATTGCAACTCCCCAATTCCCAGTCCCCAATCACCCAGATAGCGATACAGTGAGAAGGGAAGATTTGAGGAGATGGCTGTGGCTCTTAAACGCTTGATTATTGAGATGGGGATGGGAGTGGATCAGCATGGACAGGAGCCGACAGTAGCAGCAGCAAGGGCTGTACGAAATGCGATCGCTCACAATGCTTTACCTGGAGTTTGGGAAGTTGCGGGTTTAAGTCATCCCAATGACATGATTGTGGAAGTGCAAATCGCAGTACCCTATCCAGAACAAGTTAGGGAAGAAGAAGTTTTAGCGGTTTTACCCTTTGGGCGTAAAAGTTTGAAGGTAGAATTTGGGGGTATGGTGGTTCAAGGGCGGGCTATAGCGGAACTCAACGATAAAAATGACGAGATGTTAGTGGCGATCGCATCGGTGACTGTTTTGGTAGAAACTAGTCAATAGTCATTAATCAAATCTATGTCACAAGAAGTTATTAAAGAGGTTATTGCTGCTTACTTTGCTAATATTGCGGCGATGAATCCCCAAGGGTGGATTGATAATTTTGCTGAAGATGCTGTGAGTTATGATCCGGTTGGTGAACCACCAGCGAAAGTGCATGAAGGGTATCGTCAGTTTATCGGACAGTTACAGGCGGTGTTTGAGAAACTGGAAGCGACAACCGAGCATATATTCATTGCTGCTAATGAAGCTGCTGTGAAATGGACTATGGAAGGAGTGAGCAAAAGTGGTAAGTCTGTGAAGTTTGCAGGAATTACCATCTTTGAGGTTAACGCCGAAGGGAAGATTCAAACGACTCGTGCTTATTGGAGTCCAGCACAGATGATCGCCCAGTTACGGTAAAACAACCGATCTGACTTTTCACCTTATGTAGAAAAGCTAACTCTATACTAACCCCCCAGCCCTACAAGGGAAGGGGGAGAAATCAAAGCCTCTCTCCTCGTAGGGGAGAGGTTTGGAGAGGGGTTTTCCAGATATAGTGAAAAGTTATAACAACCAATACCACAAAATAGGAGGAAGATCAGGCAACCAGAAAATTAATCATCAGCCTTACCTTCCTCTTCTGCTTTTTATTACCAATGACCAATAATATCAAGTCCGGCTAATTACTTATAATATGGTTGTTTTGGTCGGTAATAGGTAATAGCTAATAGGTAATTCTTTTCTACCATTACCGATTACCTATTACCTATTACCAGCCCCCAATATATGATAAGTATTTAAGCGGACATGATATAACTTTTAAGAAACACAGGTGACAGGTGACAGGTGACAGGTTACAGAAATCAGAAATTAGGGAATAGTTGTGTTTCTTTCATATTTTGCGGGAGCGTTAACCGCGCCAGTAGGAGGCTCAAATCTTCCACTTTCTCAATAACTAAGTGGTGGGCATTGCCCACCCTACGAAATAATTAGCACTGCTTTTTATTACCAATGACCAAATTTATAAAAATTCCTGCTCTTCTTCATAAAACCAGATTTCTGCCAACAGAGTAAAACCAATCAGCCAAATAAAGCAGAAAACTGTAATCCAGAGTATTCCTAACATGGCGATCGCCTCCAAACAACAATTTTATCTTTGGGTGTAAGTTGTTTTGGGATTTTGTTAAATATTAGCCATTCCAGCTATATAAATTATTACCTTCAATTACTCATAAGGTTCACTTAATTAATAAAAATCAATGATTCTGGCTTTTAACCCCAATCACATATCCCTCTGCGCTAAACTAAAGATATGGGAATAAGAACTCTACTCATAAGGTAATGGAGTTGTAAACCAGATTCTCACTCCTAGTGACAAATAACAAGCGATCGCCTCATCAAAATCTCTGGCAGTAAGTTCTCCAATTCAATACCTTTGTTTACTTCAGGAACCATGTTTCAAGAGCATGACGAATCAATTCAGACTCAGCAATTAGCCAGCCTGAAACCTACACATTTTGCTGATTTAATTAGAACTGCACAATTGGTTTTTGATCCAGCAGGAGGAGTATCAGGTAGATACATAAATGTAGACTGGCAACAGTTAGGTATTCCTGATAATGTAGCGGAAAATCTCAAATCACTTGGTAAGAAATATCGCTACGCCTCACCTCACATTGCTAATGATATCATTTGGAATCAATTAACTCCAGCTACTCGGACTTGGTTTATTAACCATAAAGACGAATTGTGGAAGTTTGAAGAAATTTTTCCCGCTTTAGATGAAGACTAAACTTTAAGTCAATTTCGTAACAGCAATATATCCCAGATCAGGGACACAATAGCTGTGTTCCTGGTTTGATACTCAACAGGTTTAAATCAGTTATCAGTTATCAGTTATCAGTTATCAGTCAGCCAGGGCGTATGGTGGGGGATAAACAAGACTAAGTTGAGACTTAAGGGTATTAAACCCTGGAATTGGACGGAAATTCTCACTTGTGATTGTAGGATTCCTGTAAATACTCCCTATCAGATATAGGATTATGTTATCCAAAAATATATAAACTAATATTACTAAATACTAAGGTTGACTCTTGTGTATATATTTTTGTGTCATAAAATACAAATCTTATATTTAATTGGTCGCTGTTGCCCGTTTCCAGCAATAAGCTACTTCTTATCCTAAGTATTACTACGGTTATTGCCCGATTTTCTAGCAGTAGCCAGATGAGTTAGGACATAGATAAATCATAAAATCCTGAAACCAAGCAGCTTTTAAAGCTGTCACCTGTCATAAGTGCTTAGTTACAATAATTATTAGAAACCCTGTCAATGAATCAAAGTTTAAGTATTACTTCCACTCGCAAGGCTCCTAGTAGTAAAAGTCCTATAATTATTAAATTACAATTAATTTTTAAACAACTCATTATCCTCTGTTCAGAAATGCTGCTGGCTTTGCCTTTTGGTTGGGCATTAACAAAGCTGCATTTTGGGGGAGTTTCTTGGATATTTGGTGGCATTGCCGCCGGGACAGCCGTTTTACAATGTTGTCGAGTCTTTTATAACTATTCTCCTAAGCCTAACCGTATTGCCAGAAAAGTTGGTATGGGACTAGTGGGATTGACTGTTGGTGCATCAAATGCCAATAGTAATATTTTGAGCCTTGCTTCTGGGATTCCCATATTTATTTTTCTGACCTTATTCCTGCTGTTGTGTGGTGTTGGCATTGGTTATATTTACTCACACTTAAGTAAAACCAACATATTAACAGCAATGTTGGCTACAGTCCCCGGTGGTGTAGGCGTGATGTCATCCATCGCCGCCGACTATCATCGCAATGTCACCTTGGTGGCGCTAGTGCAAGCAATTCGCGTCACTTCTGTAGTTCTACTCATTCCCTTGATCGCCAGGACATCTGTTGGTAATGCTTGGAACCAACCAACAGTTCCTGTTTCTGGTGTGTTAATCGATTTTGCGCCATTACAATTAGAATTACTCACAGTAATTTTACTACTCACTGGAGTGATAGTTTATCTAGCGGTAACACTGAATATTCCGGCTGGTGACTTTTTTGGTGCTTTAGTCTTGGGGGCGACATTTAATTCCCTGATACATTATTTGCCTAATGCTGGTGATGTTCACTTCCATCCGCCACTGTTGGTTAACATCATCGGTCAAATGCTGTTAGGTATTACCATTGGTGAGTATTGGGGAGAAAAACCTAGTTTTGGTAAAAGAACTGTGGGTTATGCTTTGGTGTCTGTAGCTATGACCTTGATGGCAGGTGCGATCGCTGCTATTGTGGCCATGCAGTTAACCTCTTGGGACTGGTTGACTTGTCTGTTAGTCACAGCACCAGGCGGTTCAGCAGAAATGATCTTAGTATCTCTGGCTTTAAATCATAATGTAGAAGTTGTCACAGCCGGACACTTAATCAGGCTAATTGCTATTAACAGTTCTTTACCACTTTGGTTGTATTTATTCCGTCGCCTTGATGGGACAGTTGACAGTTGACAGTGAACAGTGGAAATAAACTGACAACTGATAACTGACCATTGTGGCCTAATACCATCTATACTATCTACTAAAAATTTACAATCAAATTTTTAGTAGATGCAAAGTTATGATTTCTCATGATAGCGATGCAACTTCTGTTGTCAATCAACTGCTGCGACAAATAAAAGTTAAAGAAACTCAACTTAAAATCGCCCATGAATCTAATATGCTCTATGTAGCTCAGGCATTAGAAACACAGTTATTAGAGTTGCGATCGCAATTGTCAGAACCACCAGACCCGGAATTTCAAGCATTGATGAGTTTGTTAGACGAGTAAACTTAGTGGTTGAATAAGTTAATGGTTGCCCAAATTCAAGAATTAGATGCCCAGCATTGGGTAAAAACTCGCTCTTCTCTTGACCCTGATCAATCCACATTCCTCACATGGACAGGTAAAATTTATGCTTGGATACCAGGGGAGAAAAGAAAACTTCTGTTTAAAATGGTGGGAGTGAGTATCAGTCGATGTTTGCCTACAGGTGAAGGTAACTGGGACTTTACCTCTAGGGAACTAACCTACTACTTGAACCCAGAAAACGACGAGATTTTGCGTCAATGGGACAACCCCTGGACGGGTGAGACAGTCCCAGTTCTCCATGTTGCTAATGACCCTGTACAAGGTCATTTTCAAGGTAAATTCCCGGCGCAAGTAGAGGGGGAGACAACAACTTTCGTTTTTGATATTTTTCCTACATACCCCAACCCCCTAGCTGAAGACCCCAAATTTGCCGAATATAGCCCCTATCAAACTTATCAAGCCGCAGAGTTATTTAAACTTACCGTCCCCACCGCAGATTTATTTAACCCAAACCTGAGCGCAGTTTCTCAGCTAAGATTGAGTTGGGATAGAATTGGACAATGGTTGCCTTGGATGAAAATGAGCGATCGCCCTGGTAATCTGATCTATAGTGCTTATGGCAGTAAAGTAAGCGGTTTAACCGAATTACCCCAATTACTGCAAGATGAAATTAATACCCGCGTTCCCTTATATAAACAAGCCCCAAAAGCCTTTTCTGACGGCGAAGATATGACCTCTTGGTTATACTTCCAAAAGCACTTTCCCGCTTACCTAGCCGGGGAAATCTTTCCTCTCCCAGCAGATGAGGAAGTGTAAAAGCTGGGTGGTGTCATACAATTAAAAAAGACAATGTATTTCAAAGCCTCTCCCCCCGTGGGGGAGCCAGTTGCGTGGGCGGGTTTCCCGACTTGAGCAAACTGGCGTGAGAGGTTTGGAGAGGGGTCAAAATATCTGCTACAACACAAGAAATCAATTTTGATGTGAGCAAAAATATTTTGTAAACATACTCTAAAGCAGAAAATTCAAATCATCACTATAATCATACTCTTTTCTTGCTTCTCCAAACTTGAATAAATACATTTTCTTATTACCAATTAATCTAATTGATGAGTCTTCAATCCTCAACATTGTTCCTTCCTGCAAACCCACAACATAAACATCAGGATTTAAAACTAAAAATTCTTTAAGTCTTTGCTCTCTTGTTTCGCCATTGTGATTTGGTAGCACTGCATCTGTATAATGAGGGTTGATTTGAAAAGGGACTAAATTTAATGCTTGGAAACTTATCGGTTCAATTATTGGCATATCATTACTGGTTTTAATTGTCGGACAAGCAACATTAGAACCAGCACTCCATCCAATATAAGGTGTGCCATGATTAACTTTGTCCCTGATAATTTCCACCAGTTTATGCTTATGTAAACAATGGAGTAAATGAAAAGTGTTGCCACCTCCAACTACTATAGCTTCTGCCTGATGAATTAATTCATCAGGTTTTTCAGCCAAATGAAGAGAATCGACTGCATAACCTATTTCTCGAAATACTTGCTCAACTTTTTCGGTATACTGGTCATAGGTTGAAGTAACAGCCGCAAAAGGGAGGAAAACTATTTTCTTAACAGAACTTCCTAAAAAAGTTTTAATTTCTTGACGGGGGTAAGATAAATATTCTTCACCAATATTTGTTGAATTACTCAGCAATAACAATTTTTTTGACATAATGTAATTCCTATAATAATTATCAATAATAAAGAATTTTAATTTACATGAGTGCTGGTTGAGCAAACTGCTGGAAAATCGAATAAGTAAGCTGTCGAAAATAAATCTTTCTATGTTAAATAATATAAATTTATCACAATTGAGTTTGTAGTCAGGACTTTAGTCCTTTCTTGCGGACTAAAGTCCTGACTACAAACCTTGATTTATTTAGTCCGTTCTACTTATATCAAAGCAGACAAACTCGATCAAAATAGAGATAGCAATAATATATAGCAATACAGATAAACAATGATGAAAATTCTGGAAGGGAAGGTAGCATTAGTCACGGGCGCAACAAGAGGTCTAGGTAAGGGAATTGCCATAGGACTCGGTGAAGCAGGAGCAACTATATATATTACAGGGCGTAGGTTGAATAATAGCCCAGGTGATGGTGATGGTGTTGCAGGTAGTCTTAATGACACTAAAGTAGCGGTGGAAGAAGCTGGTGGTGTATGTATTCCTGTGCAAGTAGACCATAGCGATGATGAGCAGGTACGCTTACTATTTGAACGGATCGAAAATGAGCAAAATGGACAACTTGACTTACTGGTAAATAATGCTTACGCCGGAGTGCAAGCGCTAACAGATGCTCAGGGAAAACCTTTTTGGGATAATAAACCTAGTCTTTGGGATGCTTGTAACAATGTTGGTTTGCGTAGCCACTATATTGCAAGTGTTTATGCAGCGCAAATGATGACCAAACGCCAGCAAGGACTAATTTGTACGATTTCCTCCTGGGGTGGGATGTCTTACCTATTTGGTGCGGCTTATGGTGCGGGTAAGTCGGGATGCGATCGCCTAGCTGCTGATATGGCGGTAGAATTAGAACCTGATAATGTCGCCTCTGTAGCAATTTGGCCAGGTATTGTTGGGACGGAATTATTTTCTCGTCTAGCAACAGAGGTTGATAGTCAGGAAACAACCGAACAAAAAAACTCATTCTTCGCTGACCGTTACAACTGGGAAACACCTTTACTCACAGGCCGGGTGATAGCTAAACTAGCAGCAGAAAAAAATGTCATCAATCGGACAGGAAGAGTCCAAATTGTTGCGGAACTAGCCAAACAATACGGTATCGTAGATCAAGAGGGTAACTTACCTGTATCGCTGCGATCGCTCCGTTTTCTCCTACCGATAGCCATACCCGCATTGAAAAAGTATCCATCACTCATACCCGACCTCAAACTACCTTGGTCACTCTTATTACTAACTCTACTCAAATCACCAAAAATTTAACTCTGTTGACTATTGACTATGGACTATTGACTATTGACCAATGACTAACCTACAAAAAGCAGTTATTCTAATTACAGGTGCATCTGGCGGCTTTGGACAAGAACTAACCCGACAGTTACTAGAGGCTGGTAGCCGATTAATTTTAACAGATATAAATGAAGCTGTTTTACGTCAGCGAGTGGCAGCAATTCAAAACGAAGTGAAAACAGGTGAAGTTCTAGCCTGTCTAGCTAGCGACCTTGCTGATGTCCAAGGATGTGAAACACTATATCATCAGGTAAAAGCACTTGATATCCCCATTGATATTTTAATTAACAATGCTGGTGTCGGCTTATTTGGGCGCATGGACGAAATTCCCAGACAGAGATGGGAATATCTGATGCAGGTCAATCTCATGACACCGATGCGGTTAAGTGCCTTATTTGTCCCTGATATGATTGAGCATCAAAAGGGACATATTGTCAATATTTCTTCCTTAGCGGGGTGGTGTGCGATCGCTGGCATGGCTCATTATAGTGCTAGTAAGTTTGGTTTGCGTGGTTTTAGTGAAGGGCTGTTCAATGAAGTAAAAGACTACAATGTAAAAGTAACAGCTGTTTACCCTTTCTTCAGCCGTACTCCGATTTTGCAGTCGGAACGTTTTGGAACCTTAGCCAAAACTTATCAGGGTTTACCAGAACATATGATTACCGACCCAGCTGATGTCATGCGTGCCACAATTCAAGGAATTGTTAAAAATCAACTTCATGTATTTCCCGATCCAACTGCTAACAGGCTACATCTTCTCCAAAGATATTTTCCCCAGTTAGTTTATTGGATCAATAATCGCATGGGTAGGAGTATGAAACATGGTTGAGGTGCTTAAATCTATCAAAGAAGACAAATTGAGTACAAATCAAAAGCATTTAATTATCGGCGCTGGTTTTGTCGGACTGGGAATGGCGCAAGCACTCAAGGCGGCTAATATGAGCTACGATCAAATCGATGCTAGCGATGATATTGGCGGAAATTGGTATCACGGCGTATATGAAACCGCACACATCATATCATCGCGCAAGATTACCCAATTCACTCATTTTCCCATGCCGGAAAGTTATCCCGACTTCCCCAGCGCCAAAAATATGCGGGACTACTTAAACTCCTTCGCCGACCATTTTGATTTGCGTCCGCATATTGAACTGAATAAAACAGTCAGTTATGTACGCCCAATTGAGAACAATCTTTGGGAAGTCACATTTAGCAATGGCGAACAACGCATCTATAAAGGCGTGTTAGTCTGCAATGGTCATCACTGGAGTAAACGTTTCCCCAAATTTGAGGGACAATTCAACGGCGAGATTATCCATACCAAAGATTACAAACACCCTGATCAATTACGTGGTAAAAGAGTTTTAGTGATTGGTGCTGGTAACTCAGCTTGTGATGTCGCCGCAGAAGCAGCCCGTGTAGCTGCTAAATCTGTATTAAGTATGCGTGAGTCGGTGTGGTTCATTCCTAAGACTTTTGGTGGAGTTCCATTTGCTGATCTGATTAAATGGTGGATGCCAGAAGTATTTCAGAGGCTGATGACTTACCTAGTCATTCGTCTAACCTTCGGTAAGCATGAAGATTATGGTTTACCTAAACCCAAGCATCGGATTTTTGAGAAACACCCAACTCTCAACAGCGAAGTTCCTTACTATATTAAACACGGACGCATCATTCCTAAACCTGGTGTGAGTCGGTTGGATGGTGAAGAAGTAGAATTTGTTGATGGTAGTCGAGAAGCATTTGACATCATTGTATGTGGAACTGGTTACGATGTTTCCTATCCCTTCCTTCCCCCTGAACTTCAGCGTGTAGAAGGTTCAGTGGTTAAATGTTATGCAGGTTCATTTTTGGATGATTACAAAGGACTGTATTTTATCGGTTGGGGACAAGCAAGAGGGGGAGTAGGATCGTTAATAGCCGCCTATGGTCAGCTTTTCGCCCGTTATCTCCAACTCCAAGATGAAATTAATGTACCCCTGGGTCTAGTGTTCAAAGAAATAGGGCAAAAGCTACCACAAACTCATTTAAGTGATCCTCAGCAGATTTTCAGGGGAGTAAATCTGGCGAATCTCTTATTTAACGAGTTCGTGAAAAAAGCTCATCAGGTTGATAGCAAATATCCTCACTTTAGTAATCGTCAACTTTCCCAAACACCCAGTTATAGCGAGTTGCGGTCAAAGATAGTCATTTAACGTGAGTTCGACAAGCGTTGTTTTGACCTCTCCCCCAACCCCTCTCCTTCGAGGAGAGGGGAGTAATATCATGTTCGCCTAATTACTTGTAATATAGTTGTTTTGGTCGGTAATAGGTAATAGCTAATAGGTAATTGTTTTGAGCCATTACCTATTACCTATTAGCTATTACCAGTCCCCAAGATATGATAAGTATTGAAGCGAACTTGATATAAGACGGTGATTTTTTCGTTTCTCCTCCCTCTCCTAAAAGGAGAGGGAAGTTGGGAGGGAGCTGACTTTTCACGTCATGTGGAAAAGCTAACGCTAGACCTAACCCCCCAGCCCCCTTCCCTACTAGGGAAGGGGGAGAAATTAAAGCCTCTCTCCTTGCAGGGGAGAGGTTTGGAGAGGGGTTTTGCAGATCCCGTGAAAAGTCAGGGGAGGGAGAGGTTCATCGAACTCACGTTAAATTAGCGAAAAATAGATAATCTTGCTAGTGTTGCTGAATCAGAGTATGAAATATCAAAATTATCTTTTTTACAAAATATTTGCAACACATCGATTATCTGTAGGGGCGCACATCTGTGCGCCCCTACCCACATATCTGTCGCATTCTTTTTTCAAATTGGTATAAATTTGCGTCTTCATAAAGAATTTGTATCAGTCCTAGTAATCTCAAGGTTTGTTCATAAAGTACAAATAAAGATTTGGTAAAACAAAAGACATTAGACTTGGCAGTTTTTGTCAAATAGTTATAGTATCTATGCTTATCAAGCATACAAGTAATATCGCTGGAACGAAAAGACATACTTTATCTAGTTAAGCTCTACCTGATTAGTTATAGTCTCAAACATCTGGGTGTCATGTTTGAGAACGGGGTGAACAATATAAATTTTAGCTTCCAGCCATTTTCCGGTGTATCTTCACATAAATCATAACGGGAAAATTGCTCTGTCTTGGTAAATTTCCATCACCTTGCACTATCAAAAAACTAAACTTGAAGAATTGGTCAGTAACTGGTGCGTCAGATCCAGTAATTTCGTATAGATTCAAGGATTTTCCACATCTGACGCACCCTACCCCAAGTGCTAGTTGCGTAAGTCCTATTCATCTTTAGTTTCAATTTACTTAGGTTCTGTCAAAAATTATTTCTTTTCAAGTATATGAGTAACAACATAAAAGTTTTACCCAAAATTTCTTTGAATCAAACATTTGTTTGTAACCGTCTGCTGAACAAACCTCAAGGTTTTATTAAATTTCCCAAAATAGATATACATCAGTCAATTGGGAGCCGTTTTGAGACAATAGTTCAGAAATATCCCCAGGCGATCGCTATAAAAAGTAAGACGGAATTCCTAACTTATGCACAATTAAATAACAGGGCAAACCGTTTAGCTAATAGTATTCTTTCTCAGCGTGGAGAAAAAGCAGAAACCATAGCATTACTATTAGAAAAGGGAACAAATTTCTTTGTCAGTATTTTTGGTATATTAAAAACAGGAAAAATATTTATTCCCTTAGATACAGGCTTTCCTCAAGAAAGACTAGCCTATATTTTAGAGGACACACAAGTTAACTTAATTATTACTAATAGTCTGAATCTACCTTTAGCCAATCAGTTAGCTGTTAATGGCTGTCAGATATTTAATATTGATGATATATCTCCAGATGTTTCCAGTCAAAATCCAGACAAAGAAATTTCCCCCAATGCACCAGCATATTTAATTTACACAAGTGGTTCCACAGGAAAACCCAAAGGAGTTATTCATAATCATCTCCATAGCTTGCACTACTGCATGAATGACACTAATACATTACTCATCAGTTCAAAAGACCGTGTAATATTCCTCTACTCTTGTGGTGCATTAGGTGGCATATTATGTCTCTTCTACACCTTGCTTAACGGAGCATCTTTATATATATTTAATGTCAAAGAAGATGGATTTACTAATCTAATTAATTGGCTGATTGCAGAAGAAATTACAATTTATCATTCCTTTGCTACACTGTTTCGGCATTTTATTGATAGTTTCACAGGTACAGAACAATTTCCGAAGATTAGGTTAGTGAAATTAGGAGGTGAAGCTACATTACAAAGAGACGTAGAAAACTATAGAAAATATTTTTCAGATAATTGTGTTTTATACGCCAGCTTGGGAGCTACAGAAACAGGAACATTCTGTAATTTCATTGTTGACAAAGATAGCAAAATAACTACTAGCACCGTACCTATCGGCTACCCAGTCGCAGATATGGAAATTGTACTGCTAAATGAGGCAGGTGCAGAAGTTGAATATGGTGATATTGGAGAAATTGCGGTTAAAAGTAAATATTTAGCCCTTGGTTATTGGCGAAAACCAGAACAAACAAAAACAGCATTTTTACCTGCTGCGGAAAACACAGAAGAAAGGATTTATCGTACTGGAGATTTAGGACGAATTGAGCCTAATGGCTGCCTCATCCACATGGGTAGAAAAGATTTTCAGGTGAAAATCAGAGGCTTCCGCGTAGAAGTTGCGGAAATTGAAATGGCGCTTTTTAAAACTGGTAAGCTCAAAGAAGTGGTTGTAGTAGCTCGTGAAGATATTGCCAATGAGAAAAAGTTGGTAGCTTACGTTGTTTCGCCAGAGCAAATAAAACTTACTTCTAAAGAATTAAGGGATAATTTGCAGGCTCAATTACCTGAATACATGATTCCTAGCGCATTTGTATTTTTGGAAAAATTACCATTAACACCTAACGGTAAAGTAGACCGTTTGGCTTTACCAGCACCTAATTTGGCGCTGGAAAATTCTGTATCTGCGCGTGATGAATTAGAACGTCAATTAGTAGAGATTTGGCAAACTGTTTTAGGCGTTCAACCTATAGGTGTGCAAGATAACTTTTTTGAATTAGGTGGAGATTCTCTATTAGCTGTGCGGATATTTGCACAGATAGAGCAAAAATTGGGTTATCAAATACCTTTAGCAGCTTTGTTTCCATCCGCGACAGTAGAAGCGATCGCCAAAATTATCCAACAAAAACAACATCAATCAAAACCTGACTGGTCTTCCCTTGTCAAGATTCAATCTCAAGGTTCCAAGCCACCTCTATTTTTAGTTCACTCCTTGGGAGGAGAAGTTCTTTGTTACCATAATTTAGCTAATTATTTAGGAGCAGAACAACCCATTTATGCCTTGCAACCGCGAGGACTAGACGGAAAACAACCGCCATTTGTCCGAGTTGAAGATATGGCTGCATATTACATCAAAGAAATTCAGACTGTTCAACCACAAGGACCGTACTTTTTAGCAGGATATTCTTTTGGTGGTGTAGTAGCTTTTGAAATGGCGCAACAACTGCAAAAACAAGGGCAAAAAATAGGGCTGGTTGTGATGCTTGACACCTGTCGCCCTGGTTGCAGCCAAAGGTCATCATTTTCACAACGAGTTCTCATACATTTAGACAATTTAATTCAGCAAGGGCCATATTATATCTGGCACAAAGCTGTAGGTTTGAGTCAGGTGTATAAATACCAATTACAGCAAGTATACAAGCGTTTCTCAAACATTGTACCCAAAGTATCAAATACTGCTGTAGATGCGCCACCAAGCGAAAAGTACTCAGAAATTATGGGTGCTAATACCCAAGCCCTAGATAACTACAATTTTCAAAAGTATTCAGGTAATGTCACTTTGTTTCGCACTGAAGATAAACACCGCAAAAGTGCTGTAGGAATAAAATACGATCCGCAATTTGGCTGGGGTGATTTAGTAGAAAATTTAGATGTTGATTATATTCCAGGTTCCCACGTATCTCTACTTTATGAACCCTATGTCAAAGTCCTAGCTCAGAAATTTCAGGTTTGCTTAGAGAAAGCCCAAATGCTAGGAGATAGGTGATATCCTGTCCCGTTAGGAACTTTTCATTCAGACAGCACAGGAGCAGAGAGAACAGGCTGAAAATTTATTATTCATCAGTCGATGCGATAACATCGCCAACTACAAAAGTTCGCTCTGCTACTATCACTTCATCAGTTGACACTAATTTGCGTCCACGTCGGGTTTCTACTGTACCGTTGACTTTGACATTACCATCGATAATCATCAGCTTGGCTTGTCCACCAGTTGGGGCTATACCTACTAATTTCAAAAATTGGTCAAGTTTAATCATGGTGAAATTTATACTGGTCGATAATTTAATTTTATCTGGGACTGGGGACTGGGGACTGGGGACTGGGAAATAAGTACTTCTTCCTCTGCTCCTCATCTCCCCCCACTCCCTCATCCTTTCAAGGGCAGGTTTTTTACACTTCGACCCAAAAACACTGATTTTAGGGTGTAGGGGTATAAGGGTGTAGGGGTGTAGGGGTAGATGAAAGTCTGATAATTTACTGAATCTTATAGTCCTCACTGATTACTTTATGAAAAACCTGCCCTTAAGAGACTCCCCCTACTCCCCCTCTCACAAGTTTAGGTTTTTAATCTAGAAGTGAGTAAGGACTCTAAAACTAACGAGAAAATCATTGTTTTATTCACCCCTACACCCCTACACCCTTACACCCTTACACCCCAAACCAAGGTTTTTGGAACACCAATAAAAAACCTACACCTGTCAGACTCCCTCATCTCCCCCCACTTTCCAAACTCCAACCAAGGGCTGTGGCTACTTGTCCAGCTAATTCTAGCGGGTTGAAGGGCTTGGCGATCGCACTTACCATTCCCAATTGCGAGTAGCGCCGGCGATCGGAGGCTTGGATTTTGGCGGTTAATAATATTACAGGTATCTTTTGAGTTACTGGGTTGGCTTGCAATTTCTCAAAAGTGGCGATACCATCCATATCCGGCATCATCACATCCAGTAAAATTGCATCTGGTTGATAAGTCTCGGCTTTATTTATACCTTCTTGTCCTGAACTAGCTGTCACAACTTGCCAACCTGCAACAGTTTCCAAGCAAATCTTCGCAACTTCTTGGATATACTGCTCATTATCAACTACTAGTATCCGTTTGTTCATAGTCATTAGTCATTAGTCATTAGTCCATAGTCATTAGTCCATAGTCCATAGTCAACAGTCCATAGTCAACAGTCCATAGTCAACAGTCCATAGTCTATAGTCCCCCATTCCCCATTCCCCATTCCCCATTCCCCATTCCCCATTCCCCATTCCCCCATTCCCCATTCCCCCTTCCCCCTTCCCCCTTCCCCCTTCCCCCTTCCTGACAGGTGTAGGTTTTTTATTGGTGTTCCAAAAACCTTGGTTTGGGGTGTAAGGGTGTAAGGGTGTAGGGGTGTAGGGGTGAATAAAACAATGATTTTCTCGTTAGTTTTAGAGTCCTTACTCACT
>NZ_JACJSG010000080.1 GCF_014697625.1 Anabaena azotica FACHB-119 | reverse complement strand
CTGGAAAACTAGCGATCGCCCTTTGTGAACACCTAACCCCATTACGAGGCAGGAGATCCTCATTATGACCTACACAAGGCAGAGACAGCAAGCACCTAAAAGCTTTAACCGCACCCCAATAGATGAACAAACCCTAGCCCAAGCTGAGTTATACAACCACCTGGAAACCCAAGCCCAAGCTGTAGCACCCGAAAGCCTGACAATCCAAGAAATCCACTCGCACCACTTTGAAATGTACGCGGGTAATCAACTCATTGCATACATCACCTACGATAACGCCGAGTTTGTCACGCAACCCTGGGTTGTCATGGTACGGGGCGAAGAACAATTCCGCCACAATACAATCGCCCGATGCCTGCGTTACGTAGAATGGCATCACAAAGATGGTACACTCCTAACCCCATTACCTGCACCAATCGAATATCCCGAAGTTCCCAGGGTTGCAGAAATCTCCTTCCATGATCAAGAACTAATCGTTGATGGTGAACTGGTAGCCAGCATTGAGTACGACCACGACAATTATCAAGATTTGTACTGGCGAGTGATGATCAACGGGCAAGAGATTTACCGGGACACCACACCCGCTAGATGTCACAGCTACGTCAAGCAAGCCTATCAGCAGGGAATGTTGCTCCTCCAGAAGCCATTTGAGGAAGAAGACTTTTCCCCTCTGCACTCCGTTTCTTCCACCGAAAACCGAATCATGGTGCATATCTTCAATGAGTGCCAAAAGTACGGCTTGGACATTCTTGATGATGGCATTTACCACAACGACCTCAAGCTGGGAGAAGTCGGATGCACTGACGGAAACTGGTGGGTAATTGAGGGTAGCTCCGGTAAGGCGCAGTATTCTAACTCGGTGTTTGATGCGGTGCGAGCGCTTGTACCCGTGTCCGAGTCAGGCGATGCAGAAGTTGACGACTGTGAGCAGTTGCTAGACCTGCCGTTTGAGATGTTAACGGCTCAAGACTGGCAGAGGCTACAGACTTATGAGCCAGTACCAGAAGTAATTGCAGCGTAAATCAGGGTAACGGGTAAAGGGTAAAGGGATTCTTCTTCGTTCCCTTCCCCCTTCCCCTAACTAATCATTGATTCACCAATCACAAATATGCAACCTATATCAATTCCCAAACACTGGAACTATCCAGGCTATATCTTTGGACAACGCACCGAACAGGGCGAAATTATTGGACTGAAATACTACGCCCCAGATACTTATCTTGGCAAACAGTACGGTGAGGGTTGGCGATATGTCATGCTGCCTGACAAGAATCAGGAGGATGAAGAACACCAACTAGAGGACAAAGTAAAACTACTCACCCCAGAGCAATTAAAAACACAACTTCACGCAGAGATTGACTACTATTCACGCCAGCTTGAACACATGAAGTCCCTGCTGAGAGCGATTCCTGTAACTGCAACTGTGGCGACAGATGAACCTGGAGAACAGCAAGAAACACCCACCCAGGCGCAAAAGAAATCTTGGGAATCTCCACCCACTCTACAGTCATTTATTGATGCGGCCCAAGTCATTCTTAAACAGATTAGCCAACACCCGGATTATCTAGCACTTGACTATCAGCCTGATCTAACTGTGGGTGATGCCCAAACTGCATTGTCTTATCTCAAGGATGAGTTAGAAACCAATCAACAATCTGCTGCTATAGCCAAGGTTTTTGATTAGAAGAAACTCGCCCGAATAAATACTGAAAATTCGGGCGACTGCGATTATTCATGGACTTAACATTTTACTACGCGCATGACTAAGCAAGTATCCGACTCACACAACTATAAATGTCATCAAGTCGCTAGTGTTCTTCATTTGAATTTATCCATCGTCCGTCTTTGGATTAATAGAGGTTGGCTCAAGGTTAACAAACGGTGTCCGAAGCATTACGAAATCGGGATAGCCCATCTCAAACAGTTTTTAGGTGATCCTCCACAACAAATTAAAAAGCGGATTGATGCGCTTGACACAGAGGCTATTAATCATCTTTTAAAGGGGAAAGTATGACTGAGCAAATTACTCTTCTAGAAAGGTGCTGGTATTTGTCTCCGCCTTGGGGACTGGAAATACCAAGGCTTGGTGTCAATTTGTGGGAGAGAGTTTATCTTAGGGCTTCGCGGACATTTGGATATTGCTCTGGATTTGGGTGGAGTAAAGGCGAGTGGGTCTATTTCATCGAATTTGAGAATGATGTCATACTCGCGACCAAAGACGAGATTCTTGCCACTGGGCGCATCGAACCGAACACTGTGAGAAATCCAGCTTACGTTATCGGCGATCGCGTCATGCTCGTTAGTAATCCACCTACAACGAAGCAGCGTCTAGTGTTAGGTGTCCAAGTTGCAGATAGCGCTTGGTATTACCTCGTGGAGTGGCGTTCACCAACGCTTGTGCCGACAAGTATTATCTGTGATCGTTTTTCTCTTGTTAGGGAAAAAGACTTAGTACGGGTGAACGTCTGAAATTTTCCCCCAACTTTTAAGAGCTTTAGCAAAAGTAACTCACATTTAAGTCGCCACTACAAAATTTTAATTTCAATTTTGATGAGTTTTTGAGGTTTATCAATGTACAGAAAATGGAGTGAAGAAGAATTAACAACACTTGAACAAATGGCGGAGATGTTCACTGTAAAGCAAATCGCTTTCCGCCTCAAAAGACGAGGATATTACCGTACCGAGTTAGCGATCGCTTGTAAATTGTACAAACTTGGTTATTCTATCCGCCCCACCCTTGATAACTATAGCTGTAGTGAGATAGCTAAAAATCTTTGTTTACATCCAACGACTATCAGAAATTGGGTGAGACAGGGTTGGCTTAAAGCGAAAAAGCGCTCTGTTCACTGTTATCAGGTTAGAAGTAGGGATTTAAAGCGGTTTTTCCAAAATCCACCTGCGTCAATTAGAAAGCGGATTGCGGCGATAGACCCGCAAGTTATTAGTTATTTGGTGGGATAGTCAGATTTTCCCTTGTGCAAATAACGTATTTTTACAAATTTATCTCTACATAACATAATTTCAAGCCTGTGGTAAGTTGCTATGTCATTACTGCAAATCTGCACTGTTCAAAACAATAGACAAATTCAGCCGTACATTGATAAAAATAAATCTGTTGCTGAACTAGCTTGTATTCAGCATAGAGACAAACAAGTTGTACGTGTACTAACTCGATGCGGATATACTATCGAGATTCCTACAGATGGTTCTTTGCTTGTCGCTTCCGAAAAGGAAATGCCACATTTTAAGAAAGTTACAGAAATTTCTCCAGGTAATTTCGCTTGTATTGAACGTTTTAATATTGATGGAAAAATTGTAGAATTGCCGGAAATTGATTACCAAAAAATGAGTAGATATTACAAGCATATTCTTGAACTTCCGAATACTCTAACAGAGGATTTAGCCTGGGCTTTAGGAGTTATGATTGGTGATGGTTCATATCGTGATCGTCGTGATGGCACAATTGAGATTACTAATCAGGACTTAGAGCTAATTAGGAAATACGTATCCATATTTGAAGGATTTGGTTTAAAGGTAAGTGTAAAAAGTAAAAGAAATCATTACCGTATTTATTTTATATGCAAACCTTTTCGTAATTGGTTAGAAAACTTAGGGCTAGATTATGCTTTGGCATTTAACAAAAAAACACCTCATGTTATTTTTAGTGCGACTGCAAAAGTTCGAGCAGCATATTTACGCGGGTTGTTTGATACTGATGGTTCAGTAGGGAAAACTAATACTCGCTTTACATCTTCATCTAGAAAGTTGGTTGAGGAGGTTCACAGTCTATTACTCTCTCTTGGGATTGTGTCTGTATTAAGTAGCCAAGGAGAAAGGCATCATAAAGTTGCAGTTTCCGGGCCAAGTGTTATTCCTTTTAGCAAACGAGTCAATTTTGTAATTGAGCGAAAATCTAGACTCTTATCAATTTTAGTAAAACGAGCAATTGAGAAAGGGAAAGCAAATATTGATGTCATCCCATTTGGAACTCAATTAATTAATGAGTTCAAGGCAACTATTAAGAATACACGGGGTGTTAAAGGTAAAGGATTAAGTGCCAATGCAAGCTACCAATATAATTTTGTTCACCTCGCTGCTAGGAGAAAAATCCAATGTACATACTTCCACCTTCAAAAGCTAGTTGATTTTAGTGTACATCATCAGACTTATTTACCAGAAAGTATTCAAAAAACCATTGACGCTAATTATTTTTTTGACAAAATTGTTTCAGTTGAATACTTGGGACAGTAACTCGATTCTTTTGGTCAGGGTAGTCAGGGCAGTGAGTTCCCAGTGATTATATTTCCACTGTTCATGCAACACTATGTCATGCTTTCGCGGAATTTGTTTTATACGGCATTGACTCGCGCGAGGAAGTTGGCGATCGTCGTTGGTTCCAAGAAAGCGATCGCCCTGGCTGTACGAACCACGGATGATCAGCAAAGGTACACGCGGTTGTGGCAGAGGTTGTTGCAACCCCATCAATAAAAGGTTGGAGTTTAAAAGCGATGTCAAATCACCAGTTTCAATCATTGATAATGATTTGGGGATTTTGTCACCAACAATTCTCACTAGCTCCGCGATCGCGTCATGGTTTCAATCCCTGATAGGGATTAGTAGGTTTTGTAACAATTACAGAGGCAATGGGTACTACTGACGATGGGAGTTTCAATCCCTGATAGGGATTAGTAGGTTTTGTAACATATAATCTTCTGCAAGTTCAAACGGGTATTTCTCGTTTCAATCCCTGATAGGGATTAGTAGGTTTTGTAACGTAGGCAATACCTGCTGCTCTTCCAGAAAGTCAAGTTTCAATCCCTGATAGGGATTAGTAGGTTTTGTAACCTTATTCCTGATGCTAGCGGCTTATGGTATGTGTTTCAATCCCTGATAGGGATTAGTAGGTTTTGTAACCTAAAACTACAGATGCTACACCCACAACATTTAGTTTCAATCCCTGATAGGGATTAGTAGGTTTTGTAACTAATAATTTCAAAAGAAGGATAAGAACTATCTTTGCGTTTCAATCCCTGATAGGGATTAGTAGGTTTTGTAACTAGTATTTTCCTTTTTATAGGAGATAAGTCCATAAGTTTCAATCCCTGATAGGGATTAGTAGGTTTTGTAACCAAATGCCTTGCTATGTTTGCAATGGCAAAAAATGCTTGTTTCAATCCCTGATAGGGATTAGTAGGTTTTGTAACTTGGAAAGGTCTTGCCGTGGCCCAACCAACTGCGCCGTTTCAATCCCTGATAGGGATTAGTAGGTTTTGTAACTCTAATAATGATTTCCTTTCTAGCGGCAGACTCAGTTTCAATCCCTGATAGGGATTAGTAGGTTTTGTAACTTTGGCTGCTTGGCGTTTGGCTACTTCGTGGGTCAAAAAGTTTCAATCCCTGATAGGGATTAGTAGGTTTTGTAACTAGTTTTTTGATATCCATAAATGGAAGAGAAAGCGTTTCAATCCCTGATAGGGATTAGTAGGTTTTGTAACATTCCGAATGCAAAAGTCAGAGAAAGTTTTATATTGTTTCAATCCCTGATAGGGATTAGTAGGTTTTGTAACTTTCCAGCGAATGCTTTACCCATCGGATTAAAGTGTTTCAATCCCTGATAGGGATTAGTAGGTTTTGTAACGTTACAGTTTAATACCTTACCTTCTGCTACCAATGTTTCAATCCCTGATAGGGATTAGTAGGTTTTGTAACTACAAACTTTGAAGACCTCTTAAGCGCATACAAAGTTTCAATCCCTGATAGGGATTAGTAGGTTTTGTAACGTTGCGCGCCCCAGAAAGTAGGGACATCTTGATCGGGAGTTTCAATCCCTGATAGGGATTAGTAGGTTTTGTAACCTCCGATCGCTTGCGAAACCTTAGCCCTGGTCAACTCCCGGTTTCAATCCCTGATAGGGATTAGTAGGTTTTGTAACCTTATAAATGAAGCCAAGGAACTTGAATTGGGCGAGTTTCAATCCCTGATAGGGATTAGTAGGTTTTGTAACCTGCACAGCTAAATATCGATACCACTCCAGAAGGGTTTCAATCCCTGATAGGGATTAGTAGGTTTTGTAACAAATTAATCCCCAGGATTAATTTTAAATCATAAGAAGTTTCAATCCCTGATAGGGATTAGTAGGTTTTGTAACCCAACCATTCCTGGGAATACCATTTTACTTGGTGAGTTTCAATCCCTGATAGGGATTAGTAGGTTTTGTAACTTCGAGGTATCTGTATATGGTATATCTAGTATAGCTGGTTTCAATCCCTGATAGGGATTAGTAGGTTTTGTAACTAAATCTTGGTACGCTACAGCATACTTAGACTGCTGTTTCAATCCCTGATAGGGATTAGTAGGTTTTGTAACCACTTTATAATGATAACCTTCTAATAAATCTTTAGTTTCAATCCCTGATAGGGATTAGTAGGTTTTGTAACATGGTATATATCTTTAATACATTAAGATTGTCCATGTTTCAATCCCTGATAGGGATTAGTAGGTTTTGTAACTTTTTTCAATTTGTAATATGAAAATACAGCAAATTGTTTCAATCCCTGATAGGGATTAGTAGGTTTTGTAACATTAAGTTTTTAACTTTCCTACTTTTTTCTCAAAAGTTTCAATCCCTGATAGGGATTAGTAGGTTTTGTAACATGAAGAAGAAAGAAAAATACATACAACTACTAGAGTTTCAATCCCTGATAGGGATTAGTAGGTTTTGTAACAATAGTACCGTTCTCAAGTACACTTACTAGCCATAGTTTCAATCCCTGATAGGGATTAGTAGGTTTTGTAACAAGTTGCAATGAGTTTTCAGTCTGCTCTATCCTTGTTTCAATCCCTGATAGGGATTAGTAGGTTTTGTAACCTCGAACTACTTGAGTGTGTCAGTTAATTTAGAGGTAGTTTCAATCCCTGATAGGGATTAGTAGGTTTTGTAACACACAATCCTATCAGGTTAATGCGTTTTTTGAAAGTTTCAATCCCTGATAGGGATTAGTAGGTTTTGTAACTTACCCGCGCTCCCACCTCGGCTTGATAGCCTAGTTTCAATCCCTGATAGGGATTAGTAGGTTTTGTAACTTAGAGGTTTTATCAAGATTGGCATCCAAAACCCTGTTTCAATCCCTGATAGGGATTAGTAGGTTTTGTAACTGCTCGTTTCCCAAACCTAAAGCATATTTGGTTTTCAAGGTACAGTTTTCGTAGACCTAGAGATAAAATATCATTTCAGCCGTTGGGGTGTCAAGAGACATTCTCTCAAAAATAGCCGAAACCCAGTCCTGGCATGGCTTTGGAACTTTGCGTCAACCTCTTGTGACCAGAAAAAGCTGGAAAACCCTACAGTGCAAGGGATTGAACTCCAAAAAATCAAAGACCGAAAAAAACACCTATAGGTTGACGCAGTTGATGGAGGTTCCTCGGCTGGCAACAGATGACTCAGCCCAAGCTTTGTAGTGTGCGATCGCTCTTTAACACTGTTAGTTTACTTAATATCTGGTGAGTAATACTCATCAATTTCGCCAGTTAAAAACCAAGTTAACTGTTTCGCCTGTAGGTACAGCAATTCTTGATAAGAACAGTTTAAGTTGGTATGTGGATAGGTGAAACGCTCGTTCATTTTCTTCTCAAAGGAATCAGCGATCGCACTCACAGCAATTTTTGGCAAATGTTCGCTGTCCCAGCAGTTGTCAAAATCTTTGGGAACAACTTGGCCACGATTGCAGGCTCGAACTACAGCACTTTCAGCAAACAATTGAAACTCACTCACAAAATCAGCTACTAAGCCTAACTGACTTTTATAGGAACTATGCCAGTAGCCATGTGCTGGGTTCAAACCAACTGAATTTATGGCTATTTTTACCGACTCTTCTAATAATTTATTACTAAAATTTAACATTCTCACAATTGGAGAATTTTCGCGCCTTCCTGTATATCGCCAATCTTGGTTTAAACAAGAGGGCAGGGCATTATAAAATAATAACATTCCATGCCCTATCATGCCTTGCAGTGAATCAACATTATCTTGGCGATAAACAAGATTAATTGCTTCCTTCAATCTTTGGCAAGCCTCTGTTAATTCCTCACTATTTTCGCGTGAAGAACGAGACAGGAAACGCCTTAATCTTCTCAGTTTGCTCCAAGCTACCGCCTGCATAATTCTAACTTTTTGTTCAGAACTCATTAATGATTGAGCTTGAAGAATGTCAGGTCGTATTTTGTAGCTTGGTTCAATTCTTCCTAATACTCCTCCCTGACTATCTAATATAACTATAGGAATCTGCGATCGCATGAAAGTGGTAATCAAGTTTGAATCAAATTCCAATGGTTCAAACGCTATTATTGCTTGCAAATCGTCGATTGACCAAAGGGTTTGATTGTAATCAAAATCCGGGTGAGATATCCGTATGTAACCCGACTTGTCTATTTCAATAGTGGAATACTCTTTTAAGAATATTGTAGGTAATACTTTTTCTTGCTCAATTTTAGTTGAGGGTTTGGGAACGCGAATATTGGTACGATATTTCATTATGTTGTTCAAGTAAATTAAAATTTTTCAGGCGATCGCCTGTAGCTTAAATATGTTTGACTGATTTTAATTTAATTAGGTCGTAAACAACTGCTGGTAATAAGACTTTGCCAGGATATGGTTCATACAAAATTTTGGCTTCTACTAATATCTGATTGCAGCATAGTATTGACCCTATTCCTTCACGCTGCGCGGTATCTTCAATTTCCCCCCAGTTGATTATTTCTCCAGGCGACCAGTTTGTCATGAAAATTGCTAGCTTTTGAGCCTCTACTGGTAAAGTTATCCAGTTGACTGTGAATGCTGCTGCCACACCTGGGTTAATGTGGCTGGGTAACTCTGTCGTATAATGTTCCTGTAGTCTCGCTAAAATATTTTTTAACATTTTTAGTCATCAAAAATAATTACAGATATTTTTTTATTTTCGGCTCTCTTGGCGATCGCGCCTTCCACTTCCCTCTACTCTACCCAAGGTCTGGAGCCATTCCGATGCAATTCCACCGCTATGTGAAAAGCCTTCCACTTTTGGGGGCTGCGTAAAACTTCGGCAAAGTCTTTGAGGCTGGGGTTAGCTCGGTAGTGGGGGTCGTGGATTAGGGCGAGTTCTCTCATGCGATCAGCGAAGCTGGGCGCTCTGCGCCATCGCCTGTCGCCTCATGTGTCAAACAACTTCACCAAGAACCAATACATCTTCAGAGGTGAGAAAATCCACCTCTGCCATACAACGTGGTTGTTCTACCACCAATAACCACTGTCGCGCACAGATAAAATCGGTCTTTTCGTCTGAGATTTTTCCCATATCCGTATGATAGCCACACTCGACTATTTGACCCTGGCGGAACAGAATTTTGCCTGTATTTTCACACTCGATGTCTCTTAAAATTTGTCCAGTCATTGTTGTGCGATCGCTCCTTCAGTTTTTGTATTCTCGCTCCTCACCTGGATGAGTATAATTTGTGTTCATGTTGATAACTAAACTGGGATATTTAGTATATCAATATATTCCTTGGCTTCAGAAAGTGCATCCTCACTACATCTTTCGCCATAGCCCTTGGAGTTGTCGCCGACAACTTCTGATTGAGCATCTTGAATGTAGAAAAAGTAGCGTTTTTCACCATCCGGCTCTATGGGATAGCAGATGATGATTATCTCATAGCCGCCATAGACTTCGTAAGCCTGGACGCGGCTACTTCTATATCTTTGGGGAACAGCTTTAAGTTTGATATTATCACTCATATTTTACCTTCTAAAAACAATACCGGACAAGCGCCCGGTACTGCTAAACTTCACTTTCTTGTTGGACAAATCTATAAATACAACTTCAACTACTTCCAGGGGTACGAACATTATTCGTATCCTTTACAAACCTAGAAAACCCTTCTTCAGCCCGTCCGATGTTCCGATACCCTCCGCGCTCGCACTCGTCCCAGTCGGGTTGCTTGCGCCGGACTATGGATACCCGTTGGAAAGGTTGAGTGGGTTTAGCGGCGAGTTTTACTTTGGCGATTTCGAGTAATTGCATTTTTACAAATTCTCCCAATAACTAATAACCAGAACTTGATCCTCAATTCCCACACTTTTAGTTCAACTTGACGATTATTAATTCCCCCTTTTTGCTTCCAGACCGAAGGGTGATGAACAGAACAGCGCTCTCCTGACCTACCGTAAAAATTTTGATGGCAGCGATCGCACACAGGCACAATATCAATCCCCGGAATTTCGCAACCAGATATTGATGCGTGGGGGAAATGCAAAAAGAAGATTCCCAGTATCCGACGAATGAGCGATCGCCGATAGTACAGATGATGTACGATAGTCGCTCTCCCGTGAAAAGGATTATTTGTGCAGAGGGGTTGTATCTGCCGAGTGAGTCTAGACCTCGTGTGCCAGCCCTCGGCATATTTGAATTGTGGAGATTTATTCATCTGAGGGTGGTTGGATGAGGCAAGTTCTGTTGTCTATCAAAATAGTGAAACCATTTTGTTCAACGGTGATGCTTAGTGAGTTGTTAACTAGAGATTCACGGCAAGCAATCAAATTGTGTTGTGCTACCTTATCGGTATCATTGAAGTTATGACAACCAATTAATGCTCCACTATTCGAGAAAACTTTTAACTGGGCCATATTTCACCTATAGATTTACGCATTGTTAAATAAAATGTAACCTTCGTCCCTGTTTCCGGCGGCGATTTCACATTGGATTAATTGAGCGATCGCATCATCTATTTGGCCGATTGAGGGTTTTTCTCCGTGCCATCGACCATCAGTCCAATATCTGGAGTTTCTGATAGTTTCAAAACTAGTAGGAACCTTTTTCCCAGAACGGATGATTTCTACAACCGCATGAGCAATGGGTGAAAGATGGTTATTGACCACAGGTACATTGTCAAGGATGCCTGCAAACACATCATCAACTGGTTCCAACTCATCTTCAGTTACGGACTCAACGGGTTGTTGATTTAAAGGTGGGAAACAAATAATTTGTTCACCAACGAACTTTGGTACAATTCCCAGATAATATTCACCAACAAAAGCGAACATCACAGGCTGGAAGATTTGACGTGATTCGGCTTTTAGTTGGGTGTAGCGCGATCGCACCTTTGTCTTGTCATCTTCATGAGTAATCACCTGATTACCCATAATGGCTTGCTCAATCACACCATAAGCATCAATCTCACGCCCATCTTGACGGTAACGATTGCCCAGCAATAGCAAGCGTAAGATTTTGCGGGTGTTCTGATCCATCTCTTTGATACCGATGGCCTTGAGGTTGAGTGAGTGCAGGTTGACAAAGAATTTCATATTGTACTCTCTGCCAATGATGAGGATGTCAAACAGTATCTCCCCAAAATCAAACCCTAAATTCTCTGGCTTGATTTTGTTCAGTTTTGCAGAGATGGTTAACCAGTCATCAAGTATAACGATGAATGGTTTTAACTTCTTGCGCTCCTCCAAGCTCTCTACTTCTAAGCGTGAACGGTAGACATCACGAACAGCTAAGAAAAACTCTTTAGCATTGGCTACAGCCCCCTCACCAATAAACCTTGTGACACGACCGGCTTCACGCAAACCGCAGAAGCTGTCATTCTTCACTGCCAACACGCGAATATCTGCATCTGGGCAATTAATTGAGACTTGGCGAATATACTCGCGGGTAATCGTACTTTTACCTGTACCAGGGTCGCCACACAAGGCCGTGCTGCCATCCTCACGCGCTACTCTCCCCAAAATCTGCGCTACGACACTGGTATCAGACTCGTTACCATTTGCGGTGGTTGAACCAGTTAGTGGTTGTGTTTGTTGTTCACCCTCAACTTTATCTTTGGGATTAGCAACAGAGTCGATGCTTTGAGTCCCCGAAAGGTAAGGAGTTTTTTGCTGACGGATGAACTCGATATACTCGCGTTTCTCCTCGTCACTCATCCCTGCGGTTTGAGCCTCAAACAGTGCATCTTGGGCATCCAGTTTCGTTACTTCTATCTCAGTTTCACCCAGAATTTCTGCACGTTGTATATCAACTGTACGATTGTTTGCGGCTAATTCTAAATCAGCAGCTAATTCAACTTCTGCGATCGCTAACCGAGCATGGGTGTCAAACAGTGATAACTTAGCTTCCATCTCGGCTTGAGCAACAGCCGTCTTGTGTTGAATTTCCTGAAATACTGATAACTTGCTCTCAGTATCTTGTAAGTGCCGCAGCAGCCACCCAGATACGGCAAATGATACAAATGCACCAAATGCCCAGTATGGTTTGTATGGGTTCGAGGCTTTGACATAATCTTGAGCAATTACAGTTCTGGGTCTACCCTCTTTGCCCCACTGTTCCCAATGCCACTTTGTCATCCGGTAGTGGCGATTGTTCTTGTCATAGCACTGGAGTTCACCTTGTGGCGGCTGAATACAGAAGAACTGGCGATCGCTGATTTCTCCCCTCCAAGCATTAGCTCCACAAAATACCCCTCCTACCAATCCTAACCCAATCAGGACTAACTTCTTGTCAAACGGGTATTTATCGAACTTATCAATCAAGTCCGATTTTTGCGATCGCTCTATTTCGCTATGGACATTGGTGAGAAACTCCATATCAATCTGTCATAATCCTTGCTAAAGGGTTACATTGAACTTATACCTTTTTAGTTGCGCTTTAATAAGGTAACTATTTGCTGTGTTGAATTTCTCCTGCTCTTATTTCTGATCGATTCCGGATCTGACCGGATCTGATCGGATCTGACCGGAAATACCAAAAAATTTGAGGACAAGTTTTATTTACTCCTAAGTACAGATAATAAAACGATTAATACAAGTGCGATCGCACCCCATTGTCCCACTTGTCCCCAGTCCAGGTTATTCCCGGTACTGGGGTTGTACATCTGTTGTATTTGGGTTTGTGCGATCGCTTTTGATTGTCTTGCCTCCCACCACTCACCCACCGGTTCAGACAGTGAGCAGAAGATGGCGAAAGAGGCTGATAATCCAGTCATGATGTTAGTAGCTGCTTTGTCCGAGCCTTCCCCGATGGCAGTGGCAGTGAAATAAAGGTGGGCAGTACCCACCGCTAGTAACAAGCCTATTGGGTGAACCTGCATTAAGTGGAAGGTAAACACAATAGCACTATTCAAACAAGTACCCGCTACAATCTCGCAGACGTTACCCGCTCGACGGAACGCACGGGTTTTATTGTTTTCTGGAGGTTTTTGGGGGGGTAAATCGGGTTTGTGTTCCTGTTCCATCTGTTCCATCCTTTGGGGAACAAACGGTCTAAACTCTTGTGGTGCTTGGTTTTTAGCTAACATAACTTTGTTCCAGGTATGAGTGATTTTTTGCTAATTCTGGAACAGAGATGGAACAGAACCGGAACAGAATGGAACAACAACCAATTCGCAATTCGCAATTCGCAATTCGCAATTGAAAAAGCTTGATTTGACAAGGTTTTTCAATTTAGAACTGCTGGTTAATTTTAGAGAATTAGGTTGACTACGGTTAGACAGGATGGAACAACAATGGAACAGAACCGAAACAAAATGGAACATGATGAAACAGTGATCTAGTAAGGGTTTTTAGCATCAGAGCATAACCTGATGGAACAGCGCCGGAACAGGATGAAACAACGATGGAACATCATGAAACATAGAATTTCGCTCTTACAAACAATTGCGAAAAGCAGCGAATTGTATTATCTGTTGCCCAAGCTGTTCCATAGATTTCGCAGGTTAGTCCCCCAGCCTCCCCGTTGTTCTCCAGTTGCCGAGACACTGTTAGCTACAGGCGGTTGGGCTACCTGCACCGGGATGACTTCCTGTGCTTGCCCTGGGTTCAATGCTCTAGAACCGTATCTGGCACGGTTTAGTAGTGCTTGACGCTGTTCTCTAAGTCCCGTTGTCACTTGTTCACGTTCCTCCCGCGCTACATTGCGACTATTGATGTTGGTGATACTTTGCTCGTGTCGCCACAACTCAGCTTCTAAGTCTTGTTTGAGTCCTGTGGCGATTTCAATCAGTGCGTTTTTGCGCTTCTGCTCAATTAACGCCATGCTGGAACGGTCTTGTGCGTCCAGACGTTCCATCTCACTGGAAAACTCGGCATCTAACCTTCTGGCTTTAGCGATCGCATTGGCTACAGCCGAACCATATTGCTTTCTCAACTCAGTCCATGTTATCTGCCCTTCTGAAAGCTTTTTCATCGCTTCCATCATCAAGCGGGCATTCTCTAAGAATGGGTCAAGACGTTCAGCTAGTTCACAGGCATTGTTCGCTAAATCGGCAAATTGCTCTAAGTTCTTGATATCCGACAAATAACCCAGAATATCACTTTGGAATCCGCCCCACTCTAAGGACTTGGCATCTATGGTACTGCTATGCCCTGCTACTGGGTTTCTGATTGCTACTCCGTAATCCATGACTTTACCTGATAAAACAACTTAAGTATCGGATTTTTTACTTCGTCAAATGAGGTTATTTCTACCTCACCTGCATAAATATTGTTCTCTCGAAGTTGCTCGGTTATTAGCTCTTTCGCCTGGAGTCTAGTAACTTCACCCGATGAGTGTATAGATGTTTCCCCAACAGCTTCGTCGTCTTGGTAAGAAACTTTATATACCCTATATACCCTTACCATACTGCTTACTTTCTGGCTTTCCCTTGTAGAACGAGTGCGATCGCTCCGGCTGTTGCTATGAGGGTGAATGGTAAAGTGGCTGTTCCCAGTGCTGCTACTGCTGCCGATGCCACCAAGTATCCAGAGCCGGCGATCGCGCCAAACATTGACCCCAGTCCGAGAGTATCTGCCACTACATCAACTATCATCTTTCGCCTCCTTTGGTTTAATTCGATTTGTTCTAGTTCACTGGTAATGTCTTCTAGCACTTCAATTTGGGCTAAATCGGCACAAATTTCAGTTTGTAGCTGTAGAGCGACTGATAACAGTAATAAAGGATTTAACTGCTTTTGATCCGACTGGTTAGCCTGTTGACCCGTTCTAGTAGCTGTTGCCTTTTGGCCTTGGTCTTTTCTCTGAGTCTGATGGAGTTTCCCAATATTTCTGTAGATTGGTTTGCTAGTTCTAGCATTGAATCATCAACTGAACTCAAGCATTCTTCAGTATGGTTGAGGTTTTCTTCAGTAATGACTTCTAAAACACTTGCCCTTCCTTTTACGAAGGAAGAAGTGAATTTTAACCCTGCCTGCACACCATACGCTGTCCCCAATACATCAGATTGCAGCATTTGGGTTTCTGCTGCTTCTGCTAGCGTTGCTTGATCTGCTTGGGATAACTTATAACTTGCTTGTTCTAACGCCTCGTCCGCCTTAGTAATCTGTCCTTCTCCCATCCCCGCAGCAGGCGCACTTTGGGTTTGCTGGGATTGGTTTGTCACCTGCTCCTCAAAATTTTGTGCTGTTTGCACAAACTCACTTGGTAGTTCTGAATGAACAGTCCAACCTTGACCAGGGTATTTTTTTCTAAACTCATCAACTAACTTCCCTGGTTTAATTCCTCGTTGTTCGGCAAATTCTTTAATAGTTGTCATTACAAGTTCCTTTGGATAGTTCTAGTTCAAGTTGTTTTATACCTATTTGCCAAGACGACATCTGTCTGATTTTTTGCAGTGTCGGGATGTGCCATTCGTATATTTTTGCGTGTCTGTTCAATCCTCCATCAACACTATTGAACTCCTCAAATCCTTTGACGTACAGTCGCGCCAAATTCAAATAATTTGTCAATTGTCTGACTCCTACAGGTGGATTCAGTTTTTTTGCAGCTTCTTCGCGGGTTATGGGCGATGGAAGCACGTCAACTGTCCCTTCTAAAACCACCATTTTTTCGACCTTTTCTTGTCCTTTTCCGATCCTTTTCCGATCCTTTTCCGATTCATTTCCGGAAAAGGTTATGTCTATATATTAAAGACCCGCACGGTTGCGGGTAAATAATTTGATAGCGTTTTGCTATCAAATAGATTTGACTTTAAGCTGCTATGCTAGCTCGAAACTTATCAGCGTAGTAGTATAAAACATAGTTCAACAGTTTCTGTAATCTCTTTGGCATATTAGGAAACTCGATTCCAGGCCCCCATTTGGTTTGTATTGTTTTTAACGGGACTCCCAACGCGCGAGACAATATTAGACAATATTCTTTAAATGTTCCGCGCTCTCCTTCGCACATGATCACTTGTTCTATTGGCATTCCCGTCATTAGTGATTTTATTTGACGACAAAATGCTATCGGTGCGATGTCAGCGAGCCTTTGTCTTGGTAGCATATACTAACCCTCCTATTGATTTGTGCTTTAGGGGTGGTAGCGATCGCTTTCTTTTGACGGGGGCGATCGCTTTGATTTAAAAATATCACATAGCCTAAAAATAGACTACTTGAGGTAATATTAGTGCAGTAAACCTTAAACTAGTGGTCATGTCGAGTGAAGAAACATTACTGGTAGCCCAAGATTTTCCAATTTCTTACTATTACTTAACGCCTGAAGACCACGAGAAGGTGCAACTTTTCTGTAAGGTGTCAGGCGACAAAGAATCATCCCTAATCAATCAGTACGTGCGCGGCTTCATTGGGAGAAATAGGAACTACTTCCTAGAATTAGCTAAGTTTGATGCAAAATCTAGGGGTTTAAGCTCCGAACAGTGGGTAGACATTGTTTTATCTGGTGGTATGAAAGGAATGCCCCCCTATCAAGGCGAGATCATAACTAAAGACATTCCCGGTAATCCACTGTCTCCTATCACCGTACCTGAATCCGGTCGGGTCAAGCGAAGTCTCAACTACATCACCTTAGCGGCCCAGAATATAGCTTTCCTGCAATTAGGAATTTATTACGATCATGACAGCATAGCAGGGTATGTCTCTCGTATAGCCCGTGAGCATATTGAGCGCAACTGGAGCAATTTATACCAAAGTCAAGTTGAAGCCGCACAATCTAAAGTTTGGTTTTAATAAGAGGAGTCACCAATGGTAGCAACTTCAAGTGAATTAACTCAAGAAAAAATACAGCAAGCCATAGACGTACTCTTAAGGGGAATACCTCCAAAAACTGAACTTCACTCAACTGCGATCGCTGCGTTTAAGTCCGGCGACTACAAGCAGGTGAAAAAATTATCCTTGCTTCATGTCTCTGATAAATACCTCCAGGCATTGAGCTATCTAGGCGGCGCATTAAACCCAACTAATATTGCTTCTGGAAACAGCTATACAATTCTGTCCGAATCAGTCAGAAATTTTCTTCTTTTTGACCAAGAAGCTTGGAAGGCAATAGAAACTGAGTTTAATGCTGTAATCGAATAACTACTAATTAACAATGATTAATAGCTCCTAGTTTTTAGGGGCTATTGTTTTTTGGTGGTCTGGGCAGTGATCCCCCTTCACGCCTTCAGGATGAACTGCACACACGAGCATCACACCCCCATACTCCACGCCGTGATAATTCTGGCATCCCCGGCAAGGCTTTGGAATATTTTTAAGTAGCTGTTGTGAGGCGCGGCGTATTTCTGACTCCATACCGTTGTAGCCAAAATTCAACAACTTTACGCCGATGAACAAGAATCCTAAACCACGTATCCAGCCCTTGAACCCTTCTATCGGTAAGTGGAGCAATATCAGTGCTGTACCTGCCATCAAGTACATGACTCCACCCGTTAAAAAAACTCCCCCTGTCAGTGCTGTTGCTGTGTACACAGCATATCTGAACTTCCTCACTCGTCTGTTCCCCCCAAAATCCCCCCGACCAGAGCAGTACCCAAAAATCCCGACAATCCCACCAGCATCATACCCAGGCAAATGTTCTTGCGCGATCGCCACTCTTTACTGCTGCTGGTCGTCGGGTCTACATTAGCCGCTATGATCTCGAAACCCCAAGACCCCAACGCCCCTACTCCCGAAAAGCAAATACTCAGTGCGAAAGCTAGTGTCACCGGGTACATCATATCTTGCAGTAGTGCGCGTGTTCTGCGGCGTGGCGTTGGGCGCTTACGGAGAATGATTTTGTGATG
>NZ_JACJSG010000008.1 GCF_014697625.1 Anabaena azotica FACHB-119 | reverse complement strand
AATTGGTAATTGGTAATTGGTAATTGGTAATTGGTAATTGGTAATTGGTAATTGGTAATTGGTAATTGGTAATTGGTAATTGGTAATTGGTAATTGGTAATTGGTAATTGGTAAGTAGATGAAAGTCTGATAATGAGCGTGAATCTTATAGTCCTCACTTATTACTTTATGAAAAACCTGCCCTTAAGAGCCAGTCCCCAATCAAATCCCCTTAAATCCCATCCCCATTTCTACCTCTTTTTGAGATTTAACAGTAGTAATTTGAGAAACCGCAGCCTTTCTGCGAGATTCTTGATATCTCTTACCAATTTGGCTGAAGAATATACTCACCAATATTAAGCTACCACCGACATATTGAGCCATAGTTGGAGCTTCACCCAGTATCAGGTAAGCTGCAATAATACCGACGATTGGCGAAAAAGAACCAACTAAAGAAGCTTGAGTTACCGTAGCAGTTTTCAAACCTTTAGTCCAGAATGATTGACCCACTACCACAATTAACCCACCATATAAAAACATCCACTGCCATAAAAATGGTGAGAATACATCAGTAAAATGGTGACTGCCATAGAGTATTAAAGCAGTAAAGAAAAAGACTATAGTTCCTAACCCAGTCCGAAAAATACTAGAAATGCCTAACGGAATCTGAGAAAGGTACTTTTTGCTGATAATCGTAGCAATAACTACCGCTACAGAACCTAGCGCCACCAGAAGTTCCCCTAAACCTAATTGCCAACCTCCCATATTTACCATACCTGCGGCTGGCGGTTGCAGGAGAATAGTCAGGATCACACCAAAAGAAGCCGCCACCGCACCCATAAATTCCCAAACACTTACCCGTTCTTTCAGCAACCAGACTGATAAAGCTAAAGTCAGAGGCGGTTCTATGCGTCCTACCAAAATCACATTATTCACGCTTGTCAGTGCTAATGCTTGAAAAATTAAGCCAGGAGCTAACGCACCTGATAAAATAGCTACGGCTGTCAGACTAATCCAATCCCGTCTTGATAGTTGTAGCAAAGTAGGTTTGTTCCACTGTCTACCATAGATGAGAAGCATCACTATTAAGGCACACAAATTACCTACAAATAGGACATTACACAATGAAATCGGATTACGTCCATCGACAAAGTGATGAGTACCGATTTCTGTCAGCTTGCGGGTAACTGCACTAGATGCGCCAAAAATCAAGATTGCTAACCAGAGATATGTTTGTCCCGAAATTCTGTGAATTAGGCGATATCGTCTTTTGGATGTAATCACAATAACATGATCATAATTAAAGCTGCGTTCATAATCATAAGTTGCTATTCTTTAGTTGAGCATGAGGCATTGCTGAGAAAATGCTGAGAATATACTAAATATATTTAACAGAGAATTTCAGCAAAATTCGGGAATTGCTTCAATAGGTTTTCAGTTACCAGTGGCATAGTTGAGATGTTCGGAATAACTCAAGCATCTAGGAAATAATATGAAACTTGCACCTTTGGTTGCTACTGTTGCTTTTACTGGTTTTTTAACTGTTTGGGACGCACCGTTAAAAGTAATTAATCCTGCACTAGTTCAAGCATCGGCTCAGGAATTATCTGTTAATCAGAAAATAGCATTAATCTCTAAAAATAAGGGTCAAATTGGTAGTGGAGACCAGTTGCGTCGTTTCTTTTATGGTGATTTAGAGCCAATTGGTATCCAACCTGGTGGTGCGGGTCAGGTAGTTAATCTTTATAACAAAGCTAACAATGTTACATTTTCTTACTGTTCAACTTATGATGTGATTGTGGCTGTGAAAAAAGGGAAGATTGCTAAGTTTGAACCTAATGAAGTGAAGTAGTTATCAGTTATCAGTTATCAGTTATCAGTTATCAGTTATCAGTGAAGAGGCTTATGGTATGGTGTAACAGCGCATCAACGCCTTCCACTACTTGGTCTGGTGTTTCACCTTCGTATTTAACTGATAACTGTTTACTGTTCACTGTTCACTGTTAAAGAAAAGGCTAAAGCCTTTACTACGAACTCTCAAGTAACTTATACATCTATGCAGCAAGCATTTCATCCTACAGTCATCCTGGGTGGTGGCTTTGCTGGACTATTTACAGCTTTGCATTTAAGTCAGCAAAATTACTCCCAGCCGATTATTTTAATTGAACAGCGCGATCGCTTTAGTTTCAAACCGTTGTTATATGAGCTACTAAGCGGCGAACTACACAGCGAACAAGTTTGTCCTCGTTATCAAGAACTCTTAGCTGGTAGCAAGGTTAGCTTTGTCAAGGATAGGGTGCAATCAATTGATTTATCTCAACGCCGAGTTTGTACAGCTTCTGGTGGTGTGTTCGACTATGGTAACTTAGTGTTAGCACTGGGTAGTAAAACTACTTACTTTAATACGACTGGGGCGGCCGAATATGCCATGCCATTTACATCCGGGGAAGAGGCGATGTCTGCGACGGGCTACGCCTACGCACTCCGCAAACACCTGCGTCATCGGTTATATCAAGCCCTGCAAACACCAAACCCAGAACATCGTCGCCTGCTGCTAACTGTGGCAATCATTGGTGCAGGCCCGGCTGGTATTGAACTAGCTTGTACGTTAGCAGATTTACTTCCCATCTGGTATGACGAGTTGGGTGGTGATGGTAGCGAAATTCGCATTGTCCTAGTTAACCGCAGTCGAGAAATTCTCAAAGGTGATGTTAATAGCCATTTGCGCTGCACTGTCCAGCGTGCGATGAAAAATCGGGTGATTCCTGTGGATTTTCTTTTTGATGCGGCTGTGACTAAAATTACATCTGAAGGTGTAGAGTATCAGCAGCATGAAAAAACACAGATGTTGCAGGCGGGAACCATCGCTTGGACTGCTGGAACTGCACCCAATCCTTTGTTAATGGATTTACCAGTTGCTCAAAATCGAGGGCGGTTACTGGTGACACCTACATTGCAACTATCTGATTTTCCCGAAGTCTTTGCGGCGGGAGACTGTGCGACACATAGCGAAAATCCCCAACCACCCACAGCCCAAGTAGCCTATCAACAAGGAATTGCGATCGCCCAAAATCTCAAGCGCATGAAGGAAGCTAAACCAACCATTCCCGTACAAATCCAAATGCGCGGTACTTTGATGAAATTGGGACTAAACGAAGGCGTGGCGAACTTATTCAACAAAGTGCAAATCAAAGGACAACCCGGACATCTAATTCGCCAAGGAGCATATTTACAACTATTACCCAACTCTGCCCATAACTTCAAAGTCACCACCGAGTGGTTAACAGACGAATTATTTCAACGTCACCGCGCCGTTACCCCCATGCAGTTAGGACAAACACCTTGGTTATCGGGAATTGCTACCGCCGCAGCTGCATTAATTTTAGCCACCCCTCTAGTTTGGCGGGCTGCCCAACCGATGCAATTTCAACAAAGTCTCATGTGGACGGGCGTTCCCACATTATTAAATTACCTTGCACCCCCCTCTCGATAAATTTTTCCTTGTTTTATATCTTGCATCATTATCTTATTGCAAAAATCCAAGCTTAAAATCCGGCGTTGCTGATTGAAAATATGAATTTGCCTCACGCAAAGGCGCAAAGACGCAAAGTTACAAAGAAAAATAAAAGCTAATTTCATATTTCATACTCTGATTCAGCAACGCCTAAAATCCTGATGATTTCGTAGGGTGGGCATTGCCCACCACTTGCTTATTGAGAAGGTGCAAGATTTCAGTTGTTGTTTTTCTGAATTTTTGAAGAGTTCACCATGAATTACTTACTCAACCTCCGCACAGCCGTTACAGTTAATCGCATTATCATGGGCTTGTTCTTCTTCCTCTCCGGTATTGCCAACTACTTAAATTTCAGCGTCAATAACGGTTTTTACCAAACAGTCACAACTCTAAAACTGCAAATCATCGGCCCGGGAATTCCCCCTGGATGGGAAGGTGTGGGGCCACTACCTTTATTGATTGCTGTTCCCTATGCTTGGTTGTTACCTTTAGCAGAAATCGTCTTGGGTGCGTTATTTGCCCTCAACTATTGGGTGCGGTGGACAGGTTTATTATTAATTCTCATGACATTTAGCATTATTCTGGCATTTGGTATTATCCCCGCAGGTAGTTTGTTTCCCAATGGTGCAGAAAGCTTTAATAAAAATATTATGTTTATGACTTTAATTTGGATGTGCATTGCTTACGATGCTTACGAACAGAAAATGAGCCGTCGTCGTACTCAAGCAATGGCTGATTATACTGTGAATGCTGCTGGCGAAGATATGTAATATCATGTGCGCTTAAACACTTATCATATATTGGGGGAAGCAGTTTTATCAAAGACGCGGTTTTATCTTGTCGCCTGTTGCACCAATGACGCTGATGGTAATGTGTTTTTGTAGAGACGTTGCATGCAACGTCTCTACAAGATTTATCAAGAGAGGCAGAGGGCAGAAGGCAGGAGGCAGGAGGAATACTGTTTTCTGTCCTCTGCCACGACCGGAGGGAGTAAGGTGAAACGCCGCACTAAAACGTTCGCGCAATTCGTTGCGTAGCAAAGTTTAGTGGCTTCAATTAAGGAGGGGTTTGAATCCCCTTCTTAATTGTTCCTCCTGCCCTCTGCCTCCTGCCCCCTGCCTTCTTCAATTAGTGCGGCTTCTGATAGAATCGGTGTTAACAGATTTAAACAAGGGGATTGTGGGCGATCGCTATAATTACTATCAGCGCTCTTATGATTTCGGTGAGGTCACACGATGGTCATCCTAACCAATAATCTCACTCTACCAGACCACACTCAACTACCAGAGTCCGATGGTAATTTTGTGTTCGCGAAGCGTGCCGGAGGCAAGAATTTCCAAGAACATCCCCAAAGTATTTTATTAACTGATTCTATCTTGCCACGATTACAAGAAATTCATCCTGATGGCTATTATTGTATAGGTCAAGATTCTGGTATCTACTGGCGGTTAACAGATCCGCCAGAAAAAGGTGCAGAAGCGCCAGATTGGTTTTATGTACCTAATGTTCCTCCAACTCTTAATGGTGAACTGCGACGTTCTTATGTGTTTTGGCAAGAGTTAATTGCCCCATTGATTGTTTTAGAATTTGTTTCGGGAACTGGAGAGGAGGAACGGGATAAAACTCCTTATAAAGGAAAATTTTGGATTTACGAAAATGTGATTCGTCCTGCTTACTATGGTATTTATGAAGTTAAAAAAGCATCTGTAGAAGTTTATCAATTAATTGGTAATCGTTACGAAAGAGTACCTGCTAATAGTAGAGGACATTATCCAATTGAGCCTATGGGTGTGGAGTTGGGTATTTGGCCAGGTCGTTTTATCTTAGATACAGAGTTACCTTGGTTGCGGTGGTGGGATGAACAAGGTAATTTACTGTTAACGGGTGATGAGCGGGCGGAACTTGAACGTCAAACTGTGGAATTTGAACGTCAACGGGCGGAAACTGAACGTCAACGGGCGGAAGCTGTAGAACAAGAGAATGCGCGGTTGCGTAAGAGGTTGCTTGCTTTGGGTATTGACCCTGATACCCTGGCTTAAGGTAGCTTAACTGAGATAAGTAGAACGGACTGAATAAATCAAGGTTTGTAGTAAGGACTTCAGTCCTCAAAAAAGGACTAAAGTCCTTACTACGAAATCAATCGTGATAACTTTACATTACTTAACATATGTTGATTTATTTTCGACCGCTTACTTATTTAAATATTTTGTCATCAAATAACGATTATGATCTGTAAATCCAACTTGGCGGTAAAAACCTTGGGCGGAAGTATTTTCTCGTTCAACTTCAAGATGTAATGCTTTAACATTGAGAGAGATGCAAACCTCTTCTAGAAACTTGATTGTTTGCTTGCCTATACCTTGACCTTGGAAGGCAGAATCGATGTAAATTTCATCAATAAAAGCATCGCGTCCTCCATATTCTAAGCTATAACTCAGTGTGAGAATGACATAACCAATGGCTTGATTCTGGTATTGAATTAACCAGATTCTCCCCAGAGATTCATCACTCAGCAGTTGAATTAACGCCTGACGTGCAAGAACAGTATTAAAAGTAAGGCTATTGTCTACTGCATACAGTTTCTGCATCAAGTTTAGGAGTAATTCAATGTCATTATTGTCGGCGGATTTAAAGTTAATCTGTATCATATATTTGCCTTAAAAATAAATAGTATTCTTATATTCACTCCCGTAGCACATAACCTACACTACGGACTGTATGCACTAAACGTTTCTCGTTATTTTCTTCCAACTTCAGCCGTAAATAACGAACATAAACTTCAATTATATTAGAATCGCCCATAAAATCGTAACCCCAAACTTTTTCTAAAATTTGGTCTCTAGTAAAAACTTGTCGCGGGTGTGAAAGTAGATATTCTAATAAGTCAAACTCTTTTGCTGTTAATTCAATTGCACGTTTACCACGAAATACTTCACGGGTACGGCGATTTAAACTCAAGTCTTCAAACTGTAATATATCATCATCTGTTTCTTGAGTCCGGCGTAGATGGGCGCGGATTCTTGCTAATAATTCTTCAATACTAAAAGGCTTAACTACATAATCATCGGCTCCTGCATCTAATCCTGCCACGCGATCGCTCACTTCATCTTTGGCTGTCAATAATATCACAGGCACTTTGTTTCCAGTAGCCCGCAAGCGGCGACAAAGTTCTACACCTGTCAATCCTGGTAACATCCAATCGAGAATGGCTAAATCTAGGGTTAATTCCCGCGCCAAGGTTAAACCTGTAATACCGTCATGAGCTACGCTTACCTGATAACCTTCACTACTCAGTTCTAATTCCACAAATCGCGCTAGTTTAACTTCATCTTCTACAAGCAGAATATGTGCAGTCATAATTTACACGCCTAACGCTGGTAATTTGAGAATAAAAGTGCTGCCATAGCCTGGTTCTGAGCGAACCCCCACCTGTCCCCCCATGCGTTCCACTAGGCGTTTGACTATGGATAAACCCAAGCCTGTCCCGCCAGTTGCGCGGGTACGAGATGTATCTACGCGGTAAAAGGGTTCAAAAATCCGCGACTGTTCCGCCAAAGGAATGCCACAACCATGATCAATAACTTGAATAACTGCCCAATTATCAGCCTGAGTTAGCTGTAAAGTAATTGGCTCATCTATATTTGAGTGTTTAACTGCATTGTCAATTAAATGATTTAATATCTGCATTAGCTGGGTGCGATCTGCTTTAGCTTTGATCGGAAATGGAGCGAGTTCCAAGAGAATTGCCCGGTACTCAAATTTTTCGCTCATCTGTGCCATGTCTGCAATCACATCATTGATGATTAGTTGTTCAGTTTGCAAAGGCATGGCACTGCTACCGGCTCTTGCTAAATCGAGTAAATCTTGTAATATATGCGTCATGCGTTCTGCATCTGCAACTGCCATTGTTAAAGCTTCTTTTTGCGAGTCGGCTAAGTTATGACTACGTTGCAAGCTTCTTTGCAGATAAGCATAAACCATACTCAGGGGTGAGCGTAACTCGTGGGCGATGTCGTTGGTAAACTGTCGCTGCTGTTCTCTAACATCGGTAAGCCTGATGAGTAAATCATTCCAGGTTTTGGCGATCGCTTTCACTTCACTGAGTGTTCCAGTTAACTTTGGCTGATAGGGTGTCAATTCTTGTGCATAGGTTGCTGCCCATTGATTCATCTGTTGTAATGGTAAGAGCGATCGCTTGACTAGTAAATGGGCGATCGTTATAGTGATAGCCACTACAAACAAACTCACAGTTTTCACATTTTGCATCAGTATTGACAGCTTGGGATCATCGTAAGAGATACCATACTCTTGAAAAGTTACCATGAAAAATTTTTTGATTTCCCAATCTAGCCAAATAGTAAAACTACTATAACTAAGAGTAAAAATAATGATGATTCCCGCAGTCAACCGAAATTGTAGTGAAGAGGGATTAATTTTTACTAAAGGAACCTTAGCTAATTGTCTTTTTAACAGGTTTACTAAATTCATGAGAATGGCTCATCTGTACACATTTAAGTAATTTCATCTCGTCAATTAAGTTTAAAATTGAGATAATTTCACTTTAATATATATTTTTGTGAGAAAGATGAGTTTTTCCTGAGTATAACTAGAGCTTTCGCTGAAAGACCTTTCTGCTACTATCCTAATTATCGTCTGTTAATTTTAGGCAAATATATTCAATAGACCTCTTGCAAAAGTCGTTCTTAGCGTTCTTTTCTTTGCGTTTTTGCGCCTTCTCTACGAGACGCTACGCGAATGCGTGAGACAAAAAAAGATTTATGCAAGAAGTCTAATATGTTAACTTGTTGGGTGGTGCGATCGCCCAACCCAACCTACAGAATTGATTTACTTTTTAGCAACTTCCTGCTGCTACACTTCATACTCACCAAATTGCTGAATCAATTTAGCAACTAAACCAGTCCACCCTGTTTGATGACTTGCACCAATTCCCGCCCCATTATCACCATGAAAGTATTCATAAAATAAAATCAACTCTTGCCAATGCGGGTCATTTTGAAACTTTTGTGTTCCCCCATAAACAGGACGTTTACCAACAGCATCCTTCAAGAAAATGCTAGTTAACCTTTGAGATAATTCTGCTGCTACTTCCCAGAGATTCATCATTTTACCAGAACCCGTAGGACATTCTAGTTGAAAATCATCCCCTAGATAATAATGAAACTTTTGCAGAGATTCTATTAGGAGAAAATTCACGGGAAACCAAATAGGCCCCCGCCAGTTAGAATTACCCCCAAATAAACTACTACTAGATTCAGCCGGCTCATAATCTACACGAAATTGACAACCGTTGACATCAAAAGTATATGGATGTTCCGCATGAAAGCGAGAAAGAGCGCGAACACCATAGGGACTAAAAAACTCACTTTCATCGAGCATTTTTTGCAGAATACTTCTTAACTTATCCCCTGGAACTATAGCCAGTAACCTTCTAGCACCAACTCCTTGAGTTTCCATACAAGCAACATTCTGCCGTAAATCTGGACGGTTTTTAATAAACCACTCCAGCCGCTTTTTAAAACCAGGAAGCATTTTTAATGTGTCTGGTTCAATAGTTTCAATAGCAAATAGAGGAATTAATCCAACTATTGAGCGCACTTTTAATGTAATCTGCCGTTCTGGTAGATGCAGCACATCGTAGTAGAAACCATCTGCTTCATCCCATAAACTAGCTTCCATTTCCCCAATTTTATTCATAGCATCAGCTATGTACAGAAAATGCTCAAAGAACTTACTAGCTATGTCTTCATAAACAGGATTAGTCTTAGCTAATTCTAGAGAAATAGCTAACATATTTAAACAATACATTCCCATCCAACTTGTCCCATCAGATTGGTCAATATGCCCACCTGTAGGTAAAGCTGCGCTCCTATCAAATACACCAATGTTATCTAATCCTAAAAACCCGCCTTGGAAGACGTTATTACCTTGATTATCTTTGCGATTTACCCACCATGTAAAATTGAGCATCAGCTTTTGAAATACTCTTTCTAAAAACTGTCTGTCTGCTCGTCCATACATCTTCTGTTCAATCTTGTAAACGCGCCAAGTTGCCCAAGCATGAACGGGGGGATTAACATCACTAAATGCCCATTCATAAGCAGGAATTTGACCATTGGGGTGCATATACCATTCCCGCGTTAAAACATCCAATTGGTATTTAGCAAAATCAGTGTCAATCATTGCTAAGGGGATGGTATGAAATGCTAAATCCCAAGCAGCAAACCAGGGATATTCCCATTTATCAGGCATAGAAAGAATGTCTTCATTGTAGAGATGAAACCATTCTTTATTTCTGCCATTTTGACGTTCTGGAGGTGGGGTTGGTGTGTGGGTATCTCCTTTTAGCCAATCCTCGATAATGTAATGATAATATTGCTTACTCCACAGCATTCCTGCAAATGCTTGACGCTGCACATTCCGCATATCTTCACTTAAGTTAAATGGAGTAATACGGTGATAAAATTCATCGGCTTCCCGTTGACGCTGGCTAAATATTACATCAAACTCTTGATTAAATGGGTTAGTTAAATTAGGTACATCACAAAGTCTTAATTTGATGACTTTCGTTTCCCCAGCACCAACTGTCAACACATAATTAACAGATGCTTTTGTCCCCACTTTATCAGGGTTTACTGCTGATTTTTGACCATTTACAATATAGTTATTAATCCCATCCTTAACATAAATAGATGTATTAGGAGTATTAAATAAGCGCTGATGATTTGTTTCGTTTTCTGTAAATAGGAGTTCCTTTGCTTGCTGGCAGTATAACCATCTTTTACCTAGAGTTTCATGAAATGCTACTATTGTGTGAAAGCCATTATCTGTAATTACTTCTTGTAAAACAGGTTTATTTGTATCTCCATGCCAACACCAAGTATTGCGAAACCAAAGAGTAGGTAATAAATGCAGTTTTTTTGCTTCGGCTCCCCGGTTAACTACTGTAATTTGGATGAGAATATCTTCAGCATTATTCTTGGCATATTCAACAAATACATCAAAATATTTGTTCCCATCAAATATACCTGTATCTAACAATTCAAATTCTATTTCTTTACGACTACGCTGTTGATTTTCTGTTACTAATTGGGAGTAGGGGAAGGCTTGATGAGGATATTTATATAGCGCCTTCATGTAGGAATGAGTGGGGGTGTTATCTAAATAAAAGTAATATTCTTTAACATCTTCCCCGTGATTACCTTCAGTTCCTGTTAAACCGAAGAGTCTTTCTTTGAGGATAGAATCTTCACCATTCCAAAGTGCGATCGCAAAACAAAGCCGTTGATGATTATCACAAATCCCTAATAACCCATCCTCACCCCAACGATAAGCACGAGAACGAGCTTGATCATGGGTGAAATAGTCCCACGCAGTCCCATTATAGCTGTAATCTTCGCGCACCGTTCCCCACTGGCGATCGCTCAAATATGGCCCCCACCTCCGCCAATGGGCTTTATGAGTTAGGGCTGCTTCTAATCTAATTTCTTCTTGGGTGAGGTTTTTGCTCATAGCATTCTACTTTTATTTTTCCTGTTCCAGTTAAAACTCAATGTTCATCAAGAGTTATAATAAAATTCTATGCTGTTAAGTGGGGTGATAGTTCATGATTCCCAAAAACCCACTGTTCCAAAAATGTCTTACGTACCTTGAATCATTGCCTAATATTCAGGTGACTATTCAAGCAGAGCCTTATGTTTCTAGCAATGTTTTGGCGGATGGCCAGTTAATAATTGAAAACGCTCATAAAAGTGTAAACTATGTATGTGAAATTAAAACTGGAATTACTTTAGATTCATTTGAACAAGTTGCAGAATATTTTACAAATTTACGTCAAAGACTAAAACCTGGGCAAAGAGCTTTACTTGTTACACGTAATTTATCTGGTTTAGTTGTCGAGCAGCTTTTAAAGAAAAATATTGAATTTATTGATATTGGGGGAAACATTTATCTCAATAGTCCAGAAATTTATGTTTTTGTACGCAATGAAGTTTCAAAACAGGATATAAATAAATCTTTAGTACTGACTGCTGCCGCTTTACAAGTCATGTATGCTTTGCTTCAACAACCAGAAATTCTTTCGTTACATAATGATTACGATGAAAAAATTGCGGATATTTCCGGTGTGACTCCCAAAACAGTAAAAAATACAATTAAAAAACTTGAAGAATTAAATTATATTAGACATAAACGTGAAGGATATGAAATTGTTGATTATGTCAAACTTCTTGAGCGATGGGAGTTAGGCTATGCTGAAGAGTTACGTGCAAAATTACTGCTCGGTACATTTAGCCCTATTGGAAAACGCAACTTCTGGGACGTTGCAGATGGAATCCGCCAGGATAAAAATTTATACGGTTACTTAATTGGTGGTGAACTGGCTGCCTCAATAATGACTGAATATCTTCATCCTATTAGTGTAACTCTTCATGTAAAGAAAAACATCAATGAACGTCAGATATTAGTCGATTTAAAATTGAAGCCTGATGCTGAAGGGAGTGTTGTCTTGCTTCAATGTTTTGGTCAAGACAATAAGCTAAACAATAATTTTGGACGATGGGAAAATAATCTTGCTCATCCATTATTAATTCATGCAGAGTTAGTTTGGAGTGGTAATAGTCGATTAAGAGAAACTGCTCAACGTATTTATGATCAATACATAATAAAAATAGCTCAAAAAAATGCTCACTTCTAACGAAAAACAAGTTTTAACTGAGCTATTAAGCATAATCAGCCAATTAAATTTACCAATGATTTTAGTGGGTGCAGGAGCTAGGTTATTAATGTTCGATCAGAAATTTGCTGTTCAAGGTAGGAGAACAAAGGACTGGGATGTGGCAGTATCTATAAATAACTGGGAAACTTATCAGCAACTTAGTGAATATCTTACCCAAGGTGATTCTCCTCGCTTTAAATCTACAAAAAACTCTCATAAGTTTAAACATATTGAAACTAATATAGAAGTTGATATTGTACCATTTGGAGAAATTGGTGAACCTGATCAAGAAATTGTTTGGCCTGACAGTGAAAACCCTATGAACGTTTTGGGGTTTGCTGAAGCTCTATCATCTGCTAAAACTGTTGATATTGAAAATTTAGAAATTCCAGTGATTGATACACCAGCTTTTATAGTTCTCAAAGTTTTCGCTTGGGGAGACCGTGGAGAACGTACTAACAAAGATTTAGACGATATTGAATTTATTTTACGAAAGTATGAAGATGAAGAACGAGTATATGATGAATTAGCAGAAGAACTGGCTGACGGAGTAGTTGAATTTCTGGATGCAAATATATATTTGCTTGGACAAGATATTTACAACATACTTCAAGAAAAAACTCTGATTGAATTAAATAAATTATTGGACAACTTGATTGAAAATTTAGATATTGATCAGCCAGAAACTTTAGGCTATATGTTAAACGTGTTGCGGAAAGGCGTTAGTTCTTTATCCTCACAAAGTTGAGCTAACAATTCTCCTCAATTGAATTGAGGTTATTTACCTCCATCTAGATTAATCGATTTTAACTTTGAGACTCATAAATTTTTTACTTGTCAATTACAGCTACTTCTTAAAAAGTCATTAATTACTCAAACTAGCTGCACCAAAAGTAGCATTGAATTGGCGACACCAAATAGCAACAGATTTGTATACTGCTAAGTTAATATTATTAGGAATTAGATAATTTTGAGTACCAATATATTTTTTTAAAGGAGCTATAACTATATAATCTCCTTTTTTTAAAGAATAAGCTGGTGGTTTAGTTGAGCCAATAACATTATCAGAGCGGTGAAGAACTACTACTAAGTCTGGCCCTGATGTGGAAGTTTTAAATGACTGATCAAGCTCAATAAAAGACCTACCTTCTTTTTGGGTGATGCGAACTGTTCCTTGAGTTGTGTGTTCTCCAGAAACGAATGTACCTGATTTGATAGTAGTTTTATTTGCAGATTTATTAGATGGGGCTGAAATATTTCCGTCAGTAGGTGTTATGGTTGTAGCTGCATTTGCAAAATTTGTAGTAAGTTGTTGATTTGATATTTGTCTGGTACAGCTAACAATAACTAGAAAAGCTAGTGAGATTGTTACTAACTGTTTAGCTTTCATAAATGAAAATTCCTGAAGACAATAATGAGGAAACTAACTTTTAACTTGGTATTTAATCTGATTATTGCTGTAGTCACTAGTTAAAAAATTATGAATATCTAAGGAATAGTATCTATAACTCTGATATTCTGTTGAGAAAATTATCAGCTATTTCTCAGCAAAATTTCAGGATTAATGTTTTATTTTGAAGAAATATTTTTTTATTTATGATCAAAGCAGATAATAAAACTTTACAAAATCAAATGTGGCAACGGGAGCGACGAGCGATCGCACTTTTATCTTCTTTAAACTATCGGACTGGGGAGCTAAATAGCTATCTGTATAATGTTGCCTGTGGAGTCAGCGAGTTATTAAATGTAGATTGGTCAGTAGTAACCTTGTGCCAACAAGGATTTGAGAAGGTACTAGCCAGTAGTATTGACATAGGTGAAGGCGAACACCTTTATTCACTGCACGGTTCACTGACAGGTACTGTTGTAGAAACTGGTCGCTCTTTAGTAGTGGAAGATGCAAACAAATACCCAGAGTATGGGGAAGCTCCCGAAGGATATTGCGCTTATTTAGGAATACCTTTACGGACTGCGGAAGGGGAAGTAATTGGTACTATCTGCTCTTTCCATCAACAACCACGAGAATTTAACGAGGAAGAAATTCAATTAGGTGAACTGTTTGCTGAACGTGCCGCTACAGCAATTGATAATTATCATTTGTATGAGCAACAATGCCAATTTAATCATCTTCTAGAGGCTGAGGTACAAAAGCGTACAGCAGAACTACGAGCAGCACAAGCCAAACTTGTAGAACAAGAACGACTAGCAGCTATTGGTGAATTTGCGGCAATGATTGTACATGAAATTCGCAATCCTTTGACGACAATGAGCATGGGATTAAAGTATTTCCAGAAAATCGTTGCAACTAAATCTGCACAAGAGCGATTATCATTAGCACTTGGTGAAGCCAGCAGATTAGAAAATCTCTTGAGTGAAATTTTACTTTATGCCAAACCCCAGGTGTTGCAAATATGCGAATTGGATGTAGACACATTTATGAGTGAATTGCTCAATTACACTAGCCAGATGCCAGAAGCAATCTCACGAAACATTGAATTTATCCCTGCTTCCGTTCCTATCAAAATTTTAGGTGACAAAGATAAGCTCAAGCAAGTTTTTATTAATATTGTCTGTAATGCCTGTGAAGCAATCTGCCCTGGAAATGCCATTAAATGGGAAGTAAAGATGTTATCTCCAGAGCAAGTTGGCATTAATGTTTGCAATGGTGGTGAACCAATTCCCCCGGAATTTTTATCAAAACTGACTCAGCCATTCTTTTCGACAAAACCTAGTGGTACTGGGTTAGGGTTAGCTATCACTAAACGCATCATTAATGCTCATGGCGGAGAATTATCTATTCAGTCTGATACGGCAACAGGTACTACAGTAACTGTTCAATTACCTGTGATTTATTAATAGTTACGCATCGATTATTTATTTCAAATAAATCAATAAATTTAACCCTGGTATAGTGCGGGAGAGTGTCCACAAAACTAGGGTGATGTAGAGTAAACCCAAAGTCCATTGATACCAAGCGAGGGTAGCAACAAGTCCTGGTAAATGTTCGTCACGCAGACGGATATCGTTAAAGCCTAATTTGACTAAATTATTCAGACTAAAATCATAATAATTCAGCCAGTTCCAACGGCGATCGCTAAGTAATGGCATATATCTTTCCCGAAAGGTTTGATTTCGGGGAATGACTGGTAAACGTCCAATGAGTAGGCGTAGTTGTCGGAAGGTTCCATCTTCGGTAAAGTAGGAAACTTTCAATAAATCATGATACCGACCTTGTTGATACAGACGCACTAATAACCCTACTGGTACAGGCACAATTATGATTAAAAGACAGGTTAATGTCAGTAAAGGCTGTTCCGCATTCTCAAAAATAGCGAATAAACTAATAAATTCTAAACAGGTGAAACTAATTAAGATAGAAACAGTTTCGTAGTATGTAGGAATAATTGCTATGGGTCGTAAACGACGGGTGCGATCTACTAACCAAAATAGTAACCCAAAATAGGCGATCGCTACTCCCCCCACACCAAACACTAACCAAAAGCTTGTACCATAGCCACTCAACAATAGTAATACGCTCAATGCTAGCCAGCGCAAAGCTTCTAGCAACCAAGTTCCCAGAGATAAAGGTTCTGCAACCACTAGGCGATCGCTCAATTTGGTATATATTTCTAAATCGATATCTGCTAAACTAAGTAACTCGCTGCTATTACGAAATGCTTTGACTTCTCGACGTTGAACAATTACATTTGCTTGAGTAGGAGAAAAACCCAAATTAATTAAACTTGTTACCGAAGCACTATTAATATTTGTGCCTATTAAACGCTTAGTTAACTCCTTTAGGCGTAATTGTTGTTTAGTATATTCTAACTGATTAGCATCAGCAACTTGCTGCTGCTGTCGGAAATTCTGCCCCAAATTCCGCAAGACATTTTGATTACCTTGTATTGTAGGTACAGAAAACATTTTACCAATCTGCCCAGGATTACCTAAAATTTTGGCTTGGTTAGAATTAAACGTTAATCCAGGCACATTTAAAAATGCTGCTTGGGAAAATATAACATCACTAAAATCAGCTTGATTGAGAATACTTGCACCACGTAAATCTACTTGCTGATTGAATAAAGCTTCGCGAAAAATTACAGCTTGTTCAAAAGTTGTTTCTGCTAAGTCAAGCTGCTGATTAAAACTAGCTTTGGTAAACCTGACTTGATTGGCAAACCTGACACCAGAAAAATCAGCCTTTTCTTGCCACTGCACAGTATTAAATTTAGCTAATTGCTTAAAAAAAGCTTGTTTAAAACTGACTGTATTTTCAAAAAAAGTTCCTTGAAAATTAGCAGCCTCTTGAAATTGTGCCTGTTTAAAATTAGCTTTATCGAAGAAAACACTATCTTGAAAATCACTAAATTGGCGAAAGCTAGTATTATGAAAATCTACAGGACGGCTAAATCTGGCTTCATTCCAGTTAGTTGTTTGTATAAATGTGGCATTGTTAGCATCAACAGATTGTAAAAAGAACGTATTGACAAAAGTGACTTCACCATTAAAGCGCGTTTGCTCTAGGGTTAATGCACCACGGAAAACAGTCACATCACTAGATAATGATGATTGAGTACCTAACAGCGATCTACAATCTTTAGAATGGGGTAAACCCACAGCTAATGATTGTAAGCAAACAAGGCGTAAACGTTCTAATTGTTCTTGTTCAGTAGCAGTGAAAATGGGGGCTATAGCCTGAGCATATAAAGGCGTTCTCAAACCCAAATCACTACCGACAAAATTCCCTTGAATCAGGGTATAACTCAAATCCAAACCCAGAGGTTTAGCGCCAGTTTTTTGTAGTTCTTTGCGTAGTAATTGATAAAAAGCATCACGAAAACCGGAGTTTTCTGGACGCAAATCGATTACCATCTGCCGCAAATCTACTGTTAAATTACCTTCGCGGAGAATTGGCGATCGCAATCTTTCTTGTAATAATTCTATAGTTAAAGGTGTGCGTTCTGATTGTGTTGGTGCAGCCAACACAGGTAAAGGAAGCAGCAACACCAACAACGCACACAAAATCAATAACTTCCAGCCAGCAAACAATCTAAGCAATGGGATTTCAACTTATTCATCGCTAAGGAGCAGAACAATTTTACCCGCAATGCTACCAGATTCAAGTAATTGATGAGCCTTAGCTGCATCTTCCAAGCCAAACTTATGACTCACAACAATTCTTAACTTACCCTGATCAATCCAATCAGCACATTCTGCCAAAATTTCTGCCTGATGTTGCTGCACCTCAACCAAGTTTAACAGCATCGGTGTCAGCATTATTTCCAAACCAATCCGCAAGTTGCGGTTTCTCGCCACCTTCCACACCGTATTTGCATCTGGTTCCAGTATCGTCACAATATCGCCGTAAATTCGCACGGCGGGAAAGGTTTTATGAAAAGTCTCACCACCAACAGTATCAAAAGCTAAATCAACCCCTTCGCCATTAGTCCAATCTAAAGCAGCTTGAGCAAAATCTGTTTGTTTATAATTAATGACATGATCAGCACCCAGTTGTCTAACAAAACGTGCCTTTTCCTCAGAACTAACAGTAGTGGCGACAGTCGCGCCTTTAAGTTTAGCTAATTGAATCGCCACATGGCCGACACCACCCGCACCCGCATGAATTAAAACTTTCTCACCTGGTTCTAATCTTCCCCGTTCATACAAAGCTTCCCAAGCAGTTATAAGTACTAGAGGCGCACCTGCGGCTTCAGCAAAAGAAAGAGACTCTGGTTTATGTGCAGCAAAGCGTTCATCAACAACAGTATACTCAGCGTAATTACCTTGATGTCCGCCTAAACCCCCGTTACAGAAATATACAGCATCCCCCACCCGAAAACGCTGCACACCAGCACCCACAGCTTCCACAATACCAGCACCATCACATCCTAAAATAGCTGGCATTTGTTCAGGGTAAAAAGTCCCACGCTTACGTAGTTTAGTATCAATAGGGTTAATACCTGCCGCCACCAAGCGGACTAAAAGTTCTGTACTCCCCACCGGAACAGCAGGGTTTGGTACTTCCTGCAATTGCAACACTTGAGGATTTCCCGGCGCTGTCATCACAACGGCTTTCACAATCTTTTCCTCCACGCTGAAATTATATGCACTAAGTGCCAATTTAGCGTATGCAAGGGGACAGTTGACAGTTATCAGTTATCAGTTATCAGTTATCAGTTATCAGTTATCAGTTATCAGTTATCAGTTATCAGTTATCAGTTATCAGTTATCAGTTATCAGTTGTTCTCCCCCACTTTTTTTCCCCTCCTGGGAGGGGTTGGGGGTGGGTTACTCCCGGTTGGTGAGTTTCGACTACGCTCAACTACCGCGTAGTCGAACCACATCTCCCCCATCTCCCCCCACTCCCCACCCAGTCCCCTACTCTATCTCCTCGCAACGAATTAACAACTTTTCCATCGCCTCTGCTAGAGAAATTAAATCACTCCAAGAAGAACCACTAACTAAACTTTGCGCGTGTGCTAGTCGGTTGCGTAATTGTTCAGCAGATTTGAGGAAGCGTTCACCAGAACGTTTTGATTTGAGTTCTAGTTGGTCAAATAGTTCTGGTTGATGTAAAACCAATTCTCGCTTGTCACAAAACTGGAGATAATCTAATAAATCTGTGGCTTCGTTTCTTTCTTGGCTTTCTCGCCATAGCCGTCGCGCCGCTTCTAAACGCTCAGGCTTAAGATATTTCTGCCAAGAATCTTGAGGATAGTAAAGCCGTACCAACCTCAGCAGGTTCATTTCTAATAAAGTCACTAAACCAAATAGCAACATCCTCACAGGTGCTTTCTGTAAGTCCCCACAGGTAATAATGCCACTTACCTGATTACAATCGAGGACAAACAAACGCGGATTTTGTTGCAAGACAGGTAGCAACTTCATCAAGGGTGTAGAAATAGCAATTAGTTCCTTGGGATGAAACACGCGCTGATAGTCACCACATTTACCAGACTTCGCTAGCATTAAACTAGAGCGTTCAACGTAGCCAGTGATAGTTTCTCCCGTTTCTACACCGACTACATCAAAATCTTGCGATCGCATCCAGCCTAACACCTCTACCACTTCCGCCTCAGCCGATACAGCTTTTAAGGGTTCTGCCACATATTCAATTGTGATATTGTTCTCAAATAACCCCCGCAAGTCTTGAGAACGTGATTTTAACTGTTTCATCTACTCATAATTAATAATTCGTAATAGTCTACAGTCAGGCTTGCGCCCAAGTAATTCGTAATTACGAATTTAACCTGAATTGATGATAGTCGTAGCTATTTAAACAACAGTCTCGCCTTCTTCTTCACACCTCGACAAAAAATTTCTCAAACTCTCCTCCAACTAATATTAATTAATATTTCCCACTCCCTAGTCGAGAGAAAAAACATTCCCCCTTCCCCCCTTCCCCTTTCCTGACAGGTGTAGGTTTTTTATTGGTGTTCCAAAAACCTTGGTTTGGGGTGTAAGGGTGTAGGGGTGTAGGGGTGTAGGGGTGGATGAAACAATGATTTTCTCGTTAGTTTTATAGTCCTTACTCACTGCTATATTAAAAACCTACACTTGTGAGCTTCTCCTTTCCCCTTTTCCCCCTTTCCCCTTCCCCCTTCCCCCTTTCCCCTTTCCCCTTTCCCTCCCCCCAAACTTCAAGCGCCCAGACTAAACAGCCTGAGCGCTTGAATATTAGGTTGCAGATAAACTTCTGCTAGGTTGTAAAATTAAGCAGGCATCATTTGCATGGATCTGCAAGCTTCGGCACATTTGCGACAAGCCATTGCACAATCCATCATCATTTGATCATCGCTCATTTGTTCACAAGTCATTGCACAGCGATCGCACATTTCGGCACATAGCATACAGGTGCGTCCCATAAATTCGGAGCCACCCATCATCATATTCATGCACATCATACACATTTCCGAGCAATCACGCATCATGCCCATCATGCTCATATCCATGTGCATACCGCCCTTGCTCATGCAGTAAGTCATGGTTTCCATGCACATTTTATGACAATCCATACAAGCTTTCATGCAGGCTTGCATTTGGGCAGTCATCATTTCCGTCATCATCATCATCATAGGAAGTACCTCGTGATTTTTTGATGTACAAATAGTCCTTTAACAGGGACTACTCATAACATTAATCCCATCCTTTTAGAGAGTCAATAGTCTGTTTCCTGCTGAGATTTATAAGTCTACTTTTCCGATATAAATAGCGGTATTTTTGACTAAATCTACATAGTTTGTAGGGGATTGTTTACAGAATCCTTGTTAATCAAGGCTTATAAACAACGGTAATCAGGTAGTATTTATTTAAGTCTGTGAACTTTTTCCTTTGGGATCAAATTACAAAGTTCAACTTGACTGGAATTACAGTTATTTTTTTGTTTAATATAATTAAAAAGATAGATTAATTTTTGTAAAAATATCTGCATTTAATCATTCTCTAGTTAGTTGTCGCGAAAAGGCTATCAAGACTTATAGTCTGTTCAGACTGGATGTAAGGCTATAGGGGCTTAGGGTTTTTTCTTCTCTAGTAAAAGTAAAATTACCGTAGTAGCTGTAGTAGCTGTAGTGGACTGTCTAGACTAAAATGTGGCAATAGATTTGGATAAATTTGAACGCAGATAAACGCAGATAAACGCAGATGAGGGTAGGGGCGCACAGCTGTGCGCCCCTACAGATCATTTACTTTAGCCTTGCCACGCCAGTAGGGTATGTTAGGCGCATACTTCCAACGTAGTTTGTCAGGGAATCATTATCTAAGGGTTTCCACAGGGAAAATAGGGCGGTGCGTAAGGCTAAAGCCACAACACAACGTCAATAAAGCGGTAGGAACTACCGTTTTTTGCCTCCGCTACGGAATATTGGCTTTTTCCTCCCTTTTTAAGGAAGTTAGGGGTGAGCAAAAGGTTGGGAAGGTGAAAGGTCAAATATACGGATGCTGTGGAGATCGCCCGATTATGACAACTTCCCTTTCCCGTAAGGGTGACAACGAGTTCTTAAACTTCTACAATAAGGAAACTCTGTCGCTTCTCTTATAAGCTTATAAGCGTTTTTATATTACTAAGATTTAAACAAGATTGTTAAATGAATTTAAAGTAACCAGATATTTGCTGATTATCACTTTGGATGGTATTATCCTTAATAAGGAATGTATAAAATTACTTACTCAAGAGGTCAAAGCAACGTCAATAATTTTTAGATAATGTTGGAAAGCTTATGTACTGTATACTTTATGTTGATGTCACTAACATCATTTTAGATGAGTAGTGTGTTAACATTCATTGCTATCTCCGAGATTTGCCCTCAGAAGTAACTGCAATTTGGTTTGGTCTTTTGTTTTATGCCGATAAATCATAGACTTTTCCAGGCATAGCAGTACATCAAAAAGTCAATAAACGTGGTTTTTAACCAATAACCTTTGTAAAACTTTACAAATTCACCAGATTTAGAGCATGAATAAAAAATGGGCTGTTAAGCGGATAACTGTAAATTTAGCTTCAAATGAAGCCGAAAACCTGGAAAAATATTGTGACCAAACCGGAAGACCAGCAACCGATGTGATTAGAGAGTTGATTCGGGGGTTAACTACAGCAAGTGCTGAGAATAGGAGTCATTCAAATTCTCTTTGATGCACATAGATAACCCCCCGTCTGTTGTACAAAAGATTTGTGAGTGCAATCACAGATCAAATTTTTAGCTTTCTAGATACGATTGGTCACCATATAGTACTGGATTTGATAAACCTCTTTTCTGTGACTTGGCTAGGCTTCAGGACTTTCTGACGTTTCCTTGTTGCAATTAATCTACTTTAGATAGTTTATTTCGGATGAAACTCTTTTAACTTAGAGTAGCAATAAGAACTTAGGCTACTGGTAACTTCTGGATGAGTTCCTCAATCACATTAGTTACCTCTTTACCAGTATGCTTACAGTAGTCTTCAAGATTCTGAGCTTCGTCTGGTGTCAAGTCTAAAGTGATTTGTCTAAATGGCGATAATTGGCTAGGGAATGTAAAACTGGCTGATGCAATTGTGTTTAGGTTGTTCATTGGCTTCGGTTCGTATATACCACATTAAATATTGCCAATTGAGAAAGGTTTTTACCAGTGAAGATCGAGATTTTAAGCTTAGACTTAAGATTTTTATTTACTTTCTTCAGAAAAAAATACTTTTTTCAATATGGTAACAAAGAAGTTATCCATTTTTTGCAGTGGGTAACTTCTCCACCCTGAATCTATGACGAGCGCAAACATCTACTTCATGGGACATTGTGGTTGTTTTCCATAGGAAAGTTCCTTGCGTCCCTACCAGAAAAAGTAGTAATGGTAGTTTACAGAGTATGGATGAAAGTGTAAAACAAACCATGCCTAAAAATATGATTGATGCAAATACTTTAGCGAAAACTCGAAAGCAATTAGATACGGCGATAATATCTGCTTGGCAGACAGTCAAGACGAATCGTCGCCCACCAGCCTTGACCCCCACTCGTTGGGTATGGCGGCTGGCTGGTTTTTACCATTTGTGCCACTCTACTCCACGATTGATGGAGGAAGCGAAAAAGCGTTTTGCTTCAGCAAATCGTCAAACCTTGGCGGAGTGGGCTGGACAGAAAGCTAGAGAAGAGGCTGGTCACGACCAACTGGCCTTGTTGGATATTAAATCTATGGGCTATCAGTCCGAAGCTGTTGTAGAAGTGCTTTTTCCTCCTGCGGCAAAGAGTTTGTTGAACTATTTTACCCGCAGTGTACAAGACTTAGATCCAATTGAATGTGTAGGTTATTCCTATACGGCAGAACGCTTAGGGATATGTATTGGAGAGGGTTACATTCAATCAGTAGAGAGATTGCTACCGCCAGGTATCAGAGCTACTCGTTGTCTACGGGCGCATAGTGCTATGAGTACTGAGGTAGAACACGTCAAAGAGACAGTGGAAATGATTGCCGGGTTAACTGAGGAAGAGTGCGATCGCGTGGCGAAGGCCTGTTACCAAGCTGCTTTGTTGCGTTTTAGCCCACCCCAAGAAGCTTACATATCAGATCAAGAGATTGAACAAATATTACAACCCCTAAAACTTGATGCTAACCATAGGTAGATTGTATTCATAACTTTTGACAATCTTTAAAATAGACAAAAGGTACTTGTTTAAAACAAGCATAACAGTGTAAAATTCAGCACAAAACCATAAAACAAGATCATGAACACACCAACAGCTATTCAACAGGAATCTTTAAATCTTGATAATTCTGCTATCCAACAGCAATCTCTAAGTCTTGATGATTCTTCTAACAGCCTCAACCAAAGCAGTTTACACATATTGGATGACATGGAGTTTGAGTTGGAAAGAATCATGTTAGAGGAACTTGCACATGGTGGATTGCCAAGTGACATTCCTATGGCTGATTTCTAGTTTTTACCTATCTGCACGGTTTAAGATAGGTTCTAACTTGTAACCTAATATCCCTCATCTGTCTAGCTTGTGGTAGCCAAAGGTGTAAAGTGGTTTAAAAGCTGCCTAGCCTAAATATATTGACAGTTTAGATAGTGAGGGAATAAAACTGTTTGAGGAAAACATCTTCTATCTATGAACATGATTCTTCAAATACGGGCTACTGTGCGTTTTTCTGTATATAGTAAACGCACTGTTTTTTCCGTTTAATCACAAAATGAGGCTGTTCTGCTTACACAATAGCTCCCAAACTTTTTAAAGTATTAATATTTGCCGTGGTTAAACCTTTAACCCCTCTGATATTCATTCCTTCATAATATTTTTTAGCTTTCAAAGTTTTTAAGCACTTGCTTGTGCTTATATCCCATACTCGAATTGTTTCATCAGCTCCACTGCTAGCTAAAGTTTTATTATCTGAGCTAAAATCTATTGACCAAACCCAAGCTGAATGTCCATGTAACGTTCTTTTGCATTCACCAGTATTAACATCCCATAACTTAATTGTGTAATCAGGACTACTACTAGCTAGAAGCTGACCGTCCCGACTAAAGGCGACTACTTTAACGATACCGTTAACACAAACCTCAAAAGTTTGGATACAAGCACCAGTTTTTACACTCCACAATCGGACTGTTCCATCATAACTGGCACTTGCTAGCAATTCACCATCTGGACTAAAAGCAATTGACCAAACCCAATTGGTATGACCCTCAAAAGTTCTTTTGCACTCACCAGTGGTGATATCCCATAACTTAACTGTTTGATCCCAAGCACAACTGGCAAGTATCTTTCCTTTAGGAGAAAAGGCAACTGACTGGATGGCAGCATGATGTCCCTGTAACGTTTGCAAATTTTGACCTGTGTTGATATCCCATAACCTGACTGTGAGGTCTTGACTGCCACTTGCCAATGTCTGTCCATCGGGACTGTAAGCAACTGACAAAACCAGAGCTTGATGTCCGTGAAAACTTTGCAGGACTTGACCCGTACTAATGTTCCATAACTTCACTGTTTGATCGTCACTACCAGTTGCTAATATTTGTCCATTTGGACTAAAAGCTACTGCTCTGATTGCAGCATAATGTGCTTGGAAAATTTGTAAAACTTGATCCGTATTAATATCCCATAACCTCACTATTTGGTCTTGATTGCCACTTGCCAATGTCTGTCCATCGGGACTGTAAGCAATTGACCAAAACTGGCTGGTATATCCACTGAAAGTTTTCAGACATTGACCAGTACTAACGTCCCATAATTTCATTGTTTGGTCTGCACTGCCACTAGCAAGAATATTTCCTTGTTGATCAAAAGCAACAGAATAGACCCAACCGGAATGTCCCTGAAGGGTTTTGAGACATTGACCTGTGCTAGCGCTCCATAGTTTTACTGTATGGTCGAGACTGGCACTAGCAATAAGGTTGCCTTGAGGATTAATAGCAACTGACCAGATCGCTGCATTATGCCCTTGTAGAGTTTTAATACATTCACCAGTGCTAAGGTTCCATAACTTTACTGTTTGGTCATCGCTGCTACTTACTATCGTCTGACCGTCAGGATGGATAGTTATTGAGCGTATCCCATCATGATGCCCCCGTAAAATTTTCAGGCATTCACCAGTGTTAACATCCCATAATTTAATGGTGTTGTCATCACTGCCGCTTAAGAACATCTGACCATCAAGGGTGAAAATCACACAAACTATCCAGCTTGTATGTGCTTGAAAACTTTTGAGGCATTGACCACTATTAACATCCCATAGTTTGATTGAGCGGTCATTGCTACCACTTACTAGTATTTTACCATCTGGGCTGAAGGCAACTCCCCACACCTCATGTTCGTGTCCTTGTAAAGTTTGTAGGCATTTCCCTGTATTCACATCCCACAATTTCACATTGTGGTCGCTACTACTGCTAGCCAAGATGCTACTATCAGGACTAAAGACTAGTGATGGAATCCAGTTACTATGACCTTGACAAGTAAGAATTTGCCTTGCATCTGCCACTTGGTATAAGCGAATTTCGCCATTAGTATCACCCATAGCCATAAGTTTGTTATTAGGGCTAAAAGCTATTGATAAAACACCACCAAAGGTTTCAGCAAAAATAGATTTAGTTAAATCAGCATTTTGGAAATTGACATTGTGCAGTTTTACATTCCGCAAGTCTGCTTGCCAAATTGTCATTTCTGAGAAATTATACCCTGTTAAATCTGTTTGTAGTTGACAAAGCAAATTCAGAATATTTCCACCTGTATAGCCTAGTTCTTGAGGAAATTCTTCTCGTAACTTGGCTAGGATTTTAGTTAATTTATTTTCAATAGCTTTTTTGCTTCTAAAAACGGTGATCAGCCCATCAATAACTGGTTTAAGGATGAGGCGATTTTGCGTTTCTCTGATATAATCTTTAGCTGTTGCCTTACTCAATGCGTGGCATCGAAAAAGCTGAATATTCTCAGTTGCAATCTCTTCACAGACTTGCTCTATCAATACCTGAGTGACATATTCCATGACTACAGGCTGTAGAGTGAAGCTAGTGGTACTTTTCTCAACTAGCGATCGCCTTACCAGAGATTCTAAAGCCTCCAGTAATTTTTGTAATGGTACTGGCGATAAAATATCATCTCGCAACTCTGATATTGATATCGGCTCACAATTAATTGCTAGCCAATACATGATTTCTTTTTCTAAATCTGATAACCGCTCAAACTGCTGGTCTAAAATATCACGAATATCACCAAAAACAAAAGTATTTTGTTGCAGAAACTCAGTGACATTACCGCCGAATACGTCTTCAATGGTAGTAGCAACTATTTTTAAAGCCAATGGATTACCTCCATAGCATTCAATCATGGCTTCCCATTCATCTTCTGCTGCTGATAATCCTTTGACTTTTAAAATTTCCTGCCCTTCCACTACCTTTAAACCACTTAGTTGTAGAGAGCGAACGGGTAATGATTTTCCTTCCAATAAACTTAATTCTTTAAATTTTTCTCGACTAGTCAGCACTAAGCAGCTTTGGTGAGTTGCTTCTCCTAAGCGTTTAAACATCTCACCATACTCCTCATATCCTTCTCGATATTGTCCAGCCCGACTCCCATAACGTAATATTGACTCAGCATTGTCCAATATCAGCAGACAGCGATGCTGTTGCAGATAATGAATGAGTCGTGATATTCTATCGCTGAGGCTTTCTGGTAAGTTAGCTTCTATTTCCTGACCTTCCGATAGGAACTGGAGTAACTGAGTGAGTACAGTCTTGAAGGGTGGCGCTTCTCGTAGCGATCGCCAAATCACACATTCAAATTCTTCTTGAATTTGTTGAGCCAGCTTGACAGATAGAGATGTTTTACCAATGCCACCCATCCCTAATAATGCGACCAATTGGCAGCGCTCATCAAGAATCCATTCCTCTAATGTAGCAAGCTCTTCTTTACGTCCATAAAAAACAGGAATAAAGTTAGCATCGCCCCAATCTAGACGAGTAGTTGAGTTGAGATAGTCACTCTCATGTAATTTTGAATTAAAAATTAAAAACAATTTTTCCAGAGTTTTTTTATCAACGCCTCCTTCCCGATTCAGTACTTTTGAGATTGTACTCGTATGCAGCCCTGAAAGCGTGCTTATTTCTTCTAGCGTGTAGCTATTGCCAAAGTTGTCGTTTGCTTCTGACTTACGCCTTGCTTCCTGAAGTTTTTGTAAACCCCTGGTAGTAAGTGCAACACCTCGTTTGCGTCTCGAATTCTGTAATACCATGTATCAAAAAATATAAATAAGCTTTCAGTTCTAAGGCTTTAGTAATAATTAAAATTATCGCATCTATTCAAGTTACTGAATGTATTCCCCCACTCTTTGGTCTAACCAGCCACAAAAATATAATAGGGGCTAGATGTAAGGTGACAGGCTAAAAAGCAGCTTACTATAAATCATAGTCTATGATCCATTTATGTCCTATATCCTCATTTATGGGGCGACTGCTGTAGATTTTTGATTATCCAGAGTCCAGTACCCACTACAAAGTCACAGTAATCTTATCCCATTTCCCGAAAATATTGATACCGTTAATATCCTTAGTTTTCTCAGCTTCCACAGTCGCTGTTCTTGATGTGACCAAAGAGAATTTCTGAGGCTATGCTATTTTTAAATGGCTGCATAATTGCTTGATATAATGGTTTTACACAGCGATCGCTTATAGCAGGATACAGGCTTGAAAGTCTTTTATTGTCGAGTTTTTATAATTATTATAATCTCTATATCTATGGGAATTACTGAATAAAATATTATATTATGTTGGTGTATGCTAGCAAAAAGCCACATCCTAAGTTATTACCATAAAACTGTTGATAGAGAAAAAACTACAACAAGTGCTAATGTATTTTAGCAAACAAACAAGTTATCTTGATCAATATCCAAATCAATCGTTACTACATCTATTTGCTTGATAGTATTATCCTGATATCTACAGATTAATAAGATAGTTAATTAACAATTCAGTTTGTAGTAAGGACTTTAGTCCTTTTTTAAAGATTAAAGGCATAGGAGAGTTAATAGTTAACCAAGTCTACTGTTTCTAATTCTTGCCATTCCTTATCTTGTTGATAATGAAGTAACATTAACTCTGCTTGTTCTGCTAATATACGTCGCCTTGCTTCTAATGACAACTGCATAAATTCGCGTCGGTTAATGTTGAGAGATTTTCCCGATATATCTACAGCCTCTGGCTGGGAATTATTTATCTGACTAGTAGGTTTTGATACTTCCATAAAGTAGAAGTGAATGCTTCTTAGTTTTTTGTAGCGATCGCCTACTCATTATACAAGCTTTTTCTGAGGATATAGTTGAGCGATTACCTACAGTAGGGCGGGGCATCGTCGCACTTAATTACAGCATATTTTCATTCTGACTAACTATAGTCAAACGGCAACGCATATATTATGGAATAATTGAATGTAGATTTGAGCCAATAATTCAACTCAGCTTCAGCCTAAAGTCAATATTCCTGCTGAATAATTCACTGATAGCGGTAATATTGTCAACCATTGTAAACCCAATAAAGGCTCAGAAATGCCTTCACCAGCTAATACAGGAATAATATACTCCTGTCCATCTATTATGACTTTACCTTCATATATATTAAAGAACGCTTCTCCTCTTGCCATTTGCATGATTTTATCGCGTTCAATTAAGCGCCATCCAATACTTTCAGCATCTTGTATATCAACCGCCAACCAGCCAGATGTAAATCCTGTATCTAATAAAACTTCAATAGAAAAACTATCTTCATCAGATGAAATAATTTCTATCTCAAAGATTAACTCTCCAAGTTCACCAAATTGACCAGAAATCATATCCGTCCACAAGCGCCTGTTTCATTGAGACGGAATGTCACCAGCCAACCAGTAGGATATTTTTCCCGCGCTTTTTTTTCAGCTACATTGTCATTTACATCAATAAAATAATCACCACTATTTGGTTCAATCACAATAAACCAGTTGTAATGTTCATTTATTAATTGCGGACAAACTCTGTCAAAAACAACACGCGCTTTTTGACAACGAGCGTTTCTTTCATCTCTCCGTCTAGCTAATTCTTCAGGTGGTAGGGTAAATTCTGGAAAGATTCTTCCTGGTTGACGACGGCGCACGGGTTTTTTATTAGTCATAGATAATTAACTCAAGTCTACTTACTACCTATGGTAGTTGGTGAACAAGAGAAAATAAAGCATAGGCAGGACTACGCGCACTAACTTTTTGCAAAAGTGCGATCGCCTACTCATTCTACAAGCTTTTTACAGAGGATATGGTTGAGCGATCGCTCTTACTCATTCAAAATAAATAACATTTAGAATCATTCTTCTAGCCACTGTTGATAACCACAAGTAAGTAAATGATTTTTTAAATTAGCAACAGCGTCAGCTTTAGGAATATTAATTGACTGTACTCGATACACATCGTTAAGCACCAAACTATATTCTTTACCAAGGTAGTAAGCGATTACTTCTGCTAAGTTCCTATCTGACATTTCCTCACTTAGTAACGCTAAAAGTGGTTCATAATCTTCTGCTGCAATACCATTAGGGAAAGTACATTGGATTAATTTATAGGTGCTTTGTAGATGAGGTAGAATTGTTGTTTGCATAAATATTGACCAATTTCCGTCTAGATGCTATCTCAAGCCAAATTCAGCAATCAATGCCGGTTTAGAAGCTAACAGACTTTCCAAACGGCTTTCTGCCCACAACTCAATTTTCATCGCTGAGTCTGATAGATTATGCCGCTCAACAAAGGTAACAGCATCAGCTGTAAAACGTCCTGTCGTAGCAATAATTAAATTATCTATTCGAGGCGGTTCCCAAAGTTTTACTTGGTCTTTTAAAGGACTAATATCTGGTAAAGAAATACTTTTATTAAGCCAACGCTTACACTGGATGATAGTTCTTTGACGTATTACTCCACTCAATGGATCGCGATAAACTCGATAAACAGACAAATCACGTCCCCGATCTGGGGCATTTGTGTGCATTAACCATTCAGCGTTTTCATAGCTCTGTTCTGAAGTAACTAGATTAAAGATTAAACGTTCAAAATCTGCTTCAGAAAGGTTGTTCCACTTTAATTTAGTAATAATATTTCCTGAAGGGTTTGATGCAACAAGTTCACCTAAATCTTGAATATCTACTGGAATTGGCTCATCTAAGGTATAAAGAGATTTATTGATTCCAGCTTTCACAGATGGCCAATCATAAAGAATAATATCTCTTAAATCATGAATTTCTGCAAATGAAAGATGGCGGCTCATATCACTCCAGCCTTTAGGCCGATTTACACTACTGCCGATTAATACATCTATTTCTTTTATGTTTTCTTTGACTTTTTGCAAAGCAGAATCTTTAATTTTCTTAGAAGCTATCTCTTGCCATCTTTGAACATCTTCTTCATTGTCGAAATCGATTGTATCTTCATAATCAATAGGATAATTTTCTTGTAGTTTTTCTAAGAGATGATCTATTTCATTAGAAATTTGTATAATTCGATTTTGAATAAGGTTTCGTCGCTTCTGATTGAATTTATATCTATATTCTCTTAACTCTTTACCAGGCTGCTCAATTTGACGCTCTACATCAATTTGATTTATTGTATCTCCAAATTCACGAGCATCTAAACGATTTTGAGCTATCTCATCTAGATCCCAAGGTATTGTTTGTGGTTTCCACCCATCAATCGACGGCAATCCTGTGAGTATATGTTTATATGAGCGTAAAGCATCCTCATACATAGGATTTGCAGCGAAAACAATGCCATTAGGTATATTTTTTTGTAACAAATCCCATTGTTTCTCAAGTTTAACTAAATTTGCCTCAGTAGCTTCAAATTGACGTAGTGCTTTATCTAATTGAGTCATATAATTCCGTAGCTAATAATCTACCTTCAATTGGTTCATACTCATCTCCTAGTAACCATGATTTTGCTGCTTCATAATTACTACTAGAAAATACAATCTTATAACCCTGTGCTGGGTCATAAATTTGACAGTTTTGCTCACTATCACAGAGTAATAAAAGAATGTATGAAGGCGATAACATCGGCTCTATCCATACTTCTGTAAATTCCCAGTTATTCTTGACTTGATCTGGTGCGGGGGATGATGTGGTATTGGTTGTCTGCATTATTCCTCTAACCACTCTTGATAACCACAACTATGTAATTTGATTTTTAAATTATCAATAACTTCAGCTTTAGGAATATTAATTGACTGTACTCGATACACATCGTTAAGTACCACGCTATATTCTTTACCAAGGTAGTAAGCGATTACTTTTGCTAGGTTCCTATCTGAAATTTCCTCACTTAGTAAAGCTACAAGTGGTTCATAATCTTCTACTTCAATACGATTAGGAAAAGCACATTGGATTAATTTATAGGTGTTTTGTAAATGAGGCGGAATAATTAGCTGCATTAGTAATATTCCAACTCAACAATTTTGAAGTATAGTTTTAAATTTCTTTTTTAACCGTTTGGAAATTAACCCACCTTGCTGAATTTTTGATAAAACTGAGGGTGAACAAGTACCTTTAGGAATAGGACTACCAGCACTAATTAAACCTGCAAGTACAGTAGGATTCATTATACGAGCATATTGGTATGCTACAACAGACTCACGCACAATAAAATTAGGTACATCCGCACCAGGTAGAAGAATACAAACAGCTTCCGAATTAGGTTTACGAGTTGTTATATTGACGAATAAATACTCAGTGTCAGAAGTTTGTGCTATAGCAATATAAAGATGCTGTCCATTCGGAGGTGTGTCTATTAAAAAAGCATCCCCCAGATTAATGGTGATGCTAGACATTCATAACCTCATCTAAATAGGCTTCCCGAATAGCTTCTTGTCTAATTTCCTCTATTTCTTCGTTACTTTTACCAACATTTTGCAGAATTTCTTCTACTGCAATGGGAATAGCAGAACCATGAGGATCTTGCCATTCTGGTAAATCATGAGTCCATTCAGCAACATGAAATGGGTCAAGATGTCCAAAGGTTTGATATACTTCTAAAATAATCTCTTCTTCCTCTTGACATAATTCCTCATTTCCTGGGTCTTTGAGTAATTCAACAGAATTTGCGCTACGACGAGAAATATACTCAGACCACAGAGGTAGAGCATCATCGACAGGTTGACCTTTAATTAGGTCATAAACACCACTAAGGACAGGCCCATAATCCATCGATACATAATGATCACCAGTGATTGGTTGATCCATGCGTTCTAAAGCAATACGATCAGCTATGTACAGCATCTTTAGTAAGCCTAAATATTTCATAGGCTTACCATGCAGCTTCAGAAATGTAGCAGCCGCTTCCACAGCTTTTTCAGGATGAAACCTAAACTGGATAGTCATAGTTACCCTTGAGAAGCATTATTAGTACATATATATTATAATAACTTAACATCTGAAAACTAACGTTAAAATTTATTATACAGATATAGTTACGTAGCATTATTAAACATATTGAAAGAGTAATATTTCTCTTTATTTACGTCTTTGGGCGAAATAAAAAACGGTAGAGAAATTATCCTCTACCGCTTGCTAATTTTCACTTGAGAATTAAATTCCCAACTTTAACTATGACTCAACACCTTGGGGTAATAACTCCCGACGCTGTTGAGAACTAACTTGCACAGTGCCGTTTTCATCGACATCAACAAAGGCGATATCGCCATCTTTGATGCGACCAGAAAGAATTTCTTCGGCGAGGCTATCTTCCAGCAAGCGCATGATGGCACGACGTAATGGTCTTGCGCCGTAGCTGGGGCTGTAGCCTTCTTGGATAAGTCTGTCTTTGAAGCGATCGCTTACTTCTAAAGTTATACCTTTTTCTGTCAAGCGACCAAATACTTCTTTGAGCATGATATCCGCAATCTCGGTAACTTCTGCCTTGCTCAACTGACGGAAGACGATAATCTCATCTAGACGGTTGAGGAACTCAGGACGGAAGTATTGCTTCAATTCTTCGTTCACCAAGGAGCGAATACGGTTGTATTGTGATTCGCTTTGGTTGTCGGCGAACTCGAAACCGATACCGCCGCCACCTTTCTCGATTACCTTGGAGCCGATGTTGGATGTCAAAATCAGCAAGGTGTTCTTGAAGTCTACGGTGCGTCCTTTAGCATCTGTTAATCGACCGTCTTCTAAAATTTGCAGCAGCATATTGAAGACATCGGGGTGGGCTTTTTCGATTTCGTCGAACAGTACGACGGTGTAAGGACGACGGCGGACAGCTTCGGTTAATTGTCCACCTTCGTTATAACCAACGTAACCTGGCGGTGAACCAATCAATTTACTGACGGTGTGACGTTCCATGTACTCGGACATATCCAAGCGGATCATTGCTTCCTCGGAACCGAAGAAGTATGAAGCTAAGGATTTCGCCAACTCGGTTTTACCTACACCAGTCGGCCCAGAGAAGACAAAGCTAGCAATGGGTCGGTTGGGGTTCTTCAAACCAACACGAGCGCGACGAATGGCTCGTGAAACTGCTTTCACCGCATCTTCTTGACCGATTAAGCGCTGGTGCAAGGTGTCTTCCATGTGCAGCAGCTTTTCCGATTCAGATTCGGTCAGCTTGTTGACGGGAACGCCTGTCCAAGAAGCAACGATGTGTGCAATATCTTCCTCGGTCACTACAGGCTCTTCACCTTCTGTGCCAGAAGCATTGGTCTTGCTTTGGGCGATCGCGCGAATTTCGGCTTTGATTTCCATTTCGCGATCGCGCAGTTCCCCAGCTCTATCAAAGTCTTGGGAACGGACAGCATCATCTTTTTCTTTTAAGATTTGGCGCAGTTCTTTATCTAACTCTTTGGCTGCGGGGGGCAGTTGGGAGTTGATCAACCGCACACGAGAACCAGCTTCATCAACCAAGTCGATGGCTTTGTCTGGCAGATAGCGATCGCTAATATAACGATCTGATAATTTCGCTGCTGCGACTAAAGCCTCATCGGAGATTTTCAGCTTGTGGTGTTGCTCGTAGCGATCGCGCAAACCATATAAAATTTCTATTGTTTCATCGACGGTAGGTTCACCGACCATTACTGGCTGGAAGCGCCGCTCTAACGCTGCGTCCCGTTCGATGTGCTTGCGGTACTCGTCTAAGGTTGTCGCCCCGATACATTGCAATTCACCCCGCGCCAAAGCTGGCTTGAGGATGTTTGCCGCATCGATTGCGCCTTCCGCCGCACCTGCACCGATGAGGGTGTGTACTTCGTCTATTACAAGAATTACATTTCCCGCTTGCCGAATCTCATCCATGATTTTCTTCAAGCGTTCTTCAAATTCACCCCGGTACTTGGTTCCAGCGACCAACAGACCGATATCTAGAGTCACAACACGCTTATCTTCGAGGATGTCGGGGACATCTTTGTTAGCGATGCGTGATGCTAGACCTTCGGCGATCGCGGTCTTACCAACCCCAGGTTCACCAATCAAGACTGGGTTATTTTTTGTACGGCGACCCAAAATTTGAATCACACGCTCGATTTCCTTGGCGCGTCCCACCACAGGGTCAAGCTTGTTATCAGTAGCCATTTGGGTCAGGTTAGAGCCAAATTCATCCAAAGTTGGTGTTTTGGTGCGTCCAGATTGACCAGTCGCTGAAACCTCGGCGGTTTCTCCCAACATCCTGATGACTTGGGTTCTTACCTTCGATAGATCCACCCCAAGATTCTCCAGCACCCTGGCTGCCACACCTTCCCCTTCCCGGATCAGGCCCAACAGCAGATGCTCGGTGCCAATGTAGTTATGCCCTAATTGGCGCGCTTCTTCTAGGGATAGCTCTAGAACCCGCTTTGCCCGTGGCGTAAACGGAATTTCCACGGCCACAAAGCCCGAACCCCGGCCTATGATTTTTTCTACTTCAATGCGGGCATCTTTGAGATTGACTCCCATCGATTTCAGCACCTTGGCCGCAACTCCCGTACCTTCCCCTATCAAACCCAGGAGGATTTGTTCGGTTCCAACAAAGTTGTGACCTAAACGGCGGGCCTCTTCTTGGGCCAGCATGATTACTTTAATGGCTTTTTCTGTGAAGCGCTCAAACATGGCTTTATCCTATCACCTGCGTCGTGCCGGTACGCTGATTTTAGCACAGGCTAAGAGTTTGGATGTCTGTATCTAAAGATAATCAGCATCCAAAAGCTATCACATCTGTTGATAGCCTGATAGTTATTCGTTTATTACTTTTGCCCTGCCAACTTTACTGAGGAGTTTGAATTTATTGGCATTTGTGGGCTTGAATAATATACAGCCGAAGATTAAGGTGGCTATTTTTATAAGCTGTCACAAATATCCATTATTAGCACAATTAGGGTACTAATATCAAGATTTTTTATCAAAAAATATCTTATTTAAAACACTTTTCGTTTAATTATTAAATAATCTAATGGGTTTACATCAAGAAAATTACATTATTTTTCATTAAGTTAGTCTTTTTCAATATCGACAACTAAGCCAAGGTGTGTATTGGGGACAGTTATCAGTTAACAGTGAACAGTGGACAGTGAAAATAACCTGACAACTGACAACTAATAACTGTCAACTGTCAACTGTCCAGTGACTATGAGCCAAGTCATCGAGAATAATAGTTTCCCAGTGTTGTAATTTCTTTTGAAACTGAGGATATTGTAAGTCGGGAAGCCAGAGAATTAGGGCATCTTCGCCATTATCTTGGTAATAACCCCGTCGCTTGCCTGCGGTTTTGAACCCAAATTTTTCGTATAAAGATATTGCTGCTGTATTGGAAGCACGAACTTCTAGGGTGGCTCGCTCTAAACCGCGATCGCCAGCTGTTTTGAGGAGAAAATATAATAAAGCCTGTCCCAAACCTTGACGGTGATATCGGGGATGAACAGCCACAATTGTAATGTGGGCTTCTTCTAAAATTGACCAAAAACAACCCATTCCCAGTAACTTGACAGTGGACTGGGGAGAAAATAAACCTAGCAAATCACTGTTGGGACTATCCAACTCTCTTTGGTAGCCCTCCATAGTCCATAGTCCACCAAAACAGGCTTGATCCAGTTCAAGGATTGCAGTTAAATCCTGCGCGGTGAGGGTTTTAAGTTTTAAGCTGGATAATATCACTTTTATCTTGGATAAGAATACAAACCCTTTGTAAACTGGGATCGGGACAATTAATCCAGTGAACAGTGAACAGTGAACAGTGAACAGTGAACAGTTATCAAGCGTATAGTGAAGGATTCACACCCCCAACTAACGCCCACCACTAATTACTGTGGTGTTTCTCCAAGAAACCAACTGATAACTGATAACTGATAACTGATAACTGATAACTGAGTAATTTTGCACAAGGACAACTTATATAGTTATGGTATCAACTCACCCGGTTGGGGTTCAAAATACTGGAACTCAGTATTTACCCGAACAAAACACAAGTACAATTATTTCGCCCAATCAGGAACTTTTACCTTTAACTGCCAAAATTAACGGTGAGGGAAACCTGGAAATCGGTGGGTGTGATGTCGCAACTCTAGTTGAGCAGTTTGGTTCACCTTTATATATATTAGATGAAGAAACCCTCAGAACAGCTTGTCGGCAATATCGAGATAGTTTCCAAAAGTATTATCCAGGCGAATCTCAGGTATTGTATGCTTCTAAAGCATGGAATTGTTTAGCTGTATGTGCGATCGCCGGCTCAGAGGGTTTAGGAATTGATGTCGTTTCCGGTGGTGAACTCTACACTGCACTAACTGCTGGTGTAAGTCCCGCAAAAATTTACCTCCACGGCAATAATAAGTCTCTGGAAGAATTACGTCTAGCGATAGATGCAGATGTCACCATTGTGGTAGATAACTGGTACGAATTGCGTACCTTGGCGAATTTAGCTCAAGGAGAACAGCCAATTCGGATGATGTTGCGGCTGACTCCGGGAATTGAATGTCATACCCACGAGTACATCCGTACCGGACACCTAGATAGTAAATTTGGCTTTGACCCCAACGACTTGAATGATGTTTTTCAGTTTGTCAGTCAGCAACCAAGTTTAAACTGTGTAGGTTTACACGCTCATATTGGTTCGCAAATTTTTGAACGCCAACCCCATCGGGATTTAGCGGCTGTCATGGTGCAATGGCTGCGCGATGCTAGCAAATACGGCTTAAATGTCACCGAGTTAAATGTTGGCGGCGGTTTGGGAATTAAATATGTAGAATCAGACGATCCACCAAGTATTGATGAGTGGGTGAAAGCGATTTGTGAAGTAGTACAACAAGCTTGTGCAGCCGAAAACTTGCCTTTACCAAAATTATTATCAGAACCAGGGCGATCGCTCATTGCCACAAGCTGTGTTACCGCATACACTATTGGATCTACAAAAACAATACCGGATATCCGTACCTACGTTTCCATTGACGGGGGTATGTCCGATAACCCACGCCCAATTACCTATCAATCAGTTTATCGGGCAGTAATTGCCAATAAATTGTCTGCACCCCATACAGAAATAGTAACTGTTGCGGGTAAGCATTGCGAATCAGGCGATATTCTGATTAAAAATGCCCAACTGCCAAAAACTGAACCTGGGGATATTCTCGTAGTTATGGCAACTGGTGCGTACAATTACAGTATGGCCTCTAACTATAACCGCCTACCCCGACCGGCAGCAGTTGTAGTGGCAAACGGCGAAGCAAACTTAATTTTGCAACGCGAAACCTATCAAGACTTGATTAGACAAGATCGTCTACCAGAAAGATTGAAGAACTAGTCCATAGTCAACAGTCAATAGTCCATAGTCCATAGAGCAATCTATGTAACTAATGACTAATGACTGTTGACTAATGACTATTGACTATTGACTATTGACTATTAGAATCCAGATGTCATGAAAGATTGGTGGAAGCAATGGCTGGCAAACCTGGGATGGTCACAGTCCTTGCTACTGGGGACTCTGGATATTGTATTGGTGTTGATGCTGACCTACATGATACTGGTGATCATTAATGAGCGCCGGACTTTGTGGTTGGTGCGAGGATTTATTGTGTTGATGCTGGCTTCAGCACTGAGTGGCAGATTCGGTCTACCCCTGCTAAATTTTGTTTTGGAAAAATTGGTGATTGGCTGTGCTGTGGCGATGGCTGTGGCTTTACAGTCAGAATTTCGCCGTTTTTTGGAACAATTGGGGCGTGGTGAATTTCGCCAATTATTACAACCAGCTAATTTAAGCATTCCCAAGTCTGATAGTGTAATTGATGAAATAGTCGAAGCGGTTAAGGAACTTTCAAAAAACCGTATCGGAGCTTTATTAATATTGGAAACCACTGGCCCCATTGATGAGCGAGATTTTTCTGTACCTGGCGTTAAGCTCAACGCCGATGTTTCTAAGGAACTTATACAGACAATCTTTCAGCCAAAGACCTTGCTGCATGATGGGGCTACATTAATTCGTGGCTCAAGAATCGTATCTTCGGGTATAATCTTACCGCTTTCGGGACGCACAGCCTCGCGCCAGTTGGGAACACGCCATCGGGCTGCAATGGGAATTACTGAGCGGGTCGAAAATTGTATATGTGTCGTTGTATCAGAAGAAACGGGTTCTATTTCCCTCGCCGAAAGGGGAACTCTTAATAGACCACTGACAATTAGGAAGCTCAAAGAGTCTTTAGAGGCTCGATTATCTCCGGTTGTGGATCGGGAAGCTGTGGCTCCTGGGTTGTTCAGTTTGGGTCGTCAAATTAGTGATCAGGCAATAGCACTGGTTTCACGTATACCCGGTTTACCACGTCTTCGACGCGCTGTGCATAGTTTACTTCCCCGTAGGGACAAGACCGCTTCTCGAGATAAAAAATGACAATACAACAAACTGAACTTTTACAATTACCCTCTGATTTAAAACGAGAACTACTGCCCAAACACGTTGCGGTGATTATGGATGGCAATGGTCGATGGGCAAAACGTCAAGGTTTACCCAGAATTATGGGTCATAAGCGAGGAGTAGACGCGCTCAAGGATCTGCTGCGTTGTTGTAGAGACTGGGGGATTCAAGCACTGACGGCTTATGCTTTTTCTACAGAAAATTGGAAAAGACCGCAGGAAGAGGTAGATTTTCTCATGACCCTGTTCCAGCGAGTTCTGCGTCAAGAACTGCGGGAAATGGTCGAGGAGAATGTGCAAATTCAGTTTGTGGGAAATTTAGCAGCTTTGCCGCGATCGCTGCAAGCAGAAATTTCCCGTTCTATGGAAGAAACTAAAAATAATCCTGGTATTAAGTTTTCCGTTGCCACTAATTATGGCGGAAGGCAGGAGATTTTACAAGCTTGTCGGGCGATCGCCGAAAAAGTCCAGCAAGGTCTACTACAGCCAGAGGAAATTGACGAAGAACTATTTGAACGCCACCTCTACACAGCCGGAATTGATGACCCAGACTTATTAATCCGTACTAGCGGGGAAATGCGCCTTTCCAATTTCTTACTCTGGCAAATGGCTTACGGAGAAATCTATATTACCAATACACTTTGGCCTGATTTTGACCGTGCAGAGTTTCACCGCGCCTTGTGTGCTTATCAGCAAAGAGAACGGCGGTTTGGGAAAGTTTAGGGACAGTTGACAGTTGACAGTTGACAGTTGACATAACCTGATAACTGATAACTGTTAACTGATAACTGATTTTCACGGGCCGGAAAACACTGCTTGTTCGATATCTTCCCGACTGAGGGAATATTTAAACGCGCGTTGAATGTCTTGTCCGTTTTCCCCGGCTTGGATGTAGCGGACTACTATTTGCTCGATATCTAACCAGAGTTCAGCTTGCCAACTTGGACGTTGTACAAACCAACAGTGAAGTTGTGTATCATCTTGTTGACAACCTTGGTCTTTTAGCCATTGTTCAATTTGTGGCAGAGGATGACTGTATAAGGGAGTGTTAGCAGGAAGCAGAGACATAATTAATTCAAAATTCAAAATGAACTAAACAGTTGTAACAAGTAAGAAATGGGCTGTATTGTGGCTGTTGATGGTTGTATCTGTGGGGGGAAAAGTGCATCACCACGAATGAAGGCGACTGTGATGGCTAGTAGCAGACAACCCACAAAAGTCAAGCCGAGAATGAATAAGGCGAAAATTTCGCCGGAGGAGAGTGGGCGATCGCTAGCATCAAGGTAAGCTGATTTTGAGTAGTCGTAATTGTAGGACACAGGACGATTCAAATCAGCTGGTGCTTGAATCACCCCAAAACGAGAATAACCGATTTTTAAGTCGTAATTTAAACGCCTTTCTGGATTACTAAGAGTGGCGTAGGCTTCGTTAATTTCCTGAAATTTCGACGTAGCAACAGGAGCAGGCAATTCCGTAGTATCTGGATGATATCGTTTGCTCAGTTCCCGATAAGCGCGGCGGATGTCGATTACCGATGCTGAGGGATGCAGCCCTAGCAAGGAATAGTATGTAGGGTCACTGCTTTTCGCCATTGCACCGTTTTGATTCACGGCTGTTTGATTCACTTTGCAATCAAGTTTTTTCTAATATTCTAAACCCATCACTAGCCACAAATGTCATAGAACTTTAGGCAGAAAAGCATTTTCAAGTTACGATAAATTTTATTCAGGACTCACGCAACTGCACTTGGGGTAGGGTGCGTCAGATGCGGAAAATCCTTTAATGTGTACGAAATTATTGGGGCTGACGCACCCCAGAGTTAGTTTGATGATGACATTTGCGTAAGTCATATTATTGCCGGAGTGCATTTTCTACTCAATGACCAAAGCCGCAGACATCAGCACCAAAAAATTAATCAGCCTAGCACCCGACAACTGGGTAAGATGGGTAACACAAATTCCTAATATCGTAGCCCAAGAAATTCTCAGTTCAGACTTTCAATGGATTAGCCGAGAAAGTGATGTGTTAATCAAGGTCAATAGTCCTGAATATGGTGAATTTCTCGTCCTCAACGAATTACAACTACGCTATCACCCCCAAATGCCCAGACGGATGCGGGCATATACAGCACTGGCAGAGGAAAAGTATAATCTACCTACTTACCCAGTATTAATCAATATTCTCAGAACCAGTAACGAAGAAATACTCTTTTATAGCAAACTTTGTTCACTCTAATATGTTAAAGGTCGTCAAAGTCAAGTTATATCCAGATACCCAACAACAGCAATCACTAGCGCAAGCTTTTGGTTCTTGTCGTTGGCTTTGGAATTATTGCTTGAACTTGATCAACCAAACATATAAGGAGACAGGTAAGGGTTTATCTGGGTACGAAGTTAAAAAGATAATCCCACAGTTAAAGAAAGAGTATGAATGGTTAACATTGACCTATTCACAATGTTTGCAGCAAGTCTGTCTAAATCTAGGAGTAGCGTTTAACAACTTTTTTGAAAAACGAGCTAAATACCCTAGATTCAAATTCAAGCATGGTAAACAGTCGATTCAATATCCTCAAAATGTTAAAGTTGCCGACAATCATTTAATCCTGCCCAAGATAGGTGAAGTATCAGCAATAATTCATAGACCAATCGAAGGTAAAGTTAAGACTGTAACCATATCTAAAAACTGTTCTAACCAATACTTTGCAGCTATTCTTCTTGACGATGGCAAAGACAAACCTTTGGCAAGTAAGAACGGTAAATCTGTAGGTATTGATTTGGGGCTAACTCACTTTGCTGTCACCAGCGATGGGTCTAAATTTGATAATCCTAGAATACTAACTAAGCATGAAAAGAATCTGAAGCTAAGACAGCAGCAGTTATCTAGAAAACAGAAAGGTTCTAATAACCGTGTCAAAGCTAGAAAAAAAGTTGCTATAGTTCATAGAAAAATAACTAACTGCCGTGAGGATTTTCTACATAAGCTATCGCGTAGGATAGTTAACGAAAACCAAGTTATTGTTGTGGAAAATCTTAATGTTAAAGGCATGATGCAAAACCATAAACTAGCTAAATCCATCCATCAAGTTGGATGGGGAATGTTTTGCACAATGCTTAAATACAAGGCAGAAATGTCAGGGAAAATATATCAGGAAGTTGATAGATTCTTCCCAAGTTCAAAAACCTGTCATGTTTGTCTTAATCAAGTTGGCAGTTTGCCACTGAATGTAAGATTTTGGACTTGTGACAATTGCCAAACTAGGCACGACAGGGATGTGAATGCTGCTATTAACCTCAGAGATGAGGGACTACGAATTTTGACAAGCCAGTCGCCTCAAGTCGGGAAACCCGCCCACGGCGCTGGCTCCTCTGGAACGGGGGATAAAGCCTGTCGCCCAGATGTAAGCCGGAGTAAGGGAGGACGCAAGAAATCCACTACTGAGCTTTCTGTTGGACAGGAAGCCTACACGCTCACCGTCAGGTCAGTGTAGGTAGTTCACTTCAAGAAATTATGAGGTGGGATATGGCTGTGTTAAGAGAGTCACCTTGGTATCAAGAAATTCTGCGCGAAGGCGAAGCACGCGGCAAGGTAAGCGGAAAACGAGAAGGAATCATTTCTAGTATTAGAATTAATTTAAACTTAAAATTTGGTGAAGATGGGTTACAGTTGTTGCCACAAATCAACCAAATTGATGATGAAGTTGAATTGAACGAAGTTTTTAGTAAGATAGCAACTGCCCAGACAATAGAAGAATTGCGACAAATATTATAGCTTTTTTGCTACTTTGTTTCATGAATCATATTTAGGGCAGATGCGGGGAAGATGGGTTACAGTTTTTGCCACAAATTAGCCAAGTGGACGATTTAGCTAGCTTACAGGAAATTCTAGATAAAATTTTGTCTGCCACAATAATTGAGGAATTGCGGCAGATGTTGTAGAGTGCGATCGCCTATATTAATTAAATTAACGTGAGTTCGATGAACCTCTCCCTCCCAACCTCCCTCTCCTACGAGGCTACGGTGTACACACATCTCTATGTTGAGCCAAACAGATCATTTGATCCCCCATTATCCCCCTTAATAAGGGGGACTTTGAGAGCTTCCCCCCTTTTTTAAGGGGGGTTAGGGGGGATCAAAACGCCGTGGGACAAGTTTATATGACTTGTGTGTACACTGTAGCTCCTACGAGGAGAGGGAGGAGAAACGAAAAAATCACCGTCTTACTCCCCTCTCCTTGTAGGAGAGGGGTTGGGGGTGAGGTCAAAACCGCACTGGTCGAACTCACGTTAAATTAAATCAGCGCGGGGTTTGAAGGTTTCAATTTGCCGAATCTTTTCGTACAATTCTTTTTCTTCCTGGCTAATAGTTTTTGGCGTAACTATTTGAATTTCTACCAATTGGTCGCCACGTTTACCATTTTCTGTAGGATAGCCTTTATTTGCCAAGCGGAATCTTTGACCAGACCTGACTCCAGGGGGAATGGTCATTTTCACTGGGCCATCTAAAGTCGGCGCTTCCACCTGTCCCCCCAAAACTGCTTCACTGGGTGTAACTGGTACTTGTGTGAAGATATTCGCACCATCGAGTTTAAATAATGGGTGGGGTTCAACGGTAATCTTTAAATATAGGTCGCCACCGCCCATACCTTGGTTACGCAGGCGGATAGTTTGACCTGTGACCATACCTGGGGGCATTGTCACTTCTAGCGATCGCCCATCCTCTAATCTAATACGTTCGTTACCACCAGAATAAGCTTTTTCTAAGGGTAAAGTTAATCTCGCTTCAATATCTCGCCGGGTTGGACGGGGTGGGTTTTTCGGGACTGTATACTCAACTCGGCTTTTTGGTGTACGGAATGGGTCTGCTGTCGTGGTTTTACTAGCACCATTTTTATTTTCCCTACGACCACCAACACCAATAACTTGATTTAAGAAGTCTTCAAAATTAGAAAACTGACTGGGGTCTACATTCTCATTCCCGTTACGTTCCCCTGTGCGACTATCACCCCAAGCCTTAGATTTAGGAGTTTGTTTAGGAAAGCCCTTTTGTTTCCAATAGCGGCTAAACTGGTCATATTGGGCGCGTTTAGTTGCATCGGAAAGCATTTCATAAGCTTCGCCGATCACTTTAAACTTCTCTTCCGCCTCTTTATTCCCCGGATTTAAATCAGGGTGATACTGTCTAGCTAACCGTCGATAATTCTTTTTAATTTCTTCGTTAGTGGCATCTTTAGATACTCCCAAAATTTCGTAGTAATCACGAAAATTCTGCAAATTCTGCATATTCATTTATTTAGCTTTTAAATTTTAGATAGTGGTAATTGATTAGTAATTACCAATTATTAAATACAAATTCAGGAGGGGACTCAATCAGTTATCAGTTATCAGTTATCAGTTATCAGGATATTTTGACTGTTCACTGTTTACTGATAACTGTTCACTGACAGACCCACTCCCGACTTTACAACCAATCATCGTCATCATCCCAGTTATCCTGATAGCTGGGGCGGGGTGGTTTGCGGGGTGGACGGTTGTCATAGGAGGGACGGTTATCTCGTCCATAATCTCTGCCGTAGTCCCTATTGTTGTAGGAGTCACGTTCTCGATAATTATCTCTGGGATAGTCGCGTTCTTTGTCTTTATCGCCCACAAAGATATCTTTGATGGTGGCGAATAAATCATCGTCTTCGTCCTCAGCATAATACTGACGAACTTCCCGATTTAGCTCATATAAAGCATCTTGCAGGTCGGCGTAAGCTTGATCAATCCCGCGATCGTCATTTTCTTTGAGACTGTCTTTAAGTTCTCGGCTGATATTATCGATGCGTTGGCGACGGTTACGGGCAAACTGCATGCCAAATTCTAAAGCAACTTCTCGCAGTTGTCTTTCGGCTTGGAGAATTAAAGCTTCCGAACGGGTGCGTTTTTCTACCCTTTCCTTCCGTTCCCGGTCGATATCGGCGTATTTTTGAGCATCCTGAATCATCCGGTTAACTTCGGCTTCACTGAGGGTAGAAGCGCCTTGGATGGTGATACTCTGTTCTCTACCTGTGGTTCTATCTAAGGCTGTTACCTGTAAAATTCCGTTGGCATCGATATCAAATGCTACCTGAATTTGGGGAATGCCTCGCGGTGCTGGGGGTATGCCGTAGAGTTTGAAACGTCCTAGCGATTTGTTATCACCTGCCATTTCCCGTTCACCTTGGACTACGTGAATTTCCACAGAGTTTTGGTTATTTTCTGATGTGGAGAAGATGTCGGAACGGCGGACGGGGATGGTAGTATTGCGGGGGATGAGTTTTTTCATCACGCCGCCGATCGCTTCCAAACCCAAGGACAAAGGTGTAACATCTAGCAGCAGTACATCTTTAAATTGTCCCGCCAGAATCCCGGCTTGAATGGCTGCACCCATTGCCACCACTTCATCAGGGTTAACGTTCTCGCTAGGTTCAATGCCAATCAAGTCGCGTACTAATTGTTTCACCATTGGCATTCGCGTAGAACCGCCTACTAGTACGACTTCCTCAATATCATCGGGTCTGAGTCCGGCATCTTTTAAAGCGCGTTTCACTGGGTTGCGGATACGTCCTAATAAGTCGCCACACAAACCTTCAAATTGGGCGCGTGTCAAACGAGTTTCTATGTGCTTGGGGCCTTCTTCCGTGGCGGTGATGAAGGGTAAGTTAATATCGGTGACGCTGACGGCAGAGAGTTCGATTTTAGCTTTTTCTGCGGCTTCCATCAAACGCTGCAAGGCTTGGCGATCGCTCCGTCTTAAGTCTACACCTTCTGTTTCCAGAAATTGCTCGGCTAACCAATCCACAATTTTCTTATCAAAGTCGTTCCCCCCCAGTTGAGTATCCCCACTGGTGGCTTTGACTTCAAATACTCCATCCCCCACTTCCAAAATCGATACATCAAATGTCCCGCCACCCAAGTCAAAAACTAAGATGGTTTCTGTATCACCCCTATCTAACCCATAAGCCAAAGATGCGGCTGTCGGTTCGTTAAGAATCCGCAACACTTCCAATCCGGCAATTCTGCCAGCGTCGCGGGTAGCTTGTCTTTGGGAATCGTTGAAATAAGCGGGTACTGTAATCACTGCGCCTGTGACTTGATCTCCCAGATAAGCACTAGCATCATCTGCCAACTTTTTCAGCACCATTGCCGAAATTTCTTCGGGGGCAAAATCTTTAGCCAAACGAGGACAGGAAATTTTGATATTGCCAATCTCATCTTTGCGGATAGTGTAGGGTACGCGCTTTGATTCTGGGCTGAGTTCGCCATACCTGCGCCCTATAAAGCGTTTAACTGCAAAAAAGGTGTTTTGGGGGTTGAGGACTGTTTGTCGCCGTGCCATTTGCCCTACCACCCTTTCGCCATCTTTGCTGAAGCCGACAACGGAGGGGGTTGTTCGCATTCCTTCTGCATTGGCAATCACCACCGGCTTGCCACCCTCCATTACGGCGACTACTGAGTTGGTTGTACCCAAGTCGATGCCGACTACCTTGCCCATGCGTTACTCTTCTCCTAACTGTGTTTTACTATATATATTATGATTAGGCAGAACTACCTCTAGCTTTTTGCTATGGAAGCAACTTGCCTCAATGGTATAACATCCATCATTTAGGCAAAAACCAGAGGAATTACAGCTTGAGGATTTAGTTGCAAGACTAGGATAACATTGACGATGCTGACTATGTTCTAGCCTTTGTGAATGTTGTCGCCTCATCTGTGAATTTTATGACCCCTTCAAGTTGGGAAATCCGACCCTACCTTATTTGCTAATTGTGTCAGTGGTCATACTAAGTTGCAGTCAAAGATAGTATCTTACTCTGTGCTACTTCCCTTTCCCCTCTTGGGAGGGGCTAGGGGTGGGTTACTTCCTTTCCTGCTCAAACAAACATCTTTAAACACAACTTGGTATCAGTTGTTAGTTGTCAGTTGTTTTTGATAAAAGTTTAATACCCTAACTAGTGTAGGTGGTTTTAGAATATAAGTAGGCCACTGACCACTGACAAACACTTGAATTTAAAAGCAAGATTACACAATCACCTCACGCAGATAGCAAGAGAACGTGACCCTTATCTAGCAACTGCTGGGCATTTTTTTGTTCAAGAATACATCCGTCAAGAATTGTCTCAATGGGGAAGTGTGGAAATCCACACCTTTGAAGTCAATAATCAGTCTTTTAATAATCTCATTCTCAATTTACCTCCGCAATCTAGCGGCAAACAACGACAGCTACCACCTATTTTAATTGGCGCACACTATGATGCTGTACCGGGAACGTCAGGGGCTGATGATAATGCTACAGGTGTGGTAGTTTTATTAGAATTGGCGAGAAAGTTTGCGGCTGCGCCAGCTAAGTATCCTTTGCGGTTGGTGGCGTTTGATATGGAAGAATATGGTTTGTTGGGTAGTACCGACTATGCCAGGTTATTGCGTCAACAACAGCAACCGTTACGGTTGATGATGTCTTTGGAAATGTTGGGGTATCGTGATTATACTCCTGGTTCGCAGAGATATCCCGCGCCGTTAGAAAAGTTTTACCCGAATACAGGTGATTTTATTGCTTTAATTGGCAATTTACGCACCCTGCCTGATTTAATTGGTATGAGTCGCAGCATTCGCCAAGCTGGGGTATCAAGTCAATGGCTACCAGTACCAAATCGGGGTTTGATTGTTCCCCAAACTAGGTTAAGCGATCATGCGCCGTTTTGGGATGTGGGTTATCCAGCAATGATGGTGACAGATACAGCTTTTATGCGGAATCCTCATTATCATAAAGCGAGTGATGCGATCGCTACTCTTGATTTAGATTTCCTCACAGGTGTGTGTGAAGGCTTGGAAGTGGCTATCCGGCGTTTATAAGCAGATACGGTTTAGATAAGAATAATTAACCGCCGATAAATAGGATAAACGCCGATAGATGCGGATGATTATGATTTTAACTAAAGCTCAAATAGAGCATTAGCCAACAATCTAACATCTTATTCATCTGCGTTCATCTGCGTTCATCTGCGTTCAATTTTTTTCAAATCTATTGCCACATTCTAGTGGACTGACACGACTAAAATGTTGCATTAATTAACCACAGAGGCACAGAGACACAGAGGTTAGAGAGGAAACTTATTGCACTATTTTAGCCTTGCCACGCCACTACAAGGTGTAAGTAAAATCGTTGACTAACATCCCAGGAGCCATAATACCTCCTAGCTGGCGGTTTTCGTAGGTTCCTACTTCGGGAATAAATTCTTGGAAGTCGGTCAAATCTACTAGATTTTCTCCCCAGAAGCGGTATAAACTGTCGTCAAAGCGGAGGTTTTCTATGGGGGCGACAATTTCGCCGTTTTCTATCCAAAAACAGGCGTAACGGGTCATACCTGTAATTCTACCTGTGGGGCGATCGCTCCAATTCAAATAATGTAAATTAGATACATATAACCCTGTATCTAAACTCGGCAAAATTTGCTCATAAGTTAAACTACCTGGGCTTAATTCTGGCGCACGTAAAGTTTCTGAACTATTCGCACCATTAGCAGTTTTGTTATATTCCTTGGCTGTGCGAGAACTAACTAAACTATTAACTAAAATACCTTTTTCAATTATCGGTAATTCTGGTGCAGTCATTTCTCCCAATTCGTTAAATCTTGGTACTAGTCCTCGTTGGAAATTTTCTTTAAAACTGAACAATGAGGAAAGCTGTTTGTCTTTGCGTGATAAAATTGCCAATGCACTATTACCTTGTTGAATATCTGCTTCGCTAACTGCACCCCAAGAAAGCATACTCAACAAATCAGCAACAGCCGCCGGGGCAAAATAAGTTTTATACTGTCCTCTTGGTAATTGTTTTGTAGGAGTAGATAGCAGTTGTAATTGCTGTTTACCTTCACTAATTTTTGCTGCATAAGCTTCTTTATGCCAATCACTCCCGGCAAATGTTCCTTTAACAGCTTGCCCAGAACTAATAAATAAAGAATAGTCTAAAGTGAAAGAATCGGTAGCAAACCAATGTTTTTGTCCACTGGAATCACCATAAGCTCTAATAACTACACCCCCAGCATATATCCCAGTAAAATCTAATTCTTTTACTGGTTCTAATACATTGGCTACTACTGCTTCTGCTGGCAATATATTACCTGTATGTACTTCTCTGCTAGTGTTATTTCCTGATGGCACTACCAGATAGGGGTCAATTGGTAATAAAGGTAATTCATCACGCAGTTCTTGTAAAGCTTGGTATGCTGCTTGCCAGTCTTTTTCCCAATTTCCAGTAAAAGGAAACTCACGAAAACTGCTACGTTGGTCTTTAATTAAAGTTAGTTGAATCCAACCATCAGCGACAAAACCTGTTTGGCGAACTTTGGCTTGATTAAATCGGGTAAATTGACTACGTTCACTACTCAGTGAAACGGTGAATTGTTCATTTTCTGCTTTCTTAATTAGCAGTGTTTCTAATAATTGATTAAAACTAACTTCTAAATTAGATATATCTTCAAGCTTCATAAATATCAAAAATAATAAGTTGAATAAAGGTAGCAAGATTCTTGTGTATAATAAGCATTCAGCACTTACTATAAATAGCTTTTGTCTTTTTAATTAACTTCTTGTGCATTATTAATAAAGACATGGTGGGCAATGCCCACCCTACAATTTTGAATTTTGCGGAAAGTTCTGTAGGCGGGTTTCCCGCCGTAGGAAACTTTCCAAGACGAATTTTGAATTTCTTAGCCGCCTCCAAAAACTTCTACATTAGCAAATACACATACTGGTGAACCATGACCTACCCAAATTGCCTGATTGGGTTCACCTTTACCACATAATGGTGTGCCATACATTTCCCAGTTGGAATTATCACCGACTTGAATGAGGCTGTGCCAAAATTCTGGTGTGGTGGCTCGATAGTTGGGATTACGCAGGGTTTTGGTGAGTTTACCATTTTCAATTAGTTTTGCATACTCACAGCCAAACTGAAATTTATAGCGGCGATCGTCAATTGACCAGGAACGATTAGATTCCATATACACGCCATGTTCTATGTTACTAATCATCTCATCAAAGCTGGCGTTTCCTGGTTCTAGGTTTAAGTTTGCCATACGGTCAATTGGAGGTCGATTCCATGAGGAAGCACGCGCACAGGCTACCCCCGGTACATTAGCTCTGGCTTGGCTTTCTAAACTGCCTAAACCCCTTTGTAAAACGCCTTCTTTGATTAAATATTCCCTTGTGGCTACTGCACCTGTATCATCAAATCCATAGCTGGCATATTCACCAACAACGGTGGGGTCAAAGGTAATATTCATCAATGGCGAACCATAAGTTAGTTTGCCAAAGTCGCTGGTGTTGACAAAGCTACCTCCGGCGTAGTTGCGCTCATCTCCTAAAATTCGGTCGATTTCTAGGGGATGTCCTATACTTTCATGAATTTGTAACATCATTTGGTCTGGGGCTAAGACCAAATTGGTACGGGTGGTTGGGCATTCTTGGGCAGATAATAATTCTATGGCTTGTTCGCCAATTTGTCGTACCCGTTGCCACAAATGGTCTTGTTTTAATAGTTCAATTCCGCCTTGGTAACAGTTGGCTTGGGAACCGTTGTTAGTACGTTGCTGGACGATCGCTCCATCTTGCGCGATCGCTCCATAATGTGTTCCAATAGTGACAAACTTCTGGTAAACCTCAGAACCGTTACTACTGACAAACCAACTCTCTTTTTCGTTAGTAGAAGCATTAGCACTGGTTTGCACAATCTTGTCATCTACTTTTAAGGTGTGACAAATTCGCACCAACAACTCATTAATTTCCCCTGGAGTGAGGGCGTTTAAGGGTTCTAAAAACGGTGAATGATACTCACCCACCACCTTGGGGCGTTCCGTAGCACCAAAGGGATAGATGTACCATTCACTAGCGGCTAGGGCTTGTTTGTAAGCAATTTCCGCCGCCGCTTGCAAGGATGTTAATTCTAGGGAATTGGTAGCAGCATAACCCAAGGAACCATTCACCAGAACTTCTAACATGGCTCCAATGGTGGTTGATTTACCATTATGCTGGGGCAAACCATCACGGACATAATGATGAGCAGCAGTTTCTTTTACTACTCTAATACCGATCCAATCAGCAGGGATTTTAAAACTAGCGATCGCTTTTTTTAACTCTGACCACATAACAATAATCTAGGGAATGGGTAATGGGTAATGGGTAATGGGTAATGGGTAATGGGTAATGGGGGAGTCATTATTTTATCTTCTGCTCCTCTGCTCTCTGCTTTTTATCAGTCCCCAGTCGCTTTTAATTTCTATGCCAACGTGTGCCTTGGGGGCTATCAATTAGGGTAATACCTTTGGCTTGTAGTTCGTTACGGATACGGTCGCCTTCAGCAAAATTTCTAGCTTTTCTCGCCGCTTGTCTTCGCTGAATCAAATCTTCTATATCCGCATCGCTTAAGCCATCTTGCTCATTTTTAGGTGCTTCTGGCTGCGCTGTTAAACCGAGAACTTCAGCTAAAGTAACCAATGTTTGCCATTGTATTTTTAATTCTTCTATCGGTGTTTCCGTCTTGCCCTCATGCAATAAAATGTTTCTTTCACGATGCAGTTTTTTTGCTAACTCAAATAATACTGTCAATCCACCAGGGAAGTTAAAATCGTCATTGACTGCTTCTGTAAACCGCTCAACATAGGGATTGGATGTTAATTCCTTCCCAGTCCCCAGTCCCCATTCCCCATTCCCCAACTCCCAACCAGCTAATAACCCATCTTTGATTGTGTGCCAACCATTGGTAGCAGCTGCGATCGCCTCATCGGTAAAATCGATGGGTGTACGATATTGCGCCATCAGCACGAATAACCGCACAGCCATCGGGTCAACTCCCCGCCCTAGTAAGTCGCGGATGGTGGTAAAGTTGCCCAAGGATTTAGACATTTTTTCACCGTCAACTTTGACCATACCGTTGTGTAGCCAGTAGGTTGCTAGGGGTTTACCTGTGACAGCTTCTGATTGGGCGATTTCGTTTTCGTGGTGGGGGAAAATTAAGTCAGCACCACCTGCGTGAATATCTATTGTCTCACCCAGGCGATCGCGTACCATTGCCGAGCATTCTATATGCCATCCCGGACGACCTGCACCCCAAGGTGATTTCCAAGCAGGTTCTCCAGGTCTGGCGGCTTTCCACAGGGCAAAGTCAAAGGGGTCTTTCTTTTTCTGATATTCTGGATCATCTACGTTAACGCGATCGCTTGCTCCCGCCTGCATATCCTCCAGCCTGCGTCCTGAAAGTTTACCATAATCAGCAAATTGCCGCACCGCATAGTAAACATCGCCAGCCGATGGATAAGCAAAGCCTTTGTTTTCTAACTCGTGAATTAAGCGCTGAATGCCGTTAATTGTGTGGGTAGCACGGGGATATTCATCGGCTTCTTTAATACCTAGCTGTGCCATATCCTCAAAATATGCCTGAATGAAACGTTCGGCTACCGCCTCCATTGAGGAATGTTCTTGCCGCGCTCGCTTGAGGATTTTATCATCAATATCGGTAAAATTTTGGACATAGCGCACCTCATAGCCCAGGAATTGTAAATAACGCCGTACCACATCCCAGACAATACAAGCTCTAGCATGACCCAAATGGCAATAATCGTACACCGTCACGCCGCAGTAATACATCTTAACCTTGCCTGGTTCGACTGTCTGAAAGGGTTCTTGACGGCGGGAGAGGGTATTGTAAACAGTTAGTGCCATAACAGAGTAATGCTGAAAGAAGATAAGCAATAATAGGGTAATGCAGCTCGGACTTTTGTCGAGTATCCCTATGCTAGTGTTTTCTGGACAATCTACGCTACCATTTTGCCATCCTGCTGGAAAGCAGTTGCCCCAAAAGTTCTCTAATTTGTTCTAATTTTGCGATTTCCTTGCTATGCAATCAGCAGTTACTCATAATTCTCAATCAATGGATGCTCCGAAACAAGGAATGCCAGTAACGATTATTACTGGATTTCTCGGTAGTGGTAAGACAACTTTACTTAATCATATCCTCAACAATCAACAGGGCTTAAAAACCGCCGTTTTGGTCAACGAATTTGGGGAAATCGGCATTGACAACGAGTTAATTGTTTCCACCGATGAGAACATGGTGGAATTGAATAATGGTTGTATCTGCTGCACTATTAATAATGACCTTGTTGACGCGGTGTATAAGGTTTTGGAACGGGAAGAAAAGCTAGATTATTTAGTTGTGGAAACAACTGGACTGGCAGACCCTTTACCAGTAGCCCTAACTTTTTTGGGTACAGAGTTGAAGGATTTAACCCGTTTAGACTCGATTATCACTGTAGTAGATGCGGCAAATTATAGCTTAGATTTGTTTAATTCGCAAGCAGCTTACAGTCAAATTGCCTATGGTGATGTGATTCTGTTGAATAAAACAGATTTGGTCGATGAAACTACCTTGAATGAGTTGGAAAGAAAAATCAATGAAGTCAAGGAAGGTGCGAGGATATTGAGGACGAAGCGATCGCAAGTTCCCCTCGCCTTAATTTTAAGCGTTGGTTTATTTGAGTCTGACAAGTATTTTGATACAGTCGATACTGACAGTCACGACCACCACGACCACGACCACCACGACCATTCAGCCTGCGGTCACGACCATCACGACCATGATCATTCAGCTTGCGGTCATGACCATCATGACCATGACCACCACCATGACCACTCTCACCATTTAGAAAATGATGGCTTCACATCAATATCTTTCCAAAGTGATAAGCCATTTTCTATTAGGAAGTTTCAGTATTTTCTAGATAACCAACTACCCACAAACATTTTCCGCGCTAAGGGTATTATGTGGTTTGACGAAAGTCCCAAACGCCACATTTTCCACCTCTGCGGTAAACGTTTTACTTTAGATGATGAAGAGTGGAAAGGTCAACCAAAAAATCAAATAGTATTAATTGGGCAAAACTTAGACCGTGAAACCTTGCTGACTCAATTAGAAAACTGTCTCTGTCTTCCTTCAACTAATCGTGGTAAAGGTTTTGGGAAGTAGAAATATAGTAACTTAGGCTCTTGAGTAGAGATAGAAATGTTTTTCACTGTAGAGACGTTATATATAACGTCTCTACATTATTTATGAGTCGTGATGCGTAAAACCCCCGTCATTCATGCGGGGGTAAAGCGCGAATTGCAGGTTTAAAAACGCATTCTCTACATAATCTTAACAGTATTAAGTAGAAATTAATGAGATAATAACTTTCTGTACCTCACTGACTGGAAAACCGCTATAATTTAGACTTTCCAAACATCCTCTTAGGCGTTTCCCTTGTCGCCTATGCCAAGAGGTAATTGCCTCTTATTACGTAAATGAGCAGACCTAGCGTTTATTTTGTTAATAGTTACTAAAGCAGTTACACTTAATATTCCTATGATCAGCGAAGACTCAGGTATAGGAGTTATAGAAAAGGATGTGAGGGGATAACCTGTAAAGAAACCTTGCTGACCTATTTCTACATAGTCATAAGTGTAGAACACATTATATGATGTTTCCCCTATAATGTAAGCAAATCCAAATTCATCCACTTTAGGAAAACCAGTGAATAAGAGATTATTATTATCAAGAAATGTTCCTGAAGCTAACAAACCATCTATTGCTTGACCATTTCTTGTTCCAGTAATATCTATAATTTCATAACTATTAGTAGCTGGATCGTAAGCGCTAGTTGTTAATATCCCACTAGCTGTAACAACGTCATTTGGATTAAGTACATTTCCTCCAGAGTATGAAAATTTAAACTTGGCAGCCGAAACCGGAGCCATCATACTTGTTAAAATACAGGCAGTACTGGTGATAGTAAGTGCTAATTTCTTTTCAAAATTCATGAACTTTTTCCTTGTATCTCAAAACAAACACAGCAGCAGAGAAGTTTTCTCAACTGATACCATTTCTAGATGAAGATGCGTTTTATTCTCTAGTGTATAGACGTTATATATAACATCTCTACATTATTTATTTGGCCCATCTTCATAGAAAATTGAGATTATTATGTATTGTTTTTAGTTTCCTGCCTCAACCCAACCCACGGCAATTTTATCTTTTAGCTCTAACTGAACTTCGCTAAAATTCTGAAACAGATTCAAACTTATAAACCCTTGTAAATGCTGGATTTCTTAATTTCTGATATCTTGCACCTTCTCAATAAGCAAGTGGCTCCCTGCACTCCCCACCCTACGAAATAATCAGTTTTTCAGCCTGTTATCTTGTCAATAAGAGAGTGGTGCAAGATGTAAGATTTTGAATTGGGAATTTTGAATTGGTATAAGGGCTAAGGTAGCACGTCAAAAGGCAGCATCATGTCATTATCTTCGTGATTAAGCATATGGCAGTGCCACACAAAGCGTCCAGTGAATGAATTACCAAAAGGTAAATTAGGTGCGGCTTTAGCACCAAAGGGAACGATGAGACGAATAACCTCAAAGGGATTGACCACCGCAGTATCCTTCCAACCTGCTTCATTTGCAGCTGGCAATCTTGGTGAACCTTTTAGATAAGGGGTAGGATCTGGTGGTGGATAACCATAAGGTACTGTAGGCCCACCGGGTGCGTTTTCCATGAGAACTTGACGTGGCCCGGTAGCTCCGTATGCTGCATAGTATGCAGTATCATTGACAGATTGGCGATTAAGAATCTGAAATGGTACTAAATGTAGGTGTATTGTGTGGGCAAATGGCTGTAAATTAATAATATTCCACTGCTCTACTGTGTCTACTCGTACTTGCTCTCTTAATTCTGGGTGGTGAGCTGCTTCATGCCAGTAAACTGCATTGAGCATCATCGCTAACACTTGAAAGTTAGGATTCAAAACTTCAGTCAGAACTAAGTTGCGTTCTCTTACTGGTTTGGTAGAAATCTTAGTGATCAGTGGACTATTCACTCGCAGCCTTTTAGGAATCGGTTTAGGAGCAGCAGCACCCTGATTCACAGTAAACTGCATAATTTCTGGCATTTGAAAGTAGCCTTGGTTAATCACCGTAGCCAAACCCTTGGGATAGGGTGCAGCAGCATCATTTTGAAGTATAATCTTGTCTCCAGGGAGATAACCAGAAAAGTCGATTAGCACATCAGCTCGTTCACCAGGCCCTAACAATAGCTTAGACAAATACACCGGAGCATTCAGCAATCCTCCATCACTGCCAATTTGAATTAGTTGCTTATTTGAGGACAGCTTAAGTCTGTAGAACCGCGAGTTTGAGGCATTGACGATGCGGAAGCGGTATAAGGTGCGGTCAACATTGAGGTTTGGCCAAGCTTTGCCGTTGACAACAGCAACGTCACCGTAAAACTCATGGTGCCATCTGGCGGGGAAAAATATCGCACCATCGGCATTGAACGCATGATCTTGCAGAATCAATGGTATTTCATAGGGCGCTCCGCCTGGGATACCAAGAGGGCCATTGCCACCTATAGGATCATCTTCATCCCTGATCAAGTACACTCCAGCTAGTCCAGCTTGCAGATTCAGGGCGGTCATACCAACGGAATGGTCATGATACCAGAGCATTCCGGCTTCTTGATTGTTGTTATAGTTGTAAACTTTGCTCTGCCCTGGCAGATATGTATCTTCTGGATAACCGTCGCTTTCAGCTTCAGTATTGCTGCCATGTAGGTGTATGACGGTTCGGGGATTGGTGATATCAGAGGGCATGACACCGTGCAGGTTCGTATCAACCGACTTGGCTAATGGATGAGTCCCAAGTTTGTTGAATGCCTGAATCTTCACAGGCGTTCCTCTTGTCACCTCGAAAGTAGGGCCAAGGTAAGAGTAGCCGCCATAACCCCAGGTAGGAACAGACCCTAAGCTGCTATGAAATGAGTGTGTACTTGAAGCTATATCTAAAGTGCTAGGTGGTGAAATAGGGTATGGTATGGGTAGAGATTCGGTAAATTTTGAGAGTGAAGGGGAAGCTGCATAAGTTTTCTTTGTTTTCAGTAGTTCGGGCAGCAGGATGCCAACTCCTAAACCTGCACTCATCATTAAAAATTGCTTTCTCGTTAACATTTATAATTATTTCACAACAAAAATTTGGACAATTCCTCAAGGAATTTTACTTACGGGAATTTGAGTTTATGGAGTTACAAGTTGATGAGCGATCGCACCTTGTTGACGAACAAAAAAAGGTTGCTTTTGTTCGACCTCTTTAGCTGCTAATAATGTACTCAATGTGTTAATTACATGAGTGCTTTCTTCTACAGCAGAGTTCATTCTTTCTCCCAAAAAGCTATGGGTTGCTTTGAACTCTTGAATCAGGGTATCTCGGTCATTCTCAACAATTAATTGTGCCAAGCGATTATAAGTAATTGCTAGTCGCTCAATAGCTTCCCGACGCTCTGGTGTAGCCAGCATAATATCTACTACCAATGGCGCAGACTGAGCAAACAAGCGCCCAACTATGTCTAGTTCTAGACGAAAAATCGGGCTAGCAAAATCTAAGCTACGCCGGATATCAATTTCTTCTTCTCCTAAAAAGACCCCAAGACTAAATGTCTGAAAGTTGCGAATTGCTTGCACAGCAATCATCATTTGGTCATGTTCTTCTGGTGTAGATATAATCAATTTTCCACCGTCATTTTCCATCAATGCCAATAGCCATTGAAACGCATCATCTCCCCGACCTGGACAAACTACAACTGTTTGGGATGAGAATGATTTAATACCCGGCCCAAACATTGGGTGTAATCCCATGACAGGCCCACTATGTTGCTCAAGCATAGCCTGTAGTATGGGAGTTTTAATACTAGCAATATCAGCTAAAGCAGTAGTTGGAGAAAGGTATTGAGCGAGTTTATGAATAACTTCTATTGTATATTCTATAGGAACGCAGACTAAGACTAAATCTGCTTTTTCTAGTAGGGATTGTGCTTGTTCCCAGTCTCCCACATCGAGAATACTGATGTCATGACCTGCGGCTGATAATTTCTGTTTGAAGAAGTATCCCATCATACCTCTTCCCCCCACTAGAGTCACCCGTCGTGGCTGAGTTGCCACAGGGGGTGACAATGTACTAGCAACAGCAGCAGTACAACCTGTAACTAGGTTTCTCCACAGGCATTCAGGAACACCAGCCTGCACTAATGAAAATGTAAAACTAGCTATTTGTTCTTCTAAAGCAATAGATGGTGATTTAGCTAAAACTGCAATTCTCTCACCTAGTAAATCGATGAGTTGCTGGTCAATTTTTTTCAGATTTTCTGGAAGCATGAGACCCCTGAAATTTATGATGAATTTTGCTCCAGTCTGCAAGGAAAAGCGATCGCCTAACTATATATCGCTAAATCAGGACGTAATTGTGCAGCTTCACGCAAATAAATTGGGTGTAATGCACTCTGAGACAGAGGAGTATTCAAGTGAATTAGCACCCGAATACAGCGCTTCAAACTACTTTCAACCTGCATTTGCTGCACATCTAACAGGGGAACAAGTTCCCAACCGGGACGACGACGCGCTACCGCAGCAGGAAACATGGCATCTAAGTCAGGAGTAGCGGAAAAAGTGACACTAACGATTTCCGTAGGATCTAATGGATTATTGACTTCTAAAGCATTCAATAACTCATCCACAGCTTCAGCGATCGCTTGTGCTGAGTTATGAGACACTGTAGTTGCACCCCGTAGTCCCCGTACTCGCCACTCTCCGAATTTCGCGGACATATCAGTTTTTTTAGTTACTTGATATTGATGTGTGCGTAATGTGAGCTGATCCATATTGATTTGGCCTTTTAATAGTTAATTTTTGACGTTGCTGCGAGATGAATTGAGATTTTTAACCTTTGCGGTATAAGTAAATTACAATTCATCCCATCCATCAGCAACGCCTAATTTTTATCTCAGCACTAACTCTTAGCTACATCAAAGTGGGTAAATCTGGGGTTAACAGTTCACCAAACCAGCATATTTTCTACATCTGTGTACCCAGTAGATATCTTTGACGCTGACGACGCAACAAAAACCAAGCGCCCACTCCTAATAATGCAGGCAATAATGTAGGTTCAGGAACTTTTTCAATTCGGGTTTGAACGGTTCCTGAATACAGCAAGTTTCCTATTGAATTAGGGAAATCCACATTTGGATAGACATCAAGGACGGCAGTAGTCGGAACTGTTGTGCGTATGGCGGTAGATCCACCAAATGAACCCTTTGGGTAATGAAAATAGGCTACAAATGTGTATTGCGACGCTGGCTGACGTTGCACAGCACGTACTTCCCACTCAAAATCGTCGGTTTCTGGTGCTCTAATACCATCTTCACGGCGAGGTAAAAAAACAATCGGATTACCAACGCTTCCTTCAAATACGCCAAATTCCCCTAAATCAAATTTATAATCATATCCTCCGCCATAATACGCAGTGGAGTTGGAGGAAACTGGAGTTCCTACAGCATTGCTATCGTAAGTAAAGTAACCATTTACTCCCTCACCCTCGAAGCTGAATTTATACAATGCTGCTTGAGCGGTATTGATGTGTGATGTTACTCCTACAAATAATGCTGTTGCACTGCAAATGGCCGAAAGTGATACTTTAGTTAATAGGTTCATGTCTATCATCTCTAAAAAAAGTTGATTGCAATTTAGTTCCCGAAAGTCACCTAAGAATGAAAAGTCTTAGTTTTGATAAATGTTGGCAATTTTCTAAATCTATTTTAGGAAAGCTGACACATCAAAAATCTCATAAACGGCTTAAATTTCATCACGGAAACCTGAATAAATCAACAGAGAACTGCTTTAATGGAACCGTTTGGCATGGTGTAATTAATCTTGCTTGGATAATAATTGTCGGTGCTGACGACGGAACACAAACCAAGCACCTACTCCTAATAATGCAGGCAATAATGCAGGTTCAGGAACCTTCTCAATCCGAGTTTGGACAGTTCCTACAAACGCTGCTTCGCCCAAAGTATTGGGATAATCTACGTTTGGGTAGATTCTAGCAAATGCGGTGCTTGGGACAGTAGTCCTTTGAGCCGTAGACTCCTCAAATGTACCTTCTGGATAAATAAAATAGCTTACTAAAGCAAACCCAGTTTGTGGTTCTCTTTCATCAGCATGTTCCTGTAACATGAATGTATCAACATCACCATCTCCAAATAGACCTGCTGTACCATTCTCCTCACGCGACAAAACGACAATAGGGGTAGCTACTTTACCTTGAAAAATACCTTTTTCACCCAATTCAAATTTGTATTCTGTGGCAGCACCAATGTATGCAGCCACACCCGTATCTTCGCTAAATGCTGGGAATGAGGTGTCATAAATAAAGTAACCATTTACTCCCTCACCCTCGAAGCTGAATTTATACAATGCTGCTTGAGCGGTATTGATGTGTGATGTTACTCCTACAAATAATGCTGTTGCACTGCAAATGGCCGAAAGTGATACTTTAGTTAATAGGTTCATGTCTATCGTCTCTAAAAAAAGTTGATTGCAATTTAGTTCCCGAAAGTCACCTAAGAATGAAAAGTCTTAGTTTTGATAAATGTTGGCAATTTTCTAAATCTATTTTAGGAAAGCTGACACATCAAAAATCTCATAAACGGCTTAAATTTCATCACGCCAACCTGAATAAATCAACAGAGAACTACTTTAATGGAACCGTTTGGCATGGTGTAATTAATCTTGCTTAGATAATAATTGTCGGTGCTGACGACGGAACACAAACCAAGCGCCTACTCCCAATAATGCAGACAATAATGCAGGTTCAGGAACCTTCTCAATTCTGGTTTGAACTGGGCCTGAATATAGCAAGTTGCCTATCGAATTAGGAAAGTCAACATTTGGATAAATATCAAGAATTGCGGTACTTGGGACTGTTGTGCGTAGAGCAGTAGATCCACCAAATGAACCCTTTGGGTAATGGAAGTAGCTTACGAATGCGTATGGCGATGGTGGTTGACGTTGAAAAGCACGTACTTCCCACATAAAGTCGTCGGTTTCTGGAGCTGCAAGCCCATCTTCACGGCGCGGAAAAAAAATAATCGGAATACCAACGGAGCCTTGAAATACTCCCTTATCCCCTAAGTCAAATTTAAAATCAAATCCCCCATTTGGATATCCTGTAGCGTTAGGTGACAAAGGACTACTTCCTATAGCATTGATATCGTAAGTAAAGTAACCTTTTATTCCCTCCCCCTCGAATATGAATCTATACAAAGCTGCTTGAGCGGTATTGATGTTTGATGTTGCTACTACAAGTAATGCTGTTGCACTGGAAATAGCCGAAATTGATACTCTAGTCAATAGATTCATGTCTATGGTTTCTTAAACAATTTTTAGTTGCTTTAGTTGCTGAAAGTAGCCGAGTTATAAGAGGAAATTTTAGCCTTCACAAGTTTCCGCACTTTTGGCAATGAGGAGTTTAGAAAGGTTGCTAAATAATTATTTGATGGTACATTAGCGCAAATTTGCCTGTAAAATCAATAGAGAATTACAAATCGAAAACTTTTCGTCTAAAGCTTTTTAGTCCTTCATTGGGCTAGATAGGTTAAGCCAAAATTCAACAAAATTGCCTTACTGATCAAAAGGCTAATAAAATGCTTGAATTTGTTAGCAAAAAGCTAAATCTTTCAATAGTTTTTTGTGAAAAAATATACCAGTTTTACTCATTGTCCTGAACTTTGTGCAAATAATAATTGTCGGCGTTGACGACGGATAATTAACCAACCACCCACGGCTAGTAATGCCGACACTGATGCAGATTCAGGAACCTTCTCGATGCTGGTCGTCACAGTTCCTTCAAATGTGTAGTCTCCTGTTGTATTAGGAAAATCCCAGTATGGGTAGACTCTGATCCTAGCGGTGTTAGGTACACTCGTGCGGATGTCAACAGAATTAGCAAAGCTTCCCCCTGGGTAACTAAAGCGAACCGACAAACCATATTGCTCTCCACGAGCAGCCGGAGGCACGTAAAGGATAAAGTCATCAGCATCACCATCGTAACCTAAGTTACCAGCGCGTCCCAGATAAACAATATTTCTGGCCTCATCATGTATATTTTGCTGTGACCCCCTAGTTCCTTGGGCGACAATATCCCCTACACTAATGGAATAGCTGACTACTGAGCCATCATACTCAGCAAGAGGAAAATCAGACCCTAAAGGTTCTATTCTTTTAACTGAGTCATCAAAGATAAATTCTCCTTTTGCTTCCTCACCCTCAAAAGTGAATTTAAACAGGGCTGCTTGAGCCGTTCTCATCCCTGCTGTTCCTAAAGCTAAAATTGTTGCGACGCTGATAGCAGTATTTATTAAGAACTTATTCAACAAAACCATTGTAGTTCACTCCTAATCTAGCTACACCTTGAAGTTGAGAATTTTATAGTTTGGGAAGCGGTCATCGAACTAACAGACGCTACCGCATAGCTGGCTGGCACAAATGAGTACGAGTTATGCTTGCGGTATGCGTAAGTAAGTTCAAAGTTATACTATACAATCAGCCACAGGAATAATCTTAATGAGTAATCAAAATTTTATTTTCTTGTTGAAGGCTGACTGAGGGAGCAGGAGCAGCGCCAAGTGCGACATCGCCCCAGCGCATTACACTTGCACCAGCGTTGGATGAAGAACCCATTGTATATACAAGAACAAGATCATTTTCTTTAATCTTGCCTGCTTGTGCAGCGTGGTAAAGATTGGCTATAGGAAATGTTGGGCCGATATTGGCATACAAGGGGTTGAGGTTAATGGTGCGTTCTGGCTTAATACCCAAAGCACGAGTACAAACTTGTGAATACCAAGCACTAGGGGTATTAAACACAAAGAAATCGATGTCATCTAAAGTAAGACCAGCATCGGCGATCGCACCATGACAGCATAGACGAATAAACCTGACTGTAGTCTCATTAAACATCTTACTTGCACCCTTACCACCCCGGATGAACATTTTGACGTTGCCTTGCTCATCAGTTGTGAACTCATTATAAAAAGCTCCGCAGGTAGCAGAGGTATTAGCAATTTTCGTCCCCATAATGCCTTGGTTGGGCTTCAGTTCACCAACTATAAAGGCTCCTGCACCATCACCAGACAAAAATGCCAAAGTATCATTTTCATCTGTATAGCGAGAGTAAGTAGTGGAGACGACCACTAGCACATTGCGATACTCCCCTGTTCGCACCAAAGAACAAGCTGTCTGGAGGGAAACTAAGGCCGATGTGCAAGTTGATTCAATATTCCATGCTGCACCAACAAGCCCTAATTTTCCTGCCAGAAAAGCTGCGTTACCTGGGGTAACTTGTTCAGGAAATAAAGATGTGACCAACATTAAATCGATATCATCAGGGGAGAGGTTGGCAGCCTCCAGAGCATCAACAGCCGCACCATACTCTAGACTGAGTGAAGTCTCTTCCGGTGCTAGCACCCGTCGCTCAACAGTACCGCGAAACGGATCTGACATATATGGTGCGACCTCTTGCGACCAAATATCATCGTCGGCCGTAGTTGAGGCGTTATCAGGAACAAACAGCCTGGCCAAAGTTTTTTGTTCAGCTTGGGCAACTAACTGGGGATAATGCTTTCTATAGTAATCGTTAGTGCGAATGATACTGGGAAATTTAACTGCTATTGCGCGAATACCTACTGATTTAACCATGATAAAAAACTCCTTATTGTTTAGCGCCTTGAGATATTAAACTTTTGATTCGACCGCCAATTGGTGCAGGTTGATTGGGTTCGATAATGACATCAACAACAAATGGTACAGGTGAAGCCATAGCTGTTGCTAAAGCTGCTTCTAGGTCTGATTCTTTATAAACGCGGATACCTTCGCCACCCATAGCACGGGCAAGCATGGCAAAGTCTGTCATAGGAATCTCTGTATCTACGCCTTTAAATCCTTGCAATGCCATTCCTTGGGCGCACATATTGTAGCGTCCGTCATTCAAGACTATCCAGACAGAAGGAATCTCAAATCTAACAGCTGTGCTGATTTCGTTATTCATCAGCATTGCACCATCCCCAACAATGGCAACGGCTTTGCCTTGACGACCCAAAGCTGCACCTACTACTCCAGTGGCGGCGTGACCCATCGCGCCAACCCCAGTGCTGATGCGGTAACGGTTTGGTTGTGAAAATCGCAGTAAATTAGTTGCCCAAGCGAAGGAATTACCAGCTTCAGCCATAACTACTGCATCGCTGTTCTCAACTATCACTCGTTGTATTGCATCCATGAGGATATTCGGTCTGACTAAACCATTGTCACGAGGAATGTTGGTATAACCTTCAGGACGAGGCAGGATGGAGTTAGCAGACCAATTGAGACGTTCTGGCAGATGTTGCAAAAGTGCTTTGAGAAACACTTTGATTTCTGAGTGAATAGATAATGTTGGCGCTAATGGATAGGCTGATCCTGGAACTTTTGGATCGATATCTACATGGATGAAACCATTAGCCGGAACCATAACCGGACTCCAGAAGGAACTAGGCTCACCTAAACGGGTTCCCAGTACGAGCAGACGTTGCGGAAGTTGCTCATACATATATTTTAAAACAGACTCATGACCACTGAATCCAGTAACACCAACATATTGGGGATGATGTTCTGGAAAGATGCCTTTAGCACGAGGCGATGTCATCACCGCCGCCCCAGTTTTTTGTGCTAACTCTTGAATCTCTTGGGCTGCATGACGAGCGCCAAAGCCAACCCAAATACCAAAAGATTCTTCTGATAAAAGTTTTGCACATTCAGCGATCGCTTCCTCGGTTACAGTTGGTACAGATTGAGAAAATGCGGTTGCTGTGGGTAACTGGGTCGCCAATGGTGCAGTTTGCACCTTGGTCGGCACACTAATATGGGCGACAAAACCTCCAGGTTGTGCTAAACCTTGGGCCAGTCTGCGAGAAACTTCTGGTAGTTCCTCTCCTGTCTCAACGATGCTTGCGTAGTTAAATAGAGGTTCTGAAGTGAAAATACCAGAAAATGGCATTGTATGAGAACTGGTTTCTTGACAAGCCCCACGACCACGATTACCTGCTGGGGTCGTAGCCGACAAGAGAATCACCTTTGCACCTTCTCCGCGTGCAGCTAAAATTCCCGTCAAGACATTGGTGATTCCTGGCCCTGTGGTGGTAAACACTACCACAGGGCGACCAGTTGTAAAATAAGTTTCGATGGCTGCAAAAGCTGCTCCAGATTCGTGGCGGAAGTGCATCAACTCGATATTGCTAGAGTTTAATGCTGCCCATAGCGGGCCGATACCACCCCCGGAAATACCAAAGGCATATGACACACCTGCATCTTCGAGGATTTGCACCAAAGCCTTACCCACCGTGATCTGGGTTGATTCTGAATCAGTAGCTTTTTCATCAGATGAAGGTGGAGAGAAAATGGAGGAGCCAGTAGCAGTTTCCCGACTAATATGATGAGTGGAAAACTCTTTTTTTTCTATTACTGTTCCAGGTGGTTTGACTGTTTTATGAGTAGATTGAATATTCATGTTTGCGACTTTAAATTCCTACTAAATATTGCACAAAAGCATTTTCAAACTGAAAGATTATATTTACATTTCTCTCAGGAAGAACACAAAAACTATTTCAGATACCGACAGTAGATAATTGTGGTGATTGCTGGCGTAAAACTCGCTTTAGCACTTTTCCAGTCGGATTTTTCGGCAGAGAATCTACAAATATAATCTCATGGGGAACTTTGTATGCCGCCATTCTCTCTTGACAGAATTCAGTGATTTGTTGTGCCGTAATCTGATGATCTGGTTTGAGAATTATATTGGCTTTGATTATCTCACCTTTGACGGTATCAGCAACCCCATAAACAGCCGCTTCCACAACTGCTGGATGTTGATAAATGACATTTTCCACTTCAGTTGGATAGACTTTAAATCCAGAGACGTTGATCATATCTTTGAGGCGATCAACAATGTAGAAAAAACCATCCTCATCCATGTAACCAATATCGCCAGTGTAAAACCAACCATTTTTGATTACTTCAGCAGTTTCAAATGGGCGATTCCAATAACCAAGCATGACATTTGGCCCACGAATAATTATCTGCCCAACTTCACCTGGTGGTAGTTGATGACCATGATCATCAACAATTGCCATTTCTACGTTCTCAATGGGAGCGCCAATAGACCCAAGTTTATATTTCAAATCGTGATTATAACAAGCACAGGGTGATGTTTCCGTTAGCCCATAGCCTTCATGAATTACTTTGCCATATTTATCCAACCAAGTTTGTGCTATCTCGACAGGCATTGGAGCCGCAGCGCTAAAGTAATAACGAATATCGCTGAAGTTGTAGCCAGAGGTTTCTGTACTGAGTAAGTTGATATATATTGTTGGCACTCCAAAGAACATGGTAATTTGGTCATGTGCAATGCTATGAAGAACTTGCTCCATTTTGAATCTGCGGTGTAAAATTATGGTCGCACAAACGTTTAAGCCGGCATTAAGAATGGCATTTTGACCAAAGCAATGAAATAGGGGCAAGAAAAGCAATAATCGGTCATTTGGAGTCATGCCACAACAACGGTTGTGTGCATACATATTGGAAATTACATTCCCGTGGGAAAGGGTGGCTCCTTTAGGAAAACCTGTTGTCCCAGATGTGTAGACAATGCAAGCAGGAGCGTGACGATCCATTGCTACAGCACGAGCATGAGGGGAGGCTTTCTCCATGAGTTCTGTTAAACTCACTCCTTTAGATGCTTTACCTTCTGCAATTAGAATGTGTTGCAATTGAGGTAAATCTGCCTCTGGTACTTGTTGACTTTGTACCTCTGTAGTAATTATTGCCTTAGCGTCACAATCATTGAGAATGTAACTAACTTCAGCATTTTTGAGCATGACATTGATGGAGACAGCAACAGCACCAATTTTCAGAATGCCCAGATAAGAAATGATAAATTCGGGAATGTTGGGCAGGAATAAAGCGACGCGATCGCCTTTTTTAATTCCTAATCCACTTAGACTGTTAGCTAGGCAATTTACTAGCTCGTTCAGCTGCTTATATGTAAAAGACTTATCTTCAAAAATCAGAGCGATTTTATCAGGATATAATTGACAACCCCGTTCGACATGACTGGCGATATTCATAACTAAAAAGACTCACTCAACTTCATTACGGTTGCCTACTTCCAAAGTCATTTATCAGCAGGATTCAGAATTTACTGTTAATAATGACTTTTGCGTATTTAGCTGACTGACGTTATCAATTTCAGGTCGTGGCTCTAATGTCATGAGGATGCCTTGACTTGTTTGCAGAGTTAGCAATGGTTGCCGTTCAACTGGGTGTTCAGGCACAAGATTAAGGCGGAAACGTTGACAAACCATTGCGACAATCAATTGAATTTCCGTTAAGGCAAAGATGTCACCTAGACACTGACGTTGACCGCCGCCGAAAGGAAAGTATGCGTAACGTGGACGACCAACAGAGCGTTCTGGTGTGAAGCGCTCAGGGTCAAAGCCTTCAGGATTATCCCAGAAAGTTGGCAGGCGGTGCGTCACAAACGGACTGAGCAAAAGCATCGAGCCAGCAGGAATATGATAGCCACCAATCACATCGTCATTCAAATTGTTGCGGGCATAGATCCATGCACCAGGGTAAAGCCGCATTGCTTCTTGAACAACCATTTTGGTATATTTCAGGTGCGGCAAATCCTCGAATGTTGGGGTTCTTCCTGCCAGTACTGTGACCAGTTCTGCCTGTAATTGGCGTTCCACAGTGGGATACTTAGAAAGCAAGTACCAGATCCAGCTAAGTGTTGCAGCTGAGGTTTCAAATCCAGCAGAGAACAGTCCAACTATCTGGTCATGTAATTGTTGGTCACTAAGTCCTCCACCAGACTCATCTTGAGTGTTCATGAACATGGAAAGTATATCATGAGCAGGATGATTGCCTTGTTTGCGTTCTTGGATGATACGGTTGGCAACTGTGCGGAGGGTATTGATTGCTTGTTGAAACTGGCGGTTTTCTGGCGTAGGAAAGCTAATAGGCAGCTTGATGACAGCCCACAAGCGATCGCTCAAGAACTTGTAGATGGTATTCCAAGCTTGAATTAATTCGCTGGTGTTGCTATCACCGTCGATACTCAAAGTCGTTTTCAGAAGAATCTTCTGTGTCAGATCGAGCATCTGTTCAGAGACATCAAGGGTTGCACCGCTAGGAATTTTTTGCCAGCGTTCTATCATCTGGGCTGTCAGTTGGGTCATGTCATCGACCATCGCGGCGATTTGCTGGCGGTGAAAAGATGGTTGCATGAGGCGACGCTGATAACGCCATGAGTCACCCTCGCTAATTACCAAGCCTTCACCAATTACTAGCTTGATGTCCTGAAAGTTTTCACCTTTTGTATAATTTTGAGGATTTTCTTGCAGGACATATTTCACACAATCTGGATCAGCAATCAAGTAAAGCTGTTGTGGCCCAATTGACCCCAGATTAACAACGTTGCCATACTCACGTGCTGCATTTGTGAGGAATTGCAACGGATTTGTTGACATTTGGGGAAAGCAGCCAATAATCGGGAGATTGCGTGGCCCAGGAGGTCTTTTCTGTTGAACCATTGTATTTTGTCTCCAAAAGCAAGGGCGAAAGGCTTTGGGTTCTTATGGATGATTTGTCTCACGCAGAGGATCAGAGTTTGAGGGAGTTTTGTGTAAGCTTTGCTCAGAACTAGTACAAGTGTGGCTATATCAGAGCTAGGACTGGAAGAGATTGTTAATTGCTTGCACAATCTTGCCACCATTAGCTATGTCGATGGCAATTTTGGCAATGTGTTCGTCTAGGGCTTGTTCGTCGTCGTTCCAGATGTAGGGACGGTCGGCTGAAGGTGGTTGTCCGACTACATCACGAATTGCCACATACAAATCTCTGGTTGCGGGTGAGAGGGTCGCACGAGCATCATAATGTTCAGCAGTGACGTATGTACGTAAATCAACTGCTTGCACACCAAACATCAGGGCCATCGCCATATATTGTTGGAAGATTCTCACTGATTGACGTGCTAAGTTGGCTGAAGCAAAACCTTGGCTATTAAGGTTTTGGTTATATTGTTCAGCATGGGTGGGGAAGCGATCAGCGATGGAATTTCCATAGAAGCTTAACAAGGGCATAATCGAGTTGCCACTTATTTGTAGACCTTTCAATCCCATATTCACAGCCCGCCCTTTATTACCTACCAAAGAGGCTGGTAATCCATTATTAAATTCAGGTGTCACCAAATAAGCTATTTGTACATCTAAATGTTTAGCCAACAAGCCGATGTAATAACGCAATTGATCCATGCCTACACCGATGTACTGCCCTAAGAAGTTACCGCCATGATAACTTGCTTGATTTTCCACATCGATCAGAGGATTGTCAGTAACAGAGTTTATTTCAATTTCTATCTGTTGCTGAATCTGCTCAATGCCATCCACAATTGGTCCCATATATTGTGGTAAGCAGCGTAAAGAATAACGGTCTTGAATAGGCTCTTCACCCCGATAGTTGTGAGAACCATCTAACTCATCACGAACTAGGCGTGAACCCATTAACAGGTTCAGCATTTGACTAGCTGCCCATTTTTGACCATTATGTGGTTTGAGTTGATGGATGAATGGGTGGAAGGATTGATTAGTGCCATTCAAACCTTGAATAGCTAAAGCATGTGCGCCCATTGCTACTTTTAATAAAACTTTCGTGTCGTAGACACAGTTAGCGGCAATGGCTGTCATTACGGAAGTGCCATTCATCATTGCCAAACTTTCTTTAGGCAATAGTTGTAATGGCTTTAAACCCAACAACTCTAAAGCTGTGAGGGCATTCATTTCTTCGCCGTTAAAGTCAACGGTGTAACACTTTTCTAAACCAATTAACGCGCCAGTAATGTAAGACAATGGCACTAAATCACCACTAGCACCAATTGAACCAAATTCATATACATGGGGTGTAACACCTGCATTGAGGAATGTTTCCATGCGTTGGATCAGTTCTAGGCGAATTCCAGATGCACCATGCAGGTGGGAGTTAGCACGCAACAGCATGGCAGCTCGCACATCAGCTAGTGGTAGTTTTTGTCCGGCTCCTGTTTTGTGATACCAAACTAAATTATTTTGTAATAAAGCCGCAGATTCAGGAGGAATGACCACATTTGCCATACCACCAAAACCACTGGTAACACCGTAAATGGGTTGACCAGATTCCACTGCATTTCTAATGTAGTCACAAGAAGCTTGAACCCCTTGCAAAATCTCTGGATGATTGGTTAACTGCACCTTTGCACCGTGACGTGCCACATGGACGACATCATTTATATTCAGGTTGCCATCGCCTACTTTCACAGTTTTGCTGGTATTTCCTAAAAAGCTTGCGGTTGCATGAGTTGTTTTGTCCTGATTTAAAGATGTTTGATTCATGAGATTTCTAGCCTTAATGAGGATTACGCAAATTAAGTGAAGTTAAAAATGCTACGAGAGGTAATTTTGTTGTCCGCATATTGCCAACAGAATCCGTAAGATGGGTGCAAGGCTTGACGAATAGATTGTTATCCTTGCTCATCAATCTCAATTCATTTTGAACATCTGCGGGATCAACAATACTTGAGAGGTTCTACATTCTGGGAAACGCAAACTTAGTTGATTGTCAATCTAACTTTTGTACTAATCAGATGATTTTATGCAATAGACTCAAGTGCTGATTGCCAATCAAACTTTGATACTTATCAGACTTAGCTGATGCTTTTATGCAAGAAACCAAAGTCAGGGCGTTGCATATATGGTCAAATGGGATGATAACTTTCATTATTGTGTGACGGAACAATTGATTCTACTATGCAACGCTAGCTGAGATTTAGACCCGCGCAGTAACCGGAAGATTTGCAAATTTTGGTTTCACAGCTAGATGATGATTGGAAGACCAGCGTCCACAGAATTTGGCGAGGCTGGCGATGTCTTGCATTAACTCTTCAAAAGCTGGCAATGTCAAGGACTGAGGCCCATCTGAGAGGGCTTTGGCTGGATTTGGATGTACTTCAATCATCAGAGAATCTGTACCAGATGCGATCGATGCCATTGACATAGTTGAGACGAACTCTGATTTACCTGTGGCATGGCTGGGATCAACCATAATTGGTAGGTGAGTGAGCGATCGCAATACGGGAATTGCAGATAAGTCTAAAGTATTACGTGTATACTGCCGATCAAATGTGCGAATACCCCGTTCGCAAAGAATTACATTCGGATTACCTGCTGCTAAAATATACTCTGCTGACATCAACCAATCTTCAATCGTCGCAGATAGACCCCGTTTCAAGAGTATCGGCTTACCTGTCGCACCAACTTTTTTGAGCAGAGAAAAATTCTGCATATTGCGTGCGCCAATTTGAATTACATCTGCAACTTCAGCAACTAAGTCTAATTCAGCTGCATCCATCAGTTCTGTAATAATTCCTAAACCAGTGGCTTCACGAGCTTTTGCTAATAAATCTAAAGCACTCTCACCGTGGCCTTGAAAAGCGTATGGAGAAGTCCGAGGTTTATATGCACCACCCCGCAGGAATTGCGCTCCAGAAGCTTTGACAACTTGCGCTGTCTCAATAATCATTTCTTCATTTTCTACAGAACAAGGCCCAGCTACTACTACTAATGGGTGATTCTGACCAAAGGTTACATCTCCATTGGGTGTGGCTACTACGACCTCGCTATATTCCCCATAACGAAACTCTAAAGAAGCTCGTTTGAAAGGCTTTTTCACACGGATAACTTGTTCAATGAATTGGCTAATGTTTTGCACCTGCTTAGGATCAATTTCCGCAGTATCACCTATCAAACCAATTACTGTTTTATGCTGACCTTTACATATCTCTGCCACCAGCCCATATTCACGAATTTCTAATGATACGCGCTCAATTTCTTCGTATAGAGTACCTGGTTTCATCACTAAAAGCATGGCTTCATTCTCCACAAAATTGCTTTTTTTTGTCTATTTAGACCTTAAGAAAACGTGAGTTCGACAAGCGTTGTTTTGACCTCTCCCCCAACCCCTCTCCTGACGGAGACGCTACGCAAACGCCTTTTAGGAGAGGGAGGTTGGGAGGGAGAGGTTCATCGAACTCACGTTAAGAAACAAGACCTTATCCATGAACCTTGTTTCATGGTTTATGCCTCTACTCTTCCTGTGATTTCTGTTCTCTTTATTTTTACAAGCTAGAAGGTAAAAGAAAGAAGAAATGTAGCAGGAATAAAAATTTGATTTTTTTATTTGTAGTGCATAACGCACCTCCTATCAATGCGCTTTTGAGCTATTACGCTTTTAAATTACATAGTCACTCATGAAGTTGGTAGTTAACATTTAATAATCAGTTTTCAGCAGCTAATAGTAAGCACAAAGAATGTGCTATTTTGATGAGCGATAGTTTGGTACATATGTTTTTACATGGCAAGTCTACACCTTCTTATCAAGAAGGTGGCAGGCATTTCTAACTCTCAGCAATCATCAACTTTTTCAGCTATGATTTTCATCATTAGAGAGTGGTGCAAGATGTAAATTTATACATCTATTGGAAATGCGACCATCCTCTTGAGCATCTGTTGTTATATCAGGAAAGACAACATCTGAAAAGGCTGCTGGGATTTAATTTCTGCTTTTTGTGAGAAATAAAGCGTCAACCTTTTACTAGACAGTAAGTTTAAGAGTCTTACTTCAATTGTTTTTCCGGTGTGACAAGGCTGAGGGCTGAGTTACTTGTTTAAACGCCTTATGCGAGTTAAAGCTTTCCTGTCACTCGTAAAGATTTTAGCTTTGCTTTTGCCGCCTAATCTTGCCTAATGAACAGAATTATGTTTTTTTCGGACTGTAACTCATATAAATCCATTTAAACTAGCCTTTTTGTGAGCTATATATACTAATCAATCCCATCCATACATTTTACGCAAAATCTTGGTTTTATTTTTCTTACATTCATTGACAAGCAATTTCAACTTTCCATAACTGTTAACTACAAGCATTAGCAAACACACAAAAACAGGTAAGGTATTTACTTCACAGATTCTCTATTCATTAAATGAGAACACCTGAAGGGAATTACAGCACCAACATTAAAATTCCCTTTATTAGCAAAGCTAGAAATTTACAGAACAATCCTTACATATAAGATAGTATCAGGCTTTGCCAAGTTAAAACATTAAGATTTACGAAAGAGTTGCGGTTGATACTCTGCAATAGTTGCCAAATTAACCACACACCCAGCAAGGGAATAATTGCAAATATATAAAATAAAGGCTACTGAAATAAACTTGTTCTCGCACTTTCCTAAATTATCAGTGTGGTAACTGTAATGAAAGTTGCACCGATTAAAGTTGTCCAAGCGGCAAGTTTTGCTGTTTCATAGTGAGTTTCTTGAAAGTTTTCTGTAGCTTGATATACAGTATCTCCAGATAATTTTATCAGTGCTGAGTATTAAGTTATTTATCTCCTGCTATACAAACCTACGCGAAGCGATACTAAATGATAGCAATTAAAAAAGTTTGGCAACACATCATATATTTTTCCTAATCTTTACCTGCTGGCTAATTTCAAATACAAACAGGACTTACGCAACTGGCACATGGGGTAGGGTGCGTCAGATGTGGAAAATCCACAGAATGTGTACGAAATTATTGGGGCTGACGCACCCTACAGTTAGTTTGATTATGACACTTGCGTAAGTCCTAACAAAGATGAATAGAGTTCTACCTAATTGGATTATGATGATGTGTAGTGGATGAAACAACACTATCCTAATTACGAATTACTTGTTACTAATTATTACATGGATGCTTTTGCTCCCACTCCGCCTGAATGGACAAACAAGGCAGTTCATGCTTACGAGTTTTGCTGTCCTAGTTGCCGTGCTAGTAGCTTAGAGGCTTTACAAGTTTGGATTAATCGGCGATCGCCTGTTTTAACAGAAGACCATCGGCGTAAATGGCAGGAGTTCTATCATTGTAACTGTGGTTGTGCTTGGTGGGGGTGGAGTAGCGATCGCCCACCATCCGATTTATCTAAGCAACAAGATGCTGATTGGCAATAAAAAAGCCCTCTGTTGCAGAGGGCTTTGATTATATAGTAACCGCTTTAGAGAGTCATTAGTTTTAGAAAGTGAAGGTTGTACGCAGAGTACCTACATAAATGGTATCGTTTCTGTCATTATGCTCTGGGTTGAAGATAACTAACAAAGCTGGGGTGACGGAAATGCGATCGTTGACTTGGATTCTGTAGAGTCCTTCTAGGTGATATGAAGTGTCAGCATCTTTTTGCTCTACACCAGCAGCAGACCTAACATCATTGTCAGTTACTTTAGGTGGCTGACCAAAGATAAAACCGAGTACGTTCCCCTCTCTACCAAAGTCTTGCAGTCCCAGGGTTACGCCCCAGTAGAACAGTTCTGCATTATCACCTGATCTAACGGTAGTATTGGCAGCAATTCCAGTACCATTAGATGCAGCTTCAGCATAGCTTAAACCAGCCCAACCACCAACTGTTATCGTACTACTAGGTCTGAAAGTAGCCTGAACACCAAAGTGGTTAGCAGAGGTAGCTACGTTACCGAAAGGTCTGTTTGCTAAGTCGCTACCAGTAGAACTAAACAAGTTGAGATTATTGTTAGTATTACCAAAGCTATTTTGATATGAACGCACGTAGGTGAAACCCAGATTTAAAGCTTGGCTGGGTTGGAAACCTACCTGAGCCAAAAGAGCATAGTCACCATCAAACAAACCTGCTCTACTGGAAGGATCGTTAGCTGTGTTAGGGCTTCCACCAGCTAGATATCCAACAGATGCAGTGAAGGGGCCTTGGGAATTAAAGTTAACAGTTACACCTGCGCCACCAGCACCTTGACGATAGATGGGGCTAAACCGACCATAGCGGGAAATAGCACCTCTGCTGCTGCTAGCAAAGACGGGGTTAAAGGTGTTTATGTTTTCGTAAAATTCACCAGTGTTAGCGTCAATTTTGACGCGAATTGCATCGCTCAAGTTGAAAGCATAGTTAATTTTATCAACTTCAACGCTGTTACTGGTATTGTTGTCGTAAGCCAGACGGGTCATGTTTGTCCCAGTTCCACCTGTCCCACTGTTGTTACCGATAACATTTCCCGCTTGCAGACGGATTTGCAATTGGTCTTTGCCGGTGAAGCTGCTATTTAAGCTTAGACGAGTCCGATAAGAGAATGTAACATTGCTGTCTAAATCTCTTGTTGCCCCATTGGGATTGTTGACAAGTGTACTGGAAGAGAGAGCTTGATCGCCTCCAAAAGAATCAGACACGCTGAAAACCGCTTCCCCAACTAACTTGGTAGTTGTAGAGAATTGATTTGCTTCCAACTCAGAAGTACGAGCTTCTAGCGCATCAACACGACCGCGTAAGGTTGCTAATTCAGCAGAAAATTCTTCTTGTAGGCGCTGTAGGGTAGCTAAATCTTCTTTTCTAACTAAATCTGCTGTGGCTGTGGCGATCAGTTCGTTAACTCTGTCTAAACAAGCGTTTAAACCAGCAGCAAATTCATAACGGGTTAAAGCACGATTACCACGGTATGTGCGGTTGGGATAACCTACAATACAGCCGTAACGCTCAACTAGAGATTGCAATGCTTGGAATGCCCAATCGGTTGGTTGAACATCGGTCAATTGTGATACAGATGTTACTTCCTGACCAAGCTCTTGAGATTGGGTAGCCTGTGCTAACTGGGAGACACTAGTTACTTTCTCGTTAGCTTCAGCTGCTAGGGCGCTATTGGTAGCAAACAGGGTAGCAGCAAAAACTACTGGGCTGAACCTTAAAGCATTCCAGAATAGTTTTGTCATATTTTTCAATTCACTCACACCATACAGTTAACATTCATGGTTAAATATTTTACTCCCTTATTCATAGGGAAATTTACACATGATGTCTGTATTGACTATACATCTTTAGGCATACCTAAGACAAGATAGTTACCCATTTTTTCAACTGATATTCATAATTTTTTTATTTGATAAACATAGAATAATGCGACGCTTGTAACGTACTAGCGCACCTTCTACTTCAAACTGTTGTAGTAAGCGTGTTACAGTTACTCTCGTTGTGTTCAATACTTCGGCTATTTCTTGATGGGTAATATACAGTTCAATGAGCCTACCCTGAGTTAAGTCTCGCCCAAATTTTTCACTTAGCCAAACTAAGAATTGCCATAGACGTAGAGCTACAGGTTTACGATGAACTATGCTTAAAAGCTCTTCACTATATTGAATATGAGCCAGTAGATCATTAGTGTATTTATGCCAATGATGTTGCGGTATGGCAATAGCTTCTACACTTGTCAAACATTCAATTTGATATGGGTTAATTTTGGATAAAGGATAGCCTATTAAATCCCCTGCTCCCCAATAGCCCAAAGTAATAAATGTACCGTCTTCGCTCCAAGTCAGGGTACGGACTACGCCACGGTCAATTCGCCAAAGCACGTTCTGATTAGGCGTAATGATTTCTTTGCGCGTAAATAGTCTTGATGACAAATGCCCGTTGGCGGTAGAGTCATTCAATACGGTAGCAGTAGTTTCGGTGAAGGTGATAGAAGACATTAAAGGAGCAGTTGTGGGATTGAGAATAGTATAAATGGAACAAAAGCCGGATAAATACTATGTAGTAAGTATTTCTTGAAAAAATCTTGAGGATTGTTGATTTGTCTTGAAAAGATAGGGGTTTTTGCAAAAAATATAAAAAATCAAGAGAAAATAATTTAAATCTCTAAATTAAGAAAATATAGTCTACAAAAAATCTCAATTAGACTCTAATGTTTTACTATCATATTTTCGCTATTATTCAACAGTTTGAGCATTAATTTGGTTCGATTATTCTATATTCAATTTCCTATGTGACAATAATTTTAGTAGTAGTAACCTACATATTTCTCGAAATACAGCAAAATCCGTAGATGAATAGATTTTTCTGATAACGGACAGGGTAATTAATCACTAGTAGGTTTTATAATTTGAGATATACCCAATTCAGAGCATCGTGGGCAATCAAGACCTTTTCCTCATACTTAGTGCCTATTTTTATCTGTTGTCAGGCTCAATATTAATGTTGTAAGTTTAAGAACAGGTAAACATTGGGTAAAATAACACTTAATTTAAGTTCTTCTGACTACAAAAGCCATGAGGGGAAGGGGGAAAGGGGAAAGGGGAAAGGAGGAAGACTTTAAGCTCCTGCCTTCTGCCTCCTGCTATAAAAAATATTGAGATATTATCACTTGAGATACAAACCTCTCCAACCTGGGACGTAGTAAAAACTTCTATGGGACAAAATTTACCAAGTACAGACACCAAAGATTTCTATCCCTTAACAAAGTCATGGTCCTTTTACAAACTTAGTATAAAGAATTGGCAACATTAGGGAAAAGACAGTCAACAATAGCCATAGCTAAACTAGGAGCCTTGCTAACCTATGCAGCCAATTCGTACATTCAACGTTTCTCCTTCCTTGCCGGCGCGACTGGAACCGTTGCGGCGGCTGGCGTATAATTTACATTGGGATTGGAACGTCGAGACTAAAGATTTATTTCGGCGCTTAGACCCGGATTTATGGGAATCTAGCCATCATAACCCTGTGTTAATGTTGGGGACAATCAGTCAGGGACGGCTGTTGGAAGTCGTGGAAGATGAAGGCTTTTTGGCACAGATGGATCGTGCCGATCGCCAACTGGATGACTATTTACAAGAACGTAGCTGGTATCAAAAGCAGCGTAGTCAGAAACCCAAAGAATGTTATGCCTATTTTTCGGCGGAGTTTGGGCTGGTAGATTGTCTACCTGTCTATTCTGGTGGTTTGGGGGTGCTGGCGGGCGATCACTTGAAATCAGCCAGTGATTTAGGGCTACCCTTGGTGGGTGTGGGTTTATTATACCAGCAAGGCTACTTTGCCCAGTATCTCAATGCCGACGGCTGGCAGCAAGAACGTTACCCAATTAACGATTTCTATAATATGCCTTTGCACCTAGAACGCAATGCCGACGGTTCGGAACTGCGAATTGCGGTAGATTATCCAGGGCGCAAGGTTTACGCCAGAGTATGGCGTGTACAGGTGGGGACTGTACCCCTGTACATGATGGATACCAATATTGAACCCAATAACCCCTACGACCAGGATATTACCGATCAACTCTATGGCGGTGATATCGATATGCGTATCCACCAAGAAATTATGCTGGGTATTGGTGGTGTGCAAATGTTGAAAGCCTTGGGTTATCAGGTAACGGCTTACCACATGAATGAAGGTCACGCCGCCTTCTCCGCCCTAGAACGTATCCGCTTGTTGATTCAGCAAGAGGGTTTGAGTTATGCGGAAGCTAAACAGGTGGTGAGTTCGAGTAATATCTTTACTACTCATACCCCAGTCCCGGCGGGGATTGACCTGTTCTCACCTGACAAGATTCTGTATTACCTTGGTTATTATGCAGATATCTTTAACTTACCCAAAGAGCAATTTTTAGGGTTGGGACGGGAAAATACGGGGGATTTATCTGCACCTTTTAGTATGGCGGTGTTGGCGTTGAAGATGGCAACATTTTCTAACGGTGTCGCCCAGCTACACGGGGTGGTTTCTCGCCAAATGTTCCAAGGTTTGTGGAAGAAGGTTCCCGTTGAGGAAGTACCCATCACAGCAATTACTAATGGTGTCCATGCGCGTAGTTGTGTTGCTAAGTCAACCCAGGAATTATACGATCGCTACTTAGGGCCAAATTGGTCATCAGCACCAGTGGATAATCAATTGTGGGAACGGATGGACGCAATTCCCGATGAGGAGTTATGGCGGAATCATGAGCGTTGCCGCTTGGATATGATACTGTATGTGCGCGACCATTTGGTGAAACATCTGCGCGATCGCGGTGCTTCCCCTTCCGATATCGCCCAAGCCCAGGAAGTCCTCGACCCCAATGCGTTAACTATTGGTTTCGCTCGGCGCTTTGCCACCTACAAACGTGCTACCCTGTGGATGCGCGACATTGAACGGATTAGGCGCATTTTACTAGCCGATAAAGACCGCAAGGTGCAATTTGTCATCGCTGGTAAAGCCCACCCGAAAGATATTCCCGGAAAAGAACTGATCCGCGAAATTAATCACTTTATCCGCGAACAACATTTAGAAAAACAAGTCGTGTTTGTTCCCAACTACGACATTCACATTTCCCGGTTAATGGTGGCTGGCTGTGATATTTGGTTAAATACACCCCGTCGTCCCAGAGAAGCATCGGGTACAAGCGGAATGAAAGCGGCGATGAATGGCTTACCTAACCTGAGTGTGTTAGATGGTTGGTGGGATGAAGCTGATTATGTCCGTACAGGCTGGGCTATTGGACATGGGGAAAATTACGATGATCCCAATTATCAGGATCAAATAGAAGCTAATGCGCTGTACGATTTACTGGAGAAGGAAGTCGTACCTTTATTTTACGACCACCGTGATGTCGATGGTTTACCTAGACCTTGGGTAGCGAAAATGAAAGACGCTATCCGCTTAAATTGTCCATTTTTTAATACAGCGCGGATGGTGCGAGAATATGCACAAAGGGCTTACTTCCCTGCAAGCGATCGCTATCATACCTTAACATCTGATAATTACGCCCCAGCTAAGGAATTAGCAAAGTGGAAAGCCACACTTAGTGACCACTGGTTTAATATCAAAATCAAAGATGTCGATGTATCCGCAGGCGCAGATATTGAGGTGAATCAAACTGTGGCTGTGAAAGCTAAGGTAGACTTGGCAACTTTAACCAATGATGATGTACAAGTCGAACTTTATCAAGGTGCGATTGATGCCAACGGGGATATAGTTAATGCTGTACCTGTAGTGATGGATTATCAAGGACAGGATAGCGGTGGGTTGAGTGTGTACACCGCTAACATTCTTTACTCATCCTCTGGTTTACAAGGCTTGTCTTTGCGGGTATTACCCAAACACCCACATCTTTCTAATCCTTACGAACCCAGGTTAATTGCTTGGGCGGAGTAAGTTTATCAGTTATCAGTTATCAGTTATCAGTGAACATCACCTGATAACTGTTAACTGACTCACCTAGTCTCTCATTTTCGGGATGACAATGTAACCTGTGGTGCGATCGCCTAAAACTAGGTTACGTTGTTCTCCCCAATACCACCAGTAAGCGGCTACGTAGGCACAGATTAAGCTATCTAGTTTATCTTCTGCGGCTTTGAGTTCTGTCCCTGTGTGGGGAATCTCATCAAGGGATAACTTTTTTATACACAAGGCAGGCTCAAAGGTGGGTAGGATATCGACAATATATTGATACAGTTTGATTAATTCTAAGCGGCGCTCACTAATGCGCCCTTTTTTATATTTGAGGATACGATCTAAATTAAATAGATGGACTATTGCGGGATGGGGAAAGACTTCTATTTGATATCTGCCTAATTTTTGTGGTTCGATGGTGGGTGCATGGACAAAACCACGGGATTCTAATTCTAAGCCAAAATTGATGGTGCGATCGGCAAAGGGTAGACCTTGGTTAGCAGGATAACAACCAGCGTGATATTTACCAAAATATTTATGTGTGAGTTTGTCAGGAAGACGACTTCCTGTAGCATTAGGTATGAGAGTAGGCGCATCTACAGCGACGAGTGCGGGTGTGTTGGGTTGTACCCAGGTATCGATCCAGGTGAAAATGTGAGCGATCGCATCCTGACGATCCAAATCCAGTATCTCCAACTTCCCATCAACCAATTCTAAACAACACAGCCCACTCGGTTGAGACTTCCACCCCAAATCAACACCAATAAATTTCATAAATAATTTAGCGTTCTCCTTCGCGCCTCTGCGTCTTTGCGTGAGCCTTTAAAAGCCTTTCAACATCCCCAAAATATCTATTAACTTCTCCTATCTTTCCTCAGCAAACCTATCCGTAGCCTCAATCAAAGCACTACGAATCCCCGCTTCACTCATCGAATGACCAGCATCAGGAACTACAATAAACTCAGCCTCCGGCCAAGCGCGATGTAATTCCCAAGCTGACACCATCGGACAAACCACATCATAACGCCCTTGGACAATCACAGCCGGAATGTCACGGATACGATGAACATTTAATAATAGCTGATCCTCTTGTGCAAAAAAACCTTTATTGACAAAATAATGACATTCAATTCTAGCGAAAGCATCAGCAAAATTATCTGCACCAAAAGTTTGCATTAACTGAGGATCAGGAAATAATCTGCTAGTGCTACCTTCCCAAATCGACCAAGCACGGGCTGCTGCTAATCTTACCTGCAAATCTGGGCTAGTTAATCTTTTATAATAAGCTGTGAGTAAATCATCGCGTTCATCTTCTGGAATTGGTTTGAGATATTCTTCCCAAGCATCAGGAAAAATATAACTAGCACCTTCTTGATAAAACCAGCGTAACTCTTTTTGTCTGAGTAAAAATATCCCGCGTAAAATTAAGCCTAAACAACGCTCTGGATGAGTTTGGCTATATGCTAATGATAAGGTGCTACCCCAACTACCACCAAAGACTACCCACCTTTCTATACCTAGATGTTCTCGGAGTTTTTCAATATCATTGACTAAATCCCAAGTGGTATTTTCTCTTAATTCTGCATGGGGTTGACTTTTACCGCAGCCACGTTGGTCAAACATCACCAAGCGCCATTTTTCAGGATGAAAATATTGTCGATAAAATGGTGGACAGCCCCCACCAGGGCCACCATGCAATAATACTACAGGCTTACCTTCAGGATTACCTGATTCTTCAAAATGGATTGTGTGTAATTGAGAGACTTGTAGTTTACCCTCTTTATAAGGTTCTCGGTTTGGATAAAGTTCACGCATATTTATATCTACAATAGTGAGTAAAATTAGTTTATTTTCTCAACCTTGCCCAAGCAAGAAATAACACAGCCGTAACTACAGCACATTTTACCTCAGTAAATTATACAAGGGCGGGCAAGATGCCCACCCCACAAGATTTATCATATTAAATGTGTAGTATATTTATTGGTTTTCGCTCAAATTCCACCAATAGAACTGTTGACTATGGACTATGGACTATGGACTATTGACTAATGACTATTGACTAATGACAAAATGAAATAGTTTTGCGATCGCCACTGTCATAAGGTGGGAATTTGAGATAACTAACTAAGATTTATGGGTAAGCAGCGCGTTCTGTCGGGAGTTCAACCAACTGGTAATCTACATTTGGGTAACTATTTAGGGGCGATACGCAACTGGGTAGAAATTCAAGACCAGTACGATAATTTCTTTTGTGTAGTGGATTTACACGCAATTACTGTACCGCATAATCCAGCTACATTGGCGGCAGACACTTATGCGATCGCTGCACTTTATTTAGCCTGTGGGATTGATTTACAATATTCTAGTATCTTTGTCCAATCCCACGTTTCAGCCCACAGTGAACTGGCTTGGTTGCTGAACTGCATCACCCCCCTCAATTGGCTACAAGATATGATTCAGTTTAAGGAAAAAGCGCTCAAGCAGGGGGAAAATGTCAGTGCTGGCTTGTTAATCTATCCTGTGCTGATGGCGGCGGATATACTACTTTACCAAGCCGATAAAGTCCCGGTAGGTGAAGACCAAAAGCAACACTTGGAACTGACCAGGGATATTGTTAATAGATTTAACCATCAATTCGCCAAAGATGAACCTGTGCTAAAATTACCAGACCCTTTAATCCGCAAGGAAGGCGCAAGGGTGATGAGTTTGACAGATGGGACACGCAAAATGTCCAAATCTGACCCCTCAGAGTTAAGCCGGATTAATCTTTTGGATACACCAGATCAGATTGTCAATAAAATTAAACGTTGTAAAACTGATCCAGTCAGAGGTTTAACTTTTGACGACCCAGAACGCCCAGAGTGTAATAACCTGCTAACACTGTATATGCTGCTGTCTGGTAAAAGCAAGGAAGAAGTAGCCGCAGAATGTCAAGATATGGGCTGGGGACAATTTAAGCCATTGTTAACAGAAACAGCTATTAACGCCCTTAAACCCATACAAGATAAATATCACCAAATCACAGCCGACAAAGGCTATCTAGAGTCAGTGTTACGCGATGGTAGAGAAAAAGCCGAAGCCGTCGCCAACCAAACTCTAGCAGATGTGAAAGCGGCGTTAGGCTATTCTGTACCTGTTTAATTGGTAATTGGTAATTGGTAATTGGTAATTGGTAATGAGGGACTGCTGGGTGAAGAATTATATTTCATTCTTCCCCAGTCCCCAGTCCCCAGTCCCTCCCCTTGTTCTTTCAGGTGGTCATTCGTTATACCCTAAGAATGAACACCAATAATAACGTTATGGAAGATAACCATAGCTGTACTGCTTTGAATTATTTTAGTAAAGCCGCGCAAGCGGGGGAATTTTTAGTTACCGCCGAGGTAGCACCACCAAAAGGGGGAAATCCCAGTCATATGATGGAAATGGCGGCGACTCTTAAGGGGAGAGTTCATGCTGTCAATATTACCGATGGTAGCCGTGCTGTGTTGCGGATGTCTTCATTGGTAGCATCGGCAATTTTGTTGCAACAGGGTATTGAACCAATTTGTCAGATGGCTTGCCGCGATCGCAACCGTATCGCTTTACAAGCCGACCTCATGGGCGCTCATGCTTTAGGTATTCGTAATATCCTAGCTTTAACTGGCGACCCAGTAAAAGCAGGCGACCATCCCGAAGCCAAAGCCGTCTTTGATTTGGAAGCTGTGCGATTATTACAACTAATTCGCAAAATGAATCAAGGTTTCGATTGCAACGATAAACCTTTGACCGATGGCGCTACCGATTTATTTGTCGGTGCAGCCGTAGATCCGCAATGTGCGAGTTGGTCAGGTTTACAAAGCCGCTTTGAACGCAAAATTGAAGCCGGAGCGCAATTTTTTCAAAGTCAATTAATCACTGATTTTGAAAGACTAGAAAAGTTCATGGATAAGATAGCTTCTGCCTATAATAAACCAATTTTGGCAGGAATTTTCTTATTAAAATCAGCAAAAAATGCCCAATTTATTAATAGGTGCGTTCCGGGTGTCAATATACCCGAACACATTATTGATAGATTAGCAAAAGCCAAAGACCCATTAGAAGAAGGTGTCAAAATTGCTGCCGAACAAGTACAGACAGCGCGTCAATTGTGTCATGGTGTCCACATGATGGCTGTCAAGCGGGAAGATTTGATTCCCCAGATTTTGGACTTGGCTGGTGTTGCGCCAGTTAATCAGGTGTTGGTGTAGGTTAAATCAGTTATCAGTTATCAGTTATCAGTTATCAGTGAAGAGGTGTATAGTGAGGGATAAAAAAGCGCCACCAAAGCTTTCCACTAATTGGTGTGGTGTTTCACTTTCTTATTTAACTGATAACTGTTTACTGTTCACTGTTCACTGTTAAAAGAGGCGATCGCATTTCTTTTAGCAATCACCAAATAATTCCTGTAGAGACGTTGTATACAACGTCTCTACAAGTTTATGGGAGATGGCGATCGCCTCTTTTTTATGAAAGCTTTTGTTCAATTTCTGCTTCGTTAAGTAATTTTATTCCAGAGGCGATCGCTTGTTGACGAATTTCCTACAATTTCTTAGCTAAGGGTGTTTGTGGAATATATTCTGTATTGATTGTTGTTGCTTCTGATTGGGATTTTAGGGCTTCAACAAACTCTAAAACCTGTTGCTGTTTTTCGGGTGTGAGTTCTCGCCAGCCTTCAAGCAACTGTTCTTCTTTTCCCATAATCCACCTCACTATAGAGCGATGGTTTCATTGTGACTCATGTTTTTGGTAATGATACAATCACAAAGCCACACCATGAACACAGTTCAATTATTCCAGAAACAACTGCAAATTGAGTAATGATGACTGTTTACAGGTGGGTAGACGCGCAGCAACTTGGCTCGGCGTAGAACTAGAAACTTAGTGCTGGTGTATTGTTAAAACTTTCTAAAATCCTTGATTAAGTATAATCTCGTAGGGAGTAATCGCTTATACTCTTATTAACAGGTTCTATTTTGCAAGCGATTAATATAAATTCAAACCTTGTCCCTTTAAAAACACTATAGCTTTCATCAACTTTGATTAATTACTATGACTCAAAGCCAAGGTAATGAACCCGCTTGGTGGGAATCAGTACAAAAAATATTAGATAACAAATTGGTCGGTTGGGGTGTACCGGGTATTTTTGTTGCTATTGCTGCGGATCATGCCAAAAATCGCCGATGGCAAGAGTTTGCGATTTTTTTAGGAATCACCTTTGTTGTTGCACTGATTATTAGAATTGGCAGTAAGCTTCTTCCCTATTTCGACAACTTTATAGACTGGATACTTACTACTCAAATTCCCAAATGGTGGACAACAATTAAAGATAGGTTTGGGGCTGAGTATCTTGCTACACTAACAGCCGAATGTCAAGAATACCAGGGACGCGGATTTAGTGGTGAAGGATTGGATCTAGAAAATGTGTTTGTCCCTTTGGGTTTTAGTGAACAGCCATTGAACAATCCTCAAGATTTGACTGCTACTAACGAAACTGAGCCAGAACAAAATCAGGATTCTCAGCAATTAGTCACTTATGTAAGTATTGCAACTCAGCAGGAAACCGAAATAGGAAATTTGCTGAGAAACATTACTCAAAAGAAATTGGCGTGCCGACGACTGGTAATTTTAGGCGCACCGGGTTCAGGAAAGACTACACTTTTAAGACATATTACGCTGCTGTTTGCTCTGCGAAAACAATCAAAATTGCATCGAGGTTTGCCTCAACTTACTCCTGTTTTATTGAGACTGAGAGATGTCGCTTCTATCATCGTTGCAGATACTAATTCCTCTCTAGCGCAAGTAATTGCTAAAGCGAGGAAAGATGAATCATCAAAAACTCAGGATTGGTTTAACAAGCAATTAAAAGAGGGCAAATGTCTGATAATGTTGGACGGACTTGATGAAATTGCAGATGATGAACATCGACGACAGGTAAGAGATTGGGTTTCTCAGCAACTGCAAAATTATCAGCATAGATTACCTTTTATTTTGACATCACGCCCCCAAGCTTACAATCAAGCTCCTCTGGCAGATACCCCAGCTTATTTTGTGCGGTCATTTACGACAGAACAGCGCAATACATTTCTTTTCAACTGGTATTTTAATCTAGAGAAGCGACGCAACGCAGGGAAACAGCCAGAAAAACAACTTAAGAAAATTGCCGCAGCCAAAAAAGACGAGTTAGTGCGTCAAATTGAGGCAGTTCCTTCACTGCGCTTGATGGCAACAAATCCTCTATTATTGGCATTAATTATTAATACTTATAAAGAGAAAACAAGCCTTGCTCCCACCCGAATAGGAATTTACAAGCAGATTTGTGATGTGCTTCTTCAAGGAAGACAATCTGCTTCTGGAACTACCCGATATCCACTCAAGCCAGAACAAAAGCAAGAAGCTTTGCAAGCACTCGCATTGGAAATGACCAAACGCCAAGTGCTTCAGTTTACTCTAGATGAGAGAAATCAGGACAGTAATATTTTTATCGCAAAAGATTTTCTGCAAGCAGAACTAGTTCAAATGGTGGAAGCGGGGAAAGAGTTTAAACCAGAATATTTTATTGAAAAAGATGATATCGGTGTCAGAGAATTGTTGAGCGATCGCAAACAAGAAAAGCTCTATGAATTTACCCATCGCACATTTCAAGAATATTTAACGGCGGTTGAACTGACAAAAGCAGAGCATGAGCCTTATTTATTAGAAGTTTTTACTAAAGATAAAAAATATCTAGATTGGTGGAGACAAACTATATTGTTCTATGCTGGTCAGGTAAAAATAGATAAACTGATTGATGCAGCCTTAAACAAACCAACTGTAGAAAACCTCACCCTTGCTTATGAATGTTTACAAAATAAGCTTAGAGTCAGTCGAGAAAAAGAACAGAAACTACTCGACAAGGTAGAACAGGGGTTGCGATCGAATGATGTGGAAGTTTTTAAGTTAGCAGCATCAGTGCAGCTAGAAAAAAGGTTAAACTATCTCAACGAAGATTGTTTTTTAGGGAGTTTAGAAACCGAAGACCAAGCTGGAATAGTCATTACGGAAACAGATCAAGAAATATGGAGAGGAAAAGTAATTGATGATACTGATATCACTGAGGCAGAATATCGGTTGTTTTATCTAGAGACAATCAACAGCAACTTAGACTTGACTCTTGAAATCAACCCAGGTGAGATAGACTTTGCACAAAGTAATGCGTTTTGTGCTTGGTTGAGTCAGAGAAGTAGAGAACGATTTGGTGACGCAGGAATATTTTATATACGGGAAACCTCAACAAACACATTTCGCCTAGTTCGGTTCCGTCTACCAGAAATGTATCGTCAACTCGCCTGTTATTTAGCAGCAGGTATGTTGAAAGAAGCTGATGAAGAAACATTTAAAGTGATGCTAAAAGTAGCCAAACGGGAAAAACAAGGTTACTTGGGACTAGATGATATTCAAGAATTTCCCTGTGAAGACTTGAGAATTATTGATCAATTATGGGTCAATTATAGCAATGGACGCTTTGGCTTTAGTGTTCAGAAAAAAATCTATCTTGATGTCGGAGGAATCTTAGAAGGAAGGGAAACAAGTTCATCTTTCAAGCAGGTTTTTGCTTTCTTAAAATCGATATATACCCGTTTTGGTGGTAAAGTGAGAGGTGAAGATGACAAACGCTGCAAAGCTTATGAACATTTTGGAGAGCGTGTGGGTTGGGTAGTTGACAAACATTGGATGGCTTCAAGTGAGACAAATTATCATACATCTGCTCCAAGAGGATACTTACCCTTGGTGAAGAATGTTGGAATTAAACAGAGGAGATCATATTTGTTTTCTCGCCTCGATAATTGTTGTAAAGCATAACATCTAAAACATTCAAAAGTTGGTAAGTATTAAATTGGAAAAATAATGGCTCAGATATTACTTGAAAATTTAGACCCTCTGATTCTAGAAAAACTAGAACATCTTGGCAAACAACACGGTAGGTCTTTGCAAGAAGAACTAAAACACATCCTCCAACAAGCCGCAGAAACAGCGACACAATACCACACTGGCGGCGACATGGAACAAGCCAGAGAAGCAGTAGCACGCGCTCAGGTAAGATATGCAGGAAGATTTTTTAGTGACAGCACTGAACTTATCCGTGAGGATAGAGAGCAGTGAGTCGGTATGTTTTAGATGCAAGTATTGCTATCAAGTGGTTTGTACCGGAAATTCACTCTGATGTAGCTAGGCGTTTACTGATAAATAAGGCTAGTTTTTTAGTACCTGATTTTTTCTTTGCAGAAATAGGAAATGTTTTTTGGAAAAGAGTCCGTCGTGGTGAAGATACGGCTGAATAATGTCAAACAAACACTGGCAGATTTAAATACAATTCCTTTAGAAGTTTACTTATCTCAACCCTTAATGCCACTGGCTTTAGAAATTGCCTTCCAGAAAGATAGGGCAGTGTATGATTGCTTATACTTGGCACTGGCTATTACAGAGCAATGCCAAATGGTGACAGCAGATGAAAAGTTTTACAATGCTCTGCAAACCAGTAACTACACAAATAATCTGCTGTGGGTGGAGAATATTTAATCAGTTATCAGTTATCAGTTATCAAGTTGATGTGGGTGATAACTGAGAACAATTAAAGTGCGATCGCTCCAGCACTGCTAAACTAAAAAACAACCCCTTACTACATGCAAAGGTAATCTTATGACCTCTGCAACTAATCTAGACACCGACCTCACCCCATTTCCTGACCATACGCAGCTACCAGAATCAGATGGGACTTTTGTGAAAAATTGGCAAGAACATCCTCAAAGTATTTTACTGACTGATTCAATTCAACCAGTCCTGCAAGAATTACATCCTGATGGTCAATATTGTATTGGTCAGGACTTGGGCATTTACTGGCGTTTAACTGACCCGCCAGAGAAAGGCGCAGAAGCACCAGATTGGTTTTATGTAGGCAATGTACCGCCTTTACTTGATGGGATAACGCGACGTTCCTATGTGTTTTGGCGAGAACACATCGCCCCATTAATTGTTTTGGAATTTGTTTCTGGGGATGGGAGTGAGGAACGAGATAAAACTCCTTGGAAAGGCAAATTTTGGATTTATGAGCAAGTGATTCGTCCTCCTTTCTATGGCATTTATGAAGTGAAGAAAGCTAGTGTAGAAGTTTATGAATTTATTGGGGGAAAATATCAGTTACTAGCAGCAAATGAACGCGGACATTATCCTATTCCTCCTTTGGGCGTTGAGTTAGGAATTTGGCAGGGACAATATCAAAATGCTGAATTACCGTGGCTGCGCTGGTGGGATTTACAGGGTAATTTGTTGCTAACTGGTGAGGAAAGAGCAGAACAAGAAAGCCAAAGGGCTGAACAGGAACGCCAACGGGCGGAACAGGAACGTCAACGGGCGGAACAGGAACGCCAACGGGCGGAACAGGAACGTCAACGGGCGGAACAGGAACGCCAACGGGCGGAACAGGAACGTCAAAGAAACGATCGCCTGATGGCACAATTGCGATCGCTCGGTGTAGAACCAGAAGTGTAAATTTTGGTGGAGAAAGTGCGATCACCTACGGTGGGGCGCAGCCCATCGCTCTCCTTGCCCCTTCATTGCTAAACTAAAAAACAACCCCTTACTACATGCAAAGGTAATCTTATGACCTCTGCAACCAATCTAGACACCGACCTCACTCCATTTCCCGACCATACGCAACTACCAGAGTCGGATGGTACATTTGTGAAGAACTTTCAGGAACATCCCCAAAGCATTCTACTCACCGATTCAATTAAACCAGTATTGCAACAACGCCATCCAGATGGGCAATACTGTATAGGTCAAGATAGCGGTATTTACTGGCGTTTAACTGACCCACCAGAAAAAGGCGCAGAAGCACCAGATTGGTTTTATGTGCCGAATGTACCACCGTTGCTTGATGGTCAAACCCGCAGGTCTTATGTGTTGTGGCGAGAACACATCGCCCCATTAATTGCTTTAGAATTTGTCTCAGGCGACGGTAGCGAAGAACGAGACAAAACGCCTTGGAAGGGGAAGTTTTGGATTTATGAACAAGTAATTCACCCAGCTTTTTATGGCATTTATGAAGTAAATAAAGCCAGTGTAGAAGTTTATGAGTTAATTGGTGGACAATATCAATTATTATCCGCTAATGAGAGAGGGCATTATTCCATACAACCTTTAGGCGTTGAGTTAGGTATATGGCAGGGAGAATACCAGAATATGGAATTACCCTGGTTACGTTGGTGGGATTTACAGGGTAACTTGTTACTGACTGGTGAGGAAAGGGCGGAACAGGAGCGTCAACGGGCGGAACAGGAACGTCAACGGGCGGAACAGGAACGCCAACGGGCGGAACAGGAACGCCAAAGAAACGATCGCCTGATGGCACAATTGCGATCGCTCGGTGTTGAACCAGAAGCGTAAATGTGTGAATTATGGAATCTAACGTTGAAATCCGTCGTTTATTTGAAGTAATGCCGGCTTCTGGGAGGATGACTGTCAAAATTGTCAGCAAACCAGAACAAACTCAGGTAATTGATACTGATTTTCCCCTGCCTTGGAATCAGGAAAGGTTAATATATATTAACTTTGATTTGTGGGGACGTTTGACCAAGCCCCAACGGGATTTATTAATCTTACAAAAAGTTTCTTGGTTAACGGGGATTACTTGGTTTAAACCAGATATTTATCAGGGTGTGGTGTTGGCTGGGCTGTTGGGTGGATTGGTGGAGTCGGCACAGTCTGATATTGTGGGTGTGGCGATCGCTTCTGGACTCAGTGCGATCGCGCTATTACGGATTTGGCGGAGTAACAAATCTCAAGATGCCCAGTTAAATGCTGATAACGCAGCGATTAAAGTTGCTCAACGCCGTGGTTATACCGAAGCTGAAGCAGCAGGGCATTTATTATCGGCAATTGAGGCTGTAGCCAAAATAGAAGGGCGTTCTAGCTTAGATTTTATCACTTTGATTCGTTGCCAAAACTTACGAGCGATCGCTGGCTTGTCACCAGTAGGAGTACCAGATAATTTTCAGTAATTTCTAGCACCAGACAAGGCAAAACTTCACAATGTCTAGGTGTTCAAAACCCTTGCAACCCTACACTTATTCTTTACAGATAACCTTGGCGCGTAAGTCCTGTAGATATTACTGGTTTAGGACTTACGCATAAAAACGAAAAATCAAGCGTTTGGGCAAGGGTATAGGGGTATAGGGGTGTAAATCTTTAAAACCCTTACACCCTTACACCCTTACACCCTTACACCCTTACACCCTTACACCCTTACACCCTTACACCCTTACACCCTTACACCCTGCCTCAACAGAAAACTTCGATGCGTAAGTCCTGTGGTTATTTTGCTGGTTTGTCATCTAAAATAGAATCCGATTGTGGGAAATTTTATCCACCAGCATCGCCGATGAAAACTGTGTTATTGATTAGAGACTAGAAGAAGCGTGTTTTTATTTAAGATGGGCTGCAAACCCCGCTACACTTACTAGAATCTGACAAACAATCAGGGAAACTACTGCACAATAGATAAAATGTTTATTAATTGGTGCTTACTCACCGTGTAAACATTCATATCAAAATTACTTAAATACCATCAAGCTATGAGAATTATCTAAAGAGTAATTACTTATAACTTCTATTAGATAACTTAATCTTAAGTGTGTATTAACATTTGTAATATCAATACAAATGAAGTTGACCCAGTAATTCTTGCGGGAGGGTAAGGAGATTTGAGGAATGCAAACTCAACAGCCGATCCCTGTTGACAGCAGTTCAGACAGCAAAAAAGTGTCATTAGAAGAGCCATCAACATCAACAGATGAACTCCCAACCATAGAATTTCCCTCACGCGGGAAACTCAAAGCAAGTTCTTGGCGTATCCATCAAAAAATCGGTTACGGCTACTTTGTGGCAATTGGGATTGGCTTTTTTGGCTCACTCACTGGCTTAGTGATTGCTAATTACTACCGAGGTAGAGAAGTTAGGGTATTTAATCAAGCTCAAGAACAAAGACAATTGTTAAGCGATTATAAAGATGCTGTAGTCGGGGCGCAATTGCACAGCTCCAACATTGTGGCATTTTTAGACGATCCCCAACGCCTACCAGTCAAAAAAGCCGAGTTCGTGAGAAATGTAGATAGAGCTAAGGCATTAGAGCCAAAAATTTCTCGGTTTATTAAAAGTAGACCTAAAGATTTAGCTGCAACAAGTGCCAATTTACAAGCTTTATTACAAGACTACAGATATTATTTGGACTCCTATGTCAAGCAAATACACAATGTTTTAGAAGATATTCAGCAGCCCGTACCACCAAAACAAGCAGCCCAAGTCAGAGGGCGGTTACTGGAAATTATGCGTGGTGAAACAGCCACGCAGTTAGATGAGCTATCGCGCAAGCTGTCCAATATTTTACAAACGGCTGAATTAAGGGAAAGTATCCGCCAAAAAGATGTTGAGGAAGCCAAAAGCGTTGAAAGATTAATTGTGATGGTGAGTATGTTGGTGTCAGTGGCGATCGCCGCTATTGTCGCATGGCGAACGAGTCGGGCGATCGCTGAACCAGTCATCACCGTCACCCAAGTAGCCGAACAAGTAGCCCGCAAACACAACTTTGACTTACGCGCCCCCGTCACCACAGAAGACGAAATCGGCTTACTAGCGAAATCACTCAATCGGCTGATTGAGCGGGTATCAGAACGTACCAAAGAATTAGAGCAAGCCAAAGAACTAGCGGAAGCCGCCAGCAAAGCAAAAAGTGTATTTCTTGCCAATGTCAGTCATGAACTACGTACACCCTTAAACGCTGTCATTGGCTTAAGCCAACTCCTCAAAGATGATGCAGCTGATCTCGATTTATCAGGAGACTTCACCGCCGACTTAGAAACCATCAACTCGGCGGGTAGACATTTACTCGAATTAATTAACGATATCCTCGACTTGTCGAAGATTGAAGCGGGGAAAATGACGCTTTATCCAGAAGTATTTGAGATTGGCACACTTATCAATAATGTTGTCTTAACTGTCAAACCTGCTATAGAAAAAAATGGCAACATTTTAGAAATTTACTGTGATCAAAACCTGGGTAAAATGTATGCTGATCAAACCAGGATGCGGCAGGTATTGTTAAACTTATTAAGTAATGCTGCCAAGTTTACCACAAACGGTAGAATAATACTGACAGTTAAAATAGATAAACAAGACCCTTCACTACAAGCTCCCCTTGGCGTAATTACATTTACAGTCAAGGATACAGGTATCGGAATGTCTCTTGCTCAACAACAACAGTTGTTTCAACCCTTTACCCAAGGTGATACCTCAACTACAAAAAAATATGGTGGTACAGGGTTAGGTTTAGCAATTAGCCGTCACTTTTGCCATATGATGGGAGGCGAAATTCTTGTCAACAGTCAACTAGGTGTAGGCTCTACTTTCACTGTGTATTTACCACTTCAGGAGCAGGGTTAGGAGTGGGGAGATGAGGGAGATGAGGGAGATGAGGGAGTGGGGGGAGATGAGGGAGATGAGGGAGATGAGGGAGATGAGGGAGTGAGGAGAAAAACTATGGACTATGGACTGTTGACTATGGACTAATGACTAATGACCAATGACCAATGACTAATAACAAATGACTACTGACTTTCTCAGCCATCTTAATCCTAGCCAACGTCAAGCAGTGGAACACTATTGTGGGCCGTTGTTAGTTGTTGCTGGCGCTGGTTCTGGTAAAACACGAGCGCTGACTTATCGAATTGCTAATTTAATTCTGAAACACCGTGTTGCACCTGAAAACATTTTGGCGGTGACTTTTACCAATAAAGCGGCGCGGGAAATGAAAGAAAGGATTCAACGTCTATTTGCTGAACAATTGGCGTTGTCAGAATATGGCACAAGGTTGGATTTACTGGCAGAATACGAACAAACTAAACTGCGATCGCGCGTTTACAAAGATGTGATCAAAGACTTGTGGTGTGGTACTTTCCACAGTCTATTTTCTCGCATTCTCCGCTTCGATATCGAAAAATATCAAGATGAAAAAGGGCGAAAATGGAATCGCAACTTTTCCATTTTTGATGAATCAGATGTGCAGGGTATTATTAAAGATATCGTTACTAAACAATTAAATTTAGACGATAAGAAATTTGAACCCCGTTCTGTACGTTACGCCATTAGTAATGCCAAAAACCAAGGTCTTTCACCCCAAGAATTTGAAAAGGAACAACCCAATTATCGGGGTAGGGTAATTGCTGATGTCTACAATCGTTATCAAGATAGACTAGCAGAAAATAATGCCCTTGATTTTGATGATTTAATTTTAGTTCCGACGCGATTATTTCAACAAAATGAGCAAGTTTTAGGTTATTGGCATCGGAAGTTTTGCCATATTTTAGTAGATGAATATCAAGATACTAATCGTACTCAATATGATTTAATTCGCTTGTTAGTTACGAATGGCGAAGATAGAAAAAGTGAGTGGGATTGGCAAAATCGCTCAGTATTTGTAGTAGGTGATGCCGACCAATCTATTTACAGTTTTAGAATGGCAGACTTTACCATCTTGCTAGAATTTCAGAATGATTTCGGTGATGGTTTGCCCGATGAAGATACCCGGACGATGGTGAAGTTAGAAGAAAACTATCGTTCCTGTGAAAACATTCTCCAAGCAGCTAACGAACTGATTGAGAATAATACTCAACGCATAGATAAAATTCTCAAAGCAACGCGGGGAGCAGGTGAGGAAATTTATTGTCATAAGGCAGATGATGAATTAGAAGAAGCTGATTTTGCGATTAGGCAAATTCGCACATTAGAACATCAAAATCCTGAATTAGATTGGGGTAGCTTTGCTATTCTGTATCGAACTAACGCCCAATCTCGTCCCTTTGAAGAATTGTTAGTCAGAAATCAAATTCCTTACACAGTTGTAGGTGGGATGAAGTTCTATGACCGCAAAGAAATCAAAGATGTCATAGCTTATTTAAGAGCGATCGCTAATCCATCTGATACAGTTAGTTTACTGCGAGTTATCAACACACCCCGGCGCGGTATTGGTAAAGCTACCATCGATAACTTAATCAATGCTTCCCAACAATTAGGCACAACTGTTTGGGAAATATTAAGTGATGAAACCTCAGTTAATACTTTAGCTGGACGTTCCGCTAAAGCTGTGAATGGTTTTGCCCAAATGATTGCACGTTGGCAAGAACAGATAGCTACAACCCCAGTCACAGAGATAGTTACGGGGATTTTAGATGAGTCTGGTTATGTGCAGGATTTACAAAGCCAGGGGACAGACGAAGCCGAAGATAGAATTCAAAACGTGCAGGAATTATACAACGCCGTCCTGCAATTTCAAGAAGAAAACGAAGATGTTTCTTTAACAGCTTTCTTGCAAAGTACAGCCCTCAGTTCTGATTTGGATAACCTCAAGGAAGGACAAACAGCAGTTTCTCTCATGACTCTGCACGCCTCTAAGGGCTTGGAATTTCCTGTCGTGTTTTTGGTAGGCTTGGAACAAGGACTATTCCCCAACTACCGTTCTATGAATGATCCCGCAGCTTTGGAAGAAGAACGCCGCCTGTGTTACGTGGGAATTACCCGCGCCCAAGAACGCTTGTATTTATCCTTTGCGCGTGAACGCCGCTTGTATGGTTCACGGGAACCTGCATTGCGATCGCAATTTCTCGACGAACTACCCGCAGAATTATTAACAACCCAGCACAATGTCCGGCAAACTTATACTAAACCAGCATCAACCAGCAATGGTAAACAAGCAGCTTCCAACAATTGGCAAGTAGGCGACAGAGTATTACATAAAACCTTTGGTATTGGGGAAATCACACACGTTTTTGGTGCAGGTGGTAAGTTATCTGTAGCGATTAAATTCCCTAGTTTGGGACAAAAGATAATTGACCCTAGAGTAGCCCAGTTGCAAAAGGTGGAGTGATACCCTCTCTTGATGAAGATGCACTTTATTCTTCACTGTAGAGACGTTGCATGCAACGTCTCTACATTATTTATTCGGTGCAAGTTCATAGAGGATTGGTATGAGGTAAAACAGTTTAGTTGAAAAGTTAAGTAACAAGACTGTTTTAATTGCTCAGTATAGCCCTTTCTTCGCTACGCAAAGCTACCGCGTAGCTTGCTTTTCCATATGAGTAGAAATAAATTGTTATAAAAAGAACTTAGTTTCTTTTTTATTTACTTATTTTACTTAAGTAGAATATTTATCTAGAAATTTGATACGAAATCTACAAACTTCTGTAATACTACTGACAAGTCTAGAGATTACCTTGATAATATCTCGCAATTGAGGATTTAACAATGTCTCTGACATTTATTGAAGAAACCTTAGAATATGTTGCAGAAGCAGTAGCAGAGTTATTCAGTCCCAATCATGATAACTATCCCTCAACTGGCTACCAACCTTTTGAAGGTGAACCATACAAAGACAAGCCATCTCTAGAATAAATTAGTCAGAATTTTCCGACTAATAGACGATAAATAGGAGAAAAAATTGCATATTTAAATGTAAGTCCAATGAGGATTTACAAGGCAAATAACATCCTTACTGACCGTATTTTATGTAAGGGTGTTATTTTTAAAACGACAGTTAAATTTTAAGTAATTCATATAGAATAAGTCAAACTATATTTAGAAATATAAATTTACGTCAATCAAGTTCGTAGTAAGGACTTTAGTCCTTATTACATACCTTAAATTATTTACATCGTCAGAAGTAGTTTATCAAGTAAAAAGTGGATTGATTGCTTTAAAAATAATTGTGGAGTATGTAGGCGATCGCAGCACAAAATGGAGTATATTGTCCATCATTATCTAGTTGTTCGTTGTCCTATTAGTTGGGATATAAGAATGGCAAGACAGTCAAGAATACTTGACTTACCTACGCCGTTGATACCAATAATTACAGTTGGCTCAGTTTGGTCGAACTCTAGCGTCAAATCCCCAATCCCGCGAAAAGATTGAATTTTTAGACGTTTGACTTTCATACAACATTTAACCAATTTCCTTGTTATCTATATAATAAGCATTTTCACCTGCTTATAGATACATCTGTTAAACATTTTTACTATTTATATAACGTTTCCTAGCTTGCAGATGTACACATTTATCTGCGTTCATCTGCGTTCATCTGCGTTCAATTATTATTTTTTGTCGCCCGGTCAGTTCGTAGTAAGGGCTTCAGCCCTGATTTGAGGACTAAAGTCCTTACTACAAACCTTTAATTATTTACGACGACCTACTTCGCCCTAGCAAAAACATCGCTGCATTTACAGTCACTGTGTTTACAGTAATCTCTGACGCTAATGAATTATTAGTAAATTACGGCTGAACACAATACGTTAAGGAGGACATTTTGAATAAGAATGTAGTCAGCTTAATTAGTTTTATAGCTGCCACTCTTTTCAGTATTGGAGCTATCATTTTGATTCAATCTATGAATATACCTGCTTTTATAACACTCAGTGTATCGCTGTTGAGTAGTTGTTTTCTATTAGTTTTTATTTCTATATATAATCTGATGACTCAATATAAAAAGCCCTAACAATAAGTTGTAGAGACGTTGCATACAACGTCTCTACAGGATTTAGAATTGGTATCAGCTAATTAATAGCCAACACTACCGCTATTCTTTCCCGGTTGAATAATTACTTGTGATTGTTGAATGTTTACCCTACCACGACCTCTAGCAATTTGTTGTTGAGCAAACATTTCTCGCAAAACCATTGCTGGGTCTACATAATTATTGGCGTATTTCAACCCCCAATGCAGATGCGGCCCAGTGGTGCGTCCGGTCATCCCTACTCTACCAATTCTCGCTCCTGTGGGTATTATTTGTCCTTCCCAAATTTGAATCCCACCGATGCGGTCAATTAAAAAACGGCGACCACTAGCTGTGTCTACATATCCTTCCATGTGACAATAGGTGTGTTCCCACTGGCCTGATTTGATGACGACGTGCGTACCACAGGCAGTTTTATCACCTACTTTAACCACTGTACCAGCCCACCAATTACGAATATAACTACCTTGAGGAGCAGCAATATCTAAACCACTATGAAATTCCCAACCATTACCGCCAGTAGCTGAAGGGCGATAACCAAAAGCAGAGGTATAAGCTTGAAAGTTCTCTACAGGAAAAGAAGCTGCTAACCAACCATTTCCACTTGTAGCTGTTCTACTTGGTCGTGTTTCTCTGGCTATAACCACTTCGGCTTTAGGTAATAAAGTTATGAAACCCAGTATATTTAAACCCAATGCTAAAAGTGTAGCTCCTGAAAATGCTACTTTTCGTTGATTATAATTCATTTTTGATTACTCAAGCCGCTTAATAGTAATTGAAGCCAATCTTTATAAATCTTTGATAAAAAACTTTGTGAAAACTACTTACAAAATTTATATTTAACTATTGCCAAACGTGATGTTTATCATTTTTTTATAATTTTTCTTTCCGTATATACTGAAAAATATCTATACATAGTCAAATACATTAAGATATAAAGCTTTAACCTGTCAAATCTATCTAAAAAATAACTAAATAACCTGTTAATACATGGTTTGTAACGAGTTAAACGTAATGTAAAATATAATACTTAATATTGAAATTTACGCATATAATTAGTTAATTGAGAAATGATGGCAAAATATGGCACAGCAGCAATTGATGAAAACTTACTTCAAAAGATGGTTGTCAAGTACTCAAAATATTGTTAGGTTTTATGCTTAAAATTGCTGAATATGTCGATTGACCCCAGTTGGGGTGTCAAGGCGACGATTTGCAGGAAGACCTCAAGCCATGCTGACTGAAATTTTACCTTTCTCGTTTGAATTAAACACAATTGCGATCGCCGGAGCAAGTTTGTGGTCTTTGGCGCTATATCTAGGCTTTTTCCCGGTGAGTGAGTGGGTCATCGAACAACTCAACCGTTGGTTCAACTTTGCCGAGCGATCGCTGTATACTAGCAAGTCAGAATTTGAAAAAACTCGCAAAGCCAGAGAATCCCAAAACGCCTTTTACGCCTCACTTTTCAGTATTGTGCCGTTTCTGGTAGTTGGCGGCTTATGCAATTGGGGCGTAGAAATCAGCTTAGGCCGCAGTTGGGCTATCAGCATGGGCTTACTAGCCTGTATGGGTTGCGGTGTTTACGAACTAGGCAGACGTGATGGACAATCAGATTAATTAGTCAGTTGTCAGTTGTCAGTTGTCATTAGTTAGTAGGGTGCGTCAGTTTCAATATTTTTTTGGTCTAGCTAGGGTTTCTTATACTGACGCACCCTAAATTTTGCATATTTTTTATCTGCAAGTCGCTTAATTATTATTTGCAGTTGACAAAGATTGTTCCAAAAAATTTTTGACAGGAGACTTAATATTATCAGACTGTCCTTTATCATTAACCATGAGTTGAATTACTGCATAAGCTAGATCGTGAAAGAAAGCTATAGACGAGCCTATTTCCCCAAAAGCACCCCATCTAAAATAAACTTCTCCAGATCCGAATATATTGCTGATGCCATTTTCTTGTAACTTTAATTTTGCACCCTCAAAAATACTAGAAGCGTACTCTTCAATAATGCCATTTCTCACTACATCTAACGATGATGCAAGCGAATTGTCAAGTTGAGGCTCCGATTCAGTAGAGATACAAACAGTCAATACTAATTTGCCAGAGTTATTTGGCATAAACATAGCACCTAAGCAGCCATACAGGAATCTAGCTCCTAAAGGCGCTAATATCTCTATCATAACTTCCGTTTGGGAAAGTATACCCGTTTTTGTATCATTCAAGGTTGTCTCTATCCTTTCTTCGACTATAGGATAATAAATAGGTCGATAATTGCCAGGAAAAACAAATGGTTCATCCTGCCAAATACGAGCTTTTCCCTGTAAGCCTAAATCAATAGTTTGCATAGTTATTCAAGTCCCCAAGCTTTTATCCAATTTTTATTAAAATCTTCTAATCATAAACTTTTTATCGTAAATAAAAGGGTTTAAGACCCCTACGTCTATAGGTAGTATCAGTTTCAGTCGGAGTTTAAATCCCCATCTGTTCGCGTAGCGTGCCGTAGGCAAAATGTCTTTAATGCGCGAATTTTGAATTTTGAATTTTGAATTGTTAACTCTTCTTCTACTAAATTTGCTAACTTTTCGGCTGCACCGCCTTCGCCGCGAACAAGGCGAAGTTTTGCTCTTATGTCTTCTAACTTTTCTGGATGATGCAAATAATCTACAACCATTTCCCCAACTTCTTGGGGCTGGAGTTTACCTACAAGTTCTGGAACTATTTCTTCCTGCGCCCAAATATTAGGCCATGCTAATAAACCTTTGCGTCTGAGAAATAACCAATTAATGATTTTGGCAAAGGTCGAACCCACACCAGGTAAATTGGCTAATAATCCTGGTAAACCATCCCAAGAACGCATAGCATCAAGTTGTTGTGTGGGTAGCAATACAATCATCGGCACACCTAAAGCGCCTAATTCGGCTGTGTTTGCGCCTACTGTGGTTAAGCAAATACTACATTGCGATAATATTTCATAAGCAGGATTTTCTTGACACAACTCTACAACTAAACCATTACTTGTTTTCATGATTGAGCGTTGATGGCTTTCCTCTGCGACAATTAAGGAAGCACTAGAGAAACCAAAAGTTTCCACAAATGGGTTTTTTTGGGAGTCGGCAAAACTGGCTAAAGTTTGTAAATCTAATGTTGGCGCTACGGGAATGACAAACTTTGTTTGGGGTATTTTACTGTGGATGTATTCGGCGATCGCTAAAGTTAAAGGTACACCTTGAGATAATTTAGCAGCTTTCGACCCTGGTAAAATACCAATGATTGGGGACTGGGGACTGGGGACTGGGGACTGGGGAGTAGAGGACTCGGCTGATAGCATGAGGTCGCCGACAACGGTGAATTTGTCGACGTATTTGGGGGAAACTTTAGCTGCGACTTGGGGTTTCATGACTCCGAAGCGGTCAATTAAGTTATGCCATCTAGCCTCCCATTCAGCATAGACTACTGTACGGTATCCGAGTTTTTTGCCGATGACTACGGGGAAAAACTGGTCGCCTCCGAGGAAAACAACTACACCTTGGCTTCTCCAATCCCAATTTTCCCAGGTTTTGCCCCAGAGTAAAAATTGCCAGAAATACTCTGCTGATTGTACTCGGTCTACTTCGGGGTAAGAAAGTGCGATCGCTGCTTCTTTGCCACTAGCATTAGGACATGGTGACAAAACTACAGAAATCCTCACCTGTTCACGGTCATTACCCAATTTTTCCCGCAAAGCCTTCACTACAGGACGCACCCAAGTTGTAATTTCGCCAGGGCCATTGGAAAGAATGAGAATATCTACTGAACTCATAAGTTAATAGTTAATTATCTGTAGGGCGCTGCACTGCCCACCAAAACCATGATATTGTGAACAATGCCTACATATACTTCTAAAACTAAGTATTAATTATACATAAGTAATTAAATAGACAAGATAATAATGAAAGTCCATGTTTGATAACGTCTGTAAATTCCTTGCCGAATCATTTTCCAGTGACTTTGCAACTTGGCTACTGAATGAACCAATCACACTGACTCAACTTAGCCCATCTGAATTATCACTTGAACCTATACGTGCGGATGCACTAATTTTGTTGCAGTCAGATGAAATTGTCCTCCATTTGGAATTTCAAACTAAACCAAGTGCTGAGATTCCCTTTCGGATGGCTGATTATCGGTTGCGAGTATATCGAAGATTTCCTCATAAGCGAATGCGTCAGGTTGTGATTTATTTACAACCAAGCGATTCTGAGCTAGTTTATCAAACTGAGTTTGTTTTAGAAAATAGCTGGCACAGATTTGAAGTAATTCGACTTTGGGAACAGCCAACCGAGACATTTTTGAATTTTCCTGGTTTGCTACCGTTTGCAACTTTAACCCAAACCGATGACCAAACACGAACCTTAGAAGAAGTTGCCGAAGTTATTGAATCGCTTCAAGATACTAGAATTAGAAGTAATCTTGCTGCGTCAACAGCAGTGTTAGCTGGGCTAATATTAAATAAAGACGTGATTAGAAGAATTTTGCGGAGTGATATTATGCGCGAATCAGTGATTTATCAAGATATCTTGCAAGAAGGGATTGAACAAGGGATTGAGCAAGGGATTGAGCAAGGGATTGAGCAAAGAAATCAAGAGATTGCCATCAAAATGATTAATAAAGGTATCAATTTGGAAACAATTGTTGATGTCACTGGTTTAAGCATTGAACAGTTACAACAATTACAGGCTCAACAACAAAATACTCAAACTGAGTGATATTATGCGCGAATCAGTGATTTATCAGGATATCTTGCAAGAAGGTATTGAAAAAAGAAATCAAGAGATTGCCATCAAAATGATTAATAAAGGTATCAATCTGGAAACAATTGTTGATGTCACTGGCTTAAGCATTGAACAGTTACAACAATTACAGGCTCAACAACAAAATACTCAACCTGAGTGATATTATGCGCGAATCAGTGATTTATCAGGATATCTTGCAAGAAGGTATTAAACTAGGTATTGAACAAGGTATTGAGCAAATGACTCAAGAGATTGCCACCAAAATGATTAATAAAGGTATTAGTCTGGAAATAATTGTCGATGTTACTGGTTTAACTCTTGAGCAAGTTCAACAATTACAGGCTCAACAGCACACTCAACCTGAATGATATTATGCAAGTACCTATGATTAATTATGTCTTATAGCGACTTCTCGCTGGCAAAAGTCAAACGCGAATTTAGTTTAACTACCGTTGAAAATGGCAGGTTCTTACCCGAAACACCATCTATAGAACCTAGCTATTATCTTAAAGAAGCTTTAAGTGAAGGGCTACCATTAGCAACAGCCACTGGTTCCCAAAAAGCTCGCTCAGAGTTAATTATCAGCCCTATTCTTTTGGAAGTTCGGAAAATTCTTGAACGCAAAGTTAGCTTTTTTTCAGGTGAGGATTTTACTGTTGCACCTGATTTAGGTTTAACTGGAGTCTGTGATTTTCTAATTAGCCGTTCACCAGAACAAATATTTATCGAAGCGCCTGTCATTGTCATTATTGAAGCGAAAAAAGGCGATTTAAAACCGGGTTTAGGGCAATGTGCAGCCGAAATGATTGCGGCACAAAAATTTAATGAAATCAATAATATAGCGATTAAAACAATATATGGTAGCGTTACCAGTGGTACGGTTTGGCGATTTTTAAAATTAGCAGGGCAAACACTAAGTATTGATTTAAAAGATTATACAGTTCCTCCAGTAGAAAGCCTATTGGGAATGTTGGTTTGGATGGTACGGGAAGGTTAGTTAATAATTCAAAATTCGTCTTGGAAAGTTTCCTACGGCGGTAAACCTGCCTACATAACTTTCCGCAAAATTCGCGCATTAAAGACATTTTGCCTACGGCACGCTACGCGAACAGACGGTGATTTAAACCCCATCTAAAAATGATACTACGTTTAGGATTAGGTGTTTTAAAACATTTGATTTCAAATAAATTTATCAGTATTGATTCTATATTTTCTTAATCTATAGTTCAGAAAAAATTTGTTTATATCAACTAATTAAGAAACAAAATTAACTAAAAATATAAGATACAGTTAGGAAATAAGCTAATTATCTTTCCAGAAAAGCTTTTTTGCCGTCATTAAGCAAATATGATCTATGGATATTTTTAACATATAAGTATAAATTTTTACTTTTTTAATCGCTGAAACTGATAAAAACCCTGGTTTCCTGCTGCTTTTGCTACAAAAATGAGAAGCTAACTAATGTCCATAAGCCTGCGCTGATGGTTTGCATAAACAAACTCAAAGTGGGAAAACGCTTACAGTGCTTGACTTACAACAACAATAATGCTTCAAAATACAAATGGGCAAATTGTTAAATTTTATTTACAAAGAGTGAGTATTTGCTTTTATTATTTATTAATGTTTGTTAACAAATTTTGCGATTTTTATATCGATTTGTGTCAGATAAACGAGAAAATGCCCATTTGGTAAGGTTTTTCTGATAAAAAACTCATATTGCCGAACAAAAGAACTGACCTTTGACGGCAAAAGTCGCAAAGGCAATTTAGTAGAGAACACGCATCAAAGGAGCCGAGGAAGCATGTTCACCCACGTCAAGTCCACCATTAGACACATTGCCCCTGATAATCTGGGCGGACGTAACTTAATTAAGGTGGTCTATGTCGTGCTTGAGTCCCAGTACCAAAGCGCACTGTCGCAAGCGGTTCGCACGATTAATTCCAATAATCCCAACCTGGCGATTGAAATCAGTGGGTATTTGATTGAGGAACTGAGAGATCCAGAGAACTACGAAGAGTTCCAAAGGGAGATTGCCAGTGCCAATATTTTCATCGCCTCACTGATTTTCATCGAAGACTTAGCACAGAAAGTAGTTGCAGCCGTCGAACCATACCGCGATCGCCTCGACGTTGCCGTAGTATTCCCATCAATGCCGGAAGTGATGCGCCTGAACAAAATGGGCAGCTTTTCTCTGGCACAATTGGGACAGTCCAAGAGTGCGATCGCCCAATTCATGCGGAAACGCAAGGAAAAATCCGGTGCGGGATTCCAAGACGGGATGCTCAAGCTTTTGCGGACATTGCCGCAAGTGCTGAAGTTTTTGCCAGTGGAAAAAGCACAGGATGCGCGGAACTTTATGCTCAGTTTTCAGTATTGGCTGGGAGGTTCGCCAGAAAACCTGGAAAACTTCTTGCTGATGCTGGCTGATAAATACGTATTTAAAACTGTAGATAAACAAAATACAGCATCCCTGGAATATCAAGCGCCAGTGGTGTACCCCGACATGGGTATTTGGCATCCTTTAGCAACCACCATGTTTGAGGATGTAAGAGAATACCTCAACTGGTACACAGCCCGTAAGGATATTTCCAGCGATTTAAAAGACCCCTTAGCGCCCTGTGTCGGGTTAGTATTACAACGCACTCACCTAGTTACTGGGGATGATGCCCATTATGTGGCGATGGTGCAGGAGTTGGAAGCGCTGGGAGCAAGAGTATTACCAGTATTTGCTGGTGGTTTGGACTTCTCCAAACCTGTAGATGCTTACTTCTACGAACCCACTACCAAAAATCCCTTAGTGGATGCGGTAATATCTTTAACAGGTTTTGCCCTGGTAGGCGGCCCGGCTAGACAAGACCATCCCAAGGCGATCGAAGCCCTGAAGAAACTCAACCGTCCTTATATGGTGGCGTTGCCCCTGATATTCCAAACTACCGAAGAATGGTTAGATAGCGATTTAGGCTTACATCCCATCCAGGTGGCTTTGCAAATTGCTATTCCTGAACTAGATGGGGCGATTGAACCGATTATATTATCGGGTAGAGATGGGGCGACAGGGAAGGCGATCGCACTCCAAGACCGCATCGGCGCAGTGGCTCAACGTGCTTTAAAATGGGCTAACCTCCGCCGCAAACCCAAACTCAACAAAAAAGTCGCCATCACCGTTTTCAGCTTCCCCCCCGACAAAGGCAACGTCGGGACAGCCGCATACCTAGATGTATTCGGTTCCATCTACGAAGTGATGCAGGCGCTGCGAAACAACGGCTACGACGTGCAAGACTTGCCAGAAAACGCGAAAGAGTTGATGGAACAAGTCATCCACGACGCACAAGCACAATACGCTAGCCCCGAACTCAACATCGCCTATAAGATGTCAGTGCCAGAATACGAAGCACTCACACCTTATTCCCAACGCCTAGAAGAAAACTGGGGGCCACCACCAGGAAACCTCAACAGCGACGGACAAAACCTATTAATTTACGGTAAGCAATTCGGCAACGTCTTCATCGGTGTACAACCCACCTTTGGTTACGAAGGCGACCCCATGCGGCTATTGTTCTCCCGTTCCGCCAGCCCACACCACGGCTTCGCCGCCTACTACACCTACCTCGAAAGAATTTGGGGTGCGGATGCAGTCCTGCACTTTGGGACACACGGTTCCTTGGAATTTATGCCAGGGAAGCAGATGGGGATGTCCGGCGAATGTTACCCCGATAACTTAATTGGTACAATTCCCAACCTCTACTACTACGCCGCCAACAACCCCAGCGAAGCGACAATTGCCAAACGCCGCAGTTACGCCGAGACAATTTCCTACCTCACACCACCCGCAGAAAACGCTGGTTTGTACAAAGGTTTGAAAGAACTCAGCGAGTTAATTGCTTCTTACCAAACCCTCAAAGATAGCGGTCGTGGTATCCCCATCGTCAACACGATCATGGATAAATGCCGTATCGTTAACTTGGATAAAGATATAAACTTGCCAGAAACAGATGCCAAAGATATGACCCCGGAAGAACGGGATAATATTGTCGGCAGCGTCTACCGCAAGTTGATGGAAATCGAATCACGGTTGTTACCTTGTGGCTTACACGTCATCGGTAAACCACCAAGTGCAGAAGAAGCGATCGCAACCTTAGTTAACATCGCCAGCTTAGATCGTCAAGAAGAAGAAATCCTCAGCTTACCCCGCATCATTGCCAACAGCGTCGGACGCAACATTGACGAAATCTATCAAAACAGCGACAGAGGCGTATTAGAAGATGTGCAACTGCTGCAAGACATCACCCTAGCAACACGCGCCGCCGTCCGCGCCTTGGTACAAGAACAAACCGACGCAGAAGGAAGAGTTTCCTTAGTTTCCAAGTTGAATTTCTTCAACATGGGTAAAAAGGAACCTTGGGTAGAAGCACTGCACAAAGCAGGTTATCCCAAAGTAGACGCTTCCGCCTTAAAACCCCTGTTCGAGTATTTAGAGTTCTGCTTGCAACAAGTATGTGCAGACAACGAACTCGGCGCATTACTCAAAGGTTTAGAAGGCGAATACATCCTCCCCGGCCCTGGTGGCGACCCCATCCGCAACCCCGATGTATTACCCACAGGTAAGAACATTCACGCCCTTGACCCCCAATCAATTCCTACTGCTGCGGCTGTACAATCAGCGAAAATCGTAGTAGATAGGCTATTGGCTAGGAACAAGGCGGAAAACAATGGAAAATGGCCGGAAACCATCGCCTGCGTCCTCTGGGGAACAGATAACATCAAAACCTACGGCGAATCTCTAGCCCAAATCATGTGGATGGTGGGTGTGCGTCCGGTTCCCGATGCGTTGGGACGGGTGAACAAGTTGGAGTTAATCCCCTTAGAAGAGTTGGGAAGACCTAGAATTGACGTTGTAATCAACTGTTCTGGTGTATTCCGCGACTTGTTCATCAACCAGATGAACCTCCTAGACCAAGCCGTGAAAATGGCAGCAGAAGCGGATGAACCCACAGAAATGAACTTTGTCCGCAAACACGCCATGCAGCAAGCCGAGGAATTAGGTATCAACCTGCGTCAAGCAGCCACCCGCGTATTCTCCAACGCTTCCGGTTCCTACTCCTCAAACATCAACTTGGCAGTAGAAAACAGCACCTGGGAAAGCGAAGCCGAGTTACAAGAAATGTACCTCACCCGTAAATCCTTCGCCTTCAGTGCCGATAACCCCGGTATGATGGAACAATCTCGCCAGATTTTTGAAAGCACCCTGAAAACTGCTGATGCGACTTTCCAAAACCTGGACTCCTCCGAGATCAGCTTGACAGATGTATCCCACTACTTCGACTCAGACCCCACCAAGCTTGTGTCAACTCTGCGTGGTGATGGTAAAACCCCAGCATCCTACATTGCAGACACCACCACAGCCAACGCCCAAGTCCGCACCTTATCCGAAACCGTCCGCCTAGATGCGCGTACCAAATTGTTAAATCCCAAGTGGTACGAGGGTATGCTGTCTCACGGTTACGAAGGCGTGCGCGAACTCTCCAAGCGGTTGGTTAACACAATGGGTTGGAGTGCAACAGCCGGCGCTGTGGACAACTGGATATATGAAGATGCGAACGAAACCTTCATCAAAGATGAAGAAATGCAGAAACGGTTGATGAACCTCAACCCCCATTCTTTCCGCAAGATGGTATCAACATTGTTGGAAGTGAATGGTCGCGGTTATTGGGAAACTAGCGAGGAGAATTTAGACCGCCTCCGCGAGTTGTACCAAGAAGTTGAAGACCGGATTGAGGGTATAGAATAACCCTTAAAATAGAGACGTTCTTAAGAATGTCTCTATTTTTTCAACCGTTTTTACAGATTGTAAAAAATGACCCTTAAGAAAATTAGAAATATAATTATAGATAGGTATGCCAGCTAAAGATGTTTTTCATGAAGTTGTCAAAACAGCTTTAGAGAAAGACGGTTGGCAAATTACACATGATCCACTCACAATTAGCGTGGGAGGAGTAAATGTTTCTATTGATTTAGCCGCCCAAAAGCTGATTGCCGCAGAACGCCAAGGACAAAAAATAGCAGTTGAAGTTAAAAGTTTTTTACAAAAGTCGTCTGCTATTTCCGAATTTCATACCGCGTTAGGGCAGTTTATTAATTATCGAGGTGCATTGAGAAGGATAAACCCTGACCGAGTTTTATATTTAGCAGTACCTTTAACAACTTACAAAACATTTTTTCAACTTGATTTTCCCAAAGAAATGATAGCAGAAAATCAAGTTAAGATGCTGATTTATGATGTAGAGCAAGAGGTGATTTTCCAATGGATAAATTAACTCAGTATCGTCAGCTTGTACAAGAAATATTACAAGAATATAGTGAGCAAAAACCAGCTAATGGAAATATAGAAGTTGAAACAATATTTGATAAAGAACGTGACCATTATCAAATAGTTCATGTAGGCTGGGAAGGTCAAAATTGGGTACACAGTTGTATCATTCACATTGACATTAAAGGTAGCAAAATTTGGCTGCAATGGAATGGTACAGAGGATGATATTGCTGCTAATTTAGTAGCTGCGGGAGTTCCCAAGGAAGATATTGTCTTAGGTTTTCAGTCTCCTTTTATGAGGCAGTTTACAGACTATGCTGTGAGTTAGCAAATATATGTATTGCCAGCTTGTACAAGCAATTTATTTTCATAATAAAATTTGATATGGATATACTCTTCAAAAAATTAGTAGATTCTACAAAGCCAAGTATTGACATAAGTTTGGTAGAAGAATTGACCAGTTTATATGAACACTATGGAATTGAGTATAAAAATAGCCTCACCCTTAATCAAGTTCAGAAACATCTATACGAAAATATTCAAAATAACCTTGTAGGTAATAAATTATACAGAACGCATCTCTTTATTATTAAAGATCAACTACTGCTAACTCATTTTATCAAATCAACAAGTTTGCAACCCTACCTTGGAATTATAGAGATTATTATTGACGCTATCAGGAGTAATGATCATACACCAGAGCAGTCAATCCGCCAGCTAGTGAGTCTTGAGTGTGAGGATAAATGGCGTACTGCGCTTCAATCAGCCTGGGATTTAACAGTTATTAGCCCACGAAAGCTTGAGTATAATTTACAAGATTTACAGAGAAGATATAAAAGAAAATTTGTAGTAAGCAACTCTGCAAAAATTTTGCAGAATGAAGGTTGCGAAATTGCCATTGAAAATGGCAGAGTTGTAATAGATGAATCTCAAGCAAGGAGAGTAGCTAACCGTATAGAAGCTGACATTAGATTGTTGGGCGGAATTGAAGCTTTGAGAAAATTATTTGAAATATTAAAGCCTTGTTATAACGAGAAACAAGGGAGATACCATTTAGGTAGAACCTTTAATAGTCTAATGCAAGCTGAACTTCCATCAATTCCTGTTGCATATCTGCTGAATCTGTGTGTTAAGTATCCACGAAAACAGATATTAGTAGCAATAGAAAGTTCTGCTCAAAGTTGGAAGAGAATACTAAAAATGTCTATTGCATTAACATCTATTCTAGATGTAGAAACAGATAATCAATTCGCTTTATGGTTTCACAGTACCGACACAATAATTCAATTCTTACAAGAACTAGCAGTATATGATAGCTTATTCTGTCCCGTTCAACTACGTTCCTCAGATGTTCCTAAAATAATCCAAGGGCTGTTTGCCTGGTTATCTGAAACTACTCAACAAAAGTTAGGATGGACTCCTGAGCAAGCAGCCATAATAGCTGAAAATATCCTGAAAATAGGTGAAGCTAAACTGCATCCAGTAACTTTCCAAACTAGACAATTAGAGAATCTACAATTAGAAATAGGAAAAGATGAAATTGATAGAATATTAAAAATTTATTCTCATGATGTTAGCTGTGTTAATTCAAATTTTCATATACCGCAGGATATAAGCGAGATAGACCCCAACAATTATTTTCATCATAAACCTTTAATTCGGCTAAGTAAAGATGAGTATTTATTAACTAGCTCTTCAATTTGTTCACCTGCTTTCTATGAAGCCATCGTATCGGAGATTCGAGTAGAAGTTGACAAAAATATTAATGATAAATTAGGACATAAAATAGAAGATTTTATTAAAGGCGAGTTTTCAAGCCGAGGAATAAAATTTAATTTTGGTGAGTACGGTGGCACTAAAAAAAGTGGTAGTGACGAAATCGATATTCTAGTAGAAGCATCCGATACTTTAATCTTTTTGGAAGTAAAGGCAAAAGCATTGATAAGAAGTTCAAAATGTGGAAATGATTTGAATCTATTGTTTGATTTATCTGAATCTTTACTTAAATCACAGATTCAACTAAATAAACATGAGATTTCTATCAGAAAAAATGGTTATATCTCTTTCAAAAATGGTTATATTTGTGAACTAAATGATAAAGATATCGCACGAGTCTCAATTACACTTCTCGATTTCGGAAGCTTTCAAGATAGAACTATATTCAAATTTCTAGAAAATATGTTATTGGGAAACTTTGATTCAAGCAATAATTTAAACACATCTGAAGCTAAAAAATTGAATAAATTGAATGACAAAATTAATGAATTTAAAATTCAGTTTAAGGAACTTATTAAACTAAATTCAACATGGGCAAATCATCCTTTCAATAACTGTTGGTTTCTAAGTGTACCCCAACTACTTATACTCCTCGATAATGTAACTTCTAGTGATGATTTAAAGCGTGAGCTTTGGAGAACTCGTAGCCGCACCACAAGTTCTTTAGATTTTTACAGAGAATACGAGTATGCAAGGCAACTTGCAGCAGCTAAAGATTCTATGTAAAGAATTAGGTAATTATGAGTCGAGGGAGAAAAGTTACATGGCTATCGCTCAGAACCATTAGCTTTGACTGTATAAACAATAATATTAACTCTTTGTAAATGTAAAAAGATGCGATCGCTTATCTCTCCATACAGGCGATCGCTTTTGACAATGTGTGGAGTGCGATCGCTCATCTCTAATGGCATGATATAGAAAGCAAGCGATGAGCCAATACAATGCAAAAACCGCTTAAACAAATAGTTATATCCGATCCAAAAGTAATGATGGGTAAACCTGTAATTGCAGGTACGCGCATCACGGTTGAATTGATTCTAGAAAAATTAGCTGCTGGTGAAACCCCAGAACAAATATTAGAATCACATCCGCGACTGACACGCGAAGCCATTCAAGCAGCTTTGGCATTTGCGGCTGAGGCTTTACGATATGATGTAATTTATCCGATTGTTGAGAACGCTTCTTGAAATTCCTAGCAGATGAAAATTTAGATTTGCAGATTGTTGAGCGTTTGCGCCAAGATGGTCATTTAGTCTGGTATGTTGCTGAAATGGAGCCAGGAATTTCAGATGATGTAGTGCTGGATTTGGCTAACCAGGAAGAAGCAATATTATTAACATCTGACAAAGATTTTGGTGAGTTAGTTTTTCGCTTGCGTCGTATTGCTTCAGGTGTTGTATTAATTCGATTAGCTGGATTATCAATAATCAGCAAAGCAGAAATTATCGCCAATACTATCAATGAACACAGTTCTGAATTACTGGGAGCTTTTACTGTTATTACACCAACAACTATTCGTATTCGTCGGCTTCAAAATTAAATACTGCAAATAAAGTATATTTTACTATGCTAAAGGCAGGTGTTAGCACAGCTTACAGTATGTATTGCTAACCGTGCCATCATAGAATCAACTCTCCTGTTAGCTATAGTAGGCGATCGCTTATCTCTCCATACAGGCGCTCTTCGCAGCTTACCGGAGGTATCGCCAACTATGCGATTATAGAATCAGCGATCGCTTATGCTAAATCATGAGTCAAACAGATAAACTACTGGCTAAGATATTATCAGGAACATCAGACAAAAACATTGCTTTTGAACAGTTGTGTCAACTCCTAATTAAGTTAGGATTTGATGAACGTATTCGCGGTAGCCATCATATATATACAAAAGACGGTATTGAAGAAATATTAAATCTTCAGCCCAAACAAGGTAAAGCTAAAGCGTATCAAGTCAAGCAAGTTCGTGAAGTAATTCTCAAATATCAGCTAGGAGGACAAGATGACTCTACGATATGAAATTAATATTTACTGGAGTGAAGAAGACGAAGCATTTATCGCAGAAGTACCAGAATTAGCTGGATGTGCTGCTGATGGAGAAACTTATCAAGAAGCACTGCAAAATGTAGAAATTATTATGCAGGAATGGATTGAAACTGCTCAAGAATTGGGTCGTTCAATTCCTGAACCAAGACAGCGTTTGATATCTGCTTAGTTGGAATAAGAATTAATAATTTTTACTTCGTATTCTAAATCTAATATACATAGACTATTTTTTTATTTGACAAACAAGCAATATTCGTAACTCACCAGAGGTATCGCTGTTGAGGAATGTAGAGTAAGCGATCGCCCCGTCACAGGCGATAATGGCATGATAGGGGCGTGAACTCCGAATTAAACTCCTCCCAGGCGGTCAAAAGGCCAAAAGCGGAATATAGCCCTACCGATGATATTCTCCTTGGGTAAATATCCCCAGTAGCGGGAGTCATTACTATTGTTGCGGTTGTCTCCCATGACGAAAAACTGGTTTTCTGGGACTCTCACTGGTGGAAATGGTTGACTTGGTGGTTCAGCAATGTAATCTTCTTGTAATGGTTCTCCATTGAGATAAACTCTACCATTACTCACGCTGATGATTTCCCCTGGTACGCCAATAATGCGCTTGATGAATGCTTGGTCTTTATCATATCCGCGTTTTTGCAGTTCTAGAGGTGGCTGAAAAACGACTATATCCCCGGTTTTTGGCTGCTCAAAATGGTAAGTGACTTTTTCCACTACCAAGCGATCGCCTTCATATAATGTAGGATACATTGACTCAGAAGGTATGTAGCGGGGTTCAGCGATAAAAGTACGAATAAATAGGGCTAAAATTAAGGCGATCGCAATTAGAATTAAATTTTCTTGCCAACCACGCCATCCTTTTGACGGTGCAGCAGCTTGTTGCGTATCATTTTCCTGAGTCTTCATATAATTTTGCTGTTGACTAATGACTAATAACTAATGACAATTCCCAAATTAAAAGATTACCCCAATTTGGAGTAATCTTTTGATGAATATGAGCATTATGTAATGATTTACAAATTGGTGTGATTACTTTATTTAGGACTGAATACCCCTAGTTCATCACACCACCAGTCTTATTCTTCTTCCTCTAAATCAACTTCTTCTTCGTCTTCATCACTAGCTTTAGCTACAGAGTTAGCGGAAACGACAGCGCCTTTGTCTAATTTCTCGCGTACCAGTTGTTTAATTTGTTCAGCAAATTCTGGCTTTTCTTCTAGGTACTTGATGGCATTATCTCGACCTTGAGAAATGTTATCGCCGTTGTAACTGTACCATGCACCCTTACGGATGAGAACACCAGTTTCTTCCGCTAAGTCTACTAAACAGCCGAGCGTAGAAACGCCTTTACCAAAAATAATGTCAAATTCCGCGATTCTAAAAGGCGGTGCAACTTTATTCTTAGCTACTTTCACTTTCACTCTGTTACCAAATTCATCGCTACCTTTTTTCAAGGTTTGAATGCGGCGAATATCTAAGCGGACTGAAGCATAGAATTTCAAAGCATTACCACCAGTGGTAGTTTCTGGGCTACCGTAGGTAACACCAATTTTTTGCCGCAACTGGTTAATGAAAATTACTGTACAGCCAGATTTACCAATGTTGCCAGTAATTTTACGTAGAGCTTGGCTCATTAATCTTGCTTGTAAGCCGACGTGGGCATCACCCATGTCGCCCTCGATTTCTGCACGGGGAACCAAGGCTGCTACTGAGTCGATAACTACGATGTCAACGGCGGCGGAACGCACCAGTTGATCAACAATTTCTAAAGCTGATTCACCGGTGTCAGGTTGGGATACCAACAAGTTTTCGATATCGACACCTAAAGCCCCGGCGTAGGTGGGATCTAGGGCGTGTTCAGCGTCCACAAAAGCAGCAATGCCACCTTGTTTTTGCACTTCCGCGATCGCATGGAGCGCTACAGTAGTTTTACCCGAACTTTCCGGGCCATAAATCTCAATCACCCGTCCCTTGGGTAAACCGCCACCCAATGCTAAATCCAAAGTGAGCGCTCCAGTGGAAATTGTTTCTACACGCATCCGGGTAGCATCACCCAGGCGCATAATTGTGCCTTTCCCGAAGCTGCGCTCAATCTGGTTGAGTACCATAGTTAGCGCTTTTTGCTTGCCAGAAGTATCGGTATTGATAGCCATTCCTGCCTCTAAAGTATATGGATTTAAGGATTGTGGGGTTTGGATGAGTAGAACAGATATACTATTTTAGCCAGAAAATTCTACTATTAGGGGTTCTTAAATTAAAAAGTAACGTTGAAAAGATCGTAACCCAATCACTACCTAATTGGGGTATTTTTGCAGAATTGTCATTGGACTGGGGAAAGGGGAAAGGGGAAAGGGGAAGGGGGAAGGGGGAAAGTTCATAATTTCTCCCTCATCTCCCCCTACTCCCTCATCTCCCTATTCCCCTCCAGGGAGGGGTTAGGGGTGGGTTTACCTCATCTCCCCCCACTCCCTCATCTCCCTCATCTCCCCAGTCCCTCAAACTGCTGCATAAACCGCCTGTCAAGCCAGTCTTTCCACCGCCAGAGTAATGGGTGGGGTGGTAAAGTTATATTGCCTCTGGTGGCGATCGCATTTCCGTCACCTGTACCGATTAAACTTAAGTATTGTTGCTGTGGTATGTAGGGTTTGAGTGGTTGTCCCTGCAACATCCGCCGCAGATTTTCATATAAAGGCTTACCTTGGCGTACTGCAAACACTCCGGCTTTCGGACGGGGATAATTAATCATGGTGGCGATGTCCCCAGTTGCAAATACTTCTGGATGTGTGAGTGATTGTAATGTGTCATTAACTAGAATAAAGCCTCGCTCGTCAGTGGCTAAACCTGTTGTCTTTAACCATTGGGGGGCTGAAGCTTGTGTTACCCAAAAAATTTTGTCACATTTTACTCTTAAGCCAGATTCACATTTAATTTCTAATAACTCATCACATGGTGCAATTTTGCATACCGTTTCCCCTAAGTGTAACTTGACATCGCGTTTAATTAATATTTGCTTGACCTGACGCTGTACTGATGGGTGATGATGGGACATTAATTCAGGATGACGATGGAATAAGTGAATTTCCAGATTACTTAAGGGTTGTTGGGCTTGTTGTAAGATGCGCTGTAGATGTGCTTGCATTGATAGGGCTAATTCTACGCCACCCGCACCACCACCGGCGATCGCAATCCTCATCTTAATTTGCGGATTTTGAGTTACGCTATCTACTACCTCATACCAATGCTCTAATAATTGCGACACGGGTTTAGCAGGAACTGCATATTCTGCTGCACCAGATACAGACATTGTGGCGGGAGTGCTGCCAATATCAATAGATAATAGGTCAAAATCTACTGGCGGACGTTTAGCACAAATTACTTTGTGGTTGTTTAAATCTAGTCCAACTACTTCATCTATATAAAACTGCGCTTGAGCAAAATTAGCTAATCTTTGCAGGTTAATATGACATTCATCGCGGCTGTAAACACCAGCAATATGTCCAGGTAACATTCCAGAGTATGGTGTATCTGAAGCTGGAGATATTAAAGTTAAACTGACTCCAGATAGAGGTTTTATGCCCAACATTCTCAGTAGAATCGCATGACTGTGACCCCCACCAACTATTACTAAATTGTTAGCAAGTGGCTGTATATTTCGCGGCATCTATTGATGATTGAATTAAATGATGTATTTGTTTTAGCTGAATTTAATTTACAGAAAAACTTTTCTGCCTACACAGCAAGTTGCAGGTAAATTGTAAAATTCAAGTGGCGTTGGGACGAACAGCCCGCCCTTATGTACCTCACTCAGATGAAATGCGCGGTATTTCACCAGTAATAACTAACAATAGACTTACTCATTACTTTTTCCAACTATCAACAATGATTATATCAATATTGTGTTATGGCTGATGTAACTATATTTAAAATTACCAAAAACAAGTAAAAAACACAACAAAATCTATCAAATAATTATTGATAAATTAACATGATTAATGTTGTAATTGATACACGATCAAGGAAATAGTGATATTTAATTTAATATTTTTACCAATTATCGTTACATTTACGAATACTCAAATTGGAAAAAATCATGCACAATAGCAAAACAAAAGTCATCAATTATTTTTTTGATTTATGTTAACTAACATTGTTAATGTTTATCGTACATTTGCACAAAATATACAATACAGCAATCTCATGGTTGATTTCATCAATGACAGGGTTTTGCCTTGTAAAAAAATGAACGTCTATGCAGAAATCCCTGTTACCAATCAATACTTAAAAACGGTGATAAAAGATTTACAGCATCCAACAATGGAAGGCAGACTAAATGCTGTTTATCAGTTAGAGCGGATAGCTCATAATTATCTTCAATATCACTGGCTTATCATGGAAGTTATCTGCACTTTTATACGTAATCATGCAGCCAATATTTCCTTATCACGGTCAGACAATAGCTCAACATTAATTATGCAAGCAGCTTTAGATGTGATTGCCAAGAGAAATATCAAACATGACCCTGAAAATCAACAATTAGATTTAAGTTATGTTGATATGCGAGGAGCAAATTTAAGACAAGGTAACTTAGAGGGAGCTAATCTCTATCGCGTTAATCTTGCTGGCGCAAACTTATCTGAAGCTAATTTATGCGGCACAATTCTCACAGCTGCTAACCTTTCTGGCGCTAACCTAGCTGGAGCAAATTTATCTCTTTCAATTCTCAGTGCAGCAAACCTAACTGGTGCAAACCTTTCTGGCGCTAACCTAGCTGGAGCAAATTTATATTTAGCTAGTTTGTCAGAAGTAATTTTACACGAGACAAGACTTAATGGAGCTAATTTAAGAGAAGTAAAATTTACGACTAGCAATAGTCATACTCTCTGTACCCAGCATCCAAAATCCACAAGTGAAAATGAATCAGATAACTAATTTTCTCATACTCAACTTGAATTTGTCCGCCAGCCCTAAATTATAAAATAATTGTTAATATTTCTTTTTTGTCAGCAAAATCTGAATTAATACTATCTTTAGTATATTTAAATTTAGAGTTAAATAGTGTATCATTTGGGAAAAATACAACAGTATTAATTGGGTGTGGTAAGGGATGATACAATTATGCCTGCGAATAAAACAGAAAAATTATGGCGTTGGTCAATTGGTATAAGCGTTATATTTGCTGTCACCGTAGCCTTGATTGTATTTGCATCACCCAATTCTGAAGGATTGACTATTCAACAAAAATTGCTTTTTAGGAATCAGGCGTTAACCACCACCGCGATCATTTTTTTAGGTTTAGGCGTAACAGTTAATGCTTACTATGCGGCAAAGCGGATAGATGTGCTAAATAAAAGCGCTTTAACTGCGGAAAAAAATTTAGAAATCACTGTTCAAAATGCTAAATTGTCCGAGAATCGGATAATTTCCGAGCGTCTGATGACTGCTATTACACAACTAGGACATGACAAGATTGAAACCCGCACAGGTGCAATTTATGTTTTAGAAAAAGTTGCACAGGATTTTCCGCAAGAACACTGGACAGTTATTGAAATCCTCACAGCTTTTATTCGAGAGAATGCTGCTGTGGGAGAGATAGAAGCACCAGAGGAAGATGACTCACAGCCAACATCTTTGAAAAGGTATCGGAAAGGGGAGCGCCGGAAAACACAGTCCTATTTGAATGTGACTGAAGAATCTCCAAAAATACGTAGAGATGTTCAAGTAGCCTTGACTGTCATTGCTCGCCGTAATTACTTACATGATGAGGAAAATCAAAAACTCGATTTGCGTAATATCAATCTCAGGCGAGTAGAGCTTTTAGGCGCTAATTTACAAAGAGCGGACTTACGTGGTTGTGATCTGCAAGGAGCAGATTTGCGTGGTTGCGATTTTAGCGGCGCAAACCTGGAAGGTGTCAAGCTTGCTGGTGCTATTCTGTTTGAGGCTAGCTTTGTGAAAGCGAATTTACAAGGAGCCGATATACAAGGCGCGAATTTAAATCGTGCTGACCTGAGTGGCGCAAATTTACGGAGTGCTAACCTTACGGGTGCGAGTTTACGTGCGGCTAACTTGCAAGGAGCCAATCTTTACAAAGTTAATTTACAACAAGCAGTACTCAAATTAGCAAATCTTTCTGGAGCAAAGTTATTTTTAGCTAACCTGCAAGGAGCTAAGTTAGGCAAGGCTGAGTTGTATCTTTGTGGTTTAATTGGTGCAAATCTCAATGGTGCAAATCTTAATGGGGTAAATCTTGCAGGAGCAAATTTGAATGCAGCTAAGTTACAACAAGCAGAAGTTTTATTTGCTGATTTCACTGAAGCAAGTTTGACTGAAGCAGATTTGGTAGGAGCTAATTTAATGGGAGCTAATTTGCAAAGAGCCACCCTTTACCAAGCAAATCTTTCTGGAGCGAATCTTGTAGGTGCTAACTTAGGGAATGCTAACTTCTGTGATGTGAAATTGGCGGGAGCAAATCTGACGGGGGTGAAAAATTTAAATCCCCAACAAATTAGTATTGCCATTGGCGATCGCACAACTCGCTTACCTGATAATTGGGAAATACCAATTCAATGGCGAGAATCTAGTTAATCTTGTAGGTGATAGGGGATAGGGGACAGGTTGGAAACCCAGTAATTAGCTGTTTGATGATTTTTTGCTGTCCTCATGTCTTTGGCAACTACGATATTTAAAACCAAGGACTTTGCTCTTTATCCCAACACTCATTTCGGCTCCAGGTTCTACCTGTATATTCACATTCGTATTGGTTTTTAATCCAAGGAACTGAAGTAGGATAGCTAGATTTGGTAAAAGAATTGATGTAAAAAAACAGGGATTTAACAAATACTATACTAGCCGTGAATAGTAGAGTTGAACTAGTAATATATATTGTTATTTTGAGGATCATCTCCCAGTATAACTTGCTTTTACTACTATGCAAGCGGTCTTTCATAAGCTTTCTCAATATTTGATCATGAGTAGTTTAAAAAAATTGGTACTGTTTACTCCCTGACATTTATTGAGCAATAAAAAATAGTTTTTATTGAACAACTCTCATAATTTACTGTGAATTTGTTGTACTTAAGTAACAGTACCATTTTTTATTTAAAAATAAGCATATTCATATAAACTTTTCATAATGTGGAGTTTTCATCCAGAAAATCTTCATGTAATTTCACTAAGTATTTACTACTTCTTTACTTACAGCAGGGGAGAGGCGACAGGTGACTGGTTCAAAACCCCATTACTATAAAGATTTTGTAATTTATCATTGTCCTAACCTATGTAGCTACTGCTATAAAAATAAAAAACTAGGTTTTTTGGACTTTAAACAAGGTGCAATCCAAAATCATTAAATCTTTGACTGATTGAGGCATATCTTTTACCGACAATTTGTTTTTTTATTTCAGTATATTTAACTAAAGTTAAGTTTAGTACGGCTGATATGCAGCAAGTTTGTTTTTCACGTAAAGAAAGACCAGATTTTTAAGATTTTCGTAAAGTTAAGGCTAAAAATGTGGAAAATACTTAATTTGTATTCAAATTTACTCAGTGTGTGAGATTCGGTAGCTTGCATTTTCTCCGAATTTCTGATTGCACAAATCACAAGCTCAATCCTCACTGCGATAGATATCATGAAAGAAGTAATTTGTGCAATTCGGGCTGGTTTAAAGCATAAATTGCTAAAAATTAATATATTGATTCAGTAGGTTTCAACTTGCCCATTCTTCAGTAAGTTTAATTAGCTATGCCCCTAGATTTAGAAAGATTTTATCAGGCTTGCAATCCTAGCAGACCTCTGATGATGGGTAATCCTAGCGATCGCCGTTACTATATCGATTTTGCGGCGGTACGGGGCGGTAAAATTATCGAGGCTTTACTGCGTACTATTACTAGAATATCACCAGACGCGCCCACTTGTCAGCTATTTACTGGGCATCTTGGCTGTGGCAAATCTACGGAGTTGCTACGCCTCAAGGCTGAGTTAGAAGAACAGCAATTTCACGTAGTTTACTTTGAGTCTACCCATGTCCTAGAAATGGCGGATGTGGATGTGACTGATATTTTACTAGCGATCGCTGGTCAGGTGAGCGAAAGTTTAGAAGCGATCAAAATTCGCCTCAAACCCAAATACTTTACTAGGTTATTTGGGGAGGTTGTCGATTTTCTGCAAACACCGATAGAATTGGGTGTGGAAGGTGAGTTATCTGTAGGTATTGCCAAAATCACCGCCAAGACAAAGGAAAGTCCCCAATTACGCCGACGCTTGCGAGATTACTTAGAGCCGCGTACACAAAGTATACTGCAATCTATTAATTCTGAATTGCTGGAGCGGGCTAACAAAGACCTCAAAGCCTTGGGGAAAAGGGGTTTGGTTGTGATTGTGGATAACTTGGATAGGGTAGCAATTCGACCTTTACCATCGGGAATATCCCTACCAGAATACTTGTTTATTGAACGGGGTGAACAGTTACGCAACCTCAACTGTCATGTAGTTTACACCATTCCCTTAGCGTTAACCTTCTCCAACAATAGCGCCGAACTGCAACATCGCCTGGGGGGTGGAGTAGCACCGAAAGTTTTACCGATGATACCTGTACGCCTGCGGTCTGGGGAAATTTTCACCCAAGGGTTAGCATTGATGCGCCAAATGGTATTGGCTAGGAGTTTTCCTGACATTCGGGCAAGCGATCGCTTAGAATTAACTACAGAAGTGTTTGATAGTTTAGAAACATTAGATAGGTTGTGTTTGATCAGTGGTGGTCATGTAAGAGACTTATTAGGATTACTGTTTGACTGCTTGCGCGAACAAGACCCACCCTTTGGAAGAGACTGTGTAGAATTGGTAATTCAAAGACAAAGGGACTACCGCGCCAACGCCATCGACCCCCACGAGTGGGAGTTAATCTTTCAGGTAATGCAAGAGCAGAGGGTTAAGGGTGATATTGAATATCATGCACTATTGCGGAGCTTATTTGTTTTTGAATACCGCGACCATCAAGGAGCTTGGTTTGCTGTTAACCCAGTGATAGCGGAGACACAAAAATTTCAGTCATGGTTGAACCAAACCCATCAGTAGATATCAAAGCAGCCAATGAGAGAGCTTTGCGGAGTTTGTGGAGAGCGATCGCCCTATCGCATGGTAACTTTTCTGTAGCCTTGGTTTGCTGTAACTATCGCGTCTTGCAACAGCAGACATTGCAACGGCTCGATGAGATGGCGACTGATGCTCACATTCACAAAGTTGTTCTACCCCATAATACCAGAAGTTTATACACTGCACTGCATCTAAATCTGCCCGAACAGCAACCGCCATCAGCCTTGATGGTGTTAGGGTTAGAAACCGTCGATGAAATTGACGACTTACTGCGCTCAATTAATCACATTCGGGATGAATTTCCCAAACGCCATTCCTTTCCCATGATTTTTTGGGTAAATGACGAAGTTTTGCAGAAAGTGATGCGTTTAGCACCTGACTTTGCGAGTTGGGCGGCGACACCGATTCGGTTTGCCATGACGACCCCAGAGTTGTTACAATTCTTGCGGGCAGAAACCGACACTTTATTTGCCAGAATTTTACCCAAAAATCTCGGACAAAGGCAACAGATACAAGCCACAGGAGAATACAAGACCCTAGAGCAAGTTTGGCAACATAGCAATGAACTACAATATGGAATTGCTGAGTTAGATGAGCGAGGAATTACCTTAGAGCCAGAATTGAACGCCAGTTTAAAATTTGTCTTTGGCTTAGATGATTATGTGAGCGATCGCATTCATCACGCCCTCCATCATTTTCAACAAAGTTTGCAAATTTGGCAACAGTTAGGGGATTGGGGACTGGGGACTGGGGACTGGGAAAGGGGAAAGGGGAAAGGGGAAAGGGGAAAGGGAAAGTTAATAATTTCTTCCTCATCTCCCCCCACTCCCTCATCTCCCCCATCTCCCCCCACTCCCTCATCTCCCCCCACTCCCCCCACATCCCCCACACTCAGACAAGGGGTGTTGCAATTCTTCATTGGTCTATGTTACTGCCGTCTGGGCGAGCAGAATCAGCTAGATCATCGTCATCATTGGGAGAGGGCGAAATCTTACTTTCAAGACAGCTTGGAGATTTTTCAGGTAGCGGGAAGACCGGATATTGCAGGGGTGTTAATTGGTCAACTGGCGGAGGTTTTGGAACATCTGCAAGCTTGGGATGAATTGGCAACTGTGGCGAAAACGGCGCTGGAATTGCATCATAATTATGGTAATCACATTCAACTGGCTTGTGATTACGGTTTTTTGGCGCAGGTAGCGTTACAAGAGTCGCGCTGGGTACAGGCGAGTATTTTGGCGCAGGTATCACTGTTCAAATTAGGGGAGGCGCAACAAAATAATGATGGCGACCCCCATCATTGTCTATTTCCCCTGTTGTTAGCACAGGTATATTACTTAATTTTAGCTAAAGCCCAGCAAAATTTGGGTGAGCAAACAGTGGCAGAGAAATATTTAGATAAAGCAGCCAAAGAGTTACCAGCAGCATTGGAACATAGCGCCCATCAATATGATGCCCATCGTTATATTAGACTATTGCGGACATTGCGATCGCTCTATTTTGAAGCCGGCAGATATCTGGAAGCCTACCGCATTAGACAACAACGGCGGTCGGTAGAACAGCAGTATGGCTTACGCGCTTTTATTGGTGCGGGGAGGTTACAACCCCAAAGACAGGCGACCAACCCGGCTTTGATGTCAGCTACGGGAACTAGTACCTTAGCTTTAGAAATTGCCGCTTCTGGTCGAGAACAGGATATAAATAATTTAATTGGCAGAATTAGCCGTGCTGACCAGAAATTGATTGTCATTCATGGCCCTTCGGGGGTGGGGAAGAGTTCTACTGTCACGGCTGGGTTAGTACCTGCATTACAAAATCGAGCGATCGGTGATCAGTTAGCTATGCCTGTGGTATTGCAAGTATACACTGATTGGGTGCGCGAATTAGGTAAATCTTTAACTGAGGCGGTAAATCATATTCAAGGGGATGCTGCGATCGCCCCGGAGGTTTTGCCGACCTCTACACCACCGATGACAATGGCGGATATCTTACAGCAACTACGCCAAAATGCTGACAACCATTATATCACAGTTTTGATATTTGACCAGTTTGAGGAATTTTTCTTTGCTTATGGCGATGACGTTCCCCCGACTGTAGGAAATCGTCAACAACAGCAAGAATTTGATAATTTCCTCAGTCAATGCCTGAATATATCCTTTGTCAAAATCATCTTTTCCATCAGAGAAGATTATTTACATCGTCTATTAGAATTTAAGCATCTTTCCCGCCTGGAAGCAATTAATAATAACATTCTCGATAAACAAATCCGCTATCAAATCAATAACTTTTCCCCCGAATATGCCAAACTCATCATTCAGAAATTAACAGAGCGATCGCAAATCAACTTAGAACCCGCCTTAATTGATGCTGTAGTCGCCGACTTATCCACCGAATTAGGAGAAGTCCGCCCCATCGAATTACAAGTTGTTGGCGCTCAATTACAAGATGAGAGAATTAACACCTTAAAACAATATCAACCATATCGACCAAACAAACTCATAGAAAGATACATCAAAGAACTCATCAAAGACTGCGGCCCAGAAAATGAGCGTGCAGCCTTACTTGTGTTGTATCTCCTAACAGATGAAAGTAACCAACGCCCTTTTAAAACCCGTGCAGAATTAGCTGCTGAACTAGCAGAATTAGAAGACCCAGACAAACTAGACTTAGTTTTAGACATCTTAGTTAGCTCTGGTTTAGTGGTATTATTTCCCGATGTACCCGAACGTTATCAACTAATTCATGATTATTTAGTAGATTTAATACGCTATCTCCAACAACAGGAATCAAGCTTACAGGCACAACTGAAAAAATTACGTCGCAAAGTACAGCAAAGTCAAAATGAAATTGAGCGACTAAAAAGCGAACTTAGTCAAACACAACAGCAATCTCAACAGATAGATACTTACCCACAACAGGGATTAGATTTACTTGCAGAATTAAGGGAACTACGCAAGCGAGAAGAATTAACTCAACTAGAAATTGAACAATTACGTGCCGAATTAAAAGAAAAAGAGTTAACCGCCCAACTAGCAGAAAGTCAAAAGCAACAAAGACTAAGTGAAACCAAACTTAATCGTTCACTAACAATTGCCCTAGCTGCTTCCTGTCTTGCCATTTTGGGATTAAGCTATTCTATTATCACCGGGGTAGATAACGAAATTAAAACCCTGAGTGTTTCCAGTAACGCTTTGTTTGCTTCCCAAAAAGGTCTCGATGCTGTCAAAGAAGGTATCAAAGCCGGGAGAAAACTGCAACGAGCCATTTGGGTAGATGCGAATACTAGAGAACAGGTGAAAACAGCACTGTATCAAGCCGTCGTGGGAGGGAGAGAGTACAACCGCTTAGAAGGACATCTCGCAGGCGTAAATAGTACCGTATTCAGCCCCGATGGTTCCCTCATCGCTTCCGCCAGCGCCGATAATACCATCGATATCTGGCGTAAAGATGGCAGCTTAGTTAACACCTTGTCCCAACATAATAATGTAGTGAATAGCGTAAGTTTCAGTCCCGATAGCTTGTTAATTGCCTCAGCTAGCCAAGACAAAACGGTAAAATTGTGGCATCGAGACGGTCAACTAATCACAACATTACCAGGACATAACGACGGTGTAAATATTGTCAGTTTCAGTCCTGATGGTCAGTTGTTAGCCTCCGCCAGTAGCGACAACACCATCAAACTCTGGACTAGAGAAGGGAAATTACGCACAACCCTATCAGGTCATAGTGATGCAGTCTTAGGAATAGCTTGGTCTGCTGATGGGTTGAGTCTCGCTTCCGTAGGTGCTGACAAAACCGTGAAATTGTGGAGTCGGGAAGGTAAACTAGTCAAAAGTTGGCGAGGTCATGATGATGCAATTTTGGCTGTAGCTTGGTCGCCCAATGGTGATATAATAGCCACAGCTAGTTTTGACAAGACTATCAAACTGTGGAATCTTCAGGGTAAATTATTAAAAACCCTATCAGGACACACCGCAGAAGTCGCCGCAGTTACCTTCAGCCCCGACGGACAAACCATCGCTTCTGCAAGTATCGACGCAACCATCAAACTTTGGAGTCCTCAAGGTTTACTTTTAGGAACTTTGAGGGGACATAACAGTTGGGTAAATACTGTCAATTTCAGCCCAGATGGTCGCAGTCTCGTCTCTGGTAGTCGAGACAAAACGGTGATACTCTGGCGCTGGGATGAAGTCTTGTTGCGAAACCCGAAAGCTGATGGTAGTGATTGGGTGACAAGTGTTAGTTTTAGTCCTAATGGACAGAATTTGGCGGCGGCGAGTCGAGATCAAACCGTGAAAATTCTCGACAAAGAAGGAAAATTAGTCAATACTTTCAAAGGTCATACAGCGCCTATTTGGGGTGTAGCTTGGTCGCCTGATGGGGAGATGATAGCCTCAGCTAGTAAAGATAAAACGGTGAAGTTGTGGAATCAACAAGGTAAGCTACTCCACACCTTACAAGGTCATCAAGATGGAGTTTTAGCTGTAGCTTGGTCATCGGATAGTCAAGTAATAGCTTCCGCCAGTAAAGATAAAACAGTGAAAATTTGGAGTCGGGACGGTCAACTACTACATAGTTTACAAGGTCACACCGATGCTGTCAATTGGGTAAGTTTTAGTCCTGATGGTAAATTGTTAGCCTCCGCCAGTGATGATACCACCATCAAATTATGGAGTCGAGACGGTGAATTACTCCACACCCTCAAAGACCATAGCCGCCGCGTCAATGGGGTAGCATGGTCGCCTGATGGGCAAGTTTTAGCTTCAGCTAGTATTGATGGCACAGTTAAATTATGGAATAGGGACGGTAGTTTGATCAGAAATCTTGGCGGTGATGGGGATACTTTCATCAGCGTCAGTTTCAGCCCCGACGGTAAGATGTTAGCCGCTAGCAGTGATAATCAAGTCTGGCTGTGGAATCAGAAGGGGAGTTTGCTGATAGTCTTGAAAGGCGACAAGGATGAATTAACTAGTGTGAATTTCAGTCCTGATAGTCAGACATTGGCAGTAGGTAGCGGTGATGGTCAGGTGATGTTGCAGAATTTAGCTGAGATTAGCTTAGGGAATTTGCTGAAGCGTGGGTGTAATTTGCTGCATGATTATTTACAGACTAATGCGAAGATGAGTAAGAGCGATCGCACCCTCTGCCCTAATAATCATCACCCTTCAGATTAAGACATTTACTCTGTAAACACAAAAATCAGCCGTTCAATATTGCTTCTCACACCTAAATAAATAGGTTAAAATCCTATCTAACAAACACATTGTATAACTTATAACTATGATGGATATCGTCGCCCCAATAGTTTCATTACTTGCGCCCCATCTGCCATTTCTGCTGAATGTGGGTGGTAAAGTTGCAGAAGGTGCATATCAACAAGCTGGTGCAGATGCTTGGGATACAGTCAAGGCTATCTGGGGTAAGCTGAAACCCAAAGTAGAAGCTAAGGAAGCAGCAAAAGAAGCTGCTATTGATTTAGCTGGAAATCCAGATGATAAAGCTTTACAAACTGTTTTGCAAGTCCAGTTACAAAAGATATTGAGTGCTGATACAGTCTTGGCTGAGGAATTAGCCCAGATTTTGCAAACATTGGCGGAGAAATCAGGGGACAATATTCAGATGGGTGCTAATGCTTATGACCAAAGCACAGTCAAGCAAGTCGGAAAAATAGAGGCTAATGAGGTGAGTTTTTAAACGCGGAGGGGCGCGGAGTGTTGATAAGTTTAATATGCGTTGACTAAACTTCTTGCATAAATCTTTTTTTGTCTCACGCAAAGGCGCAAAGACGCAAAGAAAAGAACGCTAAGAACGACTTTTGTAAGAGGTCTACTGAAATAAAATTGTCAGCTTTGCGCCTGTGTCTCTCTGAGGAAGTAAAGATATAAGTAAGGTTTGTTAAGGCTGGCGTTTGAGAAATTATGAATCAAATAAATTCTACTGAATATAAACACATTCTGATTGATGAACATAATGTGCCATTCATCAAAGGAAGTTCAATGAAAGTTGTGGAATTAGTTACTTCTATTCATGCTTATGGTTGGAGTCCAGAAGAATTACATTTTCAGTATCCACATTTGAGTATGAGTCAGATTTATTCAGCTTTAGCTTATTATTGGGAACATAAAGCAGAAATTGATGCTGATATGCAGCAACGTTTCGAGTATGCGGAAAGATTACGTTTAGAAGCCGGAGAATCCCCATTAGCTAAAAGACTCCGTGCAGAAGGATTAATTAAATGAGTCTTGCTTTTTATGGCTCATTTTGTATTGTAATCTAACAATGGCATCACCTAGAAAAATTTGTACCTATGCTGATTAATCATGGCGGAAGAACCAAACCCTAAGAAAGCAAAAATTATTAAGTTAGAGGGAAATGCTCAAAATCAGAGCAAACTAACTCAAGTTGGTTCAATTGAAGCTGAGAATGTTTATTTATCCACAGATGTTGTTCATATAAAAAGTAGTAGCAAAGCAGAATCACCAGGGGTTCTTAAAGCAGGAAATCCTGGTAAAAGTTTAGAACATTGGCAAGGACGAGAAACAGAATATGCTCAAATACAGCAATGGTTAACTGATAAAAATACCTTTTTAATTGGTATAGAAGGCATCGGTGGCATAGGTAAATCAACGCTGGCGACGAAAATTTATGAAGAAATTGCGGGTTTCCCCAAGCGATTTTGGGCTGATGTTAGTAATGGGGTAAGTTTTAGTGATTTAGCTCGTCAAGTTCTGGGTGAATTTGGTTTTCCTATTCCAGAACAAGAAGCGCAGTTAGTCGAGGCGTTGGTTAGGTGTTTACGTTCTGGTCAATTTTTACTAATTATTGATAATTTGGAAAGTTTATTACAACCTAATAGACAATGGGGAAGTCTATTTTATGGCGAGTTTTTCCAAGCATGGATAGAATCTGGCGCTAATAGTAAGGTATTAGTCACTACCAGGGAAAGACCAGAATTAATAGGCTTTGAATGGCTACCCTTGAAAGGGTTACAAGTAGATGAAGGGGTAGCACTGTTATCAGAATTAGGTATTAGAGGGAATTTAGCGGAGTTTGTCGAATTAGTAGATGGACATCCCCTACTGTTGAAATTGGTAGCAGGTTTATTAAAATATGAATACTCGCAAGACCCAGATTTAAAAAGATTAGCCGATTTAGGCTTAGGAAATTTACGGCAGTTGTTAACAAATCCCCAAGTCGTAGGTGTACATCGTTCGGAAAATGTGGGGATGAAGTTGGTATTGGATGCCAGTCTGAATAGACTTAATAAGTTACAAAAAGATTTATTACTGAATATTAGTGTTTATCGTGGTGTGTTTGACAGTGCAGCAGCAGTGGCGGTGTTACCTGGAAATTCAGAGTCAGAGATTGAGAGAGAATTAAGGGATCTGGTAAAGCGTTCTTTGTTGGAAGATAAACTCAATGGTAAACAACGTTTTGAGTTTCAGCCTGTGGTGTTGGAGTATGTGCAGTATAAAGCAGGTGATCAGACAGAAGCACATCAACGAGCGATTTATTACTATCTTGTGAATGTTAAACAAAAACCTTGGCAGACTAAAGAGGATATAAAAGAATATTTAGAAGTTTTTTATCATTGGTATCAATTAGAAAAGTATGATTCGGCATTTGATGTATTAGCATTTTGTGATAAATTTTTGTCCTTGCAGGGTTATTACACAGACCAAGTAGAACTATATGAGCAATTGGTCAGTAAATGGGAAGAAATTGGTGATAGGGAAAATTGGAATTACTGGGCTTCTCTCACGTCATTAGGTAATGCTAACAACTCCCTGGGACAATACCAACGGGCGATAGAGTTATTCCAGCAGTCTTTGAAGATATCTAGGAACATAGGCGATCGCAATGGCGAAGGTGCTACTTTAATCGGTTTGGGCAATGCTTACAACCCTCTGGGAAAGTACCAACAGGCGATTGAGTTCTTCCAGCAGTCTTTGGAAATCTTCAGGGAGATAGGCGATCGCAATGGTGAAGGTGCTACTTTAATAGGGTTGGGCAATGCTTACAACTCCCTGGGACGCTACGAACTGGCGATTGAGTCCTTCGAGCAGTCTTTGGAACTATCTAGGGATATAGGCGATCACAATAATAAAGTCCATTCCTTAATCGGGTTGGGTAATGCTTACCACTCCTTGGGAGAGTACAAACTGGCGATTGAGTCCTTTGAGCAAGCTTTGGAAGTATCCAGAAACATAGGCGCTCGTAATAGTGAAGGTAATTCCTTAATCGGTTTGGGCAATGCTTACAACCCTCTGGGAGAATACCAACGGGCGATTAAGTTCTTCGAGCAGTCTTTGGAAATATTTAGGAAAATAGGCGATCGCAAAGGCGAAGGTAATTCTTTAAACAATTTAGGCATTGCTCACGACTCCTTGGGAGAATACCAACGGGCGATTGACTTCTACCAGCAGTCTAGGGAGATATCTAAGGAAATAGGCGATCGCAATAATGAAGGTCATTCTTTAATCGGGTTGGGCAATGCTTACGGCTCACTGGGACAGTATCAACAGGCGATTGATTTGTTCCAGCAGTCTTTGGAGGTATCTGCGGAAATAGGCGATATTCGAGGGGAAGCAGAAGCTTGGTTTAATTTAGGTGTGACATTAGAAAACGTCAAGCGAGAAGCAGACGCGCTAGGTGCTTATCGCAATGCTTGTGAACTATATCAAAAAATGAGACTTGATGCTGATGTGCAAGATTGCAACAATGCAATTGAGCGTCTTTCTCAACCAAAAAAGCCTGTAGTTTCTCGCCGTGGTTTTTGGTGGGGGTTGCGTCGGTTGTGGCGTTGGGTTCGCTCTCTGTTTAGGCGGTAATTTTGTCTCACGCAGAGTCGCACAGCCACAGAGAAGAAACTTTATAGAGATACTATTTAATGAATTTAAACCCAAAAGAATTGATTATTACCAAATTGGAGCAGGGATTACCCGCTATTACTCCAGCCTTTGGTGCAGCATTAGCAGAAGCTTGTGCTGTTTGCTTGAATGATCAAGGACATATCCAAGGTGTAGAACTTCAAGTTCAAGGAGACTTAACAGATGTTTTCAAAATTTATTGGCAAGAAGTCACAGAGCAAATGTTGCGCTGTTGGAATGATAATGAATACACTACAGAACAGGCAGCCTATGGAATTACCCTGTTAATCATTCAAGAACTGACTGAATATACAGTTGTCGAACGTTCCCGCAGAGGAACTGGATTTGATTACTGGTTAGGCAAAAAAGGTGATAATAATCAACTCCCATTCCAAAATGCAGTTAGGCTAGAAGTCTCAGGCATCCGTCAGGGTGATGACAGTAAAATAAAAGCTAGAGCTAAACAAAAATTGGAACAAGTAAACTCTGTTGATAGTAGTCTACCAGTTTACATTGTGATTGTTGAGTTTAGTAAACCTTTGTGTTTTGTAGTGAAAAAATGAATAACATTCAAGATTTACATAAACAAGCAATGGATTTAGCTGAAATGGCACAAGTTGCTAAACTAAAAGGCGACTCTGTTTTAGCCTTGCAACTTTCCAGAGAAGCATTTGAAAAAGAACGGTTAGCAGCAGAATTAATCGTCAATAATCTGGCAGCAGAACCTACACGTTCAGTATTACATCTTAGTGCAGCAACTTTAGCAATTGATTGTGGAGAAATTGCAGCAGCAGAACGTTTAATTGCAATAGCTTTATCAGGAAATCCACCTCAAGAGATTGCCGAAGAACTCAAGGATTTATTTGTGCAGATTAACATTGATAAATATTTTGCACGTCGTGGTATTGAATTTGATTCAGCTAAACTATAATTATAAGTTTTATTAGGACTTACGCATGAAAACGAAAAATCAAGGGTTTTGGCAAGGGTACAGGGGTATAGGGGTGTAGGGGTGTAAAAGCGCTAAACCTATACCCCTATACCCTTACACCCTTACACCCTGTCTCGACAGATAACTTCAGTGCGTAAGTCCTGTTTATTATCTAACGAGGAATTGTAGGATTTCATCATTAACCGAGAATTAAACGCGCTGGGTGAGCGATCGCCATGCTGGTGAACATTAATATAAGCTGTTAATTTCCAACTTATGAATTTCCTGTAATTGTTAATTCTAAGTTCGCATTGATTGTTTCTTGCTTAATAAATTGCTCAAATAACTGAAAAAACTTATAAAAAGCATCTTTTTCATCAGTAGAATTGGCTAGAATAATACCATCCCACCCTTGACTAGCAGTAACATCATATTTATTCTGTATCCATTCTTGAAAATTATCAAAATTCTTCTCTTGTTCGGTGCGAGGTAATCCTAATTCCATTCTGGCTTGGCTATAACCCACCAATAACATATTCAATCTAGTAATAGAACATTGCCCTATGTACATTCCTGGTCTTTGCTTAATCCTTGCTAATAAATGATAAAGATATTCGTTTTTTACATCTAACATATTCGTTAATATCCTCAAAATTCTATCTCTGTAATTTCAAATTGCTGCCCAAAATGCACTAAGCCCTGAAACAATAGATTTGCCATCCATTCATTTCTAGAAATGCCTGCTGGGTGATGATTATCAAAAACTGTTTCTATACCATTAATGATAATGGCAACGCCTTGATGACGACCATTAGTAGAAATAGCTGCTTCAGGAAATGTTTCATCATAAATAAAGCTGTTCGCACCCGTAGATGCTCCTGTATATAATTTAATCAGTTTGCCAGGAATGTTTTCGGAAATTAAGTAAGCTTGAATTGCTTGACTACATTCCACACATTGAAAGTTTTCATAACTGCTAGCAATAGTCTGAATTTGGTGCAGTTGTTCGGCATTAATAGAAATTGAATAAACTCCTGCAAAAATGTAACATTTATATTTTAATCTACATTCTGCGCCAAAAATTATAGTTGGGTAATAGGTAATAGGACTTTACCCATTACCAATTACCCATTACCCATTACCTATTCGCCAAATATTGATACATCTGCCAACGTGCATCAACTTCAGCCTGGGCCTGTTCTAGCAATTGTTTAGCTAACTGGGGCTTACTTTTGGTCAACATCTTGAAGCGAGTTTCTTGGTACATTGATTGCTCTACTGATTGAGTAGGCGATCGCATATCTAACTGTAGAGGATTTTTACCCTGTTGTGGCAACAGTGGATTATAACGATACAACAACCAGCGTCCAGAATCTACCAAGGCTTTTTGATGCTGCATCCCCGTCGCCATGTTGATACCGTGGGCGATACAATGGCTGTAAGCAATAATTAAGGATGGGCCGTCAAAAGCTTCTGCTTCCAAAAACGCCTTGAGTGTTTGGTCATCCTTCGCACCCAACGCCACACTCGCCACATACACATTCCCGTAACTCATCGCCATTAAGCCCAAGTCTTTCTTAGGCGCTGGCTTACCACTGGCGGCGAATTTAGCAACGGCTGCCCTTGGCGTAGCTTTAGAAGATTGCCCCCCGGTGTTAGAATAAACTTCTGTATCCATCACCAAAATGTTGACATTGCGACCACTAGCTAACACATGGTCGATACCGTGAAAGTCAATGTCATAAGCCCAACCATCACCACCAATTATCCAGACACTTTTCTTGACTAAATAATCAGCAAGTGATTTAAGATTTTGCACCGCCGATAAACGCTGATGAACCTTTATATCATCCTCTTCCATCTGCGTGCATCTGCGTGCATCTGCGTTCAATATTTCATCCAACTTTTCCTTCAACAACGCTATCCGTTGACGCTGTTCCCAAATATCAGCCTCGGTTTTCTGTTCTGCATTGAGAATAGACTCAACCAACTTATCACCCACTTCGGCGCTGAACTGTTGCAGAAGTTCCGCCGCAAACTCGGCTTGCTTATCCAATGACAGACGATAACCAAAACCAAACTCGGCGTTATCTTCAAATAAACTATTAGACCAAGCCGGGCCTCGTCCTTCGGCGTTCTTCGTCCAAGGTGTAGTGGGGAGGTTTCCACCGTAGATAGAAGAACAACCTGTGGCGTTAGCAACCACTGCGCGATCGCCAAATAGTTGTGTTAATAGTTTTACATAAGGTGTCTCACCACAACCAGCACAAGCACCGGAAAACTCAAACAATGGTTCTAGTAGCTGCTGCTGACGAATTTGGTTAAGTTTTAACTTTGTCCGGTCAGGATTCGGTAAACTCAAGAAGAATTGCCAATTTTCCCTCTCTTGTTCTCGCAAGGGTAACTGTTGCGCCATGTTAATGGCTTTAAGTGAAGGTTCGGCTTTATTTTTGGCGGGACAGACATTCACACAGACCTCACAACCTGTACAGTCTTCCGGCGCTACTTGGATAGTAAACTTCTGCTTGGCAAAGTCTTTATCCTTTGCATCCACCGACTTAAATGTAGGTGGTGCATTCTCCAACTCGGTTGGCTGATATACCTTAGCGCGAATTGCCCCATGTGGACAAACCATCACACATTTACTGCACTGTACGCAGACATCCCCATCCCAAACGGGTATTTCTTCCGCAACGTTCCGCTTTTCCCATTTCGCCGTACCTGTGGGAAATGTGCCATCTGGTGGTAATGTACTTACAGGTAAGTCATCACCTTGCCACACCATGATTTTTAAGAGAACGTCCCGGACAAATTTGGGGGCGCTGGTGGGGAAGGGAAGGTTAGATGCGAATGTTTCCTCGTCTATCCATTTCCCTTTTTCCTCAAGGGGAACCTTCACCTGGTGCAAATTCTCTAAGGTTTGGTCTACCGCCTGTAAATTCATGCGGACAACATCCGCGCCTTTCTTACCATAGGTCTTTTCAATCGCTTGTTTAATTTTGGCGATCGCTTGCTCCTGTGGCAATACCCCCGCTAACGCAAAGAAGCACACCTGCATAATAGTGTTGATGCGTCCACCCATCCCACTATTACGGGCGACTTGGTTAGCATTGATGACGTAGAGTTTGAGTTGCTTATCAAGAATTTGCTGCTTTACTTTCAGGGGTAAATTTGACCAAACAGTATCCGCATCATAAGGACTATTTAACAATATAGTCGCCCCTTGTGCAGCAGCTTTTAACACTTCGATACGTTCCAAAAAGCCCCAGTGATGACAACCAATAAAGTTGGCTTGGTCAATTAAGTAGGTAGAACGAATTGGTTGCGGCCCGAAGCGCAGGTGGGAAACTGTCATTGAGCCAGATTTTTTGGAGTCGTAGACAAAGTAGCCTTGAGCGTAATTGTCCGTTCCTTCCCCAATAATTTTGATGGAATTTTTATTAGCCCCGACTGTCCCATCAGAACCCAACCCATAAAACATCGCCCGGACAACGTTATCTGGTTCTGTTGAAAAACTGGGGTCATATTCCAGGGATGTATGCGTTACATCATCATAAATACCGATAGTAAAATGATTCTTCGGCGTAGCTTGTGCCAAATTATCGAACACAGCCTTCACCATCGCCGGGGTAAATTCCTTCGAGGAAAGCCCATAACGACCACCAACAATTTTAGGTAACTGCTTCCCTGCTCCTTTCCCCTCCTGGGAGGGGCTAGGGGTGGGTTGCTCCCCTGCTTCATACAAAGCCGTCACCACATCCAAATACAAAGGTTCCCCCGCACTTCCTGGTTCCTTGGTGCGGTCGAGAACTGCGATCGCCTGTACACTCTTAGGTAAAGCCTGAATAAATCTCTCGACATCCAAGGGGCGAAATAATCTAACTTTGAGAACCCCTACTTTTTCCCCACGGGCGTTAAGATAATCTACTGTCTCATGTACCGTTTCACAACCGGAACCCATGAGAATAATTACGCGATCGGCATCACTCGCGCCGTGGTATTCATATAGTTGATAATACCTTCCTGTGCGTTCCCCAAATTTATCCATAATGCTTTGGACAATTTCCGGACAAGCATTATAGTAAGGGTTTGCACCTTCACGGGCTTGGAAGAAGACATCAGGGTTTTGCGCTGTCCCCCGTAATAGTGGACTGTCGGGAGTCAGGGCGCGGGCGCGGTGGGCGAATACTTTCTCTTCGTTGATCAGCGATCGCAAATCATCATCTGATAATAATTGCACTTTCTGCACTTCATGGGAAGTACGGAAGCCATCAAAATAATGCAGAAATGATACCCTAGTCTCTAAAGTAGCTGCATGGGCAATGAAAGCTAAATCATGACTTTCCTGCACCGAAGCCGAACACAACATCGCAAACCCTGTACCACGCGCCGCCATCACATCACTATGGTCGCCAAAAATGGATAGGGCGTGGGTAGCCAAAGAACGGGCTGCTACGTGAACCACAGTGCTTGTCAGTTCACCCCCAATTTTGTAGAGGTTGGGTATCATCAACAACAGCCCTTGGGAAGCAGTGAAAGTCGTACTTAGGGAACCCGTTTGCAAAGCCCCATGTACAGCCGCCGCCGCACCGCCTTCACTCTGCATTTGTACCACATGGGGAACTGTACCCCACAAATTGGTACGACCTTCCGCCGCCCAAGCATCCGCCCATTCACCCATTGCCGAAGAGGGGGTGATAGGATAGATGGCAATCACTTCATTCAATTTATAAGCAACACGGGAGACAGCCTCATTGCCGTCGATAGTTGCAAAGGTTTGGCTCATAATTTGCTCGTTGTCCTAGCCTCTATGTACTTTCAGAATGTGGAGACAGAAGAATCAATTCAAAATTCGTCTTGGAAAGTTTCCTACGGCGGGAAACCCGCCTACAGAACTTTCCGCAAAATTCAAAATTCAAAAAATCAGATACAACTTATAATTTTGCTTTTGTATCTGTTAATTGATTTTGACGAATTGGTATGAATTATTTACACCAAACTGTCAAATATATATTTATAAAAATGATATCAAGCTCGTCTAATTACTTATGATATGATTGTCACAGTGTGTAATAAGCAATAGCAAATAGGTGATTTTTTCCTACCATTACCCATTACCCATTACCCATTACCAACCATCACGATATGATAAGTATTGGAGCAGATATCATATGAGTATTTAGTCTCAGCTATTGTTTCAACTTTCTATAAATACTCCACATCTTAGTATTGCATTCACAATACTTTATATATAGAATCTCTTAAGAATGTACTCTCTTCACCAATCTATTAATTAATCAGCCTTCCAGAACATTGATCAGCTTCTCTGGGGTAGAGGTTCTAGCTTTTCTCTGTGCCTCTGTGCCTCTGTGGTAAAATAACACAAAGCTTAATTATTGTGTGATTTGTGTTGATTAATTATAGAAGATGGACGCGGCACAGTTGTATTGCGGATTAAGAGTATAGGAATACTTAAAGCTCCCAAAACCATCACAACCCCAGTAATTATCCACACAGCTAATCGATTCGGTTGATAATCACCCCGTTCTATCTGCCAGAATACCTGATTGTAACGCCATGCAGCTAGAGCGATCGCTAAAATTCCACACAGTACCAAAATAATCCCCAAATTCTCCGAGTTGAATATAGGATGTACAGTAGTTTCCCGTTGTGTAATTGTTGTATCAAGCTGACGGAGAAATAGCCCAAATCTTGCAATAGCGAACCCAAAACCAATCAAAGCAATAGAAGTCCGCAACCAAGCTAAAAAAGTCCTCTCATTGGCCTGATGTTCTCGCTGACGGTCTATTTTCGGCAGCTTATTCATGAGTAATCTGCTGGTAAAGAAGAACAGTAAGACCAAAATCTTACCAGTAAATTAGAAATTTTTCTACTCTTCACAAGTAATAATTATTACTTCATAATCTACTCTTTAAGTTATATCTCAGAGTAGTTTGATGGTAATCTTCCAGCTTTTTATTGTTGAAATCTCTTCTTTTCTGACCCCACGATATTAATATGTATGTCTGTTACAAACGAATTAAGATAAAGTAGTATCCCATGTATAAAAATAGTCAAGCCCAGAATTTCAAAACATTCTTCGATAGTGGTAATTATTTCAGAAATCAAAGATTCCTGATGATATATGTTAGGGAAAAAACATACACCCAATAACTCAATCCCTACTCCACCTATAACAACACAAGCAAAGGCTAAAACAAAGAATCTTTTAATCTTTTTAGGTAAATGCAACAAAAACTTAAAATAAACTAAAATAAAAATTAATACCAATAAAATATTTAAAATATCTAACCTTTGACCAGTAGATTGTACAATTCTATTTAATATACTATTTATTTTTTCATGTAACTCTAACAATTCATCGAAACTTAAATAAATAAAAGTAATTGCTAACCCATGCCAGTAGGCAGAATAACGGTTGTTTTCTCTTTGTTTTGCTAGGGCAACAAATTCTAATAACAGAGAACAAAATAGTAATATCAAACCTGTAACTAAAGTAGGAATATTCTGCTCTTCATTTAAGTCAAACATCCTAACCACACCAGACAATTTATCTCCATTCAAGAAATAAACATAAAACTGTCCTGAGAGACTAGCAAAACCGATAGCGATGGTAATGAATATAAGTAGTCGAGTTATTTGGTTTGGAGAAATTTTGAATTCCACTAAATCTACCTCTTGCTTTTATGTCTATAAGTCAAAACCAATACATAGTGATGAAAGCTTTTCTAGGAAAAACTTCAAATATGTTTTAATCTAAAATTATTTTTTTCTTAATTTTATCTTAATTAAGATATATAACAGATTAGGAATTTTATCAACTCAGAAAAATAATGCCGCTAACCTCTCTACGGACATAACACCTAACGAGATTCAGTCAGTAATGGTTAAGTATCTGCATTTTCGGAGAATCGATGAAAACCTTACGAATCTAACTTGCAGCCCAAAATAAGCTAAAATTCAAGCAGAACAAGCATTTCCCGCTCAGTGATAGCCTATGCTGGAGACTCTGCAAACACAAATTTATCAACTCGAACAATTCGCCAACACTCTGGTATCTGACCAACTAACTCACCTGAGTTTGCTGAGTATTGGTATCATTTTTGCCGCAGGGTTACTTACTAGTCTTACCCCCTGTATGCTTTCCATGCTACCAATTACCATTGGTTATATTGGTGGTTATGAAGCTAAAAATCGCTGGCAAGCTGCCGCCCAATCAACATGGTTTGCGTTAGGTTTAGCAACTACACTGGCAGGTTTAGGTATTATAGCCGCAGTGGTGGGCAAAGTCTACGGTCAAATAGGTATCGGTTTACCCATTATTGTCAGTATTATTGCCATCCTCATGGGGTTGAATTTATTAGAAGCATTACCTCTGCAATTCCCCTCCTTTGGTGGTACTGATTGGATTTCTCAAGATTTACCTTCCGGTGTGCGTTCTTACGCCATTGGTCTAACTTTCGGTTTGGTAGCCTCCCCTTGTAGCACACCAGTATTAGCCAGTATCCTGGGTTGGGTGGCGAGTACACAAGATTTGATTTTAGGTGCTGTGTTGTTAATTTCTTATACAGCCGGCTATGTAACTCCCCTGATTTTGGCAGGTACTTTCACCGCCTCAATTAAAAAGTTACTAGAATTGCGTCGCTGGTCTGGTTGGATTAATCCAGTTAGCGGTGCATTATTAGTAGGATTTGGTGTATTTTCTCTCATTTCTCGCATTCCCTTGACAGTTTTTAAGCAATGACTATAGATAATTCAGCTTCCACAACATCCCCTTGGTGGTCAGTACCGGGAAGAGTTTTGCGGCGAGAGTTTTTACCTGTACTGACAGATTTACGTCTAGCGATCGCACTTCTACTAATCATCGCTCTTTTCAGTGTCACTGGCACTGTCATTGAGCAAGGACAATCACCAGCATTCTATCAAGCAAACTACCCAGAACACCCAGCCTTATTTGGTTTTCTCACTTGGAAGGTAATTCAAGTAGTTGGTTTAGATCATGTTTATCGAACATGGTGGTTTTTATCATTACTAGTTTTATTTGGAACTAGCCTCACTGCTTGTACTTTCACCCGTCAATTACCAGCCTTAAAAGCCGCCCAACGCTGGAAATATTACGAAGAACCAAGACAATTTCAAAAACTCGCTTTAAGTGCAGAACTAGAAACTGGTTCTGTAGATTCTCTTACCCAATTATTACAAAACCGTCGTTATAAAATCTTTCAAGAAAAAGATGATATTCTCTACGCCCGTAAGGGAATAGTTGGACGTATCGGCCCGATTATCGTGCATATAGGTATTGTCACCATCCTTTTGGGGGGAATATGGGGGGCAATGACTGGATTTGTCGCCCAAGAAATGGTTCCCAGTGGCGATACTTTCCAGGTGACAAATATTATCGATGCTGGGCCTTTAGCAGCCGCCCAATTCCCCAGAGATTGGTCTGTAAAGGTCAATCGTTTTTGGATTGACTACACACCCAAAGGTGGGATTGACCAATTTTATTCAGATATGTCAGTTTTGGATAAAGCAGGCAAAGAAGTTGACCACAAAAAGATTTTTGTTAATCAACCTCTGCGTTATCATGGCGTAACTTTTTACCAAACTGATTGGGGTATTTCTGCTGTTCGTGTCCGCGTCAACAACAGCCCCATCTTTCAGCTACCGATGGCGCTTTTAAATACCAAAGGTCAAGGGCGTATCTGGGGAACTTGGATACCGACAAAACCTGATTTGAGTGAAGGCGTTTCTCTGTTAGCTAAAGACTTACAAGGTATGGTATTAATTTACGATGCTAAGGGTAAGTTGGTTGATACTGTCCGTAATGGAATGTCTACTCAAGTTAACGGTGTTACCCTGAAAATTTTAGATGTGGTGGGTAGCACTGGTTTACAAATCAAAGCCGACCCAGGCATACCAATTGTTTACACAGGCTTTGGTATTTTGATGTTGGGTGTGGTGATGAGTTACTTTTCACACTCGCAAATCTGGGCATTACAAAAAGGCGATCGCTTATATATTGGCGGTAAAACCAACCGCGCCCAAGTCGCTTTTGAACAAGAAGTTTTAGATATTTTAGAAAACCTCAGTTCACAGTCTGTACAAACCACTAGCCAACAGTCCTAGTCCCCCCTTCCCTAAAACAATTCCTGTCCTTTATTCCCCTCCAGGGAGGGGTTAGGGGTGGGTTAAATATCCCATCCCTAAAACAATCCCACTCTCTTTTTCCCCTCCAGGGAGGGGTTAGGGGCTTTCAAGGGCAGGTTTTTAAACCTTCGATAAATAGTTGAGAATATTCTCAATTATGAAACGTAGTTTTAACTGTTCAGACAATAATTTTGGTTTTAAAAGCCCAAAAATTTGTCTAATAAAAAAAGCCTGCCCTTGAAAGGGGGTTAGGGGTGGGTTAAATATCCCATCCCTGAAACAATTTAACTCTCTTTTTCCCCTCCAGGGAGGAGTTAGGGGTGGGTTAAATATCCCATCCCTGAAACAATTTAACTCTCTTTTTCCCCTCCAGGGAGGGGTTAGGGGTGGGTTAAATATCCCATTAGCACCTTTAAAAACCCATGCCAAATAAGATTATTCCCTACAATCCACTCTTAAAAGAGAAAGCTAAACAACTTCGCCAAAACATGACCCCAGGGGAAATAACTCTTTGGAAATATCTTAAAGATAAGCAAATGTGTGGTTATGATTTTGATCGCCAACGTCCTATCGATCAATTTATTGTGGACTTTTATTGTAAAGAGTTGATGTTGGCAATTGAGGTTGACGGCTATTGTCATGATAGTCAAGAAGCACAAGAGCGCGACATGGAAAGACAAGCGCGTTTAGAAGCTTTGGGAGTGAGATTTTTGCGCTTTCGTGAAGAGGATGTTTGCCGTGAGGTAGAGGGGGTTTTGGCGGTGATTGAGGAGTGGATTAAAACCCACCCCTAACCCCTCCCTGGAGGGGAATTTGGACAGTCTTAGTCTCTCACAGGGGGATTGAAACCCACCCCTAACCCCTCCCTGGAGGGGAATTTGGACAGTTTTAGTCTCTCATGAAGTAAAATAGACACCCTTAGCCCGTCTCCCCTATAGTTTTGTGTCGTCAAATTAAGACAAATATAAAAAATTATTAATAGCCGTATAGTTATAAAGACATTAATAGTTAAATGGTTTTGGGGCTAAAAACAGTCTGAATCTATATGAGCAGTGGTAATTGCTAGATAGATTCATACAACTCCTCTCTACATCCAGAACAAAAATCCTCAGAACTCTGGTATTGACCGTAAATTGACGGCCTTGGTAGTGGCTGTCTAAAATCTGGCGCTTGAATAACAAGGAAGCAAAAATGAGTAGCAATCTAGCCATTAAACTGCGCTCTGGCACTCAAAAAGCACACACAGCAGCAGAAAACGTGGGATTCATGAAGTGTTTTTTGAAAGGTGTGGTAGATAGAGAAAGTTTCGCCAAATTTTTAAGCAACTTGTATTTTGTATACACTGAACTAGAAGCAGCTATCAAAAGTCATGTAAATAATCCGGCGATCGCACCAATTTATTTTCCCGAACTAAATCGCCAAACCTCCTTAGAAAAGGACATGATGTTTTATTATGGCCATGACTGGCGCAACCTGATTTCACCCTCACCTAGCGCCCAAACTTATATCAAGCATATTCGAGAACTTGCCGCCACCGCACCTGCATTATTAATTGGTCATACCTACACCCGCTACATGGGCGACCTTTCCGGCGGTCAGATGTTACAAAAAGTTGCTCAGTCAACCCTCAAGCTATCTGGCTATGAGGGTACATCTTTTTATAACTTCGAGCAAATCCCCGACAAAAAAGCATTTAAAGACAAGTATCGACAAGCATTAGACTCTATACCAGTTGATGAAGCCACGGCTGATAAAATTGTTACCGAAGCCGTTAGTGCATTCCAATTCAATATGCAAATGGCTAAAGACTTAGAAGCCAATTTAATTAAAGCTTTGGGTCAAGCAGTATTTAATAACTTGACTAACACCCATAACCCAGGTAGCACTGAAGCGCCTGTAATGTGAGAGGTTAGGGGTTAGGGGAATGGGGGGAGATGTGGTTCGACTGCGCTCACCAACCGGGAGATGGGGGAGATGAGAGAGAAATTATTAACTTTACCCTTTCCCCTTTACCCTTTCCCCTTTACCCTTTCCCCTTTCCCCAGTCCCCAATCCCGCATTTGTTCACTCAACACATCATGCGCTGGCTTTGATATCTACACTAAAAAGCAGCTAGAAAATCAGGCTTGTCTTGGCAATTTGCGGTGCTTCAAAAAAACAAATTGCTTGTTCCCTACACCTATATAACCAACCACTAGTTAGTTATGACGGAAATCAAAATATCATTTGCCGAAAATTCAACAAGATAATACAGCCGATTGCAGGTGAATAAGGTAAAAATTTTCTGTAAAAACAGAATTTCCACCCTGTTCCCTGTCCCCTGCTATAAATAAGCGTTGTTGAATTTTGTAGCCAGATTTCTAAGGTATTTTGAGTCCCTTGTAGCGACACTAAGGGGTGTGGTTGCAGTACCTTGGAGGTTTTGATGGTTTTTGTATCCCCTGGTGTCAAGTTTGATCTAGACATGATCAAAAAATATGATACTCCTGCACCTAGATATACGAGTTACCCACCCGCTACACAGTTAAGTGAAGGATGTACCGCCGCCGACTATCAAAGTGCGATCGCCGCTTCTAATCAACGTGAATCACCGCTATCTTTGTATTTCCACATTCCTTTTTGTCAAAGTTCTTGTTACTTTTGCGGCTGTAATACGGTAATTTCTAACAACAAGAATATTGCCAAACCCTACTTAGAGCATCTGGTAAAAGAAATCAAGCATACAGCTAACTTGATTAATGTTGATAGAAAAGTTTTGCAAGTTCATTGGGGTGGTGGTACACCTAATTATTTAGAACCTCAGCAAGTACAATTCTTGTGGCAGAATATCACCAGTCATTTCCAAATTGACCCACAAGCAGAAGTTTCCATTGAAATTAACCCGCGCTACGTTGATCAAGAATACATTTTCTTTTTACGCGATATTGGCTTTAATCGCATCAGTTTTGGCATTCAAGATTTTAATCCCCAAGTGCAGGTAGCTGTTAACCGCATCCAACCAGAAGAGATGTTATTTAATGTGATGAGTTGGATTAAAGCGGCTGAATTTGACAGTGTAAATGTAGATTTGATTTATGGTTTACCCCATCAAAACTTACAAACTTTTCGGGAAACTGTGAAGAAAACCGTGGCGTTAGATCCCGACAGGATTGTAGTTTTTAATTTTGCCTACGTCCCTTGGTTGAAACCAGCACAGAAAAATATTCCTGTGGAAGCATTGCCAGAGCCACAGGAAAAGTTAGAAATTTTGAAAATGACTATTGAAGAACTGACTAATAGTCAGTATCTATTTATTGGCATGGATCATTTTGCCAAACCTAACGATGAATTAGCGATCGCTCAACGTAATCGCACCCTACAACGTAACTTCCAAGGCTACACCACCCACGCAGGTACAGAACTCTTAGGCTTTGGTGCAACATCTATTAGTATGCTGCATGATACTTATGTGCAAAATCATAAGCAGTTAAAAGAGTATTACCAAGCAGTAGCAAGCAATAATTTACCTATTAGTAAAGGTATCAAACTCACCAGCGATGATATTCTCAGGCGAGACGTGATTATGTGCATCATGTCTAACTTTTATCTGCATAAACCAGAAATTGAAGAAAAGTATCATATCAATTTTGATGAGTATTTTGCACAGGAATTAGACGCATTAAAACCACTTGAAGCTGATGGTTTAGTTAATCTTGCAAGCAAACATATTCAAGTCACAGAAATTGGTAGATTGTTAGTTAGAAATATTGCTGTTGTCTTTGATATTTATCATCATGTGCAAGACAAGCAATTCTCTCGAACTATCTAAAAATTTAGGTAGGGTGTGTTACGGCTGTGTAAGGAATTTATGAGTTTGTGAAAGTAAATATTAGCCGTAACGCACCATATTTATTGGTGCGTTAACGTGAGTTCGACAAGCGTTGTTTTGACCTCACCCCCAACCCCTCTCCTGACGGAGACGCTACGCGAACGCCTTTTAGGAGCGAAAAGTCTGAGCGGAGGTTTCCTCCGATCAGAACTTTTCAAGAGAGAGGGAGGTTGGGAGGGAGAGGTTCATCGAACTCACGTTGGCGTTACGCTTCGCCATAACGCACCCTACTGGACTGGCAAGGCTAAAATGTGGCAATAGGTTTGGATAAATTTGAACGCAGATGAACGCAGATGAACGCAGATGAACAAGATGATAGATTTTTCGCTAATGCACAAGTTTAGGCTTGCCACGCCACTACTAAACTGTACCCTGTCCCCTGTCCCCTGTCCCCTAATCTGCTAAATTTGCAACAACCCCTCTGGATTCACTGAAAGAAGCGATCGCCTCTGCAAAGCTTCGCGGTGTAAAATTTCATTGGCTGCTAATAAACCACTACTAACAGCCCTTTCCATTAAACCGCAAGGGAAAGGCATTTTTACCCAGTCACCAGCAAACACCAAGTTAGATATATTGGTACTTGTTTCGGGACGTTCACCATAACTATTTGGTGGATAACCAGAAAAATTATGTTGATTTACCAATTCCCGATGCAGTAGTTTGGCTTGTTTCAACTTAGGAACTATATCATATAATTCCGTTTCAAAGGTAGTTAGTAAAGCCTCTTGAGTGGGAAATTCTTTCTCTTTATAACAGTAAGCGTGTAACTCTACCACACTACCACCAGTGCGTTGTGACCAGTCGATAAATTGCTGCTGAATGCGATGATATAAAGTGATGCTGTCGGTTAAACGGTAGCCGGATAAGGAAGTAAAATTACTTTGTTCCCACTCAAAATCTTGGTCAAACCAAAAACGACAAACAGCAAAAGGATCAGCAATACTTAATTTTTCCACTTGCGATCGCACTATCGGATCTATATCTCCATTAATTTGCTTAAATAATTGTTGCACCCCAGGCACATCAGTAGCAAATACATAATAATCTGCACTAATTGTCTCTGGTAAAGGCGCATCATTAGTTGCAGCTACCAGTTGTAACTCTTCGTTTTGTTTCTGCACAACTTGCAACTTTTGTAAATTGCGCTTGGCTGGGCCTTTTAACACTTTACCATCAGCCGCAAACTCAGCCCCATGACAAGGGCAACGGAAGTTACCATTTGCCGCTTTTTTGACAGTACATCCTTGATGAGTACAAGTTAAAGAAATTGCTGTATCACTACCAGATTCTACAGCAAATACTTCATCGGCTGCACCAAAATATGCTGTTTTTTCGTCGGTAATAATTGAGTTACGTTTTACCCAAAAAGGTACATTGTTTTGGTTACTGCCAACATAATATTTTAAACCTTTTATTCTGCCATCTTCAGCGATAATTTCGCTGACTGTAGCATCAGTGATAATTTTACCACCGTTATTTTTCACATTCTTGGCAATGGGTTGGACTAAACTTGTCCCCATATCATCTTTTGTACCATTAAAAGCTAGCCCTTCTGGGTTGCCAAAAAAGTAAAAATGGAAGAATTGCATGAGTTCTCCCACACTCATAACATCGGGTGCATTCAAGCTAGATTTAGCAAAGGGGAGAAAATACAAGTCATATAAACCTTGAGGAAATTCTGTTTTCACCCAGTCAGCAACAGATATATTGTCATAGCGCTGATAGTTTTTTTCGCGCTGAAAACCTGTGATGGCTTGAAATACTTGTAAGTGCTTGATTTTGGTTAAATTAATCCCCCATTGGAAGCGGTTGGGAGAAGCGATCGCTAAATCTATAATATTCCAAGGGAAAGCTGAATGGCTAGGACGAAATACTTCTGGTTTGTACTTGTCCCCACGATAAACCACTGAATAAAAGTTGAGTGATTGGAAATTCTCTTTAATTCCCAATTCTGCCACTATACTTTTTAAGTTGTAGTATTGCGGGAAAAAACCATGAAAGCCATGTTCCATCCTGAAAGTTTCGCCAACAGCCTCTATTTGCCAACTGGCAATTTTTCCCCCTAGTTGTGGTGATTTTTCTACCAGTGTAACAGCAAATCCCCGTTGACTCAATTCATACGCACAAGCTAAACCCGCTAAACCACCCCCAATGACTACGACACTTTTTTCTTGATTCAGTAACCGGGGCAAATCCAAGGTATCTTTTTGAAATACAGTTGGTTTTGGCTTGCTAAATCTAGAGTATCCTGTTACTCCAGTAATTGCACCAACTCCAAACACCTTAAGTAACGTGCGGCGCGAAACATTGGTAGATTCTGGCAAATTAGGTAATAGACTCATTGGTTACAAAAATAACTCTTCAGAATGGGAAAATAACGTAAAACTATAGCGTTGAATCAGTAAATTTTGGGGTATTTTTCCCTAATCAATGTTAATACTAAACCCAATTATTTTGTCAGAATCAAAAAAAATGTCAATGGCTTAGAGGATCTTTGGCAAAGTGCAAAGTATACCAGTTGCCTTAGAGGTTGTTTGGAAAGATGCAAAATATACTTAAGACCCCTCTCCAAACCTCTCCCCGACGCGGGGAGAGGCTTTAAAACCCCCATTCCCTTGTAGGGAAGGCAGGGTGGTTTCATACAATCAGAGAAAAAAACTCGTCTTTTTCAAAGCCTTTCCCCCCGTGGGGGAGCCAGTTGCGTGGGCGGGTTTCCCGACTTGAGCTTGCCTGGCGTGAGAGGTTTGGAGAGAGGGCAAAATCTCTGCTACAACACCAGAAATCAGAACTGATAAATTTTTCTTTTTTTGTATGAAACCACCCTGCTATTCCCTTGTAGGGAAGGGGGGTAGGGGGGTTAGGTCTTTAAGATTTTGATGTCAGCAATAATACTTTTCAAACAACCTCTCAGAGGTTGTTTGGAAAGTCACGATTATCGCTCATTTTTCCCAACTAAACTTATCTGTTTTTAAGCGCAACTTTCCTGTGTAGAACTTGAATTATTGAGATATTCAACATCGCGCTAACGCCACCGCTAATATACGCTAAATTATTCAATAACTCTATCTCTTGCTGGTGTAAATACGCACCATCATCTGTGCCTCAGACATCAACTGGCTGGGAACCCTACCTATGACCAACGAAGAACTGCTGCAAATCATCAGACAAGCCGCCAGAGACAACGCCACAATATTAGACTTTTCTGGCAAAGGCTTGACAAAGCTGCCAGCAGAGATTGGACAACTTTCCAACCTCAGCCAACTTAACCTCAGAGACAATCAACTGACAAAGCTGCCAGCAGAGATTGGACAACTTTCCAACCTCAGCCAACTTAACCTCAGAGACAATCAACTGACAATGCTACCAGCAGTGATTAGTCAACTTACCAACCTCAGCGTGCTTTCCCTAGGTGAAAATCAACTGACAACGCTGCCAGCAGAGATTGGTCAACTTTCCAAGCTCCGCCAGCTTTACCTCAGTCACAATCAACTGACAACGCTGCCAGCAGTGATTAGTCAACTTACCAACCTCAGCGTGCTTTCCCTTAGTGAAAATCAACTGACAATGCTGCCAGCAGAGATTGGTCAACTTACCAACCTCAGCCTGCTTGACCTCAGAAACAATCAATTGACAACGCTGCCAGCAGAGATTGGTCAACTTACCAACCTCAGCCTGCTTGACCTCGGTGGCAATCAACTGACAACGCTGCCAGCAGTGATTGGTCAACTTACCAACCTCAGCCTGCTTGACCTCAGTGGCAATCAACTGACAACGCTGCCAGCAGTGATTAGTGAACTTTCCAAGCTCCGCCAGCTTTACCTCAGTGAAAATCAACTGACAACGCTGCCAGCAGTGATTAGTGAACTTTCCAAGCTCCGCCAGCTTTACCTCAGTGAAAATCAACTGACAACGCTGCCAGCAGTGATTGGTCAACTTACCAATTTAGAAACCCTGGATATCAGAAATAATCAATTGATGAATCTACCGTCGCAAATACAGCTACTAACTAAACTCAAAAAGTTAGATTTGCGCGGTGATGGTAATGCTAACTTGCAGATACCACCGGAAATTTTAGGAAGTTCACGTAATAGCTTAGATGAACCATCCAAGATTCTCAACTACTATTTCTCTCTGCAAGCGGAGGAGAAACAGCCCCTCAATGAAGCTAAGGTATTGCTGGTAGGACAAGGCAGTGTAGGCAAAACCTCTCTTGTTAAACGACTGATTGAAAATAGTTACGACTCCCAAGAGCGCAAAACTGAAGGTATCAATATTAAAAACTGGCAGATTTCCGTCAATGACCAGTCTATTCGTCTCAATATGTGGGACTTTGGCGGACAGGAAATTATGCACGCCACTCATCAGTTTTTTCTGACCAAACGTAGCCTTTACCTGTTAGTAATTGATGCCCGGATAGATGAACGGCAAAATGAACTGGAATACTGGCTACAGATGATTCAAAGTTTTGGTGGCGATTCCCCTATCATTATTGTTGGTAATAAGATTGACCAACATCCCCTCGACCTCGACCAAGCTGGACTACGTAAAAAATACCATAACATTAAAGATATTGTCCCTGTCTCTTGTCAAGATGGGAGAGGACTGAACGAATTGCAGTCAGTCATCACTCAACAAATTGCTGATTTAGAAAATATTCACGATCCACTGCCCAAAAGCTGGTTTCAAGTTAAAACCCACCTAGAACAACTAAAAAAAGATTATATTCCCTACAGTGAGTACGAAAAGTTGTGTCAGGATGAAAAAATTGCTAATACTACTAGTCAAATTACCCTAATTGAACTTCTACATAAACTGGGTATTATTCTTAATTTTCATGATGAGCCTCGTTTAGCAGAGATGGGAGTCTTAAATCCAGAATGGGTGACAAACGCTGTCTATAAAATTCTCAACGATAATCGACTTCTAACTAAGTGTCAAGGCATGATGGATAGTGCTGAACTAAACCGTATTCTTAATGACCCCCGCTATCCCCAAAATAAGCAATTGTTCATCGTCGATATGATGCAGAAATTTGAACTTTGTTTTCCCTTGGAGGATGGTAGATTTCTCATCCCCGACTTGCTACCCAAGGAAGAACTCGATACAGGGAATTGGGAAGATGTCTTAGCATTCCAATATCATTACAATGTATTGCCCACCAGTATTATCTCTCGCTTTATTGTGCGGATGCACCATCACAGTTATCAAAGGACTTGGTGGCGTAGTGGTATTGTTTTGAGATATCAAAGCAACCGTGCGTTAATCAAAAGTGATAGAGAAGACCGAAAAATTTTCATCTCCATTGATGGTTCCCTTTCTACAAGACGAGAACTATTAGCAATGATTCGTTCTCAGTTTGATGCTATTCACCAAACAATCAAAGGCTTAGATGCAAAAGAGAAAGTACCTCTTCCCAACCAACCAAATATAGTGGTGGACTATGAATATTTGCGAAAACTAGAAGATTTAGGGGAAACTAGCTTCATTCCCCCCGGCCCGAACTCGCAAAAAATCAGCGTCAAAGAACTTTTAGATGGCATAGAATCAGCAGCAGAGCGAGAACGACGACGTAAACCCCATACCCCGGAAAATTCTATGAGCGAACCACCACCAGAACCACCCAAACCATCGCCACAAAACTCACCTGCTGAACGAGGTATAGCGCTGGGTATGGCTTTAGTAGTTTTAATGCTATTTGTCTTCATAGTCATCTTTCTTGTCAGACAAAGTAGCACTTCAGGACAGAATCTTTTATTGCCATTGGTTAGGCTATTAGCAGCCGTGTTTGCTGGGATTATAGGTTATTTAGTTACAGGAAACCTTGGTTTAGAGGCACACGTACCTTTTAGTAAAACTCATATTAGAGCCACAGGAGCTTTTGCTGCATTTATTGTTGTATTACTTCTATTCTTTTATGGTATTCCGGCATCTGAAAATCCAACTCCGCCTAAACCTGTTTCATATTTTGGGCGGTTGATGTAGCAATACTATTTGATTTATGAAAATCAGTGAGCTTCAGATCCCCGACTTCTCAAAGAAGTCGGGGATCTTGTTAGTCACGTATGATTTAGCACAATAGTAGGGTGCGTCAGATGTGGAAAATCCTTTACTTTGTACGAAATTATTGGGGCTGACGCACCCTACTGGCGTGGCAAGGCTAAAAGGTTGCAAAAAATTTTCTTGTGGTGTAGGCATCTTGCCTGCACTGGACGGGCAAGATGCCCATCCCACAAGAGTTTGCTAATGCACAAAAGTAGTCTGGTCACGCCATTACAATAATTTTATTTTTACTTTATCAAGATTTACACACCAAGGTTATCTGTTAAGACTAGATGTAAGGGTGTAAGTTTTGAAGGTTTACACTCCTATACCCCTATACCCTTGCCTAAACTCTTGATTTTTCGTTTTTATGCGTAAATCCTGTTTATAAATCATCTCTCAGTCTAAATAACCTGTTGAAAATAAATCAATTTGTGTTAAGTAATGTAAAGCCGTAACAATTAAGTTTGTGGTCAGGATTTTAGTCTTGACTACAAAGTTTGATTGATTCATGTCATTTTACATATACCAATTTCTTATAAAATTGCGCTAAACAAATAATAGCTCGGCAGTTACATCAAGAAACGGTATTAGTGGATTTAATGAATCTGGTGGTATGTTACTGAAAACAAATTAAGGATATAAGCATGACTAGTATTTGGATTTGTCTAATTTTAGGATTAGTTGCAGGAATTATTAGCGGGATGACAGGTATTGGTGGCGGCATAATTATCTTACCCTCTCTAATTTTTTTATTAGGATTCTCCCAGCAACAAGCACAAGGGACTACATTAGCATTATTAGTTCTACCGATAGATTTATTAGCAGCTTGGGTTTATTACAAACAAGGATACGTTGATATTAAAGTAGCTGCACTCATTTGTTTAGGATTTATTTTTGGTGGCTGGTTGGGTGCAAAGGTAGGAACAAATTTACCTGCTGGAGCATTAAGCAAAATATTTGCAATTATCATGATTATCAGTGCTATCAAGGTTTTCTTTACCAATCCTGCTGAAGGTATATAAGCAGCAGAAAAGTTTTAGAACATGGCATTTTAATTGACAAGGTTTGGTTTTTCTACGGCGGTTTACTTAAGTATTGAATGAAACTAACTATAGTTTAAGCGGATATTTTGAGGAATATTTCTTAGGGAAGACTATCTGGAAGCTATCCCTAATTTAAAATTTGCAGAGTACAGCATCAGACTATTCTCTGTTCTCTGCTATATATCCTCAATTAGCCACTTGACATAAAACTGTACTAATTTCACTCAAGCCACCAAAATAGTCAAAAATTTAACTATGACCACTGATATCAAGCTGTTAGGAAATATCCAGAACAACAACTCATTTAACAATTCAGCAAATGAAGAATTGCCAGCAGCATCTGAAATCTTCCAATGGACAAAGCAGTGGTATCCAGTAGCAGTGGTAGAGTACCTTGATGCTAGCCGTCCCCATGCCATGCAATTATTAGGCAAGGATATTGTTTTGTGGCGGGATGGTTCTGGTCAATGGCGCTGTTTTGAAGATTTTTGTCCCCATCGACTAGTGCCACTTTCAGAAGGTCGAGTTGAAGCTGATGGTACACTTTTATGTGCTTACCATGCTTGGCGTTTTGACGCTCAAGGAAACTGTGTAAATATGCCCCAGTCTAAAGACGAACAGACTGCGGTTAGAAATTGTGAAAATCAAAAATTCTGTGCGGTGGTTTATCCTACCCAAGAACGCCAGGGCTTGTTGTGGGTATGGGCGGAAGCGGGAGAAAAAGCTCAGGAAGAAAGCCAGTTGCAGACACCGCGTATTGTGACTGAATTAGAAGATAATTTAGATAGGGTGGAAAAGTCTCCTTGGAACTTTCGCGATTTGCCCTATGGGTGGGATTATTTTATGGAAAATGTCTGTGATCCTGCTCATGTACCAGTTTCTCATCACGGGATTGTAGGCGATCGCTACAAAGATTCCAAATACTACGATATGATTCCTGTACGCCACATATCCACCCAAGATGGGTTTGCTTTTGAGATTCAACCAACACAAGGCAACATAGTACAGGCAATTCACGATTTTCAGCCACCTTGTTACATGAAAATTACCTCCACTTCCAAGGACGGTAGACAGTTAATTTTAGCTTTGTATGCTACCCCAACCCGTCCAGGCTGGTGTCGTCATATTGGTTGCCAAGTTTTCGTCAAAAATTCCCAAGGAAAGAAACCCCAAGGATTATCTTTTTTTGGACTACCCTTACCAATTTGGTTGGTTCATGTATTAGCATCGTTATTCCTACACCAAGATATGGTGTTTTTGCATTATCAAGAAGCAATTATTACCCAAAAAAGAAAGGGTAAATGGCTAGATGCAGTTTATACACCAAATCCCCAAGATAAAATGGTGATTGCATTACGTCGCTGGTTAGAAAATCGAGCTGGTGGTGGTATACCTTGGGCAGAAGCATATAACAATGACATACCTCAAGCCGAAAAAGATAAACAAAAATTGTTTGATGTATGGACAACACACACTCAAAATTGCACAGTTTGCCAAAATGCCCTAAAAAATATCAATCGTTTGACTGTCTTGAGTTATGTAGCTGCGACTGTCTGTTTATTTGTGGCGGTAATTCTTGATGCTAGAACTGTGGCTATGCAAGCAGTAGGTGCATCTCTGTTCAGCCTCCCCCCGATAGGATTTTGGTTAGCGCTTGCGGCTGGTATTTTGTTGGCTGTATTGGGATATCAATTAAAAAGGTTTAGCCGACTATTTTATGTATATGAGTTTGAACACGCTCATAATGATTAAGAAATGTATAGAAATCTGCTTTGATAGCTGAAGTATATAGGAAACAGGCAACAGGTTTGAAAGCCTGTGATTGTAAAGGTTTTATGATTGGCTGCTTCATGACTATGTAAATTTACTTGTATTGCTAATATTAATTTACAATCAAGTTATGTGAATATGTAGCTGTGTACGAAAACTAACTAGACTAACCGCTAGTTGGCAGGTAGTTTGACGAGTTCATAGTACAACACATGAAACAGCAAAAAACTCGACGCAGCCGGGGTGTAACTTTAACTCTCCAAGGCTGGGCTAAACTTCAAGATGCCAAAGAGAAAGCTGAATGGAAAGATAATGCTGGAGATGGCTTTTCTTTGGAAGAATTGAGCGATCGCCCACATCAACGCTATCATCAAAAGTGCAATCGCTTGGAAAAATAAGCTAACTTGAGAACAGCCTTTATATCCAATACTTCCAAAACTTGGAGGTTTTTCCAATGAAATGGACACTTGAAGAAGCCAAAACACAGCTAACTTCCATAATTAATGCTACTAGCCAAGAACCTCAGCTAATTTATACTCAAGAGGAACTAGTGGCTGCAATTGTAGACCCTGAGCTTTTTAAAGAATTTTTAAACTGGCGGCAAAAAACTGCAAAAACATCTGTAGCCCAAGCTTTTAAAGAACTTCAGCAGTTATGTAGCGAAGAAAACTATAGCTTAGAGATACCACTACGAAGTAAACTACCTACGCTCCCGCAAGCGGTGAGCGTAGGCTTTTAAGTAGCCCTGAACTGTCTGTACTGAGTTCACAACACAAACAGTTCGAGCCTCCAGGCTGGTTTACAAAAACAGCCCCAATAGTAGCAACATTTTTTGCTCCATTAAAATCAGCGTCACCACTCCAAGAACAAGCCTCATTAGTACATTTAAAACGCTTGTCAGAACGCAGTCCAATGTGCAGACATTGGTGGCAAGTTTGGCTGGTATATGCCGGAGGTACGGTAATCACTTCTACTCCGAACTGAACACCTTTGTATTCCAAGAAAGAACGCAATTGATAAAAAGACCAAGAGTTAGAACGTCTACGTTCTGTTTTACTCCTTGGCTTTTGATTGGTTCTTTCACGAATACCCGTTAAGTCTTCAATTGCCACTGCTGCATTATTTTTTAATGCGTCTTGAATAATGGACTTACTGATGTTGTGGTTTAGCCATTGCTGAAATCTCCTCTCCTTGCCCGACAACCGTTGCAAAATCTGTGTTGCCCTGCGGCGAGTAGACCTTGTGCCTTTCGTGGCTTTTTTCTGGAGAGAACTTCTCACCCTAGAAAATTTATCTCTAACATCGTTAATTTGTTTTCCATCCCACTTATCACCATTGCTAGTTGCAGCAATGTCTCGCCTTCCGAAGTCAACACCAATTACGTTATTAGATTTAATTGGTTCTGGTGCTTCGTCTTTAATTTGGATGTGGATGTAGTAGTTGCCATCACGATGTTTACATAGCTGTGCTGATGTAGGTTTTCTACCTTTTAACTTACCTCTTTGATAATTACCAGCATCAATTTTGATATGTTCCCTACCGTTCATTAAAGTCAAGCTAACAGTCCAGTCCTTCTCTCTAAACGAGAAAATTCTGGCATCATAATCAGCCGATGTTGGCTTAAATACTTTAACTGGCTTGTCTTTAAGTTTGGCAGTTTTGCGATTAGCTCCAACCCTGGCACAAGCACGAACAGCTAAATTTGCACTCAATCCAAATAAAGCGCGAATCTCGTTATAAACCAGATTTTGAATAGTGGTCTTGCTGGTTATTTGAGGCTTAACTTTCTGGTTGGCGTAGTTACACGCATCAGCAAAACCTTTCAGTACCAGTTCGATTTCTTCTGCTTGTTTTTGAGAGGGACTGAGTTTGCAAACTAGCGTCAGCACTTGTTCCATGACGCGCGACCTAATCACTTATGAATATAATACATCAAAGTAGTCGCGTTGTATCAAAGACTTATTTGGCAAAAACTCAACTGCCTCTCTCCCTGTTAAACCTGCGGTTTAATTTAGTCAAGAGGCGTTTCGTTTTTGCCCCGCAATTCCTCAAGGGCGCTGACCCTATCGGGTTCAGTGTGAGCCTCCTTGCGGTAGTAGGTGACCGCGAAAATAATTACCTACCTACAGTGCGTAGATGCAAAGTGGCGTATTACCAAACATTGCCCACATCACCCCATCACCAAAAGAGTGATCGCTAATTTGAGACAGTTGCTCAGAGTGCGATCGCCTATATCACCCCATCATCAGCAGTGCGTAGGCGTAGCTTGTCGTAGATATTGCAGTATCTTTCTCAAAATACTTAATTACTTTCTCATTTCTATAAATTCAGTTAGCAAACCGCAGTTTGTTAACTCATTTAGCTAAAATGCTTTCTCATTTCAGTGTTTTTCGCAAGCAAACCGCAGTTTGTTTATTCATTTAGTTAAAATGCTTTCTCATTTCAGTGTTTTCCGCAAACAAACCGCAGTTTGTTTATTCATTTAGGTAAAATGCTTTCTCATTTCAGTAATTCGCGTATTTATCAATACTATTGCTTGTAGCAAAAGTTTTTGTATATTTGCCAAAATTTTCTCAGGCTGATTGATACCGAGTTTTTTTAAAGTAGATAATATTAACTCTACAATTTGCTAAAGTGCGTATATGCGTAGACAAAGAAGTTCTCCAATATTAAAAAAAGCAGTGCGTCGTGCAGCCGGGATGAACTCAATTAATCCAAATTTAGATGTAGGTAATGGACTGACTCTACCTGCTTTTTCAAAACTAATTAATACAATGCAAACCAAAGAGAACGCATACAACAGCGCTCTTGCTAACCTGGATAAGTTGTATCAAGAAATGCTGGAAACAGAGCGTCAGTTAGCAGATATGACAGAACATATACTGATGGGAGTGGGCGTTGTCTATGGTAAAAGCAGTGTAGAGTATGGTATGGCAGGAGGTGTTCCCAAAAATCAACGCCGTAAGAGACTCCGAGGCGAGTCGCTAACTAATTCTCAGCAATCTTCATTTGTTCCTAGTGTAGAAGATTACAAAAATGGAAATCAACAAGCAATAAATACCTAAAAATTATGCGATCGCCTTGATGAGATAGTTTATAATTATGCACTTGGCAATCGCAATTAATTTTTTAGTTGATAGAAAACACATTTTTAACAGTCAACAGTTATCAGTTAAATACATTAGTAAAAAGCGTCAATATACGCTTTTTTATTCCCCACTATACGCTTGATAACTGATAACTGATAACTGATAACTGATTTAAGAGGCTTGATTTGTGATTGTTGTTGAAACATCAGCTTTTAATTTCACCCAAGCAAAGAAAGGAATTGCTAAAAGCTGAGTTGCAGAAGAGAAAATAATCAATGTTATCAGAGAATGGTCGTACAAAACACCCATGAAAGTGCTACCTAAAAACCAAGATAAACCATAACCAGTGCTGAAAATGCCGTAAGCAGTGGCGCGTTTATTCATGGGAACCATACCAGCGATCGCCGCTTTTAAAATAGACTCTTGCGCTCCCATACCAATACCCCAAAATGCTATGCCTAAAAGCGCTAGCTGGCTATCTCCTAAAAATACCAATGGGGCAAACAGACAAGAAAGAAATGCAGCAATAATTAAAATAGAAATGCCTAATCTATCAAATAGGTAGCCAAAAATTAAAGCGGCGATCGCATCAACACCCATAGCCAAAGCATAATATAAAGGAATGGTTTGTCCCGTGGCTATATTTGATTTTTGAAAATGGAAAGCAATGAGAGGGAAATCTGCATATCCCGCCGCAATAATTGCCACCGCACCTAAATAAATCCAAAATATTCGGGGTAATCCTTCTTGTTGCTTTTGCTCCTCAGTTTCCTCTTCAAAATCACTAGGATTAGGATAAATAAATTGTAATACTAACAACACTATCAATCCCAATACCGCAGGTACAATCAAAATCGTAAAGCCATGACGATATTCCCCTTGGAAATAAACCATTGCAGCCACAGCCAAAGGCCCCATAACTGCACCGGTTTGATCCATTGCTTCATGTAAACCAAAGCCAAAGCCTCTGCCAATTTGACTAACACCGTGGGAAAGCAGCGCATCTCTTGGGGGAGTACGTATAGCTTTACCAGTGCGTTCCGCCATCATCAGCCCTGCGGCTGCTTCCCATCTTCCAGCAAAAGCTAAAAGCGGTACAACGGCAGTATTCAAGATATAGCCTAATGTTGTGATTCCCCAATATTTGCGTGATTGGTCACTAAGATAGCCAATTACCAAGCGCAAACCATAGCCAATTAACTCACCAAAGCCCGCTACTAAGCCTACCACAGTGCCGCTAGCGCCCAAAACCTCTAAATAAGCCCCCGTAATACTCCGCGCCCCTTCATAAGTCGCATCGGCACAAAGGCTAACAAAACCCAATAAAATAACAAACCTCAAAGCGGCTGATTTCTGTGGCATACCATTCTTTATCAGTGAACAGTTATCAGTTAACAGTGAACAGTTATCAGTTATCAGTTAACAGTGAACAGTTATCAGTTATCAGTTAACAGTGAACAGTTATCAGTTAACAGTGAACAGTTATCAGTTATCAGTTAACAGTGAACAGTTATCAGTTATCAGTTAACAGTGAACAGTTATCAGTTATCAGTTATCAGTTAACAGTGAACAGTTATCAGTTATCAGTTAACAGTTAACAGTGAACAGTTATCAGTTATCAGTTATCAGTTAACAGTTATCAGTTATCAGTTAACAGTGAACAGTTATCAGTTAACAGTGAACAGTTATCAGTTATCAGTTAACAGTGAACAGTTATCAGTTATCAGTTAACAGTGAACAGTTATCAGTTATCAGTTAACAGTGAACAGTTATCAGTTATCAGTTAACAGTGAACAGTGAACAGTTAACAGTGAACAGTGAACAGTTATCAGTTATCAGTTAACAGTGAACAGTTATCAGTTATCAGTTGTCAGGTTATGTTCCAATACGGTTCAGATAAGAATAATTAACCGCCGATTAACGCCGATTAACGCCGATAAATCAAGATGTTTAAACAGTATTGTCACCGAATCTAGCCTTAACTGAACTGTATTGGGTTATGTTTACCTTTCACTGTCACCTTTCACTGTCACCTGTCACCTGTCCACTCATCAAAATCAACCGTAGAGGATCTAATGTTACGTACCAAGGAAATGGTTGTTCTTTCATAGTTAGCCATTTTTCCTTGAAGACTTCTGCTTGCAGATGGTAATCTTGGGGGCTGTTAGCGGGGGAATGGAGTGTGAGGAATAATGTCATGCGGTGGGGTGTTTCACTTGTCCGCACTAGCCAGCAAGGGAAGGTGTTCTCTTGGTTGGGGTCGTTGGTAAAGTTGATTTGATGGGCGCGGATGCCTATGTGCGATAATTCTTGAGGAATTTGTTCAATTACCTTGAGACTACAACCCCAATCAATTGCTTCTACCTGTTGCGGTGATTGCACAACGGCACTAGAAAAGTTTTTACATCCGGTAATTTGGGCAACACTCATAGTCGCAGGATGCTCGAAAATCTCATATTTAGAGCCATAATGCACTGGGCTACCATGTTCTAACACCAACAAATTCGGGCAGATACGATAAGCTTCTTCCATGTTGTGGGTGACCAATAAAGACGCACCTTTGTAGTCTGCGAGAGTTTGAGTCATTTGCTGTTCTAATTGACTACGCAGATGGGTATCGAGGGCGGAAAATGGCTCATCTAACAATAAGGCTTCTGGTTGACTGGCTAAAGCCCTAGCTAATGCTACCCGTTGTTGTTGTCCTCCAGAAAGTTGATGCGGATAACGATCGCCTAATCCCTGTAACTGCATCGCCACAAGTTGTTCTTGTACTTGCGATCGCATACTGTTAGTTGATAAATTTTTAGGTAAGCCAAAAGCAATGTTTTGTGCTACCGTCATGTGGGGAAATAGGGCATAGTTTTGGACTAAAAATCCAATGCGGCGATCGCGGCTAGGTAAGTTAATTCCCTGTTCTGAATCAAATAAAACCCTACCATTTAAAACTATCCGCCCCTGTATAGGCGTTTCAATCCCCGCAATACACCGCAAAATCATACTTTTACCCGCACCTGAACCACCCAACAACCCCAAAGGTTGCTCATCAGTAGTAAAAGCTACTTTTAACTGGAAACTCGATAATTGCTTCTCTATATCTACCAACAGTTCCACCCCAGAAGTAGACGCAGACAACAACGCCACCTCAGTTTCTGGTTCTCCTTGTCCCTGTTGTCTTGTTTGTCCCCCTTGCTTCCCTTGTCTTTGCTTCTCCCTTAACTCTTGCCAAAAGTTAACCGCGAAAATCCCTGATAGGGAAGTAGCCATAATCACAATCGACCAAAACCAAGCTTCCTCCGTCGCCCCTGCTTCTACAGCAAAATAAATAGCCATCGGAATTGTCTGAGTTTGTCCGGGGATATTACCAGCCAGCATTAAAGTTGCACCAAACTCACCCAAGGCGCGGGCAAAAGCTAAAGTAGTTGCAGCGACAATTCCAGGGAATGCTAAAGGTAAACTGATGCGCCAAAATATGGTTGCTTCACTAGCGCCCAGGGTTCTCGCTACCCGTAGCAAATTACTATCAATCTGTTCAAAAGCTCCCAGTGCAGTTTTATACATGAGGGGAAAAGAGACAACTGTCGCTGCGATCGCCGCCCCATACCATGTAAAAACTATAGTCAAGTCAAAAGGCTGCATCAGCTTGCCGACAGGGCCATTTTTACCGAAAAATAACAGTAACAAAAAGCCCACAACTGTAGGCGGTAAAATCAAAGGTGCAACAAAAATCCCCTCAATCAGTGATTTGCCCTTACCGCGATAACTCAACATCCAATAAGCACTAGCAATTCCTAAAAAGAAAGTAATGAATGTGGCGAGTAAGGAAGTTTTCAGCGATATCCAAAGCGGCGACAAATCAAATGGCATGATGATAGGTAGGTGAAATTTGTAATTCTTAATTACTATGGGTTTAGGGTTTTTTGAACAACGAGAACAGGTAATAATTCCTTTTTTAGCTCTAAATAATAATCTACCAACTTTTTATCAGAAAGGTTGGTAGATTACAACAGATTAGCTGTCAAGGTTTATTGATATTGATTTTTGACCAGCATCACGTCCGTTTTTCTATTCGCCTAAGCCCTAAACAATTACCAATTACCCATTACCAATTACCCATTACCAATTAAGTTTGCTTTTTGTAACTAGCCACCGCTTCCCGCAAATTCCCTTGATGTGAGGCTAAAAGTTGATTACCTGCGTCTTTATCCAAGCCAGTCCAGTGCATGAGCAGCGCCAGCTTTACCCATTTACCACTACGTTCTAATAAGAAACCTGCCGCTTCTCGACTTAAACCGGTGAGGTCTTGTAAAATGCGTAAAGCGCGATCGCGTAACTTTTGATTAGTGACTGCCACATCCACCATGCGATTGCCATAAACTTTACCTAGTTTAACCATCACACCAGTAGACAAAATATTTAACGTCAATTTAGTTACAGTACCAGCTTTGAGACGAGTGGAACCCGCCAATATTTCCGGCCCCGTTAACAACCGAATATCAACATCAGCTGCAAAACTTACTTGTTCTGTGGGAACACAAGCAATGAAAATTGTCAAGGCTCCGCGTTGACGAGCGGCGTTAATTGCACCGTGGACAAAAGGTGTAGTTCCACCCGCAGTAATACCCACAACAACATCAAGTTGGGTAATATGACGTTGAGCGATCGCCGCATCTCCATCTTCAGCGCGGTCTTCTAAATCCTCAGAACTGCGTACCAGTGCGCCAGCACCGCCGGCGATAATTCCTTGCACCAACTCTGGAGGTGTACAAAAAGTTGGTGGACATTCAGCCGCATCTAACACCCCCAACCTGCCACTAGTGCCAGCACCAATGTAAAACAAGCGTCCTCCCTGACGCAAGCGATCGGCTGTTCGTTCAATCGCCTCTGCAATCTCTACCTTAGCCGCCGCCACCGCCGCCACTGCCTTTTGGTCTTCACTATTAAACAACTCCACCAACTCCAAAGCACTGAGTTGGTCTAAGTTCAGACTCAGAGGATTGACTTGTTCCGTCAATAAATGCCCGCGTTCCTGCAAATTTGCCATGTATTTAATGTTAAGCGCCATAAAGTAATTTAGTCAAAAATCCTCAGCCCATAGTTATTCTTGACTAATGACTAATGAATAAACGACTAAGTTACAACAATCCTTCCAATTTGCGACGAATATTATCCAACTCAGTAGCAGAAAATTCTGTATCTTGTGCTGGTGGTACTTGGTCAGCCTCGAAAATTTCGTCGTCAGTATCCTCATCATCATACTGACTATCAGCTTGCCAGTCAGTTTCCTCCACATTAACCTCTGGAGGAATCACCAAGTCACTGTTTTCAGGGATAAATTCCCAATCATAACCAGCACTTTCGCAAAATTCCTTAATTTCTTCAGCATCAATTCCCTCTACCGTAGGCGTAGGGAAATCCTGAGCTTCCAACATCAGCGCAAAACGAACAGCATCATCTTGAGATTCAAACATAAGTATTTTATTGCGTAGCTTGCCACCGGAGGCATCGCCCACACGCACCGTATGAATCCCTTCATTTTCCGTATTAGCGTTAAAAATTAAAACAAAAACCCGCATTGGCGTAATCATCTATCCTTATGTTCCGAGGTCTATTGATTAATTAAACTTTTAGACCGTGTACCTGGGAAAGTCACAGCAATATTTTCACTTTACCAAGATTGGTCATTAGTCATTAGTCATTAGTCCATAGTCATTAGTTATTCTGCCCTGTTCCCTCATCTTCCTCATTTTCTCCACCTGAAACTGCCCTTTTGACAGCCCGTCTTTTCGCTCAGAACGGGAGGTTAAACAGTCCTGACTTTTCACGGGATCTGAAAAACCCCACTTCCATTCCTCTCCCCACTAGGAGAGAGGCTTTGATTTCTCCCCCGGCTGGGGGGTTAGGTCTAGCGTTAGCTTTTCCACATGACGTGAAAAGTCAGAAACAGACAAGGGACTAAAGAAGAATAACTATGGACTATGGACTATGGACTATGGACTATTGACTATTGACTATGGACTATGGACTATGGACTATGGACTATGGACTATTGACTATTGACTATGGACTATTGACCATTGACTATTGACCAATAACAAAGCAGACCAGTCAAACTGATCTGCTGATACAAATAATGAATTTTAGTCAAGATTTAATATTGGCGGGAGTAACCACCATTATTTCTTCCCCAACTACCACCACCGGAACGGGCGGGTCTGTCTTCCTTCGGACGAGCTTTATTAACTTTCATAACACGCCCCATCCATTCAGCACCATCTAGAGCTTGAATGGCGGCATCTTCTTCGGTTGATGATTCCATTTCGACGAAACCAAAACCGCGCAAGCGCCCTGTGTCCCTATCAGTGGGTAACTGAACACGTGTCACTGTACCGTACTCGGAAAATACTTTAGTAAGGTCGTCTTGAGTGACGCTGTAGGATAGGTTCCCTACGTATATTGACATGAAACTCTCCAGAATCCATTGATGCAGAGATGTTTATCCGGGAGCCGCTTGCAATTATTACTAACAACAAGATACGTATCGCCGTTAACTTCTCTATTTTAAATGTTACCACATCTTTATTATTAGTAAAGCTTTTAGCGATATTTTTGTGCAAATGTATGGTAAAATACGAAATTTTTATAATAACTATTAGCTTTGCCTAGAGAAATCTTCTGGATCGACTCCCCAATTTACCCAACGGATGGCTTCACGGGCTGATTTTGTCTGGGGTGGAACCCGCAAAACGTGAATAAATCCTGTGCTGGGGCAGGTCATTTTTAATAAATAGACTGGCTCAACATCTATAGGGTTGTCAATCTGCAAAAGGGTATATTCAGCCCAGCTATCTAGTTCCACTGCTTGCAGTTCTTGGCAGATCCGCGCGTAACCGATACCTTGGATTAAGATGCGGCGTAGTTCGGCGTTTGTTTCTGTGAGTAGCCATTGAGGTTTCCATCGCTGCGGGTGGAGTTTGCCGTACTTTTCCGGTAAGGTAACGCCATGATAGGAGTAGATGCTGTATCCGTCTGCAAACTGAATAGCTGTTTCGCCTTCAGCATGGAATCGATTTTCATTGTCAAATAATAATTTAGTGGGGCGATCGCAAATAAAACAACATTCTTCAAAAGGAAATATAAATACCCCTGCACGCACAACTTGATCGACAAATTGATAAACTTTAGGGTCGTAGTCACAATCAAGCTCTGAAGTAAAGAAATCGAACGTAGCAGCAGTAGAAAACCAATCAAATGAGGAAATGCCTTTTGGTTCTATTTTTTTACACCAAAACTGCCAAACTAACTCAGATTGATTTATGCTAAAAATCATCCGTAGTAAATCTAAGTTATTTTCTTCTCTTGCATCTAATTCTTCTAATTCATCTAAGGACTCTATATTTATCTTTTCTTCATTATTTAGATTTTGTATATCTATTAAATTAGCTTTATATAAAGAAGTTTTTTTGGCAAAGTCTTCTAGTTGATCATTGACAATTTTTTCTACATTTTTTGTGATATTTTTTTGCAGATGCTCTTGATTGGCATCTACCAGCATTTGGTTAATAGTAGTATACGGGCTATTACAAAAAATAACTTTTGGGGTTTTTATTCCCACCAATGAGTACATATATTCAACAATTTCTACTGCTTTCCTCCTATCAATTGGCTCAGATGAAAGGACTATATTTCGCCACCTCTCCAAGTAAGATGGAATCAAAGCTTTTTTCTCAGACGTTAGCTTATTTATCATTTTATTACTTTAAATTATCAAGTAATGTCTACAAAATTTTATACTTATATAACGTTAATAGCAGTTATGATATTTGCCTGTGAGAAGTAATTTTTGAGGAGTGTTTTAAAACGCAGAGGGCGCGGAGGAACGCGGAGGCTTTAGGTTGAGAGGTGGGGATTTTTAATCAGCGATATAACGCCAACCTTCAGGTTCGTATTCGCGTTGAATTTTTATTCTCCAATAACCTTGAGGAATGGGAATTGCTTTATGTTCTTCATGGGTTAGCAAGGCGGTTTCGGATAATACACGCAAGTAAAGTGTGCCATCTTTGTTGAATAATTGTGCCTCGCCCTGGGTGATGCGGTGCTTATGCCCTGTTACCTCGCCTTCGGCTAAAGTTAAGTGAGGTATCATTTCTCCTGTAACTTCTTGCACAGGTAGTAAAATAACATCGCCTTGACGAATTGGCTGCATAGTTCGTCTCCTGGGGATGAGTAAAAACCCCACTTCGCTTTTTGTTTCAAGTTTGCTTTAATTTTGGCACAGGAATTTGGGGACTGGGGACTGAGGGGAGATGAGGAAGCAGGGGAGCAGGGGAGAATAACAACTGACAACTGTCAACTGTCAACTGTCTCCTGCCTCTAAAATAAACTCACGGGGGATTTTGGAAAATCACAGTCGCCAATTATGCTGTTGATAAGTTAAAGATGGAAATAGCTGGAAATTCTATTAGCATTCTTCTAACATATGCTCTAGAAAGGACTAAGCCCGAAGTTTGAAGGATATTTAACCCCCAAACAATTTTTGATGAGGCTCAAACTCAAGCGATCGTAACGTTTCATCTTGACATTTCACCGAAATTAGCCCAATTTGACTGTTTAGCTTCATAGCTATTCTTTTTTTTGAAATTCCATGTCAACTCTCGTCATTGTCGAATCTCCAACCAAAGCTCGTACCATCCGCAACTACTTACCCAAAGACTATCGAGTAGAAGCGTCGATGGGTCATGTGCGTGATCTACCCCAGTCAGCTAGTGAAATTCCCGCCACTGTGAAAGGGGAAGCATGGGCGCAGCTTGGGGTAAATGTGGACGCTGACTTTGAACCAGTGTATGTTGTCCCCAAAGACAAAAAGAAAGTTGTCACCCAGCTCAAGGAAGCACTCAAAGATGCTGATGAACTGATTTTGGCAACTGACGAAGACCGGGAAGGCGAAAGTATTAGTTGGCATTTATACCAGATACTCAAGCCAAAAGTGCCGACAAAGCGGATGGTGTTCCATGAAATTACTCAGGAAGCTATCAAAAAAGCTTTGAAGAACTGCCGCAATATTGATGAGCAGTTAGTACGCGCCCAGGAAACAAGGCGAATTTTGGATCGCTTGGTGGGCTATACCCTATCTCCTCTGTTGTGGAAGAAAATTGCCTGGGGCTTGTCGGCGGGACGGGTACAGTCTGTTGCGGTGCGACTGTTGGTAAATAAGGAACGCCAACGCCGCGCTTTCCGTGAAGGTACATATTGGGACTTGAAGGCATACCTGGAGCAAAATAAAGGCCCATTTACCGCCCAGTTAATCACCCTAGCAGGCAGGAAAGTGGCAACAGGTAGCGATTTTGACCCTTCAACAGGACAAATCGCTGCCGGACGCAATGTGGTGCTGCTGAGTGAAGCAGATGCACAAGCACTACAAGAACGCCTCATAGGTAAAGTTTGGAATGTCTCAGAGGTAGACGAACGCCCAGTTACACGCAAACCCGCGCCACCGTTCACCACTTCGACATTACAACAGGAATCTAACCGGAAACTGCGCTTGTCAGCAAGGGATACGATGAGGATTGCACAGAACTTGTACGAGCAAGGGTATATTACCTATATGCGTACAGATTCGGTGCATTTGTCAGAACAGGCGATCGCAGCTGCTCGCAGTTGTGTAGAACAGTTATACGGCAAACAATACCTCAGCCCCCAACCCCGACAATACACCACCAAATCTAAAGGCGCACAGGAAGCCCACGAAGCCATCCGACCTGCGGGTAGCACCTTCCGCACTCCCCAAGAAACTGGCTTAAGCGGTCGCGAACTTGCCCTTTATGATTTGATTTGGAAGCGTACCGTCGCCTGTCAAATGGCTGACTCCCGCCAAACCCAAATCACAGTCCAGTTGCAAGTCGAAGATGCACTTTTCCGCGCTTCCGGTAAGCGTATTGATTTTCCTGGCTATTTACGCGCCTACGTTGAAGGTTCCGATGACCCAGATGCAGCATTGGAAGACCAAGAAATCATCCTACCTAACCTGAAAGTGGGGGATCATCCAGATTGTAAAAATATCGAAGCAGTGGGTCACGAAACCCAACCCCCAGCCAGATACACTGAAGCTACCCTAGTCAAAACCCTAGAAAGTGAAGGTATTGGTCGCCCTAGTACCTACGCCAGCATCATCGGTACAATCATCGATAAGGGTTACGCCCAACTGGTGAATAACGCCCTCATCCCCACTTTTACCGCCTTCGCTGTCACCGACCTGTTAGAGAAACATTTCCCTGATATCGTTGACCCCAGCTTTACTTCCAAAATGGAGCAAACCTTGGATGATATTGCTGATGGTGAAGCAGAGTGGCTACCCTACCTCCGGGACTTTTATTTAGGGGATAAAGGTTTGGAAACCCTAGTCAAAGAACGGGAAAGCCAAATTGATGCGACTAAAGCCAGAACCGTAGAACTAGAAAACTTAGCAGCTAAAGTTCGTATAGGTAAGTATGGGCCTTACATTGAGGTAGAAAATGGTGATGAAGTAGTTACCGCCTCAATTCCTAAAGATTTAACACCAGCCGACCTCGACCCCAAACAGGTAGAAGTCATTTTGCGGCAAAAAACTGTCGGCCCAGACCAACTCGGCCGTCATCCCGAAACGGGAGAACCAATTTACGTCAAAATTGGCGCTTACGGGCCTTACGTCCAATTGGGTGATAAGTCTGATGAAAACCCCAAACCCAAACAAGCCTCTTTACCCAAAGGTGTGACCCCAGAAAATATCACCTTAGAAACGGCTGTGGGTTTGTTGTCCCTACCCCGGACATTGGGAACACACCCAACGACCGGAGGCAAAATTCAAGCTAGTTTAGGACGTTTCGGCCCCTACGTCGTCCACGACCAAGGAAAAGAAGGTAAAGACTATCGTTCCTTGAAAGCAAGTGATGATGTCTTGACAATTACCCTAGAACGAGCGTTAGAGTTGATATCTGAACCGAAAAAAACTCGTGGTTCTACTAGTAGCAAATCAAAAGCGGCTCTACGCGAACTAGGTACACACCCAGAAGACGATGCCCCAATCAACATCTACGATGGCCCTTACGGCCCTTACATCAAACATGGTAAGACAAACGTAGGTATCCCTGAAGGTACATCAGTTGAAGATGTGACACTAGCTACAGCGCTGGAGTTACTATCAGCCAAAGCCTCAACCTCTAAAACCACACGCAAAACCACTAAAACCACAGCGACTAAATCCAAATCAACAGCAAAGTCTAGCACGGCTACCAAAAAGAAAGGAGCCTAACAGTCAACAGTCAACGGTCAACGGTCAACAGTCAATAGTTAAAAGATTATTAACGAAGGACTAATGACTATGGACTATGGACTATGGACTATGGACTATGGACTATGGACTATGGACTAATGACCTTTAACCAATGACCACCTTAAGATGCGGTGCGATAAACTGCGGATGTGATACTCTAAAAAGTAAGGGAGATAACAACATTGAATTTTTAAAATTAGCCTGGGGCTGTAATAAAAAAATATGTATCAGCCCGGTTGTAGGCTAGAGGTGCAAAATTACGCTAGTTTGAGCGTAGCTGTTAGTCAAAGTTGAGTTAGTATCTCAGGAGCGGTCAGTTTAATGGACTATATAGAAAAGGTACTGGAAAAGCTGAAAGAATTGGCCCGCAAGCTTATTGAGTCTCTGCTGGGGCCAGAAGCAGAGCCGGAACCGGAACTGATTCCGATTCCTGTAAACGATCGCTCGCGTCGTCGTTAAAAGCCTGAAGGTACAAAACTTGACAGTGCAACCTCTAAGTATTTTGGTGCTACATGGGCCAAACCTAAATATGCTGGGGAAAAGAGAACCCGGCGTTTATGGCTCTACAACTTTGGCTGAAATCAATAACTTACTAGCAGAAGTGGCGCTAAAGTTACAGGCTCAAGTGTTTCCCCTCCAGTCAAATCATGAAGGAGTGTTAGTAGATGCTATTCATGAGGCTCTGGGGAAATATCAAGGAATTTTGATAAATGCAGGAGCTTATACCCATACGAGCGTGGCTTTGCGAGATGCGATCGCTGCTGTAAATTTACCTACAGTAGAAGTCCATCTCAGCAATATCTACCGTAGAGAAGAGTTCCGCCATCATTCTTATATCGCCCCTGTGGTGATAGGACAGATAAGCGGTTTTGGTGTGCAAAGCTACCTGCTGGGTTTACAGGCGTTGGTGGAGCATTTGCGAGGGAGTGGGGGGAGATGAGGAGATAGTCTTTTACCTTTCCCCCTTCCCCTTTCCCCCTTCCCCCTTCCCCAATCCCCAGTCCCCCATCTAGTAGAGTTAAAATAACTTGCTTTTAACTCTGGAAAATTATGCGCTACTCGTTGGTTAGTAGATTTAGGGGAACTCTGCTTGGAGGAGTATTAGGGGAAAATTTAGCTCAAAGTGGAGGAAACAAGCAGGGTGAAAGTGACCCGAACTTTAGTAAAAGTATTATTCCTGGTGTCGAAAGTTTGATAACCTTGGGAAAACTAGATGTAGATGAGTGGCTGGGGCGTTATCAACAAGAATTTCTGACATCGCCTGTAGACTTAGGTCATAAAATAAACATAATTTTTGCCACAATTCCCATAGCAATTTTTTTTCACGAAAACCCGGTGAAGTTGCGTCAGAATTTGCTGCGGGTGTTGAAAATAGGCGATGATGACCCAGTGATGCGTGATTGTACAATGGCGATAGGATATGCGATCGCTCAATCACTGACAGAGAAATTACGTCGCCAAACCCTGATACCGCAAATTATCTCTTTCATTGGGGAAACGGAAACATTACTCCCCCAGAAGTTATTAATTATTGACAAACTATTAGAACAGCACGCAGGCTTAGAAAAATTGTCAGCCCAGTTGAGTAAGGAAGAAAAACTTTCTTACGTTGTGGCTGTGGCATTTTACTGCTTTCTCAGCACTTTAGAAGACTTTCGTTTATCGGTGTTGCGTGGCTTATCGCTAGAATCTGTCCACTCTCAAACAATAGCAGCTATTACTGGTGCTTTATCGGGAAGTTATAACAGTACTGTAGGTATTCCCGCCAATTGGCAGATTTCACTTTTATCAACCGACTCAGCAGTTCACGCAAGAAGTAATGCCCGCCAGATGTTAGAATTAGCCGATGCCCTTGGGGCTGTGTGGTCAGGAGTGTATAATCTTCCCTTAGATTTGAGGATGTTCTCAGAACCAGGATTTATTATGTCTAATCAATCGGTTCCACTTTCTGTATATGCAGCACCTCGTGTAATTCGCGGGGGTTAGGGGAGATGAGGAGGATGAGGGAGCAGTGGTTCTCCTTTGGAGACGCTAACCCTTTGGCGCAGCCTCTCGTAGAGAACGGCTGCGCTCACCAACCGGAGCAGAGGAGCAGAGGAGAAAATAATTACTCAGCATTCCCCAATGCTCTCATTTGTACAATTGGAAAAAAAGCTCATTGCATCAGCTTTTTAGACTCAAAGAGCTAGCAAAATGGCAAAATCGTTCAAAAATAAGAATTGGATGGGTGCAGCAAGCCTGAGTTGGGTGCATGAAAAGCGTTCCTCAGTCGTTTTGGCGATCGCAGTTGTATCCCTGACTGGGGTAATTGGTCATAAGTTATATAACCAACCCAGACTCAAAATAGGTACTGTTGCACCACAGACGATGAGAGCGCCTTATAATGCTAGTATCGAGGATAAACAACAAACTGAAGCTCACCGTAAAGCGGTGAGTAGAACTTCCGCACCAGTCTTAATGATTGATGCGACAATTAACGCACAGATCCACCAAAATTTACAAAAAACTCTGGATGAAGGGAGCGAAATCCGCATCAGTGCAGGTTCTTTTCCTTTTTATGATACTTCATTGCTGTCTCTATCGAGCCAACATTATCTGCGCTCTTGTCCTGAGTCGGAATGGCAGATGATTTTGGTGGCTTTGGATAAGACTAATCAAAAGAATCTGGGGTTATTGTGGCAAAAGTCCAGCCAAAAACACAAGTCCTCTAACGGTGGAACAAAAACTTCCCTAACACTTCCCTTACCCAAGGTATCCTCAACTGGGGAAAGCCAAGTCCCAGGTATCTCTATTGACTCTAATCAACTCAACAAATATGCTTCTCCCGCCGCAAAAACTGCTGAAGTCGCTACAAAAATGGAGTTTATGCAGGCGTTGGCAGAATTATCTACTTATCGTGTCACAACTTCCGAGCAGAATTTATCTTCACTAATCAATAAAATTTCTCAAGCAAGAGAAGCTTATGCCCAAGCGACTGTACAACTTTTACACATAGATACAATTACGACACAAACAATTTATCATGACACTGCTCTATTAGAATTATCAGATGATGAATGGATAAAAACTCAAAAGGGTGTTCGCCAAAGTGCGGAAAGGATTTTAGCTCAAGGTATTCCTGTAGGTTTACCAGATAATGTTTTAAAAAATGCTGTCAGTTTGCAAGTGAAGGCGCTTGTTCCCGATAATGCTGAATCTTTGGCGACTAAACTATTGTTGGCTGTGCTGCAACCAAATCTGAAGAAAGATGAGGAACAATCTAAAAAACAGGCTCAACAAGCTGCATCGATTGTTGAGCCTGTCATGGTTGAGATCAAAAAAGATGCAGTTATTGTCAAGAAAGGGAAGAAAATTAGTCAGTGGGATTTTCAGGTATTAGAGCATTATCAACTGATTAGCCGAGAAAATAATTGGCTGGCTTTGCTGAATTTGGGCGGCTTGGTGACGGGGGGAGTTTTTATCTATGTTTTAGTGGAGAAGCAAGGTAAATGCCCATTACGCCAACGCGATCGCCTGCTAGTTTTGTTGCTAACCTTGAGTATACCTGGAGTCTTAGCGACTGGGATATCATATACTACCTGGAGTGCTGTAGGTTTACTGTTAGGTAGCTTTTACGGGCGTAGGTTGGGCATGACAGTAATTGGCTTACTGTTGTTTATACTACCTATAAGTATGGAAATCAGCATCATTGGGTTAGTTGCTGGTGCGGCTGGGGGACTTTTAGGTAGTTACATTGCTTATACACTGCGATCGCGTGAGGAATTGGCGCTGTTGGGTGTAGCGATCGCCGGCACGCAGGGTGGTGTTTACCTGTTGATGAAAGTCTTAGTTGGTGCGGTTTTTGGTTCATCTTGGTATTTCATCCTCCAAGAAGCAGGGTTATTTACTTTATCTGGGCTGGTTTGGAGTATCGTGGCTTTGGGCTTAAGTCCTTACTTAGAAAAGCTGTTTGATTTAGTCACCCCAATTCGGTTAGCAGAATTAGCTAATCCTAATCGTCCGTTATTAAAACGGTTAGCCACGGAAACACCAGGGACATTTCAACATACCCTACTTGTAGCTACCCTGGCGGAAGCTGCTGCTAAGAAGTTGGGATGTAATGTGGAATTGGTGAGGGCTGGAACATTATATCACGATATCGGGAAAATGCACGATCCCCTGGGTTTTATTGAGAACCAAATGGGGGAGCCAAATAAACACGAAACTGAGATTAAAGATCCTTGGAAGAGTGCGGAAATTATTAAGAAGCACGTTAGTGAAGGTTTGGTAATGGCGCGGAGACATCTGTTACCAACAGCGATACAAGCTTTCATCCCCGAACATCAAGGAACGATGTTGATTGCCTATTTTCATCACCAAGCAGAACAGATGGCACAGACAGATCCTAAAATTGTCGTGAATGAAGCCGATTTTCGTTATGATGGGCCAATTCCCCAATCGCGGGAAACAGGAATAGTCATGCTAGCGGATGCTTGTGAGGCTGCATTGCGATCGCTTAAGGATGTCGATAATGAAAAAGCCTTAACCATGTTAAACAATATTCTCCGTGCTAGATGGCAAGACAATCAACTAATTGATTCTGGATTAACGCGAGAAGAAATGTCACAAATTGCCGAAATCTTTGTAGAAGTTTGGCAGCAATTCCACCATAAGCGTATTGCTTATCCTAAGTCAAAGTCGGGGAAGGAATAACCTCTTAACTCTGTCCCTCGTGACTCTGTGGTTAAATTAATTATTTTTACCATAGAGTCACAGAGAAGAATAGGAGTTTTCCCAGACAGGGCTACATACCCCAATCTTTAATCCGCAGATGTCACTAAATCTTGAACAATACGGCTTTTAATGACTCTTGCAGGCGTACCTACAGCTACCGAAAACGGTGGGATATCTTTGGTGACTACTGCGCCTGCGCCAATGACACTACCCTTACCAATAGTAACGCCATCTAATACTGTTACCCCATGCCCTAGCCAACAATCATCCTCAATCACAATACCTTGACAACTCACACCTTGGTACTTAATTGGTAATATGGGATCTGTAAAATTGTGATTGTTTGCATATATACCTGAATTAGCGGCAATCATGCAACGCTTACCAATTTTGATATTCCCAGGCCCAGCAATACAAACATTAGGCCCAATAAAGGTTTCCACATCAATGTAAATACAGGTATTGTCCAAACAACCTATATCAACGTTTCGCTCAATCGCTACTCTATCTGCCAAACAAAGTTTATTATTTGGATGTCCTTTAGCATCAAGACGAACACCCTTAAATAGATATACACCATTGCCAATTTCAATATTACTAGCGCTAATCAGTTCAACTCCATGCTGAATGTACACTCGGCTACCCAAGTGAGCAAAAATTAATCTATATACGAGATTTCTTAATTTTGTTCCTAGTAGCAGCGTAGGGATATTTCCTAAAACAGTGATTGCTAAAAGTTCTTGAAATCGCTGTAGCTTTGCAGAATATCTCTGATTATTCATGATTAAGTCATCCGATGAATGGTGTGAAAAATATCGCTGATTTGTTGGAGATGTATCGCTTATTTTGTAGTGCCAATCATCCTGATATTTATCGAGCATCAGATGACATGGGTAGTGATACATGAAATACCCACCATCTTGGATATGTTGAAAAGTATTTTTGGGTAAAAATCTAGGTTAATCACATCTGTAATACTTAGAAGAAGTGTCAAAATTAATAGACAGTTTCTCTGCATGACAATTTTGTGAGCGCTGTTGTTAGCAACAATACCTCTTGACAGCATTTGCTGATCAATTTGAGCAAGGTATTGCTTTTCCCGGCTTCGCTAATACAGCAACTCCGAAGTAGTTACAGTGTCTAACCTTAGACTATTTAATTGTGAATTTGGGTGTTGAAGACAGGCTAACTTAACAGTTGTTAGCTAATAACAACAGGTCACAATATTCATGTTTAGTCTGGCATCCGCTTTGCAGCGAATTATTTTTACACAACCAAATTTGACAAGCTTCCGTCAACAAAACCACATTTTGTACAGGCTAACCCAAACCTCATCAAGGAATTGCCCTACATAAAAATGTAAGTTTTGTTGAATGATACTTGGTATTTTCACTTCAATAAAACCAAGTTATGGTGGAGTATCTCCAACTTCAGCCATCACATTAAAATTCACCATTGGTGCAAACAAGTAAGCACTTCCTCGATTGCTATGGCGACTTTCCGGCAACGAATTTTTAGAGTATGCTGCTCTCATCATGTTGCACACTGATGATTTACGAACCAATCCAATCACGCTTACAGTCACATGAATGGAATTTGACAATATTTGCTCACCAGCATAACACATTTTATTTTTCGTGGCTCAATCTCAAGAAGTAGTTTATTTAATATTGTTGATGTCGGATAAATTTGATGTGCCGTTAGTAACAAAAAGAGGATTTTGTATAAATACTTTCATTGATTGTCCAATGAATATTCAACTCAAATATTACACGGTAATGCAAGTGTTTACTTAATTGGGCGATCGCTGATTTGAAAATGGGGAGTGGGTAATACCATTTCTCTATGAAGTTGAGCTTAATATCGCTTTATATAACTCACGCAAAGGCGCAAAGACGCAAAAGTTACTGTAATTATATTAAGCTCATTTTTACAGAGATTTGGTATAAAAAGTTCTTTCATGTTTGACTATAACTCTTGTTTCATTGGGACTGGCTGAAAATAACTACAACTGTAGAAATAGTTGTAGTGAATGAATCGTCCAAAAACAAGATTTTCGATAGATATCTGTTGACTGGTAAAATATACTCACCAAATTATTGAGTGTATTGTCATGACTGCTGAAGGTAATGTAGTAAATTCCGACAATAAAGGCGCTGATGCTATTGATGAAGCGATCGCTAAAGGCATCGATTTTGATGGTACGCCAATTCCGCCAGCGAAGCTAGAACTTTATACCAAAGTCATGGCGTTGGAAGCAAACAGACAACGTAGTGGTGTATCTAATACTATGCGATCGCGCATCGTGCGGATTGGCGCAAAACACATCCCCCAACAAGAACTCGACAAATTACTAGAGGAAGCAGGCTTCGCACCTCTGAAAGAAAAAGAAATTGCCTTTTACTACGGCGGTAAATAATTTTGTGCGTAGGCCTAGCCTACGCATCAATGGAAATATATTGCATAACAATCTTTCATGCGTCGGGATTCAATTTTTTACCAACTATTCCAACAATCTCCTGCTTTATTATTTGAGTTTTTGACAAATCCTCCAGAAAATGCTAATGAATATAAATTTGACTCGGTAGCTGTCAAAGAACCTAAGTTTGAAATTGATGGGGTCTTTTTACCACCAGACAATCAAAGTTCGGGTACTGTATATTTCTGTGAAGTGCAATTCCAAAAAGACGAAAAGCTTTATGAAAGGGTATTTGCAGAATCTTCACTGTATTTCTACCGCAACCGTGACAGGTTTAGCGATTGGCAAGTTGTGATAATCTATCCATCACGTAGTTTTGAACAAAGTGATATTCATCCGCATCGAACTTTACTCAACGGCAACCAAGTACATCGGGTATATTTGGATGAGTTGGGAGAAATTCGTTCCTTACCTCTATGGGTGGCGGTGATGGTATTAACTACTGTAGAGGAAGAAAATGCTCCCTCAGAAGCTAGGTATTTATTATCGAGAGCTAGAGAGGAATCCTCCTTACCAGAAAGCCGTGCAATAATTGAAATTATTACGACGATCATAAGTTACCGATTTGATCAACTGAGTCGAGCGGAGGTGGAGTCGATGTTAGACATCACACTGAGAGAAACGAGAGTTTTTCGAGAAATTAAAGAGGAAGCAAGGGAAGAAGGACGACAAGAAGGACGACAAGAAGGACGCGAAGAAGGACGCGAAGAAGGACGCGAAGAAGGACGACAAGAAGGACGGGAAGCAACAGCTCATGTTATTATTCGACTGTTGACGAAACGGTTGGGTGAACTGCCCCAAGATGTGCATTCTTTGGTTGCGGGTTTGCCTTTGCCAAGGTTGGAAGAATTGGGTGAAGCATTGCTAGATTTTACCACCGTGGCTGATTTACAAGCTTGGTTGCAGGCGCGAATGAATTAGTCTACTGGATTACAAGGCGATCGCACTTTGACCGTACAAATTATGATGGTAGGCGATCGCTTGTGATATTTACAAGGTTCTCACAGTTAAAAGCTGCGGTGGTGTAGAATCTGGTGGATAAATTACATCTAGTTGCACATTACGTCCAGTTGATGGTGGCATGGTAAACTGCACCAACGGTTCTAAAATCTGTCCAGTTCTGTGCCATAGATGCACGTAACGGATTTTTTCTTGTCCCTGGTCATCAAAGTAACGCAGCCTCACTGTACCCCGAAAGAATGGAAAATCTAGGGATGGTTTACGGAAGCGCACACCACCTTGAGATAGCTTATCTTCCTTCAAAGGTGTTTCCAGAGTGACTGACACTTTTTGAGTTTGGTTAGTATTATTTCTCAAAGGTAAGCTGAGTTTATATTCCACCCCATAATTACCATGTGCTTCATAAGCTGTATCAGGGTAGCGTACCAGCATCTTCGCAGTTTGGTTTTGTTCTGTACCCATTCGACCACCCCGCAACGTAACTATAGGATAAGAAATACCTTTACCAGCTTGAGGTATTGTTAAAGTGGTTGCTTTGGGGTTATCGGTTAGCGTAGCTTGCCATTGGGAACCTTGAGAAACACCAGCCACACGTCCATAAATCAAAGCCCCACTCGTAGCATTTGGGGGGGTAGGTGTTTTATCCCTTGGCCCGGCAAAGTTACCATTATTAAGTAAAGCTTGCCATTCAGCCAGAGTAGGCGCACGGTCAGAACCATCAGCGTTTTTCTTAGCAAACATGGCTAGGCTGGCTGCATATACTTTATCACTACTCCGCAAACGCAGAAAACTAGACCGCCCATTCACAGGTCTTTCCAAATTCCGCAACGGAATAGCATGATTTAGCAACATCCGGCTTTGTCCGGGAGGAATGACCAACTTCGCAGGAAAATCAGCCTGTCGCACTCCCCGCAGCACATCAGCAACAGCCCTCGCCCCTGGCCCAGAGTATACTTTACCGTCGTTGTTTTCTAAGTAAGGGGGTAAGGTGACAAAGGGTGCATCCTGCATCAAATAACTGGCGGCTTGCAACACTTCAACTGTCACTGGTTTTTTTCCAGGGTTATTGACAATTACCCCTAAGTACAGCGTTTGTAAATCTTTGGGTGTGTGGGTGTAATGGTGGGCGAATAAATCAAACCGACCTTGAAAGGGAAAATTAAGGTGTGCGGTTGGTGTTTTTTTACCGTTTGCTGGGAAGGTAGAAAGTAAAATACCCTCTGTTTTAATCCATTCTGGGCTATTACTGTTAAAAACGGGGATATTATCTAACTTTCCAGGTAAAGCCCTGATTTCTCCAGGTTGGACAATAATTTGGGGTTCTGGCTTGGGTGGAGTTTGGGCTAGTGCAAAATCATTTTGAGGATGAGTACCGCCGACAGTTTGAGTCAGGGTAAGTCCTAATAAAAATATAAATAAGGATGATAATTTAGTTTGCATAGAAAATGCAGTGTGAAAAATAACCTACACTAACTACACTTTCGGTTATGCGGGTTTCTGAAGGCGATGACCTCCGGCCGGTCGAAGACCATCGCTATTTTAAGCAATGCAAAATTAACCTGTACTATATATTATTCCTTTTCTGCATAAATATCAATATAATACTCAATTTGTTATATTTATAAGTTAAATTTGAAGTTAGTTTAGGGTTTCATGCCTGGAATCAATTAAATGGAAATACTTATTGAGTCAACAAAGGAATTTGAGCAGGATTTAGAGAAATTCAATAATAAAAATAAATTTAAGATAGTTAAGAAATTAAATCGTTATGTAGAGCTATTATCAAAACATAAAAATTTATTAGAAAATCAAGCTTTTAAATTAAAAGATATAAAACTGAGTGCAGATTATGAATCTTCTTTATATGCGTTGATTATTGATAAAGATATCAGGTTAATAATTACGATTGACGATGATCCAATTTTTGATGCCACGGTCATCACTTTATTTAGAGTAGTCCATACTGAAGATGCAGCAAAAGCCTACGCTTCAGTCGCTGAATCTCTCTACCAAGATTTTAGTGTACAAAATCAAGAACTTGAGGTTCGCTCTAACTAATGTCACGGATTAAGCCACTTTTAGATGAGCATGGTGTTATCCATGAAGCTATGGATATCTTACCTGATCATTTAAAAATTGATTTCCTAGAAGCCTTGGCTGAACTGGAAGATAATGAATGTCACAGGACTAGGAGTTTTCCCAAAACAAGACTCCGTAAAGTTAAGGGTATTAAGCAAGCGATATACCGTGCTGATATCGATAAGTTATCAGGTTGGCGGATTCACTTACAGTATATTGAGGGGAAGATTCATTTAAAAGATATTATTGATGGTCAACGTCATGATGATGTGATTGAAGTGATTAAGTCAAAAAAACATAGGTATGATTAGTAACATTCATACCCCCTTTGTCTACCCCATTCGAGCCAAGCTTTAGTCATTTCCTTTGTATTTCCTCTAAACTCAAAAGGTACAGGGTCTTCTCTAGCAATAGATTTTAATGCCCAAAACCAGCGTCCAGATTTATTTGCAATTTCTCTTAGTAGTAAAGGTATAACAGCCTCACCCATTCCTATGATTTGTTGGTATGCAGGGTGCATACACATTTGATTAATAGATGATAAGCCACGAGTTTCTTCACGCCATTGCTTGGCTAATTTCATGAAAATTGACTCTATTTCTGTTGGAATTGAGGTATGATGAAAAATATTAGAACTAGCTTCATCTGATATTAATAGTTCTTCTTTCTGAGTCAGTTGTGCTGCGTAAGCAATAGCAGCTTTTATATTTTCTAATGTTAGTGGTGGATAATCTTTAACTATTTCCTCAAATGTTAATCCTTCAGCAAGATTATCAAGAATGACTGAAACCATGATGCGTGTACCTGTGATACATGGTTTGCCGTGACAAATCTTAGGATTAATAGTAATGTGTTCTTGCCAGTTGTTCACGGTTTTGAGTGCTTTTGGCTAAGGTTGTTGATAGGCGATCGCTCTTTTTTTACTATTATGTTAGTTGCAACAGTTACACCATATTTAGATAGGCTCACCATCTTCGAGAGTATATAAATCTGGTTCATCATCTAAAAAGTCAAATGTTTTACTTCTGTTTGCAAGTTCTATAATTTCTGCTGTAGATGGATAGGAAGAATTAAAAAATAGTTTTCCTTCTAGAAGGCAGTATTCTTCTTCCGATAGAGATAATATTAATTTAACTACATATTCAATAATTTTATTGTTCATATTTTTCAGGTTGTCAATCACTTTCGCTCATTTTGATGGGAAGATTATTAAATTTGCATTAAACAGTGCCAAGGCTATTTCCATTTGTCCGTTTTTAGATTTAGCTGCCTCTTTGTTCAGTCTTTGCTGATAAACTTCTCTAACATCAGACCACAAAATTTTTGTAGTTGTATTATCTCCTTTTTGCTGTAGCATCTCTAGATATAGGACTGCGTATGCTGCATTAGGGCCTAATAATTTATTGTTATTGATTTCTATAATATCCAGATATTTACAGGTTCGACCGCTATCAACAATACGACCTAAATACCATAAGCCGTATGCAGCATTCTTTGGACAACCTTTTGTACCACAACTCTCTTTTTCACCACCTAATTTTTTGTATGCTTCATACCAGCAATTATTCCAGATTTTTCGTGTTCCCTCTCCATGAATAGGCATTGCATTCATAGTTTCTTGAAACCAAGGTATAATCGGTATTCCGAACAATAAGTCAGACATCATCTCTCCTTTAAGTCGTAATTATATAGGACTTACGCATTGACAGAGAAGCCAAAATAATAGGTATAGTTTTCAAGGCTTAGAGCTAAATTTTTCCACAATATTTTGGCGATCGCAAGCAATCAAGTGTGATTGACAAAAGCCTGAAATAACCTATTTACTGTGATACACAAGATAGTTATTTTGTACAGTGCGTAAGTCCTATTATATTGTTCCCTTCCTTAGCTCAAGAAATTCATAATTTTATATGAATTGACTATGAGTTAATAAGTTGAAGGGCGGGCAAGATGCCCACCCCACAAGAATAAATGTAATATTTGAGGTTATTCTAAAGTTTCCCAGAAGGCAAAAAACAACTTCACCACCCCAACAAAAAATCCCCCACTTTGCGGCGGGGGATTTAATTACTTACCTACAAAACTAGAAGCCAGATCAACCGAACTTACCAGCAGTGGAGGCGATGAGGAAGGCTGCGTAGGTGAGGACATAGCCGACGGTGAAGTGAGCTAGACCAACTACACGAGCTTGTACGATGGAGAGAGCAACAGGCTTGTCTTTCCAGCGAACGAGGTTAGCGATAGGAGTACGTTCGTGCGCCCATACTAGGGTTTCGATCAACTCTTGCCAGTAACCTCTCCAAGAGATGAGGAACATGAAACCAGTAGCCCAAACTAGGTGTCCGAAGAGGAACATCCAAGCCCAGACGGACAGGTTGTTCACACCGTAGGGGTTGTAACCGTTGATCAACTGAGCGGAGTTAGCCCAGAGGTAGTCACGGAACCAGCCCATGAGGTAGGTGGAGTTTTCGTTGAACTGAGCAACGTTACCTTGCCAAATACCCAGGTGTTTCCAGTGCCAGTAGAAAGTTACCCAACCTACTGTATTCAATGCCCAGAAGAGTGAGAGGTAGAAAGCGTCCCAAGCGGAGATATCGCAAGTACCGCCACGACCAGGGCCATCACAAGGGAAGGCGTAGCCGAAATCCTTTTTATCGGGCATCAGCTTGGAACCACGAGCATCCAAAGCACCTTTGACTAGGATGAGGGTGGTGGTGTGCAGACCCAAGGCGATCGCATGGTGTACCAAGAAGTCGCCAGGGCCAATTGTTAAGAAGAGGGAGTTTGTGCCAGAGTTAATGGCATCTAACCAACCAGGCAACCATACGTTACCGTAGTTGGGGTAAGCGGTGTAAGCAACACTGTCAGGGTTAGACAATAATGTGTCTAAGCCGTAGAGTACTTTACCGTGAGCAGCTTGAACGAACTGAGCGAATACAGGTTCAATCAAGATTTGCTTTTCAGGAGTACCAAAAGCTACTACTACGTCGTTGTGAACGTACAAGCCCAAGGTATGGAAGCCTAAGAATAGCGATACCCAGCTGAGGTGAGAGATAATCGCTTCTTTGTGCTGTAGTACACGGTCAAGGACGTTGCCTTTGTTTTGTTCGGGGTCGTAGTCACGAACCCAGAAGATTGCTGCGTGAGCAAATGCACCAACTAGCAGGAAGACTGCAATGTATTGGTGGTGGGTGTACAGCGCTGCCTGTGTTGTGTAGTCCTTCGCAATGAATGCGTAAGGAGGCAGGGCGTACATATGTTGTGCTACCAGTGAGGTAACGGTTCCTAGCGCTGCCAATGCCAAAGACAATTGGAAGTGTAGGGAGTTGTTGATTGTGTCGTAAAGACCTTGGTGAGGCAGGTTGAACTGACCTTCACTTCTGCTACCAGGGACTAAACCAGCTTTGGCGTTGAGCATTTCTTTGATGCTGTGACCAATACCGAAGTTAGTGCGGTACATATGACCAGCAACGATGAAGATAACAGCGATCGCCAAGTGGTGATGCGCCATATCTGTCAACCACAGGGATTCTGTCTGGGGATGGAAACCACCCAAGAATGTCAGAATCGCTGTACCAGCACCTTGGGTAGTACCAAAGATGTGACCTGCTGTATCAGGGTTTTGAGCGTATACGCCCCAGTTACCTGTAAAGAAGGGTTGCAAGCCTGCGGGGTGGGGTGCGGTGCTTAAGAAGTTATCCCAACCTACGTGCTGACCGCGAGATTCGGGGATAGCAACGTGAATCAAGTGACCAGCCCAAGCCAAGGAGCTAACACCGAACAAACCTGCCAAGTGGTGGTTTAGACGGGGTTCAGCACTCTTGAACCAAGAGAGGCTAGGACGGAACTTGGGTTGTAAGTGCAACCAACCAGCAAACAGGAACAATGCAGCCAACAACAACAGGAAGACGGAACCTGTGTACAGTTCGTTGTTGGTACGCATACCGATGGTGTACCACCAGTGGTAAACACCAGAGTAGGCGATGTTTACAGGGTTGCTAGCGCCACCTTGGGTAAAAGCTTCGATCGCTGGTTGACCAAAGTGGGGGTCCCAAATAGCGTGAGCAATTGGGCGGACGTGTAGAGGGTCTTTAATCCACTCTTCAAAGTTACCTTGCCAGGCTACGTGGAACAGGAGGCTGGATGCCCAAAGGAAGATGATTGCCAAATGTCCGAAGTGAGTAGCGAAAATCTTTTGGTAAAGATTTTCTTCGGTCATGCCATCATGGCTCTCAAAGTCGTTGCCCATTGCGATCGCATACCATATGCGCCGCGTGGTTGGGTCCTGTGCGAGATCCTGGCTAAATTTTGGAAATTTAGTTGCCATAGGTTTTGATATTTCCTCTGACCTTTAGCCATCATTTATCAGCTTAAGGGTAGTTATGAGTTTTGAGTTAAAGGTATTATTCTATATCCATCAACTCATCACTCATAACTAGATGTAGCTAGTTGCTAGCCTACAGAAAGTATGTGTGCGTGGAAGAATGCCCAGGTTGTAGCGATTCCTCCCAGGAGGTAGTGAGCCACACCAACAGCGCGACCTTGAGTAATGCTCAGAGCGCGGGGTTGGATTGAAGGCGCTACCTTCAGTTTATTATGCGCCCAAACGATGGACTCAATTAATTCTTGCCAGTAACCGCGACCACTGAACAAGAACATTAAGCTGAATGCCCATACGAAGTGTGCGCCTAAGAACATTAATCCGTAACCGGACAATGCACTGCCATAGGAGTTGATTACTTGGGAAGCTTGCGCCCACAAGAAGTCACGCAACCAGCCGTTGATTGTGATGGCACTTTGGGCAAAGTTACCACCAGTGATGTGAGACACATTACCAGCTGCGTCTACAGTTCCCCATACGTCAGACTGCATTTTCCAGCTGAAGTGGAAAATTACAATTGACAGGGAGTTGTACATCCAGAACAATCCGAGGAATACGTGATCCCAACCGGATACTTGACATGTACCACCACGACCGGGGCCATCGCAAGGGAAGCGGAAGCCCAAGTTTGCTTTGTCTGGAATCAGACGAGAGCTGCGAGCGAACAGTACACCCTTGAGCAGGATGAGAACTGTTACGTGGATGGTGAAGGCGTGGATGTGGTGGATCATGAAGTCGGCTGTGCCTAGTGCAATAGGCATCATTGCGACTTTACCACCAACAGCCAGAATACCGCCGCCAAAAGCGTAGCTAACAGGCTCTAAAGCGTTGGGTGCAGTGCCACCAGGAGCTAAGGTGTGCAGGTTTTGCACCCACTGAGCAAATACTGGTTGCAACTGAATTGCTGTGTCGGAGAACATATCTTGGGGACGACCCAAGGCACGCATGGTGTCATTGTGGATGTACAGACCAAAGCTGTGGAAGCCAAGGAAAATACTAACCCAGTTCAGGTGGGAAATAATTGCATCCCGGTGACGAATCACCCGATCCAATAGGTTGTTTTGGTTCACTACAGGATCATAATCCCGCACCATGAAGATTGCCGCGTGAGCAGCACCACCCACAATTAAGAATCCGCCGATCCAAATGTGGTGGGTGAAAATACACAACTGAGTAGCGTAGTCAGTTGCTAAGTATGGGTAGGGAGGCATCGCGTACATATGGTGCGCGATGATGATGGTCAAGGAACCCAAAAAGGCAAGGTTAGTAGCCAATTGAGCGTGCCAAGACGTGGTGAGGTTTTCGTAGAGACCTTTGTGACCTTCGCCGGTGAAGGGGCCTTTGTGGTTCTCTAGAATTTCTTTGATGCTGTGACCGATACCCCAGTTGGTGCGGTACTGGTGTCCAGCGATGATGAACAATACAGCGATCGCCAAGTGGTGGTGAGAAATATCAGTCAGCCACAAGCCGCCAGTCACTGGGTTTAAACCGCCCTTGAAGGTCAGGAAGTCAGCATACTGACCCCAGTTCAAGGTGAAGAATGGTGCTAAACCAGCAGCAAAGCCGGGGAATAGGTCGATCAACAGGTCTTTGTTCAGGATGAACTCATGGGGCAAGGGGATATCTTTTACAGCCACCCCTGCATCCAAAAGCTTGTTGATTGGTGCGGACACGTGAATCAAGTGTCCAGTCCATCCCAAGGAACCGCAACCTAGCAATACTGCCAAGTGGTGGTTTAGCATCGACTCCACGTTTTGGAACCATTCCAATTTGGGAGCGCGCTTGTGGTAGTGGAACCAACCAGCGAACAAGAACAAGCCTGCTAATACCAAGCCGCCGATAGCTGTTACATATAGCTGGAAGGAGTTGGTGATACCCCAGCCACGCCATACTTGGAACAAGCCAGAGGTGATTTGAATACCGTGGAATCCACCACCAACATCACCATTCAATATGTCTTGTCCCACAATGGGCCAAACGACTTGAGCACTGGGTCTCACGTTCAACGGGTCGCTTAACCAGGCTTCGTAGTTAGAGAACTTCGCGCCGTGGAAAATCATCCCGCTCAACCAAATTGTCACAACGGCTAAGTGACCGAAGTGAGCCGCAAATATTTTGCGGGAGATGTCTTCTAAATCGCTTGTATGTGTATCAAAATCGTGGGCGAGAGCGTGGAGGTTCCAAATCCAGGTAGTGGTTTTGGGGCCTCTAGCTAGAGTTCTGTCAAAGTGTCCAGGTTGGGCCCATTTTTCAAATGAGGTTGGAACCGGGTCTTTGTCAACGATGACTCTGGCTTTCTTTTCCTCTCGCTCCGGAGGACTTATTGTCATTCGACCTCCTCTGGTGATAAGGAATGAGGAATCATGAAACCACAAAGTGTCTTTAGTCGCCTTCTCCAGTGATGTGGCTGGAGTAGCGATGAAGGAGCTATGTGGAAATTTGTTTCTGTTGAATTATAAAGTCTTCAGTTGTACTTTGTTGGACACATTTTAACAATAATTCAAATTCGCCGAAATATTTGTCAACTCTGCCTTTGCACTGCAAACTTTCTCGCAAAAAGTCAATACTTTCTCGATTTAATTTACAAAGGATAACAATTCGTAAAACTTATGTTTTCTTATACCAGAAAAGGCACAAATCTGCTGAGTTCGCTTTTGGTATATTTGTTTTCCCATAACTTTTAATATTATCATCAGTGATTACTACAAATTGTAAAAAAAATCCTGATTTTGCTTTTTTTCTAAAAAGTCGTGGTATGTAATCAAGATTTCACCTAATAGGTCGTAGTTTGCGATCGCTGATTTCAGTCACAATAATTCAGGGCTTACCTGTGGGAGGGTATAGGGGTGTAAGGGTGTAAGCGTTTTAAACATCTGTACTTCTTTGTGCCTAAGACCCCTCTCCAAACCTTGTCACAGGTCAGCCCTGTAATTGTTTATCACTGGGTGTAAAGCATGAATCTTTGGCACAAACAGCCGTTGGGAAACTTCCTCCCTGGAAGTTTTGCGATTTTTAGGTGGCTCGTTACATTAGTCTTAGTCTTGGCGTTGGTTAGCTGTGGTGACAAAGCTGTAAGCCAGCAAGTACCCGTTACCTCTACAGCCAAACCTCAGCAGATTTCCGGGCAGTTTTCCGAAGTTTCGCCACCAGCAGTCATTCAAGAACTACGCTCAAGTTTAGAGATATATCAACCACAGGTTACTATAGTTACGCCTAAAGCTGATGAAGTCCTCAGTGACAACACAGTCAGCGTTACGTTTCAAGTTAAGGACTTACCAATCTTTAAGCACCCGCAATGGGAACTAGGCCCCCATCTTCACGTAATCCTCGATAATCAACCTTATATACCCGTATACGATTTAAGTCAGCCCCTAGTGCTGTCTGATTTGTCTCCTGGTACTCATACTCTGCGCGTCTTTGCTTCCCGCCCTTGGCATGAAAGTTTTAAAAATGAGGGTGCTTACGCCCAGACGACATTTCACATTTTCACCAAAAGCGAGGACAATAATCCCGATCCCAGCCTACCTTTGTTAACCTACAGCCGTCCTCAAGGTAGTTACGGGGCAGAACCAATCTTGCTAGACTTCTACTTAACCAACGCCCCATTACACTTAGCGGCTAAAGATAACCCCAATGATCAATTCAGTGATTGGCGTATTCGCTGCACTATCAATGGTGAAAGCTTTGTCTTCGATCGCTGGCAAGCAGTTTACCTCAAAGGGTTTAAAACTGGGAAGAACTGGGTAAAGCTGGAATTTCTCGATAATCAAGGCAACCCAGTTAAAAATGCCTTTAACACTACAGTCAGACTTTTTAACTACCAACCCAAAGGTAAAGATACTCTTTCCAGAATTGTCAGAGGGGAATTGAAAGCTGATGAGGTACGTGGCATTGTAGATCCTGGTTATGTAGTAAAATCCCCAGTTCCCGAACCCACGCCTACAGAAACTCCTACTCCAGAACCCCAACCGGAAGTAACCCCGACACCGGAAGTTACACCACCGCAACCAGAAGTAACCCCGACACCAGAAATTACACCACCCCAACTGGAAGTAACCCCGACACCAGAAATTACACCACCACAACCGGAAGTAACCCCGACACCGGAAGTAACTCCAACACCAGCAACACCAACTCCTAAAGCTGAAAAATCAGGATTTGGTAGATATTTCAGCCGTCCTCGGTCTGAACCATCACCCAGTGAGAGTCCTACACCACAACCAGAGGCGACCGTTATCCCTGAACCACAGCCAGAGGTAACACCCACACCCCAGGCGACTGAAACACCACAACCAGAGGGGACTGAAACACCATTGCCAATAGTTACCCCTGAACCACAGCCAGAAGAAACACCACAACCAGAGGAGATAGTTACACCCCAGGCGACTGAAACACCTGTAACTCAGCCGAAGAGAACAAACTTAGGTGATTATTTTAAACGTCGCCCAAGTTTTACAACACCTACTGCCACAGAGTAAACTAACCCTCTGTGCCTCCGTGCCTCTGTGGTTTAAAGAAGATTTTTCACCACAGAGACACAGAGAAGCTAAGATTTCAAGTTTTGGGCTAAAGCTTCCATAAAAGCGATCGCTCCCACAGGATTACCTATACTATCTAAGGCTGGACTGTAGGCTGCGATCGCTCCTTGGTCTGGTACTATGGCCAGTAACCCCCCACCAATACCCGATTTCATGGGTAAACCAATTTTCACAGCATACTCAGCAGACGCTTGATATAAACCACACCTCAACATAACAGCATTGACAACTTGCCGATGCTGTGATGATATTTCACCGTCTAAAGCTAATACCTTTCCTATCAAGGCTAAGTCCTCAACTGTACCAGATAAACAGCATATTTGTTCGTAAGTGTCAATAGCTATATCAATATTTTCTAAATATTTTTTTTCGACGAGATAGTTAGCGATCGCAATATTGGCAGGCGAACGAGATAATCTGACAGAAGCCAACATTGCCTCATCTAACTTGAGTTGACAACCTGCTAATCGGTTTAACCATTGGCGTAGAGAGTGAGTGCGATCGCTAGCGTCTTTTCCTGGTAACTTATCAGCTAGAGTTATCGCCCCACTATTAATCATGGGGTTACGCGGTCTTCCATTATCAGCCACTAGTTGTTCTAAAGAATTAAACGGTGCATCCGATGGTTCTACTCCAACCCATTGAAAAACCTGTTCCACCCCCAGATGCTCTAATAGATACAGCAGACTCAATGGTTTAATCACACTCATCAGTGGAAACACAGAAGATGTCTCCCCTGCACTGTAATATTGTCCAGATTTACAGCAGATGTGAACTGCAAACCAACTACGATTAGCCACAGCTAATCCTGGGATACGGTCAGCTACTTGTCCGTAATTTGCCCGCGCCTTCGCCAGTTGTACCCAATCAGACAAATTTATCCTGTCTATTCGGTCAAGCCTCATCACAACAGATACAGACCTAAAGATTAATTACTCAACTGTATTGCTTAATGGGAAATTTTTTATGGGCTTGGTGAGGCTAAACTTTTGGATTGGCAAAAATCTAACATCTCAATTATCGACGGTTAATTGTACTGTCAAGTTTTAGCCTTGTCAGTCCCTGACTTTTCACGGTATGTGGAAAAGTCGGAGGGTGTGGGGTGTGGGGTGTAGGGTGTGGTGAGGGTTTCAAGTTTTCCCTACACCCTACCCCCTACCCCCTACACCCTGCCTTAAAGAGGGTTTCAGGACTTCCCGTGAAAAGTCAGGTCAGTCCACTACTAACCACAGACACTGACCACTAACACGCACATTACTATAAGTAAAATTAATGTAATTTCTTGCGAAACTTAGCTGCGGATTTGCTAGTCATCCAGTATAGTTTGGCAGGGGTTTTTAATTAAATTTCTGCTAAATCACCCCATATATCCAATTAATCATCAGCAAATCACAGCAGCCAAAAATGAAACATCAGGGGTTTAACTTTTCTTCATTCAGACATTTATTTTCAGTTTTATCCTTACCAACTGGAATCACCGCCTTATTAATTGCTTCTAGCGGGTTCATGCTAGTACCCAATGCAGTCAAAGCAGGTGCTACACCCTCCCTAACAGCACAAGTTCCCACCACAGCCCCAGTAATTTATGTCAACCCAGCAACGGGTGCAGATACATCTGGCGCTGGTGCGGACGCAGCAAGACCTTATAAAACAATTAGCTTTGCACTCAATCAGGCGCAACCCGGAACGATTATTCAATTAGCACCGGGAAATTACAGCAGTGAGACTGGTGAACAGTTTCCTTTGATTCTTAAACCAGGAGTAACACTACGGGGTGATGAATCAGCTAGAGGTCAAGGTATCTTAATTACAGGCGGTGGTTTTTATACAAGTCGTACATTTGCCCGCCAAGATGTAACTATTTTGGCTAATAACGATACCACCATAGCCGGCATCACCGCCACTAACCCCAATCAACGCGGCACTGCTGTATGGGTAGAATCAAGTAATCCCAATATCAGAAATAATACCTTTACTAATAGTGTCAGGGATGGGGTTTTTGTCACTGGTACAGGAAACCCCATCATTGAAGGTAATATCTTTGTGCAGAACAAAGGTAATGGAGTTTCCGTAGCTAGAGCAGCTAGAGGGGAAATTCGTAACAACCTATTCCAAGATACCGGATTTGGGATTGCGATCGGTGGAACTTCCACACCTTTAGTCACAGAAAACCAGATTGTCCAGAACCAAGACGGTTTATACATCTCAGAAACAGCCAAGCCTGTTTTACGTAAGAACGTCATTCAAAACAATAAGCGAGATGGAGTCGTAGCCACTATTAATGCGGAACCAGATTTGGGTACTAATGAAAACCCTGGAGGTAATTTAATCCGCAGTAATACTCGTTTTGATGTGAACAACGCCACCAAAACAGTACGTATCCTAGCTGTTGGCAACGATATCGACCAGAAAAAGATTTCCGGTCAAGTCGATTTTGTCGCTGCTACTGTTAATCAACCCCCAGGTCAAGGTACAGCTTTTACAGATGTAGCCACAAATTACTGGGCAAGGGCTTATATTGAAGCCTTGGCTTCGCAAAATATTATTGCAGGTTTTCCTGATGGTACTTTTAAACCCAACGAACCCGTCACCCGCGCCCAATTTGCCACTATTATTACCAAAGCCTTAACACCAGCAGCAAAACGCAACGCCATTGATTTCCGTGATGTTAGCCGGAATTTCTGGGCTTATGCAGCAATTCAAAATGCTTATCGCAGTCAATTTGTTTCTGGCTATCCTGATGGCACATTCAAACCACAACAGGAAATCCCCAGAGTTCAGGCGCTGGTATCTTTAGCTAATGGACTTGGCTTAACTGCCAACAATCAGAATGTAATTTCCATCTATTCTGACGCTGGTCAAATTCCTGGTTATGCAGTTGGGCCAGTCGCAGCTGCGACCACAAGGCAATTAGTAATCAACTATCCTACCGTTAGCCAACTCAATCCTAATCGTCCAGCAACCAGAGCAGAGATTGCTGCTTTTGTTTACCAAGCGTTAGTTAATGCTGGACGCGCACAACCACTTCCATCATCTTATTTAGTTCAAGTTCCCCAGTAAAAAGCAGAGATAGCAGGAGAAGTTGGTTTAACAGTGAACAGTTATCAGTTAAATAAGTTGGTGAAACACTACACCAATGGGTGGAAGGTGTATTTTGTCGCTTGTTTATCCTCCACCATATGCAGTCAGGACTGATAACTGATAACTGATAACTGATAACCGATTAATCCAATTGCTCCTGCTGGCTCTTAACTCACATCTTGCACCTAACCGAATAAACCCGCAATAGGGAAATAAAAAGCGCAAAATATCACAAGATATCAAGAATATTAATTCAGTATGCTAGAGTTAAGTATATAACTACTGTGAGCAGTAATAGTACATAAAAAAGCTGCAAAAACGGGCTGATGCTGGGATGACGCATTGTGTGGCATCCTAGAGTGCGATCGCACTATGCGAGCAAATGTTGGAATTGCTTATAGCAGTTTCGCTATTCGTGAAATACTGTAGAGACGTTACATATAAAGTCTCTACATGGTATTGGGTATTACGCTTGTACCTCATCTACCCAAAATCTGCTGTAGTTGACTCAAAACATGAGAGAAAGGGCGTGAAATGTATTTCGATAAAAAGCAAGAAAAATGCTTGCCCACGCCCAAGAACTAGTTTATAGCCTGAAAGAACTGATGCCTACGCAGTACCAGAAAGATAATTTAGAAGCGATGCTGACTTTATTTTTAGAGGCACAAGGACACCCGTTACCCGAACACAGTCAGACAAAATCCCCAAGTGCAATCAGCCGATTTCTAAATATCAATCCTTGGTCAACTAGGGAGATGATTCGTGTGGTTCGTTCCACTGCATTAGAAACAGTTTTCCAGGTGTTAGCATCATCTGGTAAAGGGAGAAAGCCATTTTTACAAGTAATCATTGACTTAACAAATGCGCGAGAAACGAGGCAAATTTCCGGAGTTTAGTGATTTAATTAGAGTTTACAATGGTAAACGTGGTTTACATCTAGTCGTAGTTTATTTAGTAATTGGAAGATGCCGTATTCCTTGGAACTTTCGTGTTTGGAGGGGTAAGGGAACGCCATCTCCCGCACAGCTTGGGCTAAAATTGGTCAAACGATTACCTCAATCTCTAACTCAACACTTTGAAACAATCATTTTGGCTGATACAGCCTTTGGTAGTATAGAGTTCCTGGAAGGTGTACGTCGCTTAAAATATCATGCTGTTACAGGTGTATCTATTAGCCGCAAGTTAGCAGATGGTAGGCTTTTAAGACGATTACATAAGCAGGGTCAACAGGTTTATCTGTTTGGTTTAAAGTTTCCTGTTACCGTTTCTTGGTATTACTTAAAACGCGATAACGGCAAACTAGAAAAACGCTTTGTCTTATCTACTCGACCAATTAAAGCTTCTACTCTTAAGTGGTGGGGTAAGCGTCGATGGCAGATTGAAGGATGGTTTAAAACTGCAAAGCATCGTTTTGGCTTACACCGTTTTGGGCAAGGGACTCTGCTGGGTATGTATCGTTGGCTTATTCTTTCGCTGACTGCTTACCTTATTACCCATTGGACTTATCTCCATATAAAGTCTGCATCACCACCTGATTGGGGGCAAGCTGCACAGATAGCCCTTGAATCCCACATTCCGCACCCTAAACTGTCACACAGGGAAATTACGGAAATAAGAAAGAAAACTGAGGCTAAAAAATAACAGATTAGCGAAAAATAAATTGGCGAAAAAGAAAAACACCAAAAATGGGGTCAAAACCCATTCTCAATAAGGAGCAATAAGAAAGAACACCACCCAGAGGAGTCAACAGATAAATAAATGAAGATATTCAAGATAGAGATTATAAGTCAGACTAATAAATTGAGGTAAAAAACGAAATTATAGACATAGTAAAATAGAGCAGTAAATCAAACAGATTAGCTCCTAAATCTGATATGAACTAAATGAGCGAAGAGAAGAATTAAGTGGCTAATTGATAGTAACGAAAACAATCATCTGGTAAAATATTCAGGATAAAATCCCTATGTGGAGTCCAATTAGAGACGTGTTTTTCGTTGTTATATTTAACTAAATGAATACCCTGAAAGCATTGAAAAATCCAGCGTAAAGTATGGCGGTCAGTTGCTTTACCTAATTGATTTTGAATTGTTGATTTAGAATCTTTAAGAGCATTTCTAATTTGACGTTGAGCCAAGGTATAAACCAACAAACATAAGCCCATAATCATTGCCAAAGACTCTATTCTCTCAGGACTTTTGAGGAAAATACTGTCTGCAAAAAATAATGGGTCTTTGAGAAAACCGAACCCCCGCTCACATGACTGCTGGGCTTTATATTCACTGAGCATGGAATCATTGCACAGTTCCTTTGAATCTAAAACATTCGTAGCAATAATAAAACGTCCTGCACTCAGCACTTCCGTATTAATTTTACTTTCATCCTCCCAGACTGTAGCTGATATTTGGTAAGATATTTCTTCTGGAGAATCTTTTGTCTTAGATTTGACTTGAGTAAGCGTACTTTTGTGAATTTGGTGATATTTGAACTGTTTTGATAATTTTGATAATGCCTTGATAGCATCTGCTTCACAAGCAAATCTTTCTTGTGACAACTTTTTCAAATCCTGCACAGCTTTTGATTCTGCCTTGGTAATTTTCTGTGAGAGTTTACGCAAGTCGGATTCTCTTCTTTCTTGACTTTGCAACACTAACCATCTTTGTTCTATTCCGGCATAATTTTCTGTCTTTGATACTAATTTATATCCTGATATTGTACTATCAACAAATTCTGATTCTGGTAATGTTGAGATTAATGATTTTGCTGATTTTACGCTTAATGGTACCCGACATAACCAGCGTAATTCTGACATCATTTTTAGGTTTGATTCTGTATATAAAGCAGAGTCAGCAACGAGAAGACTATTAACTTCTAATTGTTTTTGATATTCTACTGCTATTTTAGCAAAGCATGATGAATCTGCTTGGTTTCCTGATGCTAGTTTTAAAAATATTGGTATGTCTCCATCTCCTAAACATATCATTTCTATGATGAATTGTTTTAAGTCAGGACGGTGGTCACGGGAATAACCGTAAGTGATGGTGATTTCTTGTGGTGCTTTTACTGCTATTTCTTCTAATTCTTGATTATTTTCTCCCTTTTGATTCTCAAATATTACTGATGGTAAACTTGAATTATATTGCCCATGCACGTGCATGGATGATGAGTCTAGATGTGATATTGATAGGGATACTCCAAATTTTTTGGCTGCTTTTAGGGCAATGATAAAAAATATTGTATCTAATCCTTTTATAAATAGTTTATCCATCACTCTCCCCAGTTTATCGTCGTTAAGATATTCTGGCTTTACTCCTGCTCCTACCAGATGCTCACAGGCTATTGTTTCAAAATATTGGGGAAACATATATAAGGGTTTCGATACAAATCCTAACCCGTTTAATATCATGGCTTTTACTACTTGACCCGAACTTACTTTCTCCCCTTTTTCGACTCCTATTAATTCATTTATTATTCCTACTACTCCTATTGAATCTATTATTCCTGATACTATCCCTAGATGGTCTATGTTCTGAATTTCTATTTCTTGGGGTTTTAATGTCACAACAGTTTTCTCCACTTCTTCTGTTGTCATCAATTATTCCTTGTTTTGTTATCAATTATTTTTTTTAATGCTTGAATTTTCTCTTTCTTTCAGTCCCGTTACGAAGTTTTGCTTTCTCACTCCATGCCTAGCTTAATACTACTTCCTCTCATTAAGTCTCTTCATCTTTCAATTACTTATAGTTATTATGTACTACTTACTAGTCCTTTTCGATATGTGACACTTAAGGGTGCGGAATGTGGGTTGAATCTATTTTCCCCAACATGGTCGTGTATCTTCTTTTACTTAATATTGAACGCCTTGTTCATCTTGCACGTAGTTGTGGTTTTGACATCCAATTTTCCAGGTGCAAGATATGAGTTAAAGCAGGGAGGAAGCATTCCTAAATCAGCAAAAATTGATTCTTGATTAAATTTTGCTGCCAAAAAAGGTCTAAAATATCTACTTTTTGCTCTAGGCTTAAATCAAAATTGTTAGATTTAAGATTGATTTGAGCATGATAATTGATAGGCATTGGCAAAGTATTATCTAAAGTACCATTTGGTTGATTATATTCTTGGTTAAGCAACTTAGAGGTCATTTATAAAGTAAATATTAAGTAGGGTGTGTTACGGCTATGTCAGGATTTGAGCGTTGGCGAAATGAGGAATTAGCCGTAACGCACCAGCAAATACGGTGCGTTACGCGCTGCTCTAACGCACCCGACAATTTAAGGTTTACTTTATAAATCATCTCTAATTGTCATTAGGCATACCATTTTGTATTCTTAATAATAAATATAAATTTTTCAGCCTTTACTTCACTACAAATAAACAGAAACTTACTCTTAATCCATCCTCTATATAGAGAATACGATTTAATGATTATAAAAATTTAAGTATTTGTAGAGTGGGCATTGTCCGCCCTAATAACCAAAATTGCAAATTACAACAAACCTCTTTTACCGTTAGGGCGTATTGTCATCCAATTGGTTTTAGCTAATGCTAATTGCTCATCAGTAATTTTTGCACCCGTGAGATTAGCACCACACAAATTAGCCCCCCGGAGATTGGCGTTACTGAGATAAGCATGACTGAGGTCTGCGCCGCGTAGGTCTGCTCCTTCCAAATCAGCCTGATGGAAATAAGCTCTACTTAAATTGGCATCCTTGAGATTAGCACGTGTCAAACTAGCTTTGCCAAAATCACTGTTATGGAGATTCGCTCCTTGGAGGTTAGTGTTTTGTAATTGAGCAGAATGAAAATTTGTTTCTGATAAGTCAGCACCTTGGAGATTAAGCAAGTTTAAATTGTGCAGAGCAAAATCTCGCCTCCCTTTAAGATAGGCTTTCATCAAAGTTTGACTATCTAATCTACGTATCACTTTAGATTGTTGAGGGGGTGAAGCATGACCATTACTATTACTATTTGGTAATGATGATTTTGCTGCTGCATCTTTAGCTCTTCTCGCGCGAATTGCTGCGGCTACTTGTGCTACCCCTAAACCAGTAGCCCCTACAGAGGGATGGCTATTGAACACCGCAGAAACTTCTGGACGGTTAATTGTTGGCTCTTTATCTGATTTAACTAACAGTCCTTGAGCTAAACTTTCTAAATATGGTTCAATCTCTAAGGCTTTTAACACATCTTTAGCTGTCTGGTAGCGGCTGCGTACTGATACTTCTAACATCTTCCGCAGCACACCAATTAAATGGTCACTTGCATGGACTAAGTGTTCCCACATAACTTCTCCAGTTGTGGGATTGTACTCTAAGTCTTTAGGAGTTTTTCCAGTAAGGAGATAAATACAAGTAACTCCTAATGCGTAGATGTCACTAGCGTAAACTGGTCGCATTGCCATTTGTTCTGGAGGTGCAAAACCAGGAGTACCAATTGCATAAGCTGTTAATGCTGTGTGTGCTGATTGGTTGATAACTTGGCTGACTTGGTTTTTAACTGCGCCAAAATCAATCAATACCATTCTGGAATCTTGAGAACGGCGAATTAAGTTAGCTGGCTTGATATCACGATGAATTACTTTATTTTCGTGGATATATTGCAGTAAGGGCAGAGTTTCGCTTAAAAACTGTTTGATACCAGCTTCGCTATAAGTACCGTTAAGTTTTACTTCCTGTTGGAGAGTAGAACCACTAATATATTCCTGAACTAAGTAAAATTGTTCTTTTTCCTCAAAAAAGTCTAGAAGTCTGGGTATTTGCGGATGATTACCGATTGTGCCTAGTGTTTTGGCTTCGCGCTCAAATAATTCTCGCGCCATCTGTAAAACTTGTGGTGATGTTCCTGAAGGACGTAGCTGTTTAATTACACAACTTGGTTCCCCTGGCAAAATTTGATCGTGGGCGAGAAAGGTTGCCCCGAAACCTCCTTGTCCCAGTAGTTTCATCACTCGATAGCGATCGCGCAACAGTAGCTGCGAGCCACAAGCCGCACACCTTTGGCTAAATGCTACATTTTCTGGATTGGGACAAATCGGATTTAAGCAGTAGCTCATGCACCGTTAACTCGCTGCTCGAATAAAGAATAAAAAAGCGTTGTACGCTGTTTCAATTATTGATATACAAATTCGACATCCACTAGGTAAGTTATGCTGGAACTCCTTTAAAGACTTGCTAAAGTTGCAACTGTATTACGTGGAGGTATTCTCATAATTGAATAACTTATTATACTAGGGCTTATTAGCAGTGTCGAGGTGAGATATCTGCAACTGTAATGTAGCTTTGCTTACGTAAGCGTACATGAGAATTTTTTCCAGATTTTAGAAAAAATTACAATCAACTCAATAAAATTACGTAGGTTGAATCAACCAGCAATGTGAAGGTTTTTTGATTACTCTTTTCAGGGGATAGGGGACAGGGAGAAGAAACAGCAAAGGCTTTCCCCCTTCCCCTCTTCTTCCCTTTTTTGAATATTGCGGCATAAATGGGTGTAACTGGCTATACTGAAAATTCCCAATTATAGCTATGAGAAAAATGGAGGTCAGTGTGTTTGATTTTGTGTTCCTGATAGCCTCTACTACACTGGCATCTTCTTTACAAACTAAATCACCTATCCCAACAACAGTTATGGTACAAAATACTCAAAAACCCACTCTCAGTTTGAATGTTAATCTCTTAGAAGTATACGAAACATTGACACCGCCGCCTGGCGCATCAAAAAACTATCCGGTTGGTCACGCTGTCGTCAGGTTAAAACTAGAAAATTCAACTCTCAATCATCTGCATATCAACGCGAAGAAAGTCGAAATTCAGCAAGCAGATAATCATAAAATTTTGATTTCTCAGGTAGTGCAACCCTTGAATTTAGCTGGATTACAGATTTTTGAGCAAGGTTTTTATTTGACTAATGCTCAAGGTTTTAGTGGTGCAAAAAAAGTCAAAGCTGTCTTCACCTATGAATTTAATGGCAAAACCTATAGTGCAGAGTCTCGCATATTAGATGTTGTTCCTAATCTTTAGGAAAGGGGAAGGGGTAAAGGGTAGGTTTTTAATAAAGTAACGTCTAATGTGAATAAAAATCTTGTAATTGGGTAGACATTTGTAGGGGCGGGTTCACCGGGATCATCGTTAATTGTTGATGATATTTGATTAACCCGCCCCTACCGAGTTTCATAAGCTCCAAGCATAGGCTATTTTTTGGATATAAAAGGTTTTTCTAATTCACATCAGACCTAAGTAATTAAGTGACGACTATAAGATTCACGCTCATTATCAGAGTTTCATCTACCCTATACCCCTACACCCTTACACCCTAAAACCAGTGTTTTTGGATCGAAGTGTAAAAAACCTCCCCTTGAAAGGAAAGGAGAAGGTGCTTAATATTAAGTTTTGTTAAGCAATACTTGAATATCTGTTCAGATATAGTAGTGTAATCACAAGCAAATACGGAGGAAACAATTATGACAACCGTCACTCAACTAAAATGCGCTTGTGAGACTTGCTTGTGTATCGTTTCTACAGACGATGCTATTAACAAAGATGGTAAATACTATTGCTCAGAAGGTTGTGCTGAAGGTCATCAAACCATCAAGGGTTGTCAGCATAAAGGTTGTGGCTGCTGAGAAGTGCTGAGTTATGAGGCTGAATGCTGAGTTATTATGTTTACTCAGCATTCAGTAATTAGTAATTAGAGACTAGATAGAACCTCGCGGGCGATCGCAATAGTTTGGTCAATATCTTCTTCGGTGTGAGCCAAAGATGTAAACCCAGCCTCGTATTGAGAAGGTGCTAAGTAAATACCACGCTCTAACATACCGCGATGGAAGCGTCCAAATTTAGCGGTGTCTGATTTTTTGGCATCTTCATAGTTATGCACCGGGCCGGAGGTGAAGAATAAGCCAAACATGGCGCTAAGATGACCACCACAAGCAGCATGACCAGTTTCTTGAGCCGCTTGCAGCAAACCATCTGCTAACTTCTTAGTAATCCGTTCCAGATATTCATAAGCACCCGGCTTTTGCAATAACTCCAGAGTTTTAATCCCGGCTGTCATTGCTAGGGGATTACCTGAAAGCGTTCCCGCTTGATATACAGGCCCCGCAGGCGCAATCAAGGACATGATTTCTCGACGACCGCCATAAGCGCCTACAGGCAAGCCACCACCAATAACTTTACCTAAAGTTGTCAAGTCAGGTGTAATGCCAAACTTTTCTTGTGCGCCACCATAAGCAATACGGAAACCAGTCATCACTTCATCGAACACGAGTAAAGCGCCATGCTCATGAGTTAGTTCGCGCAAGCCTTCCAAAAAGCCAGCATCAGGTGTAATAAAACCAGCATTACCCACAACTGGCTCTAGAATTACACCAGCGATTTGATCGCGGTTTTCCTCAAATAAAGCTTTGACGGCTTCCAGGTCATTGTATGGGGCTGTGAGCGTGCTGCTAGTTGCAGATTTTGGTACACCTGGGGAGTCGGGTAAACCTAGCGTAGCAACACCAGAGCCAGCTTTCACCAGGAACATATCAGCGTGTCCGTGGTAACAGCCTTCAAACTTGATGATCTTCTCTCGGTTAGTAAAAGCCCGCATCAGCCGCAACACAGCCATACAAGCTTCTGTTCCTGAGTTGACAAATCTTACCATTTCGATGCTAGGAACAGCAGCGATTACCATTTCCGCCAAAACATTTTCTAAATATGAAGGCGCACCGAAACTTGTACCTTTCTCTAAAGCTTCATGCAAAGCACTAATGACTTCTGGATGAGCATGACCACAAATAGCAGGCCCCCAAGTGCCAACATAGTCGATGTACTTGTTGCCATCTACATCCCAAATGTATGCGTCCTTAACACGGTCAAATACGATGGGTTGACCGCCTACAGATTTAAAAGCACGTACTGGGGAACTAACTCCACCTGGCATGAGGTTTTGAGCGGCGGCAAAGATTTCTTGTGATTTGGCGGTTTTAATAGTGGTATTTACCAAGGGTCTCTCCTATCAGTGGGCAAGTAAAAAAAGCTCTATCTGAGGATAGGGTCAAAAATTGTCTAGAACTTCTATCGTATAAAATAACCAGAACCAAAGAAATAACAATATGTTATACAAGTCGAACGAAGACTTGCCTTTAGAAGTCCGCACTCAATTATCACAGCCCCATCAAGACCTTTACAGAGCAGCTTTTAACTCGGCTATACATTGGTATGGTAACGTGTCCAAAGCCCACCATGTCGCCTTAAGTGCTGTGAGAATGCAATCGGCAATGGCCGGGACTGTTGTTTTACCAGTATGAGAAAAATCACAGAAAAATTCATGCCAGCTGCTCTCATTCCAATGGTATCGTGATACGAATCATTCTCATTCAATTTAGCTGGTATGTCTCTGATCGATTCACTCTCACCGCAAAATGTTATTCCCGTCGAAAAAATTCGCTACGATGAACGGGGTCTAGTGCCAGCGATTGTGCAAGATTATCTGGATGGCACTGTTTTAATGATGGCGTGGATGAATCGGGAGTCATTACAAAAGACTTTAGATACAGGCGAAACTTGGTTTTGGAGTCGTTCCCGACAAGAGTTGTGGCATAAAGGCGGGACTTCTGGACACACCCAAAAAGTGCAAAGTATTCGTTACGACTGTGATAGTGATGCACTGCTAATTAGTATAGAGCAAGTTGGAGATATTGCTTGTCATACTGGTGAACGCAGTTGTTTCCATCAAGTGGCAGAAAAAATCGTGCCACCGCCTGCGGATACTTTGTCTCAGGTATTTCAGGTAATTTGCGATCGCCGCGACAACCCTACAGAAAGTTCCTACACCTGCAAGTTACTAGCAGGCGGCGATAACAAGATTTTAAAGAAGATTGGCGAAGAATCGGCTGAGGTAGTCATGGCTTTTAAGGATGATGACAAAGAAGCGATCGCTGGTGAAGTAGCCGATTTGCTATATCATACTTTGGTCGCTTTAGCTCACCACCAAGTAGATGTGAAGGACGTTTATCGGAAGTTGCAGGAACGGAGGCGTTAGGGACTGGGATTGGGGGATGAGGGAGTAACCCACCCCTAACCCCTCCAGGGAGGGGAACAGGGGGATGAGGGAGAATTGACAGTTTTTCTCCCCCCACTCCACTCCCTCATCTTCGGTTGAGGAGTTGCAAGATTGTAATGGCGATCGCCAAAATCCCAATTTGCGGATGTATCGGAGATAACTAGGTTACTAACTGGGATGGCAGGGCAAGTTTCATCTGCTTAATTGTTATCAAAAGTTAATGTTTTTGTAATTCTTATTATTCGCTGAAATTTTCCTCACCGATTCCACAAGTTTTCCACAGGGATTTTCGCAGTTTTCCACAGGCTGTTTACGAGGTAATAGGCTGTTGCCCTGTTACTGGGGATTTCTGATTTAGGTGATGAGGGAGTAGTAGAGACTGAGTTTTTATTAACTAATGTAACAGAAATGGGCTTTAAACATTGATTATTACGTTCACATCTGTTTTTTATACCATCGTTTTTAACATTTCGCAGCATTGACAAACCCACCCCCTGATGTCGCACAATAATTCGACCTGGGTTTGTAGTTTGTTCAACGGTTGACATCAAAATTCCACAGGATGCCTGCCCGACTATTATCAGCAATTAGCTCACTACAAGCAATCTATACCCTTGACTGACCTCAAAGAAGGAAAATGTTATGAATTCGACAGTCAGTATTTTTACAGAAATACCTGAAACTCTCCACGAATCGCTGAAAAATTACTTAGAAACACATCCCGATTGGGATCAAAATCGCGTATTGACAGCAGCGCTATCATTATTTTTACTGCAAAACGGAGATAGCGATCGCCGTGCTGCCCGTGTGTACTTAGAAACTTTATTTCATCACTGCTAACTAAAAAAACTGTACCGATTTGCCATTCTCAAGTGCTGGTACGGTCTGTACTATTTCCACCTATCCCAAATATACGTAAGGTGGGCAATGCCCACCCTACAAAAACTACAAAAACTTATATTTTCTCAAACATTAAGTCTAATTATTGTTAGGACTTACGCAAATGTCATAATCAAACTAACTGTAGGGTGCGTCAGCCCCAATAATCTCGTACACATCAAAGGATTTTCCATATCTGACGCACCCTACCCCAAGTGTCAGTTGTGTAAGTCCTAACAACTAGAATTAATGCGCTCCGAAGAGTTAATTGAAAATTGGTATGAAATCCAAAGGAATCTATCTCTTCAAGTGGCGCGTGACTTTATTTTGGAACACTTAACACATAAGTTTAAATTGACTGTATAGTCTCAATTTTCTGTCAATGCGTAAGTTCTAACATTAAATAATTAGTCAAGGTTGAGATGCTAATTTTTGCACAACCTAGACTAGATACCCACAAGTTCAAAAGTTTGCTAAAAGGGTATAAAAATCTTACTTTTTTTAGCTCCTATTTAAGCATTGGCTTCTACCTGTGAGTGGGTGGGACATTCAAATTTATACCCAACTCCTCGCACAGTCTGAATTAATGCTGGTTGGCTAGCATCTATTTCAATTTTTTTGCGAATTTGACCAATATGTACATCTACAACTCGTTGGTCGCCAACGTATTCATAATCCCAAACTTCCTGAATTAGTTCGGCTCGTCGCCAGACTCGACCTGGATGGCTGGCTAAGAAATGTAACAGGTCAAATTCCAAAGCAGTTAAGGGTACGGGTTGGCTATTAAGTGTCACCTCACGCCGTACAGGATCAATCATCAGTTTTTCAAATGTTAAGCGTTTTTGTTCTGCGGGATTGATAACGCGCTGTCTTCTTAAAATTGCGCCAACTCTGACTTCTAATTCTCCCAGACCAAAGGGTTTGGTGAGATAATCATCAGCACCTTTAGCAAAGCCGCGAATCTTGTCAGCTTCATCAGCACGGCTAGTCAGCATCAGAACAAAAACACCATTACGGCTTTGCATTTCTTGGCAGAGGTTAAAACCAATGACATCTGGCAAGTTGACATCCAAAATTACCAAATCTGGGTTAAATTGCTCAAATAGAGACAAAGCTGTCTTACCATCTTCGGCAGCCTCTACCTGATAGTTTTGTTTGATCAAAAAGCGTTGGATTAAATTCCGAACCGCAGGGTCGTCATCAACTACAAGAATCTTGGCAGGAGCCATGACCATCTCTTTGCACAAAAATTATAAGATTAACAGCAGTATGGCGTAAAAACGCAGTCCCACTTGGGATTTTTCAAAAAAGTACACGCACTAGGAATAAATTCCCATTACGATCCACATAATAGTGTAATCACAATGTGGAATAACGACACCAGGAAGCCTGTAGTACTAATTCCTACATTTAGATGTAGGGATTGTAATTGCCGACTTGACGTTCCGTTATTTCCGGGATTTAGCCACGGTCGTTTTTTTACTAACGAGCGTATTTGTTTCTCAAGTTTAATCGAAATTTAAAACTTTTCAATTTTAAATCTTTACCTGAATTGAGGCTACCATCTAATTTAGTGCCTCAAAGAAGGAAAATTTCTTTATGGTACGGTAAATTGCCACATCTGGAAGATAAAAGTTATTTTTTTCATAAAATAGCTCTTAAGTATCCTTAGCTTAAACTCTAGAGTAGAGCTAGAATTGGTCAACGGCATGAGGGGATACACGGAGTTATAGCGATATGTTAAAGTTGCTATAGTTAAAATTTACGGCTTAATCTAACTAACCCGTGTTAATATCCTGGTAGGGCATAAAATACGGTCGATACATTTGTTGTCGATCAAAATAAAACCTAAAATTGTTTCCTTAGATTAAAGACTGCCCCCGACTAAGGCTGAAGTATAAACTCCCATGAGCGATCAAAGTCCCTACGAAAAACTTGGGGTATCGGAAGATGCTAGCTTTGATGAAATTCAAGACGCTCGCAATCGTCTATTTGAGAAATACAGTGGCGATAGCAAGAGTATAGAAATCATCGAAGCTGCTTACGATGCAATTTTAATGGATCGTTTAAGGATGCGCCAAGAAGGTAAAATCAAAGTCCCTGAACGTATCCGCTTTCCAGAACTGAGAGTGCAATCACCTCCTAAAGAAAACCTAAAGCCCCGCGAGCAGTCGCCTGCATGGCTGCAAAAAATTCTCGATCAGCCTTCAGGGACAGATGTGCTTTGGCCAGGGGCTTGGTTTTTAGGTTTGAGCGCTATTAGCGTTTTTTACCCAGCCGCAGGCGATCAAGTTTTGCAGTTGACGTTGGTATCTGGTGTAATAGTTAGTATTTTCTTTCTTAACCGTAAAGAAGGCCGATTTGGTCGAGCAGTTTTGTTTACTCTGGTAGGCCTGATTTTAGGCTTAATTAGCGGTGGACTAATTGCCAGCTTGCTCTTACCACAAATACCCGTTCTTACAATCACCGCAAATCAGTTCTCGACGGTATTAACTTTTATATTATTGTGGTTGGTTAGCAGTTTTTTACGTTAAGTCGATTCCGACTTCCAGGCAAACCGCCCAAATATGACAATATATAACCCCTACCTGCGAAGGAAGGGGTTTTTAATTTAGTTATTGGTCATTAGTCAACTGATAACTGATAACTGATAACTGATAACTGTCAACAGCTATCTCATAGCAACAGCCGATACAGGTACAGATGTTTTCGCTTCTAGGATGATTTCTACGGCTGCACTCAAGTTTGGCACGATTAGATCAGGTTGGTACAGTTTTAATTGAGTGCGATCGCGTATTCCAGATTCTACTGCAATCACCTTAATACCATGCTTTTTCGCCGCCGTAATGTCGGCTTCGGTGTCTCCTACCATCCAAGTATCGGCGGCGGGTGGTAATTCAGCCAATGCTTTCTTCATTAACAGAGGCTTGTCGTCAATATCGCGGGTTTTTACGTAGTCGTTGCTGAGACAATAACAGCGATTTTCTGGGAAAAATTTCCCTAAATCATACCTCTGAAAAGCATAGTCTAGTTCCCACACCCGGCGCATCGTCATCACGGCTAAATCAACACCGGCTTGTTGAACCTTAGCCAACACATCTAAAGCGCCTGGGATGGGTCTGTCATATTGAAAGTAAGGTTCTGTATGTACTGTTTTACGGCGCAATTGGGAGAATTCTTGTGCTTGTGCTTCATCCAAACCAGAACGCAGGGCGATGTCTCTTTCGGGAAGGTGCGATCGCTTCATTTGCCAAAATTCTGCTTTGGATAGTTGCCGTACTGGCTGGCCTGGACGTTGAGTTTTCTCTAAACAGAATAGGTACACACGGTAGTACCTTTCTGAAACATCCATAATCGGCCCGTCGAAGTCAGTAATCAGTCTCAGCATCGCGCAACTAAATGTTAAATATTATTAATATTATTGTAACTGTTGTGATGAATCGAAATCTAAATACAAAGTAATAAAAGTGATAAGTAATTAATAATTAACTATTAAGAAAATCCTATATCCACTACTTACGCACTGAGGTTGTCTGTTGAGGCTGGGTGTAGGGGTGTTAAAAATCTTTATCGCCCTTTCAAAACAGCCTCAACGAAACAAATTTCACAACCAATCATATAAAACGGCTTTTCCCCAATCCCCAGCCCCTAACTTTAAATGGTAGTTTTAAGTTACATTTATATATTGCGTATATTGCGAAATATTACTTTACCCTCATGACTGGAGAGCATTACCTTGGGAATAGAACTACGCAGTTTCGTATTTCTCGACAGCCTGCAACCACAACACGCAGCTTATATAGGAACAGTAGCCCAAGGTTTCTTGCCATTACCGGGAGATACATCATTGTGGATTGAAATTTCTCCCGGTATCGAGATTAATAAAATTACTGACATAGCCCTCAAAGCCGCCTCTGTTCGCCCTGGAGTGCAAGTAGTTGAGAGGTTATACGGTCTATTGGAAGTACATTCAGGCTCTCAAGGCGAAACGCGGGCTGCTGGTCAAGCAATTTTGGCGGCGCTAGGAGTGAAACGAGAGGAGTGTCTCAAACCGCGCGTTGTTTCTAGCCAAATTATCCGCAATATAGATGCTTACCAAACCCAACTAATCAATCGGACGCGACGGGGACAGCTATTACTAGCTGGGCAAACTTTATACGTGTTAGAAGTTGAACCTGCTGCTTATGCAGCCCTAGCAGCCAATGAAGCCGAGAAAGCAGCCTCAATCAACATTTTGGAAGTTCAGGCTGTAGGTAGCTTCGGCAGATTGTACTTAGGTGGGCAAGAAAGGGATATTCTCGCGGGTGCGGCGGGAGCGCGGACAGCTATAGAAAGCGTAGCCGGACGAAGTAATTCCCCGTTTGGTCGCCAGGAATAAAGGAGAGACAATGGCAAATTTAGAGCATCTAGCTTTGTTACAAGCAGGTGCAGTGAGATGGACTGAGTGGAGACAAAAAAATCCGCAACTTGAACCAGACCTCAGCACCGCCAACTTACAGGAGAATAATCTTAGAGGCGCGAACCTCCAAGGGGCTAATCTCAGCCGAGTAGATTTAAGTCATGCTTTGCTTGTACGCGCTAACCTTAGTAGTGCTGAACTCAGTAGTGCTAACTTACATCAAGCTAAACTCAGCGAGGCTAATCTGAGTGCAGCTAACTTCAGCGTCGCTAACTTGAGCCAAGCCGTACTCACGCAAGCAGATTTAAGCCACACTAATCTTATAGGTTCTGATTTGAGTGGGGCAAAACTCAGAGGTGCTATTTTGACAGAGGCTAATTTGATTGGTACTGACTTAAGCGGTGCTGATTTGAGAGATGCTGATTTAGGTGCAGCAAAACTAATTCGTTCTCACCTCTGTTTTGCCAACCTCATCGCCGCACATCTCATTGCGGCTGATTTGAGTGAGGCGAATTTATATCAAGCAGAAGTGATGGAGGCTTACCTCTACAAAGCCAACTTGTACAAAGCTAATTTGCACAAAGCGCATTTAGGTAGTGCGTACCTATTTCGAGCTAACTTAACTGAAGCCGACTTGAGAGGCGCTGATTTATCATGGGCTAACCTCACCAATGCTAACTTAGGCGGGGCTAATCTTAATGGCGCTAATCTTAGAGGTGCGAATTTGAATGGTGCAAACCTCAATGGGGCTAATCTTCAAGATGCAATTATGCCTAATTTGTAGGTGGGGAGTGGGGTAGGTGAATTTGATAAGTTTGTAGTCAGCATTTTAGTGCTTAGAGTGATCAGGACTAAAGTCCTTACTACGAACCCATTCATAAATTTTGGCTATTTATTTGATTTCTCCTCAACCTCGTTGCTAAATTCGCTCTTTTTGAGAAAAACCGCTAAACACAAATAAGTACCCATCAATTTAATCAGGCTCAAAGCTTGACTTTTTAAAATAATATAAGTCCCTAATCCTATTAAGATGAAGGGGATAATTTGGCTACCATAGCGAGTTAAGATATTAGCTATTGTTCTTTGATAAGTTAATTTATAAGCTACATAACACCAAATACCTAAAAGGATAAAAAATGAATTAATAATTACAAAAAAACTGATTACATTACTATTGGCAAATAATGGCAAATATACACTGACGTTATCACTGCCGTTAGCAACAGTTATAGCTGCTACACCATAAGCTTGAGGGGTAAGCAGTTCGGCAAATGTTGCGGGTTTGGATGTGGTGATATCTGGTTGCAATTCCTCTGTTGTTACTTCTCGATTTACTAAAGTGCTAATACCTATGATAATGGGTAATAAACCTAGTAATCCAATCCAACGTGGCGGTAAAATTATGCCTCCAAAAAAACCCGGCAGGCTAAGAAGTATCAATGCTGTAAAACCTAAATACTGACCAGCTACTATTTGCCAAGGGCGAAAGTTAGCATTTACTTGAGAAAAAAACAGCAATAGAATCAGAATATCATCAATATTTGTGGCAATGAACGCAACTATTCCTGTACTAAATGCAGTGAATAATTCATTCATTTCTATTTATCCTAATTTAATGAGAAACTTTTTATAAACTAAACCTTAAGCTGGGTGTGTTATGCTTTTAGCCTCAACACCGCCACTTATTATGGTCTGTTAGGCGCTCTAATATTGCATTATCCCACAATCAAACATCTTATTCATCTGCGTTTATCTGCGTCCATCTGCGTTCAATTTTTTCCAAATCTATTACAGTATTTTAGCCTTGCCGCACCACTACTAGCTTGTCTAGACTAAAATTTTGCATTGGTTAACCACAAAGGCACGGAGACACAGAGGTTAGAGAGGAAACTTATTGCACTATTTTATCCATGCCACGTCACTACAATTTAAGGTTTATTAAGCGAAAAATGCTGTAGGAGTATTACAGTTGCCTTCTGCTTAATTTGGTAATCTTGAATTAAGACGAATCAGCGTTCTGTTTATTGTTCGGCAAGCTGAATGCTACCGCCTTTTTGCAATTTCTGATAATGCACATGAATCAGTTAGTAACGGCTTTTACTGAAAGTTTGGTTGCTTTCGCAGCCACAAATATTGATGACATTATTATTCTACTGTTACTATTCTCACAAGTGGATGTTAATTTTCGTCGTCGCCATATTTGGCTAGGTCAGTTTTTTGGTTTCACCATCATCATTTTAGCCAGTTTACCGGGATTTTTTGGTGGCTTATTTATACAACGAGAAATAATAGGATTGCTAGGAATATTACCGATAATTATCGGTATCAAACAATTATTTACATCAGCAGAAGAGAGTACACAAATACAAGCAGTAACTACTGAGTTTAAAGAATCTGCTCCGACGAATCCTATATTATCCTTTATCTTCAGTATTTTACATCCTCATACTTATAAAGTGGCGGCAGTGACTGTTGCTAATGGTGGCGACAATATTAGCATTTATATTCCTTTATTTGCTGGTCAAAGCCTTGTGAGATTGGTTGTAATATTAGGGGTGTTTTTTTTCATGGTAGCGGTCTGGTGCGCTATTTCTGACCTGTTGAGCCGTCAAGCTCCTATTGCTTATATTTTCAGCCTGCATGGGAAAAATATTATCCCCTTTATATTGATTGGTTTAGGTTTATTTATCATGTATGAAAGGGGTACATTCAGCTTGCTGCTCAATCTGAAGCTTTGAGCAATATTGGATTTAAACTTGATAAACTAGCTTCCAACTTACCATCATTAAGATTGCATAAACGATAAATCTTAAGGGGCGTTGTGGTGTAATTTGGCATATCTTTGCACCTAGTAATACCCCTGGAACAGAACCTAGCCATATGGGCAATACTAGACCCCAGTTAACTGTTCCTAAACTAAGATGCCCTAGAGATGTAAATAACAAGAGAATTGCTGCTTGGGAAATGTCTGTACCTACTAGTTTACGAGCATCTAGACGGAAAAAGCCAATTAGCACTAAGGCAAATACTGAACCTGATGAGACGCTAGTTAAACCAACTACGCATCCTAAAACTGCTCCCACTGTTACTGTAAGAATACGACCCCAATTCGTTGTTAAATCGAACTTTGGTAGTTCGGGTAAACTAAATTTAGGGAAGAAAGTCATTAGTAACAATTGTACTAAGGCTAACAGTGTAATTAACAGAATTGTTACGCCAAGTAAGCGGAGCAGAAGACTATCTAAATTATGCTCACCAGTGCGTTTAATTAGGTGCAGAATTGCCACACCAAACAGTGAACCGGGAACGCTTCCTAATGCCAGCCATTTTACTACTTCTTTGTCTAGGGTTTGCTGTTGGCAATGCTTGACGCTACCTACTACTTTCATGAGGGTAGCGGCTACAACGTCGGAACTGACTGCAACTGAAGGCGGTACTTGGAAGATGAAAATCAACATTGGGGTAATTAAAGAGGCTCCGCCAACACCTGTTAACCCCACGATAATACCAACTAAGAAGCTTAAAAGCGGTAGCAACAAATCCATACTCCTATTCCACAAACAGGGTTTCAAATACGATCAGGTCAAGACGGTAGTCGGTTTAAGCCATACTAGGAACACAAGACATTGAATAAACTCCGGCTTGATGGTAGACAAAAGCTTCTGGTGGCAATTCTGGGAATGCAAACAAATCAATTAAGAGATTGTCAAGGACTTTATAGGTGTAAATCCCGGTAATCAGCCTTTAGTAACTGTTCTGTCAGGCTTTTTTCTGTTAAGCTCATTTTTTGGATGAATTATTGCAGCTTTACATAAAATTACGGTAATCTCATCAATTTACCGTATTTTACCCATAATTGGGATCAAACGTCTAGAGTATTTTTTGGCGATCGCAATTTGTGGGGCTGGGGAGACTTTGCGGTTTGTATTTAGTGCTGGGGCTGGCTGAGTGCGATCGCGACAATATAAAAGCAGTCTGATTTTTTGGTGGTATACAAAGACAGTAAATTGTCTGCGATCGCTTTGAAAAACTAAGGCTGGAGATAGTTGACAGTTGACAGTTGACTAATAACTAATGACTAATGACAACAATCTGATAGTATTTTGTGTAATTTCCTGCTGACCAGGAAAAATTATTGAATGGAAATCAAGTACATTGATATCGAAGAGGAGTGACATGGGACTTAGTAATGGACTCTCGAACCCAGCGAAAAAGGCTTTGGTTGTGGATGATTGTTGTCGCATGATAGATGCACAACTCGCTTCTAAGTCAGGTTTGAGTGGTATGGCTTTGAAAACTGCTTTCGCCGCCTTAAAGGGAATTAAGCCTGGATATATACCCAGTGTAGTAGAACAACTCCTACCACAGTGCTTTGATGCGCTTGATCCTATATGGAGTGAAGGTGTGCAGCAAGGTGATCCAGTTGGACATTTAGTTGAAAATCGTTCTCGTACAGCTGACGCACTACTCAGCATTACTGATGCTAGAGTTCAGCAATCAACACGCCAGCTGGTGCGGAAAACTTATGATAAATTCCGTGGTTCAGCCAAACAACACGTAGAAGAAGCTGTACCAGATTTTGCTAAGGTTATTGAAAGATACGCTAAGGATTAAATAATAAGAACTTAGGGATTAGGAATTTAGGGTTGTCCGCTTGTGGACTGGTAAGTGCTGACACTGCCAGAATGAAGCATGAAGAAAATGTGAAGCTTCGCTATACTTCGTGAGAGCAATTGGAGCGCATTTTTGACTCGGACTATTCTTTGATTGGGAAGGTAGTAAAAACCTGAAGATAAAAGTTCAAGCTTTTGGTTGAAGACTCATTCCTATTTCAAAACCTAGCAGATGTGTTTATTAAGATTAAAAAGAATTGACAATCTACGTTTTATTAACGTGGATTGTCAAAACAACTATTCGTTAAGCAATGACCAGAATATCATTTGATATAATAGTCAGTAGACCAAAAAATCTTTCAGAACCCTTAGCAACCGTTAATTTGAGTTGATAAAATTAAAAGGGTAAGGAAGGTAAAAATGTATTTTAGTTTATAGTTGCAGTTACAGAGTTAGCGATCGCAGTTTTTGCCGCTAGGTTCTTTTTAGCCTTTCTCATTGCACCGAGGGCTAATAGTCCGCCTAATGCAGGAATTGTTGCGCCACCAGGGATATCGAAGGGTACAGCAGTACTTACAGGTACAAATGTAACTTGTGCAGGGTTGTTATTTATGACGGAAGGTGAGGCTAGTGTCCCACCACTGGCAATATTGAATGAATCGTTACTGCTTGAAGCAGCAAATAAATTTCGTGGAAAAGTAGAATCACCGAGGCGAAAACGAAATGCAAGATAGTTACCATTAAAAGATTGAGTATTAGATGTTACCAAAAGATCCGTCCCAGTTACTGAAGTTGAATTATAAGTAAATGAATTTACTTGGACTGAATAATTGGAATTACCAATAAGTTGTAAACCGTTAAAAATACTCAACGCTCCAGGTGCATTAGTAATTGTGAGAGAACTAGCCGCAGCAGTGGCTGTACTTATAGTATCTGGAAGTACGAGTGTTCCGGTGACTGTTCCTGATTCAGAACCAATATTATTAGGCAATGAAAAGCTAAAAGTCAGAGCATGAGCTGGAGATGTGCTGGCAAGGATACTGAATGCTGCTATGGCAGCTCCAACTAATGCAGAATTACGCGCAAGCTTCATAGAAACCAATTCCTGTAAAAATCAATTAATCCAAACAATAAGTAACATTGCAACTATTCAAATGAAATCTTATGTACAATCAATCCTGAATATATTGATTGTATAAATAAGACTTTAGTTACACGATTACCTATCATAATTACCTATCACCCATATCTGTCAATAGATAGATGATAAATTTTACTTTATTTATTTGCGTATGTAAAAATACTAAAGAAAATTTCTGATTTCAATATAAAAATCAAATCATCAAGTATTTACACTTAAAGCTATTCTTGATTCTTATTGAGCATTAAGTATTGATACTGAAAATTGTAATCAATTCCAGTTGGTTAGCTAGATTGTCATCAAAAAGAATCTACATTTTAATTGACATATAGCGGTTCTGTGTCTAGTGAAGTACAATTTTGACCTCTCTCCAAACCTCTCTCCTAAAAGGAGAGAGGCTTTGAATTGTTCCCCCTTCCCGCTTCGGGAAGGGGGTTAGGGGGTTAGGTCTATTTGCATACCTGTACCTCACTAGATTGATAATGGCTATAACCCTCTTCTGTCACTTTCCGAGTATTCTGAATAAAAGGATGAAAAGAAAAAACTCTGGAAGGTAAGCAGGGCAATGGATGTAGAATTACAAATCCTCAAACATTTGGCAAGAG
>NZ_JACJSG010000079.1 GCF_014697625.1 Anabaena azotica FACHB-119 | reverse complement strand
AAATGACGGTAGTAATCACCACGTTTATTTTTTAAAGCCATTGCCGCGAAACCAGTCAATGTCCTCCCAGATTTGTGTTCAAACGTGGTAGCATCAATCAATTGTTGACCGAAGGTTTGTAACATCCGAGTTTTTAAATAAGCTGGTTTCAAATGTGGGGGTATATCTTCACCGCTATGCTGGATTGCTTCCATCTCCGCATCACTTAATATCCTGGCTGCTGCTATCAGTTCCGCCTCTCTTAAATCAATATTCCCCCAAATTAGTTTTAATTTATCGCTGATTTCCTTTGTGCCACATTCAGGAATAAACTCTTGCTCAACAATGCCGTAACCTATCTCTTTTAAATGCTCTACTGTGAAATGGCGTAAATATTTCATAGTCGCATTCTTGTAAGAAATGTTATCGACAAACAGCTTAAAGTGTGGGGATGACCATTCACCTTTTAGCGGGTTATAGTCAGTTTTTAGCGAGAGTATATGTTTGCTGTTGGCTGCATAATTCCTCTGATAGTAATCATTGACTTCCTCTGGTGTAACTAGGTCTGGGTTAATTCCCCTGGGTGAGTATCCCTCCTCAGCTATCCATAGATAAATATCCTCAGCCCCCCTAACTCTATTGAGAAACTGTTTAATTTCTCTATCGCCCAGAATGCCATTACAAAAGGCAAATACACCATTATTAAAACGTCTATTCTTAAGGCTAATTCCTGAGATAATAGAAGGACTTGTAAAGATAACTCTGTACTGTTCGGCTTTCATGTCTGACTGAGAAACAAACTCTTGTACATTAGGGTCGTCCATTGCGTCTGAGTGGATTTCTAATATCTCACTAGCTATCTCTGGCATTGATTGACGTACATATTCAGCAATGGACTTACAACCTTTTACCCCATCTTTCATGTCATCCAGTACAAAACATGGTATGCCCTGTTTAACTCTATTTATTAGTTCATCTAATAAACCTTCTGGACTAGAAGAGATGTCAAGATTAATATCAGGTCTGGGGGGTCTATATTTGTTAATTATCAGCCTGACTGGTGTACCGGCTGGGGCAATTGCTTTGATGTAATCAATTTCTTTTTGAGTAATATCAGCACTCATGCAGATGGCTACACCTTTACCTGATATCGCCGCCTCAAAATGCGCCTCCAGTGTCGCTAGTAATAACGGACGAATCCCATCTTTATTACAGAGTGAACCAAACAGAAAATCAAACACTTGGTCAGCTTCATCTAATAGTAAGATACCTTGATTAGACAAGTTTTTGGGTTCAAATTGGTAGGCACTCGGAGCGCAAAAAGCCGCTTTTTTCTTTTGCCCTCTACCGTTGATATCATCTTTGTAATTAATGGATAAATCACTACTCATTTTCCGCCCTAATGAGCGGCGATTGTGCCAACTGTAACAAGCCTCAGCTTTCTTCACCAAAGGTTTTACACTTTCGGTTTTACCTGTGGCTGTTTCTGAGATGATAATGTTTACTGTCCCCGGCTCAATCAAGTCGTTTAAAACCTCTCCCATGTGGGGAACGTCCACAATTAGGTAGGGTTTTTCTGTAATATGGGTTAATTGGTGGCGAATAGTTGCTAGGCGTTCTAGTTCCTGCCGCTTTTGTTTGGCAAGCTGTGCCGCTTGCTGGTCATTTTCTATTTGCTTTAATTGCACCTCGGCGATCGCCAAAAATTCTTCACCACAGATGTAATTAATTTGGCTGTATTCTGGTAATTCATCAATATCGTTGTCTTGTTTGGTTATTTGACCCCACCAACCAAACCTAAAAGACCATCCCAACTCAGTCAGTAATTGAGTCACGGACTTCCAGCGATTGATTACTTGCTGATTTTGAACGTCTCCAGCATCGGGGAAGATGACAAGAGTTTTATCGCCTCCAACTTGAGTTAAAGCCCTATCAAGGTATTGTTTTAAAAGATTGGGGCTATTGGCGAACTGCCCACCCGCCGCGCCGATGGTTAGTAAATTTAGCCTTTGACTGACTAAGAAGGGTTTTGTACCCGTACCCTCTACCAGTGCGATTCCAATAGGCTGGGCTGGGTGGAAGACTGCTAAGGGATTCTCTAATGTATCTCCTACTGTGATAGCTAGGGTTTGGGCTGGACTGCTGATCCACCTGTAGCGCCCACCCTCACCAGGATGATGTAGGCGCAGTTGTAACGCTACTATATGCCCCTCAAAATCTCGAATTGGGCATAAGTAACCCTCACCGCTAACAATTAGCCTCATCGCGTCTTCTGCGACCCCTGGAAGGCGTTTGTCAAACTGTCTTGTTAGCTGTTGGTATTTGCTGACCGATTTAAACCCACAGGACGCAATTTCTTCTGGGCTAAAACCTCTGCGCTGTAAGTCAGCAATGAGAGTTTCATCTTGTGGCAGACTGTCTAAAATTTCTGAGTACAGCTGATGGCGTAAGCTTACGCTTAAAGCTCTTTGTTTCCTCTTATGCTGTTGCTGTTTGGCTAGTGCAACTCGTTGTGCTTTGCGTTGCTCCCACTCTGTGCGCCGTTCAAGAGTCCATTCTTGGCTGTTATCGGGTTTGAATGAGGCTGTGTGTCCATTGCTTGCTTTAACGCATACAAACCCATTAATTTTTTCGCCTTTGGTGGCATCTACGAAAGTGTGGCATTGAATAAAATCAGGGTCATTTGCGTTATACCTACAATCTGCGTCAGTATTCCCGCATACTGGGCAAGGATTGTTTCTACCAAAGGCTTTTGCATTCAACATCATGCCACCTCCAAGCTTGCTTGAAGGTTAGCCAGAATAAAAATTCCTAAATCACCCGTGTAGCCTGATTTTTCTCGTATTTCAAGGCTTTTTGATAATTGCCGCCGATTTATGGCATTTATCAAGCTTTTGTCGCGTTTTGATTGACCCCTTGGGGGGGATTTGGCTAAAATGCTTGTTGTGTATGGAGCTTGAAAATTAGTTTTCTTGGGGGATTCTTCTGTAGACATTTAACTGCCTTTTGTAATTTGATTACATAGCAGCCCCCATTGGATAAATGTCAATAAGATTGTTAAGCTAGGAATTAAGAAAATTTTTTTTACTTGTGAAATCTGTTGAGATCAGATTTCTTCGGAAGGAGCCTGAGAAACTCTCTAGGGTACGGAAGTTTTTTGTTAGCTTACCAACCCTCGACATAAGCCGGAGGACTGCATACTCAACTTTTTTTTTGTAAAAAAGCTGATTTATCAAATGTAAATTATTCTTAGAGCCAGAGCAAAGTAGAAAAGCAAGTATAAATACTTATTTTTGGTATTTGCCCATAGATATTAAGAAATGCGATCGCTTGTTGGTGTCATGATGTTACACAGAATTACACACTAAAGGTTTTACTGCAATCATTACAGCGTCTACGGTTTGTACCATGACCTACTGTATTTTTGCTTCCACAATGAGGGCATTGATTCAGATTTAGCAGATCATAGGTGTATGCGCCAAAATCAGGCAATTGCAGAAAATAGGGTGCTTTATTTGGCTCAATCACCAGTGCAAATCTATAAGCCTGTGGATCAGTAGGCTCTAATCCTAGTTCTGAGTTTTTCTCTTGGCAGTATTCAAAAAGCTTATCCGCTTGTGTTTTGAGTTTATCGGCTGTTTCCTTGCTGAACTGGTTTGAATTTGTGAGAGCGTCCTTAATGTTGCTACCCAGGTGGACATTTACAGCATTATTCCAGTCAGAACGGTCGAAGCCTTTATAGTGCTTGGCGTTGGCATTTTGACCCGTGAAAATAGCTCCTATATTCTGGTGTGATGCCTGCTTGATGATTGCCTTGATGTTGTTGGCAGTTGATAGCACATCTTCACTGGCTGATAATGTTGAGTCAATCTCATCAAAGATAAACAGGTTAAATTTTGAGCGATCGCCGCTTTGAGCATTAATAGCGGCTGCTAATTCTCCCAGTGCTTCTATGCTGTCATCATGGCTAGTTCCGGTCACAGGGATGGAGAAATGGTTTTTTCTGCTGTCATGTTGTGGATTGTACAGCCGTATCTCTCCAGCGTCTTTACGGCTGGACATAATACACACTGCGATATTCTCAGCAGTGGGAGACTTCCCAGCCTGACTTTGACCCGTAATCCGTATCCTCTCCCATTTGGCGACGATAGAGGCAAACTGGCTTGATTGCTTCCAAAGCTTGTTAATATCCGCATCGTTGGATTTTTGAGGCTTGGCGCTGATTACTACAGTAGCCTCAAGTAATCCGTTCTCAGCGTCCCAGTCAAAAGTTACAGGTTTACGGACGTTACAAGCCTGTTGTAGTGCCTCTGAATGCTTATTTAACTCACCAATTCCCAAAAATCTAGGATTTCTATCTGTGTGGAATTTTAATGTACTTTCATGCCCTTTATAGTTGGCGCTAGCCCTATCTAAGATGATTCCTAGATTCTGGAAATACTTAATAATTAGATTGCCAATTATTAAGTCATCTCTGGTAGCCAGTCGCCAAGTAATAGGCTGATTGAGTTTGTTTTTTAGCTGGTCTATCTCTAGATTTTTAGCTTCAATCTGCCCTAATAAATCGTTTACTTGGTTCTGAAGGTTATTTACATCTGTAGTAATTGAGTTAGTCTGATTGTAGAGTTTATCTAACTGCTGTGCATGGTACTGTGATAACCCATCTGATAACTTTTGAGCGTTAGACACAGGAATTAACTGTGATTGATTCTCTCTACATTCTTCTAACAGTTCAAGAACTTTCTTTAGTCCCAATCTCTCACGGACGTTTAACAGGTTTTTCCATTGGTGCTTAAGTTTAATAAACCTATCCCAGATATCAATGATGTCTTGAATAGAAATGTTGATATCTTCTAGGTTTTTAATTTCTCTCAATGTAAAGTTAGTATGTTTGACTAACTCATTAAATTTATCTCTAAAAGCCAATATTTGATTAGAGATATCAATATAGTAATCGACCTTAAGATGATGCTCAATACTGGCTTTTAAGGCTTGATAGTGTGATTCTAATGATTTAGATACTTCTATGATTACTAAATCATTATGCTCTCTGTGTAAGCCTTCTAGCTGTTGTAATAACGTCGTTTTTACACTTACAGCATCATCTAATTGCTTTTTAGTATCGTTCAATTTAGCGGTCAGGCTTGCTACTTCTGCTAAATATTCCAGTTGCTTTAGTCGGTGGTGTTCTTTCTCTTGCTGTAATAAATTATCAGTCTCTTTTAACTGGTTAGTTAACTTTGCGTTATCAGCTAATAGGTAAGAATATTGAGTTTTGGCATCTTCTACGATGCTAGATGAATCATTAATAATTAGCTCTAATTGGTCATTTGCTGACCGTTCATAGCTCTCTGATAGCAATTTATTAGTAAGAGCAATTGAACCACTAGCAACTATTAAATTGATTGCTAGTGGTTTCATGTTGTCTGGCACTCTAAAATAACTCAATACAGATAAAAAAGAGATAGAAAATGCTAAAAAATTGATAATTCTAGAGCCTTGAGTAAAACTTATACTATTCATGGTGTCTGTAAAAAGATTCACTTGTGGATAGTTTATTCATAAGCTACTTATTCTTAGTTACTCTAGCCACCAAAAATAAGTAGCTTCTTTCTTAAGCTTGGTAAAGTAATTTTGCCTCTAATTGTTCCCGAACAATTTCAGCCTCTAACTTTGCACCTTCAATAGATAATTTGAGTTTGGCGTTATCAGCTTGTACTTTCTCAAATTTAAGCGTCCATTGTTCGCGTAAAGCACTTGTTAATTGAATAGTGCCTTGTGTACTGTCGTTTTGCTGTTGTAAATACTCCTCAGTCTGCCTTAATTTTGATTGTGCCGTCTGGTATCTAACGTCAGCAATTTGATTTTCTATTACTAATTGACCGACTTCTATCTGAGTAGTGGCATACTTGACCGCATCACCAATTAACTTGGCGGTACTGTCAGAAACTTTAATGACCTTACGCTGTAAATCTGTCTTAGCTAGTCGGACATCCAAAGCGTTTGATTGTAGCTGTAATGCTCTTAACTGTTCGTTAGCATCCTTAGCGGTTATTTTAGGGATGTTGCCATCTGCTTTGTATGGGTCGGTTCCTAGTAACTCCCCAGGATTTAATAAACTGATCCCCAATTTTTGAGCGATCGCTTGAGCTTCACTGAAACTTTGATTAGATGGAAGAGTGCTAAATCTAGAATGCTGATTAATAGTATTAGTTACAGTGTTGGCAGTGCTTACAGTGTTGTTTGTGTTGGTAGTGTTGGTAGTATCTTGAACTGTAGTAGATTCTTGAGCAACATTATTTAAGTCATTAAGTAACGTTTGTGATTCTTGGTTATTCCGCTTATTCTTTTTTTGCTGTTGCCTTCTAGCTTCCGCCTCTGCCCGTGTAGGATTAGCCATAATGTTGATTGCCATTGAATAGTTTTGTGAGTGCCTGATTTAGTGCGTCTAGAGGCGATAAAATCACCCCTAGAATCGAAGTATCCTTAGCTTTTATTGGCGCTTTTAAAAGCCTCCAGTTGTTGCTGTAGTTGGTTGAATCTTTCTAGATTGGTTTGAGACTGGTTTACACAATCGGGTTGAGTAGGTGCGTCTTGAATTGCTTGATATCTAGTTTGTAAAGATGCGATTAGTTGATTTTCAATAGGTAAATGACGATTGCTAATTATTGAAGCAACACGCGAATTATGATTGTCAATTTCTTGCTGTAATTCCATCTCATCTGCTGTTAGATGAGCTTTTAGCAAGGTTTTGATGATCGGAGATGTGATTTGCTGATTCTCAGGGATGTTTTGAGTATTTAAAGCTTCTGGCTGTTGTGTGGCTAATTCTTGCGGCTGTTGGGTGGTGATAGATGAGCCAGTAGAAGATGCTGGTAGTTGTAATTGCTCTTTTGCTTCTGGTAGTTCTGGTTGTGAATTAGCAAAGGTGGTATTGAGAAATTCTACAGTTTCATCATTTAAGTTGGTTGTGAAAACCCAAGTTCCGCCAAATTGACCCTTTAAAGCTTCTATCAAGTCTTGGGCTGCTACTTGGTTTTTCTTGGCGTATGTGCGTAATTGCATTGTGTTTACTCCTGTACTTCGTTCAATTCGCTGGAAAGTTCTGTTAGTGCCTGTTGTGCATCGGGTATTGTGAAATCTGGTGAGTAATTAGTTTTAATTGCCTGATATTGTGGATGTGAATTTATTTCATTAAGTGCTGTAAGTGCCTGTGTAATAAGGTCTGGTAAGTTTTTAGTCATTGCTTATTCCTCAGTTTGAGAGTATTTACGAGTCAAAATCTCTACTACGCGAGAATGCGAAAAACTCTTTTTTAAGTCCTTAATTTCTTCGATAAAAACTAGGTCACTTGAAAGTAATCTTTTACCGTTCAAATAGCCATCTGCATTGACGTATTTTCTAAGTTCTGGAATAAAGCCAGCGCCAAAGGCTAAATATCTCTCTACAGTCTTGACGGTCACGCTTAATTGCTTGGCGACTTCTACGCGGGTAAACTCTGGCTCATAAAGCGTATCGTAAACTACAAGTTCTTTCTCAGTAGTAATCATAGATTGGTCTTGTACTAGTCTATTGGTACAGTCCGACCACCTTCTAGAAACCTTCTACCCCATGTCTAGAGATTGCCTACAAGCAAGCTAGAACCGCTTTAGAAGTGTTTATGAGGTTGTCTGATAGTAGTCTAGCAGTTAACCAACCAACTAACCAACCAATTAACCTGATTTTAATGAAAATCCGTATTCAGGTTAGAATGTTGGTATGTTAATTAACCCATAATCAGAATGACTACGAGTAAGAGAAAATCTGATGATTACAGTCAGGTTTGCGGATATATTAAAAAGCCTTTGGCGCTACGCTTCAGAACAGTTTGCAAGGCTAAAGAATTAGAGATAAGTACCGTAATGGAAGAGTTAATAGAGCAGTGGTTAGAAGGTCAGAAAATAGATATCTAACTGTGGGCAGTGTGGGCAAACTGGATTTTTCTGTGGTTACTGTGGATTTAGGGTTTTAACGATGTCCCAAACCCTTATATATAGGTAACTGTGGTTATTTTGTGGATGATAGCCCCTAGAAATAGGGGTTTTATTGTGTACTTATGTAACCAGCAAAAAAAATAAGTAAGAAATGAAAATAGGGGCAAATGTGAAAGCTATATAGAATAAAAGATGTAGAAACCAAATATAAACAATTTCTATTGCTCAGTTGTATTTTAAATTTTTTAACTTAATAATTTAGAAAACCATAAATTTTTAGTAGCATTATAGAATCACCTAAAAAATTACTATTAAATACTAAAATTTATGATTATTCAAACAATAGTCTTTACTACTTTTAGTATTCTATTAATAGGTTTGCTTATTTTCGTAACTGTCAAAGCTACAAAACCTTTACATAAAGTTTTGATAATCTTTGGATTTCTAGTAGGAATTGCAGTTATTTCTTTATTAAATACACATTCCCAAGTTAGAAACGACGTTAATAATGACGTTACTGATAACGTTACTGATAACGGTAATATTATTGTTGTGGCTCCAGAGCTTGTAGAAATACCTGATTATGACATTGCTATACAAACACAAGTAAAAAAACTCAGATTAGGGCAAATTGTTTTTACTGTTCCTAAAGAAATGCAACTCGGAAGAAATGAATTAGTTAGAGTACGTATTAGTGACGATTTACGAAAAAATTTGAAAGCAGAACTCAAAGGACATCCAGAAACAGCTAAACTTGACGTAAGTAGCTTATTACAGGTTAAACTTTCAGGTACAAGTTTCAATATTCAAAGTCAAACTGAAGAACAACAAGTTTTAAAAAAAGATGGTTTAGCAGAATGGATATGGAGTGTTACTCCTCAAGAAAGAGGTGAACAGGAACTTTTTTTAATTGTTTATGCTCTTATTGAACTACCAAATAAAAGTGAACAAAAAATACAACTAAAAACTTTTGAACGTACCATCAAAGTATCTGTTAGCCCTAACTACTGGGTAGAGAATAATTGGAAATGGATTGTTGAGAACTGGGAAGCTGTTACAGCAATTTTTACAGCATTTTCAGTTTTTGCTTTAGCTAAATGGAAACAAATTATAACTTTAATTAAAAATTGTTTTAGAAAACCTATTAGTTAACAAGCTGAAAAATGCAAAAGTATACAAATAACCAGAATTAGAGATTAGTCAAGTAATAGAAGAACTATTAGTAGAGTTTTTAAACAAAAATGGAATATCAATAAAACCTTAAATGTGGGCAGTGTGGGCAAAGTCGATTTTTATGTGGCTACTGTGGATTTAGGGATTTGTTGATGCGTAGAACCCTTATAAATAGGTAACTGTGGTTATTTTGTGGATGATTGCCCCGGTAAATGGGGTATTAATTGTGTACTTATGTATATAAAAGTAAAGAATGTAACAAGTAAGCAAAAAGTAAGAAATGGGCTGATGTGGGTGTAGTGGAAGGCTGATGGTGTAGGGAATACAGAAGCCAGATCGGATCACTCCTAAGTGCGCGGTCGATGCTTGAGTGGAGATTTTAAGCGATCGCCGACAAATTATTATTCTTTCAGAGAATAAAGCTCTAGTAATCACCTTGATATCAACGTTAAAGGGCGATCGCTTTTTTGTCTATCTTGTATCTGTTGATTCTCTAGCTATTTCTGGCTGTAAAACTGCTATTCATTATGGGAATCCTAAAAGAAAGCAACTATCCGCCATACCTTTCAGCCCAATAGAAAATTAAACATTATCTACTGGGCATCATAAAAACGCTGCTTTAACCATTTATTTGTTACCTATGTATTTAGATGCAGTTCGGAAGAAACTTTATGATTCGGCTGGCTACATTCGTTTCTGGCTCACTAAGCAGCCTGGGGTAAAGGAAGAATCAATTACTGACTGGTTGCTATTTGATGTATCTAACGAACTGTCGAACATTTTGTATCATGCTTTTACTCGCCATCAAGAAGGTCGTGAAACTGGTGCAGATTGGGAGTGGTGGTTTTTATTTTCTCAAGACTATATACGCCTTCGTGTTCAGGCGAAGAAAGTATCTTCAACTGAGGACAATTACCCGGAAATAGCTCGTACTAATAGGCATGGGCTACAGATTGAAAAATTGTTGAAAGCATCTGAACAAGCTAATGCTGTTCCACTTTATGCGCTCTACAGTTCGGTTAGTGGCGATGTGAGATGCAAAAAGCAACAAATTGTTCAAAATGATGGAGTTTTTATTGCAGGCGCACAGCAAATTTATGATTCCTTTATTAGAGGTAGCCGCCAAAAAGTTACATCTGCTGACCTACTCAAACTTTCCAGCCCATTTTCATGCTTTGCTTGCTGCCCTTTGGTTACAACAGATGGCGACGGACTACTACATCGATATTTAGAATATTATTTTCGACCTGAAGTTATGCCAGTATCGCTGGATAGCAAAAATTTTAGAGGTCTTCACAGGGAGCTTCCAGATTATTTATCCTCATTCCTAGAGAATGCACGATTTGGTGAGCTTGAGTCGTGGGAAAATAACTTTGAATCTGAATTACAGGATTTCAATGCACTTCTAGTTTACGATTTTCGTGACTGCGGGACTTTTGCTTTTGACGACCGTTTAACCTGTTCTGGTAATTCTTGGAGCCAAGGGCGAACAGATGAATTAGAGTTTTAATCAATTGGACAGATAGAGAATGAGAGTATGACAAAATCCTTCCCCAGCCAATAATGAGCAATAAAGCTGCGCGGTCGATCCTATGTTAGTGGAATGGCAGATTGAAAAATCTCTTCAGCAGTCAGAGCTAATTCGGGAAAAGTTAACGATTCAATGCGATCGCCATTTCGGAATTGCTTAACTTGATATTCCCCTTCAACTAACGAGTAAATCGAGATAGTTGGTTGTTTAGGACTACCAATAAATTTTTTCCCACCCAAAGCCGCATAATCTACAATCCAGTATTCAGGAATGCCAATAGCTTCATACTGACCAAGCTTGGTGAAGTAGTCATCACGCCAGTTTGTGCTGACAACTTCTATAACTAATGGGATTGATGATGGCTGACTAACTGTTGATTTATTCCTCCATTTTGGCTCATTGACTAAGTTGGGACGATTCAACAACAGTACGTCAGGCAAGAAAGCAGATTCACCTTCATTGGATTGAACAAACCCCATTTTAGGAATGTCATAGGGTTTTGAAAGACGGGCGCACTCCAACAAAATTTGCTTGATTAAGAATGCAATAAGTAATTCATGATCTCCTGTTGGTGGTGGCATTTGTTTGATAAATCCATTATGCAGTTCGTAACGTAACTGTGTTGAATTAGCTGGATACCAGTCTAGAAACTGATCAACAGTAATCGTAATCGGTAGCGATTGAACCATTTATCTACCTCCATTTATCAATGAAAGTGAGCAGGTGAATTTATTCATTTACCTTTAACCATTCTTTTAACAGTTGGTTAACTACTTCACCCATTGACTTGTTTTGTTTAGTACAAGCTACTTTGAAATCAGTCTTTACTTGTTTTTCTATATAGACGCTTAACTCTGTCATCCCCTCTGGAATTTTCTTAGGCATTGTCTCTACTTGCGCGATATCCCGTATTCTCGCATCACCTCCCACCCCTTTGTCTACTACGTATTGCGCGATTGCGCGATAGACGTGATCGTAACACCAACAGCAATCAATCAACAACACTTCCAAAATTAGGGTAGGTTCATCACCTACCCCAAGGTTTATTTAGAATGGAGCGTTACCAGTTTTCGCTGTGTAAGCTAAATAACCTCGCCAGTATTCACCGTGAGCTTGCTTTGGCGGTAGCCCAATAGCCGCGTCAAATTCACCACAGTAGTAGTCATTTTGAATGCTGGCTTTTGTTGGGGTTTGAGAAATTGTTAGAGTAGTCATGATTAAATAACCTTTTTGTGTGTGGGGTGTTGCTAGCACCCCATTTCTCTTCGTTTTGATAATATAGCACCCCATTTCACTAATAGGCTAGATATCTTGCATAGAACTTACTGATGGGGAATCATTTAACACCCCATTTCTTTTTATGATTAACCCCTGTTTATTAAAGAAATGGGGTGCTATAGTAAATGCAGAGACACACAAAAAGGTTATAAGGTTTATGGCACGGTCAATACAAGCAATCCAAGACAGTTTCGCCCATCTAGCCAGTAAGGACAAAACAAAAGCAATTCGCAAGCAAGCGGCTGATTTATGGGAGAAACATCACAATTTAGTACCCTTAATCCGTGATGGTTACGAAATTGAAAAGAGAAGTTTTATTCTCTCCAATGGTCGGCAGGAAGAATGTATTAATTACATTTCAGCCGTTGAGACTGCTTTAGAGGAGCGAAAAAAGCGAAGAGTAAAACCCGTTGTAGAAACTGCTATAGAATCCACCGTAGAAAAGACTGTAGAACCAAGTGTAGAACCAAGTGTAGAACCAAGTGTAGAAACTACTGTACAACCAACCGTAGAACCAGTAGTAGAAACACCAGCACAACCAACAGTAGAAACTGAATACAGCGATTCAGAAGCCGAAAGAATAGCGATCGCCAAAAAACTCTACTTTGCGACTGCTGATAAAGACGATTTAACAGGCTTGAGAGAATATCAGCTAAACCTCTGTAAAACTCAAAAATACTTCTTACCAGAGTTTGCAATTTTAGTGGCTAGGACTCGCGTAATTATCGAAGACTACGCTAACGGGAAGTCACCAGAGGGCAAAGCACACCCCGGCTCAATTCAAAAAATCCGTGTTGAGGTAATGCGCTATTTGGCTGAGATTATCAAGCCAGAAAATGATAAGTTTCCCCCAGTTAATGACCGTACCCTAGAAGATACATTTAATGATTTTGATACGGCTGTCAGGGGTGCGTTTAGTGATATTGGTGCAGCTAAATACAAACTCAATAAGGCTAGGAGTGAAGCGGCGGAAGAGGATGTTAGAGCTATTAAAGTCTTCCCTTATGTCAGTTGGGCAGTTGATACCGTCAACAATCTCCCCCAATCAGCCGCCAAATGGAAAGAAGTTGCGATCGCTGTCATGGTTCTGACTGGCCGCCGTCAATCTGAAGTAATGAGTAGTGGCATCTTTACCTATGTTGATGATGCTCACGTAATCTTTGAGGGTCAGTTAAAACGCCACATTGCGGAAGTTGTGCCACCTGAGAAAATACCCGTACTAGGTAAAGCGGCTCAAGGTGTGGTCAACGCTATAGCTTGGCTAGAGAAATTCAACAAGCGTACATTGCCAGAGTCGAGAACTGTTGAGGCTATTCAGAAAGCGGCTAAGGTATCTCATGATAGATGTTCGCGCTACATTGCCGAAACAATGACATCTCTGTGTAATTTAGTGGAAATTACCAACAATAAGGAATGGGTGGTCACAGAGGGCAGTAAACAGGTTAATAAGTTCAAAGGACACCTTAACCGTCAGATTTACGCTCAAGTATGTTCTGGTTTGTTCAACGATGCTAACGAGTCCAAAAAACGAGCATACATCAGCCGTATATTGCTTGAGAATCGTGACGCGGCTTTGAGCTATGACCGTGATATTGAAATTCAAGATATCGATGCGCTAGCAAAATTGTGTGGCAGTTTTAGAGATGAGTAGTTGGCGATCTCTTCTTCCCTCTGTTAACCAAAGGATAAATATGGAACAGCAATTACAAGAAATACTATTGCAGCTAGGGCAAGGCTTAATAGAACTTCTTAACCAAGAGGTACTAATAGGCGATCAAACTGTGGTGCATATTAGCAAAACAAATAATGACAACGATATTCAAGCTACTACTATCACACAATGGATGATACTACCGAACACAAACATTCCAGAGAGCTTGTCAAATGACGTTGATCAACTGCTAGACAATGCCAAGAAAGAAATATCAGCAAAACTCGGTATTGAGATAGATATTGACTTCAAGACACCCTAGTAAGCGATCGCCCTCCGGCTGTCGCCTCCATCGTCCATAAATAACCACAGCTTCTACTAAGTTGACTAATTCTTGTTGTCCACTTAGGAGAAATGCCAATGAACAGAAGACAATGGGCGATCGCCGTTTTGATTACATTGATAATACTGTCTATTAATGACCCCACCATCAGAGGTGTAGTTATAAGCTACGGCATCGAGAAAACGCTAGAGTGGGCATTCAAAACACTTATGAGTTAGCGATCGCCCCACCAGTAGATAAGCTGAGTGGGGTTAATTTTGCGATTTAAGCCCTATCCATCACTCAAGCAGTGGAAACCCTCAAGGTGATATGGGGCAATTTAGCGGCGGCGGTAGTCACGGCTAGACTTATATTTGGGGATTATGGTTTTATTTGGTAGTCACGGTAGTCAGCGTAGTCATATTTGGTAGTCACGATGATTATTATTTCTATATAGGCAGCGTGACTACGGTATCAAATCATGATACAAAATAAAGCGTGACTACGGCGGCGGCTCAGTGCTGATTATCACTGTCTACTACGTAATGAAAAATGGAGTGTAAATTGGTAGTACAAAGTTAGCTAAAAATGAGATTAACGCACTAATAAACTAATTTGTTTTCTCACTTATTATTTTAATACACTTATCATCATTTTTGAAAAATACAAATGCAACTAAATACATTAATATCAGCTATAATTACTTCTTATCTTGTTTCAAAGTTCCCTTTTTTAGGATGGATTCTAGATAGAAAACAGGCAATTATTAAATACGGAATACTTGCTTTTTTTGTTGCCATCTTGATAATAGTTATGCTTATTTTTATTCCAGAAGAAAAAGGTTTAATTGCAACAATCCTAAAGAACATTGAGGGAATTAGTATTTTTACAGCAGCAGTTCTTTACATTTTAGAGAGCGGAGATCGCCAGCAAAGAAAGCATTATGAAGCTTGGAAAGTTATTGATGCAGCGTATGGAAAAGAAACAAGCCGTGCAAGATTCCAAGCTTTGCGAGATTTACATGAGGATGGTGTTTTTTTCGGTAGATTAGAACTTTCTAATGCTGACTTATCATGTATTAATCTTTCTGGTATTGATCTCAGCAAGAGTTGTCTTAATAATGCTGACCTTACTTTTACTAATTTTATTAACGCTAAATTTATTGAGTGTGAACTTGAGAATGTCAGCTTTATTGATGCTGACCTTATATGCGCTAACTTCCGTGATGCTTACCTTAATGGTGCAAAATTTAATAAAGCCAGACTTAACAAAGCTGATTTTAGACATACTAAATTAGGGTATGTTGACTTTACTAATGCTGACCTTACAGATGCTAACTTTTGTTATGCTCATAACTTAACTCCTGAGCAAATTAAAAAAGCTAAGAATTGGGAAAAAGCAAAGTATGACAAAGAATTTTGTGCCAAGCTCGGTTTAACATCAGAACCAGCTAAGTAGATTAATTTTTAATTATCGCCCCAACACCCCAACGCCCCAACATCCAACACCTAGCACCCCACCAGGAGATAGTCTGAGTGGGGTTAATTTTGCGATTTAAGCCCTATCCACCCCTCACGCCTCACGCAGTGGAAATATAGCGTATTGCGACATTCTTCTTACACCCTCTAATACAAAACAACCAAATATTTTTTAAGGTTGTTTATAAGTACCTTATATTTTCGCTACAACGCTTTACATTATCCTTAAACATATACCAGCATTAATACTGTGGGAATATTTATAACACAGTGTCAAGCTAGAGAAACAATATGTAAAAAAATAACCAAAATGAAAGCTATTAATTATCTTTTGATATGTGGAATATCAGTTTTATTTTTTACTGCCAATACACCACAAGTACAGGCACAATCAAGACGTGATTTATGCAAAATTCATAGTGGAAATGTTCATAATTTTACTTCGTATTACAACTTATTTAATCAATCTACTGCTACTCCCCTTAGACCTTTTATTCAAAATAATAGAGCATATAAAGTAGATAATAACTTAATAGCAAAACCAATATTTTACACTTTAATTGATGGAGGTAATACAGTTAGTGCATTTGAAATAAAAGGTAAATTTGGTGATATTTATGTTAGCAACCGAGATATAGCTATTCAGTATATTGTACAAAATGAAATTGGTTCTTACGCTGAATTGATAGGAATGTGTTTAAACGGTATTTTCGCTACTCCTAAGCAAAGAGTTATTTTGAATATGTATGAACTTGTTCCAGACACACAATCAGCATTGCAAGAGGCTAGACTTGGTGCATCTACTGAGAGAATTGGTAATATGTTCAGATAATTATTAATAGTATTAATTGTGAGCATATTACCCATCAAAATTATTAGCACCAGAACAGATAAGGAAGCTGTTTAATTTGCCGGATAAGCCGCAGATAGACGGCGATAGCAGCACCTATTGAGATGATGGTGAGGAAAAATGAATCTTTGTCGGAGTGGACAAAAATCAGGGACAAAGCGATGGTTTTCTGACCAACACCACCAATTTTTCAAACCTAAAAGTTACCCGCGCCAAAAGCCCCATAGAGGGGCTTCTTTGTTGGTGGATGAGTGTTTCTTATCGCTGGATGGGATAAAGGGCGTTGTAGGCGATTGTGAGAGGGCTAGCCCAACAAAGCGAAATCACTATGCTTTGAATTGGGAAAACTGCCCTATGTAGGATTCATGTAGGATTATTTGGGGTTTATGTAGAGTCAATGTAGGCTGAAACCCTTATACTGTAGGAACTGAAGGATATGTAAAATATTTTATTCCTTGTGAGATTTTTTTAAGAAAAAATGTATGTAGTACAAGAATACTTGTAAACATATTTTTTTCTAAAAAAAACTGTGAGCGGTAAAAGTGCCAACATATCCTACATATCCTACATAATCCTGCATTTATAAGGGTTTCAGCGATTGTCAATCCTACATCGACTCTACATTTATGTAGGATTAATCCTACATTCCTACATTTGGCGGCGGTCAGTGGGGAGTGGGGAGGGCGGCGGCGAAAATCACAGCCGTCTTTTTTGCGGCGGCGGTCGGTCATTTGTCATTAGTCATTGGGGAATGAGCAGACAACACAGACGCGGCGACAGCCGCCGTCGTTGGGCATCGTAGATGCCAGTCCAGGGATGAGGGAATGAGGAGTAGGGATTGGGGACTGGGGAGGCGGCGATCGCTACGGTTTGGGCAGATGTGAGAAATGGGGTGTAGTATAGAATAGCGCCGGAATAAGGTTATGCTTTAAAATTTTGAAAAAACATAACCTTGTTAAATGCGTATGAACGAGCGAATTGAGGCGATTATTGATACATTAAAGCAATTACAGGAAGAAAGAGAAAATTTATTAAAGATACCTTTAGCACTGCCTAATACTTGGATTCACGAATATAATGTCAAGCGGTATTATCCGGGTAGTGGTACACTTCATAGTTTTACATACGCCAAATGGCAAGCATCAGAAGCGATTTTTGAGCGTAACCCTAAAAAATTTGGTCATCGTGGTCAGGGGCAATTCACTAAAAATAAGCACATCGGTAGGGTAGGGAGTACATCTGGATTGGGGATGGATGAGGCTGTTTTTAAGGCTTATCAATCCCTAGAAAATAGAAGAAGGCTGGATGCTATTGATAAGGCTATAGAAGAGATAGAGAAAGCGTTGCAAAAGGTTATGCCTTTGGAAACTTAAAAAACATAACTTCAAATGGTTAGGCGATCGCTACGGTTTGGGCGGATATGAGAAATGGGGTGCAAGTGTTGGGTAAAAATGCCATATTTACAGAAATGGGGTACAACTATGTGGTGAGAAGTTAGGCGGATATAAGAAATGGGGTGCAAAGATAAGGGGAAACAGAGCCTATTTGCAGCAATGGGGTGTAAAAGTAGGGGTAAAATGAAGCTAAGATACAGAAATGGGGTGTGATTTGAAGTAGGTAAGGGCGGCGATCGCTAACTAATTCACTTTATCAGTAGAAATGGGGTGCAAGTATAGGGGCGAAAATGACCATAATTGCAGAAAAGGGGTGTTATTTTAGTTGTGGAAATGGGGATATTTGCGGTAATTTGTGCAAATACACCCTAATAAATGCAGACATGGGGTGTATCTCAGGAGTAAATTGCATGATTTTTCGGAGCTAAAAGCCCAAATTGCAGGAAAAATCCGAACCAAAAGCTCTGCTTGCAAGCAATGGGGTGTGGCTCAGGGGTAGCTTGCATGAAAAAGCGGAGACACATCAAAGCTTTGCAAACATGGGGTGAGCAACCGGGGTACACAACACCCCACTCATCGATGAGTGGGGTGTTGTGTAC
>NZ_JACJSG010000078.1 GCF_014697625.1 Anabaena azotica FACHB-119 | reverse complement strand
GTTGAGATGGGCAACACCATTGTCTCAGCCGGCGATAATACGGATGAAGCCGCACGGCATTTGATGAAGGCGGCGGGAAATGCTATCGATTCTGAGCATTATCGTCAGGTTGCCAATGCCAAGGACATCGATAGGAAAACTTACGACGCAAGGCAACACCAGGATTATCTTAAACCAGAAGAAGCCCTAGAGTGCGAGAAGTTTCGTATTCGTGATACTTACGGCATGACTGTCACGCCTGAGTTGGTCGAGAAGGATGATGGGGGACGGCTCATCAAAAAGATTGTCGCGCTTGAAGCCATCTTAGCAGCGCCGGGGGAAATGATTACTGATGAGCATGGGCGGGAGTTTATTACGCCGCCGGATGTGGTGGCGGAACGCGATAAGGGGGAACGCGATCGCTTATCTATCTGTACCGACTGGGGCAATCACTCCACATCCTGGTTGATGCGTCAGCGATTGGGACTAAGGGCGATATTGACTGATTTAATGGATGGGTTGGAGATTAAAGGGGATGAGGCAACTATTGAGGCGTTGGCTGATTTCTCCAAACGCAATGCTAACCATATTAAAGGTATCCTGAATTTGACTATTCCGCTTGATGAGTCCCCTGTGTGGATTTTGAGTCAGTATCTTTCGCAGTTTGCTTTGTCTATGAAGTCGCGGCGGCCTGTGGAAGATGGTAAGCGGGTGAGATATTACCGCTTAAGCACTGAGGATGTAGCGTTTGTTCGGAAGGTATTGGGGTATCGGCAACGACTGAGGGATGAACGAGAAAAGAGGCGACAGGAGGAACGAGAAGCGCAGGCGGCGTATGCGGCTAGGATGCAGGCTATGTATGGAGTTAATGCTCCGTCCAACCCCCCCTCTAATATAATTGGGAATAATAATTGCGGGGGTGTGGACGGACAGCTTGACCCCTGTGATTCTTGGTGGCAGCAGGTAAAATTTTATGCAACGCTTGCAATGGAACGGGTAGCGCATGGGGTAGATTCGGTCAAACAGTTCCTCTTCACCCTCAGTAGTGATGAAAGATGGGGGGTGATGATGGCAATTGATGAGGCACAGCCGGAGATGTTTGAGGAGTTGACTGCGACGGCTCCTGATTGGATGGCTTGGATGGGGTGAGTTTTGGGGTTGAAGGCGATGTATGCGGCTTCAAGAGAGGCGATGCCAAAGGCAACGTCAGAGACGAACGCACTCTTGTAAGTTAAAATAATACAAAACTAAAACCGCAGAGCAAATCTTACACCTAATGGTTCTAATGTGTAATACTGCATAAAGCCAGCGTGTTTTGAATGTGATGGCTGAGGTAGTGTTTTCAAGTCGGCTAGAAAGACCTGTTAAGTTCTCGTAATTACCGCGTTACAATCTAGTTCAAAACGAAATTCTGTATGCTGACTGAACAAAACAAAGACCTTGTTCTCCAGTTCTACAAAGCTTTTGACGAGCGCAAAATCGAGCAAGCCTTAGAGCTTTTGGCTCCAAACTTTGTTGCTCATCTAGCGGGTATAGCACAGCCATTAGACGGAGCAGGGTTTAAGCAGTTTGGGATGTCATTTTATTTAGCCTTCGGTCAGGGACAACACATTTTTGATGAGGTTATTGTTTCCGGCGATAGGGTTGTAACACATGGAAGATTCACCGCCACACATATTGGAGAATTTCAAGGTCTTCCACCAACAGGTAAACAAATCAATTTGTCGATCATGCACATCGATCGAGTCGAGGATGGAAAGATTGTAGAGCATTGGGGGCTTGGCGATGCACTCGGATTGATGCAGCAGTTAGGGATTGTTTTCTTTCCTGCTCCGAAGCTACTACCATATATTCTCAAAGCAGTTGTATCCAAACTGTTTAGAAAAGCCTGAAAGTAGTTGCTCCCGCGTCGGGCGATCGCTAACGCTAATGACCTGACTGATACCCAACTCAAGAAGTTGCAAAATCAACGTGCGAAGACTCCCGCCGAACGGCATCAGCAGCGCAAAGCGGAGTTGTCCCGGCGATATGAGGTTGAGGTTACGCCTGATTTGGTGGAAAAGGATGATGACGGTTGGTATCCCCAACTGCGGCTGCACTATTACCTCACGCTGGGACGGCAGTTTTTGACTAAGCGGGACAGCAAACGGGCGCTTGGACAGGCTGAAGCTGGGGAAAACTGTATTTGGAAACCCGACTTCAACAAGGGTCAGCTAATGAGTGCTGTGTGGTTGTTGGAAAAGTTGAACTTGTTGCAGTTACTCCAGGCTGATAAGCAGGTTAGGGGTTCTGACGAGGCTATGCAAGAGTTGAAACGGGCTGCGGTGGCGAATCGGGTGGTTATCAAGAACTATCTGAATGTGACCGTTAGCGAGAAGTTGACACCTGTGGCGATCGCACAAAAGTTACTCAACAAAATCGATTTGCGGTTGTCGTATGTTGGTCGGTTGGGGCCGAGGGGGAAGCGGGAGAGTGTCTACAAGTTTGTTGCGCCTGATGATGGGCGGGATGTAATTTTTAAGAAGTGGTTTAGCCGGGACGAACTCTCGGATGAAAAAATTGCGAATTGCGAATTGCGAATTGCGAATTGTTCTGTGTCAGTCACTAATAATATAGATATCAAAATACCCCTTGGTGACACATCATCACTGTCTAACCTACCCATTAATCAAGATGAAGGTCATAGCTTGGGGGATGGTGGACAAGACAATGCAGTTGATTCATGGTGGGGGCAGGTGAAATATTATGCAACGCTTGCTATGGAACGGGTAGCTCATGGGGTTGATGCAGTCAAACAGTTCCTCAGTACCCTCAGCAGTGATGAGCGCTGGGGCGTGATGATGGCAATTGATGAGGCACAGCCGGAGATGTTTGAGGAGTTGACTGCGAAGTCTCCTGATTGGATGGCGTGGATGGGGTGAGTTTGGGTTTGGGGCGATCGCGCCGAGGTCACTTAAACTGATGCAGAAGTAAAGCCATCAGCAAACATTAAACGTTCTGCATCAAAGGTGTAATATCTAACAGTTACTTCGTTTATTCCTTAAAAAAAATACATAATTACGTAAACTATCTGCATAATTTTTTCTAAGCATTATTGTTTTTGGATGACCCTCACCTAACTTTTGCTCATAAATTTTTAATGCTTGGTGAAACAAAGGTTCAGCTTCCGTATACCGTCCTTGAGAATAGTATAATCCTGCAAGATCGTTATAAATGGCTGCGACATCAGGATGCAATTCTCCCAGCAGGCTTTGCCTTAGTTCCAGTGCCTTGATTAAAAGTAGTTCAGCTTCCGTATACCGTCCTTGAGAATAGTATAGTCCTGCAAGGTTGTTATAACTGGTAGCGATATCAGGGTGCAACTCCCCCAGTAGGTTCTGCCTTAGTTCCAACGCCTTGACCGTAAGTGGTTCAGCTTCTGTATACCGTCCTTGAGAATAGTATAGTCCTGCAAGGTTGTCATAACTGGTGGCAACATCAGGATGTAATTCCCCCAATAGGCTTTGCCTTAGTTCCAGTGCCTTGACAAAGAGTGGTTCAGCTTCTGCGTACCGTCCTTGCCAATAGTATAGTGCTGCAAGGCCGTTATAACTGGTGGCAACATCAGGATGTAACTCCCCCAATAGGTTTTGCCTTAGTTCCAGTGCCTTGACAAAGAGTGGTTCAGCTTCTGTATACCGTCCTTGAGAACTATAGAGTTGTCCAAGGCTGTTATAACTGGTGGCAACATGAGGATGCGATTCCCCCAATAGGTTTTGCCTTAGTTCCAGTGCCTTGACCGTAAGTGGTTCAGCTTCTGTGTATCGTCCTTGCCGATAGTATAGTGCTGCAAGGTTGTCATAACTGGTGGCAACATCAGGATGTAACTTCCCTAATAGGTTCTGCCTTAGTTCCAGTGCCTTGACCGTAAGTGGTTCAGCTTCTGTGTATCGTCCTTGAGAACAATAGAGTTGTCCAAGGTCGTTATAACTGGTGGCAACATCAGGATGTAACTCCCCCAATAGGTTCTGCCTTAGTTCCAGTGCCTTGACCGTAAGTGGTTCAGCTTCTGTGTATCGTCCTTGAGAACAATAGAGTTGTCCAAGGCTGTTATAACTGGTGGCAACATGAGGATGCAATTCTCCCAGCAGGCTTTGCCTTAGTTCCAATGCCTTGATGTACAAAGTTTTAGCCTCCGAGTATCGTCCTTGGGAACGATAAAGGTTCGCTAGGGTGTTGTAATTAATGGCGACATGAGGATGTGACTTTCCGAACAAGCGTTGTCTTAGTTCTAAGGCTTTGACAAACAGTGGTTCAGCTTCTGTATATCGTCCTTGAGAATAGTAGAGATTAGCTAAGTTGTTGTAACTGGCGGCGACATCAGGATGTGACTCTCCCAGCAGGCTTTGTCGTAATTCTAATGCCATGACGTACAAAGATTCGGACTCCATGTACCGTCCTTGAGAATAGTAGAGATTAGCTAAGTTGTTGTAATTGGTGGCGACATGAGGATGTGATTTTCCTATCAACCTTTGTTCTACTTCCAGTGCCTTGACAAAAAGTGGTTCAGCTTCCGTATACCTTCCTTGAGAGCGATAAAGTTCGGCTAGATTGTTGTAACTGGCGGCGACATCAGGATGCAATTCTCCCAGCAGGCTTTGCCTTAGTTCTAGTGCCTTGACAAAGAGTAGTTCAGCTTCGGTATACCGTCCTAAAGAACAGTAGAGTCCTGCTAGGTTGTTATAACTGGCGGCGACATGAGGATGTGACTCCCCTAATAGGTTCTGCCTTAGTTCCAGTGCCTTGACAAAGAGTGGTTCAGCTTCGGTATACCGTCCTAGAGAACAGTAGAGTCTCGCAAGATTATTGTAACTGACGGCAACATGAGGATGCTGTTGTCCTAAACGGGATTCTATTACTGATACACATTGCTCACACCAGGGTTGAGCAAGCGCATACAAACCCTGTTCCGAATAAAATCTATCTAAACTATTAAAAACCAAAATTAAATCTTCATCATTAACTGCATCAGTCAAATTTTGCGCGACCTCTGCCAAATGTGGAATAGCTTCTTTCAGTGAATTAATAAACTTTTGAGTTAGTGAATCAGGAATAGTCTTTGCCACTTCTACCATTGCTCGACAGAAATTATACTTCTGCTCGGATGCTGTAACTAAGTTGTTTTGCTTGCCTCTCAAAAACTCACGAATTAGTTGATGTAATTGATAATTTTCTTCACCCTGTAGTAAGTGCAAATTTTCTAGTTCAACTCTGGCATCTTCTAATTCTTCAGGGTCTTGCTCAGATGTAGCACCTACCACCAACGACCAAGGAATGGGAGCATTAGCAAATAAACTCAGCAAACAACCCAACTGTTGAGCATCATCACTTAAGTCTAACCAACTCAATTCAAAAGCCGCCGCTACTCCAAGTTTGACGTTTCTAGTCCAAGTTGAGTCATTTTCCTTCACGATTAAGGAAGGATGACCTAACCCTTTTTCTTCTAACCGTCGCAGCATTTCGGCTAAAGTTAACTTGCGTTTCTTGACATAACAGCCAACTAATTGTAAAGCTAAGGGCAAATAGCCTAACCTCTGACAAAGTTCTTCAGCTTGTCCTAATTCTTGATTTCGCTTTTCTTCACCAATCAATTGAGCTAGTAACAAGAGTGCGTCTTTTTCTGACAAAACTGACAAAAGCAGAGAACTAGCTAAATCTAGTTTGAGGCGTGTAGTAATTAGTACTTTGAATTGGGATGCTTGAGGTGGTAAATACGGTTCGATGTGACTGTAATTTGTAACATCATCAAGAACTATTAGCGTGTCACCCTGCCGCCAACGTTGCCAGCACCAACGTACTTGTTGTTGTAATTCCAAATCTTCTGGCGGTTGCAAGCCCAAGTCTGTTATCGCAAATTGTATTATTTGTGAACCAATTTCTTCTTCTCTTGCTCTTAACCAGCAAATACCGCCAGGGTAATTGCTCAACTGCCAATGTAGCAGTGAATAACGGATTGCCAATTCTGTTTTCCCAACTCCCCCCATCCCTTCTACAGCAGCAATTATCACCGAATCATTGCGTTGCAACTCTTGGTGGAGGCGTTTTAATTCTGTTTCTCTTCCAACAAATTCATTTGTATTGCTGGGAGGAATATTTTGTGGGGGATTTGACTTTACCCGTTCCCGTTCGGGCGACTGTAGTCAAATATTAAAGGTACTTCCTCTTTGATCAATGGTTTGTGTCTGCGCTGCATTAATCGCTTTTTCAATGTTTTGAATAAAACTTGTTGGGTATGATTGTTGCGATTTTTCTATAGATGCTTTTATCTCCCTCAAAATTTCCGCCAAGTTTGATGGTGGATTAGTTTGTGCTGCTGTTGCCAATTCCTGTGCAGCTTGAGCCAGTTCAGGATTGTCCTTAGCCGCAGATTCTACTTCCAGTACAGCTTTACCGTAATCGAGTGGTTCTTGGGGTGCTTTCTCAATCGCAACTACAGTATTGGGGGAGTGTTTTTTCAAGGTCACTAAAAACTTCCCAGCTTTATCCAATAAAAATTCTGTTCCCTTTTCTGTTGTTTTCTCTAAAGCTTTGGTAGCAACTATAGTACCAATAGCGATCGCACCCGCAGTTAATGGCTCCATCTACTACCCCTGCAATTCAGCATCATATTTTACTGTTACTACATGGTTTTTATTCTAAACTACGCAATTAATGGAAGAAAACTTTAGTTAAATATTTTTAGGCTCATAATCCATGCAGCATTTTTGAAGGTGCGATAGTGCAAGCCTCTTTATCGACATCGCCTTGGCTCCAGAACGAAGAGCGTGATTGCAACAGCCGCTCTTCACTGACTCCAGCACAGTCAATAAGCTCGGTTCAGCTTCCAGGCAACTCCAAAAATCTCTGCACCGACTAATTCGCCCTCACTGGTATACATCAGCAAGGAGCGATCGCTCTTGGCGTGGGCGCAGTACGCGATCGCTCCTTGAGGTATAACTGGCGGGAGCTGTCACCAGGGGCAAACTATACCGTCTAGTTTTGTTTTGGGTAGACATCGCACATTTCCTATAAAAGTAAAATAATCAACGAGTATGCCCTGTTGATAAAAGAGATAGCTAATTAGCTACAGCAAGACGCTCAAGCAGTAGACTTAGAACTGGCGAGGCTGTCATCAGGGGCAAACTATACCGTCTAGTTTTGTTTTGGTAGCGTAGGCGCAAGCCAAGTCATCGACATAGCGATCGCCAATGCCCGACCTCACGTCAAAAGGTGCTTAGTAAGCTGATATAATTCACCACTATTATATCGAGAGACTGTTGTGCCAAAAGCAGGTGGAAACGCTGCGCGATGGCGCAAAGCGCCCAGCCTCGCTGATCGCTCACACTTCAGCCTCATTATCTAACTGCCACCTTCCCCAACACCGCCTCCAAACGCTCAGTAAATCCACTCTTGCGATCGCAGGTCATAATTAGCTGATCAATTGCCCGTGTCATCCCCACATACAGCAGCCGCGCTTCCTCTTCGGGTGTATTGTATTGATGGGGCATGAAGCCAATGCTGGGGATAAGCACTACTGGAAACTCTAGCCCTTTGGATGAAAACATGGTTATGAGTTTAATGCTTTGTTCGTCTGGGTGATAGTTGCGGCTGTCATTGTTGGCATTGACTAATTCAACAGGTATTCTCAGTTTCTGGAAATCCTGGTAGATGTGATTGCCCGTGAACTTCGAGCGGTAGATAATTGCCATTTCGTTCCAAGCTATATCTCGCTCATGCAATTGTTGCACCCGCTCGACTAAGTAAGTATTCTACCTCATGCTTAAAACTGGGCAATTTGATTAAATCTGGCACAGTCCTTTGTCTTCCGGCAACCGTTTTTCCCTACTGGCACGTTATATTACAGCAAATAATCATCCTTTAATTTCTCCTCCAATCGCTAGGCTAACCTCTTCTCGCCAGGGGTCATTGTCAAGGCAATCGCAACAAGCCAGGGCATAGTCCACCGCACATTGCACCAGATAAATTGAGCAACTAAGTACAAATAAATGACGGAGGCTGCTGAGGTGTAGATAGCAAATTAACAGCAGTATATTTACAGATTATTAACCACCTGACTCAAAGGCTATCTTTTACCCTAAGTTATTGATACTATTCTTATCATTGATTTGATAGCATTTTGTACCGATAGTGTGTCCTAATCTGTCACAAATTTTTAATTGATTTCCTTCTGTGTTGGATATCGAAAACATTGATATTGCTGTACTTGGGTAAGCTTTTATCAATTATCAGTGAGGTTGAGTGTACATTGGGCATTTGCCCCCAGCAACTCTTGAGTTTGGATACAGTAAGTATTCATGCTGAATTTAACAAGTGTGCGGTTAAGTGGAATCTAACAGTAACAAACACAGGGTGAAATATGCCTCCACAAAAAACTCAAAAACAAGCAAGCCCCACCTTCAGTAATTCTCAAATATCCCAAACATCATCACAGTTTGCGTCTAGACCGTTTGGTATCCAAACACAAAGCATCAGCACACAGCAGCAAAAGGAAGATGCCGCCTTTGCCGAACAAAAGATGGAAGCTACAGGATTGGAGCTACAGGCGAAGTTTGGCACGATTACGCCACAGGGACAAGAACGTTTAACCCTGCTGCAAGCCAAGATGGACGGATTATTGCAGACGCGGTTAGAAAATGCTGCTACGTATGGGCATAACATTAATAGAATTGCGTTTAGTAGACCCAACGCATCACCCCCAATACAAGCCAAGCTCACCATCGGGCAACCTGGGGATAAGTATGAGCAACAAGCAGACGAAACCGCAACTCAAGTAGTGCAACGGATTCATCAGCCACCAAATCAGCCAGTTCAACGAGAGACTGTAACTGAAGAAGAGGAATTGCAAACCAAGCCAGTAGATAATATTCAGCACCAGTCGTCCGAAGAAGAAGAATTACAGATGAAGCCGATAGTGCAGCGTGTGGCTGACGGTGGCATGGCAGCATCCCCAGATGTCGAAGCGGGGATACAACGGGCTAGAGGTGGTGGACAGCCCTTAGCCGACAGCATTAGAGAACCGATGGAGCAGGCGTTTGGGGCTGACTTTAGTGGCGTGCGCGTGCATACGGATTCTCAGGCTGACCAGTTGAATCAGTCGATACAGGCGAAGGCATTTACCACTGGGCAGGATGTGTTCTTTCGGCAGGGGGCGTATCAGCCGGGGAGTCGAGGGGGGCAGGAGTTGTTGGCTCATGAGTTGACTCATGTTGTGCAGCAGAAAGGGGAGACAGTAGAGCGATCGCATCAGCCACAGGTGAAGGTAGCCAAAACTGCATCACAAGCGCAGAATCTGTCAACCATACAGCGAAAATTTGTTGATATTCAATCCGATCCGTTACCCACTCCAGCAGAAGCAATAAGAAAGGCCACGAATGTTCCTCTAAAAGAACAACTTCTGCCTGGAACCACTGCAAGACGATTAGGTAATTATGAGCGTCCAAAATCTATTACAGCCTTAGTAGATGCTCGCTCCATCAGGGAGGGTGAACGGGAGAAGGCGACTGAATTATCAGTTGTGACGGCTATGGCACGAGCAGAGCAATACCTGCTCCAAGGAGTTGATTTACAAAAGTTTTATGATGCTGGTCACTTAATTGGCGATCAACTAATTGCGGGTACTACAAATAGCTTTCAATATTATAACCTGGCACCTCAAGTTTCTCAATTTAATACACCAGTTTACTCAGCTACAGAAAATCAGATCAAAGAGACGGCACGGAGCGGTTCTGAGGTATGTGTCAAAGTTGACCTGACATACCCGTCTGATTATCAACTAACAATAGCCGATTTGGTGAAACGACCAGTTATCTCCAATAAACCGAAATACGACGCGATATATCTGAACACAGCTATTACCATACCAAGAAGGATACCAACGAAATGGCATATGACAGCTTGGACAACTGGTACGATGGCACCGACAACACGACAGCATGGCACCATGTCACCAACATTAGGGCAACCATTTGGAGTTGAGATTCAAGATGCGGTTGTACCTGTAACACAAGTACAGCAAGTCGGGGGTCCATCTATGAGAGTAAACTTTAATGAGCGCCAGCTAATTGGTGTGCAGTGGTCGCCAAGTAGTAGTGTAAGCAAAGAGGATATTATCAGCCTACTGGTCAAAACTTTTCCAGATGTTGGCGAACCAAAACAAATAGCAGAAAAGCTATTATCCGAGAATCAAGAGATCATAGATAAAGAACTGGCAAGGCTGCTCAGAGTAGCAGCGGGAGAAATTGCCCTGGAATTATTGGACGTTGCCGGGGAAATAACAAAGATGAAAGATCCATCAGTCTTGGCTCCACTATCGACAGATTTGATCAAAAAGGAGTTGGACATGGCGAGGGAAAAAGAAACGAAACTAGTTGATGCAATAGCTCATCTTGTGACAGCAAAAAGCTGGGCGGAAGACCTCAAGATAACAATTCAAGAAGCACGAAGCTTGGAGCCATATTTGTTTACACTATCGACCGTGGAAAGGCTAAATGAGCAACAGACCGCATGGAGAGACCAATGGGATATAAGTTTCAATCAGTCAGCTCCCGACTATCAAGCATCAACACAAATGGAGGAGGACAAGCTGACCGAGAGATTCAGCTATAATACAGCACGTGACATAAGTGACAGAGTGAGAAACATAACTGAAGCAGATGACCACGACGGAGGGCAGTTCGAGATGACACCGATGTTCGGAGAGGAAGAAATTCCAGTGAAAAGTCGGGAGGCTGTCCAGATAACCAAAAATCCGCCCAGATATGTAATAGTAACTGACCTAGAACAGCAAGTAAATATGACCGGGATGATGAACAACTGGATAGTGAAGTTTAGTAATAATTAGTGCGATCGCCTGATCAAGTTCGGTGCATTACTTCGTTAACGCACCGAACCTCCGCACCCCAGCAACCCAAAAACACCCCACAATTCACCCACAGCCACCACCGCCGAATATAAGTCTCAATGCGAACCGCATCTGCACCTTTATGGCCAGTAACTTTTTTCTTCGGAAGTTGAGTCCGCTTCCGACTTCTTGGATGACTTCTCCACTGGGGTGAATGGCACTAAGAAAAGCTACAAGCAATGCACAACAAGGGCTACAGCTTTTAATGCCAGAGAGTGCAGTAATGGTATGATGCAAGCGATCGCACTATGTAAGGTTGCCCAAAAATTTTGTTAGTAGAAAAAGCTTACTCGTCCGTGAAATACTTTTGTTGAGACGAATAAGCTAACACCATAAACACTACTGTGACATTAAGAGTACAAATTCTCAAGGATAAATTTAGCCAGGGTCTGGGGCTACCTTTTAAAGAATTGCTGCCAGAATCAGCAATTAACCAAGCAATATCTGAGCTAAAAATCAAATATAAAAAGCGGTTATTTGACCCAGTGGTGACTTTATGGGCGTTTTTAACTCAGGTTCTAGACAGTGATAAAACTTGTCATAATGCTGTGAGTAAAATAATTGCACATTTGGCAGAAAAAGAGGTAGAAGTTCCGTCAACAGATACAAGTGCATACTGCCAAGCACGGTCAAGACTACCAGAGAAATTACTGGCAAAACTTTTTAATGACTCGGCACGAAATTTAGAAGAGAAAGTAACTCATGAAAAGTTCTGGTGTGGTCGAAATGTCAAAGTAATTGATGGCTCGACTGTTTCTATGCCTGATACTGTTGAAAATCAAAAAGAATATCCCCAAGCTAGTAGCCAAAAGAGGGATGTGGCTTTCCAATAGCCAAAATTGGGGTGATATTTAGTTTAGTAACTGGAGCCGCAATTGCTTTGTGTATCGACGTTCTGAATACTCATGATATTAAATTAGCCAGGAAGTTGTACAGTTTTCTAAAACCTAATGATGTACTTTTAGGGGACAGAGCCTTTTGTGCTTACGCTGATATGTTCTCTATTACTCAACTCGGCTGTGATGCAGTTTTTCGTAAGCATCAATCTCGCACAACAACCATGCGAAAAGGTAAAATAGTTGGTGATTGTGACAAGTTAGTTACTTGGTACAAACCTAAAAGATGCCCACAAGGATTAAGCAAGGACGAATTTTTAGCTTTACCTCCTTCCATAACTGTACGTGAAATTTACTACTATGTTGTGATTCCTGGTTTTCGCTCAGAGCGGGTCAGTCTCATCACTACTTTATTGGATAAAACTATTTATCCTACCCTAGAAATAGTTGGACTTTATTATAAACGTTGGGATGTTGAACTAGATTTAAGACATTTAAAAACTACTTTAGGAATGGATGTTTTACGATGTAAAACCCCAGCAATGGTACGTAAGGAAATTCATGTTTATTTACTCGCTTACAATTTACTTCGTAGCTTAATGTTCGAGGCAGGGAATACTTATAATACTCCTCCCTTACGCTTATCTTTACAAGGTACTCGCCATCATTTACTAAATTTTATTCCCAAATTCGAGGACGCTCACTCTAAAAAACGCCAGAAACTTTATCGTAGTTTACTCAAAGTTATTGTTCACAAACCTGTGAGCGATCGCCCAGCTAGAACTGAGCCACGAGTCCGTAAACGCCGCCCCAAGGTTTACCCCTTAATGACTAAGCCCCGGCATGAATTACGTAAACAATTACAAACCGCTTAATTGGTAAGGCTTTTAGCTTTTCTTAGTGCCATTCCGTGCTAGACCTAGTTCTATTGATTAAATCTGCTCAGGCTTACGTAATGATAGCTATTTATCAACTTAAGAACGCAGTAGCTTATAGTAATTACTAGAAATTTTGCGATTACTTTACTAATCAAACTGTGCGGTATCTTTTGGATCTCTTGTTACAGTTGGGTGTGGGCATAAGTCATACCTGTAATGAACATTTAGCCTCTAAAAAACTCAAAAGTTCTGACTCAAACACTGTTAAATACGATCGCTTCACCTCCCCCAGATGCTTCAACACAGCACGGGCCGCCTCTTCCAAGTTCTCACATTCCCGTAACCGTGAAATGCGATCGCTTGTAAAGTATAACGAAAATAGGAGAACGCAAAAATAAGTATTCCAGGTTTCTAGGGCGGCCACTTTATCCTTTAAATGACATAAAAGCGCGATCAGCGTTCGCGGAGCGTCCCGCAGGGAAGCTGGGCGGAACGCCATCGCTCCCCCTCCACAACCCAAACGCAATAGCAGCGATCGCTCAACGGATAACTCCATAATGGTTTTCCAACCACTGCAACAAACCGTCTTCAACTTCGGTTAAGTAAATCTGCTTACCCAAGGATTCCAGCACAGTGTAAGCGCACCGATCTAAGTTTCCACACTCACGCAATCTCAAAATTCGCTTTTTGATTTGTGGCAGCTGACGGTGTGCTTCGGGTGAATCGATTTTGTTGAGATTTTCAGGTTTCACAGTAAGGGTGGCATCATGTACATCAACTTCTACTGTAAACTCGTTGAGTGCGACGGCAATCGCCCAACAGTTATTATATTTGCGCTCAGTCCCTTCTAGCTTGCAGATGGTGAACACATCGCCTATTTGGCAGAAATCACGAGCGAAAAATAAAGGTTTATCTTTAAGTTGCTCGACAATACTCTTGACGATACGCCCACTAGGAACTTTCCCATTTGCCTGCTCTACTGCTCGCTGCCAGACATCCGCCTGGACGTGGGGTTCAAAATCTGCTTTCGCCAAATCACGCAATTGTCGCTCGTTGGTCGGCATAGGAATTTGCCGACCAATGGTCGGCAAAAATTTCTCAATGTTGTCATAGACAACAGTAGCCGAAAGCTTGAGGTAGGCAGTGTCACGACTTAAACCAAACCTGTCCTTACAATATTGCTCAAATGTCCGGTGCGTTGAACGATAGAGACGGCGATCGCGTAGTTCCATGAGCGCCTTCCCCGCTTCAAAAAACGACCGTTCCACGATGCGTTCCAAGTGCAGGCGATCGCTTTGTTCTTGCTCGGTTAGTTCAGGTACTTCAACAGCGCTTACTGTAATGGTTGCGTTAGCAGGATTCTCTTGATCAACCGTATCGTTAAGAGAATTAGCCGATGGTATTGAATTGCTGAATGTACCGGAGGTAGCTTTTTTACGTTTAGAAGGTGGTTGGTTCATAATTCCACCTCCTCTAGTTAAATAAAGGTTTCTCAGAAGCCATCGCAACGTAGATGTTGGATATCATAAGGAACTGCAATGGCTTCTTTAGTGCTAAACCCAGGAAAGGAAAGAAGATAGCAGGTTTAATCATCAAACTGCTTCTTCCTCAAACAAATCTTCTACATCACATTCAAGCACTTTACACAGCCTTGCTACTTTTGCAAAAGTTTCTGCTCCTTTGCCATATTCCCAATTTCTAATTGTTGAAGTGTCAACTCCAACTAAATCACCTAATTGTTTCTGAGTTAAACCCATTTTTTCTCTTAAAGCTGCAATACCTCTTTTAGGTGCTTCCGTTTGGTTCAACGGCGGTTTGAACACTTTGATTAAGGCATTCTCTAACTTTCTGAGTAATTCAGCTTCGGTTCTAATGTACGAGATTTTTACGCCTTCAAGACGACTTAAGGCTTCAAGCTTAGGATGGTTTTTCCACTTTAGCCTTAAATTCTCAGACATACCCACGTACAGCACCGAATTATCTTTATCGATTGCCAAGTAAACACAGGGTTCATCAGGCAATGAGTTTCTGTCTTCAAGTGCCACAAATGGCAGCTCCCATAAATTTACATCTTCCATATAAACCATAACTTTTTAGCGCTTCCTTTGTAATATACGTGCTAATATATTAGCGCTAACAGCTAAAAATTTCTTGACTGCGCTAAAATTTTAGCGCATAATAGATATTAAAGAAAGCGCCCGACTTGCAATCTGAAGCGCTTTCTTAGTCCTTTTATAGACTCACTAATTATGACCCACCCACGGTATTCTCATCAATCCCTGGAACGCAAATCAATTGCGCGGCTCAAGCAAATCTACAGCGAAATCGGCGGAACTACAGTAGTACGGGACAGACGACGCAAGAACGCATGGATAAGCGCGATCGCTCAACACCAAACCCGACACCTCTACAAAATCGCCCCGGCTGCCCTCGACCAACAAGCGCAAGCCCAAGCCGAACTAGAGAATTTCATCGCCCAGCAAGCCGAAGAAATTGCACCCGAAAGCCTAACGGTAAGAGAGATATCCTTCTACGAAACTGAATATTACGCCGGGGACAAATTGATAGCCACTGTGAGCTATGACAGCGAAGACTTTGTAACTCTACGCTGGGTAGTGATGGTGAACGGGCAAGAAATTCACAGAGACTACACACTAGAGAAGTGCGTTTGTCGAAGACGTTGCCGAAGGCATCGCTTCATCAATTGGAAGTATCTAGACGGCTCATTACCTGTGCAAGAACAGAACGCCACCCAGACAGACAACATTGGTAATGAAATCATGACCGAGGTAGCCGCAGAATGTGAGAAACGTGGTTTGGAATTGATAGGCGTTGGCGTTCGCGCTGCGTTCCGCAGGAAAGCCCGCCGAAGGCATCGCATCTACAGGGACGGCAACAAACTGGGTGAAGTAGAACTAAGCCAGGGTATCTTGTGGGCAGTCCGCGCAGACAACCGAGAGCGAGTAATGTGCGAGTGCGGTACAGATGCCTTCTGGTGGTTGTCAACTGCCAATCCTTCGTTTGCGGATGAATACTTGCAGTATTACCCGCTTGAACAATTGAAGCCTGACCAGTGGGGGCAGTTGTTCGTCGTAGCGTAAAAAGCAGGGGATAGGAGAATTGGTGCAGTAGGGGAAGAATTTATAAGTTCTAAATTTATTTAAAATGATTACTATCATTCATGTAACTTTTAATAGAAATTTTTAAGTGTGTTTACTTATAAACAAGTAATAATTATTAGTAGTATAATTTTTAAGGATTCCAGATATATATGAAAACATGAGAACATATCCTGACATTTATATGCCTGAAGTTCTTGAGAAAGTTCAACAAATACTTCCTCCTATCCCAAATCCTCCTAATAAGCCAGTTAAACCAATGCCAGAGCCTCAACCTTTTAATACTGGATGGCTTATAGCAATAAGTATTATTGGTACTTTTATTAGTTTATTAAATCAATCTGTATCGTTATTGATTTTTACAATTTCATTAGCATTTATAATAGGAGCGTTTCAATATTATTCATATCCTACAAGGAAAAATGATTATTTTAATCAAATTAGAAACTACGAACAAGAAGATAAAAAATATCAAATTGAAATGATTGATTATAATCAATCTATAAAAATAATTAGAAGTGATGAAAATATAAAAAAATATAGAGAATCAATATTGAAGAATCCTACACTGATTAATACAGGCAAACCTGATCAAATTAAGAATGATGTTACTAGGGGAGTAGGTGAGACTCGATTTGAGCCTTATATAAAAAAGTATTTCGTGGGTAAAATTTATACAAAAAAGTCTTTTACTATTGAAGATTTTTCGTATCCATATACCCCAGATTTTTGTTATATAGATGATAAATTATGTATTGATATTGAAATTGATGAGCCATATTTTAAAAAACAAAGTAATGGACTTTATTATCCTTATCATGAATATGATTCATACAAGGAATGCCAAAGAAATCAGTTTTTTATAGATTTAAACTGGATTGTTATTAGATTTGCTGAAGAGCAAGTTATACGTTACCCAGAACAATGTTGTAAAGAAATTGCAAAGGTGATTTTTAATATAACTTATCAAGCTATTCCAGATTCACTTGTTAAGATTCCTGATTTGGAGCCTATTCCAAGATGGACTAAATCACAAGCTAAAGAAATGATAGCAAGTAAATATAGAGATACCTATCTTTGACTTAAGGCTTTACTAAATATTCACTATCTATACATACTTGAAAAATAGTTTTTTTTAAGCAAAAATTTAATTTTAATTACAGCCCCAACAGGGTAGAAAAAAGACTTTCTTTAATTTCAGTGTCAACACAAAAACTTATACACGTATCTCTGGCAAGAAAAATTGCACTAGTTTCAACATTTCCATTAAATACTGGTTCGAGATTATTGCTAGTTAAATATACTTATTATCAAATATTTTCATAGAAAAGAAAATAAGTATAATTCAGCAGAAATACTAAATGTATTTATAAAATTTTTGTTATAAAAACTATATTAATAAGTTAATAGAATAATATATGTGTAACTTACTTTTAAGAGAGTACCCGGCAGGGTTAAGACTATGTTTTAGTCCCGGAAATTTTGATAATTATATGGTCACTTTAAATGACTATCCAATTTTAGATGTTCAGTTTTTAGAGTTTTTTAAGAGCTATAATTCACCTAAACTAGTATGGAATGCAATACTACAAATTGGTGGTCAAATAAATAAAAACAACAAAGATTTATCAACTTTTAAAACTCCGATAGTTAATCTTCAAATTAATCCTTTAGTTCTTACAGAAAAAATTAAAATATCAGAATCTACCGTTTTTGATGCTTATGCTGCCTGTTTAATAGCAGAAGAACAAAAGAAATCAACAAAACTTGGTAAAAGGATTAAATTGTTAGCAGCTTATCAAGTTTTATTTGAAAACTATACACCGGAAGATGCCGCTAAATTTTCAAAAGGAAAAAAGTGGCAAGATATAGATGCCCTTTGTAAAACAAGAGGATTTTAAGCTTTTGCTTTATAGCTTTTACCTATTAAGCAAGCTATAGAATATGTTTCTTAAGAGGTTAAATACTAAGAATAAACTTATTCTAAAAGAATTAGATCCGTTTCATTGTTGTCAGTAAAATGGTATTACTTGTGATGTTATTCTCCCACAGGATACCGCCGCATCATCTTCGCCAACGCCACAGCCTCACCCTCCGGCGTATACACAACCTCACCCGACATAGCAATCACAATCCTGTTTTTCCGCGCCCACTCAAACCAAGCGATCGCCTCAGACTTAGCCTGCTGCACCTCCGGCTTCCTTCCCTCCCTACAAGCAGCCACAAATACCGCTTCAGGTGACTTGATACCTTTCCAAGTCCGTACTGCCTCCTTGAGATAAGCGATCGCACCCGGCACATTGCCCCAGTACCGCTTGACCGTTCGCTGAATCTCCCCGTTGAGCCGAAACTGCGGAGTACAAGGAATTTCCCTCAACTGCTGCAAAACTTCCTGTACCTCCTGTTGACTCGGCTGTACTGATTTTTCTTGTGACTCAGTGTAATCATCATCACCAGAGTCTTCGTTATGAAAACCTGACACGGCGGCGGAAGAATTGCCCCCATGATGATCTATCCCGCTAGTCGAGTCATCTTGTTCTGGTTCATCAACGTAGTGAGTATCTTGGGGTAGCTCTAACTCTGGGGCTTGGCTCAACCCTTCCTGGTTATACTCCAAATTCTCGTTTTCCAGTTCCTCACTTTTAGAAGGCTCAACAGCAGTGTGTTGTTGTGGTTTTGAAGTTTGAGGTTGGTTACTGTGGTATTGTTCTGCATTGAACGTGCAATGTTCAGTTTTGCCTCTCCCAAGTTCAATTAGCTTATTCAGTACATTAAAGTTTAATTTATACTGCCAAGTCCTATCCTGTCCGTTACCGGGATTTTTCTGCTTCTCGATAATCCCCATCTCTTCAAGCCGTGCGATCGCGGCCCGAATTACATGAAGGCTATGCTCTCCCATCAAATCAGCGTAAATCCGCTTGAGGGGCTGATACACCCAAGGGGTACGGTGATTTTTCATTTTCCACTTTGTCCAATGGCGGAAATACTCAATCAGCTTGGCCGCACAATAATTATTCGTGATGTCAAGGTATTCCCGGCGCAGAATGACCAAGACAGAAAATTTGTCAGTAGATGCAATACTGCTCATGTCTCACCTTCCATATATATATGCAGAATTGGTAAATCTAAAACGGCACATCTTCATCTGGCGCTTGTGACCAGAACTGCCTCAAAATCTCTTGTTTGGCTAACTGAACTTCTCGTTTCTGTTCGGGCGATACTTCACCAACTAACTGCGCTACCTCATCCCTCTGGTTTTGCTTCATCTGCTCGGTACTAATGGCGGGTAGTGCCACTGGTTCAGCTTGACCTTGCGGTGAGGGGCGGAAACCACGACGGCGGAACATAAACCGGAAGTGGCGTTTATCTTGTGGAGGTAGCGATCGCCAAACCTCAGCATCCCAACCGGGGGGCATAAAGTCAGATGATGGGGGTAGCAGCGTTTGCACCTGGGCTTGTAACTGGGCAATGGCTTCTTGCATAGCAGGGATAGCAGCAAGTAACGCCAATTGCTCAGTGCTGAGTGACTG
>NZ_JACJSG010000077.1 GCF_014697625.1 Anabaena azotica FACHB-119 | reverse complement strand
TTCAAAGCTTTCACAAAGGAAAACTCATGTCTGAGAACCTTGCTAAGACGATACAAGTCTTTCTGCCCTACACCTCGGTTATCCATCCAAAAACGAATAGCTTTGTTGCGAACGAATTGACAGGTTCTCATCGCCTCATCAATGGCTGCATATTGAGTTGTTTTCCCTTTAGCTTTAAACTCTAATACAATCATTTTATGTGGAAAACTCCTACGCAAATATGATAACACAATCAAAGCCGTCCAAGAAGGACGGGGCTTTAGACCCTGTTTCTTGGTAAAAAAATGGCAAAAAGGATGATGACAGATTTTAAAACTAATGACCAAGTGAAGGGAATCAGGAGCATATTAAAACTAGTGGAGATGACCTGCATGAGTAGAGCGCCTACAACCGTGCCAAGGACATTGGCACGACCGCCAGAGAAAGGCGTACCACCTACAACAACAGCTGCGATCGCATCAAATTCTGCATTCACCCCCACCTTACTAGGATCACCCATCCCCAACCTTGCTGTTTCGATAAGTCCAGCCAGCCCAGCCAGCAACGCACTAATTAAATAGACTATATATTTCACACGCTCCGCCCGGATACCCGCCAACCTTGCCGCCTCCTCATTTCCCCCAACGGCAACGATCTGATGCCCAAACAGCGTAGAATGGATACAGAAAAACGCCCCCACAATCACAACTCCTGCAATCACCACTTGAATGGGGATGGATAGGAGATAGCCTTTACCCAGCGCTTCAAATGTGGGATGGGTGAAAGGAACCAGCTTACCATCCCCCACAACCTGAGCAATTCCCCGCCACAAAATGAGAGCCGCCAAGGTGGTGATTAAGGCATCAAGTTTTAGACGCGAAATCAAAAAACCATTAAGAAAACCAACCAACAAAGCCGCACTCAAAGCAAACGAGACAGCAACAAATATTCCATATTTAATTAGCAATGCCACAATGACGGAAACCAACGCCATAGTAGAACCAACCGTAAGGTCAATACCACGGGAAGCAATGACAAAAGTCATCCCAATGGCAATTAACATAGTTGTGGATACTTGCAGCAACATATTTAAAGTGTTGCTAACTGTAGCGAAACGCGGAGTGAAGACAGCGTTAGCAATATAAAGAATTAGGAGTGCGGCGGGTGCGCCAAAATTTGGGTTCCACAGCGATCGCCAACCTAGCTTAAACTTCTTTCTCTTCATCTCTTACCTTCATGTGAGACTCCAAACTCTGTCAGGACTTACGCACCAAGGTTATCTGTTGAGACAGGGTGTAGGGGGGTAAGGGTGTAAGGGTGTAAGGGTTTTAAAGATTTACACCCCTATACCCCTCTGTTACAAAGTTCTGATTGCCGGAAACCGGCGCTCAGACTTTGCGCTATACCCCTACACCCTTGCCCAAACCCTTGATTTTTCGTTTTTATGCGTAAGTCTTATCTGTTTTGCAGAGTTTGGTAAGGAATAAGGGGGAATTTTAGGAGGGTAAACCCGGCAAAATTCCAGAAGGATTGGCTTTGGCTGAAGGAGGTTAGATATTGGGCGTTTTGTGAAATCAAAACCAGCCAATCTAAATGATGCGGGAGATTAAAGAAGAATTATCCACTTATAATCAACCCGATGTATAGTGTCGCAGGGAAGATTCATAGAAATATTAGACTTACGCAGAAAAATGAAAAATCAAGGGTGTAGGCAAGGGTATAAGGGTGTAGGGGGGCTCTTAAGGGCAGGTTTTTCATAAAGTAATAAGTGAGGACTATAAGATTCACGGCGTTGCTGAATTAGAATATGAAATCGCAAAATGACCGTCCTTTTTCTTTGTAACTTAGCGCCTTTGCGCCTTTGCGTGAGACAAATTCATATCTTGATTCAGCAACGCCAGATTCACGCTCATTATCAGACTTTCATCTACCCCTACACCCCTACACCCTTATACCCCTACACCCTAAAATCAGTGTTTTTAGGTCGAAGTGTAAAAAACCTGCCCTTGAAAGGTGTAGGGGGGTAGGGGTGTAAAAACTCTAAACCTATACCCCTACACCCTCATACCCTTACACCCTGTCTTCACAAATAACCTCGATGCGTAAGTCCTGTTTAATTATGTTTACCTACTTAATCTAAGGCGAATCACCAATTAAACCAAATCCACCACCACCGGGGGTTTCTATCACAAAAACATCCCCAGGTAACATTTCCACTGTTGCTGTACTATCTAAATATTCTTGTTCCCCATCTTGTCGCTCAACCCAGTTACGCCCAACTTTTCCCGCTTCCCCACCATTTAAACCAAAAGGCGGAATATGACGATGACCAGAAAGAATATTTGCTGTCATTGGTTCAAGAAACTTAATGCGGCGAATTACACCGTTACCACCTGAATATTTTCCTTTTCCACCACTATCAGGACGCAAACAAAAACTTTCTACCTGCACAGGATAACGAGTTTCTAAAACTTCTGGGTCAGTCAAGCGCGAATTAGTCATGTGAGTTTGCACTGCATCAGTACCATGAAAGTTTGCTCCTGCGCCAGAACCACCACAAATAGTTTCATAATATTGATAGCGCTCATTCCCGAAAGTAAAATTATTCATTGTGCCTTGAGAAGCAGCAATTACACCCAAAGCACCATATAAAGCATCAACAATAGTTTGCGATGTCTCTACATTACCTGCTACTACTGCGGCTGGGTAAGTGGGATTGAGCATACAGCCTTCAGGAATAATAATTTTTAAAGGTTTGAGACATCCGGCGTTGAGGGGAATATTATCATCAACTAGAGTACGGAAGACATATAAAACTGCGGCTTGAGTTACAGCTTTAGGAGCATTAAAGTTACTGTTTAGTTGGTCAGATGTGCCTGTAAAATCGATGATTGCACTACGATTTTCTCGATTAATCTTGACTTTAACTTGAATGACAGCACCGCTATCCATTTCATAAGTAAATGCGCCATCCTTCAGGACATCAATGGCTCGTCTCACTGACTCCTCGGCATTGTCTTGAACAAATTTCATGTATGCTTGTACTGTTTCCAGCCCGTATTGAGCAACCATTTTACGGAGTTCTTGCGCTCCTCGTTCATTAGCGGCAATTTGTGCATTAAAATCTGCAATATTTTGATGAGGATTACGAGCAGGGTAAAGATGATTTAATAGCAACTCTCTAACTGCTGTTTCCTGAAAAACTCCTTGGTCAACTAAGAGAAAATTATCAAAGATAATTCCTTCTTCTTCTACTGTAGCGCTATGGGGAGGCATAGAGCCGGGAGTAATACCACCTATATCAGCTTGATGTCCACGCGCAGCAACATAAAATAGGGGAGTGGAAGATAAAGTATTTTTATGATTGAGAAACACAGGAGTAATAGTTGTGACATCAGGAAGATGTGTTCCACCGTTATATGGATTATTAGATAAATATACGTTTCCTGGTTTTAGAGTATTACCTTTACTATTAATTAAACTACGCACACTTTCGCTCATTGAACCTAAATGTACAGGAATGTGGGGAGCATTCGCAACTAATAACCCAGAACCGTCAAAAATAGCACAGGAGAAATCTAAACGTTCTTTAATATTGACTGATGCAGCCGTGTTTTGCAGAACAATTCCCATTTGTTCGGCAATAAATTGATAAAGGTTTTTGAATATTTCTAAACGAACTGGGTCAGGTTGTGATGTATAGTACATTTTAGAGATTTACTTTATAAATTGTTGCTAATTACTTTCTCATTTTAATCAATGAGTAAGCAAACTCCAGTTTGTTGACTCATTTAGCTAAAATGCTTTCTCATTTAAGTGTTTTCCGCAAGCAAACCGCAGTTTGTTGACTCATTTAGCTAAAATGCTCTCTCATTTCAGTATTTTACGCAAGTAAACCGCAGTTTGTTGACTCATTTAGCTAAAATGCTTTCTCATTTAAGTGTTTTCCGCAAGCAAACCGCAGTTTGTTGACTCATTTAGCTAAAATGCTTTCTCATTTTAGTAATTCGCATATTTGTAACAATTATTGCTTATAGTACAATACAGTTCAGTTATAGCTAATAGGACTTACGCATAAAAACGAAAAATCAATGTTTTTGGCAAAGGTATAATAAGTCATAATCAAACTCACTGTAGGGTGCGTCAACTCCAATAATTTTGTACATATTTAAGGATTTTCCACATCTGACGCACCCTACCCCATGTGCTAGTTGCGTAAGTCCTGAATACATTCAGATAGTTCTAAAACTTTAAGTAGTTTTAATGACTAAAAATTTTTTGAGGCGTTTCTGGAATACATCATTTGCGTAGAGTAGTATTTAAGTTGGGAGATTGCACAAATTTATCTCCACCTCCAGAAACAAATCTTGAACCGAAAAAACCGGAAATGGACAACAATCAATTGTTGCTTAACTAGAAGCTAATACCTATTAGTTATACTGTGAACTGTCGCTTGGATACGTAACCTCAAACGCAGCTATTGTTACAAAATCAACAATTTTTTATCTAGGAGAGGTGCTTGATTCATGACCCAGAGACTAACTACAGAGCAATTAAAGCAGATTATCGCTGAAGTAGGAAACCTGCAAGCAAGTCAAGAAGCGGAAATTGAACCAGAACAAGTTAAGCAAATTTTACAGGAATTAGGTTTAGCACCGGATTTACTAGATGAAGCACTTGTGCAAGTGCAGCGTCGGGAAGCTTTGAAACAACAGCAAAAACGTAATCGGACAATTGCTGCGGGAGTTATTTTTGCGGCGGCGATCGCAATTATGGCTACTATCTTTACTATTAGGCAACATAATTCTGCTCTTGAGCTTGTCTCCACTCAAAGAAACCGTATCACTCTCACTCAAGATGATGGCAGTAACTTGAGAAATATCTCACGTCAGAACGGCTCAGAGGTATTTTACCGTGTGACGTTAAAAGATGCACCTGTGGGTAAAAAACTAGATTTAACTTGCAATTGGATTGATCCAAATGGGGAAATTGTCAAGCAAAACCGCTATCAAACCCGTGAAATTGACAAATCTATCTGGGATACTCACTGTCGTTATAATATCGGTTCTGCATCAACTCCGGGAAAGTGGAAGGTACAAATGTTTCTTCAGGGTCGCCAACTTAGCGAAACAGAATTTGAAGTGAGATAGTATGCTAAACATTGCGTCGGGTGAGAAGATAAATCAGTCCCAGCAATTTATCGGCTATTGGGGTTATGGTGAGCGACGTGAGTTAGAAGCGAGACTAAATATTATCAAAAGGCTGCATTCTGATTCTCTCCAATTATCAGATATTGAGCTAGTTGATAATAACTACCCTATCAAAAATGTTTTATATATTGGTTGTTTACAAAAATCAATTTATGCAAATCCAGTAGTTGGTATTTCTGCATCTGGAATATATACTTATTTACATCCTTGTGGTTCCTTGTTACCTGATGTTTGGGTAAAATTACAAGGAAGCGATCGCTTAATTATCGGACGAGAACCTTTTGGTAGAGTCCCCCTCTATTGGATGCAGCAAGCACAAGTAATTTGGTTTGCATCTTCTGTGCAACTGCTGTTGCAAGTTGGGGAAAATCCTCAAGTTAACATTCCCGCATTATACGGTTATTCTTGTTTTTCTTATGTTCCTCATCCCCTCACGCCAGTCAGTCAAATATTTGCAGTTCCGGCGGGAGAGGAGTTAGTCTGGCTAGGTCAGTTTGAGTCACAGAGGCTTTCAGTACCAATTTCTCAACGCTTATTACATTGGTGTGAAACAGATGTACAAATAAAAGATGAAGCAACGGCTGTTAAACAACTACAAACTCTCCTGCAAACAGCTATTGAACAGCAAACCTCTGACTTAACAGATGAACCTGTAGGCGTTTTTCTCTCTGGTGGTTTAGATTCTGCTGTTGTCGCCGCTTTACTTGTGCAAGCTGGGATAAAGGTAATTGGTTATACCTTGGATTTTGGCAATGCTGGTGTTTCCGAATCTCCCTATGCGGAAATTGTTGCCCAACATCTACAAATACCCTTGGTAAAAGTTGATGCCAACCCAACCAAAATTAAGAAAGCGTTAATAGCGACGGTACAGGCGCTAGATGTGCCTTATGGTGATGGTGTAACAGTTCCTTTGTATCTTTTAGGACAGAGAGCTAGCCAAGATACAAAAGTAATTTTTAACGGCGAAGGTGGTGATCAATTGTTTGCGGGTTGGACGAATAAACCTTTAATAGCAGCAGGAGTTTACCAGATTGAAAATTCATCTGGAGGGGGAGATTTTCTCCAACAATATCTGCGTACTTTTCATCGTCTTTGGAGTTATGAGGCGCAAATTTACCAACCAGATATTTATGAGCAGATACAAAAGATACATCCAGAAGATTGGATTGCGGAAGCACTTGACCCTAAGTATACTAAAAGTATCCTGCATCGGTTACGCCGTGCCAGTTTGATGCTGAAAGGGTCACAAAATATACATCCCCGTGCGACGGCTTTAGGCTTTGCTCATGGGTTGAATGTGCGATCGCCTTTCTGCGATTTATCATTGGCTCAATGGACGTTTCAGCTATCTGGAGAACTCTGTTTACAGGGAGCTTGTGAGAAATATATCCTCAAGCGCAGCGTCGAAAACTTACTACCTTCAGAAATTGTTTGGCGACAAAAGCGGGGGATGGGAGTCCCGCTAACCTCTTGGTGTTTAAACGAGTTTTGGCATGAAATTGGCAGATGGTTGAATCCTGGTAAACTACGTTTAGAAAACCGCTTTTATCCTCATCTTGCAGCACAAATTGCTGAGGGAAAGTTAAGCGGTACTATTCAAGGTCGTCGGGTAGGGGAAATTTTATGGTTGCTAATTATGTGGCAATTTTGGCTTGTGTATGTATTTGGTGAAGAGTCGGGGAAAGAATCTTTTGATCATCCATTTTGGCTACCGCAGAAATTATGGAGATTGCAAAAAAAATGGCAAGCTTAGAAATAAATTCTGGCTTAGGAGCTAGTGAGAAATTAAATTTATTATATAAAAATCTTCCTTTCTCCCAAGAACTTGCTCAAGAATTATTAAATACTTACGGTTCACCGCTTTACGTTTACCAAGCTGATATTTTAAATCAAACTATTACAAACATCACTCAGGCTTTTTTATATCCTCAAACTCAATTTTGCTTTGCTAGTGTGACTAATAGCAATATTTCCCTGCTGCAAATTTTTCGTGATGCTGATTGGGGACTACACGCTAATACCCCTGGAGATATTTATCTAGGATTACAAGCAGGTTTTTCACCAGCACAAATTGTCTATAGTGGTAGTAATTTAAGTCGGGAGGAGATGGAACAAGTTTTAAATTGGGGTGTGAAAACTCTCAATTTGGATAGTATTTCTCAGTTGCAATTGTGTTGCGAAATCTATAAAACATTTACTGAATCATGTTCTTTGCGTTTAGGCTTACGTCTTAATTTACCGGAAATTGTTGGTGATAGCCGAATTGGTGTAAGTCCAGAGGAATTTGCTGATGCGATCGCTGTGACTCGTCAAGCAGGATTAAAGCTTAGTGGACTGCATTTTTATCGAGGTACAGGTACTAACGCCACAGCAGCTTTTACTAATGTAATTGATCAGGTAATAGCCACAGCAAAACTTTTACCTGATTGGGAATATTTAGATTTTGGCGGTGGTTTTGGCTATCCATATCATCATGATGGTGCAGCTTTTAGTTGGGAAACTTTTGGTGCTGAATTAAGCGACAAAATCAGGTATTTAGGGAGAGATATTGAGTTAATTATTGAACCGGGACGTGCGGCGATCGCAGGCTGTGCGGTTTTACTTACCAAAGTGGTTTCTGTAAAATGGCAAGCAGATAAACAAATCATCGGACTTGATACCACCGTTGCTAATCTTTCTGTTCCCTCTGTACATGGTGGTTATCGGGAAATTAGGACTTGGAAGAAATTAGTCGATGGCAAAGTTTATGTCACAGATTTATGTGGAAATACTACATATTCACGCGATTTTTTAGGAAAAAATTGCCAATTACCAGCTTTAGAAATGGGTGACATTATCGCCATTTTAGATGTTGGTGCTTATGGCTATGCTATGTCTTCGCATTTTTTACATCGTCCTAAACCTGCGGAAGTTTTGATAGAGAATGATGTACATCGTTTAATTCGCCAACGAGAGGAATATAGTGTGTTATTGAATAATCAAATATTCAAATAAAACTATGTGGTTTAATGTTAAGCAAAGGATAAACTAGTATGAAATGTATTCAATGTGGTACTGATAACACCCTAAAAGATAGGACAGATAATAACGGTTGTTGTAAAAACTGTCATCATCGGTTTGTTTTTGAACCAACTTCTATGACAGGAGTCAGATTTACAGATCCTTTTTTCGCTAAGGCGATCGCAGATATTTCTGCTAATCACACGCTTTTTTTTACACCAAAACAACTTTTTTATCTTCTCGATAAGAGGTTGCGCTCCAAAAACAAATTTGCAGTGGGATACTTATTATTATTTTTGATTGTAATTAGCTTTTTTGTCTTTGGAGCTTTGGCTATAGCAGTAATTATTTTAGTATTTTTATTCAATGATATACATTTCATGAATCGTTCTTATAGCCAGCGTCAAAAATCAGCTAAATACTTAGGAATAGGTGGAATAATTACTTTAGTATTAGGAAGTAGCTTAAGTTTATATTTCACTTCCTATCATTCATTTGCAGGTAGTATAATTATAGGATGTCTAGCTATTTATTTAGGTACTCGTGAACTAGAACAATCTCATAATCAAAGCCAAAAGTTTCTAATTAATGATAGCCAGTTTCAAGGTTGGTTAACATCTTGGATAGGAGTTAACAAGCGAATTGACAAAATTTTACCTCTTCCGCAAGAACAAAGCACACCTATTACTATCAATCCTGATGTGACTGCTTATAGTTTTGATAGGTTAGTGGTTTGTGATCATGACGCAGTTGCTCAAATGTTAATTGCTAATAACTTTCATTTTGAAAATAACTGTGCGATTCTGAGTATTACTGGTTATCCCCAAAATATTTTTGATACTACTATGCAAATGCTACGTCGCAATCCTGATTTAAAAGTATATGCCTTTCATGATTGTAGCGCCAAGGGAATCAATTTACTTCATCACCTCCGCAATAGCCCGGAGTGGTTTAGAGATAGCGATATTATTATTATTGATGTCGGATTATTACCAAGCCAAATTTTAGCTGCAAGGCGCGGTATGTTCATTCAAGCTTCTCCAGAATTAGCAGAAGCGGCTAAACAGTTACCGCTAGAAGTTCGTTCTAGTTTATCAAAGGTTGAATTAGATTGGTTAGAAGCTGGTAATTTTGTGGAATTAGAATCATTTAGTCCGCAAAAATTAATTCAAATTCTCAATCGTGGCATAATTAATAGTCAAGCTTTAGATGCTGAGGACAGCAGCTTGATTCTAGTTGGTGATTCTGACAATTCTATGTATGCTGTTCAAAGTTTTGGTTAGGTTTTTTGCTGTTTCACTATTGTAAGTTGGGTTAAAACACTTACTTGCGATTTACTTGTAACCAAATTTCTAAACTTACAAGTAACCACAGCTTTACACCATAACGGCTCCAAATATCACCTTCATAGTTTAACCAATTGCGAATTGGTAATTGATTAAAATAAGGAGCGATCGCAGCATGGCGATTCAGCAATAAATCTTTAGCTTTTTGTTGCCAATATTTACGAAATCCTAACTGTACGGGAACCATCATTCCACTTTTAGGGCGATGAATAATAGCATCTGGTAAAATATCTGCCAGAGCTTGTTTCAAAACAGCTTTTTCTTCTACTCCCGAAAGCTTATATTCTGGAGGAATCTGCATACTAAACTCGACAACTCTTTGGTCAAATAAAGGAGAGCGACCTTGCAAATTGGCTGCTTGAGTCAAGTTACTGACTTTGGTAAGAATGTGGTCAGCACCTTTAAATTTAATATTCATCGCCATCAAACGATTGAGATAGTTAGCTTGAGAATATAAATCTTCTTCAAACACCCAAGGTGCTGTTTGTATTGCTGTAAAAATTTCTGGTTTTAAAAGTTGTGGTAAGTCAGCAGCGCATTTTTGAAAAGAGAATAAATAAGCTTGTAATGAATTTTGATTTGTGACAGAGCCATATAAACTATTAATCAGCATTGGCTGATTTTTAGGCCCACCAAAACAAGGGTCGCCACCTTCACCATTTAAAATTACTTGTACACTCTCTCTTGCTAATCTTCCCAGTAAAAGATTAGGAATAGTTAATGGATCACCAATGGGATCATCTAAATACGCCATTGTTTCGGTTAAACGTTCCCACATATCCGCAAAAGTAATTTCTAAAATGTGGTGCTGGGTTTGACAATGAGTTGCAACTAGGCTGGAAAATTCTAACTCGTTGGGACATTCAGCACCAAAATGAATTGAGAAAGTATGAACTGGGGAATGATGAAATTTTGCGGCTAAAGCAGTGATACCACTAGAGTCCAAACCACCGGAAAGAAAAACGCCAACGGGTTCATTTTGTGGTGGTAAATATTCTTGAATAACTTGGTCTAGGAGTTCTCGCAAACGCGCTCCATGCGATGCTAAAGGTTGATCTATTGCTGTAATTTGTTCTTGCAACTGCCAATAAGCTTGAACCCTTTCATCAGGAAATTGTAAAATAGTTCCGGGTCGTAGTTCGCGCACATTTTGCCACAGCGTTCTTTCTCCGGGAACAAACGCACAACAAAGATAATCACGTAAAGCTATCAAATCTAAATCAGAAGAATGATAAGGCGATAAAGTTCGCAGTTGTGGCGCAATCCAACGCACCGCACCAATGTTAGTATAGTAGAGAGTACGGCTACCGATGCGATCGCGCATCAAGTGCAATACCTGCTTTTCCCGATCCCAAATTACTAACGCAAACATTCCCACAAGTTGCTGAAGACATTCAAACCCCCATCTTTCCCAAAGATTAGCAACTAGTTGTAAATAATTTCCTTGAAAGCTATCTGGCTCAATTCCCAACTTTTGTACTAACTGCTGTTGGTTTGTTAACCAAATATCTCCTACAACAACATATTTCTTTCCAGCACTAATTGCCAATTTCTCTGTCAGAAATCCAGAGGCTGTGGATGGTAAAAACACAGCAAAATTTTCATCTCGCCAAGCTACATCTGCATAATTTGCCTCAACTCCTCCCCAAGCTACTCGCCAAGTCTGGTTAGTATTAATGAGTAAGTTTTTAGAGGATTTACGTCCTTTAAACACATCAAATAGCATGGTAAACTTTTAACGCATAATAATTAATTTTAAAGCATTTTCTAACCGCCCATTTCACGTTAATTTGACACCAATGACATCTGTACGCCCCTACCCACATATCTGTCCCATTCTTTTTTCAAATTGGTATTATTTGCGTAGTCAGTGAATAGGGAACAGTTCACAAAGGATAGATGTGTAGTGATACAGTTTCTTAATCAGGACTTACGCAACTGCTACAATGGTAGGGTGCGTCAGATGTGGAAAATCCTTGAATCTGTACGAAATGATTGGGGCTGACGCACCCTACAGTTAGTTTGAGTATGACACTTGCGTCAGTCCTATGAATATTTCGTTAATTAAAATAATTTTTGTAAAATTAAATGGTTGCGTTCAGTTAATCTTGCTTGCCAGTTAGGCTCAACTACAATTGTGCTAACTTTTTCCACGATAATAGCTGCACCATTTATTAAATCTCCCGGTTGTAAATCTTCCCGGCGATAAACTGGTGTATCATGCCATTTATCAGCAGTAAACATTTTAACTATTTCTACAGGTTGGGGAGATGATTCTACAGGACGAGTACGAGTAATCAAAGGCTCTTCTAGAGTATCCATTTTCTGAATTACTTCTACAAGAATAGATTCTACAATTAAACCTTTGTCTGGTTGAATAAAGCCATAACGAGATTTATGCTCATCTATAAACGATGTTTGCATTATCATTGCATCTGCATCAAAATCAATGCTTAAAGTTGAATTAGTGCCTTCATATTTTAAATTCACTTTTTGAATTAGTTCAACCTCAAGGCTACTTTCATTTTGATTGAGTTCGCTTCTCGCTTGAGTTTCTAAAGACTTGCTTAACTGCATTAATTGCGGAATTAAATCCTCATTTAAAGGCTGTTCTACTCCTCCAACTCTGGTGGCTCTTACATCAGCTAATCCCATTCCATAGGCAGAAAGAACACCAGCATAAGGATGTAGAAATATCTGTTTCATGCCTAAAGTATTGGCAATTAAACAAGCAACCTGTGCGCCAGCGCCACCAAAGCAAGTAAGCACATATTTAGTCACATCATAACCACGTTGTAAACTAATTTTTTTAATTGCGTTTGCCATATTTTCTACGGCGATATCAATAAAACCTGCGGCTACTTGTTCAGGGTTTCTATTATTTCCAGTAACAGTAGTAATTTCTTGAGCTAATTGATTAAACTTTTCTAAAACAATATTTTTATCTAACGGTAAATTGCCATCACTGCCAAAAACACTAGGAAAATATTGGGGATGAATCTTACCTAACATCACATTAGCATCTGTGACTGTTAAAGGGCCACCCCGCCGATAACAAGCCGGGCCAGGATTTGAACCAGCCGATTTTGGCCCCACACGATAGCTAGATTTATCAAAGGTTAAAATTGAACCGCCACCAGCCGCAATTGTATTAATTGATAATACGGGAACTCGCATCCGCGCCCCAGCAATTTCGGAGTCTAATTGACGTTCATACTCTCCTTGAAAATGGGCAACATCTGTACTTGTTCCTCCCATATCAAAGGTAATTACTAATTCAAAACCTGCTCTTTTGCTTGTTTGCACTGCACCAACAATACCACCAGCAGGGCCGCTTAATATACTATCTTTTCCCTGAAATTTTGTAGCATCGGTTAAGCCGCCATCAGACTTCATAAACATTAGTCTAATGTTAGGTAATTGACTAGTTACTTGGTTGACATAGCGGCGTAAAATTGGCGTTAAATAAGCATCGACAACAGTTGTATCACCACGGCTAACTAATTTCATTAAGGGGCTAACTTGATGAGATATGGAAATTTGGCTAAAGCCGATTTCTTGGGCAATTTGGGCTACTTGTTGCTCATGTTTGGGGTAGCGATCGCTGTGCATAAACACAATTGCACAACTACGTACTCCTGTCTGATAAACTGCTTGTAAATCTTGTTTTACTTGGGCAATATTCACAGGTATTAATTCATTACCATGAGCATCATAGCGTTCTTCTACTTCAATTACCTGTTCATAAAGCATTGTTGGTAAAATAATGTGCCGGGCAAAGATATCTGGACGGTTTTGATAACCAATTCGTAAGGCATCTTTAAATCCTTTCGTAATTACCAGAACTACTCTATCGCCTTGCCTTTCTAACAGTGCATTGGTAGCAACTGTTGTTCCCATTTTGACTACTTCTATTGCTGTATGGGGAATGGTTTCATTATTAGACAAACCTAGAATATCTCTAATGCCTTGAATAACAGCATCTTGATATTGTTCTGGATTCTCTGACAGTAATTTGTAAACAATAATCCATTCTTGGTTAGCAATAGGAACAATGAGAAAACGTTCTGTCTGTCTTGAGAGTCTGTCTATAATTGTTTGATTATTTGTGACAGCAACAATATCTGTGAATGTACCACCACGGTCAGCAAATACTTTTAACATTTATCGATTTCCTCAATGCTATGGAATTATAGCAGGGGACAGGTAACAGGGGACAGGTGATAGAGATAAAAGTCTTTTGGTGTCTAAAGTTTCTTAACTCCTATTGTCCTAACTGTCTTGGCTATGGCTATAATTAACTACAGAAATAAAAGAGGTACAATTGGCGAAACTCAATTTTTTTATCGGCGGTTAATTGATCATTAAATAGCCATTGCGTGCAGAATTGTTTTGATGTTATTCTGTTCGCCAGTCAGCTCGGCAATTGACTGTCCATCACGCAGGACAACTACACGTTGGGAACCTTCAACTAACTCTTCTAGTTCTGAGGAAATCATGAGAACTCCCAGCCCTTGGTTTGCTAATTCGGCAATTAGGCTCTGAATCTCTCGCTTTGCACCTACGTCGATACCGCGAGTTGGTTCATCTAGAAGGAGAAGTTTTGTATTCTTACACAGCCACCTTGCCAGAAGCACCTTCTGTTGATTACCACCCGATAGCTCATGTATTTTCTGCTCGGCGCTGGCTGCTTTAATATTCAGACGCTGCATAAAACGGTTGACAAGCTCAATTTGGCGTTTTTTGGAAACGATACCCCATTGCGTTAGTTGCGGTAGGGCGGCGAGGGTGAGGTTTTCCCGTACCGAAAGCTCAGGAATGATACCGTCCGCCTTGCGATCCTCGGAAAGAAAAGCTATACCAACGGCGATCGCATCATGAGGATCGCGCAGGGACAAAAGCCTACCTTCAAGTTTTACTGTTCCATCTTCCAGTGGTTCAGCCCCGAACAGAACACGCGCCGTCTCACTACGCCCAGAACCAAGCAAACCCGCCAACCCGACGATTTCCCCATGCCGCATTTCCAGGGAAACACCGTTGAGGCGATTTTTATATCTGAGCGCTTCCGCCTGGAGTAGCATTGGCTGATCTGTTGAGTTTTGCAATCCTGTAAATGCTGTCACCCCTTGACTCACCTCTTCGGGCTGGCGACCAAGCATTTGACAAACGAGTTCTAGACGACTGAGCGAAGAGAGCGATCGCGTGATAATATTACGTCCATCACGCAGTACCGTCACGCGATCGCAAACTGCGTACAATTCTTCAAAACGATGGCTGACATAAACAATGGCTGTTCCCTGCGACTTCAACCGCCGCATGACATCAAACAGCACAGATACTTCCGTTTCCGTCAGCGAACTTGTAGGTTCATCAAGAATCAGTATACGCGCACCAAAAGATATAGCACGAGCGATCGCCACCATTTGCCGATGGGCTATATTCAGAGAATCAACAGGCGATCGCGGGTTGATATGTAGCCCCAGACGCTCTAAAATTTCCTCAGCCCTGGTATTCATCGCCCTTCTATCAATCAAGCCAAAACGATGCGGTTCCCTACCCAAAAAAATATTCTCAGCAACTGTTCGCCTACCCACTAGCTGAATCTCTTGGTAAACAGCCACAATACCAGCCGCCTGTGCTTCCGTCGGGTTCTGAAAGGCAACACTTTTCTGCTCATACTCAATTACACCTGAATCTCGTCGATAAGCCCCCGTCATAATCTTGATCAGCGTCGATTTGCCAGCCCCATTCTCTCCCACCAACGCATGAATCTCGCCAGCCTCCAGTGCAAAATCCACCCCCCACAACGCTGGGACACCAGAAAAGCTCTTTTTTATCCCCGTCATACACAGGACATTTCGATTAGCTTGATTCATTTGCTTTACCTATAGCGGTTTTCAAGTTAGTGAGGTACAGAAAAAATGATTGAACGCAGATAAACGCAGATGGACGCAGATGAATCTGTATTCTATCCGATTGCAATCCGCTATAAGTGAGTGATAACTGCTGAGTCATGAGTGCTAAGTCATAAGTTGGAAGTGGACAATGGACAGTGAACTCAACCTGCCAACTGTCAACTGTCAACTGTCAACTGTCAACTGATAAACTTAATAAGCTTCATCAACAAAATTCTTAGCGTTTGTCACATCAAAAAGTCTATCCTTGAGAATAATTCTGGGAGGGATTTTCTCGCCAGCAAAATACTTCTCCATTGTGGCAAAAACAAGAGGGCCAAAACGCGGATTTGACTCCACACTTACACCAAGTTCACCTCTAATAATCGCCTCAAGAGCAGTTTTCTGACCGTCAATGGAACCGACTATTACCTCCTTACCGGGCTGCATACCCGCAGATTTGAGAGCTTGAATAGCCCCTAATGCCATTTCGTCATTGTGAGCATATACGGCGCTAATCTCAGCCCCCTTCGACTGAATAATATTTTCCATCACACGCTGCGCCGCCGCCCGCGAAAAATCCGCCGTTTGGCTGGCAATAATCTTCATGTTGGGATAACCCTGGATGGCATCACCAAACCCCTTAGCCCTGTCAATTGCCACCGATGATCCGGCTGTGCCTGTGAGTTCCACAATAGCCGCTTTTTCGCCTGTCGCCTGAGCTAACCATTCCCCAACACGGCGACCTTGGGCGATAAAATCCGAGCCTAAAAAGCTGACAAAATGTTCCCCTGGCGTTCCCGCCGCTTCACGGTCGATGAGGAAAACTGGTATTTTTGCCACTCTCGCTGCTTCTAGGGCGGGTGTGAGTCCTTCATACTCCCGTGGTGCGAGAAATATGGCATCAACTTGTCTAGCAATCAAATCTTCAATGTCAGAGAATTGCTTTGATGTTTGCCCTTGAGCATCCGTCATTAAAAAATCATAAGTTTCCTGACGTTTAGCTGCTTCTTCCTTGATACTGTTTGTTTCGGCAATGCGCCAAGGGCCGATGTTTTCCGTCTGCGAAAAGCCGACAATCTTTTTCGTTTTCTGGCGTACACAGCTAGAGACAGAGAACGCCGCAGCACCTATCACAAAGTGTGTGCTAAATATCAAAAACTTTCGCCTATGAGTCAGGAGTCCTGAGCATCCAAAACAGGTTTGTTTTTTCATAACCATATTTTGTTTGAAGGCTACATTGAGCTTATCTTGAATTGACACTGCTCAGTAAATATTAAGTAGGGTGTGTTATGGCTTTAGCTTAACGCACTGCTACATAACACACCCTACAGTAATTGTATTTTTACAATATATATAACTGCTCAATTAGTTAACTTAAGTTAGTCATTAATTCATCTAACCTAAGTTAAATTTAGCGAGAAAGTAGTACATCTTCTGTTACTAAACTTGATCTGCGGAAATAGGAAGCAGAATTGAGTCCCATAGCATGACAATGTTCAGCGCACTTACGACAAATAGCAGCACAGCGCATCATTGTAGGATCGTCGCTCATTTGTTCACAAGCCATTGCGGTGCGATCGCAAATTTGGGCGCACAAACTACAGGTATTACCCATAAACTCAGAGCCGTCATTAATCATGTTGACGCACATCATGCACATTTCCGCACAATCCCGCATCATCGACATCATTGTCATATCCAAGTATTGACCGCCTTGGTTCTTGCAGTATTGCAGAGTTTCAATACAAGTTGTCTGGCTTTCAACACAAATTTCTTTACAAGCTTCCATTTGAGCGAGTATGGATTCAGTAGTCATCATAATCAGCCGTCTCCCTTTCTTTTGCAGTTCACGCTTGTTAATCTGTCTCACTTAATTAGCAAGGTAAAACTTTATTTTGGAGAAATCAATAGTTTCTAGAGTTTGAGCAATTTCAAGGCCGCTATATCTATCTACTTGATGTAAATTAAGTAGCTATTAATAATGCCATAAGTAGCTAATTGGCTGAAGTCTTTGTCAATTCAGGGATTAAAGGCTTTTGTTGGGGATCAATAATTGGTTTATGAGAGTTGGCTATTTTTTGATACCTAAAATTGAGTGATGGGTTTCTCAATTTATCCACCTCTCAACTAGAAAAACCATTGAGGCATAATACCATCTTTATTCACTTACACACTTAACTGTCAAAGCCTTGTATGGCAAGCATTTCAGCTAATTATACGGTAAGTAAATTGATGATTTGAAAAAAAGTCATGAGTATATTTTCTTAGTATCTAGCTAATATCAATATTTCCTGACTTTGTGATGATTTATTGCACTCTTCAATTAGCACAACTCAGTGGTGCAACGATAACTGTAGGATTGGCAATTGCTTTAACTGGTGCGATCGCTTCCAGATAAATCGACGGAAAAACTTAAGCCAGGGCGAATGTAATGCCCGGCTACACAAACAAAGTCTCTCTACGGAAGTAATTAGCCGGACTTGATATGAATATGAAATGTCCTGTAGGGAACTGGCGTTCGCCGTAGCATTGCAAAGCAAAGAGTAACCGGAGGGGTTTTGCTTGTGTAGACGCGGTTTCTAACCGCCCATTTGTCTCACGTTTATTTATGCCAAAGCTGACACACCCAAAGGCCCACGAGTTACACCTAGCTGATTTTGCAGCTTTAACTCCCGCCACAGTTGAGAACCTGTGATTTCACCTTTGAGTAACTGACGATAACGCTGTATAGTTTTGTTCACTTGCTCAGGTGTCTCATTCACAAATTCGATGCGGAAGTGACGTAAACCTAAGTCTATTAGACGCTGTACGTATTCGGCTCCAGTTTGAGCAGTGCCATTAAATACAGTATTGCGACAACCTGCATCAGCTTGGAGGACGTGTTCACTACCAACGCGATCGCGCAATTTCACTTCATGCTTTTCGCATGGTCTGCCACAGTTAGTATAGTCTGTACCTTCCGAAAGAAACGCACAAAATACACAATGCTCCATGTGGAACATGGGGATATGTTGATGAATTGTCACCTCAAACCACTGGGCGGGGGAACTGGTAAGTAAATCTTGTAATTGATTGATGTTTAAGTCGTAAGATGCTGTCAGCCTTTGCAAACCAAATTTTTGTTTAAAGTAGTCTGCGGTTAAGGGGTTAGCGACATTCAAGGAAAAATCCCCAATGCAACGGTCGGCGGCGAAGAACTCTAATTGGTCATAGTTGCGGATGAGATAACCATCTGCGTTAGCAGCGCGGACTTGTTGCAGAATCCAATTTTCCCCAGGTTTGGTAATTCGGGGAGGGGCGAGGAAGATTTGGGGACTGGGGACTGGGGACTGGGGACTGGTTTGTTGTGCTTGGTGTACTAGGGTTACGGCTTGTTTGTAGGCGCGGGGGTCTTCAAATTCGCAGTATAGGGTTTCGACTCCGGTTTGCAGGGCGGCTTGGAGTTGTTTGAGGTTGCGGACTAGGACGATGAGGGACGGGGATAGGGGGGATGGGGGAGATGAGGGGGGGAGTAGGTCTTGGTAGGAGTTACTATGTAGTTGCCAACGTTTGGGTTGACTGCGTAATTCTTCTAGTTGAGTAACTACCTCTCGGCGCATCCGGTTTAACTCGCTGACGGGAACCATCAGATTACCCTTGAGGTGGTTGGTGAGGGTTCCTAAGCGGAAGGGGGTGTTACCTAGACGACCGAATTGTTCTTGTAGGCGGGCTGTGTCTAGGGGTTTGGTGTGGGCTTCAACTAGGGGAATTGCTGATTCTACTTGTGTAATGTTACCAAGTTCATCGCGGGCGATCGCCATCAATGGTTGCCCAACTTCACCATAAATTTCCCAGTTTATAGGACGTTGGAATTGAGGATTATCCCCCGCAAAGCTTTGTCGCAGTTGCTTATCAAGTTCTGGGTCGCTGGTTTTCCAAAGTTTATCGCCTACATGAACCCGGCGGAAGTTCAAGTTACCCCGACCAAAGGTCAATACAGCTTCCTTACCCTTCTGTGTCACACCATATACCCGACCGCCTTCTTCCTTCGCCTCTGGATGACCGCAATCGAACACCACACCATCCCCAGGCTTGACAGGCGCTTCGAGTTTAACTATCACCTCTTCGTTACGAATGCGGCTGACTTCCCCCAGGTAAACCCCGCGCTTCTTGCCAAATCTGGCGTGTACTAGTTCTTGATTGTTAATTCCTTGAAACCAACCTGTGTAAAGTCCACGAGAAAATGCCATTTCTAAGTCGTAGCGTTCTTGGCGTGATACCTGCGCCTTGTCCAATTCCTCCATTACCCGGTCTAATGCTTGGCGATATACGCGGGTAACATTGGCGACATATTCTGGTGCTTTTAACCGTCCTTCAATCTTGAGACTAGTTACCCCTGCTTTGACCAACTCAGGTAATATTTCTAACCCTGCCAAATCTTGAGGACTGAGTAAGTATTTGCGATCGCCTAAATCTATCATCTCCCCATCAGCGATTAATTCATAAGGCATTCGGCAAGCTTGGGCGCACTCGCCACGATTAGCAGAACGTCCTCCCAACGCTTCACTAGTCAAGCACTGACCAGAATAAGCTACACACAAAGCACCATGAACAAAAACTTCTAGTGGTAGGGACGCAACCCTTTGGGAAATCTGCTGTTGAATCTTGTTAATTTCCCCAAGAGAACATTCACGCGCCAGCACCACCAATTCACAACCGAGAGACTTAGCAAATTCCACACCAGCCGCGCTAGTGATAGTCATTTGCGTTGAGGCGTGAATGGGAAAATCCGGTGATAGGTGACGGATCAGCCGACAAATCCCCACATCCTGCACAATCACAGCATCCACCCCAGCAGCAATAATTGTGCGGAGATACTGCTGCGCCTCGGCTAATTCTTGGGGAAAAATTAATGTGTTGACGGTGACATAACCCTTCACACCCCGCAGGTGCAGGAATGACATCAATGCGGGTAAATCAGCCTCTGTAAAATTTTGCGCCCGCATTCTGGCGTTAAACCTATCCAAACCGAAGTAAATCGCATCAGCCCCATTTTCTACAGCAGCTTTAGCGCATTCCCAGTTTCCGGCGGGTGCGAGAATTTCAGGACGTTGAAAGGAGGGTTGGGGATTTTGTAAGTCAGCGTTCATCAAATTTAGGGACTGGGGGTTGGGGATTGGGGATTGGGGAAAGGCGCTTAAGCAGCTTGTAATTAGGGTTTTATGATTAGTCTATCTTAATGGAGCAAGAGGACTCCCGTTACAGTCGCTAGACTTAACGGGATGATGAATTGCGACCAACATAAAAATTGGCAAGCACGAATCATTGTTTTGGTTGTTCTTGGTTCTCAACGTAATTTTTTAATTGTTCAACTGTGACACCTCCACAACTAGCCACAAAATACGCACCAGTCCAAAAGTAAGGCTTGTTGTAAAAGTATTTTTTAGCTAACCAGGGGTACTCTTTGCGAATTAATCTACTACTCACTGTTTTGATATTTCCAATCGAAGCAGTAAGACTAGTTTGACTTACGCAACTGGCACTTGGGGTAGGGTGCGTCAGATGAGAAAAATCCTTAAATGTGTACGAAATTATTGGGGCTGACGCACCCTACAGTTAGTTTGATGATGACGCTTGCGTTCCTATAATTGAACGCAGATGTACGCAGATAAACGCGGATATGACAGGTAATGTCTTAACCATCCCAATATCAAAAGCGCCCTCCCTTATGGGAGAGCGCTTTTAATTCACAGTGAAACTATTGCTTTGTCTGCGATAATTAACCGTTGATAGCAGGAGCGCTGATAGCAACAGGAGCA
>NZ_JACJSG010000076.1 GCF_014697625.1 Anabaena azotica FACHB-119 | reverse complement strand
GTCTCTTAAGGGCAGGTTTTTCATAAAGTAATCAGTGAGGACTATAAGATTCAGTAAATTATCAGACTTTCATCTACCCCTACACCCCTACACCCTTATACCCCTACACCCTAAAATCAGTGTTTTTGGGTCGAAGTGTAAAAAACCTGCCCTTGAAAGCTTCCCCCTTCCCCCCTCCCCCTTCCCCCTTCCCCAGTCCCTACTCCCTCACATGAGTAATTCGCTGAAGTAGTTCAATTACCCGTTGTTCAAACTCTTGGGTTGTTACTCTTCCTTTGGTTAAAAATTCTGTATGTCCTAACTTTAAACGTTTGCGTTCTGATTCCTCCAAATCTTTGGCAGAGTAAACCACTACCGGAACTTTGCATAGGCGATTATGGTTTTGTAACCAATCTACCACTGCAAACCCATCAGTTTCTGGCAAAATTAAATCCAGAATCAGTAAGTCGGGATTGACTTCTTGGCTAAGGTGGATGGCTTCTCTGCCGTTTTTGGCTAGGAAAGTTTCAATATCGTGTCTTTCAAATAAGGTGACTAATAGTTCAGCTAAATCTGCATCGTCTTCCACAATCAGTATACGGACTCGTCGGGAAGATGTGGTGATTGCTTGTCGCAGAGACTGTAAAAGATAGCTTTCTTGCACTGGTTTACTCACCCAATCGACAAAATCGCCTGTGGGTGGGGTATTTTCTGTTGGTTTGTAGACACTGCAAATCACTATCGGGATATATTTGGTTTGGGCGCTTTCCTTCAACATTGCCATTGTTTCCCAACCATTCATCCCCGGTATGAGCAAATCTAGTACAATCACATCTGGATGGTGAGTTGATGCTAAGGCGATCGCATCTTCTCCTGTCGCCACCGTCACCACTCGATATCCCCCTTGTTCTAAGAGAGTTTGTAGTTCTGTGCGGATAGCAGGATCATCATCACAAACTAGCACTAGGGGGGACTGGCTACTAGGGGCTGGGGATGGGGGAATTTCTGGATCGGGTATGGGTAAAATTGGCAATGTGAAGTAAAAACTACTACCTTCACCTAAAATACTTTCCACCCAGATGCGTCCACCATGCTGCTGTACAATACTTTGGCAAATAGCCAAACCTAACCCAGTACCCTCATGATTGCGTGAATCGGAAGAATCCACCTGTTGAAAGCGTTCAAAAATACTATCGAGTTTGTCGGTGGGAATACCACGTCCATTATCTTTCACCGTCAGCAATAGTTCATCACCGTATTGTTGCGCCACCAACCAGACTGTTTTCTCTGGAGTCGAGAATTTAATCGCATTACTCAGCAAGTTAGTTAAAGTCTGCACAATTCGGTCTGGATCAACCCATAATTGCATTGATGGGCTAGAAATTGATAGTTTCACCCCTGCTTTGTTAGCTAAAGGCTGCATAATACTGACTGCGGATTCAATCAAGTCGGTAAGTTCGCAGGTTTCCCGCTCCATTTTCACCCTACCAGACTCGATACGTTCAATATCAAGAATGTCATTAATCAACCTGACTAAGCGTTCCGTGCTATCAGTAGCAATTTGTAGCAAGCGTTTTCCCTGTTCTGAGTTTGCAGGTAATAAACCACTAGTTAGCATCCCTAAAGAACCATGAATTGAGGTTAAGGGTGTGCGTAGTTCATGACTCACAACCGAGACAAACTCATCTTTCATTCGCTCAATTTGTTTGCGCTCAGTGACATCACGTAAAATGACCGTATAAAAAACTTCTTGATCCAAGTTAAATTTAGAAATAGAAGCCTCAGCCGGAAATTCCGTCCCATCCTGGCGACAACCAAATATTTCCCGCCGTTCTCCCATCCGCCGCGCCAAGCTGGGAGCTTGTCCAAAATCAGCGACGTGCTGACGATGCGCCTGAGCAAAACGCTGGGGTATGAGTGTATCTAGGCGTTGTCCAATAATTTCTGCGGCACAGTAGCCAAAGATTTTCTCTGCACCTTGATTAAATAAGGTGATGCGTTGACTACCATCAATAGAGATGATAGCATCATCGGCAATATCTAAAATTCGCGCCAGTCGCACTTGAGAGATGCGTAGTGCTTCCTCAATAAGTCTGCGTTCATCAAGTTGTGAATGCAACTGTCGATTAACGTTGACTAACTCAGCCGTGCGTTGTGCAACTCTCAACTCTAGTTCGTTATTGACTTGATGTAGCGTGGCTTCTATTTGCTTGCGCGAAGTGACATCTCTGACTACACCCAACATCCGCACCGCTTCACCCTTCTCATTGTAGTAGAGTTTGCCCGTTCCTTCAATCCAGTGAATACTCCCATCTGGCCAGATAATGCGAAACTCATGGTTATAGTCGGTTTTATGCTGACACGCATTGTTGATTACCCGCGCCAAATCTTCCCTATCTTCAGGATGGATAAAGCCTTGAAAGCTTTCATAAGAACCATCAAATTTTCCTGGTTCAATACCAAATAATCGGGCGTGACCTTCAGACCAGATAATTTCGTTAGTAACTAAATTCCAGTCCCAGATACCTAAGTTGACCGCTTCTAGAGCCAGGGATAGACGTTCTTGACTTTCTCGTAGTGCAGCTTCGGTGGGGGGAGTGGGGGGAGATGAGGGAGATGAGGGAGATGAGGGAGATAGGATTTCCCCTACACCCCTATACCCCTGTACCCCTACACCCCTACCCTCAGTTACTTTACGCAGCAACTTTACTCGTTCTAATCGATTGATAATTCTGGTTACTAGTTCCGGGCCGACGATGGGTTTGCTTACAAAGTCGTCTGCGCCTACACTAAATACTTGATTGACAATTTCCCTATCGTTGTGGACTGTGAGAAAGAGGATGGGTAATTCGCTCCATTGGGTGTCATTTCTGACTACTTGGCATATTTCTATACCATTGGCATGAGGCATTTCCACATCTAAAATTAACAGGTCTGGGTTGACATCTGCCAATTTTTCCCAGAATTGACGCGGGTCATCTAGGGTAATTACTTGTAGCCCCCAAGGATGGAGTAAAGTTTGTAACAAAGCAAGAATTTGCGGGTCGTCATCTACTGCTAAAACTTTTGCTTCTGCTTGGGGTTGTTGCTGTAGGTGGGGTGCTTCTGTTGTTGATGGTAGCGATGCTTTTGGTTCTTGTGCTGCAACTTCTTGTCTTAATGATTTAACCCAAGTTTGCAAGTTTTTGATCTCTGCTGATGTTAACTTTTTCTCAGATTTCAAAAGCTGCTCAATTTTCCTAGCTAACTTCGAGCCTTCAGGTAAACCAAAAGTCCCCAATGAACCTGCTAGGGTGTGGGCTTCGCGCGTTGCTTGGGAGCGTAATTCCCAGTTTAAAGCTTTTTGAGTGAGTGCGATCGCCGCTTGCTCCAAAACCCTAACTTGCTCATCCACCCGCCCATAAAACTTCTGCCAAATACCAGCTATTGCAGTCAGTGTTTGCTGCTGAGATTTTCCTGTCCCAGTTGCTTGAGGATGTCTCCCCTCTTCCTCCTGCTGTTTGAGGCGATAACCAATACCATAGACCGTTTCTACTAAATCACCAGGCGCACCCGCATTTCTCAACTTCATACGTAACCCTTTGATATGGGTGCGAACCGCCTCCTCCCCTGGAGTGTCTTCATAAGACCATATATGTTCTAAAATCATGCTACAGCTAAACACGCGGCGGTTGTTACGCAAAAATAACTCTAAAAGAGCGTATTCTTTGGGGGTGAGGGAGAGCAAATGTTGATTGTATCGAACTTCGCAGCTGCTAGGGTCGAGCCGCAAATTCCCGCATTCTAGAATTGGCTGTGCGGTTGTTCCACCCCGCCGCAATAAAGCACGCACACGAGCCACCAATTCTTCTTGATCAAAAGGTTTAACTACATAATCATCTGCGCCAGCATCTAAACCAATAGCCTTTTCGTGACCACTATCACAACCCGTTAATAAAAGGATGGGCATTTGCCGACCACTCGACCTTATTTGCCGACAAAGACTGATACCATCAAGCTTTGGCAGCATCACATCTAAAAGAATTAAATCATAATCGTAAGTTTCGATTAAATCCCAAGCCTCATCACCATCAACCGCAACTTCAACTGCATAATTTTGATCTGTGAGAACGGCTGTCAGTGCATGAGCATTTAACTTGTCATCCTCGACAACTAAAATTTTCATATGGAAAAGTTTTCTTGATGTTATGGCAGGGGACAGGGGACAGGGAACAGGAATAAAAGCTTTTTAAAGTAAGGGTTTGATGAGTGATTGATGTCCTAATGTATCAGGCGAAGGCTGTAATTATTTAACAGCCTGAAATCACTAAAAATTATTTTCAAATACAGCAAACATAATAATGAGTAACATTTTTATACTAAAAACTATTTTAGATTTAAAATTTCATAAAATTTAATTGTAAGTAACAAATATCTATAATTATCAAACTTTAGACATATTTTTAGAGTTAACAAATATAAAGATGGTATAGGTAAACAGTAGCTGATGATTGGGAAATATTTGAAAATTAGGCAAATGTTAAAACACAAGTCCCTAGTTTTTCAAGTTTATGTCCTATTTTTGCCAGTTTTATTGATGAATATTAATAATTAAAATATTTTCTCCCATCTGCAAGTGTTATCTGTTTTAATTCAAAGTGAGTTCTCTTATCTTCACGCGGTATGTTATTAACAGCATACAGCCAAAGCAATACATAACATTATTGGAGTTATTGTAATTCCGAGGGTTAAAGACCCCTACGTCTGTACGTAGCAAATTTTCAGTTGGGGTTTAAATCCCCAACTGTTCGCGTAGCGTGCCGTAGGCAAAATGTCTTGAATGCGCGAATTTTGAATGCGCGAATTTTGAATTGTTAATGGCGATCGCTCATCAAATAACAGATGTGCTTGTTTCCTCACAAGTTCCTCAAATTGTTGCCCTATAAACAATAGATGTAATCCCAATCCCCAGTCCCCAATCCCCAATCCCTGGAGGTCTATATGCCAAACAAAATTCTCGTCGCATTGGATCGTTCCGAAATAGGACAGAAAGTGTTTGAACAAGCATTAGTTTTAGCCCAGGCTACAAAAGCCCAGTTATTGCTATTGCACGTCCTATCTCCAGAAGAAGAAGGCAGTCCCCACATACCAATGGTATCCAATTACGACTACTACCCCGGTTTAAGTGGACAAAGTTTTGAGATATATCAAACCCAGTGGGATAACTTTAAAGCTGAAGGCGTAAAGATGCTACAAACTTTTGCTGCTCAAGCCAACACAGCCGGAATCTCTACAGAGTTCACCCAAACTATGGGTAATCCTGGGCGTACAATATGTAAACTTGCCAATAATTGGGGTGCTAACTTAATTGTCATGGGACACAGGGGATTATCCGGGTTTAGAGAATTATTACTAGGCAGTGTGAGTAATTATGTGCTACATCACGCCCCTTGCTCAGTACACATAGTACATAGTTTAGTCAAGCCAGAAGATACTGAAGATACCCCACAACAGGAGCAAGTATTGTTGACAGTTGACAGTTGACAGTTATCAGTTATCAGTTATCAGTTATCAGTTATCAGTTGACAGTTGACAGTTGACAGTTGACAGTTGACAGTTGTCAGTTGTCAGAGATTAAAGGCTTCTTCCTTTCCCCCTTTCCCCCTTCCCCCTTCCCCCTTCCCCTTCCCCCAAGAAAGAATAATGACTACTGCACCACCAACTCATTCCCATCTAAGTGGTGATAAACGCTTGAAGGTGTTAGATGCAGCTATCAAGCGTCACCAGTATCAACAAGACGCTTTAATTGAAATTCTGCACAAAGCTCAAGAACTTTTTGGTTTTTTAGAAAACGACTTATTACTTTACATCGCCCATCAGTTGAAGCTACCACCTAGCAGAGTTTATGGGGTAGCAACTTTTTATCATCTATTTTCCCTAGCACCACAGGGAGTCCACAGTTGTGTAGTTTGTACAGGTACGGCTTGTTATGTCAAAGGCGCACCAGCAATTTTGGCAGATTTAGAAAAATCTACTCACATTCATGCTGGAGAAACTACACCTGATGGTGAATTATCCCTGCTGACAGCACGCTGTTTAGGTGCTTGTGGAATTGCTCCGGCTGTGGTGTTTGATGGAGAAGTTGCTGGTCATCAAACTCCAGCATTGGTGAATGAGCGTGTGCAAGGATGGCTAAAACCAATTCAAAATTCAAAATTACCTCTGATGTGAATTAGGAAAACCTTTTATATCCAAAAAATCGCCTATGCTTGGAGCCTATGAGACTCTGTAGGGGCGGGTTAATCAAATATCATCAACAATTAACAATGATCCCGGTGAACCCGCCCCTACAAATGTCTACCCAATTACAAGATTTTTATTCACATTAGACGTAAATTCAAAATTAACAAGACTTAGGCATCAAGGTTGTCTGTTTAGACTGGGTGTAGGGGTGGTTTTGAACAGTTATAGCAGTAGCCACATAGGTTAGGACATTGATGAATCACAAAATCTTTATAGTAACTGGGTTTGGAACCTCTCACCAGTCCCCTATCACCTATCTTGAATTTGAGATAAAATATGGAACTGACTGAATTATGGGAAATTTCCCGCCAAGAACGCTCACAACAGAAACCTGTGCAAATTCGCTGCTGTACGGCGGCTGGTTGTTTGTCTGCTAATTCGCAAACGGTGAAACAAAAGTTAGAAGAGGCTGTCAAAGCTGGAGGTTTGGCAGCAGAGGTACAAGTCTCAGGCGTTGGCTGTATGCGCTTGTGTTGTCAGGGGCCTTTGGTGGAGGTATCGGAGACTGGGGAACAAAGGCTTTATGAGAAGGTTACGCCGGAGGATGCGCCAAAGATTGTTGGTGCATTGCAGGGGGAAGAGGCAAAATTGGCGGTTGTGAATTTAGAACAGCCATTTTTTACTTATCAACAGCCGATTGTTTTAGAAAATAGTGGCAAGATTGATCCAGAGAGGATTCAAGCTTATATTGCTGCTCAAGGATATCAAGCGCTTTACCATGTGCTGCGGGATATGACTCCAGAACAAGTTGTGGAGAGTATTAGCCGTAGCGGTTTGCGGGGACGTGGTGGTGCTGGTTATCCCACGGGTTTAAAATGGGCGACGGTGGCTAAGGCGAAGGGAGAACGCAAATTTGTCATCTGTAACGCGGATGAAGGCGATCCTGGTGCATTTATGGATAGGAGTGTCTTAGAAAGTGATCCGCATCGGGTGTTGGAAGGAATGGCGATCGCAGCTTATGCGGTCGGTGCAAATCAAGGTTACATTTACGTCAGGGCAGAATATCCTATTGCCATCAAACGCTTGCAAACTGCCATCCATCAAGCCCAACGTCTCGGTTTGTTAGGTAGCCAAATCTTCGATTCTCCCTTTGATTTTAAAATTGATATCCGCATCGGTGCGGGCGCTTATGTCTGCGGTGAAGAAACAGCCTTGATGGCTTCGATTGAAGGTAAACGCGGTCTACCTCATCCCCGTCCCCCCTATCCGGCTGAGTCTGGTTTGTGGGGATATCCTACCTTAATTAATAACGTAGAAACCTTTGCCAATATTGCCCCCATCATCCGTAAAGGTGCAGATTGGTTTGCTAGTATCGGCAAGGGGAAAAGTCAGGGGACAAAAGTATTTGCTCTGGCTGGTAAAATCCGCAACACTGGCTTAATCGAAGTGCCGATGGGAACTTCCTTACGGAAGATAGTCGAAGAAATGGGCGGCGGTATTCCCGACGGTGGCGTTGCTAAGGCGGTACAAACAGGCGGCCCCTCTGGTGGATGTATTCCTGCGTCGGCTTTTGACACTCCTGTAGACTACGAATCCTTAACCAATTTGGGTTCGATGATGGGTTCCGGGGGAATGATTGTCATGGATGATACTACCAATATGGTAGATGTTGCCCGCTTCTTTATGGAATTTTGTATGGATGAGTCCTGCGGTAAGTGCATTCCTTGCCGAGTGGGGACTGTACAGCTACATGGATTGTTAACTAAGATTCGGGAAGGTCAGGCGACGGTGGCTGATTTGGAACTGTTAGAGGAACTGTGCGATATGGTGAAAAATACCAGTTTGTGTGGTCTGGGTCAATCTGCACCGAATCCTGTATTTAGTACTTTGCGTTATTTCCGTGATGAGTATTTGGCTTTGATTCAAGAGGGTTAAGGACTAAAGTCCTGACTACGAGCATTCGGAGGAGTTATGGTATTTTTGAAAGCTATTATTGTATGGTTGGTGTTTATAGTTGCTGAAAGTATCAATGGTACTGTGCGGATGTTCTGGCTAGTCCCATTGTTGGGTGATATCCGCGCTCATCAAATTTCTTTTATCATGGGGTCGCTGTTGATTTTGGCCATAGCAACTATTTTTATCCAATGGCTTCATACCTCACAAACTTCGCAACTAATTAAAGTTGGTTTGCTGTGGTTACTCCTAACAGTTGTCTTTGAAATAGTCTTAGGGCGCTTCATCTTAGGCTATTCATGGCAAAGAATCGCATCTGACTACAATTTACTCCAAGGTGGATTAATGCCCATTGGTTTAGTGTTCCTTGTTTTATCACCTGTGATTGCTACTAAGGTGAGGAGTTTTATCTTCACAAGTTCCTCAAATTCTTTACTTATAAATCAAGGCAGGGGTAGTCAAAAATTTTGAGTGGGGAGTAATAAATCATGGCAACTACTCAAGGCTAATTCTCTAAGAGGCTAAGGGCAATGTCAGTCAAAACTTTAACAATTAACGACCAACTCATTAGCGCTCAAGAGGACGAAACTTTGTTACAGGCGGCGCAAGAGGCAGGGATTCATATTCCTACCCTGTGCCATTTAGCAGGTGTGGGGGATGTGGGCGCTTGTCGGTTGTGTTTGGTAGAAATTGCTGGTAGTAATAAATTGTTACCTGCTTGTGTAACTAAAGTTACAGAAGGGATGGAGGTTCACACAAATAGCGATCGCCTACAAAAATACCGTCGGACAATTGTGGAAATGCTCTTTGCCGAAGGCAATCACATTTGTTCGGTATGCGTGGCTAACGGTAATTGCGAACTCCAAGACCTAGCCATTGAAATGGGCATGGATCACGTCCGCCTAGAGTATCATTTCCCCCATCGCCAAGTCGATGTTTCTCACGATCGCTTCGGCATTGACCATAACCGTTGTGTTCTTTGTACTCGTTGCATCCGCGTTTGTGACGAAATCGAAGGCGCACACACCTGGGATATGGCAGGTAGGGGAACCAAATCTCATGTAATCACCGACCTCAGCCAACCTTGGGGAACCTCCGATACTTGCACATCCTGCGGCAAATGCGTCAACGCTTGTCCTACAGGTGCAATATTTTACAAAGGTTCTAGCGTAGGCGAAATGAAACGCGATCGCGCCAAACTCGACTTTTTAGTTACCGCCAGGGAAAAACAGCAATGGAATCTTTAGGAAGAGGTGGGGGAGTGGGGGGAGCAGGGGAAGCAGAGGGAGCAGGGGAAGAATTTCTATCTCCCTCATCCCCCTCATCTCCCTCATCCCCCTCATCTCCCTCATCTCCCACCCTACGGGAAGCTAAAGCTACATCTCTCAAAAAACCAGGAGGTGAAACTGATGCCCAAAACTACCAGACGACCAAGAACCAAAAGACAACACAAGACTCCACTCCCATTGTCGATGTGCTTGTCTCCCACTTCTTTAAAAACCCTGTTTTGGTGGCTGCTATTATTGGGGATACTGACGATATATATATTCCTGGGTTTAGGAAGCCTCACCTCACCAACTGCGATCGCTGCTGTCAATCAAAGAGAAGCATCAAAAGAAGTTCTCTATCGCTCATTTGCAAAATTAAATGATCAATCAGGACGGGTTTGGCAGGTTGTGCTGTTCAAGCAAGTTTATCCAGGTCAAGCCCAAACAGTAAATCTGCGGCTAGTAGGCTTTCCGGGTTCTGCGGAGTTGCTTCACCCCCAACCCTTAAAAATTACCACCCCCACAGGAAAAGTCTTAACTGCTACCGATGTTTTCTTAGATGAAGCACCAGCACCAACCATTGGTCAGTACGACTTTAAAGATATACTGCCCCAACTATCCATAGAACCGTTAGTTTTAACTCTCCCTTTACCTAAAAATACCATCAATATTTCAGTCCCCCAAAGTGTAGTGCAGGAATGGCAAGAAGTAGTAAGTGGTGAGTAGGGAGTGCTGAGTAAAGAATCAATACTCCCTCATCTCCCCCATCTCCCTCATCTCCCTCATCTCCCTCATCTCCCCCATCTCCCTCATCTTTCCCAGTCCCCAATTATGAAACTAGCAACAGTATGGTTAGGTGGATGTTCTGGCTGTCATATGTCCTTTCTTGATTTGGACGAATGGCTGATAGATTTAGCCGCACAGGCAGATGTCGTGTTTAGTCCTTTTGCAGATATTAAAGAATATCCAGAGGGAGTAGATGTAGTATTGGTTGAAGGTGCGATCGCTAATGAAGAACATTTGACCACTATCAAAATTGTCAGGGAACGTTCTCAAGTATTAATTTCCTTTGGTGACTGTGCTGTAACTGGCAATGTTACCGCCTTACGTAATCCCTTGGGTAGTGCCGAATCAGTTTTGCAGCGTTGTTACATCGAAGCCGCCGATATCAACCCCCAAATTCCCCAAGAGCCAGGAATAGTACCACCTTTATTAGATAGAGTCACACCCGTACATTCCGTAGTCCCAGTAGATATTTATTTACCCGGTTGTCCACCTTCAGCAACAAGGATTCGCGCTGTTTTAGAGCCACTATTACGGGGAGAAACACCACACCTAGCCGGACGAGAATTTATTAAATTTGGGTGATTTGTCAGTTATCAGTTATCAGTTATCAGTTGACAGTTATCAGGTGACAGGTGACAGGTGACAGGTGACAGTTGTCAGTTGTCAGTTGATAGGAGTTAATAGTTATCTCCCCCATCTGCCTATTCCCCTCCTGGGAGGGGTTAGGGGTGGGTTACTCCCCCATCTCCCTCATCTCCCCCCACTCCCCCATCTCCCCCATCTCCCTCATCTCCCCCCACTCCCCCATCTCCCCCAGTCCCCAGTCCCTAGTCCCCAATTTACTGCGAGGGTAATTATGTTAAAAGCATCAGATGTTATGACTAAAGATGTGGCTACTATTCGTAGTTCCGCGACCGTGGCTGAAGCTGTGGAATTAATGCGTGCTAGAGATTGGCGGGCGCTAATTGTAGAGCGTCGTCATGAACAGGATGCTTACGGTATCATTAGCGAAAGCGATATTGTTTATAAAGTCATTGCCTACGGTAAAGACCCGCATCAAGTTCGAGTTTACGAGGTGATGAGCAAACCTTGCATCACGATTAATCCTGATTTGGGTTTGGAATACGTAGCTCGGCTATTTGCTAATTACCATCTGCACAGAGCGCCAGTTATTCAGGGTGAATTGGTAGGTATCATTTCCATAACTGATATTTTGGCTCAAAGCAACTTTCTTGAACAACCCTACACAATCTTATTAGAACAACAATTACAAGACGAAATTAAAAAGGCTCGTACTGTTTGTACCCAAAGAGGGAGGAATTCTGAAGAATGCGCCGCCGCTTGGGATGCAGTTGAAGAAATGCAAGCAGAAATAGCGCACCAAAGAGCCGAAAAAGTTAGTAAAATCCCCTTTGACGATGACAGCGACGAATACGAAGCGTTAGAAGCACGAGTTTATGAAAGATAGGGGAGATGAGGGAGATGAGGGAGATGAGGGAGATGAGGGAGATGAGGGAGATGAGGGAGATGAGGGAGATGAGGGAGATGAGGGAGATGAGGGAGATGAGCAGAGGCGCACCGGAGAAAGTCTTTACCCTTCCCCCTTCCCCCTTCCCCTTTCCCCTTTCCCCCTTCCCCTTTCCCCCTTCCCCATGTCTAAAAGAATTGTCATCGACCCCGTTACCCGCATTGAAGGTCACGCCAAGATTAGTATTTACTTGGACGATACTGGACAAGTGAGCGATGCTCGGTTTCATGTGACAGAATTTCGCGGGTTTGAAAAGTTTTGTGAAGGTCGCCCCTTGTGGGAAATGCCGGGAATTACGGCGCGGGTGTGTGGTATTTGTCCGGTGAGTCACTTGTTGGCTTCTGCCAAAGCAGGCGATCGCATTTTATCTGTCACCATACCCCCAACCGCTACTAAACTCCGTCGCCTGATGAATTTGGGGCAAATCATCCAATCCCATGCACTCAGTTTCTTTCACCTCACCGCCCCAGACTTATTGCTGGGAATGGATAGCGACCCGCAAAAACGCAATATCTTCGGTTTAATCGCCGCCCAACCAGAACTCGCCCGTGGTGGTATTCGTCTGCGCCAATTTGGGCAAGAAATTATTCAAGTATTGGGAGGCGCAAAAATTCACCCGGCTTGGGCTGTTCCTGGTGGTGTGCGAGAACCCCTATCTCCTGAAGGACGCAATCACATACAACAACGCATTCCTGAAGCCCGTACTATTGCCTTGGATGCGTTGGATAAATTCAAGAAATTGCTCAAAGATTATGAGAAAGAGGTGCAAACTTTTGGCAATTTCCCTAGCTTGTTTATGGGTTTAGTTACACCTGATGGTTTGTGGGAAACCTACGACGGATATATCCGATTTGTGGATAGTGCAGGTAATATCATTGCTGATCAACTTGACCCCACAACTTATCAAGAATTTATTGGCGAAGCAGTTCAACCAGATTCTTATTTAAAATCCCCTTATTATCGACCTTTGGGTTATCCTCAACAAAATGACCAATGTCGCCTAGATAGCGGAATGTATCGAGTAGGGCCGTTAGCGCGTCTCAATATTTGTAGTCATATTGGTACAACTTTAGCAGACCGTGAATTGCAACAATTCCGTGAACTTACTTCAGGCATAGCCAAATCATCATTTTTCTATCACTATGCGCGATTAATTGAAATTTTGGCTTGTATAGAACAAATAGAAATCTTACTTGATCACTCAGATATCTTATCAAATCGATTGCGCTCAGAAGCAGGCATTAATCAACTAGAAGGAGTTGGTGTAAGTGAAGCACCAAGGGGTACATTATTCCATCATTATCAAGTTGATGAAAATGGCTTACTGCAAAAAGTAAACTTAATTATCGCCACTGGTCAAAACAATTTAGCGATGAATCGTACAGTCGCCCAAATCGCCCGGCATTTTATTCAAGGTACAGAAATTCCTGAAGGAATGCTCAATCGTGTAGAAGCAGGAATTCGTGCTTTTGACCCCTGTTTAAGTTGTTCAACTCATGCAGCAGGAAAAATGCCATTACATATTGAATTAGTCGCAGCAGATGGAAATGTTGTTAATCAAGTTTGGCGAGAATGAAAAAATCTGTAAAATGTAGAGTGCGTCAGTACGAGAAATACTAGCCATAGCAAGAAAATCTTCATACTGACGCACCCTGTCACCTGTCACCTGTCACCTGTCACCTGTCACCTGCCATATGTTCTAATTAATCGTTGTCGGGAATAACTGCATAAGCCTCAATTTCAAAAAGTATATCGGCAAATGCCAGTCTAGGAACAGGAATGAGGGTATTTGCTGGTGGATTAACAGGCCATAATTTTTGAAATTCCCTCCCAAATGGAGCCAATTTATCATCAGTGAGATTAACAATAAGCACAGTTGTTTTAACTACATCACTGGGCTTGGCCCCAACTGCGTCTAAAGCAAAGCGGATATTCTCAAAAGCCCTGACCACCTGCGGCTCATACTCAGGGGAAACTACATTACCTTGCAAATCTGAGCCATATTGACCAGAAATATACACAGTTCTTGCCTTTGCTGGTGTCACAGCTATCTGACTAAAACCAAGGCGGGTTGAATCATATAATGTTGGTGGGTTAATCACTTGCACTTGTTTTTTCGCTGGAGGTTTAGCGCTCGTTTCCCTTTGTGTTCCTGCAACAAAAGCAGTACCTAACCCAGTACCTCCAAGCCAGAACAGTGTATTTCGCCTTGTTAATTTTGTCACAAGCGAATTTAATCTACTAGTAACAGGTTCAGTCATTTCTTTTCCTCAAATATGAGTTATTTATTATCACTAATACTTACTACTATTATTTGTTAAATCAGAACAAAAAAAACAGTAATAATGATGACATAAGTGTAATTACGTACTCAACATCTTTGGTATGAAGACGGACGCAGCTATGTGAAAAATTAAACTTTGGATAGGTTATGACAGTGTAATTCAGTAAAATTATATGCTGAAAATCCTGAAACTCAACGTTAAAAGTCAATTGTCATTCACTATTACTTATTACTAACCACTACAAAGAGGTAATATGAATTTTTAGGCAATTTTCCAGAAAGGTTATTTTTAAAGTAAAAATAAAATTACCGTAGAGGATACTTATAGCGTTCTACGAAAGCTACATATAGCAATCCTATTTAGATTTTGAAAAGATTTCCCTACTGGCGTGACCGGATTAATTTTGTGCATCTACATTGAAATAGACAGGTTTTTTCCTAGTTCAAAAACTTGTAGTAACTGCTTGTACCAAGTAGATAAACTAATACTAAGTTGCAGTCAAAAATAGTATCTTACTCTGCGCTACTTCTCTTTCCCCTCTAGGGAGGGGCTAGGGGTGGGTTGCTCCCTTGCCTGCCAAAGCAAATATGTTTGAACACAACTTGGTATAAGTTTAGATGTTCGTAGTTGGCAATGTCCAAAATGTCAAACAGTGCATGACAGGGACATCAACGCCGCAGTGAACATCCGCGATGAAGGTTTACGAGTTTTGGCGGGAGGGCCGGAGCGCTACTGCTTCTGGACAGCGTGTAACACCATCGTCATGCTCTGCTTTTAGAGGCAAAGTTGGGTGAAAGAAGAATCTCCGCGCCTACTACGGTGGTGAGTTGTCAATCCTCTACTTCCTTAGTAAAACTGTAAATCTTTTGTGTCTCCAAATCATTACCCACCGAGGAAGGTAATTCATTAGGTGCAATTGTCTGTCTATCTAACTGCACTTGTAAATTACTCAAAGGATCACTACCTGAAGAAATCAAAAATTCTAATTTCTGCACGTAAGGCAAAGTTGCTAGGTTATCCAAAATTGGCAAAATTGCTTGTACATAAGGATGTCCACTTTCACGATACCAATCACAACTAGCAAGTTTTGCTTGGTCAAAGCCTAAGTGTACTGTTAAGGCTGGCTTGTCGAAAAGTGCGATCGCCAAAGGACGAGCTTCTTCCTGCAACAATAAATCATGGCTTCTGACTAAATGGCGCAGTTTCTCCAACCGTTCATAACGTTTTGTCACCAATTGCGGGTCATCTTGCCAGTGAATTGCTATAGTTACTAGATAAGTCTGCAACAGCATATGACCTAGTTTTTTCGCCTTGGTGGCTAGGTAATAAGAATTATAATCGTTGGCTTCAATTAATAACGGCACGCGATCCACCACTTCCAAGCCGTAACCTTTGACACCAGCTATTTTGCGGGGATTGTTGGTAATCAGGCGAATCTTCTTCACACCCAGATCCATGAGCATTTGCGCTCCCATCCCATAATCGCGCAAATCGGCGGGGAAGCCCAAGCGCTCATTCGCTTCCACCGTATCTAAGCCCATATCTTGTAAAGAGTAGGCTTTGAGTTTGTTAACTAAGCCAATTCCCCGTCCTTCTTGCCGTAAGTAAACTACCACACCTTGCCCAGCAGACTCAATCATTTTCAATGCAGCTTCTAACTGCATCCGACAATCACAGCGCAGAGAACCTAAAGCATCACCCGTTAAACATTCCGAGTGCATCCGCACCATCACAGGTTCATCGCTAAAATTTTCTGGATTGCCCTTGACAATAGCGACGTGTTCTGTATTGTCTAACGTGTGACGATAGGCGTAAATATTAAATTGACCGAATTGGCTGGGTAGTTTGGTAACTACTTCACGATAGATGAGGCGATCGTGTTGCAGGCGATAACTAATTAAATCGGCAATACTAATGATTTTTAAATTGTGGTGCTGGGCATAATCAATTAACTGCTGTAACCTTGCCATTGAACCGTCAGGGTTTTGAATTTCGCAAATCACCCCAGCCGGGTACAATCCCGCCAAGCGAGACAAATCTACAGCTGCTTCCGTATGTCCGGCGCGTTTGAGTACGCCGCCAGATCTAGCACGTAAGGGGAAAATATGACCAGGACGACGCAAATCTGAAGGTTTGGTAGCTGGGTTGAGTGTCACCTGAATTGTTCGCGCTCGGTCTTCGGCGGAGATACCTGTAGATACACCTAACTGAGGCCCAGCATCAATACTGACAGTAAAAGCCGTCTGGTTGGGATCGGTGATATTTGTCACCATCAAAGGTAAATCGAGTTCATCCAAGCGATCGCCAGTCATCGCCAAACAAATCAACCCCCTTGCCTCCACCGCCATAAAATTAATCATGTCAGGTGTGGCAAATTGGGCAGCACAAATCAAATCGCCTTCATTTTCTCGATTTTCGTCATCTACCACTACAATGGCACGACCCGCTTTCAGGTCTGATAAGGCAGCATCAATGGAATCAAACATAAACTTTTCTGTTAAGAGGCAGATACTTAAGAACACCCGTGCCTGGGTTTTCCCCATTTAAGGGATGAGTGGAGAACTGCTGCGTATTTTTAAGTTGTGACACAGAGGACTCCCGCCAGCAATAGTTAATTTTTTTAACAATTTCTTATTCTAAATTGTAGCTCGTTTATGCGGCGGAGATATAGACTAGCAATGTTTTGATTTGGTTGGGGATTGGGGGAGATGGGAGATGCTCTTAAGGGCAGGTTTTTCATAAAGTAATCAGTGAGGACTATAAGATTCAGGAAATTATCAGACTTTCATCTACCCCTACACCCCTACACCCTTATACCCTTACACCCTAAAATCAGTGTTTTTGGGTCGAAGTGTAAAAAACCTGCCCTTGAAAGGATGGGAGATGGGGGAGATGAGGGAGATGAGGGAGATGAGGGAGATGAGGGAGATGGGGGAGATAACTATTAACTCCTATCAACTGACAACTGACAACTGACAACTGATAACTGATAACTGACAACTGTCACCTGTCACCTGTCACCTGTCAACTGATAACTGTCAACTCCCTCAAAATAAGTTCTATAGTTGATAGCTAATTACAGATTAACCAAATACGGATAAGGATTTGAGAACATGGGCAATTTTCGGCGCGTACCCGTTGGGATTGTTGGCGCGTCAGGCTATGGTGGAGTGCAATTAGTTCGGTTGCTGATGGATCATCCAGAGGTCGAACTAGTTTATTTAGGTGGGGAGAGTAGTACAGGTAAATCTTTTGCATCTCTCTACCCTCACTTAGCTCATGCAGTTAAATTATCGATAGAGGAAATAGATCCAGAAGTTATTGCGCGTCGCTGCGAGGTGGTATTTCTTTCGCTGGAACATGGTCTGGCTTGTCAAATTGCCCCTACTTTGTTAGAGAAAGGTTGTAAGGTAATAGATTTGAGTGCAGACTACCGATTTCGTGATTTGGCGACATATACCACATGGTATGGTCAAGAAAGGAGCGATCGCACCACAGCCGCCACCGCAGTATATGGATTACCGGAAATTTACCGCGATCAAATTTCTGAGGCCCAATTAGTCGGGTGTCCAGGTGGCTATGCTACAGCCAGCCTCTTAGCATTATACCCCCTGTTAAAGCAAGGGTTAATCATGACAGAAACCGCCATTATTGACGCTAAATCCGGCGCATCTAGTGGTGGTAGGGATGCCAAAACTTATTTATTATTAGCGGAAGCAGAAAATTCTCTCGCACCTTATAGTGTAGTACGTCACCGCCAAACTCCCGAAATCGAGCAAATTTGTAGTGATTTGGCAGGTCACGAAGTCACAGTCTTATTTACGCCCCACCTCATCCCCATAGTCCGGGGAACCTTGGCGACTGTATACGCCATCCTCCGTGACCCTGGTTTAGTCGGCGATGATTTAACTACTATTTTCACCGCCTTTTACCGTAATTCCCCTTGGGTGAAAGTCTGTGACAGTGGCATTTATCCTCAGACAAAATGGGCAACTGGTAGCAATCTTTGCTATCTCGGTGTAGATGTTGACCCGCGTACCGGCCGGGTAGTTGCCATATCAGCAATTGATAACCTAATTAAAGGCCAAGCGGGTCAAGCAATTCAATGCCTCAACCTCATGATGGGGTGGGATGAGACATTGGGTTTGCCTAAGTTGGGGTTTTATCCTTAATTGAGTAATAGGTAATAGGTAATGGGTAATGGGTAATAGTTTTTTCGATTACCAATTACCAATTACCAATTACCAATTACCATTGTTACTTCGGCCCTAAACCCACAGCCCCTGCATAAATAGCGCGATCGCCTAATTCATCTTCGATGCGTAGCAAGCGGTTGTATTTGGCTACCCGTTCGCTACGACAAAGAGAACCGGTTTTGATTTGACCTGCACGGGTGGCGACGGCTAAATCGGCGATGGTGGTATCTTCTGTTTCACCGGAACGATGGCTAATTACTGAGCGATAACCGTTGCGAGTTGCCAAGTCGATGGTTTCTAGAGTTTCCGTCAAGGAGCCGATTTGGTTGAGTTTAATCAGAATGGCGTTACCTGCTTTTTCTTGGATGCCTTTTTGTAAGCGGGTAGCGTTTGTGACAAACAAGTCATCCCCAACCAACTGCACCTGGGAACCAATCTTTTGGGTGAGTAATTGCCAATTTTGCCAATCGTCCTCATGTAAACCATCTTCAATCGAGACAATGGGGTATTGACTCACCAACTGGGCTAAATAATCGATAAACTCGGTTGGTGCATGAGGTTTACCATCGTAGACATACTGTCCTTCCTTGTAAAACTCACTAGCCGCCACATCCAGCGCCAACGCCACTTGTTCCCCTGGCTTGTAGCCTGCTTTCTCAATGGCTGCAACTAGCAATTCCAAGGCTACCTGATTAGATTCCAGGTTGGGAGCAAAACCCCCTTCATCACCTACACCTGTCAGCAAACCTTTATCATGCAAAACTTCACTGAGGGTAGCAAATACTTCCGCACCCCAGCGCAAGGCTTCGCGGAAAGAAGGCGCACCGATGGGGACAATCATAAACTCTTGGAAATCCACATTATTGGCGGCGTGCGCCCCACCATTAATTACGTTCATCAAAGGTACGGGCAATAAATTTGCTAAAGGCCCACCTAGATAACGATACAAGGGAATGCCCAAAGATTCAGCACTGGCTCTGGCGGCTGCTAAGGAAACAGCTAAAATCGCATTTGCACCCAAGTTAGCTTTGTTACCAGAACCATCCAGAGCAATCATAGTCCGGTCGATGAGTTCCTGGTTGAGAGCATCCAAATCAATCAATTTCGGGGCTAGTATCTCATTAACGTTGTGTACCGCCTTCAGTACACCTTTGCCACCGTAACGGCTTTTATCCTTGTCCCTGAGTTCGTGAGCTTCAAAGGAGCCTGTAGAAGCGCCGCTAGGAACCTGCGCCAAGCCTACAGCGCCGCTTAATAAATGTACTTCCGCTTCTACTGTAGGTCTACCGCGTGAGTCAAGAATTTCACGGGCTACAATCGCCTCAATGGCGGTATCAAGAATATTACTCATCGGTCTATTTGTCTCCTTCTTACCTTTGATCGCACACAGTTGCATCGTTCAACCCAATCGCTAGCATAGGCGCTGAGGCGACCTATCGGCTCAGATTAAATGAAGATTTCCAAAGTTAATAGTTATGAGTTATTAGCCATTAGTCAATAGCTATGAGTGATTTTCTGGTGTTCTGGGGGGAATTATGGAAATAATTGACATACTCCCCAGCCTGAAGGCATGGGGATTCTAGGCTCAAACAGCAATCGCTGGCGTAGCCAGTCTGACATCGCCTAACCCAATGGATGATGCCCCAACCATTTGAATATTACGTGCGGCATTCTCGTCCCTTCCGTTAACCGTTTGGCAGGATGGACACCGCCACTCTCTAATAGATAAATCAATCTTTTCTAGAGTATGTTCGCAATTAGAACAAGTCTTACTGCTGGGATACCACTGGTCGATAAACACAACTAATTTATCTTTCTTTCTAGCAACCCACTCTAAAATTTCTAAAAACTCACCAAAGCAAGCGTCTGATATTTTACGCCCCCAAAGTCTTTGCATACCTTTGAGGTTCAGTGTTTCAAAACATAGCACATCAAACTTATCTGTTAGTTCATGCGCTAATTTCCAAAACCAATCACGGCGACGATTAGAAATATCTTCATACTTGCGTACTAAGTTTTTTCTAGCTCTTTCTCGATTGGCTGAACTTTTTAATTTCTTGGAATGATGCGAACTTGCTTTTCTAATAGCATTTAAAGACTGTTTGAAAAATTGGGGAGACTCAATTTTTGTGCCGTCTGAGCAGGCGAGAAATGTCTTTAGTCCGAAATCAAATCCCGCTATCTTACCAGTCGTGAATTTGGTTTCTAGCTTGCCACCTTCTCTTTCAGAGACGCTAACGCGAACGTCAACTACCACAACCATAAACAACTCACCTAATGGTGTGCGTTTTACGGTTAGGGTTTTGACTGTTCCCTCAATCTCTCTAGACTTCCAAAATTGATAAACCCGACTACCAATTTTTACCCTGTTGCCACCCAAAAACTTATAACCTGCTTGTTTAAGGGTGAATGATTTATATTTTTTAACCTTTTTAAATCCTGGTGGTCTTACTCCTTTATTATTGTGTTTAAAAAACAGTTGGTAGGCTTTCTCAATACGCTGACAAATATCTTGTACTGCTTGAGAACCTACTGTCTGCCAAAATTGGTTACGTTTCCGCAGTTTAGCAATGTGAGACTGAAGTTTTGCACAATTCAAATGTTTGCCCCACATCCGATAGTAGCGTTTGTGGAGAGCGATGCAATGGTTATAAATCACCCCAGTCGCATTAATCATGCGCTTGAGATGTCTATTACGCTTGTGCTGATAAAGCTTAAACTTCAGTGATTTCATGCTAATATCATACCACAAGGTGACAGCAATATGACAGCATGAAAAGATTAACAGTGCGATGTTCAGATGAAGAATACGAAGCACTTGTAGAATACTGTGCGAAAAAAAATCGTACTCAAAACGATGTACTCAGGGAGTTGATCCGGAAGCTAAAGAAAAGCCGTGCTAAAAGCACGGGGCTTTAGACCCATTTCTTTGGTAAAGGTACTGAAATCACAATTTACTTACAAAGTAAAATAATTACCCAATCGGGGAGAAAGTTTCGGGCAGAAATCACCTACACTACACCAGGAAAATCACCCCAACCTGGAAATTTAGTTGTCAGTGATGGTAAGCAAGTGTGGACTTACAGACCCGACCTGAAACAGTACGCCGTTACTTCCTACCAAGCTTTTAAAAAAGCTAACGATTGGGTTTTAATTGGTGTCTCTTCCTTTACTTTGTTAGATTTTCCAGAGGAAGATAGAAAAGCTGTTGTTAGTGGGAACTTATCGGATACAAACATTTTGGGCTACCTTGGCTTGGCTAGTAATAACGAAATCAAGGGAGATAAACGGACAATTGATGGTCAACCAATTTACGTTTACGACTACAAAGACCCAAAAGATGGATTTACACTCAGCGCCTTTGTCAATCCTGAAACCGCTATCCTCAAGCAAGTGCAGTTAGCAGGTAAAACCGATGATTTAGATATACTCCTAACCGAAAAAATCCTCAGTAAAACCCCAAATCCTACAATCAATAACAACACATTCCGTTTTTCCCCGCCAAAAGGAACGAAAAGGGTCAAAAAGCTCTCCATCAGTCCTTTGTAGGGAAGTGGGGGGAGTGGGGGGAGATGAGGGAGATGAGGGAGATGAGGGAGTGGGGGAGCAGGGGAGCAGGGGAGCAGGGGAGCAGAGGAGCAGAGGAGATAGTCTTTTCCCTTTCCCCCTTCCCCTTTTCCCTGTCCCCCTTCCCCCTCTTTCAAGGGCAGGTTTTTTGAAGAATCAGATGTTAAGATAAATCGTCGTGACACAAAGCAGGTCATGAGCAAAGATTCGGGTTTAAACAGTTGGATTGCGATCGTTAGCCAA
>NZ_JACJSG010000075.1 GCF_014697625.1 Anabaena azotica FACHB-119 | reverse complement strand
TAAAAAACGCCGCCCGAAAGCTTATCCTGTAATGACCAAGCCCCGCCATCAATTACGTAAACAATTACAAACTGCTTAATTGGTAAGGCTTGTAGCTTTTCTTAGTGCCATTCCAATTAACCCCACTCATAACACAAGTGGCACAGATAGCGACTACCACATCCGAGACAGTGAGCCGCCACAATGAAGTGCTGACCCAGCTTGAAGAACAGGCTCGCCAAAACGCCATACAGCAGGCGACCAACACTCAAGCTCTCGCACAGCTAACCGAAGATGTGGCCAGCTTAACCGATGTAGTGACGAACGCCATAGAAATTATAGAGAGTGACAGAGAAGCATTTAGGGAAGAGATTCGGCGTATTTGGGAATACCTGTTGAAGTCGAATGGTCATGGTGGCGTATAGGTGCTGGGGTGCGATCGCCTAAGTTAAAGCCGAAGAAAAAAAATACCTCCAATTGGAGGCAGACTCTTCATTAAAAACCACGGTACTTAACCCAGGATTTCCACAGATTAACTATGTGAACTTTCTTGGACTTAGCATAATTAACACAGTTGCCAGTGCCGCCAGTGGAACCATCGTGAAGTGCAACTAGGCGATGGCACTGATCAACCATCCACTCGTTGCGTTTCATCAATTTACCTGGATGATATTGATTGGTTGTAGTGCCGGGGACAATATATTTAAATTCAGACAACCTATCAACTATGACGACTTGACTAGCACAAGCCAAGATATCATCATATCGTTGTCGGTCTTCTTTCCCCCACCTACACTCTTGCCCCTCAAAGGGTACAGCCGCAATCAGGGGAATATTGAAATTAATAGCGGCGAGTGCGATGGCGTAACCGCCCGCTTTATAGCGATCGCAGTATCCCAGCCGAGGGCCATGCCGGAGATAACCTGTGTGGGACTAATGCGCTCAAAATATGCAGTAGCCAAATCCGTCAACCGTGAAAGCACAGCAGGGGAATACCCACCTAGTTTTGTGGGTCTGTGGCCTGTGGCAGCAATAATATTCATAGCCGACTCCGTGCATCAGATTTCATTGGTTTGTGCATAGCAACGTCAGTTAGACAGAGATTGTGTCGAACATCAAAAGACCAGAGCGGATGTTAGTATAGTTGCTACATATTATACATAAGTATAAATTGCTTATTTATCTAGGTTAGCAAGCTATAAAACTTTGCTGACAATAATTTTAGTCACCTTGATGCTATCTAGATGCTACTGAAATACTGACACCAGGGCTTTGCTTTATATAACAGCCCTACACTGCCTGACTTTTCACGGGAAGTCCTAAAACCCCCGTCAAGACAGGGGGTGGTAAAACGGGTGTAGGGTGTAGGGAAAAAGAAGAAAGCCTTACTACACCCTACACCCCACACCCTCTGACTTTTCCACATACCGTGAAAAGTCAGCTATACTGCCCACCCCAAATAAAGTAAGTTTGTTGGAACCAGTTAAAGCGCTTTGCAGCTACGCCTGGACGCAGTTTTGTTTCTTATGCAGGGCAGCCTTTTCCCTTTTTTAAACTAAACGGTATAGTTTGCACTTGAGGGCAGCTTCGCCAGTTCTCCCCAAATTGGGATGCTCCCGTATCACAGAACCCAGCTTAACTATAATTAAACTAAAATAAGTAGCTGTAACTCTTGTCTTATCTAAATCCGGCTAAAAAGCCGAATTAGGTTTAGCATAACGAAAAAATATGCAAACAACATTAACTAACGCTGAAGCTCAAAAGCTTCTCATAGCCCAGAACCGCATTCATGATATTCTGATGGGCTACAAAACTACTTTACGTTTGTTGTTAAATTCAACAGAAGTTCAAAGCTTACAAGAAGCTAATATTATAGAAACAGAAAGCTTCCTATTAATTGAGGAGGCAACAGTAGCAACTGAAAAAATGTTGACAGCCCTGAGCGATGCTTATGAAAAAATTGTGTCGGTAATCGATGGCGAAACTTAGGCGCTGCAAGATATTCAAGCAATCCCACCGAACTGAGGCTCAAAATCGCTAAAAACTTTGTATGGTAGTGCTTTCCAATCCCACGAGTTGATTGCTTGCTCGGAAGTGCGATCGCTATCTTGCGCCTACTTAGCCGCTTTCTGTTGTAGATATTTCTGCACTAATGGTACTTGAAAAGCGTTGCCAACTGGTGTAAGAATTTCTTTGCGTGTTAGTTTTTTAATTAGTTTGCTGTCTTGGGGGGTGGGGGTTTCGCCTGCAATGACACGACTGAGTAAATGGCGATCGCTTTCTTCTAAACTTGTCCACAATTCCCGAAAATATTGATCACCTCGTTCTAGTGCTATGGGTATGATCTCTTGCACATCGGCTAATGTGGCTTTGGCTGTTGATGGTTGTCTTCTATTTGCCCTGATGTCACGATTTAGCAATTCTACCAATTCGTAGCATAGCAATTGCACGAGGTAAGGCTGACAGCGAGTAGTTTGGATAATTTTATTTACTGCTTCTGGCTCGTAAATATTGGTGAAGTCTTCTATTGGTTTTGTAATCAAGTCATGGGCTTCTGATTCTTGCAGATAAGTCATTCGCAAGGCGCGAGTGTTGATTAGATAATCGCTCCAGTAAGCATCAAGTTCAGATAATTGGTGAGAACCACTGAACAGCAAAATCCATTGTTTTTGATGTTGCATTAGGTGACGAATAAAGTTGAGTGGCGCACGGCTACTTGTAGCGTTGACTACTTCACTCAAGCGTTCAAAATCATCTAAACATAGGAGAAATCGCTTACTAGGATAACTGCGTTCTATTTGAGTTAACCAAGTTTGTAGCGCGGGAAATGGATCTTCACTCAGCTTGTTGCTATCTGGAGAAGGTAAGTTTAGCCTGTGGGGTGAACGTCTGGCGGAATCGATAATTTGTTGGGCTAGATTTGCGGCGAATCCTTTGATTGTGGTAGCTGATGCTGCACTTTGTACATCTATTAGTAAAGGAACGATATCTGACTTGTCTAGTAAGAGGGGTATTTGATGAAGGAGAGAAGTTTTACCGATTTTTCGTTCACCGTGAATTAACAATGTTTGACAAGAAACTGAGAGATTTTTAATTTCACGGAGGGTATCAATTCGCCCTTTAAAAAGATTAGTACAATTTTCTGGAACAAGCGGTTTTTGATAACAATAAACTTGTGGAATGCCCCGCGTAGGCGATCGCCTACTCCAGCTTAAATTACTTAAATTAATCATGACTCAGTAACCCACACAGGTTTAAGTTGGCTTTGCCCTAGATACTACCTTGATAGTGCAGTAAAGATGCTGCATATTATACATATATACAGATATTTTAGCCATCTAGGTAAACAGGCTATAAATTTTTGTGGACAATAGTTTTAGTAACCTTGATGCAACCTAGATGTTACGGAGATAGCCATCGTTATGCGAGGCGAGGTAGTATCTAGGTGGTGGGCGAAATCCTGCTCATTCACTAGTACAATAGTATTAGCAAATACCCAATAATTTTAGTTATAGTTGTATTAGTAGTTTTGTATTACTAAACGGACAGGGCAAACGTTATTATTCTTTGTCCAGCGACGAGGTAGCGCTGCTGGGGCTATGCGATCGCCTGGAACTGGTTGCTTAAGTTATGTTTTATTACTCAGTACAATTGTACTAATATATACAAAATAACGCACCCTTATCTTTTATCCGATATAAAATACGATAAAAACTCCCTGTTTTGGCAGCGTTGATTTGACAACTCTGTCGGTTTGCAGACTAAATGAAATTTGTGCGGACTAAGTGAAATTTTGTTGCAGACTAATTGAAATTCTACTTGTGGAACCCTGATTCTCTCGTAGTCACACAGCGATGGCGCAAGCGCCCAGCGTAGCTGATCGCTAATTATAGAATTTTGCTCCAAAGCCTTGTGGGGTAACGAATTGACACGCTTTATCTCCCTGCTTGCGGAAAATTTCATTTAGTCTGCGAATTTAGGGGGAATTTTTCACTTAGTCCGCAAAAAAATTTCACTTAGTCTGCAACAAAGGTAGCTCAAACCCTTATTCTTGCGTTGAAAAAATTTCACTTAGTCCGCAAACCCACAACTCTAAAAGTTGGTTTGTAGGGCTATACAAATCTTCAAAGCTTTTTTATGATGCAGATGTAGTTAGGCGTTCACATATACTCGCCTTTACCTTATACTAGCGGTTCACTATCATTAAGATCAGCATTTTACCTGATTCTTTACATTTCGCTAAAATTACCGGAAATTTCTTCCTGACAGTTAACACCTGATAACTAACAACTGACAACTGACACCTGACAGTTAACACCTGATAACTAACACCTAACAACTAACAACCGACAACTAACAACTGACACCTGACAGTTAACACCCGATAACTAACAGCTAACAACTGACAGCTGACACCTGACAACTGACAGCTGACACCTGACGGTGGGCATTGCCCACCTTGCCCCCTGTACCCTAACCATGACCGTATACCAACAGCTGACAATCTGGGATATTTTAGATGAAATCTCCGAAGCCCCGCCCACCTCTTCACTCGCGGCGGTGTGGTCATGTTTGGATACTGAGTTAGAGAATTTGTCAGTAGAAGCACAATTGGCGATCGCAGCGACAGCCTTCTCCCAAATCGCCGACATTCTCAAAACTCGCGCCCAATGGTTATTAGAAGATGTCCGCGCCCAAACAGATACAGATGGGCCAGTGATCAGCACAGATATCTTTGCGGGGCTGGTGCGGACAACAATGCAGCTAGATTTAGATGACCTAATCGAAGACCCCCCGGCGCAGACCTTTAGACCACACGGGCCGCATCAGTTTACTAATCCTGTTACCAGTGCTGATTCAGTAGCCGCCCCGGTGGAGAAAGAAGACGTGCTGGCAATGCTGGAAATCCAGACTGTGGAGGATGTTCATTTATTGGCGGGGGATGAGGATGTCGATAAGTGGAGAAATGCGATCGCTCAATATCTGGTTCAGGTCAGAGGTGAGATTTCCCTACCAAAACTGCAACGCAAGTTAAAGATGCCGATGGTAGAAGTTTGGTTGGGGCTGCTGCTCGGTGGGTTTGCGTTAGAGCAACGGGGGGATTTTTATGAAAATGACAAAATTTGGGTGAGGGGGGATGATTCGGGAGTTTGATCCGCAGAAATGATATTTTCAAGGTGAGCGTCAAAGTCAAAGTAAGTGCTTTAAAAACTTTCAGCAGTAAGCTTTAGTTGACACCTACTCTACTCCTCTAGACCGACCCAGATACTGCCTTCTTCCACACGAGTTGGGAAAATTGTCAGAGCCTTTTGTTTGGAAACCATAGCTAGAACTCGTCCTACCCCAGGCGGCCAGGGACTCCAATCTTTGACATCTCCACTTTGGAGGTCAAAGGCGCTATGGTGCCAAGGACAAACGATTGCATGGTCTTCTGTTACTTTGCCACCTTGCAAAGGCAGCTTCATGTGAGGACAAGCATTATCCATTGCATATATCTGCTCTTGATGATGCAGGAGTAAGATCGTGTGGTTTCCCACTTTCACCACATAACGCGCATCTTGGGGGAGCGCATCTTGAGCAAGCACTTTCACCCAATTCATACCAACCTCCAGCATTTTAGTTTAATCATCATGGTTATAGAAAACCAAATTGAGGAACTTGTAGGGTCTATGTCCCAAATTACCCCAAGCGTGGTCTACCGGAGCAAGCCCAAGTTCAGCATCTCTTGGGGTGATGCCAGCACGTCAATTGCCACAAAGAAAATCTTGCCTTGAGGATTGAGTAAGAACCGCCATGCTAGATTTATGCCAACACTGTCACCAAACCAAGGTGTTTGAACTTTACCCGTCACTTTAATCTGGGTGAATTCTCCTTCTGCTGGTTCAGATACCCCCCGTTCTGGTATCAGCTTGAGTCCATAGCATTCTTCACGCATATATGCGAGGAGCGACTCATGACCCACAATCGGTTCCTGGAAAGGGGGTTGCAAAGCACCGTCTTCAGCAAATAAAGCCACAGCGCCTTGGAAGTCAAAGGCGTTCATATTCTCCACGTAGCTTAGGACTGTCAGGTTGTCGATGCCCTCAATGCTGACCTTAGCTCGTGGAGCGATATCTTTAGGTGGAACCACAGGTTCTTTAACGGTTTGAGTCCCAGATGTTGGGACATAGCCCATATTGATGACAATATTTTGTAATACGGTGAGTTGCTGTCCCCCTTCAAGTTGACGGATGGCTTGGAGGACATCTGTTGCTTGCGTAGAAAGTTTATAATTTTCGGGAATCGGAGCAACGATTCCTTGTTTCATCCACTCGCCTAACTGATACCAGAAGCCCAACTTGACATTCGTGCCGAAAGATGAGTATGTATGACAGATGTCCGTATCAGCATGGTTAACCAGATCGCACATCACTTGTGTTTGCTCTCCAGCAGACATCTGCTTGATTTGAGTCAGGGTTTTTTCTGCGAAGACCATATTGGCTGCCCCCATAGCAGCGGGAGTGATTGTAACTCCCATTTCGGTATAGGCAAACCAAAGTAAAGCCAACTGATCCTCAGCACTGAGTTGATTGCATGATTCAATGGTAGCTGGAACCACATTAGCAACTTGAGTGTCAGGGAAAATGGAGCGAGCTGAATCAATAGTAAATGACATGATCAAAGCCTCCAAAACAAATGTAAGTTTAGAAATTTGAATTGCCCAGTCTACCTACGGCTACTGTTTTACCCAACCGGACGACTTTTTGAATCAGCAGATAGAAATCCGGCTTCTGCACTATCATGGATGAAAAAATCACGAAATCGCATTACTCCAAATCTACTTCGGCTTCACAAATGACATTGATAATTGTCAAATCGAATTTCCCAGTCTTGTCGTAAGAGTGCTTCAACAATAATAATTCCGAAAGGCCGAATCACTTGCCCTCAGTCCAGCAATTTCAATGAGGAGATCATAAGACCAAAAGGATTTGGAAAATTGAGGATATAGCAGCAGTGCTTTCATAAATCCCCACATCTGTTATCACAGTAACCATAGGTCACTTCACTTTCAACTTTTATCTATCCCAAGCATGATTCTGTCTTCAATTTTTCCTGCCTTCGTAGAGGACTACAACCGGAGTGCAATCACCCAGGTGCTTTCCCAAAAGTCAGATCGACCTGGCAAAAGTGTTAAGGAGCATTACCTACCAAAAACGCTTGTGGTCAGCCATCTACGGTTTTGAGATCACAAACGTTTCTTAATTTTTGATTTCTGCCTACGGGCATTACACCAAATTAGGATTTAGTGGAATCGGCAATTCACAATGCTTCTACATCTGTAATAAGACATTAGCAGAGGTAAAAATTGCGTCTCCAGATGATGTTATTGCTTATAAATAACGCCTAATGTGAATTAAATAGGTTGAGATTGGAAGGTAAGAACATTGATACTAAAGCGACGACGAAGTAATAGACGTAGAGAGTGAGAAGCAATTTTAGCCGCAATATGAACACAAAAGCTGTCAACAGTTTTATTGAGTAAGCAAGGCTGATGCACAATGCGAATGTCATACCATTTGCCATGTCATTTCCTGCCCCGCTCCCAAAAGTACAAGCCCAGATTCCACAAATGGAACTTCATCAGGAACGCACCAAGTCGTTTTGGACAAGGTAATTCGCCCTGGTATTACGCGGCAGTTGATAAAAATCTGGGCCATAGAAGCTAGCGAACGCCTCCAGTTTATCCAGGGCTGAATGGCACGCTCGTTAAGCTGAAAGGTATGCGGCGTAAGGGTTGCTCCAGGGGCTGCTCTTGCTGCTCTTGCAGGGGGAAAAGAGGAATTGGGATACTTTGGACTCTTGCTCTTAAAGCCCTTCTCCCCCTCTCCCTGCACAAAGGCCTCTTCTCTCCCCCTTGCTAGAAAGCTCCCTGCTCCCCTGCTAAGAGCGCGATTTTCTCTTTACAAGCGTGCCATTCAATTAGAGACAAAGCCCCCCAACCCCTACCTAACGCCTTTGACCGTACCTTGAATGCCGTTGGTCAGCAGTATTTTTGTGCCTGGGGTAATGATTGGGTAGGGTGGAATAGGTTCACTCATGGAGTTGCTTCGGTTTAGTTGGGTCAGATGGCAGAGCGCGATGGCGCAAGCGCCCAGCTACCTCGTCGCTATATAAATATAGTAGTATTTGCGTACTATAATAATTGCATTCACAAGTTTATAATAGTGTGCGGCATTTTTAATACCCAATGTCCACTCTACCAACAGCACAACCAAAAGCAGAACCACAGTACGAAACAATAACCGGAGTAGTCGAGCGCCTGACTTTCCACTCTGAGGAATCAGGCTACACAGTCGCACGGCTAACCCGCTCTCGCTCCACCGACCTCACTACCATAGTCGGCAACTTTGCCAACATCCAGCCAGGGCAAACGCTACAACTAACTGGCTTCTGGAAAGACCATCCGCAGTACGGGCCGCAGTTTAATGTCACCAACTACCACGAAACCAAACCCGCAACCCTCACGGGGATTGAGAAATATTTAGGCAGTGGACTAATCAAAGGAGTTGGCCCAGTCACAGCCAAACGCATCGTTGCACACTTTGGTTTGGAAACACTGGATATCATCGAAAACCAAATTGACAGATTAATCGAAGTTCAAGGTATTGCTAAGAAACGCATCAAGCTCATCAAGAATGCCTGGGAGACGCAAAAGGCAATAAAAGAGGTAATGGTATTCTTGCAAACTCATGGCGTTTCTACAACATACGCCGTCAAAATTTATAAGCAATACCAAGATAAGGCGATCGCCACCGTCACCGCCAACCCGTACCAGCTAGCCACCGACATATATGGTATAGGCTTTCTCACTGCCGACAAGATTGCGCGAAACCTCGGCGTACCTTCAAGCTCAGAGTTTCGTTACAGCGCTGGTATCATCCACGCTTTGAGTGAAGCAGCCGAGAATGGACATTGTTACTTGCCACAACCAGAACTAATCGAGCAAGTTTCCAAGCTGCTGGCAACCGATGACCACCAGCCTACGGAGGATGCGATCGCGGAAATAATCAAGCAGATGTCAGCCAAGGAAGAACTTATCCGAGAATTTGTCAGGGACAGCTACGGGGAAAAATTATTACTCTGCTATAAACCAACGTTCTTCCACACCGAGCAGAACTTGGCACAATTGATATCTCGACGGTTACGCCAGCCAGTGACACAAGATATCCCCCGTGTTCGTGCGTGGTTAGACCGATTCATGTCCAGCCGCAAAATCCAGCTATCGCCCCAACAGCAGCAAGCGGTAGAGACGGCGGCGTACTCTCCTGTCATGGTGCTGACTGGTGGGCCTGGGGTGGGCAAGACTTTCACTACACACACTATAGTCTCATTATGGAAGGCGATGGGCAAAAGCATTGCCCTGACTGCACCAACTGGCAGAGCCGCACAGCGATTATCCGAGATGACCGGGCTAGAAGCAAAAACGATACACCGCTTGCTGGAATTTGACCCGAAAACAATGGGCTTCAAGCGGGACAATGAGAGTCCCCTACCCTATGATGCAATTATTGCCGATGAAGCCAGTATGGTGGATTTGTTTCTAGCCTATTCTCTAGTTAAAGCAGTAGCCCAGGGAAAACAACTGTTGCTGGTGGGTGACATCGACCAATTACCGTCTGTTGGCCCTGGCAAAGTGCTGGCTGACTTGATTACTTCGCTCCAAGTACCAGTGGTCAAATTAACACAAGTATTCCGCCAAGCTCAACAGAGTGCGATCGTCACCGCCGCACATCAAATCAACCAGGGTGATTACCCAACGATGGAGCCTATCAGCGACAATCCGCAGTCGGACTGCTTATGGCATGGTGGCGGTCACACCCCTGAGCATGGTGTGCAAGCAATCTGCGAATTGGTGAGCGAGTTCATTCCCCGGCTGGGCTTCAACCCAGCTACGGATGTGCAAGTGCTATCCCCGATGTCGCGGGGTTTGGTGGGAACTAGGAATTTGAATGCGGTGTTACAGCAGTTAATCAATCCGCCTGCACCGGGAAAGGTGGAGATTAGCCGGGGTGGGTTGATTCTGCGGGAGGGCGATCGCGTTATTCAACAGATGAATGATTACGATCGTGAGGTTTTTAACGGGGATTTGGGGACTATCGTTGATATTGATACGGAGGAGCAGGAGGTAACGGTTGAGTATGGTGGGAGGGCTGTGGTGTATGATTATGCGGATTTGAATGAGATTACTTTGGCGTTTGCGATTTCATGTCATAAAGCGCAAGGGGGAGAGTTCCCGGTGGTGATCTTCCCACTTTTCATGCAACATTTTATAATGCTGTCGCGTAATCTATTTTACACTGGTTTAACCCGTGCGAGGAAGTTGGCGATTGTCGTTGGTTCCAAGAAAGCGATCGCACTAGCTGTACGAACTACAAATGACAATCAGCGATATACACGCTTATGGCAGAGGCTATTGCAACCCTATCAATAAAAGCTTTTAGCTTTTGATAGTGGCATTTGAAGCTAAATTCTGTATAGCTGTAATGCACTACAAATATTCTAGGACTTACGCATTGACAGAAAGTTGATACTATGCAGTCAAGCCCAACTTCTGTGTTAGGTGTTCTAAAATAAAGTCACGAGCTACTTGAAGAGATAAATTCCTTTGGATTTCATACCAATTTTCAATTAACTCTTCGGAGCGCATTAGTTCTAGTTGTGTAAAAGCTCGAATCGCACTAAAAAAATGAGTTCTAATTGCTTCAGATGTCCTCACCATAAATCGACTAATGCCACACACTTGTTTAATAGCTCTGTGGTAACACTCAATACCCCAATGTATTGAATGCAATTCCCTAAATTCTGTTCTAGAAATTGAAGAGAGTGCATCTTTTTCAGGAGTGTACATAATGTAATATCTGTAAGTTTCGTTTTTGAAACTTCTCCGAAATACCTTTACCTGACCAAAATTCTTCAGATACACTATTAAACCAGATTCGGGAATTTCTAAATTTTGGACTTGGGTAAAAGTTTTACCATCAACCGAACATGAGCGATTTTTAGCTACACCAGTTAAAAAACCTAAACCTTTGTCTTTAAAGAATTTCAGATTTTTTTGGCTCGAATACCAAGTGTCAGTAGTTACAGTTTTTGGACTTAACCCCCAACTCAGAACCTCCACAATCATTTCTTGCAAATAATCATTTTTCGTCTTTTCTTCTTGTTTGTTATAGATGCGATAATTGACAGGCACAGACTTACCTAAAACATCCGTGTAATACAAGGTAATTAACTGAATACCTTTGACAGCACGATGATGCCTTCCTGAATAATAATAACCGATTAGCTCTGCTATTTTTGGGTCACTATGGGGCTTATCAATTACCGTATCATCACCACTTAAAGTACCTCCAATTAAATTGATATTGGGCTTGATTTCTTCAAATAAGTCCTTGGGTTCATATCTCTCGCGTAGCAAAAATCTGTTGACGCTATCATGAGACAAATCTTTCATTATGTCTGCCAAACGTCTACAGCCTGCATATTTCGATTCTGCCAGTAAAAATAACGTATAAGTGTTGAGATCGCACTTGGCAGTGGATGGCTTGGTAGTCGTTCTAATAGCTTAAACCCCTAAATATGCTCCCAGTGTAAATTATCCGTCTTTCCCGTCCATGAGTGAATAGCGATCGCCTGTTTTTCTCTCATTACTCTGACAGCATTGTTTATTTAATTTGTCAATGCGTAAGTCCTATATTCATTCAAATTAAGCAATATTATCTATAGTAGTTATTTCCTTTTTTATTTTTTGGATCAGGTTTTCGATTTGGTTAACCACCTCACTTTTTGAGCTTTCATTATCTCGTAATTCATGTTGTTGATGTTCGATATCTTGAATTTCGGAATTATAAAAACCAGAAATTATATCTGTTTGAATATTTTTTTCATATTCACTTCTAATTTCTAATGCTACTTGTCGAAAACTCTGGCGCAATTCTGCTCGTGCTTCACGAAGCTTTTGTTCATATTCTGCCTCATCCTTTTCCTGTTTAGCAGCAAGAAAAATTTCTAAGATGGCTCCTACACCTCCAATAATAGGCCCTAAACCTCTAATAAACTTAGCTGAGTTCACCGCTCCCCAAGGTTTAAATTTAACACCAAAGAATTTACCAACGTTATAAACTAAGTCTCTAGATACTGCTGAAGAGAAACCTCCAATGGCTCGTACAGCTTCAGGACTCTTTCTTAATAGAGAAGGTATTTTTTTAGCCTCTCCTACATCTTCATAATCAACTTGCTTCTTATTTGTTGATGAAATTTCTACTTCTTCAGCTAGAGAACGTCCCAGTCTTGATTGTAACAAATGTTCAAGTTGAGTTTGCAGCCTACTTAATTCTTCCTCCAAACTCAACTGTATTTTTTCTATTGTTCCTTTTGTAGCTGACTCTATTTGTTTCTCAGCTTGTTTAATTTGCAAATTAATATCTTTTTCACTATGCCGCCCATCAACTTTACTAGCAACACCTTCACCAATCATTATTACTTCATGTTCAAGATTATTAAATTCTGCTATATAAAAATTCTTAAATCTTATTTGAGATGCTTTTATAAGTAATATTTTACGATGAAGTATTTCTAAAATATCTCTAGTAGACTTATCACCTGTACTTAAAATATTAAGAGACTTTTCTAATATATCTAAAGCTCGGTTGAGAGGGGTTAAAAGTCTTGCGTATAATTTATTTTTGTCGATCAATCTATGTAATGATAATAAAAAAGTAGTAAAGTTAGATTCTTCAAGCAAAAATTCTTTCTCATTTAAGTCTTTCTCTAATCTTGCTTTTAAATCAGAATCAGCATCGATGAAACAAGTATAAAAATCGTTAGGGTGATGAGGTTCGATAACTGTTAAAATGGTTTTTAACAAATCTTCTGGCTTACCAGTTTCACGGCTCATTTTGTTGATTACCAAAAGCATTTGTCCAACACGCTGCATTTCATTTGCAACTCTCTTAAAAAAAGCTCCGCCTTGAGGATTAAAAAGCTCATTAGGAACAACAAATACAAGTAAATCACTTTTTGAAATTGCTTCTAGAGTTATCTGGTCATGCTCTGTTCTACCTGCATATACACCTGGAGTATCAACTAAAAGAACTTCCTTCCAAGAATACTCAGTAATCCTATCTGTACAAATCTCAGCACTAATTTTGACAGATATGTCACCTGTAATCGCCTTAATTAAAGTAGACTTACCAGCGTTATATTGTCCAATGAAAGCAACAGTCAGTTGTCTTTTTTGTTGGTAATCATGAATAAATAAATCAAAATCTTTTGCAATTTCCTTTATTTCATTATCATCAGACAAATAAAGAATTTTGAGTGTTTCAGAGCATAAGTTTTTGACTCTGCTGGCAACTTGCTTAAATTTAAACTCGGACATTTATCTTAGCTCCATGATTTAGTCAATATAATTGTTTATGTAAAGTAGCTTAAATTTGTATAGAAATGCTTGATGTTGTTAGCATGAATAATGACAGAATATCAATACTTATAATAATTCATCAGGTATAATTGATGGTTTATTATGAAAATTATTTTGATACGATGAACTGTTACGAGTTTGCGTATATTGTGATTCTCGTTTCATCTCTCTCTTTATGTTTTCAAGTTTTAAAATTATTTTTTTGATGTTAGATACAATTATTAGTATTTCTTTAATATAAATATCTATAGGTTCAAGCACTTCAGCTTTAGCTCTAACAGCAATATTTGTGTCAATTGTTCTTTGGTAAGTCTCACAAGTCTGCTGCTCAGACTGAGTTAAACTTTTCCAAAGAGTTTCTTTTGCTTCCTGTTTAGCTTTCTGCCATGCTTTCTTTTCGTGATCATCAAAAAAATAACCAAATAATCCAACTGCAATAGATGTAGCAGCAGCTACCCAACCTACAGGATTCCAAAAATTAGCTGCGGCAAAAGTACCAATACCTAAAGCAACGGCAGAAACCGTACCTAAACCAACACTTACCCATTTTAGAATTTTTCCAACTTGAAATTGTTGATATTTATCAAAATTTGTAGTTTCTAATTTAATAGTTCCCATATCATACTGGTATTGCCTTTGAAACTCATTTAAAGATACTACTAATTCCTGAACTATTTCCTCAAATAAACCTTCCATAGCAATTTCAATTTTTTCCTTCTCTCGATTCATTCGCTTTTGATACTCAGCCTGAGCAATATCTTTCCCTAAATATTCATCTACGAATGCGGGAATCCACTGTTTAATTTTGCTAAAAGAGTCTCTGCATTGCCTTGCAATTTTAGCTTTTCCATTTTTCACATTATCCTTAAAAATATTTTCAACCTCTGCCTGTTTTTCTTGCATAAAGCTTACTTGTGATAACAGGTATTCTTGATGTCTGTTTAACGTGATTATAATTGAGTCAAGGAAGTAAATTATAGCATCAAAGAATGTATTCCAGCGTCTTTGTTTTCCTCTCGTGTATATCTCTGAGACTATTAAACTGTAGACTTCTTCTATCCTGCTTAACCGCCAAAGCGTTTCAGATAATTCATCATATTGAGGTTGATTACTAAGGAATGCGGCATAAGCATGAATACAACTAATCTGTATATCTTTTAGATTTAAACTCTGTTCAACATAATTTCGGATATGGTGCTTATGTTCCTCTAATCTCTGTGCATCAAAAACCTTATCTGGATTTCTAATGAATCTTTCAAGACGTTTAGAGTTATCAATATTGGCTTTAATATTAAGGATAACAAAAAAGAATTTTTTTATTTCTTGCAACCACCCCATCGCATCAAACTCACCGGGTTGAACAGAGTCATCGCTAGTTAAAAAAATGACTATATCAGATTCATATACTATTTCTAGAGCTTTCTGTTTATCTTCATTTCCTTGATAAGCTTCAATACCTGGGGTATCGATTAAACGTAAGCCCTTCCATCTATATTCTCTAATATCTCTAGTTGTTCGTTGAGAACCTGTACCGATTGTACTACCATCACCACAAGTTAAAGCTTCACGGATAGTGCTTTTACCTGCTTTAGTTCTACCAAATAGAACAATTGTAAAATCTGATAAATGTTGTCTTTTTATGTCCAAGGAGTTTCTAAGTTCTTTAAGTTCTTCATTAGTATACTTTTCAATTTCATCTGATATATTTTTCAAATCATTAATGAAATTAAATTTATGAATATTGTTTTGTTTTAATAAACGAGATATGTTTTGGTTTAAATCAAGCTTGAATGTTTTTAAGAGGGCTGCAATTTCCTGGTAGTAGTTGAAAGTCTTTTGGTAAGCAATCTTAGCTGTCTTTGTGGATTCTTCCAGAGCTTGCTGAAATTCATCAGGCGATACCTTTTTGGATCTTGAACCTCCAACTTCTACTTCAGGCTCACTCATTGCAAACGATTCCGGTTCAGCTTCCAGTTCAAACTCTCGCCCCCAAGCAATATCAAAACTATTTCTCTGCTTGGCAAGCACTTTAACTTTTGCCATCGATTTTATTTCTAGCCTAGCGATCGCATATCTGACTAACGCTGTAGTGCTTTCCGGTTCTGGTATTTCACTTGACTCTAAAATAACTTTGATTACTCTACCCTTAGATGTAACAGTAGCTGTAATACCTCGGATTTGGAAAGTTTGGTTGAGTGTAACTGAGATACTTTCTTCAAGGGTAGGAGGAAACATACTTAGGCGCGAGGATATATTGAACAGTTTTATACCTATAGCTAAGTATTCCCATTTTTTTTAAGTTAGTCACACTCAAAAATATTTTTGCAGTAGAAAATATGCCGATTCGTATGAAGCTTACAAATTGTGCTTGAATTAATACTTAACTTATTGTGTAAAGTTTCTTTTAGTATTTAACCTTTCAGCCATTACTCCAAACTATTCCTTCTAATCCCGCTTCTCCCTCACCGCCTAAGATTCCAGTTGCTCCTTCTGCCCCCTCCAGCCCAGCATGGAGTATGACAGCACCGCCCAGAACCATCACCATGATTGAGGTGTAACAAGTGAACAGTTTCATGAGCGACCACATACTCTCATACTGAGACAGGGGCATCAGCTAACTGCCAATTAATACGAATTATTTTATATTTTGAGCAGCCTCCCCAGGTTTGCTTTTCCTGAGAAAGTTTAAATAGTGGTGTCTCGATACCAAACTTACGGGCATATACCTTAACTAAATGCTGTACATCTTAAGCTAATTGTTTGTTTTACGAATACAGATTGGCCTCTAGCTGTTTCAAGATCCTTTTATAATTATTTTTATCTCCTTGAAAAAACTTCCAAGCGGCAAAACCTGCACCAAGTGTAACAAGAGCTGCTCCTCCAGTTATAGCCCCAACCCCACCAAGAGATGCAATAGTAGCACTATATGCTGCTGCTCCTGATAAGGTACTAATTGCCGTACCTGTACTAGCTACACCAAAAGCACTAGCAGCAGCCCAAGCTGTACTAACAGCAGCCGCACTGGTTGCCACTCCTACTCCCGCAGCCATTCCTAATTTCTGTTTATTCTCTACATTCATTTGAGTAACGGAAGCAATAGAAATTAGTGCAGCAGCACCAATTAAAGCAGATCCACCTGTTGCTACTGCTAATCCTCCTAACATTCCTAATCCACCGGCTGCTACAGAACCACCTCCTAAAAAAGCTAACGTCGCATTAGTTGCTGCGCCTCCAGATAAACTACTTATAGCTATTCCTGTTCCTGCTGTTATTCCACTTGCAGATGCTAGTTTAGTAGCTGTTGGAATAATACTTGATGCTTTTTCGACTGAATCCTTTGCTTTTTTGACTACATCAATTAAATAATTACTTTCTTTGTAATTTTGCTTGGAATTATTTATTGGATTACGCATTAATTGATAAATAATCTTACACTCTTCTGGAATAGACGAAGCCAAAATTAAAGATTCTAACATCAGGATTTTTTCTTGCTCATAAACTGGCTTCCCATCCCTTATTTGCTTATATATAGAAAATAATTCTGTTTTATTAAAACCATTTTTATGTGCAGGAAAATTTTCAATTAAATCTGTAATAAAAATTTCTGTGGTGGTTGCTTTAGATAAATAACTAAAATAAAAATAAATTTGTTTGATTTCATTAGGTATAGATGAATTATTAATAATATAATCCAATTGATTGATAACGTTAAAATTGGTGTTATACTCTCCTGCTTTAATATATTGATAAGTACCTTTAATAATTAGTAGTTGATTTTCTTTTATGTCTAACAAAGATAGACTATCTTCAATGCACTTATCAATTATTTGTATTTTAGAGTTTTGACTAGCGATGTTATATCTTTTAATAAATGATGAATTTGATTGAGAAGAAGCAACAATAAAGTCTAATAATTTCAATGCTGGCAAGTCAATTAAATGAGTACCATTTTTAATTTGTTCATACACTATTCTACATCTTTTTTTGCTATCTAATTTTATATCTGCATTTTCTATTAAATTCAATATAACCTTTTCTATATCGATTTCTTTGTCAAACAACGTATGCAAAACAACTCTTACATTATTTTGATGATTTGATGATTGAGAAAAAAATTGATTGTTTATTTGATTTATAACTATTGAAAATAAGTTATGATTTTTATTTAAGTTAGTCCTTGTAAAATTTAATTGATCGCCTTCAGCACTATTAGCAGGTATATTAATATTCATGCTTTTGCCTGAGCGCAAAGTTATTGTTGTAGAACCTCCAAATTTGGCTTTATCATAAGGTATGAACACGTGATATAACTCACAATCTTGGGCTTGGATATGCGATTCAGACATAGTTTTAACCTACTAAGACACGTTGGCAATAATACTGCTATTTAACTAGCGCTGTTTTTACAATTACTTAACAACAGAAAAAATACTTATAAAAAACTATAACTGAATAAATAGGTTTCCATTTATAAGTATTCCCGTATAAGTTTGTGGAATCATCATAAGTGAATAATAATTTCTGAAGTTGATTTTATCTAGGCAGACGCATTCCTCAGAATTTTAGGCGAATGTGGAAACCCTACCTCTGCGCCGGATACTGCCGTATCATTTCCGCCAACGCCACCGCCTCACCATCCGGCGTATACACCACCTCACTCGACATAGCAATCACAATCCTGTTTTTCCTAGCCCACTCAAACCATTTTTTCACACCAGACTTGACCTGCGCGGATTCCGGCTTCCGACCCTCCTTACAAGCAGCCACAAACACCGCTTCCGGTGACTTAACCCTCTTCCAAGTCCGCACTGCATCCTTCAAATAAGCGATCGCACCCGGCACATTGCCCCAGTACCGCTTAACTGGGCATCTTCACATCAGGTCTTGGTTCACTATCCGCTAGGGTCAGGTCTTCTTATTAGATTCTAAATGTTAGTTATTTTTCGATTTTGGGAAATATACATATAGACCATGTTTTATCTAAGCTTGGCATTTAGATAATTAGACATCACTACTTGTTACAATTAGGAACATTTTATGCTTTCACTTATTTTGAGTATTGTTGCTTTAATCAGTGCATCAACAGGAGCATTAGCTTCTGCTAGAGCTATTGGCAATATGTATGAACCAGAAGAAATGTTTAAAAAGATTACCAATTTCTATGAGAATGCTTTTAATGAATTAGAGAATAATTTGAAATATACTAATAAGCTTGTTGAAAAGCATTCTCAAATTCGGCATGAAACCTTATCTAATATAAAAGATATAGAAACAATTATTCAAGTTCTTAAGGAGATAATCACGCAGGATAAGCAAAATATATTAAAATACGAATTTTTATCTCAGAATCTTGAAGAAAATGCAAACATATTAAATAATATTAAATCTTACATGAGCAAGAATACTAGTGTTGATAGCTACTATGCAGACAATAATTTAGTTAATCCTATAAAAATAGCACTTCAGAACCTGTCTTCTCAATATTTAGATATTCAAAAAATTGGAAATACTACAATAAATAGCTTAAGAAAATACTCTATTAGCATTCATACTGGAGGTATAATTATTGGAACTCTACTTTCATTAGGAAATATTGCTGTAAGTCCAGCAGTAATAATTGCTGGGTTCTTTCTAAATCGTCAATTAGGAAAAGCTTTTATAAAAGTTAAAGAGTATGAATCTGAAGTAGATAGTGCAATATTTCAGATAAATTCTGCAAGACAATTAGTAAAGAATGTACAACAAAAAATTTCTGATTCAATAATAAATTTACAATCATATAATGAATTAATAACCCAATTGGTACTTGATTACAACCAGCAAATTTATAATTATCAAAAGGCTGAGAATATTCAAAAACTCGTTAATATGGCTGATCAGGGAGCCACAGCATTACAACCATTTTGTTCACCACAAATTGGGGCAACAGCTAAATTTATAACAACTATCTTAAAAATGATCCCATTAGCATCTTTATTCAAATTACCTACTTTAAATCTTATTAAGATTAGTTCATTTACTCAAAAGCGTTATGAACGTCTTTTTCTAGTAGGATTAGAAGAAATTACTAAAATTAAGTTAGAAAGAGAGTTACTTGATTTAAATTCGTTATCTCTTCAGCCTAAAGTAGAAAAAACCTTCGTTCATTATTTACGGTGGTGGCAGGAGCGCTCACATCAGGGAACAATAAACAGTTAGCCTTTACTTTTAGTTTGAAAATAGCAATAGCGAAACCTAGCCTATTTCAAATACGTGATCGCACCCGGCCATTCGCCCAAAACTGCTTGACCGTGCGCTGAATCTCTGCATGGAGACTAAACTGTGGTGTACAGGGCATTTCTTATAGCTGTTGCGATACTAACTGCACTTCCTGTTGACTGGGCTGCATGGATTTTTCCATCAAATCAGGCAGTGCAGCGATCGCTTTTAGTCTTGCCGCACTGCATTACTCTCTTTCCCACTCCATCAACTGGCTATCGACAACCACATAACCCCACTGCGGACACTTCCTGACCAACCTCGTAATTACAATCTGCAAGGCGGGGTCATCGTTCCAGCATTCCATGAGAAAATCTAAGCCAGGGTTTTCTTTGAGTAACCCTGCCATCTTCAATTTCTCCATCCGCCAGGGTCTAGCCTTTGACCGAAGAGCGATCGCCTCACTCGACCATTTATCAGGTTGTGTTTCCGGCTCTGGAGCAGACGGCGCGGAACCACCACCTTCATGAGTGGCTTTCGGCTCAACACCCAAGTCTTGTTTCTCTGCCGACAACGTAGCAGGTTGACTATGCCCTGCTGGTTCCTTACTCTGAGTTACTGAATTTTCAAAACCAGAGGCAATGGGCGCGGCGGAAATATGGCCTTCATGACTGGTTCCCGGCTCATCACCCAAGTCTTGATTTTTATTTAACAACGGAGCGGGTTGACTATGGTCACTTTGTGTTACCGAATTTTCAAAACCGGAAGCACCCGGCGCGGCGGAAATATGGCCTTCATGAGTGGTTCCTGGCTCAACACCCAAGTCTTGTTTCTCATTCAACAACGAAGCGGGTTGACTTGGTACACCATCCACGAGCGATAGCGACGTACAGTCCGTTACTGTAGGTAACTCTTCTCTTTCTTCCACGCCTTCCAAGGTCTGAGGCGACGCACCCCCCAAGGGTGCGATCGCCGTCTCATCACCATGCGAATTTTCGTTTGGCGTGGAAGAAACACACCTCACGATCTCTTTTGAAGAGTTCGTGAGGTGTTTCTGAGCAGTTCGTGAGGGTTCACAGAATCCTTGCTCTGACTGGCTTTCATCTGAAATAGACGCTTTGTGCTTACAACGTATTTCTCTAGGGATAGCATCCATTTCTAATTTTTCAGCACTTGATTGTTGTTTTGTAGCATTTGGTTCTTCAGTTTCAGCAGTTGCTTTATCCCAAAATTCCTTCATGCGACTGCCATGCAAATTTCTCACCATCCAGCCCACAGTTTCACGTCCATCCTGTATCGACTTGTCCGGCTTGAAGATGAACAGCCCACTTTGGGAGAGAATTTTCTTTGCACAGATAAAACTGCTGTAGCCGAGGTTGGTTGATAAAGGCATCCACCGAGAACCATAGGGGTCAGAAGTCCAGCATTCTTGCCATAGCTGATTGACTGAGGGTCTTTGCTGTGAGGCCCAAAGCATATCTTCGATGGGGATAATCACATGAAGCCGCTTGTAGGGTGACTCCTGTTTTTCCTTTGTTGTCTTTCTGGTAATAGGTCGTGTAATAGTTGCTGTCATTATACTTGCTCCTGTTGATATAGACGCACGACAATTACCCCTGGCGCGATCGCCGGGTGTCGTGTTTTGTAGGTAGTCATGTTTTGGGTCTAAAAATTACTGGCTATACTTACAACAGCCGCAATTCATCTTTAAAATATCGGTCAGTCTTTTTCGGGCGATCCTTCCAATGCTCCCAAGCCACCCAAACTTCATCGCCCAAATCTTCTATAACTTCTCCCCTTGCTACATACAAAGCGGAATACTCATCAGCATGGGCGACGATTGAGCCAACTTCTATAGTTTTAGGTAGTGTGGATTTCTCCAGTGCAGTGATTAACTCAATTTCTTGGGGGGTTAGCTCTGCTGTGTAGTCGGCTTTGATAACCTCGTATTCAGTGGCCACTGTCAGATAGTCCTGCCAAGTACACGCAGGTTTGGCAAGCACCGCCCGAATATCACTCACAGCTTGGGGTAATAACTGTAACTGTTCGGCACGATATGCGATCGCCTGCGGTGTGGGTTCACTCCCCAAAATCAAGGCCGCCGCTTGTAACGCTTGGGTGTTATTCATTGCCGTCGCCAAATTACCGAGGGCGATACCCATTAGGCGTAAACACTCCTGGGCGTTTTCTAGTGGTGGTTCCTCCGCCAGCGATCGCAGGTCAATAGTATTCTCTAGCGATCGCACGACTTCTTTGTTCAGTGCCTTAGCGGCCTGCTTAGTAAGGGTATTTCCCCACTCCTGAGCAGGTCTTTGTTGTACCGCGTTTTCTAGCTCCTGATTACGCTGCCTTAACTGCTCGTTCTCATCCCCCAACTTTCTCAGAGCTTCCATCTCATCTAAACGTTGCTGTATCTGTATGTTCTGCTCTTTCTGCTGTTGGTATAATTTTTGCCATGAAGTCAGTTCTTCTTGTACCTGTTCAGTGGCCTGGGCTTTGGCTTCAGAAAGTAACCCAATCCTCAACTCCTGTTCTAGCCGTTCCAATTTCTGCTGGTACTGCTGTTCGAGTTGTGTGATCGCTTCGGCGTATTCTGGGGGGTATTTGCGCTCGATAGTCAAATCATCATTATTAACCAGCAACTTCTCACCATCGGCAAAAGTGACTATCTGTTGGGTCGGGTTGGGCGGAGGAGCCTCGATAGTTCCTTCATCTCCACATCTGGGGTGAGATGGTGAGGTAATTTTGACAATGTTGTTTTTAGGAACCAATGGTTCCTGAGATGGTGCTTTTGTGCGTGGGCGTGGTTGGCGAGGAACCACTTTCTGAGCCGCAGTCGCAAAATCCGAGGCGCTGGGTGAAGGGTTTTCTTGAACTGCGATCGCTACTGCTTCCCTTAGTTTCTCTGGTTCCTTGACTAACCTGAGTAGGGGACGGGCTTGACGCTCATTCTTGATGTGTGACCCTAGTTCCCCAACCGTGTCAATAACTTTCTTTGCTCCTAACAGTTGGTTAATTCTTCTTAAACCTCCCCAAGCTAACAGTTCGGCTTGGCAGTATTCTTTAAAAGAAGTGTAGCCAGCCTCAAGGTAAAGCTCAGAGTCCCGCATTTGGAGGAGTTCGCCTACAGCTTGCCACTCGAAACGGTCAAGGGAGGTGAAGGTTTCTTTAATGCTGTCATTGAGCAGGCTGTAGTCAGGGGTTGATGTTTTGGAGCGATCTAGTGTCAGCATGATGATTGCCCACTACTGGTAAATGCACAAAAACGGTCAGAGATGCCATT
>NZ_JACJSG010000074.1 GCF_014697625.1 Anabaena azotica FACHB-119 | reverse complement strand
TGGACTGGAGGGGACGGAAGGAGCAACTGGAATCTTGGGAAGGAACTAGGGTGAGTGAGGAGCGATCGCTTGTACCTCAATCTTGGTGATTGCTTTTACACAGTAAAATTATTGATAAGGACATTAACTTAAACGTTTTAACTCTTTGTGAAAAAGTCACAGAACCTTAGCAACACATGAAGCCGATGATCAAAAAGTCCGATTTACGCATCATCAAGAAAACTATCGCCCCACAGTCTCCACTACCGCCAGTTGAGCCAGCCGATGATATTGATGATTTTGTTGATGCTGTCAGCCCTTCTTTTGACGAACAACCAGATTTAGCGCCGCAAACCTCAGCTACAGACACCTACAAACCCCATACCCCAGTCGCAGATTATCCACTAGTTAGGTCGGTAGGTAACTCCGGCTGGCAGGTATCCGACATCTGGCGCGACCTGCGTGTGGATGCTTTTTGTGATTGATTTTACGGGGTGTTATGCCCCATCCTCAAGCGATCGCTTATCGCTTTTATCTTCTGGTAGATTTGCACAGAGGCTATTCCCTGAAGTTGACTATGTAGATGGGTTGTTTGGTTATCATACCAAGTTGTGTTCAAAGATAGTTGTTTTGGCAGGCAAGGGAGCAGGGGGCAGGGGAGAGTAAGATACTATTTTTGACTGCAACTTAGTATCAGAACTAAATTTCAAATTCTTTACACTTAATTCTTAAATATTGCAATTGTGTTTTCTTCTACTGTTTTATACCTACAAGAAACTTTTAATAGTTCTCTTAATTAAATAAAACATTCAATTAGACGTTTATAAACGCATATATATAGAACTGGCTTTGTTTATTATTTCAATAAATATTCTGCCTATTTTTACACACCTTTAGATAGATGAAATATTAATTTAAGAGTGCGTATTGGATAAATAATTATTTTTTTGAACATCAAACCAAAAAAATCAAGATAGTTGCTTGCTAAATTGTTCATAATATGTAAAATTTTTAGATATTACTCTTTAAAAAGAAATTGACTCACTTCCTTTATTCTTGCAGCGCTGTTAGCAATAGTAGCGTCCTAGCTTTTTATGAAATCTAATACTAGTAGTGTTATAGTTATAGGATTTTTCTGTTCCCTTATGACTACTTTTCCATCTAACGCACAAGTTATCCCTGATACAAACTAGCCCAATAGTATAACTACTTATTTTACGTTTTGAAATTGCCTTCACTTCTAAAAAAGGCATCAATCAATACTTAAAACACAATATTTTTGCTAAATTTTTTAGACTCCATTTATATGAATCAGCCATACAAAGAAAAACTTTATCAAAAAGATTTTGTACTGCTATCTGCACCATTAATGGCTGCATATAGAGCAGTTGAGAGTCAAAGAAACGATCGCTTATTTGATGATCCGTTTGCTGCTAAATTAGTTACGCCTGAAGCTCAAAAAATTGCATTAGAAGATCCAGAGGAAGAAGGCAGAGCTTTTCTAGCTGTTCGTACCCGTTTTTTTGATGATTTTCTTCTGGGTTCGGCTAGTGTTGCTCCACAAATAGTTAATTTGGGCGCAGGAATGGACACCCGTGCATTTCGTTTGAATTGGACGCAAGAAACGAAATACTTTGAAATTGACTATCCAGAGGTATTAAACTATAAAAACGAAATTCTCAAAGATGTACCTACTATTTGTTCCCGCTATTCTATTGCTGTTGACCTAACGGATACGAATTGGGTTGAACTTTTACTCCAGCAAGGGTATGACAGAAACATCCCTTCTGTTTGGCTACTAGAAGGATTAATCTACTACTTAGGTGAAACAGAAGCTCACAGTTTACTTAAAACAATTGCGGAGCTAACAACTATTGATAGTTGGATTGGTTTAGATTTGCTGAACCATCTGTGCAAAGATTCCACTTATGATGAATTTTATCAAGGTTATTTCCGTTCTGGATTCGACAACCCAGAAGAATTACTAGCTGCTTACGCCTGGGAAGCAGAGGTATTACAGCCAGGAGAAGAGGGGGCAAACTTTAATCGCTATATTTATCCTTTCCCGCCACGCGATCATGAAAACGTAGAGCGCGTTTTCCTTATCAAAGCTAAGAAAATAATATAAAATCTTTATGAAACAAGTATTAACTAGGTTACTTTTTTTAACAACTAATGTTCTTTTATTGTTTGAAATAACAACAAAATCAGCTAATTCTCAAATTGTTCCAGATGCAACATTAGGAGTTAATTCTCAAGTTACTGTAGACGGTAATGTTACTACTATTACTGGTGGTTCTCAAGCAGGCAGCAACCTGTTTCACAGCTTCGGACAGTTTTCCTTGCCTACTGGTACACAAGCTCACTTTAATAATTCATTAGATATCCAAAACATATTAGTTCGAGTTACGGGTTTATCTGCTTCTAATATTGACGGACTACTTCAAGCTAACGGTACAGCCAATTTATTCTTGATTAATCCCAATGGAATTTCTTTTGGCCCTAACGCTAGTTTAAATATTGGTGGTTCGTTTATAGCAAGTACAGCAAACAGTATTGAATTTGCAGATGGTACTGCATTTGACGCAGTACCTTCCCCAACCCAAGCCCTACTTACAGTTGCCATTCCCGTTGGCTTAAGATTTACAACCAAACCAGCCAGTATTCTAGTTGCTGGTGACGGACAAGGCGCAAGAACAGGATCAGACCTCATAGATACGACTTCTGGGCTGCGCGTACAACCAAATCAAACTCTTGCTTTAGTCGGCGGTGATATGACGCTAACAGGCGCAACAATCAAGACCGCAGGTGGGCGAATTGAATTAGGTAGTGTATATGGAGAAGGTTTAGTTAACTTAACGCCCACTGATAAAGGTTGGGTCTTAGGTTATTTAAATATCAAAACTTTTGCGGATATTCAATTATCTGATGCAGCCGTCGTTGATGCAAGTGGTAGCGGAGGTGGCGATATCCGCGTAAATTCAAGAAATTTATCTTTAACTGGTGGTTCTCAACTTGAAGCCAGCACTTTAGGTACTGAAACTGGAGGCAGTATCGAAGTAAACGCAACAGACTCATTGACTTTAGTAGGATCGCCCGGTTCTGATTTATTTTTAAACACGACTATTGCAGCTGAAGTTTATGAGGGGGCAACTGGTACAGGTGGTAGCATCAACATTAATACTGGACGTTTGCTTGTTGCAGACGAAGCACAAATATCTGCTGGTACATCCGGCATTGGAAATAGTGGTTCTATAGCTATATCAGCTCGTGATGTCGAAATAAGTGGAAAATCGGTGATTACAGATTCTCCATTTGGTAGTTCAATAGCTACTGTAGTTGAACCGGGTGCAACTGGTGCTGGCGGTGATATTAATGTCAGTACCCAAAGATTAATAATCCGTGATGGAGGAGCCGTATCAGTCTCTACCTATAGTCAAGGCAATGGAGGCAATTTGACTATTAAAGCCTCTGATTCTGTTGTTGTAACTGGACAATTACCAGGGTATGGTACTTTATCTTCCAGCAGAATATCCGCGTTAACGTGGGGATCTGGAAACGCAGGCAATATAAATTTAGAAACAGGACAGTTATCTTTAGCAGATGGAGCAAGAATAAGTGTCAGCAGTGAGTTCCCCTCTGTAGATATTCCCATTGAAAACCCAGGCACAGGAAATGCAGGAAATCTTCAAATTAGTGCTAATAAAGTCGATTTAACGTCTGAAAGCTCCATTTTGGCTGCTACATCTGGTGGAGAAGGAGGTAATATTTTTCTAACATCCAATAATTTAACTTTGTCTAATAGCTCTATTAATACTAATGCTCTTAATGCAGGCAACAGTGGAAATATCAATATTGATACAGGTGCATTGGTATTGCAAAATAGCCAAATTACAGCTAATGCCATTGAAGGAAGGGGCGGCAATATCAAAATTAATGCTCAAGGTTTATTTGCCTCCCCAGACAGCAAAATTACGGCTACTTCAGAAAATGGGCTTGACGGAACAGTACAGATCAATGCTCCACAATTAGACCTTTTAAGCTCTGGCATCAAAAACCAATATTTCCAACCTAACTTAGCTTTCAACTCATGTTCACCAGAACCCTTCAGCTTACCGGATGAGTTAACCATCTTCCCGAAAGGCGGATTCCCACGTAGTCCTGATGATTACTTGACTCCGATCTGGGGCTGGACAGATCCCTCTGCACCCATTCCTACCAAACCACTCCCCCAAACCCAAACCCCAACCCAAACGCAAACACAGAACACAGAAAATATAGTGGTAGCGCAAGCATGGCGCAACAACGGCGATGGCACTGTCAATTTTACCATTACGCCAGATCCGGCTGGCGATATCACCGCGTACAGTTCGCCAATAAAATCCCCTTGCATCAAGAGAGCCACAGACACAAGAAGTACAGAGGATGGCAAATAAGCGTGAGTTTACAGTTTCTCCTGGCATCTTTAACTGCGGCAAGTCCTAGTGTGGTTGCCGCAGATATTTCCACTATACAGCCACCTTCAACACCTTTAATTCCCCAAAGGAAAATTCAACCAAACGACGCGGTAAAAATCAAAGTCAAAGGTTTCCAATTTGAAGGAAATACGGTCTTTTCTCAAGAGGAATTAGAGAAAGTCTTATCAGAATTTGTAGGTAAGGAAATCACTTTTGCAGACTTATCAAAAATCAGTGATAAGATTACCAATTATTATGTAGAGCAGGGATACACCAACTCTGGAGCTTATATTGGCGTTACTCAAAATCAAGCCATACAAGCCGATAATGCGATAGTGACTGTTTCAATTGTCGAGGGGCGAATAGAAAAAATTAATATTGTGGGTGCTGAACGACTACACAACTATATTCGCGCTCGTATTCCACAACCAATTCTAAATAATAAACGCTTGCTGTCCGCTTTACAACTGCTGCAACAAGACCCACTAATTGAGAAGATTTCGGCTTCGTTAAACGATGGAGGAAAACCAGGACAAGCTATTTTAAATATTTCTGTACAGCCAAGGCAGGAATTTCAAGTCAACATTGGCTTAGATAATTACCGCTCTCCAGTGGTTGGTACATTCCAGCGTCGCATTGATGTATCTTATGCTAACCTATTGGGATTAGGCGACGGTTTCAACTTGGGCTACAGAAATACAGATGGCAGTAATGCGATCGCACTGCGTTACTCTGTGCCAGTCAATTCAAATAATGGTACTGTTAGCTTGCTTTACGCTAATGTTTCTAACAATATCATTGAGCAACCGTTTAATTCGTTGGATATTGTAGGAGATGCACGAGCCTATGAACTCAGTTTCCGCCAACCTCTAATCCGGCAGGCTTCGACTAGTTCAACCCAAGAACTAGCGTTGGGGCTTACTGTTTCCCGACTAGAAAGCGAATCATCATTGCAAAATACTCCTTTCCCCATCTCGGCCGGTGCAGATGAAGAGGGTCGCACAAGGGTTTTTGCACTCAGGTTTTTTCAGGACTGGTCACATCGAGGAGTTGACCAGTCTTTGTACGCTCGTTCAACCTTTAGTTTTGGTTTAGATGCACTAGATGCTACTATCAATCCCGAACCTCCCGATGGGCGTTTTTTTAGTTGGGTCGGGGAAGCTTTATGGTTAAAACGTTTGGGTCATAGTAATACTTCCCTTGCTGTAAGATCACGTCTGCAATTGGCAGATAGACCATTACCTGTATTCGAGCAAATTAGTCTTGGAGGCATCAATAGTGTCAGAGGTTATCGTCAAGATACTTTTATCGCTGACAACGGCTTTCTTTTATCTACAGAACTACGCATTTCCGCTTGGAAAACTCCTACTCAAGAATTGCAAATTGCTCCTTTTGTCGATTTTGGCACAAGCTGGAACAACAATAGTTTTGATATTTCCAGCCCAACGGGTAGCTTAACCTCTGCTGGATTAGCTCTCCAGTACAGAAGCGATCGCTTCAATGCCCGTCTTGACTGGGGCATTCCTTTTAATGAAATAACCAACAACTCGAACACATGGCAGGAAAATGGAGTCTATTTCTCGGTCAATTATCAATTATTTTAGAAAAATTAAGTACCTGATTTTAGCTCTGATATTTACATTAATAGTAGTGATTAATCACCGAGTAATATTAGCCGCTACCCCAAACCTAGAAATAGCGCGATCGCTGACACAACAAGGATTTTCGCAATTATATAATGGAGAGGCTGAAACTGCATTAAAAACATGGCAATCAGCTTACCGAGCTTATGAACAATTAGGCAATAAGCCAGGTATGGCTGGCAGTCTAATTAATCAAAGTTTGTCCCTTCAAGCACTGGGTTCCTATGCTAGAGCTTGTCAAGTTCTTACTCAAGCTTTATCAATAGAAGAAAAAATCTGCCCTAGTTCTTTACAAAGACAAGCCAATATTTCTCAAACTTTATCTTTTTTAACAGCAGTCCAAGAATCTCCTACACAGGATTTTACGCTTGTTGGATTATATAATTTAGCCAATGTTTTGCGAGTTCTGGGTGAACCAGAAAGTTCTTATGTTATCCTCCAAAAATGTTTAGACTTAGCCAAGCTTTCAAAAGATACAGAAATCCAAAATAACTTATTGCTAAATCTAGCTAATACGGAAGTAATACTTTACAATCAAGCCAAGAGTAAATATCAACTCACTGATGACTTTACGGCTCAAACAAAAGCGCTGATCTTAGCCAAGTCTAAGTTTGACGCTGCCCAACAGTTGTATCAACAACTTATTAACAGCCCCAGTAATATTTCTCTACAAGCTAAATTAAACTTACTGAAATTACTCCTAGACAATAAATTATTACTATCTCAAGATATACCTTTAGATATTTCTATCTCTAATCTAGTAAACGATATTGTAACTAATTTAAAACAATTTGAATTACTCCCAAAGATTGAATCTATTTATAGTCAACTTAACTTTTCTAAAAACCTCATAAAAATTGTTAACAATCAGGATATAAAAGTAAAAGATTTAACTAAGACTAATCTAGTATCATTAGCCTTATCCTTATCCCAAGAAGCATTAGCCAATGCTAAGAAATTAAATAACTCCAGAGCGATCGCTTATGCCAATGGGATTTTAGGATATCTTTATTTTACAAGAGAAGAACCATTAAAAGCCGAACATTCTTTTAATGAGGGAATGTTATATGCTCAAGCGGTACAGGCTTGGGATATTGCCTATCAGTGGCAATGGGAATTAGCAAGGCTGTCTCAACTATCTGGTAAAATCGAGCAGGCTAATCAATTTTACGCTACTGCTATTAAAAATCTTGATAAAGTTCGTAGTGACATTTTATTATTTAACTCGGATATTCAATTTGGTTTCCAAGAAAAGGTTGAACCTTTATATCGGGAGTATATTGTTCTATTATTGAATAGAGATAAGTCTAGTAAATCATACGAAAGACAAGCTACTGAAATTCAGGAACAACTTAATTTTGCTGAATTAGAGAATTTCTTACGCTGTGGAAGATTTGCTGAAAACGCCATAGAAGTAAGAAACAATAAATCAAAGGATTTACCTTATATTATTTACCTCATCAAATTAGCTGACAGAGTAGAAATTATTGTAAAAACTCCCAACGATATTTATCGCCATACAGTAGATTTAGCTATAATATCTGAACCACTTACTAATCTATTGAATATTATTCAAAAAACTGATTCTGTTAATACTAAAAATTATGAATATCTTTCTTATTCTCAAACTGTATATGAACTTTTGTTCGAGCCTATCAGACAATATTTACCCACTTCAGGACAATTGGGGTTCGTTTTAGACGGTTATTTTCAAAATTTACCTATGAGTATATTACATGATGGTCAACAATACTTGTTTGAGCCATACATTATCTCTATAGGTTCTAGTGCTAAACAATTACGACAATCACATTTTAACCCAACTCCAATTTTAGTTAGTGGCGTTTCTCAAATTGGCCCTAGCTTTAATAATCCCATTGTTCCTAAAGATTTACCTCCTCTACCACAAGTTAAGAGAGAGATTGAAGATATCAAACGAAGTAATCCCTCTGCTCTCACATTAATTGACTCTGAATTTACCCGTGACCGATTTCAACAAGATATCGAAAGTAATTCTTTTTCAACCATACATCTAAGTAGTCATGGACAATTCAGTTCTGACCCTGAACAAACTTTTGTTTTGGCTTGGGATAAACCTCTGGATATCCAAGATTTAAAATTATCTTTTCAAAATAAAACTAATCTTGATTTACTTGTCTTGAGTGCCTGTCAAACTGCCAAAGGCGATCGCCGTTCTTTTCTAGGTATTGCTGGGGTAGCTGCACAAGCTGGAGCGCGTGGTGTATTAGCGAGTCTTTGGCTAGTTGATGCTGAATCTACTGCCCAATTAATGAGTAAATTTTATGATGGCTTAAACCAAGGACTCACTAAAGCAGAAGCATTGCACTTTGCACAATTGAGTTTATTAAAAAGCGATAAATATTCCCATCCTTATTACTGGAGTGCTTTTGTTCTTGTGGGTGGCTAAGTCATCTTTTAATTATTTTTACCCCCAGTAATTTTTAACCTAGTCTCTACCTTAGATAACTCGACACTGTTATTTGTTTGTTGTGCTAATTTTTTAGCTTGGAGATACGCTTCGTTGGCCTTCTCAGGAAAATGAGCTATCAAGTAGCGATCGCCTAACAATCTATAAATAGTTGGATTGGTTGAACCTGCTGCGACTCTAGCGTTTAATACTATTATCGATTCGTTGACTAAATTTTGTGCTTCATACACTGCATCCATATCAATCGCTAACGAGTCAGGCGACTGCTGGAGGTTCTTCAAAATGTTGATAGTCTGTTCTATCTGTTGAAGTCTCTGGGTTGGCACTAACAGTAACAGCGCCTCGCTACCATCTATTACTTCATCGCCTCGCATAGCTAATATGTCTATGCTGTATGCTTGCCCTGGCTTCAGTTCTGGCTGTTCTTGCGGATAGGGCAGAGTTTCGCCCTTGACTTTCACTTGCCAGTTGATACCTCCGTTTCCTCTAACTCGCACAATGTAGTTGGTAGCTCCGTTTGTTCTCAACCAGGATAATGTCGGTCGCACGTTGTTGATTACCACTCCATACGGTGTAATCTTACTCGGCTTGTTCTCTTCATCCGGCCCTTTAGGGATGACGCAGTTTCTTCCTTCTAAAACATTACATCCTCTACCTTCATTTGTCTGTAGTGGCAAACAATGTTTACCTACTACGTCAGTTGGGATGTCTATGATTATTCCTCTTGCGTAGCAGAGGATTTTTACCTTCCTACCATTAGCTGCGTTAACTCTGTCCTCACTACATAATTTTGTTAAAGGCTGATGGTAAATATCTCCACTTATCACTTTCGCTGTTGGTTCACACGCGGCTTTAACTTGCCGAGTTGCCCTCACTACATTCTGCCCCCACACAGGAATTACACTGACATTCACTAATATCAATCCTAATAAAATGGCTCTAATTTCAATTTTCTTAAACATGAATTTCTATACTTATTTCTACAAACTGTTTATTAATATACTAAAATTATTTCTTTTTAAAGATGCGTTCTATTAATTCCCCTCGCCATTTTTGTACTTCTGGCAACCACGTATCCATCCTTGCTAATAAGCATATTTCGCCGTAACCACTTGCAGAAGTTATATCTCCTAATGCTTCTTTCGTTTTTGATAACAAACAGTAGACATCAACTCTTTGTGAATCTAACTCGAAGGCTGTTTGCAAATCTTTATCCGCACCTTGATAATCTTTCTGTATTAGTTTCGCCCATGCTAAATTTTTATATAATACCGCTCTTAACTGTTTATCACTAGCTGGCGCTTTTTTTAATCCTTCTATTGCTAGTTTTTTAGCTTGAGCATAATTCCCTTGTAAGTTATTCAGCCTTGACAAATTATTCACAGCAATTAACGCTTGTTCTTTACCATATTTAATTGCTAATTTATATTGTTGTTCGGCTAAATCATATTTTCCTTGTCCCTCATAAAAATTAGCTAAATTGTAATGTCCTGTCCATGAGTTTGGCTCTAACCTAAAAAGTTGTTGGTAAGTTTTATTTACACAATCTAAATCTCTCAATAATTGACAAGCTAACGCTAAATTATTATATGAGTCTACATCGTTTGGATTATATTTAGTCGCTAAGGTATAATATTTTTTTTCTGATTGTAAATCCTCCTTTACTCTTCCTGCTTTATCAAAGTAAAACTTAGAAATTTGATTACTTAGCTCAGGACGAATCTTTACTGCTTGGTCAAATAGCTGTTGCGCTTGTTCTGTTTTATTTTCCGCTTCCAGCTTTTGTCCTTGTGCTACTAAATTTCTCGCATACGCTGGTAATCCTAGCGTATAACCTAATAACCCTAGTAAACCAATGGTTGCGATCGCTGCACTGAATTTGAAAGGTTTCGACCTTGTTAATCTATAAATCTTATTTTGCTCAGGTAGCTTTTTCAACCGCCACAAAATCATCTTAGTCGTTTGTGGTCGATGTGCTGGATTGGGAGCCATTAACTCATCAATAAAATCTGCCAAAGGCTTATCTATCTGTGGTGCTTTATGTCTCCAGATTAGTCTGCCCGTACTATGATTTGTCTCTAATTCTCTTAATTTTGCCCCCGTTACCAAGCGAACCATAGTTCGACCTAAAGCATAAAAATCCGACTGTGGAACCGCATGACCATGTGCTTGTTCTAATGGACTGTAATAATGGGAAATTACTTTGGTAATTTCGTAACTACTGATGGTTGCCTCAGTTCCTCCAGTTGAGCCTACTTTGGCTAAATATGTGTCAGTTATTTGCCGCACAGCCCCAAAATCTACTAAATGTAATTGTCCATCTGGATCTAAAATTATGTTTGCTGGTTTAATGTCTCTATGAAAAAATTCTGTATGATGTACTATATCTAATATTGCTACTATTTGTTCTAACCAATCTAGTGCTAAAGCTTGCGAAATTGGTCGATGAGCCTCTATCCATTCTTCTAAATTTTTCCCTTCGATTTTATCCATCACTAAACATCGAAATTTGAACAGGCTATTCTCTGGTTCTACCGTGAAGTAGTCATCAATTCCGTTTGTTTGGGGAATATTTGGATGTGATATTAGTTGTAAGGCTAAGACTTCTCGCTCAAGTCGCTCCACAAATTGAGGCGAATTTCTTTTCAATATCTTCATAACTCGCCGCTTACGCCCAGGATTCCACTGCGTCCCAGAATCCTCTACTTCAAAAATCTCATTGTCCGAAAACGGGTTGTCTAATTCTCTTAATGGTTTGACTAGACGGATACGCTCATTGATCACTAACGATGTACCGCAAGCAGCGCATTCGGCGGCATCATCAGGATTCTGCCGTTGCTTACACAAAGGATTTATACAGTAACACGACATCTTGCTTTAACTTATCATTTTCGCTATTGACAGCACTGCAAAAATATTCCCTATGACTATTGCTTTTATTTACATTTAATGCTTTAAAGTAAAATTTTTCGGTGACTCGCAGTCACTTTACGTAAAAAATTAGATTTTTACATCTAAAAGATCCCATCAAAACCCTCATATAGTAAGCCTTAAGCAGTATGTGACTAATCTGGGTGACTTTTTTTTGCATAAAAACACTCATTTAATCTTTTAGAAGATACACTCATAAGCTAAAATGCTGATAATATTATAAGTGACTTAGAGTCTTAAAAATCAAATAGCCATTTGATTTTACAAACGTTTCTTGCGGAACTTACGTACCAAAAGGAAAAGTTCTTTTATGGATTTGAGCATTGAGCATGGGGTAAATTTTCAAGATTCTTTTTCTTCATCATTTTTGACACAAGAGCAAGAGCAACAACCTCTGGAGTTATTACAGTCTTCCCCAACCGTATCCTTTTATCAAGCTCTAACTGTAGTCAACAATATAATTTTTGCCGAGAAAAATCGCTGCTTGAGCGAACCTGAGATCGCTGTCCTCAAGGGTGCATGGGAAAACCAAGATTTTTCTGAGATAGGGCAGCAATCTGGCTATAAGGCTGGCTATTTACAACGTCGTATAGCTCCTCAACTGTGGAACTTGCTTTCGGAAACAGTAGTCAAAGGACAGCAGGTCTTCAAGAGAAAAGTACGACCTCTGCTTACAGAAGTTGTTATAAATTATTATCAATCTAATCCCCAATTAGAACTTCCTTTATTTGATAGCCAGTTTATTAAAGGCCGACTTCCTGACTCTAAACTATCCAATTTTTACGGCAGGCAACAAGAACTCTACCATTTAAAAAAATTAATTAATAATCATCGTTGCATATCTTTAACAGGTGTCCCCGGTGTTGGTAAAACTGCTCTGTCCGCAAAACTTTTAGCAGAACTTAGCTTAGACTCTACTCAACACTTTGATTTCTTACTTTGGAAATCAGTAACTCACTCAGTACGTCTTCAAGATTTATTAAGCGAACTAATTGATTTAATTCAGCCAGATACTTCCCTCAACTTACCTGAACATACTCAAGCTTTGATTACTGTCTTAATTAAGCATTTACAATCCCATCGTTGTTTACTTGTACTCGATGGTTTTGATGTTTTGTTTAAAACCCCTAATTTAGAACAAAGATTAGATTATAAAATATTCATGCGTCGGCTGTTAGAAGAAGAGCATAAGAGTTGTTTATTACTAACTTGTCGAGCTTTGCCTAATGAAATTTATGCCATGAGCAAACATAACCGTTCTATTCTTTGTTTTCGAGTAGAAGGTTTAGATATAGATGCTGCTCTGAATTTTTTATCGGCTCAAGGTTTAACAAACCAAAACGATTGTCTTGATTTAATTAAGACCTATCGTGGTAATCCCTCAGAATTAGCAACAGTAGTTCAAAGGATTAAACATTTTTTTTCTGGCAGTACAGAGATATTCTTTCAACATAAAACTACTTTTATTACTGATGAGTTTCAATCAATGTTAGATGAAACATTTGGTGAATCTTTGGAGCCGACCGAACGTTATATTATGATTTATTTGGCTAAAAATTTAGCTATAGACACCGCGCCGATTAGTTTTAGCGACCTATTGATGCAAATCAATTCTTCTAATCAAATATCGGCTTCTACTTCGGCAATTATTAAGGCTTTAGAGAAGTTGGAACGACTATCTTTAATTGAAAGCATTAAAGACCCAAACACTAAAGAAATCGCCTTTACTTTGCAACCTGTAGTCAAAAAATACATTAATACTGACCCCTTGGGCCTTGTACAGCTACAAAAATCTTTCCCATCATTAGCTAACGCATTTTAGAGAGGTATTTATGCTTTTAATAAAAAACAAAAATCTAACTACTAAAATTTTGACAATAGATAATTATGCAGAGACTTTGCACAAAAAAATGTCTCTGTCTATACAATTAGCTTTGAACGCAGCTAAACATTGGTTTGCACTGCATGAGCTTAAGCAAAAAGTTTTCCCCAGCCAATCTACAGATGAGATCCATAACATACTACTAGGGTTGGCTTGAGAGAAACCCTTATAAAATGGGGTAATTTTATTAGTTTTTACAACATAGGAGGTGACACAACTTAACATTCAAAATTTCGCTAGATGCGAAAAGTCCCGAAGTTTTGTAAGATCAAGCTTGTCAATCTTGCGTAAGGAGGAATGCAAACAATACATAAAAATTGAGGCAAAACCTACTAAGGAGCGGGTCTTGCCAGTAATGCCGGACAATTAAATAGCCTCAGAGCGGGGTTGATCTCGGACTGACGAAGAAAGTGGGCTTTAAAGTTTGGCGACTTGAATCCACTGACTTGTCAAGAAGACACCACGTAGCTTTACTTTGCCAATTATAGCGATAAAGGTGCAGGGAAAGGCAACTTTTTACTGCCCAATTTTTGGTGAATTGGTAAAAACTTAAGATTTAGTTAAGTTAAATTTTGTAAAGTAGCGTGAATAGAAGCAATCCAGCATTCTGAATCCAGCGAAGAAAGCCCTTCCAGAGTCGAGCATGAGTCGGGAAAAGAGTGCGATCGCCTGAACAATTCGCTGCTTTTCGCAATTCGCAATTCGCAATTGTGGAAAGTAGATTGTTAACTCGTTTTGGCTGCTGGATTCAGAATAGAAGCAATCTCGTGGGAACAACACAGGGGATATAGCACCAAGAGGTGCGGCTACATCTAAATCCCTAACTGCGAATTGCGAATTGCGAATTGCGAATTGAGAAAGGCTCCCTCTGAGACTGAAAACTCAAGTTATCAGAGGTAAAACCGTGAAAAATCAAGAAAATCCAACACAACTGTTCAGTTGCAAGCTGTCAGGTGTGGTAACTGTACCAGATAACCACAGCTTAAGTGCTGTGGCATGGAAGAAAAAGCTGATTAGTTCCTTCCCCCAGCCCCGATTTAAAGATGTCCTAACAAGAGCGACAGTATTACCGAGAGTAAGCTGGTTCTGGCATAGCTGTGAGATGATGCAGATATGTCAACAAGCGATCGCAATAATCGCCTTGGACACGCATGATTACAGAAAGATATTAATCGAGTGCGATGAGTTGGCGATTCGCTTACAAAACTTAGATCCATCAGCCGCACTGTTATTAATGGTTTCCCCAGGGCAAGATTTCGCCTTTGGCATTGACCTGACCACAGGGGAAATGTTCAGTACGCACATTCTGTTAACTCAAAAGCAGCGACCCAGTACCCCCGGCTTACAAAAACAATTAGCGCTTAACAATTGTGTTCCCCTACCAGTTCCAAAAGTAGTCAGCAACATTGAGTGGAACGGGAGAAAGATATGCTGACACTAGAACGAGGCTCAACAGCAGCCCCTGACTACAGCACTCTCAACTCCAGCATTAAAGAAACCTTCACCGCCCTAGACCGCTACGAGTGGCAGGCAGTAGGTGAACTCCAGAAAATGCGGGACGGTGAACTTTATATTGAAGCTGGGTACACTTCTTTTAAAGAATACTGCGAACGTGAGTTGTCAGCCTGGGGTGGATTCCGACGAATCAACCAACTGTTGGGAGCGAAGCGAGTTATTGATACGGTTGGGGAACTAGGTGAACATATCAGGAATGAACGCCAAGCCCGTCCGTTACTGCGTCTATTACAGGAACCAGAAAAGTTGAGGGAAGCTGTAGCTTACGCGATCGCGGAAAACCCCTCGCCCAGTGAATCGGACTTTGCTTTGGCGGCGCAGAAAGTGGTTCCACGAACTCCACGCCAAAAAACTTCAACTACCGAACCAATGGTTCCTCAAGGAGTCAAAGTTACGTCACCATCACACCCCCGTTATGGAGACGAGGGAACCATCCAAGCCGACGCACCGAACCCCTCCCAGCAGATTGTTACTTTTGCTGATGGTGAGAAGCTGTTGGTTAATAATGATGATTTAGATATCCCAACATCACCAGTAGAACGGACTTACCCGAATGGATATGCCGAAGCGATCGCCCAAATAAAGCAACAGCATCAGCAGGAACTAGAGCGACTTGAGCAAGAGTTGAGGATTAGGTTAGTGTCCGAAGCCAAAGCCCAGGCTGAACAACAAGTACTTGAACAACTCATTGCATCGCAGCAGCTATACCAGCAGCAGAAGCAGCAAAACATCGAATTGCAGCAGCGTTTGGATGAAATGGAAGCGCTCCGGCAGTTGGAAGTAGAAAACCAACAGTTAAAGCGGCGTATTCAGCAACTAGAGAACGCTGTAGAAGAACGTCCCGCCCAGCAGTGGGGCTTTGGAAAAAGCAGGGGGAGAGGTGCAGCAAGGGGAGCAGGGGGAGAAATACCAATTCGCAATTCGCAATTCGCAGTTAGCAATTTAGATAATTGCGAAAAGCAGCGAATTGAAAATTGCGAATTGTCTTCTGCCTCCCCTGCTTCCCCTGCCTCCCCTGCTCTCTTCCTCGACCTGCGATCGCTGGCACAGGAACCACCGAAAGAAAACGCCCAAGAGTGTTTACGCTTGATGGGCATTGCTTTGAGTAATCTGGCGACGGCGATGAACAATACTCAAGCGTTGCAAGCAGCTGCAATCATCCTGGGAAGTGAACCGAACAAGAGTGCGATCGCCCACCGTGCCGAACAATTGCAACTATTACCCCAGGCGGTGACTGATATTCGGCAAGTGCTAGCCCAGCCTGGGTGTACTTGGCAAGACTATATTACGGTGGCTACTGAGTATGAGGTTATCAAAGCAGACTATCTGGCGGAATTACAACCCCAAGAAATTGAATTAATTACTGCACTCGAACAAGCCTCAAGTTTCAAAACCACCGAACCAATGGTTCTGTTCTCTACCCCAACCGAAGATGGTTCACCTTCAAACTTCACAAACAATGAACCAATGGTTCCTAACTCTACCCCAACTGACCCAGAAAGACAGACCGATATTTTAAAAACGAATTACGGCTAATTAAATGACAACAGAATATCCTAATAATCTCACCGCCGCCGAGTACCATGAGCTAGCGGTGGGTAGCGCCATTCATCCTGAACTGATTGAGCGCAATTTCCGGCATATTGAGGGTGAGGAGGTTTACGAGTATCTATTCATCTCCCCTGATATCCCCCGGAAGAATGCAGGCCGAGTAACTGATGGATTTTTGAAAGCATATCTGCATCTACTAGCCGGGGGGATGTGGATATCTGGGCTAGACCCTAAGAATGACTGGCGACCAATGGAGTGGGGAAGGTTGAAGCCTACCCAACCGAGAATCGATTGGCAAAAAGGGAAGCTGGTTAAGTACGAATCCCCGCCGAAGACAGCCAACAGAGTCACCTACTTTGATGTACCTGATTGCATTTGGAGACTAGTAGCACTACGGTACAATATCAAACGATACCACTCCCCTTTGACACAACGACTACAAGATAAACGCCGCGCACTGATATTCTGGGAGTGGGTCATCGCTAACCCACAAATCCCCATAGTACTATGTGAAGGCGAAAAAAAGGCCGCTTGTTTATTGTCACTGGGTTTTGTAGCGATCGCACTACCGGGAATCTGGAATGGACGAGTCGGACGCAGAGATTTTGACGAGAGGCTACACCCAGACTTATTACCACTAGCCCAACCAGGGCGTAAGTTCCAAATACTATTTGACTACGAAACCAAACTTAAAACCCGTTGGTCAGTTTATCAGGCGACAATTCGCACGGGTAAAGTGATTGAAGCGGCGGGCTGTGTATGTGAAGTGGTGCAACTGCCAGGCCCTGAAAAAGGTGTGGATGATTTTGTAGTTGCACGCGGTGAAGAGGCTAACGCGCTAATGACTGCGATCGCCCTAGATGCCCTATCACTCAAAGACTATCAACAATCATTTTTGGTGCAGCACCGGGGGTTGAGGAAGTACAAAGCTGACCTAATTCTTGAGGTGCAGTATCTAACTCAAGCCCTGGTGATGACACAACAGGAACTACTGCAAGATGAAGCTCAACCAGAAGCTTCCACAGTACCTATTTCACCCTCAGTTTGTTTAGAACCACCCTCAGATAGTGATTCCTCACCTAAAAAATCTAGACTGAAGAAGGGGAGCAACCAACAACCAAAACGCTTTCTCTTCCCCGCCTCTGGATTAGTCGTACTCATAAGCGATATGGGTACGGGGAAGACAGAGTTGATGCGGAATTGGCGACTGGCACACCCCGACCAAAGGTTTCTCAACAATGGCCATCGGGTTAACCTATTGAAAAACTTGGATGTCCGTCTGGATACCGTGATGTACTCTGATTTGGGTTATGTGGGGATGGCCAAAGCCAAAGCCTTATCCATAACCATCGACAGCTTGCATAAACTAAATACCCAGGCGCTGACATACGGCTGCATATTTATAGATGAAGCTTGCCAGTACCTAACACACTTACTTTTGAGTAAGACTTGCAAGGAACATCGGGCGATAATTCTAGAAGTGCTGCATCAAATAGTGTACAATTGCCCGTTGGTGGTTTTGTCCGACGCACATATGGATGATACCACCATTGACTTTTTTATGTCCATGCGTCCAGAAGGTGAGCAGCCTTACATTATCAAAAACGAATGGCAAAACGGCGATCGCACAATTTACTGGTACGAGGGTGACAACTCCTCAGCCTTGGTTGCCAAGATTAGCGCTGCAATCATGACTGGGCAAAAAGTCATGGTAGTTTCTGACTCTAAACGCTTTATTAAGAAAATTGAAAAGGCTCTTTTGACTCTACAAACTGTGGTATGTGACGATAGTTCTCCACCACCTCAAGGAAGAAGGAATTTACGAATTTGGTCAGTGCATTCTGATAATTCAGGCAGTGATGAAAACGTCACATTCATAAAAGATATTACCAACGCTGTCAAAAATATAGATGTGTTATTAACCTCTCCCAGCCTGGGAACTGGGGTTGACATCTCGCAATATCATTTTAATGTGGTGTTTGGGGTATTTCATGGTGTTAGTCAGACTGCCACCGAATGCGCTCAACAGTTGTGGCGTTATCGTCCAAAAGTACCCATCCATGTTTGGGTGGCCCCCAAGCCCCCATATGGATACCTTGACACCAACCCGACTAAGATTAAAGAACAGTTACTTCAAACCAACGAGATAACAGCTTTTCTATTACGGATTGACCGCGAAACAGGTAAGCGTGGGGCGGAAAAGGATTGGGCGCTAGATGCCTACTGTAAAATCAAATCTGCTCGTCATCAGTCTATCAATAATTTGCGTACCGACCTGCGCGAATTGTTGAAGCAGATGGGCAACGAGATTGTAAGAGTTGGAGATGAAAATGATGCAGAGACTTGGGAATTGTTGAAGGCGGCATCTGACTCTCTCGACTCGGCTCATCATCAAGCCGTCGCCAGGGCAAATAACATTTCCAAAAGCGAGTACCGCGCACGGCAAACTAAGGACTATCTCTCACCCGAAGAAGTCTACGAATGCGAGAAGTTCCGTATTTCGGACTCCTACGGTATGGAAGTTACGCCAGAATTGGTCGAGATTGATAACGGTGGTCGGTTGATAAGTGCGATCGCTGCCCTCGAAGCTATCTTATCTCCACCAGAATCAACGATTGATGACAAATACCCCACTCCCCCGGCAATAGTCGCTAACAAAGACCGTGCTGAGAGAGACAACTTACCATTCTGTATGGACTGGGGCAACTACTCGGCGCGGTGGCTGGCTCGTTTTAACCTGGGGCTGCACCATATTCTCACTCGGCTCGTCGCTGGGGAGGAAGTTAGGGCGGATGACCAACAGCTATTGAAGATGACTGCGATCGCCATTGACTGCGCTGCTCACATCAAGGCTATCTTGGGTTTCACTGTCCCAAGCGACCCCAAACCAATTTGGCTGCTGGGGATTTTATTGGATCAACTGGGGTTAAAGTTAACTTACCGCAAGCAGGGGCCTCGCGGTCAACAAGTTAAGTTATTTTCTTTATCTAAGAAAGAATTAGACTTTGCACAACAAGTCATCAATCACCGACAAACAATTCGCAATTCGCAATTCGCAATTCGCAGTTCGGATAATTGCGAATTGCGAACTGATAATTGCGAATTGGTATTCACCCCCCCCCAAAATGGTATAGTAAATTCCCCTTTTAAGGAGGGGGGAACTACCGCTCTTGGAGCAGGGGGAGCAGGGGGAGCAGGGGGAGAATTTACTAATAATTCCTCCCCTGCCTCCCCTGCCTCCCCTGCTTCCTCTCTTCCTGACCGAAATTTCATACTTCACGGGCTGGAAATGCTGCGTTCTAGTATTTCCTCTGGGCTGGAAGCGGTTAAGGGCATTCTCCGGCGCTGGGATAGGGACTTGCGTTGGCTGGTCGTGCTGGAGTGGGAAGAAGTCGCGGCGGCTGAACTGCGATCGCTTGAAGCAACTGTGCCTGATTTTTACTCGCTGCTAGATGAGTCAATCCTGCCGATGGAGGGGTAATTCTTTTTTTCTAAAATCGCTCTATGCTTTAAGCTACATCGTTTGTGTCTAGATCAGGAAAGGTATATTTCCTGATCTATCACTGGCTGCACAACTTCGTGTTTCTGCGCTATTCCTGTGTAAAATTGCTACTGTCTATTTTCGTTCTCCCTCAGCATCGACAACGCCGCGAGCGCTCCTTTGATCATCAGTAAAATCGCTGCTGTCCATTTTCGCCGGAGTCAACACCGACAACGAAGCGATCGCGCCTTTGACCTGAGATGTTTCCACTTCCAGGTAATTTTGTAGTTGCTCTAAATTCCGATGACCGCTAATTTCTTGAATTACCCGTAAGGGAATGCCAGCATTACTCATCAGGGTCAATGCGGTGCGGCGGCAACTGTGAGTGCTTGCGCCTTCGATGTCTACTCGTTTACAGGCTTGCCGAAAAATCAAACTGGCATATTCTGGATGCAAATGACCCCGCCCCCAGCGACCCGGAAACAGAAAACTTTCACGGGATTTTTCTGGTTTGTATTGTAACAGGAACAGTCTTAAATCTTCTAAGACTGGGATGGTACGTGTGGCGAGTTTTCCTTTGGTGTTCCCCTTGCGGAAAATTAACTCCGGTCGAACTCGTCCTTTGCTGTCGTAAACATCCTTAATTTTTAAAGTGACCGCTTCATTGACACGGCAAGCGGTGTAGATCATCACGGCAATCAGGGTTTTGTCTCGCAACGTTGTTAACCCTTGTGTGAACAGAGCGTCAATTTCTTCTGCTGTCAAGACTTTCGCCTTGCCGTGACCATCAATTTTCACTCTTTTATTACTTCATGGCGATAGTTAATGATCCTATCAGCTACTTATAACTAAAACTAGGGTGCAGAGTTTATGTGAAAAAATTCGTTGTTTTAGACCATAAAACTAATCAATAGTCAACCCCCCTAATTTGGCACTTACTGAACTTTTGCCCAGAATCTTATACTAAGAAGTGATATTACAGATAAGTATATCAAGCAGAAAGCTTACTAATACAGGACTAGATTTTCAGCTACGTAAGCAAGTAATGTAAGCAATATTATAGCAGTACTACAGTTCTGTTTTTTTCAGTACCAGAGTACGTCGATTTTGAGGTTGACTTATTTAAAAATGTGCGTATTCATCAAATCGTTCAGGAGAACGAGATGCGTACATCCTACGGATACGAGACGGCAACAGTAACTCTTACACCAGCAAAAAATGACTCTATGAAAAACAGTACACTCGCACTGATGGGTGTGACTGGAGTGGCAATGATAGCAGAGATGTCTATTCATAACATCTTGCTGGGTGGATTAATGATTGGTGCGGCAATGATCATAGCACTGCCGAAACAAGCCAATTACTTATTCAACAACTTTGATAAAGTGCAGCGAAAGTATGGAGTCAATCTCTATGCGATTTTGTTTGCGTTATTAGCAGTGATTTTTGTACTGGATTTTGCGTCTGCACCTGCTCATGCTCAGTTTTTTCAAAACGCACAAAATTGGATGAAAGATGCTTTTAAAACTTCTGGAGGGAATAATACTCAAATAGGAGAAGTTATTGATTTATTCTTCAATGTTTTGCGAGGATTGTTCTTATTATATGTAGGGATAAGCTTAGTTAGGATTATCCAAGCAGCCCGGAATGATGAGGATTGGCAATCCCTATCAAGAACGCCATTAATAATAGTATTAGCAGTTTTTGTAGGGGATATTATTACTGGGTTAATTGTCAGAACAGGAGGAACAGGCGGTTAATAAGGTGTGAAAATTAGCAACAGATACAAATCAAAAATTCATATGGCTTTGTATCTGTTGCATCCTTGAATAGATGAAAGAAGTATGACCCAAAACCGTTCTTTCCGCACAGTAAATAGGATTCTAGGAGAAAGACCCAAGCTAGGGCCATTCCCCGCCGACCAAATATTTCCTTGGACACTGATAGCAGTAGCGAATGTATTTATATTCAACTACTTGCTGCAAACAAGTTGGCTAGCGACAGGGCTAGCGATCGCATGGGGATGGGCTAGTTGGTGGACGATATCGACTAACAAAGAGTTCTTTGGAAAGTTTGTTGCCACTCCGAGAATTAGCAGAGGCTATATGAAGTATCAATCGGTACAACAGAAGAGGAGAGAAGAATAAAATTATGCCAAAATCTTTGCAAGATAAAATAGGGAAGGGTCAAATAGAAAGTGAGCAGATTAGAGTTGTTAAAATGCTCACTCCTTTCGAGGATGTTATTCATTTAGCGGGAATATGTGATTTAAATTTAGGAGGTAGGCAAGGCGTAGGTGCATTAATTCTCAAAAAAGGAGAAAATATTCAAGTTAAGTTCTGCTTTGACTGCTTGGGAGTCCATCCCAACTTGCCATCAGAGCAAATGCTACCCATTTTTGAGGGGATAGAAGCGGGACTAAAAGAAATACCAGAAGGGGAAAACTTAACAATACATTTAGGGTCATTTACTTCTGATGTAGAGCGACAACAAGAACTGTCGGGGCTAGAATCTAATTGCTCAATTGACCAATTAAAATTATTAATACGCAGTGAAAGATTAAGAACTAAAGAACTAACGCAAAGTGGAACTCGCAAGAATAAGTTTTTAAGATTATGGTGTACTTACACCGTAGTATCTGACGATGAAAGGTCAAAAGATTTTATAGAATCTCTTATTAGAAAATTAGAAAAGGGCTGGTTTTCATTCACAGGGGAAATTCACGCCCATAACAATACTAGAATTGAAAATATTCTTCAAAACTCGTTTAACGATGGATTCTTACAGTGGTCAGCTATCCTCGGCAACAAGATGAAGCTGGGGATTAGGGTTTTAAGCGCTTGGGAAATCTGGTCAGTGATTTGGCAGCAATTTAATCACTCTACTCCGCCAGCAATTCCTAATCCATTAAAAATAGATTCAATAGATGGACTAGTAGAAACTCAAACAAGTGATTTTCACATCCGGCATCTGATGCTAGAGAATGAGGAGTCTGTACCATTTTTTGATAGGAAATGGGTAAAGCTACAAAATAAATATATAGGAGCGCTCAACTTCAGTCAGAAGCCTGGAGGTTGGTATGACGAACAAGCACAATTGCGATATTTGTGGGAATTAATTTCTAGAGATAGTATTTACGATACGGAAATTATTTGCCAGCTAACAAAGGCAAATCAAGCTATCACAAAGACAAATTTGCAGAGAATAACTAAGCAATCAATTACTAACACTTCCATATCTACAGGTAAAGGAAATATTGATGTCAAATCGGGGATGAATATTGAGGAAGCTGTAGAAGCGCAGAAGACAATATATAAAGGTAGTGTAGTTGTACATACTGCAACCGCTTTTTTAGTTCACCGCCCAACGACCAGAGAATTAGATGAAGCTTGTCGATATCTTGCGAGTTACTTCCTGCGTCCGGCGGTAGTAGACCGGGAAACTGAGTATGCTTGGAAACTGTGGTTGCAGTGTTGTCCGTTTGTTTGGGAACCCTTACTGACAAAGCCATTCAACCGACGACTACCTTATTTCAGTTCGGAAGCACCGGGGCTGATGCCATTGATTCGGACAGCCACAGGCGATCGCACTGGGTTTGAATTGATTGCAGAGGAAGGTGGTACACCAGTACACCTAGATTTGTACCAAAACCACAAGAATTTGGCTGTGTTTGGGGCAACTCGCTCAGGTAAGTCTGTGTTAGTAGCCGGGATATTAACCCCAGCCCTGGCGCAAGATATTCCGGTGGTGGCACTAGACTATCCCAAACCAGACGGTACATCCACTTTCACTGACTATACAAATCTGCTGGGTCATGATGGGGCGTACTTTGATATTTCCACCGAATCCAATAATCTGTTTGAATTGCCGGATTTGCGATCGCTCGCTCCAGACCTGAGAAATGAGCGATTGAACGATTTCAAAGAATTTCTTAAATCAGTACTCATGACAATGGTGGTTGGGACGAGCAGTTTTGGTGTGAGTCCGGCGATGATCACCAATATTGAGTCAATTATTGCTCTGGCTTTGAAAACATTTTTCAATGATGATGAAATTAAATCACGCTATAAAGAAGCAATACAAAACGGGTTCGGCTCTAAGGAATGGGATGAAACCCCAACGCTCAAAGATTTTTATAATTTTTGTTCTCCCGC
>NZ_JACJSG010000073.1 GCF_014697625.1 Anabaena azotica FACHB-119 | reverse complement strand
GCTCTGCACGTCAATTATCCGTCTTTCCAGCCCTAGAGTGATTAGCGATCGCCTGTTTATTCATGATTTTCCTTAATACATTGTTTGTCTAATTTGTCAATGCGTAACTCCTAATAATATAGGAAAACATTGTGGAATCTCAACTACTGGTAGCACAGGTAATCAAAACTCTCCAACAGGATTTACCTACACTGTTTGAGAAAGATATATCTTATAATATTTATACCCAAGATATTTACTTTCAAGACCCTGTAAATAAATTCAAAGGAAAATTCAATTACAGGATTATCTTTTGGACTTTACGCTTCCATGCACGGCTATTTTTCACCAAAATCTACTTCGATTTACACGATGTATCTCAGGTAAATGAATATACTATTTTAGCCAAGTGGACGGTACGGGGAACTTTGCGTGTTCCTTGGCAAGCGCGGATTTTTTTTAATGGTTATTCAACTTATAAACTGCGACAAAATAATTTAATTTACGAACATATAGACACTTGGGATCGTAAACCTGGAGAGATTCTGCGGCAATTTTGGGTAAAGGGAGAAAGTAGGGAAGTTCTAGATCACAAAATCTCCAAAATGTCAGGTGCGTGGCAAGGCTAAAATAGTGCAATAAAAATAAATCTTGTGGTGTGGGCATCTTGCCCGCACCGGACGGGCAAGATGCCCATCCCACAAGAAAGGAATAATGCAATATTTCAGCTTAGACAGTCCAGTAGAGTGCGTTAGTAGGAATATCTTCTTGTTATAGTTAGGGTTTATCGTACTGACGCACCCTAATAACTGTAACCTGTAACCTGTAACCTGTTCCCTCCTATAAAGGTTCGACATCGTGAAAATATTTATAGTCAATGTAGCGATGTCCGTCGGATGTGTGGTGAAAGATATCAACAAAGCGATTGTTCCACAAAATATCACGAGCTATATATTGATGACGAGCATGAACTACTTGTGCAACTGTTTCATCTATACCACTGACGGATATCACTATATTTGTGTTTGTCTGAACTAATGACTCTGCTGACATTCCATAGAGGGGACTTGATTCATCTATTGGATGTAATGCTAGCCAACTTAATGTAAAACTAGGTGTTTGATTTCTTAATAGTTTTAAATCATGTAAACGCCTAATAAATTCCCCTTCCGCAGTGATTTCATCCCGCATTAAGTAAACTCGCATCTGTGCTTCTAAGATTAAATTACGTCGCTGGTTAGCAGTGCGAAACATGAGAGTTGGTACACCATTATATGGTGTAATTACTGCGACTCTACTAAAGATTACACGGGCAGAGGGGCGAGAAAAGCGGGCGAATGCAAGCCCAGTCATCAGGGCAATTCCTACTATACCAGTCATGGCTTCGATGGTGACAATAATGTTGGCATATAGTGTTTTAGGATACATTGCACCATAGCCAATGGATGCAAGTGTTTGCACACTGAAGAAGAATAAATCTAAAAAAGAACCTGGTCTAGCATTAGCAATACAATCACCTCCTAGCCAGTAAGCTAGAGCAAATATGATATTAATTAATATGTAAGAAACCCAAACTATTAATAAAAAGCCAGTCCAAGGAATTGTTAACAATAAATGATAAGGATCTCGCCAGTAGGAATACCATGCACCCATGCCAATAATCTCAAATTTTCCATTCTGAATTTTAATGTGAACTCGCTGTGGTCGTTTCTTGGCAAGTCTCTTCAGTTTGAATCTCATCGGAAGTAGCCACAACAACGGTAATGATTAGTAATATACCGTTAATAGTCAAGGAGTAGGCAACAGGGTACAGGTTATAGGTTACAGGGTACAGTTAAGAAAGGATGTATGGGAAGGAATTTTGTCTAGTAGTAAATAGGAATCTTATCAGTAGTAGCAGTAGGTTGGGCAATGCCAACAATATCACGGTTTTGGTGGGCAGTGCAGCGCCCTACGTATATTTTAAATATTAGATATTAATTTAACAGGTAATTGATTTTTAATTAGTATCAATTACCAATGTCACAAATTTACTCAGCAAATACTCTTCCTAAGAAGTCTACTATTTCTTGCCAAGCGGAGGTAGCCGCAACAGCATCATAACGATAACCGTCATCGCGCATGAAGGTATGTTCGGCTTCGTATAAAACTACTTTGTGAGGTACGCCAGCATCTTCAATTGCTTTAATTAAGGTTTGGCGATCGCTTTCTGGTATGTGTGGATCAAGTGTCCCCAGTATGAGCAGCATTTCGCCTTTAATTTCCCTCACCCTCTGGATAGTATCAGCTACCCCTTTACCTAATTTCCCACTGGGTATTCCTGTCGGGTAGCAGCAGACAGCAGCTTTCACTTCGCTTTCAAAGGCGGCGCGGAAGGCTAGGTGTCCGCCAATGCAAAAGCCAACTGTACCGATTTTATTGGCTGCTACTGTGGTGTCTGCTTTGAGGAATTCTATGATAGCACGACAATCTGCATCATATTGGGCGATCGCCGTCCGTCGCGCATCATCATTACCCCGCATTCTCCCCAAATCATCGGGTTCAATTACTTGTCCAATTGGCTCCAAGCGATGAAAAATCTCTGGCGCTGCTACTATATAACCATATCCAGCTAAGTAATTAGCTAAACGAATTATCGGCCCACCTAACTGATAAATATCGCTGTAGAAGACAATACCAGGGTAAACTCCGGCTGGTTTGGGGGACGCAACATAGACACGCATTAAGCTGTCATCTACCCTCAACTCCACATTGCGCTTAGTAATTTGCACTATTTTATCTCCGTCTCATGCTGGCTTTCATTAGCTTCTACATTGGTGAGTAATCAAATCTGGATAGGGGTTGCTGTTGCCTTATTCATATAACTTAAAATTAGCAACTTGCTTTATATATAAAAAAAACGATTTATCAATTAATTTTGATTATTGTTTTGAAAAAAAATTGCACTTGCTACTATGTATATATAAGCATAAGGTAATGTTAAGCACTTTAGATTACACATATACTATTTAAAATCATGGAAAGTATTAATGCTATACAAGAACCCCTTGGTGAAACAACTGATGTAGATGTTTGGCTTGGTAGAGCTGGGTTAAAGTTTGCAGACTTAGGTCAAGATGAGGCTAGTAAAGCCATACGTAAGCAGTGGCGCGAGTATCAAGCCGCAGTGCATAAATGTTGTGTCGCACTGCATCAACCACCAGAGCAGGTTCATTTAAGCGGTGTTTATGCCAATTTGCGAATACCTAATCATAAATATATCAAAAATGATGAAGGTGTTGCCGTAATTTCAGTATTTTTCCCAGAAAACCCCAGTTCAAAACCTCAGACAGACGCAGACAGGGGTAGATGAATTTGATAATGAACCCTATATATCTGTGTTTTTCCTATGAGCGAAGAAGTCTCGACGAAATTAGGGTTTATTCGGCAGACTCTCTCCATAACTGAGGCTGGGGGTGTGCGTCTACGTGGTATAGACTGGTTTGCTTGGGCTACTGGTGGGGGTTCTAGCACGGTACTACTGACGGCGGAAACTGGTGTGGCAGAGGTTTTAGTAACTGGACAAGATGCGTGGATATTGACGGATGAAATTGAAGCGCAGCGTCTCAAGGATGAGGAGTTACCACCAAATTTTAAATTACACATCAATCCTTGGGCAGATCCTGCGGCGCGTGAGGCGTTTGTGCGTGAGGCTACAGATGGGGAAATTGTAATAAGCGATCGCCCCACTGTGCAAGAGCAACCCATACCACCTTCCTTACAAGCATACAAGCGGGTATTGTTGCCCACAGAGTTAGACAGATATCGCCAACTGGGACAACAAGCCAGCGCCGCCATGACAGAAGTCCTACAAGCCGTGCAACCAGACTGGACAGAATATCAGTTAGCTGGTGCTGGTGCAGAAGCTTTGTGGGCAAGAGGTATACATCCAGCTTTAACATTAGTAGCAGGTGAGAGGCGTTTACCTCTATACCGTCATGCTACAGCCACGGGGGAAAAGTTGGGACGGCAAGCAATGCTAGTATTTTGTGCTAGAGGCTATGGCTTGTATGCTAACCTGACAAGATTTGTGTGTTTTGGCAAGCTAACAAAAGAGGAAGCCGAATTACACCGCCATGTCCGCGAAATAGAAGCTAAAGCACTATCTGCATCTCAACCAGGAATGACACTGGATGCAGTATATTATGCTCTAGCTCAAGCTTATGAACTACAGGGATTTCCTAATGCTATCCGCGAACATCACCAGGGAGGAACCACAGGCTATTTAGCAAGAGAAGTTGTAGCCAATCCCAGCACTAGGGATAGTTTAACCGAAAATATGGCGATCGCTTGGAACCCCAGCTTAACAGGTGCAAAGATTGAAGATACTTTCGTCATTCTCAAAGATGGAAAACTAGAAAATCTCACCTTTGATCCAAACTTCCCCAACGTTGAAGTAGAAGGAAGATTACGCACTATACCGTTAGAGAAATAATAGTCATTGGTCATTAGTCCATAGTCCACAGTCCATAGTCCATAGTCCATAGTCCATAGTCCATAGTCAACAGTCCATAGTCCATAGTCAACAGTCCATAGTCCATAGTCAACAGTCCATAGTCCATAGTCCACAGTCCATAGTCCATAGTCCACAGTCCATAGTCCATAGTCAACAGTCCATAGTCCATAGTCCACAGTCCATAGTCCATAGTCCACAGTCCATAGTCCACAGTCCATAGTGTATGGAAAAGGCAAAAGCTTCCCCCTTCCCCTTTCCCCCTTCCCATTTCCCCTTTCCCCCTTCCCCCTTCTCCCAGTCACTTATGACATTTCAACAAATCTTTCATAAACCACCAGAAACTAAAGCGAGTGCATCAGGAAGAGTGAATTTACTTGGTGAACATACCGACTACAACGATGGTTATGTTCTACCAACAGCAATTCCTCAACAGACAACAGTACAGCTAGGTTTTAGTGATGATGGACAACATCACTTTTATTCAGAAAATCTGCAAGAGCTTGTGAGTATTTTAGATATTCATCATACGCCTTCTGGATTTGCCAGTTATATTTTTGGCTGTATTGAAGTGTTGAAAAAAGCTGGATACACCATTCCCTCGCTGAATGTGTATGTTAAATCATCTGTTCCTATGGGTTCTGGCTTATCTAGTAGTGCAGCCTTGGAAGTCGCAACACTCAGGGCTATTCGTCAACTACTAGATTTGCCAATTGATGACGTAGAAATTGCCCAACTTGCCCAGCAAGCAGAAATTCACTATGCTGGCGTGCAATGCGGCATCATGGATCAAATGGCTTCCAGTCTTGCTGATACTCAACATATTTTGTTTTTGGATACTCGCTCACTAGAACGTCGTATACTTCCTTTTCCTGAAGGCACAACAATTGTCATTATAGATAGCGGCGTACCCCGAACCCTAGCAACCAGTGGGTATAACCAACGTCGTGCTGAATGTGAGGAAGCAGCAAAATTGTTAGGCGTTAAGGCACTAAGAGATATTACTGACGCTAAGGTAACAGATACATTGCCAGAACCATTAAACCGTCGCGCTCGTCATGTAGTGACGGAGGATAACCGCGTCTTAGAAGTGTTGCAAGGAGTCACACCTGAACGTTTTGGTGAGTTGATGAACGCATCTCACGCTAGTTTGCGCGATGATTACGAAGTCTCAGTACCACCATTAGATAGATTGGTAGAAATCTTACAAAATACTCCCGGTGTACTGGGTGCAAGGCTAACTGGTGCAGGTTTCGGCGGCGCTTGTGTAGCCTTGGTAGCATCAGGTAAGGAAGAAGCTGCAACTCAAGCCCTAGAACAATACAATCATGCAGGTTACACAGGACGAATTTTAGTCCCTAACTAATCAGTTATCAGTTATCAGTTATCAGTTATCAGTTATCAGTTATCAGTTTACATTCACTGTTCAATGTCAACTGTCCACTGTTCACTGTCCACTGTTCACTGTTCACTGTTCACTGTTCACTGTTCACTGTTCACTGTTCACTGTTCACTGTTCACTGATATGATGCAGCCTAAAGTTATTTTTGGTAATGCAGCCAGCGAAGGGGCAAAGCGCTGGGGTTGGTTTATGGGACATTTTATTACCCCAGATGATGATCCACGTTCAACCACAGCACTAGAAATAAAGTGGGGTATCCACAAAGCAGGAGACTGTAGAACTGAGTGGGCGGTGAATAATCAAGCCGCTACTCTTTCTATCTTGATTAATGGCAAATTTTGCCTCCAGTTTGAGGATGAGGAAATTACTTTATCTCGTGAAGGTGACTATGTGCTGTGGTGTGCAGGTGTGCCGCATTGTTGGGTGGCTCAGTCTGACTGTACTATTCTGACGGTGAGATGGCCTTCAGTACCCAATGATAGTGTCGGAGTAGGTTTGCTTAGTCAGGGGAATGGGGAATAGAGAGTAGGGCGCTGCACTGCCCACCTTTTTTCCACATCAAAAAATAGATTTATATTTAATAGATGAGTCCGCTTAAATTTTGTTAGTTACTAATATTAATTGTTATAAACATTAACAGACCAAATATCAATAAATTACGCTATTATCGACTAGAAATTACAAAAAACTGCTGCAAGAGCTAAATTTATATCAGGCTCTAAAGCCATTAATATAAGAGGTTAAGACAAATGGTTCAGAGTATAGGCGGTATAGCTAAATATTCGGCTGCCGACCTAGATCGATTCGCTCAAGAATTGAATAGAGACGGAATTTGTGTGATTCGGAATCTTTTTGAGCAAAAATTGATTGATGAGTGGTTGGAAGGTTTTGAAAGGTTATTTTACGATCGCAAAAATCAACCGGGTGGGTTGGCTCCCCGTGAAGTTTCTCGTTATTATTTGACTTTGCCTTGGGTTTACCCGTTTGCTAATCAGATGGTTTTTGCCAATCCTGTGGTTATGGGTATTCTTGAGCGTGTGTTTTACCAAGAATACGTAATGGTGCAGATGGGGGTTGATGTACCGTTCCCAGGTTCAGATTATCAGGAAACCCATCGAGATTTTCGCCCATTATTTAGCGATCGCATCGTCACTCCACTTTACGCCCTAGCAGTTAACTTTCCCTTGGTGGAAGTGACCGCAGATAACGGCCCTTTCCAAATGGCGCGGGGAACTCATGTGCTACCCCGTGAAGAAGGATTACAAAAGATTGCCTCTGGAGAAATCCCGATGGAGTCTTTTTATATGCAGCCTGGAGATGTGAGCGTGCGATCGCCCTTAGCACTACACCGTGGTTCTCCCAACCGCACAAATCAGCCTAGACCAATGGTTGTCATGGGTTACGCGATGCACTGGTTACACACACCAAAAGTAGATTTGACCTTACCACGAGACTATTATGATAGTCTTCCAGAACAACTCAGGCAGATGCTCCGGTGTGAAGTCGTAGAAAAATTGCCTCAGAATAAAGCTGAAACTTACATCAATTTTAAATATTAGTCATTGGTCATTAGTCATTTGTCATTAGTTATAAATAGGACTTACGCAACTGGCAGATTTTTTCTGTAGGGTGTGTGAGGAGCGAAAATATTTGAACGTAGTCATGAAACTTGTAGCGTCACGCACCAACCACCAATTGTGACACTTGCGTAAGTCCTGATGAATTTTGACTATTGGCTATTGACTATGGACTATTGACTATGGACTAATAACTATGAACTATACAAACCCAGTTTACGACGGTTATTTTGCTGATCCCTTTGTTTGGCAACATGAGGGCGTATATTATGCGATCGGTACGGGTGCGGCTGAGGCGGAAGGAACAGTAGACGAGATTGATATCGCTCACAAATCCCGTGTATTCCCTCTGTTGCGTTCCTTCGATTTTGTCAATTGGCATTTTGTGGGGAACGCATTGCAACGCCCAGACCCAGCCCTTGGTGATAATTTTTGGGCCCCGGAAGTTGCTTACAGCGATGGACTGTTTTATCTCTATTACTCTGTAGGACATGGGGACAAAAATCATCAGTTGCGTGTGGCGAAGAGCGATCGCCCTTTGGGGCCTTATCAAGATGTTGGTGTTACACTTGTAGACCCTGATGCTTGTCCCTTCGCCATCGACCCGCACCCATTTCGGGATGATAATGGACAGTGGTATCTATTTTACGCCCGTGACTTTTTGGATACTGAAGACGGTGTACAAGCAGGTACGGCGCTGGTTGTAGACAGATTGCCAAGTATGACACAACTGGCTGGTGAAAGTCAGGTGGTTTTACGGGCGCGATCGCCTTGGCAACGCTTCTTAGCCAATCGTTTGATGTACGATGCAATCTATGATTGGCACACCTTAGAAGGCCCCTGTGTGCGTAAGCATGAAGGTAAATACTACTGCTTTTATAGTGGTGGACGCTGGGAAACAGAAGAATATGGTGTAGATTACGGCGTGGCTGATCATGTGATGGGGCCTTACTCGGATGTCGGTAACGAAGCCGGGCCAAGGGTGTTAAAGTCTGTGCCTAATTTTGTCAGAGGCCCTGGACATAACTCTATTGTTCTTGGGCCAGATGGTCATACTGAGTATGTTGTGTATCACGCCTGGACAAATAACATGGATAAGCGGCAAATCTGTTTAGATCAACTGATTTGGACAACAGAAGGCCCACGTTGCCAAGGCCCTACCTGGACAACCCAGACTATCACTAACAATATCAAAGCAACTTCTGTTAATTATTGATTACAGGACTTACGCAACTGGCACATGGGGTAGGGTGCGTCAGATGTGGAAAATACTTAAATGTGTAAGAAATTATTGGGGCTGACGCACCTTACAGTTAGTTTGATGATGACACTTGCGTCAGTCCTATTAATCACGATGTACATCATCACCATCCTTGGATTGCTGTACAGCATCTAGCACAAGCAAGGACATACATATTCAAAAATTGATAATTACCTGTCCCTAGCTGATATCCGTGAGGCTGATTTAAGTGGTGCTAATCTGGAAGCATCTGACTTGAGTGGAGCAGATTTGGCGATCGCAGATTTACACGCAGCAAATCTACATCAAGCATCATTGGAAAGAGCCAATCTGAGCGGTGCTAATCTAGAAAAAGCTAATCTGGAGGGTACTATTCTAGAGGGTGGCGATAGCAGTTTAGCAACCTAAAGGCTCACTACGCTTGTAGTTTAACTAGAGACTGCTGAAGCAACGAAATCATCACCCCATGAGGGGTGAGATTATCGCGGCTATTAAGAAGACAGATACTGCTCAATGGATGGATGTTGGCGACGCAAAGCAGTCATTGCTTGTTGTTGGATTTGACGCACTCGCTCTCGACTCACATTAAGCTTTTCGCCAATCTGAGCTAGGCTTCGTTCTTGATTATCCAACAGTCCAAAGCGTAAGATTAACACTTCGCGCTGCACAGGTTTAAGTGATGCTAACAAATCATTTAAGTCTTGGCGGAGCAATTCTTGAGTGATCTGTTCATTGGGGGATACACCCTCATCCGCTAGCAGTTCGCTTAGTTCCGTATCTTGGTTATCTCCGACTTTTAAATCTAGAGAAATTGTCCCACTAGCTGCACTGAGATATTCTCGAACTTGGGTAGGTTCTAAATCCAATTTACTCGCAATTTCTGTAACAGTAGCACGACGACCCAGGGTTTGAAACAGTTCTCTTTGTACCTTCTTAATTTGATTGAGTTTTTCGTTAACGTGAATTGGTAGCCTGACAGTACGAGATTTTTCAGCGATCGCTCTAGTGATTGCTTGACTAATCCACCAGTATATGTAAGTAGATAACTTATAACCCCTGTTCGGGTCAAACTTTTCTATACCCCTTTGTAAACCGATCGCTCCTTCTTGAACCAAGTCCAAAAACTCCAGATTGCGGCGCTGATACTTTTTCGCCACCGAAACCACCAGCCGCAAGTTAGCTGTGATCATCTTTTGCTTGGCTCGTTTCCCTTTCTGAAGTATTTGATTGACTTCAGCTTCGCTTTTGTTGACAAAATCGGCTAATTCTGCTAACGTTGGTTCTCGTTGCAATTGTTGACTAAGCTGTTGCTTTTGCTCCTCAATGGCAATCATTTGCTGTACTTGCCTGCCATAAGTTATTTCTTGGTCTGAAGTTAATAAAGGGAACTGACCAATCTCTTGCAAATAAACGCGAACCATGTCAGAACTCAGGCTGGACATACAACTTTCAAACTTCTCCACAATTAGACAGAAATTCAAGTATAAGGCAAATATCCTCCGACTTTCAAAAAAGATTCTGCACAGCCTAAATACCTATTACTGGTGCGATCGCTATTTGTCAGCCTAGCAGTCAGATCAATAAAAATGACCGGACATTTCTTAAACTCTCAAGAAACACAGGTGACAGGTAACAGGTTACAGGTGACAGAAAATAGGGAATAGTTGTGTTTCTTTCATATTTTGCTGGCGCGTAGTCGCGCTAGTGGGAGGCTGACATCTTGCACCTTCGAGTAGAAGCTATGGAAGCCTTAATGAAGAGATTGCATTTTGCAAGTTGCTATGGTATTGTTTATACCAACACCTGCACCATGAAAATTTAATCAGCAAATATTCTCGGCTTTTAACTTAATAGTTAGTTTCCTAAAGCTATTTTGTTAAGAAGTGTAAACTGAGGGGGTTGTACAAACGCCGAAAGAATGATTCTTTCGTAGACCCCTCAGATGCCCTACTGTATAAGGGTTTGAGTTACTTCCAGAAGGTAGTTATTCTCAATAACTATGGTCTATTGACAGGTGAAATACACCCCCCTCAGTTTTCCAGTTCTGTAAGCCTTATTTGGTAAGCCTTTCGTAACAGTAGGGTTTTAAAGCTCTTACCCCTCACGGGGATGGAAACTATTTTCTTCTTCGCATCCTGCGCAGAAGATTAACAAAAAGTTTTAAAGCTCTTACCCCTCACGGGGATGGAAACTTTTTGTGTTGCTTCCTCCGACGGAGGCAAACACATTGTTTTAAAGCTCTTACCCCTCACGGGGATGGAAACAATTTGTTTCCTGCATTAGTAGATGCAGCAGCGGAGTTTTAAAGCTCTTACCCCTCACGGGGATGGAAACAGTAGTCTCGTTTTTTGCAAGATAAACGATGATAGTTTGGTTTTAAAGCTCTTACCCCTCACGGGGATGGAAACTGTTTGCGTAACCCCAGTTGGTGTGTCGCAGGGTCCCAGTTTTAAAGCTCTTACCCCTCACGGGGATGGAAACAATACTGTAAACATTAGCCATTCCTATTCCACAAAGGGCTAGGAGTTTTAAAGCTCTTACCCCTCACGGGGATGGAAACTATTTTCGTTGGCTTTGGTCTTTGCTGGGGTACAGCAGTTTTAAAGCTCTTACCCCTCACGGGGATGGAAACTTTCCTTCATCATCAGTGCAATGATCTTCAGTTACTGTTTTAAAGCTTTTACCCCTCACGGGGATGGAAACTGACAGAAATATTGCTTAAACCTGTGCCGGGGACAACAGTTTTAAAGCTCTTACCCCTCACGGGGATGGAAACGGTAGGCTGAGGAGCCTCCTCAATTTGAATTTCTTTGAGTTTTAAAGCTCTTACCCCTCACGGGGATGGAAACGGTAGGGGAATGTATATAGGATACCCCCCATAATGATGCGTGTTTTAAAGCTCTTACCTCTCACGGGGATGGAAACTTCGCAGCAATCTTCGCATTTGGGCCAATCTCGGAAGCAGTGTTTTAAAGCTCTTACCCCTCACGGGGATGGAAAAGTTGACGGAAAGTGGCGATCGCATTCCAGAAATTGTAGTTTGTCGTGCTGGATGAGCAGGTAGAGTAGAAAGGGCGATGATGCTCCGCACCGCTAGAAGCGATCGCCTACAGCTTAAAAAATGAAAATATGGCTAAGTTACAGATACTATCTCCGGCTTTTTTTATGCCTTTAAAATCGTTACTTCACATCAAATACCCGTCTTCTATTTAACTCAAACGGGGGAATATTTAGGAAGATTAGAAAAACCTGGGGTGCTGTGGTTATACTGCATGAAGCGGCTGTGGAAATTGTCTAAATTGCAATTAACGTAATTCAATAACTACATTTTTTTGCAGGCGATCGCATCCTCAACCCTAACAATTTGTTTCGATGGTTCACAAGCACCAATACCTACCCAAGTATTAGGACCATCTTGCCGGTATTCTTTTTTTATATGTGCATTGTGCTTGCGCGATCGCATCCCCAAACCTAACAATTTTCTCCTGACTGTTCACAAGCACCAATACTTACCCAAGTACTAGAACCATCTTGCCAATGTTCTTTCTTCCATATAGGTGCATTGTGCTTGAGGGTATCGATAGCATAGCGACAAGCTTCAAAAGCCTCACTGCGATGTGGACATCCAATGGCTACCAAAACGCTGATTTCTCCCACCCGCAAATGTCCAACACGATGGTGAATGACTACCCGATTTACCCCAGTCCATAAAGAGCGAATATCAGCCGCTATTTGATAAAATACGCGCAATGCCATCGGTTCATAAGCTTGATATTCCAGGGAAACTACGGGTTTCCCATCCGTTTGGTTCCGTACCATCCCACTCATGACGACGATCGCACCATTAGCCGCGTCATCGGCTTTAGCATAAATTTCTGCCAAAGATAAAGGTGCAATAGTGATAGCAAAACTATCTTCGCTTCTGGGCTTAATAATGTTGATAGGTGTAGATGACAGCAATGATTTCATTATTATATCATTAATATTTATAACTATAACTTACATTATTGCTAGTTACGTAAGTAATTGTATTTTTCTCTTACCCATCACCAACCCCCACAAATATGATTATTTTGCAAATATCAAATCTTCTGTTTAACTGTACTGATTGCTTCTAACAACTGATTGGCTGTGTATGGCTTAGGTAAGAATGCTTGGATACCCATATTATAGACTGTGTTGACTTTATCATGGGTAGCTAGTCCACTTACAGCAATAATTTTGACATCAGGATTAATTTTTTGTAATGTGCGAATGGTGGTTAATCCATCCATAGATGGCATGACGATATCGGTCAACACTAAAGATATAGTATCTCGGTGTTCTGCATATAAGGCGATCGCTTCTATGCCATCACTAGCTGTAATAGCTTGATAATTGTGAGCCTCCAGAGATGTTTTTGTAATATCTCTGATGGCATCCTCATCATCCACAACTAAAATTAACTCACCATTTCCTGCCGGGAGTTTCAATTCTCCTTCTTCTAAAGATTCTTTAGCATCTTGAGCAGGTAAATATACTTTAAACTGACTGCCTTTGCCCTCTTCAGTATACACGTTAATAAAACCCCCGTGGCTTTTAATAATACCCAATACCGTGGAAAGCCCCAGCCCTGTGCCTTGACTCAGTTCTTTAGTAGTAAAAAAAGGCTCAAATATCCGATCTAATACATCTGCTTGAATACCTGTGCCTGTATCCGTTACCGTAACTACTACATAGGGGCCGACTTTGGCATCTAGGTTCATTTTGGCGTAATTTTCATCAATTAACAGGTTTTCGGCAGTCACTGTCAAACTACCGCCTTTGGGCATAGCATCACGGGCATTGACACATAAATTCATCAAGACTTGATGTAGTTGAGTAGCATCACCAGAAACAGTCCAAAGGTTCTGGGGAATTTGGGCTACGACTTCAATTGATTTAGGAAATGTTTCTTTGATAACTTGTTGAATTTCGCCAATTAAATGCTTCAATTGTAATAAAGTTCTTTCACCCTCAAGACCGCGAGTAAACGATAAAACTTGCTTAACTAAGTTTGCTCCTCGTTTAGCGTTAGTAATCAATATTGGTAGCAGTCGCTGGGAACGTTCATCTTTAATTTGTGTCTCTAACAGTTGTGCTGTCATCAAAATGGGAGCCAGCACATTGTTGAGATCATGTGCAATACCACTGGCTAGCGTACCGATGCTTTCTAATCTTTGTGCGCGGAGAAATTGGGCTTCAAGTTGCTTTTTTTGGGTAATTTCTGTATTAACAATGAGTATACTTTGGGGCTTGTCATCAAAATCACGCACTAATGTCCAGCGACTTTCGACAATAATTTCTTTACCAGATTTTGTGATTTGATCTAATTCTCCTTTCCAATAGCCTTCTTGCTGTAAAGTTTGTAGTGCTTTTTGTAACAATGATAAATTTTTTTCTTGCCACAACTTTTTAGTTTTTTTACCAATTGCTTCTGCTTTTTGGCAACCGTACAACCTTTCTGCGGCTTCGTTCCAAAACAAAATTTGTCCGCCTAAGTCTTGGACAAAGATAGCATCGTTAGCAACATCGAGGAGCGCCGCTTGTTGACGGATTTTTTGTTCTGTTTGTTTTCGTTCAATAGCATAACGGATAGAACGTTCTAGCAGAGGCGCATTCAGTTGATTTTTTTCCAAATAATCTGCTGCTCCGGCTTTCATCGCTTCTAGGTCTATCTCCCAGTCTCCTTGACCTGTGAGCAGAATTATCGGAGAAGTACAGCCTTGAGCAGTTGCTTCGCGTAACAGTTCTAACCCACTGTGGGAACCCAAACGATAGTCTACTAAATATATGTCATGCCGAAATTGCGCGATCGCAATTTTTGCCGCTTCGTAATTATCGACCCATTCCAACTCGCAGTTAGCCACCCGAAATTCATTGAACCAATTACGAGTTAAAATGTAATCGCCTTCGCCATCATCAACTAAAAGCACTCTGATAGGACTATTGTCCATTGCTGCCTCCTGCGGCTTCTAGTAGCAATTGCCAAACTTCAGGTCAGTATTTTTTGTTGTCTTATTGGCAGCAAATAAGCAGCCAAGGGTGACTGACCCAATGAAGCAATTTGTACCCCAATTGTCGATATGTTCTATGTCTTCCACCCTTGCAGATGCGCTCAGGAAAATCTTCCTAGTTTTCCGCAGATATCGGTTAACCATACTGTTACCTTCATCACGACTTGTTATGAACATTAACAATTTCTTGTTAACAATAATTCTACTCTAGGTTATATGATTGTAATATTTATTGCCAACAATTAAATACAGCCCTTCTTGCTTAGATGCAGTACAGGTTTACAGATAGGGGAGGCTATAGTTGTACCTCATCCATATAAGAATTTCTGGAATATACCTCAACCAATTCATCCCCATAGTCTCATAATTAACCTTATAATAAAATATATAAGTAATCTATCTCTGGTGGGCAAATTTCATAATAGTTTTATCAAAAATAATTTACCAATCAAGTACACAGCTATTTTAAATACTATTTAATATAACAAATTTAAGATTATGTGATTACGCTATATCTATAACTATCACCTTGATATTGTTATTAATAAGCAGACAACAATTTATTTGCTTGATATCAATATTATTCTTTTACATTCAGGACTTATGCAACTGGCACTTGGGGTAGGGTGCGTCAGATGTGAAAAATCCTTGAATTTGTACGAAATTATTGGGTCTGACGCACCCTACTGGCGTGACCGGGCTAAAATGTTGCAAAAAATTTTCTTGTGGTGTAGGCATCTTGCCTACACTGGACGGGCAAGATGCCCATCCCACAAGAGTTTTCTAATGCACAAATTTAGTCTAGACATTCCACTACAGTTAGTTTGATTATGACAATTGCGTAAGTCCTAACATTTAAAGCTTGCCTTTTGGGGAGAGTTAGCTTACGGGAAGCAAGCTATGAAGAGGGGTTGTTAGTATACTTTTCGACTTTACAAACAGCCTCTAATGCTGTTACTAAAACGCAGGCAACAAATTATCTGCTTGATATCAATTCAGCGATTAAATATGCTATTAAAATATTTCTATATATAGCAGTAGCCACATAGGTTAGGACATTGATGAATCACAAAATCTTTATAGTAAACAGGTCTTGAACCTGTCACCTGTCACCTGTCACCTGCTATATATAGATGTTTCTATTGTTTAAACTTGGCAATTGGGAATATCAAGTTCGCTGAACTATGAACAATCATCCCACACTGCCCTGGCTGGACAGATGCGGGATAAATTGTGGTTCAATTTAACTCTAGACCCTGATTGCTAATTCGGACTGGTTCAACTATCACTCATAATCAATTAACTCCACCGCATCCCTACCATCGCAGTCTTGCAAGTATACTTTGACTACTTCTTCTTTAGCTGTGGGTAACTGCTTACCAACAAAATCTGGGTGAATGGGAACTTCCCGATGACCCCTATCAACCAAGACGGCTAGACGAATTAACTCTGGTCTACCATACTCATTAACAGCATTCAAAGCTGCTCGAATTGTTCGCCCTTTAAAGATAACATCATCTACCAAAACAACTGTTTTCCCTGTCAAATCAAAAGAAATGTTGGTTTTGGCTGGAGTCCGCAAACCTATTTGATCGAGATCATCTCGATAGAAGGTAATGTCTAAAGCGCCTACCGCTACATTAATACCTTCAAGGGTTTCAATCTGACGTGCTAACATTTCCGCTAAGGGTACTCCTCTAGTATAAATACCTAAAAGTACCAATTGAGACAAATCTCTTGTTCTTTCGATAATTTGAGATGCTAATCGCGTTAAAGTACGACGGAGGTCTTCTGCGGAAAGGATTTCAACAACTTTAGCAGGTGGGGTAGTCATAGAGTTATGGAGAGGGGGGAGAGGGGGGCTTTCAAGGGCAGGCTTTTTTTATTAGACAAATTTTTGGGCTTTTAAAACCAAAATTATTGTCTGAACAGTTAAAACTACGTTTCATAATTGAGAATATTCTCAACTATTTATCGAAGGTTTAAAAACCTGCCCTTGAAAGGGAGAGGGGGGGAGATGGGGGAGTGGGGGAAGATGCAGAATAATTTTAATTATTTTGTCTCCCTCATCTCCCTCATCTCTTTAGCTTAATCAAAAATTCATCCCACATCCGACCCAAAGGGCGGTGTGGGATGAATTTTTGGGTGATGACGAATTTAACCCTAACCAAATCAAACAAACCGCTCTTTTGAGAGACTTGGGGTCGATAAAAAATCACCAATTTATGTGTTTTTCTGGTAGAGTTATTTTGGTTAATTTCAAAGTATCAGGAGTATGGCGATCGCCACCCCTAACCACAGCAAAAAGCAATATCTAGTTAGTTGTAAGGCTGTTTGTATGTGGTTGCGAGTGATAGGAGAAATGGGATCTCCCAAAAGAGGTTTTTGCTTGGCTACCCCACGATACCAATTTGTACCCCCCATCTGCACACCCAAAATTGCCGCATAGGCGCACTCACTCCAGCCAGAGTTGGGGCTGGGATCTTTAATCGCATCGCGACGACAAATTCGCCACACATCCCCACCTTTGCCTGATAATAATCCTAAAGTTATAACTGTGAGGCGACAAGGCAACCAAGTTAAGTAATCTTCCAGCCGCGCACTGAACCATCCCAAATATGTATAAGGTGGTTCTTTGTAACCCACCATCGAATCAAGGGTACTGCTAGCTTTATAAGCCAAAGCCAAAGGAACCGCCCCGACATGGGGAATGCAACTACCAATCAGGGCGTAAAATAGAGGAGCCATCACTCCATCGGTGGCGTTTTCTGTTACGGTTTCTAAAACCGCGCGGAAAATTTCTGATTCGGGTAGATTATCAGTATCTCGCCCAACATAGTTACTCAAAGTTTTCCTAGCTGCTGCTAAATCTCCTGCTGATAAAGGTTGTAAAACATCAATAGCAGCTTTACGTAAACTTCTCAAAGCAAAACAGCTAGCTAACATCATACTTTCAACAGCAATAGCCAAAACAGGATTTAACCATCTCGCCATTTGAATTATTAGCCAACCTACGCCACCGCTACCAATAATCAAAATTATTGCTAGCACAATTCCAGCTAGACGTTGCGTTAGAGATTTTTGACATAATTGGAGAAAAATTTGGCTCAAGCGTGAAATCATCCAGCCCATAACTTGCACCGGATGAATCCAACCCCAAGGATCACCTATTAGATAATCTAAAATTGCGGCAATGATTAAAACGTAGATGTTATTTGTCATTGGTCATTGGTCAATAGTCAATAGTCAATAGTCAATAGTCAACAGTCAACAGTCAACCTTTACTAATAACTATGGACTATGGACTATGGACTATGGATTAATGACTAATGACTAAACCACAAAATTCGCTTCTTCTCCAAGGGAAGCTTGCCAGCTACGAGCATCGTAGTACAAATCTGCCAGAGTAATACTGTCCAAAGCTTCTTTTAGTTTTTGGTTGAGTCTTTGCCAAAGGCTAAATGTTACCCAATCTTCTGTTTGTCCAGGGGTTGGGGTATGGTGGGGTAAATTAGTCAGGCTTTCACCCACCGCCTCTAAAATTTGGGCTATAGATATTTTTCTAGGTTCTTGTGCTAGTTGATAACCTCCTACACTACCCCGAATTGATTTTACTAATCCAGCACGACGCATTTCTATTAGTAATTTTTCCAGGTAGGGGGCAGGAATATCTTGACGTTTAGCGATCGCTTTCACAGATGCAGGCCCATAATTCGGCTGTAAACTCAAGTCCAGCAGCGCTTTTACACTATAGTGTCCTCTGGTTGTTAGTTTCATTTTGTTAGTTGTCAGTTGTCAGTTGACGGTTGTCAGTTGCTTTCTCATGACTACTGACTAATGACTAATGACTAATGACTAAGGATCAGTTTTACTTATCATTTTTTTGCTCAACAATCAATCCGACTTAGTAGACAAGTTACTCCTTCAGTTTAGAAAACTTAAATAAATATAGTTTAGCAGTGTTTCATTAACTATATATAGTTATCAAGATTATCAAAATTAAATTGTGTGGTAAATATTGAGAATTAGGTAACACTTTTGCCGATGATGTAATATACTTGGCTAGGGCTGAGATAAAAACTAAAGGATACTGTTCCTATTAGCTCAAGGTCAGCTAAAATAAAATCGATTCAACTACTTAAACCATTGATTTCTGCCATAAGTTGATGCCTAAACAGAAAAAGATTGAACCCCTAGTCGGTGAAGAACTGCTCAAAAAAGTTAAAGAGCTTGAGAGCCTGAGCAAAGAAGAAAAAGCTAAACAGTGTGGCTACTATACCGTTACCAAAAATGGTATAGAGCGTGTCAATATGATGAAATTCTTGAATGCCCTAATTGATGCAGAGGGCATTCAGTTAGACACCTCTCCTAACGCCAACGGCCGTGGAGGAAGAAGTGCTAGCTATAGAATCAGTGTGCAATCGAACGGTAATTTGTTGATTGGTTCAGCTTACACAACACAGATGAACCTCAAACCTGGAGACCAGTTCGTTATCACTTTAGGCAAAAAGCACATTCGTCTTAGACAAGTAGATGAGGACGAAAAAGAAGCTTTGGACATTGCCGAAGCTACAGCATAATTAATTGTCAGTTGTCAGTTGTGAGGCAGTGCGTTGGGCGGGTTTCCCGACTTAAAGCAACTGCCGAACCCGTAGGGTCAGTTGTTTTTTGTGACCACTGACCAATGACTACTGACTAATGACTAATGACTAATTGAGAAAGCGTTTGCCTTGTAGCGGCTAAGTTGCACGTTAGAGCAATTTGTTCCCTATCTAGCAAGCCTAGAATATGGTCATGGTTGTCTCGCGCTACTACTGGTAACTGATGCAAACCTCTAACTTCCATGCGATCTAAAGCCTCGGACAAAGGTTCATCGCGCCAAGCATAGAGGATTTCTTTTGTACAGATATCGATGATAGTTTGATTGGTTAAATTACTCGGAATTTCGCTTGAGAGATTCGGGTAATTTCGCCATAAAGAAAGGGTACGATTGATGTCTTCTAGAGAGATAATACCCACTAGTTGTTCGGCATCGTCTATAACTAAAGCGCTGCGAGTGCGATCGCTCAGCATTTCCTTAGCAGCTTCTATAATGTCCATAGTAGCGGATAGCTTTTTGGGACAAGCCAGCATCGCATCCTCTACTAAAATTTGCTGCAAAATTTCTAACTTTTGGTCTTTGGGAATGGAAAGACCTATTTGTTGGAGGTTGCTGTTAGAGTTAGTGATAGGTTTCATCCTTTCTACTAACCAGACACTTAAACCCACTGCTGCCATTAAAGGTAAAACAATTCGGTAGTCGCGGGTGAGTTCAAACAGCATTAAAATTGAAGTTAAAGGCGCTCTCACACTCCCAGCTAATACAGCCGCCATCCCTACCATTGCGTAAGCTGGAGGTGCTGCCATATATGCACTAATTCCTGGGGCGATGAAAGTCAGGACTTTAGCATAAGCCGAACCAAAAGAAGCACCCAAAAACATTGCTGGGGCAAATACACCCCCAACAAAACCGCTACCTGCACTAATTGCTGTCATCAGCAGCTTGAGGACTAGCAATATTAACAACAAATCTAGAGAAAATTTCACATCTTGTAGCATTGCTTGCACAGTGCCATAACCAATACCCAAAACTTGCGGGAATTGTAAAGCGACAATGCCGATAATTACACCCCCAATAATCGGGTGTATTGGTTGAGGAATTTTCCCCAAAAAGTTAAACCCAGGAACAGCACCAGCAAAACAAGCTTTTGCCCAATTGATTGATTGTTGATAAGCTAAAGAAACCACACTTGCACCCAACCCCAAGCCCAGGTAAAGAGGTAATTCTAGAGGGCTACGGACTTGGTAAACAGGTAAAGCAAAAGCAGGCTGTGCGCCTAAACCAATTTGCGCGATTAAAGCCGCTACTACCGCCGCTAACAGCACTACACTCACAGCCGAAGTCGCAAAAGATGTGGCCCCCATTACTACTTCTAAAGCAAAAAATACCCCAGCGATCGGTGCATTAAATCCAGCCGCCAAACCAGCCGCCGCACCCGCACCTAAAAGTAAACGCTGCCGGTCTTGTGAGACTTGTAATATTAAGGACAACAGCATCCCAAAATTAGCGCCAATTTCCACGCTTGGCCCCTCCGGCCCCAAAGAAGCACCGCTACCCAAGGAAACAGAAGCAGCTAACATTTTGGTAACAGGCCGCAATTGTCCCTTAATTTCTCCCCCCTCAGAAGCGGCGATGAGAGAGGATAGTCCAGGGCCAAAGTCTTGAGTCCGCCAGCGCATCAAGCCGACTATCAAGCCTCCTAAAGTGGGGACAAGGGCTAAAGTCCAAGCACCCCAAACACCAATTGCACCCATCAAATTTTCTAACGTCAGACGGTGAATCAGCTCAATCAAATAGTGAAAAGTCACCACCCCCATACCCGTACCACCGCCAATGAGTACGGCTAAAAACAACACAGTTGTTTCTGGGGATAGTTGAAAACGGTTAATCAAATGTGTTAAGTGGGCGGAAGATGAAGGGAAAACAGGTGCTTCCGTTACCTTCCTCAGCTCGGTGGGAGGCAGTAGAGTCATTGAAAGGCGGGGTAAATGTAGAAAGAAATGTAAACTTTTATTTGTTATTTCTCATTGTGAAACATTATTTATCAACCAGACAAGTGAATTTAGTAAACCAAATTTACAATCTGGAGCTAGAAAAAGTTTTGCTATACCAAGTTTTTCTAGCGATAATGGTTACATGAGAGAAAGTTAATCAGTAGTGAACAGGGCTAGAGGTGAGAGTGCGAGATTTTTACTTAGCAAGGGATTAACCTTTGTGAGCAATCCAGGTTACGCCCTACACTCTACTAATAGAATTTTTTTAAGTCACTAATCTTTTTCTCTCAGCAGCAAGAGTATAATCTAGCCACTGAGTGGATAGGCTACAAATTAGCAACAAACAAGAGACATCTTTGCTGAAATCTAGCTATACTCGTGGTGCAACCACTAAGTTATCCTTGGTAGAAATCTAACTGTGTGTGATTAAAGGGTACTTTTATCCTACACTGACGTATCTACTAAGTATTGCTGGGGAATTCAATATAGGTATCCTTAATAGAGCGAGTAAATTGACTAGCGGACGAGGTAGATGAATACACACACCTTTGATAATCATTATGTTACTTGCCCCATTTGCCAAAGATATGGTAGGGGAAAACAGATAAAAAGTTATATAGGTTTATATAGTTGTCCCTATTGTCAAGAACGCTTAGTCGTATGTCAAAGCGGACATTATGTTCGTGACCCTTTTACTCTGAACCAGATTATGATCTGTTCAGCACTGCGCCGTCAAAGCAGTCCTATATCTAGAATTATAAGAGATTTTATCCTTTTTAAGCGTCCTTTGTTAGCTTTTGTTGTGGGTAGTGCTGTTTTCTTGGGCATGATTTCCATGACGCAACAGGGGACGAGTTCTAACCAGCAACCACCAGGGACTGAGGAGGTAAGGTAGGGACTCTTGACTGGGGAGATGAGGGAGTGGGGGGAGATGAGGGAGAAAAAGAAGCAGGGGGGAAAATTCCTCTCCCTTGCCTCTTCTGTCCCCAGTCAAGAGTCCCCAATACCCAATCCCCAGCCCCCTCACAACCGGTTCGTTTCTTTGGTAATTAATTGCCAGCCTTCGGCTTTGGCAAGTGGCTTGATGGAGTCTAATTGCAGGTTTTGGAAGTCGGCGGCGTTGATGAGTAAATATGGTTGTCTGTCGTAGTGCCAACGATATTGTAACTCTTCAATGGAGGCGGGAATGATATGGCGATCGCTATAAAAATCCAATGAGGGGCGATGATAGGCAAAGGATGTATAAACTTGCTTTACTGGTGGGTTTACTTGCTGTATCATCCCAGCTACAGGTTTGACTGGGTAAGCTTGCCATGTTTCCCAAACCCAGTAGTTAGATTTCATCAACAATAACAACGAAATATAACTACCCCAAAACAGTATCTTAAGAAATTGTCCGTCGCCTCGTTCTGCTAAAATCGCGCCTATCATCATCGTTAAGGCTACTGCGGCAAAAATTAACTGTAAGTCTGTTTTCGCCGCTATACCCCAACTAAAATGAATGCTAAAAGCTGAAGCGACTACGGCGAGAATTGACAACCCAGCTACCCATGCACGGGGGTAAGATGACAGTAAAGGTAAGTTTTCTATTTGTGCTAGCTGTGCGCCAAAGGCTAAGGCTAGGCTGGGGTAAATAGGCAATATATACCAAGCGAATTTAGCACTCATTAAAGAAATAAGTAGTAAATACACTCCACTCCACACAAGTATGAGCCTTGCCCAGCTAAGATTGCGATTTTCCCAAAGTAACTTTGCAGTTTGGGGTAAAAATATCAACCAAGGCCAAGTCCACTTGAGGAGTTCGATGATATAAAACCAAGGTGGTTGATTATTCTTGCTGTTAAGGTAGGCGAAATCAGTACCATAACGCAGCCATTGAACGCCATACCAACCAGCTACAGGCAAAAGTCCAATGGCGATCGCCATCCATAGATAATAACTATTAAGTAATCTTGGTGTATCCCAAAACAAAAACACTAAGACTACTGCACCTAATAACAAACCGGATAGCCCTTGAGTTAGGCAAATCAACCCTAAACTCAGACCAATACCCAAACAGTAGCGTAAATCTCGCCGCGATCGCAACACACACAGCATCATCACCAACAAGAAACTCACCACCGCCCCATCTAACATCGCCAACCGCCCATATCGGACTACAGGCAACATAGTTAAATAGATTAAACCACTATAAATTGCTGCCCAACGTTGACGGAATATCTCTCTACCAATACAATACAGTAATGGTACGGAAAAAGCTGTTAAAATTGCTCCTGGTAAACGTGTCGTCCATTCATTCACGCCCCCCAAAGAGTAAGCCCCAGCAATTAATATGTGCATCAGGGGTGGTGTATCACGGTAAGGTTCCCCTCTGAGGGTGGGATAAAGCCAACGCAGGGAATCAAAAGATTCTCGCGCTATTTCCTTGGCAATTTGGGCGACAGTTCCCTCATCCCAATCTTGTAGGGGTAGTCCTCCCAGATTAACGCTAAATAACAGTAGTGCGGCAATGAGCAACACTACTAGCCATAAGCCATCAATCCATTTGTCAACCACACGGTGCTGTCTTTCTAGATGACCCCAAATAAAGCTTCCTTCCTGCATATTCTATGATAATCATTTTACTTGCTGGTTTGATTACATAGAGATTAAAGTGAATCTCTAATGTTGCCACCCAGTAACAACTTGTTTACTGCGTCTTGCTTGTCAGTTGTTAGTTGTTAGTTGTCAGTTGTTGGTTTAACCTAACTTTGATGAGTATTCTTTTAACCTCACCCCTATCCTCTCTTTTACAAGAGGAGGAGAGTGAAACCCTGATTTTTCTTAACTACTCACTTGCCTTTTAAAAGCGGGAGTGAGGGTGAAGTTTGTTGAACTCCCGTTGGTTTTATACCTTTGCTACTGACAACAGACTACAGACCACTGACCAAAACTCTATCCTCTGATGGGATGAGATTTCTACTCAATAAATACTAAATCCCCAGGTTAGCTTAATTTTCTCTGGTCAGCGATAATTTTTTTAAGAAATTTTTTTAAAATTTGCTTCAATTATTTTAATAATTCTACTCATATATATAGGACTTACGCAAGTGTCATAATCAAACTAACTGTAGGGTGCGTCAGCCCCAATAATTTCGTACATATTCAAGGATTTTCCACATCTGACGCACCCTACAATTGTGCCAGTTGCGTAAGTCCTGATATAGCAGGGGATAGGGGATAGGGTACAGGTGAGTCCAGTCCTGTAGGCGGGTTTCCCGCGCCCTGGAAACTGGCGAACCCGGAGGGTGACAGGTTTAAAACCTGCTTAATATAAAGATTTTGTGATTCTTTAATATCCTAACCTATGTGGCTACTGCTATAAATAATGATACAAGCTTTCGTTGACACTCTCCGCCCTATAAGTGCGGAGATTCTTCATTCATAGACCCAACTTGCTCACACAAGATTTCTCCAGCATGAGTAGAGGCAGAATCTCCTGAAGCGTTCGGATCATAGATCCAGGTTCCTACGTGACCCGTAGTACCCAAGGCTAGTTTCAGAATGTTAATCGCTGCGTTCCAATCTCTATCCATCACAAATCC
>NZ_JACJSG010000072.1 GCF_014697625.1 Anabaena azotica FACHB-119 | reverse complement strand
TGCGCCCATTGGATTGAGATTTCGTCCTCATCTCCAGTGTAGCTCTGTGCAAGCGATAGCTCCCTGCACAGTGAAAGAATCCCCTTGCGCGATTCAATGGGGAGACAGTCAACCATCGGAATAATTGCTAACCCACCCGCAACTTTTTGTTCACGGTAAATAACGCGAAAGTTTTCTAAGCCAATACGTTTGATATAAGTTTCACTTTCACCAAGCGCCATGACAAAGCACTGTTCAAAGATATTTCCTAGCTGTTGAATATCCTCTTGACTAGCCTTGGTGTATTTAAATCCAGGTGTTTGTGATGAGGTCATGTTAACCTCCTAGATGTGGGTATTTAATCAATTTTATTTGATGAGAAAGTGGATGCGATCGCCATCTCTAAAATAGGACTTACGCACCTAGATTATCTATTGAGACAGGGTGTAAGGGTTTAGGGGTGTAGGGGTATAGATTTAAAGCTTTTACACCCCTATCTATACCCTTGCCAAAACCCTTGATTTTTCGTTTTCATGCGATCGCCCTCTCTAAAATATAAAAGCGATGGCATATAACCATCGCTTCTACCCGTTAATTTTTCCCGTCCGGTCGTTGAATAATCGTTTCCACAACGCGCCGCTTGGCTTTGGGATCAATTCCGACTAACCGCACATATTCACCACTGTAATCAACTAAGCAAGCCTCTAGAGTTGAGATAGCATCTGACTCAGCATCAATATGCAGAGTCCCGCAACTTTGCCAAGAACCAGTGCGGAAGCGTCGCTCATCTACGTGTTCAAAGGTAATTTTATGACCTTGAGCCAAGATTTGCCGAATCTGTTCTTGGGTTTCTAAACTTAAATGAGTGTTAGATCCATCGTGCTTGTGACTTCCATTAGTTGATGGCTGACTAACTGGTCTTTCAGGCGCTGGGGGTGCAGGTTGATTACTTCTTCCTCGATTTAAACGATTGTATTCATCTACCAACTGAGAATTTTCCACCCGTTGTTGTTCAGCCAAGACAACTTTACCAGACTCGATTAAATTAGCAAGGCGGAAATCTGGCTTTTTAAACTCTGGTGGCCCTTCTACACTATTTACCACACGTAAAGATATCCGTTCAAACCCGACCTTATGGATAAAGTCGCGGATTTGTTCGTCGTAAATGCGCGATCGCAATGCGCTAAAAAAGTCAATTGATTGATTGGGGAAAGTATCAACTAATTGCTCAATTTCCCTTGGTGAAAGTCCATCCTCAGCGAAAATTCCCCCAACAATTCCCACCTTATCATCACGGTTGGGTTCCCAATAAAACTTCTCCATCCGTCCATCCCGAATTAACGGCGCGTAGAGAGTGGAAAAATCATTACCTGTAACGATAATTGGCACACGCCGAATCGGGTTAGAATCATAACTACCCGGTAACTGCACATCTGTCGGATTATCAGCAATATTCATCAGTGTGGCATTCACCAACTGAGTATTTACAGTATATTGAGTCCCCTCATCAAAGCGACCCGCACCTGCATCTAAATCGTTAATCATCAGTACACACATTTTACCGCGTACTTTGATCAGTTCTGCCGTTTCCCGATAGCGCAGCCGAATCAACCTAGCTGGATCTCCCGCGTCGGGACTTTCCAATTCGCCGCCAGAGATAAGTGTGACTTCCACACCCATCTTTTCAAAAGCTAACTCACATTGAAAGGTTTTCCCCTCACCTTTACGTCCATGAATCCCTAAAATGAGAGGAACTCGCACACCAGGAATATTCAAAAAGTTTTTGGTGATGTGAACAGCCAATTTATCCAGAAAGCGAGGAGCAATATAATAACCCATAAAATTCTTAGTTTATGACTGGTGATGCTTCATTAAAATAATGCTAAGTTTTTTTGGTGTCTATTGGTCACTTATCTTTTGGTAGATATCCAACGTTATAGGGCCAAATCTGTGTTTGGATGGGTATTAAAAGCGAACTCAGGAGTTAACTTGAGTCTTTGGTAAGGATGTTTTTTATTTCAGCAAAATTGACTATATTTAAGCTATTATTAATACTAATACCTCAAAATTAACCAAATTTTCATTTCTTGAGAAAAGAAAAAAAATATTGTCAATTGTATTACAGCTAACACTTGAAATGCCTACAGCCAAAAGAATCTTCTAGAATTAAGAAGGATGATAAGTACATATACCAACGGAGGAAGGAATAACTCATGGCTGGTGGCGAGTCTCAGACCCCTGTTACTCTGTCAGACAGAGAACTGCAAATTATCGACTTAGTGGCCGCTGGCTTAACTAACCAAGAGATTGCAGCAAAATTGGAAATTAGCAAACGTACAGTTGATAACCACATCAGCAACATTCTCGACAAGACGCGAACGGAAAACCGAGTAGCGCTTGTCAGATGGGCTTTACAGTGGGGTAAAGTCTGCTTGAATGACGTTAACTGCTGTCCTCTACCGAACCAGAACGATTAACACAGTCAATGGCGCGTGGCAAACGCCATTGAGTGCATTTAGCACTGCAATCAACGTTATCTGGAAATTCAGAGCATTTTGACGGTTTACTAAATGTTTTCTCCTCACGCATCTTTTTTGTGAACCTCTAGCGCAAATCTGGCAAACGTCAAAATCAAGCAGCACAGAATCATTCGCTGTTAGTTATCTTCTGCGGCTAATGAAGGGGTGTAGGGGTATGGGCATATGAGGGTATAGGGGTAAATGTTTAAAAGCCTTATCCTCAAGCCCTTACACCCCTACACCCCTTACGAACTTTATTAGAGCGGGAAAAAATCATCAACAAAAATTAGCAACAATACCTGGAATCAAGCGTTACATTTGTAAGAAATCTCTATTGCTCCATCAGCTTGGGGGGCAGTGTTCTTATGGATACTCCTGCTTCTATTCAAGGTAGCTCCTTTCCCTTTGATTTTTTTAATTTCGACTTGACAACAACCCAACCAACACAGGATGCTGATCTACTCAAAAATCTCTCCTTTGTACCAGGGTTGAAGGAAATTCTCATGTTACGGCAAGTTCACGCCCTGGAACACGCCACAGTTTGGGTTTTGAGCGAAACTAGAAACGTGCAAACGCCTATAACTCGACCAAGTACTGTTCAAGTGGATAACGAACTACTAGGCGGCTTGTCTACAGACCAGGGTTTCTACCTTTACGGCGAAGTGAATATTAGCGATTTGCGGCGTGCTGTCACCCTTGCTCACCACCGCCTCACAAATGGCGAATGGGATTTAGCCGTGCATCCCCGTTGCGGTACGAACTTATCAGTGGCTATGCTGCTGACGGCTGGGTTAGTGGTGGGTATAAATTTAATGCTACCATTCCGCCCTGTGGAACAATTGATTGGCTTAGGTTTAGCTGCTACCACCGCATCAGAACTTGCACCCGATTTAGGTTTAATCGCCCAGCGATACATCACCACCGCAATTCCCTTTAACTTGGTAGTAGAAAACATTACTCTTTCCCGCGATGCTTGGGGTCGCCAAGCCCATTTTGTCAAGATAAGCTGGCGGGATAGTCATTAGTCAGTTGACAGTTGACAGTTATCAGTTATCAGTTATCAGTTACCAGTTGTCAGTGATTAGTTTACAGAAGGCTTCTTCCTTTCCCCCTTTCCCCTTTCCCCTTTCCCCCTTCCCCCTTCCCCAGTCCCCACTCCCCAGTCCCCAGTCCCCACTCATGCGAAAACTTTACTTTTTACTCCCTGGAACTAATGGCAAATTTGCTTGCGGTGGTCTTTGGGCGGAGTTGAAAACGTTTAAGTTAGCTCAACAGGTTTGTCAGGCTGACGTAGTTACTTACCGTCAAAGAGAAACGGGTAAGTTATTTCTTGATGACTTGCTAAAGGAACAAAATTTAGATGATGTAATTTTTGTGATTAGTTGGGGGTTTGATATAGCTAAACTAGCTGCCAAACTCAAGCAATATAACGTCGTTTATCATGCTCACAGTGCAGGTTATAAGTTCAATCTACCCGCCAGTATTCCAATAATTACTGTCAGCCGTAACACTCTGGGATATTGGGGGCAAAAATCACCTAATTCTCTGATTTATTATTTACCTAACGAAATTAGTTATGAGTTTAAAAATTTACATCTAGAACGGGATATTGATGTTTTAGTTCAAGCAAGAAAATCTTCCGAATATCTATTAAAACAACTAATTCCCGCTTTACAGAAACAGTGTAAAGTTCAGGTAGTAACTTCTTATGTAGAAGATTTGCCTGGACTATTCAACCGCGCTAAAGTTTACCTTTATGATTCTGCTGAATACTGGGCGCAACAGAATGTAAGTGAAGGGTTTGGTTTGCAGCCGATGGAAGCTCTTGCTTGTGGTTGTCAGGTTTTTTCTAGCGTTAATGGTGGACTTTCAGATTATTTAGACCCTGGTTTTAATTGTTATAAAATTGCTGGATATTCTCAAGAATATGATGTAAAACGTATTATGAAGGTGATAGATTCTTCCATATCACCAAGTTTATCAGCAGATTTCTTTGCTGAGTATCGGGTTGAAAATATTATTAAGCGTTTGCAAGTAATATTGAATGAATTAAACGAGTTTTTTGACCATAAACAACAGCAATCAGGTAATATTCCGAGTTTGACTAGGGGACGTTTAACTAAACTTTTTATCAACAGAATATATGGTAAGTTCCAGAAAAAATATTTTCAAGGTTTGTAGAGTATTGTAATATATAGGATTAATACTGGATTTTTAAAAGATAGTTTCAGCTCGTAGGGTGGGCAATGCCCACCGTATCATGGTTTTGGTGGGCAATGCCCACCCTACAGTTACTGAGGACTAAAGTCCTCTCTGCGAGACGCTACGCGAACACTACAAACCCTAAAATAACTACCAATTAGCTACGGCTTGCGCGATCGCATCCTTAGCACCTGCTAAAGATTTTTCCCGCGCTTCATCACCCACATTCAGATTCTCAACATGGATAAATGTTACATCTATTAGCCCGATGAAACCCAAGATAGCACGGAGATAAGGTTCTTGAAAGTCGTAGGCTGCATAGGGTGTTCCAGGTGCGAAGCTACCACCACGGGATGTAATCACTAATACTTTTTTACTGCTATCTACTAAACCTTGGTAGCCATTTGCACCAACTGTAAATGTTCTTCCTACGCGCACTATTTGGTCAATATAAGCCTTTAAGGTTGAGGGTATAGTTAGATTATACATCGGTACGCCAAAAACGAGGCGATCGGCGGCGAGAAGTTCATCAATTAAGCTATCAGACAGCTTAATCGCTGCTTGTAATTCGGGGGTGTGTGTATCGGGTGATGAAAAAGCCGCAGCTATCCAGGGTTCATCTACGTGAGGAACAGGGTTGCGCCCTAAATCGCGGTAAGTTACTGTATCGCTTGGATGAGTATCTTTCCAAGATGTGATGAACTCATAAGAAAGGGTGCGGGAAATCGAGCGATCGCCACGCGGGCTAGAATCAATGTGGAGGATATTTGCCATAAGTAAATTATTTACTACTATGCAGATAACGAACTAACCGTCAAGTTCAAAATTACTTGCACAATTGACTTTAAACTATGTAAAGTTGATCTGAAAAGTACGCACTTAAAAGTAAGCTACTTACTAAAAAGGAACTATGAAAGCTGAAGCAGAAAGAGATGAAAGGCTGACTTGTGAAGTGGAAACCACTTTAAAAGTCATCGGTGGACGCTGGAAAGTTTTAATTATCAGAGAACTATTGTCTGGTGTAAAACGGTTTGGGGAATTGCAGCGAGCCTTACCGGGAATTACACAAAAAATGCTTACCCAACAACTGCGAGAAATGGAAGAAGACCGCATTATACACCGACAAGTGTATGCACAAATCCCCCCAAAGGTAGAATATTCTCTAACACCTTTGGGGGTCAGTTTACAACCTATTCTCTATGCTATGCACGAATGGGCTGTCAAGCATTTTTATCAAACAAATGCCAACGAAGATAGTCAGGTTGAATCTATTTAGTTACTTTGCAAATATTCCATTGCTGCTGCTAATTTAGAAGGGTAACTTTCAGCAAATCTTTCAAACCAAAGCCCTTCGGGAGAAAAGGGATCTAATTTTTTTAACCAATCTTTTGCTTGCTGTTTTAAAGCCTGTTGTTGTTGCGCCTTAATTTGCTCTTGTCGCAGTCTTTCTTGTTCTAGCTCTTGCTGTTTTCTCAATTCAACAGCCGCATCAACAGCCGCAAAATCAGCTTGAACTTCTGCCAAGATATTATCTATTATTGATAATGACTTAGGTTCAGATAAGCTCAGTGATGGGAATATATTTGGTTGTTGTAGTTGCTGTTGTGTTTGTTCGTTCTCATATTCAGCTTTGATTTGAGATAACAGCTTGTCTAGAGCATCCATAGCTAATCGTTAATCGCATTAAGTAATACTTCTGAAAGACTTAAATCTTCCATATCTTCCATTGTAATGGTGTCACAGATATCAAATTTAGCACCAGCACCTTGCAAATCATCATCTAAAGCTTTGAGAAAGCGCGTAGCTTGGGGATCTGTACCGACTTGAATGAAAGAAATGGCTAATTCCTCATCTCTATCCAGGCGGCGGGAAACTTCGATGATAACTTTCATCACAGCTTTGCGATCGTCTGGTTCACCATCAGTAACTACTATCATTGTCTCACCACTGGGCTTAGTTTTACCAGCAGCTTTACGTTCAAAATAATTATCTGTTGCGTGTTTTAAGACGGCGGCTAAATCAGTCGTTCCAGAGGGATCATTTTCCTGAAAAATCTGGTTCACTTTCGCTGATGTCACATTTTCATAGCGTTTAAATCTGCCAGAAAAGACATATACAGTAATCCCATCTGGGTCAAATTGTTCGCATTTACTAGCTAATGCTAAGGTAGATTCTTGTGCTGTTACCCATCTATTTCTACCACCCTTTTGATCAGGGGTAGCCATACTGCCACTTTTATCAATGATGAGAGTGTAATCACGATTTTCTAACATAATTTAACTTAGGAGGGGACAGGGGACAGGGGACAGGTTACAGGTGTTATGATTGATTTATGTCCTCAGTTATGGTTTGAGTGTCAATAACTAATCATTCACTGCATTCATTAAGACATCTGCGAGACTCATGTCTTCTAAATCGTCTAGGGTGACGGTATCGCAGATATCAAATTTAGCACCAACGCCTTGTAACTGGTCGTCTAAAGCTTTGAGAAATTTAGTAGCTTGCGGGTCTGAACCGACTTGAATGATGGAAATACCCAATTCTTCGTCGCGTTCCATTTGGCGAGTAGCGTGAATGATAGTTTCAAATACCGCCTTGCGATCGTCTGGTTCGCCGTCAGTAATGACTAAAATTGTCTCGCCATTGGCTTTAGTTCTACCCGCAGCTTTGCGTTGGAAATAATTATTCAAAGCGTCTTGCAATACACCTGCTAAGTTGGTTGTTCCAGCCGGGTCATTTTCTAAGAATATCTGGGCTACTTTGGCTGAGGTAACATCTTCATAGCGTTTAAATCTGCCAGAAAAGACATATACAGTAATTCCGTCTGGGTCAAACTGTTCGGCTTTTCTAGCTAAAGCCAAGGTTGACTCTTGGGCTATCTCCCATCTACTTCTACCACCAACTTGGTCAGGGGTAGACATACTACCGCTTTTGTCGATGATTAACGTATAGTCGCGATCGCTCATCATAATCTTCCTTTAATCACTACCCTGTCGTTCTAGTCTAGTCCACAAATCCCACGTCCACCCCAGGGTTTTAAGCTTTTGTAGCAATTTTGCCATTCAATTACTTTTATTTATGATATTGGGAGATGCGATCGCTAGCAGGACAAAAGTAGTTATGTTTACCAGAATAATGACCGTATTACGTATAAGGTAGGATGTAAAATATAGACAGTTACTCCTGAGTTTTCACGTTATGTGGAAAAGCCAAGGTCAGACCTAACCCCCCAGCCCCCTTCCCTACCAGGGAAGGGGGAGAAATCAAAGCCTCTCTCCTTGTAGGAGAGAGGTTTGGAGAGAGGTCTTCCATATGTGGTGAAAAGTCAGACAGTCCCTTTCCTAATTATGCCAAACTGATTATTTAGTAGTTAATTATGTATAGTGGTGAAATTACTCAATTAGAATCAGCAGATCCTCAAACTACCCAACATCAAAAACCTCATCAACTGCTATCTACCCAGGAGATAAAAGTATTAAACAGTCGTTCTAACGCCAAAGGGTTACTGCAACTAGCTCTCCATCTCACAGTCATGGCTTGCAGTGGCTATCTGTGGGGGACAAACTGGGGTAATTGGGCGTTAGCGATTCCATCTTTAGTGGTTTATGGCTTTAGTATTGCTGCTATGTTTGCACCCATGCACGAATGCGTTCATAGAACAGCCTTTGCTGCTCATCCTTTAAATAATGCTGTTGCTTGGTGTGCAGGTGTATTGTCTTTTTACAATAGCGCCTTCTTCCGTTACTATCACAAATGGCATCACCTATATACTCGTGTTCCTGATAAAGACCCAGAGTTAACTGATCCCATACCCAGCAACTTTGCTAAATACTTATTAATCATTAGCGGTTTACCCTGGTGGTTAGGAAAAATTTCTGGACATTTTCAGATTGCATTCGGTCAAATAGAAAATTTTCCCTTTATCCCAGAATCAGCACGTACTCAAGTTATTCGCTCCACTCGGCTGCAATTGGCAGTTTATGCAGGTATGATTGCTGTCTCCATTGTATTAGGTCAGCCTTTATTTATTATTTATTGGCTACTACCATTGATGATTGGTCAGCCAATACTGCGTTTTATTCTGTTAGCAGAACATAGAGGTTGCACACTTGATGGTAATTTGTTGACAAATACGCGCACAACAATAACTCTGTGGCCTGTGCGCTTTTTTATGTGGAGTATGTGTTTTCATGCAGAGCATCATTTATATCCCTCAATACCTTTCCATGCGCTGGGTGATGCTCATAAGCTGTTGAGTCAGCATTTTATTCACATTGAGCCAGGGTATATAAAAGTCAACAGCGATATTGTGATTAAATCGGGACAATCAGCAATCTGATGAAATTTCCGTAGGCTAAGAGAATTACACACTCTTTTGAAAGAGAAAGACCCTAGTTTTGTTAACAACAGCCTTTAAAAACAATTCTTTAAAGTAAACAACAACAATCTAGTACGAATGTATTGACATTAGAGAAATTTAATATTAAGCTTTTATAGGAAGTCAATGAAGTAAACAAAGAAGGTGAAAGTTCAAAAAGTTAGGATTCCTGACAGCAACGAAGTTGCTTGGACAGTGATAGGTGATAACTATCTTCCAATGATTCCTATCCAAGAGTTTCTTGACTGTTTATCCAAAAACACAGGAATCCCAGTAACTCCACATATGTTTAGACATACTCATGCAACTGAGTTAATTCGTAGCAAAATGAAAATGTCTTATGTTCAAAAGCGACTAAGACAAGCTAGTATTCAAACGGCTATTAATACTTATATTCATTTAAATACGTTGCAACTAACTTGAAACAAATCATTACTTCTCTGGAGAATACAGATGTCTCACTCACGTAATGTTGAAGGATTAATTAAAAATGCTCAAAAGAAAAGGCTGGAAGCTCTTGAAAGAACCGAACAGGGTATTAATCAACTTTTGAAAGAAGGAAAGACAGTCACTTTTAAAGCAGTTTCTGAAATTGCCGATGTTTCAACTGCATGGCTTTACAAAGAGCCAGATATTAAAACTAGAATCGAATTTCTTAGAGAAAATAGTATAGACAATAAATCTTTTTGTACAAAAAACAAAGCTTCTGAAGAATCAAAAGCATCAATAGTTAAGACATTGAAAGAGCGAATTAAAAAGTTAGAGGCTGAAAACAGAGAACTTAGAGATCACATTGAAGTTGTCAGTGGAGAACTTATTAGAATTTCTTCTTTAGAGATGCAAATTGTGTCTCTTAAATCTGAAAACGCAAGTCTTAAAGAACAGTTAGATGCGTGTTCCGAGCAGTCTAATATATCTTAGAAAAAGCAGCAAAAAATACAAAAACAAATCCTTGTATTCAATTGCGGCTTGATGAACTTGGGGTTAAATTAAATTCAACTTTAATTAAGGCAATAACAGAGAGTATTGAAGAGACTATTCAGCTAGCTATTAAGGCACTTAAGGAACAAAAATCTTTGCGACAAGTTAAAAATCCTGCCGAATTTTTAGTTGACACAATAAAAAATACCTTGCAACCTAATACCAACTACGAGCAGAGAACAAAAATGAATACCTTCAATGAATGATTTGTAGTGGCTAAAAAACAGGTTTTAGTAGTGGCAGCAACTCGTTTTGATGGAGTTTTACAGGTACTAACCTCTACAGAAAAGTGGATTCCCTGGCAGTAAATGATATTACAGCATTCTTTAGAAAAACTAAATTGAGCCACTGAAAACAAAACGGCAAGACTTGTGTCTTACCGTTCTTATTTTGTATGGGTGGCGCTTGGCGCTGGACACGACTCCTAATCCCGGTTCCAAGAGATTCAACTCCCCTGCTGTCCAGAATTAACTATAAATTGTGTTTAAAAGCTTAGTGAGAATATAAATAAAATTTAATATATCTTTACGTTTAACAGTACAAGAAAAACGGGCAGAGTCACCCGTTTTTAACATTTTGATAGAAATTTTAATCTTCTTCTAGAATACGTCTGTGTTTTTCTAAAGACTCTTTAGCCTGTTTTTGTGCTTTCATAGTGTCCTGATATTCTTTAATAGTCTTACTAATATCAGGATTTAGGTTCAAATAAAGGTCTTCGTATTCTTGATCTATTGCACTGGGTTTAGTTACTTGACTTTTGGCACTTCGCTTCATCTTCTTCTCCACTTTAGCGCATTTTGCAGTAATTTTCAGATGGTACTTACTAGTTGCATATTTTCTTTTGTTTAATCCAATCAAATCCATCTCCTTTAGTTATTACTGCTACATCAATAAAACCTCCTACAGTCTCATAGCTCATAGACATTTTTTGCTTTAAAGCTGTTATATTTACCAATGACTCTGCTAAAACTGCAAGTTCTTCTTTTGGTAAGGCTGCAACAGCATTAACAAGAGGATCTACAAATTCTTTCTGACGATAATCTATCATGGTTTGACCAAAATCATTAACAAGACCATCACTTATTTTTTTCAACTTTCTAGAAATCTTGTTTTTTTCAGAATCGGTCAAATCATTCAAATTATCCAAAATAATATTTGGATATCCTTGAAATATCTCCACTAAATATTGATTAGTATAATTTACATAATCAGGGTTAACTCCTTCTACAAAAGTGTAAACCATTTCTTGTTGAGCAAAAGGAACAATTGCTGCTGTCATTGTTGTGCTTGCTTCAACTTTATGGGTTTGATCATATTTTAACTTGTTATTCGCTACTCCTTCTATAAAGTAAGAAACAACCGAGGGAAAATATTCTTTATCTCCAAAACCAGCAATAACAATTCCAGAGGATGAACGCGGAGTATTAATTTTACGTATAAATAGCTCGCAGCATATTTCAGTCAACTTAGCATCAAGACTTTTTGTAATATTTATAGGTAGCCTATAAAACGTATCTTTCTTTACTTCTTCAATTTGTTTACTGTATGTATTAATAATATCTTTAGCGTGTTCTTCTGGTACAGTAGTCAATTTATCTTGTTCTTTTAAAACATTAAGAAAATGAGTTATTGCTTTTGAAGCAATATTTCTAATTTCAGCCTTATTAATTTCACCTACCTCATTAATTTTTGCATCTACCTTGCGTTGGATCATTCCCATGATCATGAAAAAAAACTCAGCAATTGTTGTATATACATAACGCTCTTGCTCTGACGGAGGAAATAGTGGACTACCATCATTTAAAGACGTAATAAATTGATCTGCGTATTCTTGCACAGTATCGAATTGCTGGTCTTTAAGCTTATTTGTATAAGTTTTTATAATTGTTTCCCAAGGTATTCCCATCAATTCACTATTCCCAAAAATCATAATTCCTACAGGATGAAAATTAGAAAGTCTAAAAAGCTTATTTGCAGTGTTATAAACTTTTCTACCTTGTCCTTTGACAACAGTAACAGCACTATCGGCAGCCAATGCAACACCCATTTTATTGATTACAGCTACTTCTGCTGTCATATTTAATCTTCGTCGTTTTTAACTTTGTTTACTTCATAAGTATACTTATGAAGTAAACAAAGGTCAATACCTGCTACTTTGTAGAATTGTAAATAAAGTAAAAATGCTCGCTAGGCAAGCATTTCAAAGAAGATTATATAGATAACCTGCGGTGGACTAGTACGGGTGCATAACAAACGCCAGGAATTTCTCTGGGTTCATCCTCAGTTTGTGGGTGAGTATTAACCCACTGCAAGGGTTGTACAAAGGTTAGTGATACTGCCTTTAAGATGGGAAAAGATAGGGCTTCATTGGGAGGAAGCGATCGCCATGACTGTGATTCTAGCTAAGTGGACGATTGACGAATATCACCGGATGATTGAGGCTGGCATTTTGTGCGATCGCCAGGTTGAACTACTGCAAGGAGACATCGTAGAAATGTCTCCCGAAAGAGAAGCCCACGCTTATTGTAGTCATGAAGCAGGCGAATATCTGGTGAAGTTATTGGGCGATCGCGCTAAAATTCGTCAAGCCAAGCCTATCACCCTACCCAACGACTCAGAACCCGAACCAGATATTGCGATCGTCCAACGTTTAGGGCGCGAATACCGACAGCATCATCCTTACCCAAACAATATTTTCTGGGTAATTGAGTATGCTAACTCCAGCTTAGAGAAAGATTTAGAGACGAAAAGCAAAATTTACGCCCAAGCAGGCATTTTAGAGTATTGGGTTGTAAATCTCAAAAAGCTCAACTTAGTGGTGTTCCGAGACATTTTAGATGGAGAATACGCCACAAAACAAACCTTAACCACTGGCAACATTCAACCCCTTGCATTTCCCGATATTTTTGTCTCAGTGGAAAGAATTATTAATTAGTTGACAGTTGACAGGTGACAGGTGACAGGTGACAGGTGACAGTTGTTCTCCTCTGCTCCTTTCCCCTCCTGGGAGGGGTTAGGGGTGGGTTGCTCCCTCATCTCCCCCATCTCCCCCCACTCCCCCATCTCCCCCATCTCCCCCATCTCCCCCCACTCCCTCATCTCCCCCATCTCCCCCCACTCCCCCATCTCCCCCATCTCCCCCCACTCCCTCATCTCCCCCATCTCCCCCCACTCCCCCATCTCCCCCCAAATTCCCCCCTTGGCGATGTGGGCAAACTCCATCCTCGTTATAAATTAATAATGTATCTATAACACCGGACTACGGGCTTAGTCTTTCACAGTGAAGGTTTTGGAAATGTTTGCTCCGTCAGAGACTTATATACTGGGAATAATTGTACTTGTAGCTTTCACCATTTTGGGTTGGGGCTTTTATCGCGCCAGACCTTTTGGTAAACTGGGAATCCTAGCTTGGTTGCAGTCGGTGGTTTTGATGGCTCCCTGGCTGTTGTTTTTTGGCTTGTTTGCTGCCGGAATTTATATCAATATAGTCGGGATATTGTTCTTGGTTGTGGGTTCGGCTGGACTGTACATCTACTTGGGTAGACAGTTACGGGCGGCTGGGCAAGATGCTATCCTCAAGCAACGGGCTACGGAAAGGCTAGCGGCTGAATCTGCACCACCGCCAGAAGTTCCGCAGCCAGCAGGGGTAATTGTGGAAGTAATGCCAATCCCGGAAGAAGACTTAAATGTGATTAAAAGCATTTTTGGGATTGATACATTTTTCGCCACAGAAACGATCGCCTACCAAGAAGGTGCTATCTTCAAAGGTAATCTGCGCGGCGAACCTGAAGAGGTTCACAGCCGTTTGACTAAGAGTTTGCAAGATAAGTTAGGTGAGAAATATCGTCTGTTTTTGGTAGAAAACACCGATGGTAAACCTGTCGTCATTGTCCTACCAAGTACCAATGATCCGCGTCCCACTACTTTACCGCAGAAAGCCTTTGCCGCTATCCTGGGTATAGCAACTATCGGTACTAGCTTAGAAACTGCGGGATTACTCCTAAATTTTGATTTATTTAGTACCCCAGAACGCTTACCTACCGCTTTACCCATAGGCTTAGGTATATTTGCAATCTTAGTCGCTCACGAAATTGGGCATTGGATAATTGCTCGTCGTCATCAAGTCCGCCTGAGCTGGCCTTTCTTTTTACCAGCTGTGCAAATTGGCTCTTTTGGCGCAATTACCCGCTTTGAGTCACAGTTACCCAATCGCTCAGTATTATTCGATATTGCCGTGGCTGGGCCAATAGCTGGCGGTGTTGTTTCGCTATTGATGCTGGTTGCTGGTTTACTCCTATCTCACCCAGGGAGTTTATTTCAGTTACCCAATCAGTTTTTCCAAGGCTCAATTTTGGTCGGTAGTTTGGCGCGGGTTGTCTTAGGTTCCGCTTTGCAATCACCTTTAGTTAACGTCCACCCCTTGGTAATCATTGGTTGGCTGGGTTTGGTCATCACAGCCTTAAACTTAATGCCAGCAGGTTCTTTAGATGGTGGGCGCATTGTTCAGGCAATTTACGGACGCAAAACCGCAGGAAGAGCAACACTTGCTACTTTAATTGTCCTAGCTTTGGTATCTTTGGGGAATGCTTTGGCGATGTATTGGGCGATCGTCATTTTATTCCTACAACGTGATTTAGAACGCCCCAGCTTGAATGAAATTAGCGAACCCGATGATGCTAGGGCTGCTTTGGGTTTACTGGTTCTATTCTTGATGATTACTACCCTTTTACCCCTAACTCCCGGCTTGGCTGGACGCTTGGGTATTGGTTAGTTATCAGTTATCAGTTATCAGTTATCAGTTATCAGTTATCAATTTTTGGACTGATAACTGTTGACTATTGACTATTGACTATTGACTATTGACTATTGACTATTGACTATTGACTATTGACTGTTGACTATTGACTATTGACTGATTAAATGGCTGCTAACCAAGTTTGTAAATCAGCCAAATTGGTAAAGTCTAATAGTGCTTCGCTCAAATCTTCGAGAACAGGTAGAGGTAGACTAGAAATTTGCGATCGCACTTCCTCAGATATTACTCCAAACCGCTTACTTAGCAATCGAATAACTAAATTAACCGCTTCTTGCTGTCGTCCTTCTTCCCTTCCTTCTTCTCGTCCTTCTTCTCGTCCTTCTTCTCGTCCTTCTTCTTTAATTTCTCGGTAAACTCGCGTTTCTTGGAGTGTAATACCCAACATTTCCTCTACCTCTGCTTTACTTAATTGTTCAAACTTATACACCATAATAGTTGTGATCATCTCTATTATGGCTCGACTTGATGGTTGAGATGCTTCCTGCTGAGTTCTGGTTAATAAATACCTAGCTTCTTGTGGTGCTTGTTCTTCGTCTATTGTAGTTAATACCATCAACGCTAACCATAAAGGTAATTGCCGAATATCTCCCAATTCATCTAAATACACTCGATGAACTTGGTCGCTATTAAGTAACGCACGACAAGGATGAATATCACTTTGTTCAGTTTGCCGCGAAGGATAAATGATTACTGTTTCCCAATCGCTAAATCTGGCACGGTTGCGGTAGAAATATAACCAGGATTCGGCAAAAACCCTTTCATAAAGTTGTTCGTCTTTCTGGAATTGCACCTCACAGAAATAGACAACACCCGGACTTTCGCTTTCTGGTGGTAAAAATACTCCATCAATCTCAAATTTCGGTTCTTTAACAGCTACAGAATCAAATTGATAAGCCTCTGCATTTGTTGGACGGTTTGTCAATAGTTCAAATAGTAAACTAGGGTATTGTTGAAAGAGTTTGTAAAATATAGAGTCTCGGCGCATGACAGTTGACAGTTGACAGGTGACAGGTGACAGGTGACAGGTGATAGGTGACAGGTGATAGGTGACAGGTGACAGGTGACAGGTGACAGTGATGATGAATATTTTCTCCTCTGCTCCTTTCCCCTCCTGGGAGGGGTTAGGGGTGGGTTGCTCCTCTGCTCCTCTGCTCCTCTGCTCCCTCATCTCCCCCCACTCCCCTATCTAACGCTTCCAACCTGTAATCAAATTAGGATATTTGGCTGGTTGGGCGAATATTTGCCTAAAGGCGGCTTGACGTTGTGAGGATGTTTCTTGGCTGAGGTTCCAGAGGGTTTCGTAGAAGAAGAAGGAAACACCAGCAAAGTTGCGATCGCGTACTTTTTGCACTTGGGTTTGAATCTGTTGCATCGATACAGACCTATTTTTCAACCCTGCTAAAATCCCAATACTTACAGGGATATGTGCTTTAGCTGCTTTCACTTCTGGATATTCCAATTCTTGCACAAAGACGTTTAAATCATCCCGGTAAATCTGCAATACCAATTCTTCAATTAATCCCATCCTTTCCCATTTTTGCCAGTCTGCAAGAAAGTATTCGTAAGAAAAACGTTGAGGATTAGGTGCAACGGAAACTAAACAATCTCTTTTTGTCGCTTTAATCGCTTTAAATACCCGTTGCATGAAGTTGGTGATTTTACTAGCTCGCCAACGCACCCATTCTGGATCACGGGGGTTTTTCGATGGGGCTTGACCACGGTGTTCTTTTTTGTATAAAGCTACTGTGTAAGCATCATAGCCCAATTCTGAGGGTAAGCCGAAATGATCATCGAATTGAATGCCATCAATGTCATAGTTTCGCACAATCTCCACAATTAAATCTTGAATAAATTGTTGCACCTCTGGGCGAAAGGGATTTAACCATACCCGATCATGTATACCTTCCTTAACTATGCGGCTACCATTGCTGAGATTGGTGAGCCATTGGGGACGATTTTTCGCCAACAGAGAATCTGCGGGAGCCATGAAGCCAAATTCAAACCAAGGAATTACCGTTAACCCTTGTTTATGTCCTTCCGTGACGATTTCTTTGAGCATATCTCGCCCTTGTAACCCTGGGGTAGGGTCAAGAGCGCGTCCTATCACTTTGGCGGCGACTTTGCTAGGGTAAAGTGTATATCCCCAATTCCATACTGCCGGATATACAGTATTAAAGTTAAGTTCATCTAAGCGTTGTAAAGATTTTTTGAGGCGATCGCCTGCAAACAGCACATCGCTATCAATATTAGTTAACCATACGCCTCTTAACTCAGATGCTATTGTTGTATTAGGTGTGATTTGAGCATTTAAGGGCAACGATAACATCACCGTAGCCACACAACTCAAAACCAGGATTACACAAAAGAAAACTCGCTTTCTAATTGTCAACATCTTCCGCCATAAAGACTCACCACACCACTGCACAAAAACTTTCATAGATTCTTCAGACATCCGCAGATAAAACATGAACCATGACTGTAATAGTTAAGCAGAAGTTGCGTCCTTTTGTTAGCCTTGAGCGATCGCCATTCGCGGAGCGTTCCGCAGGAAAGGCGGGGCGGAGCATCGTCGCAGCGCCTTACATCAATTGCTGTCACTTCAAAAAACCACACAGTTCCGATGAGACATTTCACAGTCAAGGATGAAAACGGGACTGGCATTGTTACTCATAACTCACCATTTTCATATTATTTTATTTCTCAAAGCCTTACTTTTATATAAGTTTTCAAATATGTAAATTAAGAGTTTTTAAGATTATCTGATTTTCTCCCTAATTACAAAATTGATGCTTTAAGCTGCTATTAGCTCGTCTATAAGCAAATTACGTTAAGAATTTGTCATATTCTTTTACCACTCTTATCAGGTATATTTGATATTTTCTTAACAAGAACCTTTCCATCTTAATTATTCTTACTATGATTGATAGCAAACAAAATCTTACACGCCCCAGACGCTTACTTTCCTTGGATGGTGGAGGTATTCGAGGTATCATCCCCGCTCAAATTCTCTTGAAAATAGAAAATTTACTCTGCAATCAACCTAATTCTCCTTGGAAATGTTTAGGCGACTATTTTGATTTTATCGGAGGTACGAGTACAGGTTCAATTATCGCCGCCGGATTAGCTAAAGGCATGAAAGTACAAGATATTTTAGATGTCTATACAAAACATGGTAAAGAAATCTTTAGTCACAATTGTTTGATTGGTCAATTTTGGTCAAAATATGACCCGACCAACTTAGAAAAAAAGCTACAAGAAATCCTTGGTCAAACAACTCTTGGTGACAAAGAACTAAAATCTTATTTAATGATAGTCTCCCAAAATGTCACCACTGACCGCACTTGGTTTTTTGTTAGCCACCCAAACAATCAATTTTTTGAGCAAAATAAAAACATTCCCCTTTGGCACTTAGCAAGAGCTAGTTCAGCCGCACCAACTTATTTTCCACCCCATACCATAAATATTAAAAATGGCAAGCCTAATGAATTTGTTGATGGTGCGATGAGTCAATTTAACAACCCATCTTTTCAGTTATTTTTAGAAACTACTAATAAAGATTATGGCATTAAGTGGCAAACTGGTGCTGATAAACTTTTGATGATTTCTATTGGTACAGGCTTTAATAATCACCCAGTTCCCGCAGGGAAAGCTAAAGACTATACAATCATCGATTGGGCTGGTTATTCAATCAATAACTTTATGGAGGATGCTAATATACAACAAAATTTATTAATGGGAATTATTGGCAAACCACCTCAATCAAATAGTTCTAAAGCTAAAGATGCTGATGTTACCCTACCAGAAATTGACAACATCGAAGAGCTAAGAACAGGCGGGATACCTACTAATAATAGTGAAAGCAATTCTCAGTTACTCACCTATTACCGTCATACAACTTCATTTTCAAAAGAACGTTTTAAAAAATTAGGCTTGTCACATATTGACCCAGATTCAGTATCATCAATAGATTGTGTAGATCGGATTCGCGAATTATGTGAAATTGGTCAGGCAGTAGCTGAAGAACAGGTGAAAAAGGAAAAGTTTAATGGCTTCTTAGAACCTGATAATTAAGGCTATATTTCTAGAGATTCTACTATCAATAAAAAACAAAATGTAAATGGGGATGGAGCCTGGAAACATCCTACCCAATTTAACCGTCTACAGTTATAGCAAAGTGTTGATTGCTGAGGATCAACTCTGTTACTGAAAGGCTTTGAGCGTTCAACAATGTCTGAACGAGTGCGACTAGGACAACAGTACCGAAAATGGCATTCGTCAAGATGTATTGAATAATTAAGTCATACAATACCTGACAAATTCAAAGAAAAAGTTGGTCAGTTCAACCTAGTGCGATCGCGTAGCGTAACGTAGATAGCCAATTGGTAACAATGACCGAAAAAAGAGGGATGTGTACGGTTTTGATGGTAAATCTCTTATCTGAAAAATTATGCTACAGACTTATCGTAATACCAAAACTCAAATTATTACTGCTTTAATTTTGACTGGACTTTTATCTGTTGGTAGCGGTTTCACATTCATTAAAAGTGCTAGTGCTGCATCGACAAATTTTCTCGCCCAAACATCTAACGAACTGCTCAAACAAAATATTAGAAGCGACCGCTTACCGCGTTCCGTCGCTAATGCTATCTTACGAGATTTAGCCAGTAGGCAAGGAAGTTTTGCCGGAGCATTTCAAATTACTGATTATCGTCAACAAACTTGGCGTAATGGTTGTTTAGAATTACAACGTCCTGATGAACTTTGTACTCAAGCATTAGTTCCAGGTTGGCGAGTTGTGGTATCTCGTGGTAGACAAAGTTGGGTTTATCATAGTAATCAAACAGGTTCCGTAATCAGGCTCAACGAACGAGGTAACACAGGTAGATTACCCCAAAATGTGAGAAATGCCGTATTACGCCAAGCTAGCGAAATTACCAGATTACCAATCAGAGCGCTGAGTATTGTAGAATTTCAGCAGACAAGTTGGGCTGAAGGTTGTGAACGCCCCACATTCCCCAATGCTTGTGATCAAATTGTCGTCTCTGGTTGGCAACTGACGGTAGGTGCTGGCGATCGCCGTTGGGTATTTGTTGCTAATGACAATGGTTCTAGAGTTGAGTTAAAATCTGGAAGTAACTCTAGTACTAATTTACCGCAGTCTATTGTAGAACAGGTAATAGCCGATGCTTCCAGACGTATCAGAAGTAGAATTGCACTCGGCCCTAGAAACATCACTCAAGCACAACGGGTAGTTTGGAGTAATAGCTGTCTAGACTTAGGTGGGGCGGCGGAGAGTTGTCTGTTTGCACGGGTTCCCGGTTGGCGTGTCACCGTCACGGTAGGTTCGGAAAGGTTGGTGTATCATACTGACAATAATTCTCAAGTCAGGTTTAATCGAGATGCTAGCACGACTATTAGTAATGTGGGTACAGGTGAACCGATATCCATACCTGAAAGTGAATTACCGCCACCTTTAGAGAGAAATGTGGTGTTCCGGGAAATTTCTAGTGGTGGCTTTGCGGGTAGAACCTATGAGACAACTTTGCTCAACGATGGGCGATTAATTCTTGTGCGTCTTGGTGATGCTAATGATTCTGAACGCAGTGTGCGGCGTTTGAGTCGCCAACAATTACAGCAATTTCAGCAATTGCTCAGACGTTCTAGAGATGAGTTTGATAATCTGCGTTATCCTGCACCCAGAAACAGTGCTGATTATATTACCTACACTCTTACGAGTCAAGATGGTACAGTCGAGTATAGTGATATTTCCCAAGATAACCTCCCAGCCAATTTACAGGCTGTAATTAGGGCTTGGAATCAACTTAACGATACTAACGATACCCAAACCCCAGATGATAATCTCAACCCTGTACCAATTCGCCCCAGCCAGTTACCACTACCTTTAGATCAAGGTGTTGTTTTCCGGGAAATTTCTAGCGGTGGCTTTGCGGGTAGAACTTACGAAACAATATTAAGGGATGATGGGTTATTAATTCGTGTACGCATTGGCGATGCTAATGATTCTGAACGCAGTGTGCGTCGTGTTTCTACACAACAAGTGCGTCAATTCCAACGCCTGCTAGAACGCAGAGCCGAGGAGTTCCAAAATATCAGCTACCCAGCCCCTAGAGGCTCGGCTGACTTTATTACCTACACTCTCACCAGTGAAGATGGTACGGTACAGTACAACGATATTTCCCAGAATAACTTGCCGCAGGATTTACAAACAGTGCTGCAAGCTTGGAGAGATATTCTCAACAATGCTCGGTAAACTCTCTTGTAGTAAGGACTTTAGTCCTTAATTTCTCAGCACTAATATCAAGTTCGCTTAAATACTTATCATATCTTGGGGACTGGTAATAGGTAATCGGTAATCGGTAATGGCTCAAAACAATTACCTATTAGCTATTACCTATTACCGACCAAAACAACTATATTACAAGTAATTAGCCGAACTTGATATAAAGTGCTTACTACAAACTTCTTTACCAAAACATTCCACCAATTTTAAATCAAGATCAACTGTTAAGAAACAAGTAAAATCCTCTTCCCTTCTGCCTCCTGCCTTGTTTCTTAAAAGTCAACCCAAAACTTCTGGCGAAAACATATCCAACAATACCTGAAAGTATGGCATTAAGGTTTTAGACTGTTCTGGTGTTAAGCAATTGTTTATTTCTTCTCCTAGTAAATGTAACATTTGCCGCACTAATTCCCAACGCACTTTTAGCGTAGGATATAACATGACGCATAAGGGAAATAACTCTTGTTGAATAGATGCAATACTTTCCTCTAAAGCACACACCCACAAATATACCTGAAACATTTCTACGTCTCTGATGCTAGAGATTTGTACTATGGGGTTACTCAAAACACCAGACATAGAAGAGTAATTTGGGTACATTTCTATTACCCTTTGAGAAATCTTCTTGGCAATTTTGGTACTGATTGGTAATAATTGCTGTACTGCGGACAGAACTGGAGAATTATAATCATGATTTGCGGCTGCTTCATAAGCACGCTGTAATGGCATATATAAGTGGTCATCAATGACTTTGAAGTATGCAGCCACAAGCGATCGCTCAAGTATTGTGAGCGGTTCGATCAACATTTGGCTAGTATAATGAAACTGCATACTCACAAAGCCAATCACTCTCGGCTCAATACTTGTGTATTTATTTCTGATGGCTCCTATATCTGGACTAATTACTGTAGCTAATTTATTAGGCGCTACCTGTTCTGTATAGATATCCGGTGCTTGTCCATCTAAGTAATTCATCACCAGAGAAAGCGGTCTTTGTGTAGTTTGTTGAGTATATACATCTAAAATTTTTTGATAAATCTTGAAAGAGTCCCCTGCTATTTCCCACGGATTAATGAGATGGGACTCTATATTATGCTGTATAATTTGTGTTGATAACAGAGATTCTGTTTTACTCCAGGCTTTAGCGCTTACACTCCGCAAAGATTCCATGATTTTCTTTGCTGTTCTTTCTCGTCCGGTTGAAGATACGACTTCAGCTAAATTAGACAAGTTACTGCGTTCTTCAACGCTACTATTATTAACTCGAATATTTTGTAAATACCTTTTAGCCCATTGTTGTGCTAAAGAATTAACCGGGGGTTCCATTCTTTTCTCTAAAGGTTCTATGCTGCTTTTGCCTGAAGTTTCTAATTTTATGGACATTAATTTATGCTTAATCTTTCTTAACAGGTCTGGATAACAAGATAATTCTTTCAGTAGCTCAGTTGCAATATTGTAATTACTGAGATTAATTAAAGTTATTGATAACATATGATTAACCACTAGGAAGATATTTTTTAATACTTAGTATAATTTGATGCTTATTTTGTGAGAGTTATGCAATAATGCGTAAACATGAAAACCTTCAACCTTTTAGCTTGAACTGACAGAAGCCCACACTCACCCTGAAAGGGGAGTGTGTGGAGTACGTCACGAATTAAGGTGATGGCTATATCTTCGGTTGTGCATTCTGTGGTGAGTCAAATTTGTATTCGTATTCCTCAGTTTTACCATCGCCAACCAGTCCTCTCACAATTGATTTCTGGTTATGGATTAATGGTGAATATTACCGCAGCTTTTTTGGATGCAGAAACTAAAAAAGACGGTTGGTTTAATTTAGAAATACAAGGTGGTGAGCAAGATGTGAAAGCAGGAATTGATTACTTAAAAACATTAAATATAGAAGTTGAAATTATTAAATTCACATTTATAAAAGGTGAAGAAAACGAATTAAATCTATGGCAATTTGATTTGAGTGAGGCGCTACTTAGGCAAGAGTCAGAGGTAGAATTAACAGCTATAGAAAGTAAAATTAATCGAGCTAAATTTCATGTCTGCATTTCCCAAAATTATCGTTCTTATCCTATAATTGCAGGCTTAATAACGTACAGTGGATTAACTGTCGATATTGTGGGAGCTTTATTAGAAACAAGTAGCGAAAATGATGGATGGTTTGATTTAGAACTATGGGGTAGACCACAACAAATTATTTCAGGATTAAGATATCTCAAAGAAAGAGGTTTGCAAATTTGGTTGTAATGATACTGAATTATATTAAGTTTGGCTAATGAGTGAGGATATCGTTGGTTTAATAGGTAATAGGGAATTGGTAATTGTTTCATAGCATTACCGATTACCTATTATCAACCCCCAAGATATTCTCATTGTTGAAACTAACATGATATTACACAGTCTGCGTTCGCGCTAGTTAACCTAATTTATAAATTATAGAGGGGAATAAAACTATGACTCATGCTTGTTGTGGCCCTGGCTATGCTTCCCCAGAAGCAGCTATTCAGGCAGAACGAGAAAAAGTATTATATGCGATCGCACTCTACACAGGTACAGAAATCGCAGCACCAGATTACCTCGCAACCATAGATGTTGATCCTCACTCCCCCACCTACTCGCAAATCATACATCGCCTACCTATGCCCTACATAGGTGATGAATTACATCATTTTGGTTGGAATGCTTGTAGTTCTTGTCATGGTGATGCTAGTAAATCCCGAAGGTTTACGATTATCCCTGGTTTGCGTTCCAGCCGCATCTATATAGTAGATACAGCAGATGCAAAAGCGCCAAAACTCCACAAAGTGATTGAACCAGAAGAAATTATAGCCAAGACAAATCTCACCGCACCCCATACAGTACATTGTCTAGCCGATGGTCATGTGATGATTTCCATGTTGGGTGATGGTGAAGGTAATGGCCCAGGTGGCTTTTTGTTACTAGATGAAAACTTTGACATTGCTGGACGTTGGGAACATCAAGCCCAGGGGATGCGGTTTAATTATGACTTTTGGTATCAACCGCGTCATAATGTGATGGTAAGTAGTGAGTGGGGCGCACCCAAAACATTTTATCCTGGTTTCGACCTCAATGATGTAAAATCAGGTAATTACGGTCAGCAAATTCATTTTTGGGATTGGCAAAACCGCAACATCATCCAAACATTTGACTTGGGTGAGGAAGGTTTAATTCCCTTAGAAGTGAGGTTTCACCATAACCCCGACAGTACACATGGTTTTGTCGCCACCGCACTGAGTAGTAACGTTTGGCATTGGCACAAACCCAACGGTCATTGGCAAGTAGAGAAAGTGATTGATATTCCCTCAGTGGAGGTGGAAGGCTGGCCGATACCTGTGCCATCGTTAATTACAGATATCTTAATTTCTGTGAGCGATCGCTATATTTACTTTTCTAACTGGCTGCATGGCGACATTCGTCAATATGATATCAGTGACCCGGCTCATCCCCAACTCACTGGTCAAGTTTGGTGTGGCGGTTTACTCGGAAAAACTAGCGAAGTCCAAGGTCATAAATTAGCAGGCGGGCCACAAATGATCCAACTTAGCCTAGATGGTAAGCGCCTGTATGTAACTAATTCTCTGTTTAGTAGTTGGGATAATCAGTTTTACCCAGACTTATCTAAAACTGGCTCTTATCTATTACAGATTGATTGCGATATAGAAAATGGTGGCATGAAAATCAACGAAAACTTCTATGTTGATTTTGGCAAAGAACCCGCAGGCCCAGCTCGCGCCCATGAAATGCGGTATCCAGGCGGTGACTGTACATCAGATATTTGGGTTTAAAAGTCTTCAGGGCTGCTGTCTCTGTGTCTTTGTGGTAATTGACCACAGAGGCACAAAGTCAAAAACTGGTAAAAGAAAACTGCTGTGTTATTCTGCTTTTTCCTTTGACTAATTCATTTAATTTATTGTTAGTAACAAATAAGAATTTCATAATTTAGGAAATATTTTCTTATCTTCTGGATAACTTATCTTTCTTCACTCTCAAATCCCTTGGCAAGCAGGAAACTCAATATTAGTGGTGCTGAGACAATAACTCACCCATAACCAAACATCATTTTAAAAGGAAGAAATACTCATGGCTACGCAAACTAAAACCGCCATTGCTAATCTCAGTGATGATTTGTTACAGTTGCAAAAACCTGTGTACTCAAGTTTAACAGTTGCTATATTACGAGTCGTGATGCGTAAAGAAAGCGTCATTCATGCGGGGGTAAAGCGCGAATGCGCCGAATTTATTCGGCTTTAAAAACAGTTTGCCCGTTTTTAAGATATCATAGGTAT
>NZ_JACJSG010000071.1 GCF_014697625.1 Anabaena azotica FACHB-119 | reverse complement strand
ATAAATATAATGTCATACGCCCGTAAATCATTCGCCATCTTATACAATGAGTCTACGGTGATGCTGAGAGCGATCGCCTTTGCCCAATCACCACAAGCGATCGCAGAATACATTGCAGTCCAGAGGCGATCGCTCAAGTTCTTAAGCAAACTAACCCGATGCCCGTTGTTCAAAAAGCTCTTGTCTGGGTTATCTTTTCGGACGATGGACATGAGTTCGGTCTTGCCAGTCCCCATATCTGAAGCTAGACCCACTAAACCGGATTGGGGTAAAGAACCAATTGCTTGGGACAGGTAACGAGTATTAACGGTGACATCGGCTTTATACTTGTTCAACCCCCTGGGCTTTCTATAGAAAAACCTCTGGTGATATTCTTGCAGCGTGAGGGCATCAGCAATCATTGCCGATACTGCCTTGTCTGCTTTTTTACCTAGTGCTACCACCCAGTCATCGATGCCTTTTTCTGGCCCTGGCAAGAGTGCGATACTACATTCACAGCCAGCATCTTGGATAACATGGGCGGTGCGGCGGGTGGCTTGAAAGACCTGTAGCTGGGTCTTGGGTTTAGTCTCGTAGTCGAACAAGATGATGAATCTACGCCCTGGTTGAGCCATTGGTACTAGGTCGGGGTGCAGTCGCTCGAAGTCTTCCTTGCCGACGCGACCGTTCCAGATTCCGGGAAGTGCGATCGCAGGATATCCCAGAGATAATAGACAAGCTCCCTTCTTTTCCCCTTCAGTAAGAATAATTGGAATCTGGGGGTTAGCCATCACCCAAGCCCAGAATCCTAATGCTTCACCTTCTTGGGTAATCACGATATTATCGGGCATTGGCACGTCATAGCGCAGAGATACTAACTGCCAGATACGTAAGGTTACACGGAAATATGTGACACGGTTGGGGGTTTTTGGGGGTGACTCGTATTTGATTGGCTTAGGTGCGGATTCGGGAAAAAGGGAAGGGGGAAGGGGGAAAGGTGTAATGTTGTTCCTTTCCCCTTTCCCCTTTAACCTTTCCCCCTCTGGTTCCAGTCGCGGACAATCAGGTTTCGCCCGTCCCCAATCCATCGGATTCCAGTCGTTAAGCGGGTCTAGTCCACTGACCCACCAAGCAAGAATAATGTGAGCATATAGCCGCAAATACCCATCCCGTAGCCGTCCGTCATTGCGTCGGGCGCTTTGGGGTAGCGCGTAAAGTAGGTATTCGTAGATTTCATCACCTTGTAGCGATCGCACATTCAGCCGAATCAATTCTTCGTCAACGCCACTGTCAAGCCATTCTTGTAAGTGATGAGATTCGAGATTCATGTTCCCCTCCTATAGACGCACGACAGAGTTAGCGGTATGAGGGCATACCGCTAGTAAGTGTTTAGAAACAGGCAGTGATCAGAAAACTAAATCAGGTCAATAGTACATTTGAACTGAAGCACGAATAGTCTACACCATCTTGGAAAGTTAGTATTGGTTCGTCTTCAACCACCTTTGCGGCCATAGATGAAATACTCCCGAATGAAATCCCTAGCCATAAACTTTTCGACAGTGGCAATAATTGTGATTTCAGCTATGGTTAAATCAGGTGATATCAGCATTAACATCTTTACTTCTGGGTCTAACTTTCGGATTCTGTAAGCGAGTTGTTTATGCTTGGCAACAAGCTGTTTGTATTCCTGCCAGCTATCGCAAGTAATCATAATTGCTAGACCAGAAATAATTTCAAATGGTTCAAATTTCCCTGCCATACCATGTCTTCGTAAGAATTTGGCATTTGAAAGAAGATTCTGCAACTTGCCCTGACTAAATGAATAGACAAAGTTTCTAATCCATACCTCTAACTTTTCCATTTCGGCTTGAGCAGAGGTAACACTATTAGTAGTGTTTGGATTTAACAGATGAGGATGTTTGACTTGTTTCATGATGATTGTTGTTTTTAATTGACTAGAAATGGATGGAATTATTGTTAGTAGAAGAAATCGCGCTCATCTGTAACTGAATGGCACTTCAGTTTTGCTCCTGGGAGAAAACCTCAATTAACACGCTTTCGGGATACAAACCAACTTTCCCAAAGCGCGGGTCATGAATGCGTTCTATTTCTATGCCCTTGTTTCTGCACAATGCGCTGGCTTTGCGTCCCTTAGCACCAGCTTCTTTGGCTGATATCTCCAACCCTTGTAAAATGGCAAAACCGACCACGGTATACTTATGACCGCAGGGGGTGTTAAAGCGGTCTTGCTCGGACTCTACAGCTTTTAGTCGGTACAATATTTCTTGCTGACGCTGTTCTTGCTCCAACAGGCGTTGTTCTTGCTCGGCCATCCCCGCAGCGATCGCAGCCAGTAGTTGAATTTGGGTCATGCTGGTTTCGCCGGTTGCAGGTTTTGACCAACCTAACTTGTCCTGAATCCAGGCGCGGATACCAATGGTGTTGAATGAACGGCAGACTAATCGGGCTTGTTTAGTACAATACCGTGCAGCGTCATAACCGTAATATTCTAGGATTATGGCGATCGCTGTATCTGGGATACCCTCAGTGCGCCATTGATTTTGGTTTGCAGCATCAAACCCATGCTCCATAAGCATTTTAGACAATTTAGAGGGTTCCAGGTTTGCACTGTCTAAGGTTTTGATGATAGCCATATCACTTACCCCAGCTAATCTTGCCGTTGCCCTGATACTGGCTTTAGCTTTACCAGATGCGTCAACTTGAATTTCTTCCTTAATCTGCTCAATGATTTGTGCGATTTCGATTTGTGACATAGTTTTAGTTGTGGGATGTAAGGGAACAATTGAAAATCTGTTGAGCTTGGTGGAGAAATTCAGACCATCACACGTACTAAGTCTGTTTCCTTCACCAAAGAAGTATTGAAAGTGGGGGTATTGGGGGCAAGCGTTGGGGAAATCCACTCAACCAAGTAGAACCAGTCCTTATGTGAAAACTGGACACCTAACACCAAACGCTGCTTCGTCGTCGGCGCATCATTAACGAGCATGACGCGATCGCCAATGGCATAAGCCGGCTTTTCCACAGCGTTCGGTTCCATGCGGCCAGTAGTGATAATGCTGTTCTTGAAGTTCTGATTTGATAGCATTTGGAATAGCGTTTTCTGGCTTTGAGCCAACCAAGTTTCACCCATCTGCAAACAGTAGAAAAGTCATAACAAAGTACGCTGGCAATCTGGCGACAACTGTAATTATCGAGAGTGGGACGCAGTGAATAGCCTAAACGCCAGAGTTTCTTTTCAACAGCATTAATTGAGCGATAATAGCCTCGTTTTTTCAGCATTTGGGCTATTTGTTCTTTGGTGTAAAATTCAGCCTTCTGTTCGAGAATCGCAATTTCTTCTTCAGTCCATTTGTGCCTCATTGTTTTATCTCCATCTTGAATAACTAGTGGTGATAAATGTCAAAAGAAAGTGGTAAATATTTGCAGGTTTTACCTTGGTTATGCAATAATTAGATTGCTGTCGTCAGATGCTAATAAGTTCATGGATACTAGCGATCGCCCGAATTAAGAATGATTGATTCGGGCGAGTTTCTTTTAATCAGAAACCTTTGCGACAGCAGCAGATTGTTGATTAGCTTCTAGTTCTGACTGAAGATAAGACAGTGCAGTTTGAGCATCACCAACCGTTAAGTCAGGATAGTATTCCAGCTTAATAAAGTCAGGATGTTGAGCAATTTTAGAGATGAGATATTGAGTGACACTCACTAAATCGACAAGCTTAACTTCACCTTCACCCATGACAGTATCTCCTTATTTTTTCCCTTCAATTACTGACAACGAAAAACCGCAGCCAGTGTTATCAATCTGGGCTAATTTCTTGTCCAACAAATACTGAATAATGGTCTTGGAATACTGAATACGATGTAATGGAATAGACCCGTTGCGGCGGAGTAAACGCAACAATCTAGCAGCAGTACGCTCAACATAACTATCAACAGCCATTGCTGCCTCCTGTGATCACCACTAATTGCTGCTGAAGTGCCGCTAATTGCTGTTGATGTTGTTCAATTTCTGCCTGTATCTGTGCTTGAATTTCTGCCACAGAAAGCTGTTGAATTTGGTCATCAAAGTAATAAAATACTTGCTGAGAGTTCTTGTCAGGCAGCACGGCATAACGCCAACCTTGTCCGTATTCATGGGCTAACATTGTGCCAGGAGGGTTGTACTCCATGCCGATAATTAGCCCCTGCTTTGTCCATTGCCCTGGCACGAATCGGGGGTAGTCCCAGCCCTGGGGGATACTGATAGTAGGTTGCATAGATGAATTGTTGATGGTAAAGGTGTGAAGGGATGCGATCGCTCTTTATTGGGTAAGATGAGCGATCGCTATATTTGAGAATTAAGCAGCGACTAAATCCGAATCTGGCTGATATTCCAAAAGCCTCTGCCAATCGTCAGCAGTTAAAATCTCAAATGGCAGGTCTAGCAATTGTTCACAGTCTATAGATTCAGTTGCAGCGAAAGTATCAACCATCGACAACCACCACACTGCATCTATAGCTGAATCAGTTGGTACTCGCTCTTGAGACTCCCCGGAGCGGATCACCCACCAGTGTCCATCGGTGCAACCTGCTTGTCCCAATCTCACATCGCCACGGTAAACCCCATCGTCTAGCAGTTTCAACCCTTGTTTCTGGCATTCATCGGCAAGGAGTGCCATGATTTCATTGTCAGTACCACATTCTTCAAACTCCTGCTGTACTGGCAATTCGCCTTGCTGGTACTGCTGCTTGACGTAACTGTGGCATCTGGCGGGTGTTGTGTCGCGGAAAATCTCGCAACCGTTAACCATGACTCGCCAGTAAAGGTCTTGATAGTTGTGGTCGTCAAACTCAACGCTGGCTATCTGTTCCCCTTGGATGACTAACTCTTGGTCGCACAGAGAGATTTCTTGGACTGTGGGCGCATCTGGTACTTTGGCTGGAGAAAGTGGGTTGAGTGTACCGTCTTTATGATGCCAGTCGATGAAGCGGTGGCATTGAGAAATAGCAAAGTGACGGAACTTTTCTTCACCGCACACCATAACCACCCATCTTTGGGTTACATATTCGCTGTTGTCGTAGCTGATGTAGGCGACAAGTCTATTGCCTGCATATACCTCGAAGTGATGGGGATTTATTTGTTGGGTGGTGAGTTCTTCCGGTGCTATGTCCTGAGCTTGCTGTGCGATGTGTTGGTAGAGTTCGGCTTGAGCGATCGCTTGTTCGTCAAGGGCAAGAGGGGCGATTTTGTGGATGCGCCCTGCTTGGTAATCAGCGATCGCAGCCACCCATGAGTTTTTGGAGTAGCGGTTAGTTATCTCAACTGTGCAGCCGATTTCGCTGTAGATTTTCTTTAATCCAGCTATGGATTTGTTCTGGAGTTGTTGATGACTATAAGTTGGATATGTCATGATGTTTAATATTCCATCTTTACGGTGGGTGTTTTACAAAAGGCGATTACCTCCAAAGTTTGTCAGGCTAGGGGTGTCGCCTTTTGTTATCAGCTAGGTTTCCCTTGCTTGCTAAATTCATACTATGCTTTTTATGGCATACTGTCAAGCCACAAAAAGCATAGGTAATGCTATAAAAAGCTTGCCATTTTTAATTTAAAGGTATAGAGTAGTGAGCATAGGAGGAAATTACTATGTCTGGCATTAGCAAATTGCCTTATGCCTTTGTAGACTTATATAGAAGTCGCAGAGGTATAAGTATGGATATGTCCGTGATTAGGGAGCGGATGGATGAACTGGGCATAGATTTAGCAACGTTAACCCGCCGCTATTGTGAGATTCGTCGTCGTAAAGGTGATGAGTCTGCAACCCCTGTCAATCGGAGAAATATGATTGCTAAAGCAATATCTGATCAAGGAAATCCAACATTAGAAACTTTTATGGACATAATTGCTGCCTTAGATGGCAAAGTCCTCATTGAGTGGAAAAGCACAAAAGTTAAAGAGTTCGGTGGCGACAATGCAGCTTGAGCATGGTTGTATACATCGATCAACCTCCAAGCATGACTCTATGCTTTTAAGCAACTGAAGATAGTTTGTAATATTGCATCTGTTTGCAATCAGGTTCAACAAAAAATTGCATAACAGATACGTAATAAACCTTATTAAGTGCCTGGGAAGGAAAAGCATGAATGCAATTGAGAAAGCAATTGCTATTACCTACTCGCACTTCTTGATGCTATCGCTTGAGTATAAGTACTGTTTTACTAGGGTAGATGAACAATAACCCTAGTAAAAGCAAAAAACCATCGCATCCATCCCCTAGTTATAACCCTAGTAAAAACCGCCGACGCAAAGGTGAGGGCAACGGGACTATCTACTGGCGCACCGTCACCAAGAACGGCAAGGACTACCTCTAGGCATACTATCACTGGCAAGAGAACGGGCAGAAAAAAACCAAGTATATTCCCAAAAAATTACTAGGGGATATCCAAGAGGCCAACGCGGTTAAACGCCCAGTTGCAGAGATATTGCAGTTGTTGGGGGTTGTAGTTAGCCCTAGTAATTTACTAGGGGACAACGAGATAAACCCTAGTAATGAAGCTTTAGAAAACCCTAGTAATGACATATCCCCTAGTAAAACGCGGCGACACAAGGGGGAGGGAAGCGGTAGCATTCACTGGCGGACTATTACTAGAAACGGCAAGGATTACCAACAGGCGTATTATCACTACGAATTTTGGAGCGATGGCGATCGCATCTTCAAGTCCTCGAAGTACATTCCCAAGTATTTACTGAAGCTTGTTCAGCAAATGGAGCATGAGAAAGCACCTGTTAGGGATATTTTGGGGGTCTTGGGGCTTTTCAAGATTAGTAGAGATTAGTTGAATATTCATTTTATTACTGTAATAGAAACTAGTAAAATAGTGATAGTTTAACTTTCAAATCTCTACCAATGTTCAAGGAATATATTTAACCAAGATTCTAGGGTTTTAGCACGTCGTTTAATGGTAGTTCCTGAAAGTGATGGACAAACTTCATTCAAAAATTGTTCTGCACTTTCAGGCTTAATTTCAGAAAGATCATTGGCATTTGTCCAACCAAACCATGCTGCTCCAACATTTGATGATATAAATTGGTAAGCCAGGAATCTCATTTTTGCTTCTGTTGATGGCAAACGATTCAGTACAAAGCAGGCTTTGGTTGGTCTGACACGTTCATCGGCAATCCCAAGAATTTTAGCTGCCGCCTGATAATAAAGGAAATCTCTATCAGCAGTTTTATCTGTCTCTAAAAACTGTTGTCGTAAAATTGATGGATCATGTGGATACTGAATTAATAATTCTGCCAGGCGTATGACTCGTTCAAGGTCGTTAGCTTGGGGAACATCATGAGATATAATTCTAATTTTAGGTGAACTATAAGCTTGAATACTGGGGAAATCTCTTGTAGAAATTGACTTTAGAATACGTAATTCTGGAGCATCAGTTGAAATAGCTAAATCTACAATGATTTCATCTCTTCTTAAACTTTCTATACAGTCTTGCCAACTATTAAATAAAGATGAATTTCTTCTTTCATCTGTACTATCTCCTATTAAAGAAATGGATTTTAATTTAGTCGCAAGAGAAGTTGATTGATTATAACTAAGGTTCATGTGAACAATGATTGTCCATGACCCCGGTATTGCGTGTGCGGGTGTAAAAGTAGGCAATTTAGATATATTATTAAAAGTCAAATCTGCAATTTCTTGAAATAATCTCTCTAACTTGTCAACTACATTAGCAATAACAGACCAATCTTTTTGGGCTTGATTATTACTGATATGAATTGCCACAGATAAACCATCCCCCTGCAAAATTGTTCCCAATGCAGAAAGAGAGGAAGTAATAAACCGTGATATATTTTCTTTGACTTTATAATTATTATTTGTTTCTGTGTCTGAATTAAGAGCTTGAGTTGTATAAATATTTTTTAGTAAAAGACTACCAGCCGACCAGATACGTTCATCCGAGTACCTTTCTTGACGACTTTTCCTGGCTAATTGATAAAATGTTTCTATTTCTTCGCTCCAAGCTTCTTTCAGATCCAAGTCATCCACTTTATCTAGCACTAAATTAATACAATCTTCAAGCTCCTGAAGTTGCTTATTGGTACGAGGAGCTTTAGCATAACTCTCTCCATAAGTGGCAATGAAATCTAGAGTTTGTTCAGCAATTAAATCACTTGCTTGAGAAAGGCTAAGTTTGAAAAAAGAATCTAGTGTAGGAGTCAAAAGAGTGAAAATAGGTAACTTCCAATCTACTACACAAGCAGTAAGACCAAGAATACTAATTCTTGAGGGGCTATTAATTGCAATAGTTTGTCGAGATAAAACTGCGGCTAAAAATAGCCATATTGCATCCATGCTGAGTTCTGGATCTTTTTTAAGAAGTTCACGTCCCAGTACCCCTAGACCTATTTCTAAAGCTTGCTGTGAGCCTAGAGCAAGCAGTGCAGCAAAATCTCGAACTTTAGCATTAATAGTTCTCAAGTTAGAGAGATTTTTTGCTACTTCTTCTCTTGCTCTATCAAGATTATTGCTATCTATAAATTGCTGTACTTCTATGAGGAGATTTGTCATGAGCTTTTTTCTGGCACAAAAGTAAGTCCACTTGCGATCTCGATATCAACACGAGCATTGTCTACTGTACGCTTAGTATTTTTAAACGAATGTGGTTGCGCTTCAGGCCCGATACCACCCTGCTTACTTGCATTTTGTACAAAACGTTTAGCTTTAGAAAATGCTTGTTGCCGTTCTGCTTGCTGAGATTTATTACATTGTGCTTGAATTGTAGCAATAAATGATAAGCCCTCCTGCTCAGTAACAGGAGTCATCCTTGCCCAAGAATAGCTGTAACCTCCATTCTGAGAGATATCATCTCCTTGAGCTTGTACCCTTCCACGGTAAGCTTTTTGACTGGCAGTTATTTTAAACTCTGCCATACTCTTCCCCGCTTTTAAGTGAACATCTAACTGCTCAAGCAATTCTGATTGTTCCTCGCTGACATAAAGGTTATTACCAACTTTTGCAGGCTGGATGCTTAATAAATTGATACGCTCTTTGAAGATAGATTCAGTAATTCCATGCTTACTAAGAAGTTGCGCTACTGATACTCGGTCGAGTTTGGTCATAGACAGCAAACAGGCTATTAGATGGTTTGTATAATAACTTACTCCATAGCACAGCCAATTAGCAAATTTATTTAACTGAGCGATCGCTTGTTTGTTATTCGTGGGAATTTTAGGTAGAACAGGTTAGTTGTAATTAGCCTGCTTTGTTGTCAATGGTGGAATTTATGTGCGAGTTGAATGATGACGATGTGGTTGCAATGGATGAGGCATTGAGTTTTGCCGATAAATCAATGTCCAAGTATCAGGATTTGATTAAAGGACTTCAGGAGGTATTAACTGGTACTTATAGACAAAAGAGATCGTCATGGCTAACAGATGGTGTTGAATGTGAGGTTTTGCGTGTTGGTGAGGGTTGGCTCAAGGGAAGGATGCGCTTAAATCTGGAGTTCATTCCTGACACCCCGGAAAAAGTTACGCAATATACAGAGGATGAATCTGAAAAACCAGGGGAGCTTAAAGCTTTGCCTGAGTCACCGCTAGATGACTTACGGGCGGAATTGCTTGATACTTAGGCGATCGCTTTAGCTAAGAGCTACCCACTCATGAAGCAGTGCTAAGTGTGGGTGGGCGGTTTAATTAATGGGACGAATAGCAGAACGCAGTACAAGCAAAATCCCTTCAAGTCAAATTTTCAAGGATGTAATGGAAAGGATTATGGAGCTAACCAAACAAGTGATTTTATAGTACATATTTACTTAGACATGATTATTTTGAGCAAATATTTTTACATAAACTGATATTGCGTATATATACTGTTAAAAAACTTGGGTTAACCCGGAATAATATATAACTAAGCATATAGCACTTGCTACTTAAGCTAATAAATACAAGTTTAAGTGAAATGACTATAAAAAAATCCTTGGCTATTAACCAGCCAGAGGTAGGGCAGTTTATTCGTGAACTGCGGCTTTCGGCTGGATTCACGCAAGAACAATTTGCCACTTATTTAGGTGTTAAATATTGCACAATCAATCGTTGGGAAAATGGTCATAATAAGCCCTCTCCACTGGCAATGGAAAAAATTTCCGCTTTGTTAGAAGAGATGGGGGATAGAGTGTAGAATTTGCTGGTTTCTCAGAAAAGCAGCAAGTAGAACTCCGCAAGGTTATTAAAGATAACTTTGCAGCTTTAATTACTGGGCGATTGATTGAGACTATGACGATAATACATTTCGTTCCATGTGGTAATGGCAAACAAGCATCAACGGTAGTAACTATGGCTGCAAGCCCAGAATTACCAGTCGGGAAACGTGCGATCGCAGTTTGTCTGGTTGATGTATTCGGCAATGATGCCGATGCAATAGTAGAAGTGAAATAACGATGTCTATAACTGACTAAGCCTAAGCACAATAACAATAAAGTCTAGTCTGTATAGTAATTTCTAATTCCAAAATGATTAAGTATGACTGCAACTGATCTTTTAGAACAAGCAAAACAGGGAGATGCTGGGGCAATTTCTAGCCTGATGAACAAGGCTTTAGAAGCCAAAGGCATAAAAGTTCAAGCAAGCATTAAAGACGATAGCGTGACTGTAACTGCTGAAGCTCAAGAACTTCCAGAACAGTCTTTTATGGTTGATTATGTTAGTAAATGTATATCTAAATTGAACTTATCAAGAATTAAATTTATATATATTCGTGGGCAGCTAACTGGTAGTAAATATCCAGCTTGGCGGCAAACTATCGATTTGAAAGATAATAAAGTTTTACAAATCCCTGCTATCAACAAATCTACATCTTCTACTAATTCAAAATCTCAACTAGGGCAAGTTAGCATATTCAATATTTTAGTTCAATTTAGAGAAATAATTAATACTACACTTTTAGGAGCAATATTAGCCGTCTTAGCTTTTAACTTATGGTGGCAACGACAACCTAAAAATGTGCAGTATGAATACAAAATTGAAAGTCTGGAAGATGTTGTCTTTGACACGAGCATCAATAGATTAGGAGATGAAGGGTGGGAATTAGTTTTTGCACGTAGAGCCTTGGCTGGGGAAGAGTATTCACGTAGGGGAATTTATGAGTGCATTTTTAGAAGAGTCAAAGTTAAAGAATCAAATCAACAGTAATCATAATCATGGATGAAATTGTTAGAAAATTAGCAGGCATTGGATTACCAGCCGTTGTACTTCTCATTACAATGGCAACAACGGGTTTAGCTGGTGCTGCGGCCATTACTGCGGCATTAGCCATGCTAGGGCCAGGCGGAATGGTTGGCGGTATTGTATTACTTGGGATAATAGGATTAGCATCAGATGCACTAACTAAATATGGATTGACAGCACTACTTCAAGGAATCTATCAAGAAAGAAAGGCTAAAGGTGAATCTTTGCATAACCTCTGTAAAGAAATTGATAGTTTACCAATCACTAAAGAATTGAAACTAATTATTAAAGAATATATCGGTTGTATTTAAGGCGATTATAATTGTTTTCTCCACAAGTTATTAGATGCAATTAATAGGGCGTAGACGGAACACTATATTCTCTTTAAATTCCACGAGCAAACTATGAAAATAAAACAATTATTCTTAACCGCAGTAATTGCAAATGCTTGTATTTTTAGCACAGGCATACAGGCAAAAGCTGATACCTACCGTGCCGGAAAATTCACAATTAATATATTCGACACTGAAACCACAAGAGTCTATGTTGGTTGTGACGACAAAGGCAAGTGCATCAGATTAGAAGATGGTACAAAATGGCGTGATAATGGTTATCAAGGTATTACTTGGGCAAATGGTGATTACTATTACTCAGTTTCTTGGAAGGAAGATTCTAATGAAGGAATGTACCTAAATATCGTCCACAACAATAAACGAATACTCACAGAAAAACTTGTAGCAGTTGAGGAAAAGTTACCTGTAATGCCTCTTACATGGGTTACTTGGTGTGATGTCGTCAATATTCAATCTGGACAGTTAGCACTGCGTTTGAGTCCCAATGGTAAACCCAGAGCAGGTTTAAACAATGGTAATCATTTACAACTACATCAACAACAGGGTATTTGGGCCTATGTCACCGTGATTAATGGGCCTAATAAAAAAGTTGAGGGTTTAAAGGGTTGGGTTAATTCTAATTATCTCTCTTGCACCAAAGAACCAATTGATTAAAGAGAAGAAAATTCTCTTGCTCTACTAAGCGATCGCCTCTCCCACCCCATTCTTAGAGAAATCCTCCAAACAATGACCTACTGGCTATTTCAAGGCAACCCCAAGTATTACCGTATCATTGATGGCATCCGCGACTTTGAACAGATGCCGTGGCTGGCCACTCGCTATGCAAAGGACATGGCTCCAGGTGATGGGGTGCTGATTTGGAAAGCTGGGGATCAAGCGGGGATATATGCGATCAGCTACGCTGGGCGCTTGCGCCATCGCAGAGATTATTGAGCCACCCAAGATTATCTCTAGTCCGCCTGATATTGGCTACTGGATTGATACCAGTCGTGTTGGTGTTAAACCCTGTGCCAGGATTCGCTTTACCAGTAAATTGATAGACAAGCCACTGCTACGCCAAGACCTCAAGCTTGATCCTGTGATGAAAAATTTGATTGTGATTCGCCAGCCGAACGCTACAAATTACAAAATTACACAGCAGGAATGGCAACGTGTACATGAATTGAGGACTTAGCAACCGATTCTTGGGGGAAATCGAGTGATGGGCTTTATATACCGTAGGCGATCGCAACATCTAGAAAGTGAAGAATAACGAGCGCGATCGCGTCCAATAACTTCCGGTACAAAACCGAAGTATCATCTTAATAGCATCATGATAACATCTAGCTATGGCCACCCTAATTCCCTCCTTTAATAGCTGCTCAATGACAATGACCCCTGGCGAGAAGAGGTTAGCCCAGAGATTGGAGGAGAAATTAGAGGATGATTATCTGCTGTGGTATAACGTGCCAGTGGGTAAAAAGCGGTTGCATCCAGATTTTATAGTGCTGCACCCCAGTAGGGGTTTGTTCATCCTAGAGGTAAAGGACTGGAAGTTAGACACCATCAAAAGCATCAACCCGGCTACAGTCACATTGATTACAGAGGATGGGGTCAAGGAAGTTAAACACCCACTACAACAAGCCAGAGATTACGCACTAGCAGTTAAGAAGATGCTGGAAAAAGACCCGGCGCTAGTGCAAAAAGAAGGTAATCATCAAGGTAAACTGATTCTCCCTTACGGTTACGGCGTGGTACTCACCAACATCAGCCGCAAGGATTTTAACAGCAGTGAACTAAACGCAGTGTTTGAGGAACACTTGATCATTTGCAAAGATGAGATGCTGCCAAGTACCGATATCGGAGAATTTCAGCAACGGCTTTGGGATTTATCGGGGTATCAATTTGGCAAAACATTAACCAGCAGCCAAATAGATAGAATCCGTTGGCACATCTTTCCAGATTTGCGCCCAGACAATCAATTTACTCCCGATACTTCTACGGATGAAGAAACTGCTGAACTGGTTATACCCGACATTCTAAAAATCATGGACTTGCAGCAGGAACAGTTAGCCAGGAGTTTAGGAGATGGGCATCGGGTAATTCACGGTGTTGCGGGTTCGGGCAAGACGATGATTTTAGCTTACCGTTGTCAGCACCTAGCACAAAAGGATGGTAAACAAATCCTAGTGCTGTGTTTCAATGTTTCCCTTGCTGCCAAACTGCGACAGATGATTGAACACAAGGGCTTGAAAGACCGAGTAAAAGTGAGACATTTTCATGGCTGGTGCGTGGATAAGCTCAAAGAACATCGCATACCTCAACCTAACCGCACAGAATATAGCGGCGAAGCTTACGTAGCAGAATTGGTCAACCGAGTGATTGCGTCGGTGGATGCCAAGTTAATACCGGCTGGGGCATATGGCGCAGTGATGCTGGACGAGGGACACGATTTCAAGCCAGAGTGGTTGAAGTTGATAGCCCAGATGGTTGACCCTGAAACTAATTCCTTGTTAATTCTCTACGATGACGCTCAAAATCTGTATGGTGAAAAACGGGACAAAAAATTCAGTTTCAAAAGTGTAGGTATCCAAGCACAAGGACGCACTACTATACTCAAGCTCAACTATCGCAATACAGAGCAGGTGTTAAAGGTAGCCTACGAATTTGCTAAGGAAGTGATGACACCCACCACTGGGGATGATGACCAAGTGGTACTGGTAGAACCGACTAGCGCTGGAAGACAAGGGCCTGTACCTTCTTTAATTAAACTGCCCAGTTTCAAGCATGAGGTGGAATACTTAGCCCAAAGAGTGCAACAGTTGCATGAGCGAAATATGCCTTGGAACGAAATGGCGATAATTTACCGCTCTAAATTTATGGGCGATCGCATCTACCAGGATTTCCAAAAACTGCAAATACCTGTGGAATGGGTCAATGCCAACAATGACAGCCGCAACTATAACCCAGACGAACAAAGCATTAAACTCATAACCATGTTTTCATCTAAGGGGCTAGAGTTTCCAGTGGTGCTTATCCCTGGCATTGGTTTCATGCCTCATCGGTACAACACGCCCGAAGAGGAAGCGCGGTTGCTGTATGTGGCAATGACTCGCGCAATCGACCAGCTAATTATGACTTGCGATCGCAGCAGTGGATTTACTGAGCGTTTGGAGGTGGTATTGGGTAAGGTTGCAGTTAGATAATGAGGCTGAAGAATGGGCTATCAGCGTTCGCGGAGCGTCCCGCAGGGAAGCTGGGCGCTTTGCGCCATCGCGCAGAGCGCTCATAGCATAGCCCGTCGCATCAAGTTGAAAGCCAGATGTATCAGCTAGTGCTGTAGTTGCTACAAGATTAATCTAGCAATGGTTCACGTTAATACAACTGGCTAAATATCCTACTACAATACAGGGGCTAAGTTATTTTGAGATAAAAATTCTGTATGATAGCTTCAGAATACCTGAAAAATAATCAAATTCTTGCATTTCAGCTAATAGGTCAACAAATAAAATCGTTAACACGCCTAAGATATTTGCAACCACAAGATGAAATCCGTCTAGAATCAGGGCCTCTTATTTTGGAAACTTACAATGAATTTCGACTTTATATGGATGTAGATGAAGGACAAGCAAATATCCTTCTTTTCGATGCAAATTATTCTCAGCAAAATATTAATGAAAATATAAATAGATATCCATATAAGAATCTAATTATTCCTGAGAAAGAACATCAAAACAATGTCATATCTTTATTATCAAAAAACATTTTAAATATTGAAATTATTTCCCGCTCCGATGAAGATTTTGGCTTTTCTAGTATGTGTGGTTTTAAATTTATTTTTAATGATCACCATTTTTTAAACATTGGTGCTTATTTAACTGATGCAAAAATACCGGCTATATGGATTCTAAATCCTGATGAAGTAGATATCAAAAATTTATCTTATCAACCTCTAGTTGAACAAGTAGAAAGTTCAAATAAATTTAGTGATTAAGTAGAAAGTAAGAAACGATATTTTCTGAAAACGAAAATTATTCCACTGCCAGCATTTCTTGAGGTTCGATCTCGCACCTTTCTTGCTCAGTCGGGGCTAAGAGAGATTTCTTAAAAGAATGCCAAACAACAGAAGCTGGGCTTTTGGAACCAATCGCGGCCCGTAATGCCTTGGGATTTCAGGCGAGGGAAGAAAGATACTGCGCCTACTGTGCGATGGCGTAACCGCAAGGGCGTAGCTGATCGCCGCAGCAACAACAGTGCGACCCTTCTTACCCAGATTTTTGCATTCCACGTAATTCAGCAGATTTGGATTGTCCTGATATTCCTTACCGCAGATTTAGGGTGAATCAGCCAGATCCGCACTTTTTCGACAGGGATAGAGATGGGATTGGTTGCGAAAGATAACTTACACAACGAGAAAGTTGTTTTCGGTTAAAGCTAATCCAGTGGATAGTTGAGCTATTTGTACTTGCGTAAACCCGCTATTACTACCATCTTGGTCAAAATATAATGCACCATTAGAAGAGTTGTAAATAAATCGTTGAGTATCGGTTGTTGCAGATGTACCCAAGGTGAATTGACTAGCCGAAAGCGAACCTTCTAACAAACCACCACCAAAACCCTCTACCAATACTTCACCGTCAACTACTATTCCTCCAAATATTTGAAAAACGTCATTGGTTACGTCGAAGTCACCAATATTGACAGCAGTTCCTTGGTAACTATTGAAAACAAAGGTATCAATGCCATCACCACCAAAGAGAGTGTTATTACCTAATGCGTCCGAAGCGACAAGAACATCATTACCGACACCACCCAAAAGGAGATTATTACCTGTAGAATTACTAACGTCCAAGTAATCATCACCAGCGCCACCGTCAAGGGTATTGTTCCCGGATGGACGCGGGCCGTTAAAGTCAACGGCAATTAAAAAGGTAGAAGCAGACAGAAAATCATTGCCATCGCCACCTAATAGCAGATTGTCGCCCCTTGAAAAATCAACATACAGGTTATCATCGCCAGCGCCACCGATGAGGATATTGTTACCAGACGTATCAGTAGCATAGAGATTATCGTTGCCTATTCCACCGAAAAGTAGATTATTGCCCCTGGAAAAATCAACCCTTAATAAGTCATCACCAGCACCACCCAAAAGTATATCATTGCCTCCATTGCCATTGAGGAAATCATTCCCAGCCTTGCCTCTAATCAAATCATCCCCGGTTGTGCCATCGAGGATATCATGACCTTGAGTACCCTTGATAATTGCCATAGCTGTTACCTTGCTCAATAATTCTTGATTAACTTAAGTATTCAAAAAATTAATAGTAAAAATTTGTGAGCTTGTGAACAATTGAAACTACTTAGTATCAGAGTGAATTTTTGATGATGAACCAACTAAATCAACTTGATATTAGCTAGATATAATCAATTTATATTGAAGGTCTACATTTGAACACAACTTTACATACTCTTCATATTAGTCTGTTAGTTAGTTTACGTAGGGGGAATACGGGAGCAAAAGTTTTCAGTGTAGAGACTGGATTCTCAATTGTTGCGGATGTGATAACATTTATTAATTAATTTTTCATAGCAGTACCTTTTCCATGAATCAAGTTCGACTTCCCTCTTCTCGCGTCGCCCTGATTGGTTTGGTAGTTGCAAGTGTATTTCATGCTACTCCCGTGTTGGGAGCTAATTTAACTAGACAAGAATTTTCAGGTAATTTTACCTTAGTCGAAGCTAACCCTTTGTTGAGGGCTTCTTTGCCACAAGAGAGCGAATATTCAGGATTTGTGGTTTACGCAGACAACGGAAGTTTGAACGATTGGCAGTTAACGGTCAATAATCTAGACTTGAATTTAAATCCAGCCTCTACTTCCAGCAGTTTCTTAAAGCCAAGTATCAATTTTGAGCTTAATTCTGGTTCAAATTGGAAATTAGTGGTTGATTTTGGCATTGCTTTTGATGCGCCTAGATATACATTACAAAGAACTTCCATCTCAGAAACCAGCCTGACGGGTGAAGTTGGACGGGCAGGAACATACATTTATCAAGATTCTGCTGCCAATATTAGCGTGAGTTCTTCATCTACATCGATACCCGAACCATCTTGCCTATTCGTTTCATTATTTGTAACTGCTGCGATCGCTGCCTCCAAAAAAGCTAATGAGACTAAAGTTTAAATTTAGCTCAATATATACATCCACAATCTTAAAGCTGCTCCATCTTTATCCCTGGTACTTCCATCATGACAGTAGTAATCGGCACAAGTCGCCCGACTGTGGTGTAATAGCTTGTTCCTACTGGTGTTGTAGTCGAGCGCTCCCGAAACCGTCGCATGGTAATTTTGAACCACTCCCGCGTCTTAGGCATCGGTAATCTGTAAAGTTGACGAGTGTTAACAAAGTAGTAGAATAACCAATCTGCTTCGGTATAGAGAAAGCAGCCGGGTGTTCCTTTCTCAAGATTACTGTAGGTTTCAAAGAAAAAGTTGCGAGTTTTATTCCACCTGTCGCCCTTAATCTCGATTAAAACTTCCCCCTGGTGGCTTGTCCAGATGAGGTCAATATCTCTACATTGATAATCTGGGTCATCTTCAACATTTGTAACACTAACAGTTTCCTTTTGAGAGCGTAGCCAAGCCTCAATATCAGTAGCAGCGAGCTTTGCCACTTCTTGAGCGTTGTGCATTGTATAGCTCATGGGCTATCTCTCCTACCAATAGGGCATACTAGTTGATTATCTTACTTTGATGCTAAAAGCGATGTCTACCAGGAGTCTTACGCGATCGCTGCTGAACTAAAACAAAACTAGACGGTATAGTTTGCCCTTAATGACAGCTTCGCCAGTTGTACCTCTGGTAATGGAATGGCTGGGGAGCAAGTTTGCTCAACGCTGGGTATTCTGGCAAGTGGCATATCATCTGGCATAACAGCGATCGCTTAGACCTCAGTTTAGAACAGATGTTTTAGAAAACCATGCGCCGGGGTGAGCCAGTATTTCTGTATCGCTGTGGAGTAAGGCTGTCGTCATTGCCTGAAGACTATTATTACTGGCGGATGATAGGCGAACACCCGTTAATGCGGATTTATCAACTTGAAGTTAAAGTTGGGGAAGATTAGTTTGGTTATTGCTACCCGAATAACTGGTTAAATACATCAGCTAGACGGTAGCCTGCCAAGCTCATTTGACGTTCAGCAATGGGTTTAGCTGTAGCAGCATAATTTTCTGGTAAGACTTTTCCATCATTTTTATCACTACTGCCAGACAGTATTCCATTAAGATATACGTCCTGTCTGGCTATTTTAAAACTCTCTGACTTCGCCCAGTTATTAAACTTAGTTTCTCTTAACTGGGGTAATTGGTTACGTTGATATGTAGCTCGTAACCTAGTTGCGGTGTTACGAACTGTTTGGAATCTTTCACTGCCAAGGATGAGGTCGTCCCAAAATTTGTGCAAGCTAATGGTTTGGTTATCGGGTCTAACTCGAATATAAAAACTTGTACCACCTCTATCGCCCTCTGGCTCAGGATACTGGTTAGTTATGAGTTTGGTTGTATGCAAGGGCTGATGCACATCTCCTATTAAATGGAACAGCCAACATATTGCAACGGCTTTATCACTATTACTAGGATTGCTTTGAATAACATCAAGGTTTTTTTGGAAAGCAAAGAGAATATTTTCTTCATCAAGAATTTCACGGGGAATTGAGTTTGAGGATCGGTCGGGTTGATAAGGAAAGTTGATGTAATGCCAAGTTGGGCGATTAAATGTATTGTTATCACGGGCTTCATCAGGCCATTTTGCCGCCCACATGAATAAGTATAAATTTTTAGCTTCAGGAGAAATATCAGATTGGTTAAGAGCGTTCCATTGTGCTTCAAACTTAGAATATTCAGGGTGTTCTTTTAAAATTGTTGCTATTTCCTCAATTACTTGTGGATGATTCGGCTTCAGTTCACTATAAGCGATCGCACCTGATACCATATGACCTGCTTTATTCCAGGCAAAAGCAGGTTGTTGCCAAATCACAATTGCTGATAATATTGCTATAACAACAACTTTAATGAAAAAATGACGTTTCAGCATATATTATTACTAGAAATACATCTGTTAGGTGTAATTCTCTTAGTATGACTGCTTTTGATTTGTAATTGATATTAAGTTATATAAGCTAAAATTTTTAGGATGTTTTAAAAAATAAGAATTAATTTTACTATCTTTGTATGACAAAACCTTCTAGCTAAACGGCTGTTTCCACGAGTCACAATTTTCTTTTCTGAATGGCGATCGCCACTTTACTCATTAACTACCTTGTCAACTGCTGTATGTTGGTCAAACAGAGCATTTCAGCCTAATTCTGCATTGACAGATATTGTTAATCAATAGTGGGAATAAAAATTCACGCGACTCGCAATGTAATATTTGTAACTCTCTTGTGTCACTGTAGAAAAAGAATAATCGAAACCTAATTTTAAAACTCTTGATTAGTTAAAACTTTAAGCTCTAATTCCTATAAAAACTAAAGTCTTAAGTTACAAGTTTAAAAATAAAGCTCTCAAAGGCTTGAGAGCAATTATGTTTTTCTAATTTGAAACGAGAGAAATATTATGGTGCTTGACTCGTTGCGTTAGTAACTAGAAGTTTTTCAGGAGATTCCAACAATCTTTCAGCGTATGATTCGGCAACAGGTTTGACCCAATCAGGTGTAATTAAAAAAATCCATATCAGCAAAAATATAAAATTTATAACACCACTAGTTATTGTTAGCGGAGAAATTGATGTTTTCCCAATAGAGCATGAGTAAATTATAAAGCCAGTTATTATCAATGTTCCAATCAATGATAAGGGTATACCAATAAATTTTAATCCCCATAAATTACGATGAAACCCGTAACTACAATTTTCTTCAAAAATTAGATTAAATCTACTAACATCACGAGTTTGATCTATCAAAAATTTTGTGCATAATTCATAAATTTCATCAGCCTCTTGGGGATTACTATTTTCTTCTAAGAGAGTGGGAATATGGATATCAGGAATTAGTAGTTGTAATTTTTTATGCCTGCGTTCCAATATAGCTTTATTGCTTGTATTTCTATGTCGAAGCTTTTGGGTTGTTGGTTTACCACCCCAGGATTGAAATAATTCAGCTTCTTTTCTCTTTCCAATGTTTCGACCAATTTGAGCAAGTAAAGCTGTTCCACCATTTGCAATTCCTAATGCAGTAATTATAGCTAATACAGTATAGTCATTAGGAAAACAACCTATTACAGTCAAAGAGATTGGTAAGACAGTGAGTAGGGCAGGGCCTAATCTTGCTCGTCTAGTATAGTCATCAAAGTTTTTATTAATAAATTCTAAAAATTCTTGCATCATTTGCTTATTTTTCTACTTAATGTGTATTGGTTAAAATGTATAGCTATGTATTCTTATTACGGCAATTGATTCAATACATTTATTTTGTACTAAGTCCAAATATTTCAGTAAATATACTCGTCTCCTATTGACCACGTTTCTTGGTTCTCGCCCACAATCAACATAAGTGCTGGTAGTCCTTCATATTTAAGCATTTCAACAAGATAACTCAAAAGTTTAATATCGTGAATACTTGGCATTGTTGAAATTGCTGGTGGATGTGAATGCCATTCACCAATATAAGACACGATATTTGCCGTTCTTTTTTGTGCAAAGTTAATCTGTTGTTCTAATTCCTGAACCCCGCGAGTAAATCCACTTGGATCAGCTATGCTGTCTATAGGAGCAGGCAGTATATCAACAATAAAAATGGTTTGTAATACTTGGTCTATATAACCTAACAAAACACCACCAGTCTCATTTGGCAGATTGGCGGAACGTAACTCTCTTACTTTTTCTTGTAAGCTAACATACCAAACTATTTTCCATTTGTCAATCAAAATAGTTAACGGTAATGTAACAGATACGTTCTCGACACTAATGGCTCCTGTATCTGGCTCAATGTGCCACACTAAAATTGAAGCATCAGATTGATCCCGTCTGAACCTGATTTGCCTTGCGAGGGTTGCTGCATGAACCTGAAGTAAATCCGTTGCTATCACTTTTGATACATCACGGCATCCTGCACCAACCCAAAGATGCCCTTGATGTTCATCAAGATGTTGTTCACCCCAACTATTATTTAAAATCGCTCCGTAGTATTGTGCTTCTAGCCCGTCTATTCGGATGTCACGTTTTGAATCTTCTAGAAGTAAAACAGATCCATATCCAGACGGAGTTACAAAAACTGATGCAACCCGTTTACTTTGAGCAATCGCTAACTCACGAGGTACAGTTAATGTTGTTGTAGCATCAATTATTATATCCGCCGTCTCAACGGATTTTTTCAACTCAGCATTCGACCAGTTAGTTGCATCGTCAACAATGGCAAAAGCTTTTACATAGTCATCAAAATAAATTTCTTCAACCATTTGCTTGACGGCATTTGCTTTGAATTGACCAACTTGAAAATGTTTAGTGGTGTGTCGAGCTAAGTTGTGAGGTTTAATGTGATCAGGGTCTATAAATGTCCATGTCCCCCATCCTTCTCGATACCATATATCTGCAAGGTTACTACCCAATGCCCCAACTCCTGCAAGCACCCCAGAAAATTCAGATGTAGCGTTAGTAATACCTGAAGCCTGTTGTGCAGATGTAGTTGTCAAAGACAAAGTAATTTCTAGCGGAAAAATGTCAATAGAACGCCAAGTACTAGGTGGGTTAGCAATCTCCTTTGAAAAGGAAATTATTTTGTAATACTTCCCATCTGTTCCATCACTTAATACACCGCAAGCTTCGCCTAATTGTCCCAGATTTATGTTAAGGGAAAAAGCCTTGTAATCATTGCGTTCTATACAACTATTATCACTTCTTTGAATAGGTATTTGAAGAATGAGAAGTATTTTATGATCAGCTTTTTTGGGAATTCCTTCTGAACCTATAAAGCAATTAATTTCGTTACAAAGTAGGTCAAAAAACTTTGCACCTCGTGCAGACAATTGTGAATCAAGAGTGCCTAGATCATATGGGAAGCGTTCAATAGTGCCATGAGTTACTGGCTGAAGTGACATGGCTATACATTTTAACTTTTGTTGTTTATTTTCCTCGCAAGAAGTTGGCAAAAATTTCCCTAGCAGTACTTTATCTTCTACTTGTTCTACAGTTAGAGTAAGCCCATTTTCTTGGATTTTTATATCGAAATCCGGTGGCAAGATTATTTCATAAGGGCTGCGAAAGTAGAATTGTTCAACAGGCTGGTCTTCACGGTGTAGTGTGCCTTTAGCAGTCTCGGATATCCACCAAAGTACTCGATTTAGATGCTTTTGGGGAGTCCAGAAACGCTTCACTACATTCCATGATTCAAAATACAAACACAGTGAAGCAGGTTCACCTTTATTTACATGATTCTGATGAAGAGTAACAGGAAAATTCTGCCGTAATGCTTGGACTTCAGGCATTCTAGTCTCTTCAAAATAGAAGATTAACCCAATTCGTTCTCGATAGAGAATTCCAATTTCATTTCTAGTTGGAACATCATCATTAGTGCAATCGACAACAAGCATTTCTCCCACCTGCTGTTGGTTTGCAACAATTTTTCGCAATTCGACAAGTTCAAAGAATTTGTGTTCAACACAAACTTTGAACATACGACGCGATGTTGGCATGGTTAAAGCCGTTTCAGTGAGAGAGGCTATAGGTTCACCAAACTTAATGTATTCATCAGTCATTTAACCTGCCCTCGGTGCTGGAGAAGATACAATAATGTTCACTCCGTAGTTTGTAAAAGTATTTAAGTTTACTCCTTTATCAGTAATACAAAACTCTAAAGGTTGGGGCTTTTGAACATTTGGCTCTTCCATTGTTACCAGAAATCTTCGTCCACCGATCTGATTTAAATACTTTTGGTAGCAGTTTTTAGCCTGAATGTGGGGAGGCTGTTTTTGTTGATATGCTTCTCTAGAATTGGCGATCGGCTTGCTAGAACTTACTATATACGCGCCTTTTTGTCCGTATAAAAGAAGCTCTTTCACTAAAGGCAGGGGAATTGTTTCATTTTCGCCTTTTTCTGGATTAAGTGCATGATGGCTGCAATGATGAGGAATGTTAAATAAATCCCATTTGAGCCGATCTTCATTTCTATGCAGTTTCGTAGTTCTTACGATGTCTTCAAGTACATCGCAAGTTGAATCACCTACTGCCAAATAATTAGTTTGAACTCCTGCAACTTCAAAGCGAACTTGAAATATAAGAGCTGCTTCGTTACGTAAAACATCGCCTCCATCAACGTGCTTAACGAATGGAGAATGGCAAAAGAATTCAACTCCATCTTTTGCAAGTGAAAAGCCTGGAACTGTCTCTCCAGCATTCGTTATAAGATGCCGACGCGATTCAAAAGGAAGCTTCTCTTTTTCAAGCCAACTCTTAAGCATTTCTGGCTGGGAAAAAACTCTAATGCCTTTACCTTCATGAAGGCGATATCGAGCTTCTTGCCGCCAAAGTACAAATTCTGCTCTATTTTTCCATTGATCTAAGGTAGACGTTTCCAGTACCATTGCAGCTGGAACCCATAATTCAGCAATTTTAATTCGTCCATTCCCTTGGTATTTTGGATTGTGTCGTAACTCAAAGAATTCAGTACTGTTTGATATGTGGTCTTTATCTCCGTGAGTAAGAGCTAAGACATCGATATTATCACGTTTTTCCTCTGCTAACTCTCTGCCTATATGCTCTTTAAGGTTAATAGCTGGTTCATCCTCTTCTTCACCAAGTTTTAAATGACGAAAATCAAAAATTATGCGCTTACCGTTACTCAAAACGATTTGGCTAGTGTCGCCATTTTGTACGGGATATACGAGAATTTTGTGCTTTTCAGCTTTTGAACTAGAGTTATTTTGGTCTTTGTAAAGCATTTTCTTACAATATTTATTCCTACAATATTAACTGTTATTCTGTCCATTTCCAAAAGTAGTAAGTATACTGCAATCCTTTATTTGTTACTTCATAGTCTCGTCGGATAAGGTGAAGATCATAGAGTCGCTTGAGGCGATTACTGGCTGAGTTAATAGCTAGTTTGAGAATTTCTGAAAGCTCAGGCGCAGTCAAACTACCATGAATTGCGAGTAAATTAAGCGTTTCTCGTAAGCTTAATTCTATTTGTCCAATACACTGCCACTTGCCAGTTAATTCTACTACGAGAAAAGCCAGCTTAAGATGCCGAAACTCGATAGCTGCCCCCAAATTGGCAATTGTATCGGGTGTTAATCCTTGAAGCAGAAGAGTGCAATTCGGGCAATGCCCTATATTCATATCTTCTAGTAGCCGAATAATTGTTTCATCGATAAATGAAACGTCTATCAATTGATCTCTAGGAAAGCATAAAAGAATTGCATTGCCTTCGGATTGCTTTTGAATGTAATCCTTTAGCCGTTCAAAAGCTTGGGTTCCTTTCTGCCGTGTTAAAAAAAAACGGTCTGAGAATCCTAAACCTCTAAACAGTTCAGCAATGTCTAAAACTTGAATTAATTCTTGGCTTTCCAACTTTCACCTTTAGTAAATGAACGTTCACTAGAGTTTAGTGAACTCATGCTTATATGATATTTGTTCTTTTCTTAATCGTCAAGTCGAATAAAGTTCTACTGCAACTTGAGTACCCGGAATAAAAGCCAAAGCCGGAAATCCCTGTATTTCCCCAGGGCCAAAACTTTTAATAGCAGCATTATGAGAGCGTAGCCATAAATAGCCCCCAGTTGTATCAACAATCCGTTCTACTTGGCGCAATCCTAAACCGCCACGTCCTGTTGAACGGCTTGTTTTTCCACCTAGAGCATCTGTTAAATAGGTAATTGTATTCTTAATGTTGTTACTTCCAAAGCTGTTAATGAAGCTTCCGGGAATGCCACAGCCAAGATCCCCTACAGCTAGTCGGACGATAACCTGCTCTTGAATTTTAACTTTCTGAATTAAAACACAGCCATATTTATCGCCACTATGCTCAAAAATATTTGTGCATAACTCAGACAATACGCTGATTAAATTGTTGATATGTGAGACTGATAACCATTTACTGTAAATGTTTTCTGCTCGGCAAATTACGCTATTGATATCATCAAAGTTAGAAATTAAACTTACTTCCAAAAGATTAGCTGTATTAGAATCTCTATTCCACCGTTCTTCTATTGGTTTATCTACATCAAAACAATTGTTTTCAATCTCAAACAAAGCCATGCGTTCCAGATACTGGTGAATTTTAGGTAGCATACGACTTAACAAAACTTTACTGCCTGAAGTCTGTTTTAACCTACGTCCCGCAATTAATAGAGCTAAGAGTCCATAAGGACGAATATAGCTTACTTGGCTCATATCAATCTCGTATGCTTTAGCAGGTATAACTTCTTGGATATGATTATAAAAAGCTTCTATAGTTTTTACATCTTCTCCCAAAACATTAGGAACCTTTATAGTTACAGGCTGCAAGATAATTGCCTCTAATGCACATATTTAAAATAAAACATGAAGCTTATTAATAAAAATCCGTAAATTCCACAAAGGATAAGCTTTTGAATATTAAGATAATCTAAAATATTTGTGTATTTATACTAAAAATTAGGCATCCAATTGAGGAACGCTCTTTCAATTTAACCTCCAAACGCAAAATATAATTGCGAATCGGTTATCTTGCCCCAACCACTCAACCCAATCGCACCCCACAGACCGACACCCGTCTGCAAAATAAACAGCGAATCGCACAGCCCCAAACACGCGCTCTACTTTTGTATCAGTTTAATTAACCCCAGTGCGATCGCCCGCCCCAAAACTCACCCCATCCAAGTCCCCCAATCAGGCGCGATCGCAGTCAACTCCTCAAACACCTGCGGCGATCGCTCATCAATTGCCATCATCACCCCCCATCTTTCATCACTACTGAGGGTGAAGAGGAACTGTTTGACGGCATCCACTCCACACGCCACCCGTTCTATCGCAAGCGAAGCGTAAGATTTTACCTGCCCCCACCATGAATCAACTGCATTGTCTTGTCCCTCAACATCCCCCAAACTATGACCTTCATCTTGATTAATGGGGAGGTTAGACAGTGATGATGTGTCAACGACTGGTGAAGTTATATTTATATTAGAAGTGACTGACACCGATTCATAATTTGATTGTTCATCCCGGCTAAACCACTTCTTGAAAATACGATCCCGCCCATCATCCGGTGCAACAAACTTATACACACTCTCCCGCTTCCCCCGTGGCCCCAACCGACCAACATACGACAGCCGTAAATCAATCTTGTTTAATAATTTCTGTGCGATCGCTATCGGTTTCAACTTCTCGCTAACAGTCACATTCAGATAATTCTTGATAACGTGCCGATTCGCCACAGCAAGCGCCTTAAACTCCTGCATCGCCTCGTCAGAACCCCTAACCTGCTTATCAGTCTGGAGGAACTGCAACAAATTCAACTTTTCCAATAACTGCACGGACGATATCAATTGCCCCT
>NZ_JACJSG010000070.1 GCF_014697625.1 Anabaena azotica FACHB-119 | reverse complement strand
TAGCATCAGTGCAAGAGTGGATGTCATCGGACAATGGAGATTGGGTCTGTCCGATAGACCTAGCGCCCCTGGTGTGGAGCCAGTTGCTTAACATCAGGGATGCGATCGCACCAACTTTACGTGCTGGTTTAAAAGATAGCTATGAGCAGGGGCTGGCAGATTACACGGCAAGGATTGATCACTTCATCTCGCTGAACGTCTGGGATTTACCACCAGACAAACGTGAGGAGGTAAAAGCCAACTTGCTCAAGTCCTTCCCACTACTGTCAGAGCTTGAAGAGTATTTGCAGGTAATTATCGGTCGTCCGGTAATTATCCCGGCGCTGTCAGAACAGTTGAACTCTGAGCAAGCCAAGTGTTTGCAGCAAATAACCCAGTTTATTCAGCAGTACGACCAGAATCTAGAGCAAAGGTTGAGAGAGTCAGCGATCGCAGGCGGGGAACAGCTAGCAGCCCAACTGCTAGAAGAACTCGCCAACTGGGAGCCAGGACGCAAGCCTGTATTGTTTAAAAACAAGATGGAGAAACATCTCAAGCGCGTACAGGTACTACTAGCTAATGCTTCACCGGAGGCAGGCTCTAGCTTAGAGCAGATGATGGCGCACCTAGACTCAATTATAAATGACCCAAGTATTAGCCAGAAGAACCTGGGTGCGGAGGGGCGATCGCAACTTCAGCAAAAGATGGAGGAAATTCGCACAAAACTTCTCGATGAACAGCGCAACTTGCAAGCGTTAGCGAGTGAGGATGTGGGGCTGCGGCGTGGTACTGTTCAGGCGTTTAAGTTCAGGTAGAAAAGTGTAATGCCCTTGGATTTTCAGGGGCATTACACCAACAATATGTTCTTTCATCCAAGATATGTTACTTCCAAAGATTGCTATGCAAATAGGAAGTGAGATACGGGAAACCGTAACTAATGGTTCGGTCACAACTATTGTGTAGCACTGTCAACTCAAACAATTAGAAGGTATTATATGTCACACTTCTCAACAGTTAGAACTCGGTTAGTTAATCGGGAATGTCTAGTCCAAGCACTAGAAGATTTGAATCTTCAGCCCCAGGTCTACGAAACTCCACACCCGTTAACAGGATTTTATGGTGATGACTCAGGCAAAAGTGCAGAGATAGTAGTTAAAGGTCGCACAATCAAAGCCCGTGCAGACATTGGGTTTTGTTGGAATCAAGACAGTGGGGTGTATGAGTTAATACACGACTCTTATGAAACAGCGCCCCGGCTTGGAGAAAACTTCTTTAACAAGGAGTTGATGATTGCTTACGGCAAGCGCATGGTGAAAGCCAAAGCATTGGAATTGCAAGCACAGTTTGGTTCTTGCACCATCAGCGAAGAAGTTTCGGGGCAAGTGCAGAGCTTACGCCTGACATTTGCCGGACATCAAGAAGTTAAACAGTACGCCAGGAGATAACACAAATGGAAAGGTCAGTTTTGATTCACTTTGACAATAGCACAGGTGAGGTTCGAGTAGAAGCGGAGGGTTTTGAAGGGGGGTCTTGTTTGTCAGCAACACAGCCGTTTGAGGAAGCGTTGGGGGAAGTAGGCGATCGCACTTTTAAGGAAGAAGCGCAAAGCCAGCAGATTCGGACTAACGGCAATCATCAGACGCGCTTGCGCCAGTAAATAAAAAAGGAGGAGGAGAATACTGATATTCTCCTTCAACATCATGAAAGACATACTACCAAAAGAATATCCGTTTGTTCACATTTACACACAGAAGGGCGTACACCAGCCCGTCATCATCAAAGCAAACACGGAAGGTTTGTGTGTATTAATGAATGCGCTAGTTACAGCAATCGCACAGCGAGATTGTCACGGTGTAGCAGAGGTGTTTGACGGCGAAGCCGAAGTTTTTGAAGTGAGAGTTCAAATGGTAAGCACTCACGAAGAACTCTCACCATTACCGTATGAGGAACAAAAATGAGCTTAAATAATTTACTAGTTACAATAGATTCACAGATTCCCATTGCCGCGCTAGAGGTATTAGCGCCGGAAGAGGCGACAATTATTGCTTGCTTAACAAGCCAAGCAAATCAAAAGTTGGACTCTCCTGTATACTTCTGGAATTTAGGGGTGGCTGGGTTAGAACAATGTATAGTGGGTGCAGATGGGGATCTACGTTTCAAGCCAGTATCACAATACAAGCGACCAGCCCATATAGACCCACTAATTTATATTTTTGAGTACATCGAAAATTTTGATGGCGTAGGGGTGTTTATCCTGGGGGATGTACATCCGTTTGTGGGGAAAAATTCACCTCAGTTATCCTGGGAGATTCTTAGCCGGGTAAAGAACCTTTACCATAGGCTCAAACTGACAGATAAACGTATAGTATTCTTGGGTCAAAATATTCAGTTGCACGAATCGTTGGTTAGGCTGATACCTTATTTTGAAATCGCACTACCAACTGTTGAGCAAATTCAAGAAGCCTTACCATTTTATCTGGAAGATTTGAGGCAAAGTGCATCAGATCAAGATGCAGTTTTGACCATCAATTTGTCTGGTGAACAGATGGAATCATTAGCAAGGGCGGTGTTGGGTTTGACGCTAGAAGAAATTAGAGATTTCTTGCGTCTGACACTCAAAGGGAGCAGAACAGCACAGGGCGAATGGATTATCGACTCTGGCTTTATTTCCAAAGCGGTCGAATACAAAACCCGGATGTTAAAGCAAATGGGGATTGAGTTGGGTAAAGGAGCTACAATCCCGTTTGGTGGGTTGGATTTATTGCGCGAGTGGTTAAACCGGAGGAAGCGACTGTTCACGCAACAAGCGCGGCTTCTTTCTCTACCCCAACCTAAAGGTGTACTGCTGGCTGGCCCACCCGGAGTTGGCAAAGGGTTACTTACCAAAAATATCGCCAACATCTTGAATCTGCCACTGTTACAGTTAGACATAGCCTCAATGTTAGGTTCCCTTGTTGGTGAATCGGAGGGCAATGTGCGCCGTGCTTTGAAAACGGCAGAAGCGATCGCTCCCTGCATCCTATGGGTAGACGAAGTTGAGAAGGCTTTGTCTGGGCAAGGTGACACCAGTGGAGTCAGTCAACGAATCTTAGGAAATATCCTCACTTTTATGTCTGAGTGTACGGCGGGTGTGTTCGTTGTGGCCACTTGCAATGACCCATCAGCACTACCCAGCGAACTCAAACGTAAGGGTAGATTCGACGAAAATTTCTTCGTTGATTTACCCTCACAGCCAGAGAGAGCGCAGATATTACGGATTCACTTAGAGCGATTTGGTATCAGTGTTGAGGATGAGTACTTGGAGGCGATCGCCGCCAACACCGCTAAATTCTCCGGTGCTGAATTGGAGACTCTAGCATCCGAAGCTGCGCTACTGGCATTCGAGCAAAACAGACCCCAAAAGGTAACTCTAGGGGATTTGGAGGAATGCCGTCAAACCATTACCCCACTTGCCATACAAGATGCGGCGGCTGTGGAAAAAATGCGGGAGTGGGCGAAGACTGCCAGGGCGGCATCGACTGCGATCGCACAGGATCAACCGGCTAAATCGATTAGAACAGCGCGTCATCGCAACATGAACTAATCAAAAAAGTGATTGCTTTTGCTTCATAAGTGGAAGCAATTGCTCTGCAAAAGATGTAGCAGGCTCATTATTCTGGTTTAAACCACTGGTAACAAACAAGCTGAATATCCTCTTCCTTAATTACTGTTGATGGGTTAAATTGTGCCTCTTCATCAATTTCGTGATATTGGTCTTGTTCAACAAAGAACTCATCTAGTTCAAAAACCAGAGCATTTAAGTCTTTTTTATGAGCGAAATTTTCCCAAATTAGTTTCAAGTCCCGCTCGTAGATACGAAGGTTAACTGTGGTAATAACTTTTAATATTCGTCGCTTTGCTTCTTGGTATACTGCGTCTTCATCTATAGGATCAAACTGAATCAAAGCTTGATTAATTTTTTGTAAAGACTTATTAAGTTTAGGCTTTACAATACTGCTAGTTTCTTGTTTTCTGAACAATGTCATTAAGTTACAGACAGCAACATCCAAAACATCAAAGATAGAGTCATCAAACTTCGCTGGCAGCAGTTTTTCTGGAGGAGGAAAGTCACTAGCTTTACATTTGAGCCAGTTAAAAATTTGACGCTTATTAGTAATTATTTTGTCTAGATTGAGAGAAATCACACCGTTAATACGGGGATAAAAGTGCCAGAAGTGTTCATCTTTAACACGAAACGCTAGAAATATTGCCCCGTTTTCGACTTCAGGAATATAGAAATGGCGTGTGCTGTGAATGCCTAGTGGGATTTCTTCTGCTGCTTGCTCACCTTCTAGCTGGAAAAATTCTAATAAAGGCAAACGCATTTCATCCAATGACACCAAATCGGCTGTTTGCTCAAGTTCCTCTAGGATTGCTTCTTTATCCGCATCACTAACTGCTTTCTTAAGTCGATATAATTCTTCCAATGATTTTTCAGAAATTATTTCTCCTAAAACGCTGCCATCTAATCCCACATTCTCACCAATCATGGCAATCCGAGCTTGCAATCGTGCTACCAATCCCAGTAAATCTTCTAAGCCCTCTTCTGGAAAACAGTTATAAATAAACAGTTCTTCATAATTAGTACCTAAACGGTCAATTCGACCGGCACGCTGAATCATTCGCACTGGATTCCAATGCAGATCATAATTAACTAAAACACCAGCATCTTGTAAATTTTGACCTTCCGATAGAACGTCAGTACAGATAAGAATATCAATTTCTTGACTTTGCAGACTTTGCTGCTCATCCTCACTTTGACCATTTGCCTTGGGTGCGAAGCGCTTAACTTTTTCTTCCCTTTGTTTGCCAGGAGTTTCACCCGTGATTTTATCAATTGTAGGCTTTCGACAATCTATCGCCATCGCCTTTAACCAGTCTTGATCTGAAAGTAACTGGTTGTATAAATAATCGGCTGTATCTTTGAAATAGCTGAAAACTAGAACTTTCTGTCCCTTAAGTTCGGTAGATAAAACTTGTTTGAATGCTGTTAGCTTACGGTCATAATCCATTCCTATTTCTACATCTTTTCTAATTTGTAAAAGTGTATTCAGAATCCCATTGAGAATACCCAGGTCAGATTTAATCTGTGATTGTAATTTTTTAATGTGGTAGTCTTGAGGCTCTATTTCATTTAAAGAATCGATTAAATCTTCTACTGAACTGCTCTCCTCTTCATCTGTCTCTGCGGTTAAAATTTTGCGAAAATTATGGCTATCTAGAAGTTTGCCTTCTTGTAACAAGCTAAAAAACCTTTCTTGAAAATTCCTCTGATTGCGTATACTGCCTTCAAAAGCAATCAGCGAACTTTCTAAACGCTTCAGATAGAGTGATTTCATTAGGGCAACAAGAGCATCATTGCGCTTTACCTCATCTTCTTCTTGCTTATTTTTCTGCTTCTTAAAGCCTTTGATGTTATAAGGAGCTAGGTGCAATTCATCAATTTGATTGGCAATCCCGGCATAAAACCCTTGAAAGCTTGCCTCAAAATTATAAGTAAACTGTTGTAATTTGCGTTTTGGGAAGCGAATCTTTTGACCAGCTATGTAAATTTCTTCACCAGCTAACTGTCGTTTTATTACATCTTGGCGAGAACGTCTCACCATTGTTTGGAACAACAGTTCAGCAGTAATTTCTTCTTCACCCTTAGCCAATGCTTTAAAGTAAGCTTTGAGATGGGGTATTCCATATTTTAGATAATATGTTTCTGTACTACGTGGCAGCAATAAAATTTGATGATAAAGGTCATAAATACCAAGTAGCATTGGCAACAACATCGCAAACAACTGCCACAGGTCGTCAAAAAGTTGAAACAGAACATACAACCTCGCTTCAAAAATTGGCAGAGAGTGAAAATAACCAATTGGCAAGGATGGAGGAATTTTACGCTCAAGCCGGGGAGAAATATCGGGCGGCTGGGGAGAAAGTAGGCAATGAAGCGATCGCCTTGGGAGAGCAAAAGGCATCTGCATGGGAATCGCAAATTAAAAATGAAGATGATAGCATTTTGGACGGGCCACTGACTGATAACAGACTCAGGGCGAAGGCGGAAGCAGCTAGGGAAGTTGCTAAACAATACAAAAAGGGTTTAATTCAAGAAGCCAAGAAACAAGCTGATGCTGTAGGCCAAGGTAAGGCGAAAGATATTGCAGCTATTCATAATGTAGCCAATCAGTCTCGTCAACAATTGCAAACTCTGCAACAACAAAGTTTAGACAACTTAAACGCCGTTGAACAGCAGGTTTTGTCACAACTAGAGCAAGCACAAACTCAGTTAACTCAAACAGCTAACCAAACCCGGCAAACTACATTACAGACTTTAAATCAACAAGAAGTAGCCCAAATGCAATTGTTAGATGCTTATGGGCAACGCCAAGTATTAGCAATCGACAGGGATGCACAAAAAGCGATCGCATCCATCCAAGCCGGAATTAACCAAGCTACTACGAATCTGCAAACGGTACTGCAAGATACCCAAAACCAACTACAGGGAATGCCTGCACCACCTCCAGAAGAGTTGAGTGCAGCCTTAGCCGACATTTTGGCACAGTTTGATAATGCTGTTGCTCAAGTCCAAAATCAAACAGAACAAGGTATTGCCGCATCCGAGCAAGGTATAATCGGCGGCGGACAACAAGTGGTTACTGGGGTAAGGGCGATCGCTCAAACAGGGTTGCAAGAATCTGCGGCTGTGGCAGAGCAAGCAAAAACTACCTTGACAAATCTCCATCAAGGTGCTATAAATACCTTCAATCAAATTCAGCAAACCTTCACAACCACAATCACCAAAACCAGCGAAACAGCCTTTACAGGTTTTGCTCAAACTACCCAAGGGGTTGACACCGCTTTCAATCAAGTTAACCAAAATCTGGATAGTAACTTCCAAAAAGCTACCAACGACCTAGAAACAGGATTGCGTGGGGCGTTGCAAGGCTCAAAACAGCCAAACCTAGAATCAGATATCGAGAAATACGCCCAAGAAGCCGCAGAGCAAGAACAACCACGTTGGAAAACAGTCCTCAAAGTCCTGCTAGTAATTGCTGTAATAGTTGTCGCCATAGTTGTAGCTCCCGCAGTGATTGGTGCAGTAGGCGCAGTAGCTGGGGCTTTGGGAGCAAGCGCCGCCGCCGCAGGTACGATTGGTGCGGTGGTTGGTGGGGCAATTGTGGGTGCTGTGGCTGGTGCAGTCATTCAGGTAGGGAATAATGCGATCGACGGTAAGAACCTGCTGGATGGGGTTGGTAAAGCCGCCCTTGTGGGTGCGATCGGTGGGGCGCTTGGTGGTGCTGGTGGCGCATTGGGTAATGCACTCGGTCAAGCAGGTAAACTTGGTGCAGGTCTGACTCAATCTGTCTTGAAGTTTGGTATTGATGTCGCCTTTGATATTGCTGGTGGGATTGCTGGTGATTTGGCAGTAGGCAACCCAATTACTGTAGAAGGAATTTTGATTGGTGCTGGTATTGGTGCAGCCGTCCAGATTTCAACCGCTAATTTGGGTAGGTTGGGTAAGTTTGGGCGTAATGTAGAAGGGATGCAAACCAGGACATTCCAAGCGGGAGAGCAGTTTGGTACTTCCTTGGGTGGTAAGGTTAAGGGTGCTTTTGGTGGGGTTGATGCTCCCAAGGTGGGTAGCACAGATGCGGGGGTGGGTGGTGTGAAAACCCCGGAAACAGGAGTTAGATATCCGCAAACTGAGGTAACAGATCCTCAGTCTCAGGTGAAATCGCCCCCAGCCGAAACATCGACCGGACGCGGTACTCAGCTAGATGAGCCAGAAACTGATACTGGATCTGTGCGTCAAGATACGACAACAGAAACCACACAACCACCGTCAACAAAATCCCCAGGTGAAGAACAAAATCTGGCAACTACAGCTAAAAATCAAGAACAGATTCGGATTATCCGCCAAGATAATGATTTTGCTAGCCCAGTTAATGACAAAGGTAATACAAAATCTCGGATTGCTGACGATGGCTCCCTTGTACCAACAAATCCTGACGGCTCGGCAACTTATATAGAACATATTTATGGTGGTTATCCCGCTAAAGGAGATAGTCCCTACACTTCTTTCATGGTAGAAAGTGGTGGTGTTGCCAAAGCATACGGTGCTTTTGAAGTCGAACTCGATTTACCACGACTGCAAGCAGATATCGCATCAGGTAAGCTCAAAAACGTTGAAGTACTAGCCCCTGAAAAGATATCTGGGATGATTAAGGAAGAAATTGCTCAAATCGCTACGAGTTTCAATAAAAATATAGATGTCGATACAGCCATTGCCAAAGGCCCACAAGGTATTCCTGATTATGTTGCTTCGCTGGGTCTGAGTAAAAAGCAATCTAGCAAGCTGGTGCGTAAGTTGCAGGCATACTACAACACAACACGCGACAGCGAGTACTTGATTAAAGGTACTATTCCAGCAACCTATCTTCAAGGGCCTTATTCTACTAAAGTTGGAGAGCCGTCGGGAACTGCTGGGGGAGGTAATAAGGGTGGCTCTACTGGCGAGTGAACCACTGCCACAGTCAGCCGTCCTGCCGGGGATACAGGTGAATCTCATACTGTAAAATCACAAACCGATCTACCAATTACAGCCAAACAACAAGAGGTTTTGAAGAATACAGATCCTAAAAAAGTAGCGAACTAACATCAGAAGAACTGAATACAGAACTTGAATTAGCAGGAAAAGCGAAAAGCAAGCCAATTGATGAGGGAGAATTTGTAGAAGAGATGGAAAAACAGAGGATATGAGCATATATGATGATTGGAATACCAAGGGAAAAAAAGGAAAAGGTGGGTGGAGGAACAAAACACCAGATGCGAGGTACAGACCTTATTAGAGTTTTAAACACCTGTACGCTGCGAGGAAGTGCAAAAATACTACAATATCTGCTTATCTGTTCGCATGAATTTTTTGATTTGCTAATAGCAATTTGCCAGTGATAAAAGCCTTATTCAACATAAAGATAAAACCAAGGAGGCAATTTTAATGCAGTCCTCAAATAATCCCGAAGAATTATTATTTACAGACAGTGAAGGCCAGCGAGGACGACTGGAAGATATAATTGATGACGGTCTGGATGGTGGCTACGAAGACCGGATTCCTGCACTGATAAATCTTCTCAATTCTGGTGAACCATATTATCGATTGCTAGCTTGCGTTATGCTCACTTGTTGGGGTCATCCTTCTGGATTCCAACAAATCATAGATTGGGCATCTCATACTGAAAATGTTCCTTGGAAAGAATCACCTGTAGTTTATGAGCGTCTATCGGGAAGTGACTCTGCATTTGAGATGTTGGCTGATGCACTAAACACAAGCTATTACTGTGATGAAGAGCCAATATTGAAGCAATGGCAGATAGCTGCTACTAAGGCACTTCTTGGTATATATCATCATTATTATTTTGGGCGAATCTTAGCACTATCAATTGTGAGAAATAAAGAAGTAGCAATAGCTGTAAAGCATGAAGTTATCACAGCTATTGAAGCTAGCATAGTTATTTTACAAAAACCTAAACCTGTAGGGTTCGATCTGGCATTTCAAATTGCTTGTTTGCTGATTCCCTTAACGCCCCTGGATGATGATGCTGCTGCAAATTATGCTAATCAACTGAGTTATCAATACCCCAAAAATGAACGAGTATTGAGGGAAATAGCTAATGCTTTGGGAGATGGTAAGGGACAAGCCACCCTAGCAACTCTTCAACATCTCAAAACATTACAAATACCATCTTTAGAAAGTGATGTAGAAAAGGCTATTAACCGCCGTTCCAATATCTAGATAAATATGGGGCGATAAGTGTAACTTTTTTCATAAATTAAAGATGACAATGAATAGTAATAATACAGTAATATTCTGGACTGATGCCAAAAATCAGCGCTATTTTCTCATCCCCGAAAAACAAAAACTGGCTAGGGGTAGCTTCCTGATTCATACTTTAACTGGCAAACAAAAGAAAGTCACGCAAATGGCAATTGCAGGCTTTGAAATCTCACAAACCGAGGCGAAAAAATACCTGCAAACAGAAATCAATCAGGGAATGCAGCAAGCAAAAGCTACTTTCTCTCACCTGGCATCATCAACCCCAGCATCGGATGAAGATTTATTAACCCCAAATATTATTTTCTCACTTTTAGGTATTACGCCCCAAGAATTGGAAAATAACCCAGAAGCAGCACAAACAGCTTTTGTTAAGCTTTACAGTGATATCAAAGCATTATTAGGTGAATCAAACCCAGAAAATTCAGCCCAAACTGAAGCAATGCGCCAGCGTATTCGCTCCCTCAGAGAAAGCATACAAGCGCAAGCCATCAACGTCAACATTGAAGAGTTACCAGAAAATTTACAGCCAAGAGTTGAGGGATATCTGCAAGAAATTATCACGCAGTTAGAGAATTTGACTAACCAAATTGACCATCCCCATACAGATGGACAGAACATTGATGAGGTGATTGAAACTTTGACGAAAGATTTTTTGGTGAAGGAAAACAAACGCCAAGAAGACAACAGAAAGCAGCAATACAAACAATCAGCAACTGATGCGATCGCCCAATCTTTTCAATCCCTTGGTCTGCGCTCATTTGCAGGTGGCGACTTTGAGTAAATTAGACTTTTGGCTAATTGTTGTGATGAGGGCGATTGCTCTATACTATTAGCTCCTACTGGCGTAGCAAGCTTAACCCTGTTTTGTCACTTTCGCAGTAGTATAACCCTGTTTTGTCACTCTCGCGGTAGTATAAGAGGGTACAAACTTTAGAAGCAAGACACAGAGGATGGTAGAGCCTCGTCCATCTGTAAAAACAATCAAATTTGTGGACGAATATTGCCAGTGGTATAAAAGTCTGTTTTCAGATGTCAGGAGTTTTATCGCTCACAGCTTTGGAAGTCTTGCACAAGTTAGAAGCTGATTTCCTCTCAAATGACAATACTACTGCATCAACTTGATCTGCTGATTGGTTGCTAGATTTTTTACTCATATTTGACGCTATACAACCCTACTCCCCCACCGGATACCACCGCATCATTTCCGCCAGTGCTACCGCCTCACCATCCGGCGTGTACACAACCTCGCCTGACATAGCAATCACAATCCTCGCCTTCCTCGCCCACTCAAACCACGCGATGCCTACGGCAACGTCTGCGACGAACGCACCGGATTTAGCCTGCTGCACCTCCGGTTTCCGTCCCTCCTTGCAAGCAGCCACAAACACAGCTTCCGGTGATTTGATGCCCTTCCAAGTCCGTAACGCCTCCTTCAAGTAAGCGATCAGCTACGCTGGGCGCTTGCGCCATCGCACCCGGCACATTGCCCCAATACCGCTTGACTGTACGCTGAATCTCCCCGTTTAGCCGAAACTGTGGGGTACAAGGAATCTCCTGCAACTGCTGCAATACCTCCTGCACCTCTTGATGACTGGGCTATACTGATTTTTCCATCGGCTTAGGCAGCGATCGCTTTCGGTATTGCCGCACTGCATTACTCTCTTTCCCACTCTATCAATTGGCCATCCACCACAACATAACCCCACTGCGGACACTTCCTTACCAACCTCGTAATTACAATTTGCAAGGCGGGGTCATCGTTCCAGCATTCCATAAGAAAATCTAACCCAGGATTTTCTTTGAATAACCCTGCCATTTTTAACTTTTCCGTCCACCAAGGTCTGGCCTTTAACCGAAGAGCGATCACCTCACTTGACCATTTGTCAGGCTGTGTTTCCGGCTCAGGGGTGGACGGCGGGGAAATATGGCATTCATGACTGGTTCCCGGCTCAACACCCAAGTCTTGTTTCTCTGCCGACAACGGATCTGAGTTAACAGAAGGCAATATATTTTAGTTACTTACTAATCCTCAAAAACTCAAAACGGACGAAATGGACTTGGCAATGTCCAATAAAGACGTTACTATGTCTTTATGTTCATTCTTTTGTTTAATTGACACTTATGCTTAATTATGTATTCTGGAATAATAAGGGTGGTACGGGAAAAACTAGCCTTGCGTTTCAAACCATCTGTCGATATGCCTTTCAAAATCCCACCATGCGAGTACTTGCAATCGATGTGTGTCCTCAAGCTAATCTATCCGAGCTTTTTTTAGGTGGATTGGACAACAACGGCAGCCGTAATTTATTAGAGCGGCAGGGTTTAGTACCTCGTTGTAGTATTGGTGGCTATTTTCAATTAAGACTCCCAGCTCCATTTACTACCCCTACATTCTCGATTCGAGATTATTTTACTAAACCGAGTACCTATAACTCAAATATTCCAACAAACATAGACTTGCTTGCCGGAGATCCATTACTTGAGTTACAAGCTAATGCAATCAATACCTTGGCTAACACACAAATTCCAGGTACTGATACATGGATTGAAATCATTGATTGGCTTAAGGATGCACTTGATCAAGTCAGAGATGAATACGATATAGTTTTCATCGACACTAATCCAAGTTTTTCTATTTATACACAAATTGCTATATCAACTGCCAATCGTCTTATATTGCCAGTAATGGCTGATGATTCTTCGCGCCGAGCTATTCAGAATGCTTTCTCACTTGTATATGGATTAAAATTGCCTTCAGACATATACTCAAAATACTCTTTTGCTACTAAATTGGAATCGGCAAATCGTTCACTACCTCAAGTACATATTGTTGCTAAAAATCGTATTACTCAATACATGGGATCTGCATCTGCCTACGCCGCCGTGTTACGCTCAATAGAGGAGGATGTGTCGAGCTTAATTCATTCAAACCCTGAGATGTTTACTTTTAGTAGCGTTAAACAAGGGATAGTAGAAATTCGAGATTTTCAAACTACTGGTGTTGTTGCTTTTGCAAGAGGTTGCCCTTTCTATACACAACCTAGTGGTAAGTTAACGATTGGTACTCAACGAGTTCAGGTGAAAGAAGATTACAGGCAGAATTGTATTGATGCTATTGATGATATTGTTAAAAAGCTATAATTATCGCCATTATCATTCTAGTTTGTAGTAGCGGTATAACAATCTCAGTGCAGTGGATTCATCTAAATTCAGTAGATCGAAAACTTTTGACAGTTAACGAAATCATGAGGGTTTCAGCCTTCGGTTTTGGAACTGGCAATCATAGCAAGCGGCGATCGCTCTGTTGCCCACCCAGAACAAAAGTTCTTGAAACTCAGATTACTTGCTGATTTCGCCTCTTGGTATTCCCAAGCCGAAATTAAGGAGTGGTAGGAGGAGTGCAAAACTTTTCGGTCTACTGAAATTGCTTGTGGGAGATGCAAGGGTTTTGTTGGCAACCTCTGATCACAATCCCCGACATAGCAATCACAATCCTCTGCTTGTATCCCCACTCGAACCAATCCTTCACATCAGATTGAAGGGTCGCGGACTCTAGCTTCCGACCTTCTTTACAAGTAGCTACAAACACGCCCTGCGGTGACTTAACCTCTTTCCAAGTCCGCACTGCCTCCTTCAAATACGCGATCGCCCCCGGCACATTCGCCCAGTAACGCTTGACCATGTGCTGAATCTCCCAGTTTAGCCGAAACTGTTGAGTACAGGGCATCTCCCGTAGCTGTTGCAATACCGCCTGAACCTTTTGATGACTTGGCTGTACTGATTTTTTCACAGGCTCGGTGTAATCATCATCAGAGTCTTTATCATAAAAAATTGACACAGCAGGCGCGGCGGAAAAAGTGTCTTCATGAGAGCCAATCCCTATATCTTGGCGCACTAAATTGCCATCCTTGATTTGTAAGTTAAACTTGTATCCTGTATTGTCAATCAAAAATTAGGAGAAATCTCCGAAAGCTATGGAAACCATTGAAATGTTCATGTGGGGCTATCAACGTCATTTTCAGTGTTCTGCTCAAACAGCAGCTGAAAAAATTTTTTCACGGTTAGCCAGTAACCTTGAACCTTGTGTTTTTCTCGTTGGTGTTTTAAATCAAAATCGAGATGACCGCCATACCATTTGCTTGGAACCTGAAGATTGCGGTTATAATCCAAGTCAATTTGCAGAGGTAAAAAAGCAAGCAGAACACATAGAGGCAATTGATTCAGATAGAAATATATGGCATACCCATCCCATTGCTCAAGAAAGGCATGAGCAGTTCTTAAAGCGGAAGGCTTTAAGAACTGCAATACATCAAATTGTTAATCATATGTCTAAGTATCACAACATCATTTCTTTTTGCTCATATCCAGTACAGGTAGAGCAGTATTGGGTCATTGTTGTCCTTCAATTCAATCGAGAGAGATACCTTGCTCAATATAGTCTTACCAACAATGAAAGGGACAGACTCACTATATACACATCCTTATTAGATGCTACTGTTGCCCTGTATTTTGAGGAGTGTACTAAAGCTTTGATAACACAAGAACCAGGTTCTAGCTTTAATATTTTTGATCGTGATTATGATGAGGTTATCCGTACAGCAGGCAAAAATCTGATGTACACCCCTTCTACTGTATGTCGGGAATTTGAAGGTTGGCATGGGCTGTTTGAGGCTTGTAATACAATTTCTTCATTAAACTATGAAGGTGCTGAAGGCATTGGAAAAATGTTGATTTCAAAAAGGGGACATCCCAATGTTGAAATTACTCTCACTTTATTAACACCCGTTAAACTCCAAAATTATCGCGCAGTCAGGAAACTGCTTGAAATGTCTTCCGATGAAATTTGTCTGCTTAGTGACTCTGGTTATATTTATGGATTAGGAAATCTCAAAGGATCTTACGAACAACGTGCGGAGGATTTATTTTTAGTAAACTTTACTAAGCACTATACTTGGGAACTTCTACACGCTGATCATGTAATGATGCGGGTAGCTTATCGTCAACCAGAATTGCCTAAAGCAAGTATTAACAAACATAAGTTTGAAACAGATATTAAAAGAATTTTTCCTGAAATTACATCTCAAGAAATTTCGAGATTGTGGGACTTAGTTTTAGAAGCAACTAAGCAAAAGCACGGTACGATGGTTGTTGTATCTTCTGGAGCGAAAGAAGAGTCAAATCGCTTGAAAAATCAGGCTACAGTTATCGAACCCGTAGAAATTACAACTCAAATTATGAAAGTGATAACAGCTATCGATGGAGCTGTACTTATCGATCCAAGTTCTACCTGTTATGCAATTGGTGTAATTTTAGATGGACTGGCTTCTGAAAAGGGTTCACCTGGAAGAGGCGCAAGATATAACTCTGCAATTAGGTATGTAGAGACAAATGGCTATCCTTGCATGGCTATTGTTGTATCTGAGGATGGCTCAATTGATTTGGTTCCCAATCTTATGCCCCAAATTCTACGCTCATTAATCACCAAAGCAATAGAGCGATTAAAGGAGTTAAAAGAAGACAAAAATTTTGATTCCCAAAAATTTTACAAAGTGATAGATTGGTTATCTAAACATAAATTTTACTTGAACGTAGAGACGTGCAATACAGTTAACAGCTTAAAGCAACAAGTTCAACTGACAAGAGATCGTGTTATAGATCCTATGGCGATACGGATAAATTATCCTGATTTTAGCCCAAATCCAGAAATAAATGAAAGTTACTTTTTAGATGAGTAAGTCATAATTTAGAGATTGCTTGCATTATTAGATAACTGCCTTGCTAATCTTTCCACTTCACTAGTAACCCATCCGCCGCCATCAACCTTGACTGCGAACATTTTCGCCACCAGCTTCTTGATCGCAATCCTTAAAACTTACCATTGATTAAAATTACAAAAAACTTCTCTACCATAGATCGATATAGGCATTAGCTAGAAAATATTCCATACAATAATTTTTTATACAGTAAGGTTCAACACTCATGTCATCAGAAATTTCTACCAATGTAAACCGAGATGGCAATATTCTCACTATTCCATCGCTAAGTTCGCCAGTTGTTATTGGTAATTTTATTCGAGCGATTTATCAAGGTAATGAGTCTGGCTATACAGATTTCGTTCTAGATTTTTCTGCCATTGAGGGTGTTTACCCAAACGTCTGTGCGCCACTCGCAGGGCTAATCGAGTACTACAAAGTAAATCGTGGATTTTCATTCAAATTTAGCAACGTTCCTGAGTTTCTTACACGCACAAAAACGCTTAACCCTGTTGATGCAGCATATGACGATACCCATCGCAGATATCCACTAAATGTAGTTTGGAAGTTTTCTAGTGCTGAAGAAGTTAAATCTCTTGTCGATGCGTATCTTGATGTCGTATCGTCCTCTGCTGTTTGCCAAGCAGGAGTAATTCAAGGTCTCGAATGGTGTTTAAATGAAGTCATGGATAACGTTTTGCAGCACGCAGATACAACACATGGCTATGTTATGGGACAAATTCATAACACGTCGCAGCACATAGCAGTCTGCATTTATGATCATGGGCAAGGGATCTTAAATTCGTTCCGCACTTCAATACATTCACCAAACAATGCAGTAGACGCAATCACTATTGCACTTAAGGAAGGAGTTACCCGCGATAAAAATATTGGACAGGGTAATGGAATGTGGGGACTCAATAATATAGTCCGTTCAAACTCAGGATTACTTAATATCATTTCTGGTTCAGGTTTTGTTGGCATACGAATTAACGAGACGAAAACATTACCTAACATTCCATATCTCAGTCCAGAAAATAATTGCACTACTGTTGATTTTCAGATTGACTTTGACAAAGGAATCTCGATTGCTAATGCTTTAGGTGGCTATGAACCAGCAAATATTCGCATTGAAAATCTTGAAGACGAGAGCAACAATGTTATCTATAAATTAGCTGAAAAGAACTCAGGTACTGGTACACGAAAATCTGGTATTGCAATACGAAACGAGATTATAAATATACGGAATCAAACATCTTCTATAATCGTTTTAGATTTCAATGGTGTTTCACTAATATCCTCTTCTTTTGCAGACGAGTTAATTGGTAAACTCGTAGTCCAATATGGGTTTATTGGGTTTACACAAGGCTTTCGACTGATTGGGATGAATGAAACTATAGAGGCAATCACTAACCGTTCCGTTTTTCAACGTCTGAGTGTTAATAATCAAGACTTGTAAAGCGATGGTGCATGATCATGCTACACCGAAAAGTTGTGATCTCTCATCTAAACACAAACTTTTAGTCGTTGAAAAACACCGTGATCCTCAATTGATTGTCAGTAATTTTCCAACCTCCTTCAATTCTCTTTACTCAACTATTTCAGATATTTTGCTATATGCAGAGCAGACCCCTACTCCTTCACCGGATACCGCCGCATCATCTCCGCCAGCGCCACAGCCTCACCATCCGGCGTGTACACAACCTCACCCGACATCGCAATCACAATCCTCTCCTTCCTAGCCCACTCAAACCACGCGATCGCACTAGACTTAGCCTGCTGCACCTCCGGCTTTCTCCCTTGCTTACAAGCTGCCACAAACACCGCTTCCGGTGACTTAACCCCCTTCCAAGTCCGCACTGCCTCCTTGAGATAAGCGATCGCCCCCGGTACATTCTGCCAATACCGCCTTACTGTGCGCTGAATCTCCCCGTTCAACCGAAACTGCGGAGTACAAGGAATTTCTCGTAACTGCTGCAATACCTCCTGAACCTCCTCCTGACTCGGTTTTACTGATTTTTCTACAGGTTCGGCGTAATCATTATCACCAGAGTCTTCATCCTGAAAATTTGACGCAACCGGGACGACGGAAGAATGGCCCTCATGATGGTCTGTCTCGCTAGTCGAATTAACCTGTTCTGATTCATCAACGTAGTGAGTAGTCTGGGGTAACTCTGGTTCTGGGGTTAGGCTCGACTCTTCCTGGTCACATTCCAAAGTCTCGTTTTCCACTTCCTCACTTTTTTCAAGCTCAACAGCACTGTGTTGTTGTGGTTTTGAAGTTTGAGGTTGGTTTCTGTGGTATTGTTCTGCATTGAACGTGCCACGTTCAGTTTTGCACTTGCCGTGTTCTAATAATCTATTAAGTACATCGAAGTGTAATTTATACTGCCAAGTCCTGTCCTGTCCGTTACCTGGATTTTTCTTCTTCTCGATAATACCCATATCGTCAAGTAGCGCGATCGCTGCCCTGATAACATGAAGGCTATGCTCACCCATCAAGTCGGCATAAATCCGCTTGAGGGGCTGATAAACCCAAGGGGTACGGTGATTTTTCAGCTTCCACTTTGTCCAATGCCGGAAATACTCAATCAGCTTGGCCGCGCAGTAGTTATTTGTGATGTCAAGGTATTCCCGGCGCAATATCACCAGGACAGAGAATTTATCAGTAGATGCAATACTGCTCATATTTCACCTTCTATAATATATTTGCAGAAATTGGTAAATCTAAAACGGCACATCTTCATCAGGCGCTTGTGACCAGAACTGCCTCAACATCTCTTGTTTGGCTAACTGAAGTTCTTGTTTATCTTCGGGGGATACTTCACCAACTAACTGCGCTACCTCAGCCCGTTGTTGTTCTTTCAACTGCTCGGTACTGATGACGGGGAGTGCCACTTGTTCAGCTTGACCCTGCTGGGAGGGGCGAAAACGACGGCGACGGTACAAAAAACGGAAGTGACGTTGATCTTGCGGAGGTAGCGATCGCCAAACTTCAGCATCCCAACCTGGGGGTATAAAATCGGATGATGGGGGCAATAGGGTCTGAACTTGGGCTTGTAGCTGTGCGATCGCCTTGCCTTGTTCCTGAATTACCCTGTTCTGCTGTTCAATTTTCTCTAGCAGCTGTGACAATAACTCTTGAGACTGTGGGGCTAACTCTGCCTCACGGGTTTTAAAAGCGAAGTAATTTTGCGCTGCGGCTATCTCTGGTTTACGCGGGTCGCCATTCATCGCCACCAAATAACAACCGTGTCGTGAGAGTTTGTAATCTACCAGCACTTCTCGAAATGCCTGGGATGTGCCAATTTGCGCCATTTGGACGACATCGACCAGATGGTGAGATGGATCTAAGCCTGAATTTTTGGCACTGACTTTTGCTCTTTCAACGGTGTCCCTAATTCGTTTCCAAGTTTTGTAACCCAGCAAGGTTAACAATTCGGTTGCCAACCAATACTCACTACCAAGTTCATCAATTTTTTTGATTTGGTCAAAAGGGGTATCAGTGGATTCAGATGATGTGATGAATTTCATAATGTCTCCAATTTTTGACGCATGAAAATATCGGCAGCACTTGAGTCATGCCGCATTCGGTTGTTTGAGTTATTTAGTAGTTGCTAGTTTTACAACAGCCGTAATTCGTCCTTAAAATATCGGTCAGTCTTTTTCGGGCGGTCTTTCCAATGCTCCCAAGCCACCCAAACTTCATCACCCAAGTCTTCTATAACCTCACCGGTTGCTACATATAAGGCGCAATACTGATCAGCATGAGCAACGATTGAGCCAACTGTAATCAATTTGTTCTCATCTGAACCAGAATCGCTAGGGGTTTGGCTGTGAACCAACCGTTCTGTAATTTTGTCAGATTCGGCTTTCTCCAAGGCAGTGATTAAGTCTATTTCTTGGGGTGTCAACTCAGTCAGATAATCTTGTTTGATAACTTCGTATTCCTGTGCCACTTCTAGATAGTCCCACCAACTACACCCAGGCTTTGACAACACCGCCCGAATATCGCTCACAGCTTGGGGCAATAGTTGCAATTGTTCGGCACGATAGGCGATCGCGCTTGGTGTTGGCTCACTCCCCAGGATTAACGCCGCAGCTTGCAAGGCTTGGGTGTTATTCATGGCGCTGGCGAGATTACCGAGCGCGATCCCCATCAAGCGTAAGCACTCTTGGGCGTTCTCTTTCGGCGGTTCAACTGCTAGAGATCGCAAGTCAATGGCATTTTCAAGCGATCGCAATACTTCCTTATTCAGTGCCTTAGCCGCTTGCTGAGTGAGAGTATTGCCCCACTGCTGGGCAGGTCGTTCTGTAAGCGCATTCTCTAGCTCCACAAGACGCTGCTTGAGTTGCTGGTTCTCATGTTCAAACTGCCTTAAAACTTCCATCTCATCCAGGCGCTGCTGCAACTGAGTGTTCTGTTCTTTCTGTTGTTGAAACAGTTTTTGCCATGAAGTCAGCTGCTCAAGTACCTGTTCTTCGGCTTTAGCTTTTGCCTCACTAAGTAAGCCGATTCTTAACTCCTGTTCTAGCCGCTCAATCTTTTGCTCGTATTGTTGCTTGATTGCGGCGAGCGCTTCTGCATACTCTGGGGGGTATTTGCGCTCTATAGTAAATGACTCAATTACGTCATTACTCAAAGGGGTCAAATCATCATTGTTTACCAGCAGTTTCTCGCCATCGGCAAATGTGACTATCTGCCCTGTGGGGTTCGGTGCTTCTGTCTCGATGATTCCCTCATCTCCATAACGGGGGTGTGATGGTGACGTAACTTTAACTTTGGTAGGGCGAGGAACCATTGGTTCCTGGGATGGAGCTTTTTGGCGGGGGAGTCGGGGAACCACTTTGTTGGCCGCCGCCGCAAAGTCTGATTGACTGGGTGAAGGGTTTTCTTTGATTGCGATCGCCACCGCTTGTTTTAACTTTTCTGGTTCTTTTACCAGACGGAGTAGTGGACGGGCTTGGCGTTCATTCTTGATATGCTGCCCTAACTCGCCTACCGTGTCGATGACTCTCTTTGCCCCCAGCAGTTGGGTGATTCGTCGGTGTCCACCCCAAGCTGACAGTTCGGCTTGGCAGTATTGTTTAAAATCAGCATAGCCAGCTTCAAGGTAAAGCTGTTTGTCGCGCATTTGCATAACTTCACTTACAGCCTGCCACTCGAAGCGGTCGAGAGAGGTGAAGGTTTCTTGAATGCTGGAGTTGAGAAGGCTGTAATCATGGGTTGATACTGTGTTAACACTGCTGTGCTGGTCAATAGCAGTATTATCTTCTGTGCATACAGCCGAAGAATTTGATATCGTTTGTGTAGTCATAGACTTAGTTGAAGGTCATTTGACTATCCCCTCTGGTAGCCTGAGAAACTTACAGTGGGGATTTTAATGAAAATTTGTCGTTAAATCATTGGCTAGTTAAGTTGTCCGATTTGAGATTAGAAATTTTCCTGAGCCATAGTTTTCCATGATAGTTGTATGACCAACCCCCGATTTTTACATCAAAGATGGTATCGGGGGTTAGCTGTTTGTATGACAACTAGGTTAGCATAGTCATACAACTTTGACTTAAAAACACAAAACCCGCCTAATCATCGGCGGGCTTTTCTTTTACCGTATTCAAAATACGCTCACGTAATTGCCTGAGAGATTTATTTTCGGCTCTCAGGCTGCTGATTCCCCCAGTAGCTTGCTCTCCAGCATTTCTAGTTTATTTTCATGCTCTTGTAACCTCAACTTGATTTCTTGTATGTCTGATGCTGGGTTGAAATCTTCTTCTTCTAAATATCTTCGCACCAAACTTACTAGAACTTCAGATGGTTTTCGGCTTTCTCTCTGCACTTTTGCTAGAAAGGCTTCTTTTTCCGAACCACTGATGCGAAAAATAATCCTATCGTCTGCTTTCATCTTTAGTTTTTCCTCCTACCCTGCTTTGGAAGCGGGTGAGCTACTTGTAATCCAAATATAAACTTGTTTATCTCCGAATTGTCATATTTTGGCATACAAGGTTGACATATAGCATACAATGTCATACAATTAATATAGACAAGTTAAAGGCGACCGCCCCTGTCTTGCAAACTAGCACGATCGCCTTCTCCCCATTAGAGAGATAACCATTATGACTTATATCGCACATAGGCAACAACCCGTCAGCGAACAAATTCTAGCTCAAGCTGAACTACAGCAGTACATTAACCAGCAAGCCCAAGCTGTAGCACCCGAAGAATACCGCAGCGTTGAAATCAGTTTCTACGATCACGAAATCTACACCAACGGTCAACTAATAGCCAGAATTAGCCACGACGACAGCGATTTTATAACTCAACGTTGGCTTGTATTAGTTAATGACAAGGAAGAGTTTCGAGCTAACACTTGGGCGAAGTGCTACCGCTACATCTGCACACATCATAAAGATGGTTCTCTCCCAGTGCAAGAACCAGAAACACCCGCCGCTACCACTGGTAATGAAGTAATGGTACAGATTTTCGATGCGTGTGAGCAACACGGACTGGAATTGTTAGAGGATGGGATTTACTACAAAGACGAAAAGCTAGGTGAGGCTGGTTGCACTAACGGTAACTGGTGGTTTACCCGCACAGATGACGCAACACAACAGCGAATCCTTTGTAACTCTGCGTCGGATGCAGTTTGGTTAGTTTCAAGAGCAGAGTTACCAGAGTGTGCAGACTTTCTGAATGAATACCTGCAATACAGACCGCTTGAGCAAATGCCATCTGTGGAGTTGAAGCACCTGCTTGATAGCGCGGAACTGTTGACAGCGTAAACCAGGGAAAAGGGCAAAGGTTAAAGGGTAAAGGGATTCTTCTTCGTTCCCTTCCCCTTTACCCTTTCCCCGTTCCCCCTAAACATCTCTTCATTCATCAATTAAAACTATGGAATCGGTAATATCAATTCCCCAACACTGGAACAATCCAGCCTATATCTTTGGACAACGCACCGAACAGGGCGAGATCATCGGCATGAAATACTATGCCCCAGATACTTATCTTGGCAGACAGTACGGTGAGGGTTGGCGTTACGTTATGCTGCCTGACAAGAATCAGGAGGACGAAGAACACCAAGACGAGGGCAAAGTAAAACTACTCACGCCAGAGCAACTAAAGACACTACTCCAAGCTGAGATTGACTACTACTCACGCCAGCTTGAACACATGAAGTTCCAGCTAAGAACAATGCCTGTAACTGTGGCGACGACTGAATCTACCGCCCACAACGAAGCGCCCACCCAACCACACAAGAAAACTTGGGAATCTCCGCCTACTTTAGAGTCATTTATTGATGCTGCACAAGTCATTCTTAAACAGATTAGCCAACACCCGGATTTTGTCACACTTGAGTATCAACCCGACTTGACGATTACTGATGCTCAAACTGCGCTGTCTTACCTCAATGATGAGCTAGATCAACAATCTGCTGCTATTGTCAAGGGTTCTGATTAGAAGACATTCGCCTGAATTAATCAATGAAAATTCGGGCGACTGCAAGTATTCATAGACTTAACATTTTACTACGTGCATGAATAAACAATTAGCGGACTCACACAACTATAAATGTCATCAAGTCGCTAGTATTCTTTCACTAAATTTATCCACTGTCCGTCTTTGGATTAATAGAGGTTGGCTCAAGGTAAATAGACGCTGCCCTAAGTATTACGAAATAAAGATAGGTCATCTCAAAGAGTTTTTAGATAATCCTCCACAACAAATTAAGAAACGTATTGAGGCACTTGATGCACAGGCTATCAATCATCTCTTGGGGAAGAAAGTATGACTGAGCAAATCAAGGAGTTAGAAAGGTGCTGGTATTTGTCTCCGCCTTGGGGTCAAGAAATTCCCCCGGTTGAGGTGAACTTGTGGGAGCGAGTTTATCTCAAAGCTTCGCGGACATTTGGATATTGCTCTGGGTTTGGGTGGAGTAAAGGCGAGTGGGTCTATTTTATCAAACTTGAGAACGATGTCATACTCGCAACCAAAGACGAGATTCTCACTACTGGACGAATGGAAACGAACACCGTGAGAAATCCAGCTTATATAGTTGGCGATCGCGTGATGTTAGTCAGTAATCCACCCACGACAAAGCAACGTCTGGTGTTGGGTGTTCAGGTTGCGGATCGCTCTTGGTATTACCTTGTTGAGTGGCTTTCACCAATGCTTGTACCGACAAGTCTCGTCTGCAATCGCTTTTCTCTGGTCAAGGAAGAAGACTTAGTGCGGGTGAACGTCTGAAATTTTATCCCAACTTTTAAGAGCTTTAGTAAAAGTAACTCACATTTAAGTCGTCACTACAAAATTTTAATTTTGATGAGTTTTTGAGGTTTATCAATGTACAGAAAATGGAGTGAAGAAGAATTAACAACACTTGAAGAAATGGCGGAAATGTTTACAGTAAAGCAAATTGCTTTCCGCCTCAAGAGAAGGGGCTATTACCGTAGTGAATTAGCGATCGCTTGTAAATTATACAAACTCGGTTACTCTATCCGCCCTACTCTTGATAACTACAGTTGCAGCGAAATTGCGAAGAATCTTTGTTTACATCCAACCACCATTACTAAATGGGTGAGACAGGGCTGGCTCAAAGCGAAAAAGCGTTCTATTCATTGTTATCAGGTGAAAAGCCAGGACTTAAAACGGTTTTTTCAGAATCCGCCTGCGTCAATTAGAAAGCGGATTGCGGCAATAGACCCGCAAGTTATTAGCTATTTGGTAGGGTAATAAATCTTGCAAATAACATAACTCAGTAGTTATGGAGGTTGGATGAATGCTGTTAGGTTTTAAAACTGAATTGAAATTAAACAACAAGCAGCGTACAGCGTTTTTAAAGCATTGTGGGGTGGCAAGACACGCCTGGAATTGGGGGTTAGCTCTGACTAAACAAATATTAGACCATAACAAGGCTAATCCTACAGAGAAAATTAAGTTTCCTAGTTATTTTGACTTGCATAAATGGTTAGTAGCATTAGTAAAACCTGAATGTCCTTGGTATTATGAATTCTCTAAATCTGCACCACAGCAATCACTAATGGCATTAAGAACAGCTTGGGATAGATGTTTTAAAAAGGTGGCTGGAGTTCCTAAATTTAAAAAGAAGGGTAAACAAGATAGTTTTACGCTAGAAGGAACAGTTAAGATTTTAGGTAATAACAAAATTCAAGTTCCCAAAATTGGAATTTTAAAAACCTACGAGCGATTACCTCAAGTTCAACCTAAGTCAGTCACAATTAGTAGAAAAGCTGACAAGTGGTTTATTTCCTTCAGATTTGAAGTAGAACCAACTCCTAGACCTAAAATTGTGGATTTTGTAGGCGTAGACCTTGGTATAAACCATCTAGCCACATTGTCAACTGGTGAAGTATTTGACGGCGCAAAAAGTTACAAGAAATATGAGCAGAAATTGTCTCGTATGCAATGGTTGAACCGTCGCAAACAAGTAGGCTCAAATAACTACAAAAAAGCTCAATTAAAAGTAGCTAGATTACACCGCAAAATAGCTAATCTTCGTAAAGATTCACTGCACAAAATTACTACCTATATCAGCAAAAACCACGCTGTTATTGGGATTGAGGATTTAAACGTGCGTGGAATGTTGGCTAATAGGAAACTAGCCAAGGCGATCGCGGATATGGGCTTTTATGAGTTCCGCCGTCAATTAACTTACAAGTGTGAATTTTACGGTTCAAAACTTGTAGTAGTTGATAGATTTTACCCCAGTAGTAAAACTTGCGCTGAGTGTGGAACTAAAAAGGTAACTCTTTTGTTAAGTGAACGCGAGTTTCATTGTGAAAATTGCGGAGTCACAATTGATCGCGATTTGAACGCTGCAATTAATTTGCGTAAAGCTGTCAGTTAGACAGTGTTAGCCTGCGGACTAGATAATGCCGACATTACTAGAGAGAAACAGGAAGTAAACATCAAACTCTATTTAGCACAAGTTATTTAATATAGAAAAGTCTAGATAGTTAGGTTTGAGTAAGTTTTATGTAACGGATGCAAATTGACCCGTATAGGATATTCCCCAGTGTAGCGGATGTTGATCATCAAAGAGAATTGCTCAGTTCTCTACTGAGAGCAACTCCACAAGCTACTGTGACTTCTGTAGCTGCTGGCGTTCTCTTTAAAGAATCTCTCTCTTCTGATGAAAAAGTCGTCAGCTTGAGGGGCATCAATAAGAATCTCTGGCGGCATTTCTAGAGATTGTTATACCCATGAATTGATGGGTGTAAAGTTTTAAATCGCTAGAATAGTAAATCATCATATTCCCCAGTCAAATAGACACTGGGGAATATGTGAAATTATCAGTTAAATATCATGAAACAACCTTGTAAAGATTGCCCATTTAAAAAGTCCGTATATTATGTGCTTTCCTCAGAAAAAGCCGATAATATTCTAGACGGCATCACACATGATAAAGCCTTTCATTGTCACAAAACAGTGGATTATTCTAATTCCATTGAAGGTCAAGTTACTGCGGAATCAAAATTGTGCTTTGGTGCGGTTTTGTTCTTGGAGAATACTGTGCGTGGAGGTTGTCGCTCAAATGTAATGTTCCGCTTTGGGTTGAAGCGTAAAGAATTTCAGCTTTCTGATTTACGGCATGATGAAAGCATATATCAATCGTTTGATAAATTTATTGAGGGAGTTAGTTAAGTAACGAATCATGACAAAATTAGACCTAAACGATGAACAATTAGCCGTAATTTCCAAAGCCTGTGAATTATTGGCACGGATTCACATGGGACAACTCGAAGAAGTGGCTTGGCTATTTAGTTCCTTGCCAGAGGAGCGCTATCAAGAATTAACTGAAACTCTCAAAGAACTAAATACTCTGATTACACAGATGCCTAAGCAGTCACATTTTGGCATCAGGAGTGAACAAGTTCCGCAAATAGCGCGAAGTGCATATGATATTCATCAAGTTATACAGCATCATTTAGCCTGGAAACGGAATCCTCAAGGGGGAGTTGGGGGTAATTTTGATTCCCCTGTGCAATACTCAACAATCCCGCTTCCAACAATTAGCGAGTGATTAAAATCAATCAGAGTAAACCTATTCATCATCAAAATAATTGATAGATTCACTCTGATTGATCAATTTTGGATTTACTACTATTTACCCCAGTAATTAAGCCTGTACTATACTAATTAATACAGGCTTTATATGAATCATCTCTAAGTAACAAATACCAGCAACCGCTACGCTAAAAAACTATGAGTTGAGACTAGATTGGTAATCACAACTCGCACACACTTAACCTTAAATACAAACAGGTAGCTACTATGACAGCTTTTTCAACAGAGTTCGATTTCGATTCCAGAGAACACAGAGCATATGAAAAGACCCCAGCCGGCAAATCCATAAACTCACCGGCGGGTATTTGGATAGCTTATGAGAATCAGGAATTAGCCGGATGGTATGAAGGTAAACAACTCGAAGGTGGTAGAGAATATAAAGTCCTCACCAAGAAGTTGGATGAGAACGATGA
>NZ_JACJSG010000007.1 GCF_014697625.1 Anabaena azotica FACHB-119 | reverse complement strand
GCCTATGGTGCATTGGTCCCACTCTGAACCCATCCCGAACTCAGTTGTGAAACTCTGCTACGGCTACGATAGTTTAGGGGTTGCCCTACGCCACAATCGCTCGGTGCCAGGTTTATTTTTCTCACAACAAACCCTCTTTCTATTACGGAAGGGGGTTTTGTTCTATAATTACGTAATTATAAGGTAATCAATTGTGTATTAAAATATCTCAATTTATTTAATATGAAGTGCTTCTCAATGTAGATATTTGTGAGTTACTGATAAAATCTAACTCATTAACTATACTTACTGTGCTAAGTATGCTTCAATTTTTATTGAGGCAGAAATTTCGATGCACCGCATTGAATTACTACTAATGAACCATTCTTTAGTAAGCAATAAAGCGGGTAAAATCTATGGCTAGTAAGTTCTATTACAAATTCATGGTGTGGCGCGTGGGGGTGGCTAAAGCATTGTTTAAATCAATGCACTTAAGCAGCATTTTTTACAAGTGGCGACTTAGACAGGCAAAGACTTATCGTCGAACTTTGCTCAAGAGTGTTTTCCCTATTTTGATCTTGATATCTTTTGTCACAGTATTACTGGTAAATAGCTTTATTCCTGCTACATCTCAACTACCCCGGCAAGAAATTCGTGGGGTTTGGATGACTAACAATGATTTTGATATCCTTAGAGATCGTCTCAAGGTGCAGGATGCTATGAGTAAACTACGGCGGTTGAATTTTAACACAGTCTACCCCGTGGTTTGGAATTCTGGCTATGTAATGTATCCTAGCGCTGTAGCACAAAGGGCTGGTATCCAACCTTTTGTATTTCGTGGGACGGATGGACATGATATTCTTGCGGATGTGATCAATCAAGCACATCGCCGAGGTTTGTTAGCTATTCCTTGGTTTGAGTTTGGTTTTATGGCTCCTCCAAGCTCAGAATTGGCTATGAACCATCCAGAATGGTTAACTCAAAAGCGTAATGGTGGGCAAACTTCAATTAGCGCTGCTGGTGAGGTGGTTTGGCTGAATCCTTTTCACCCGCAAGTTCAACGTTTGATTAGTGACCTCGTGCTGGAAATAGTTACTAACTACGATGTTGACGGTATTCAGTTTGATGATCACATGAGCTTGCCTCATGAATTTGGTTACGATAAATATACTGTTGCTTTATATACTAAAGAGACTAAAAATCCACCGCCTGCTAATGCTCAAGACCCTGCATGGGTGCGCTGGCGTGCTGATAAAATTACGGGGTTTATGGTACGGCTAAACCAAGCTGTAAAGGCGAGAAAGCCTAACGTAATTTTCTCTGTATCTCCTAACTATTATGATTTTGCTTACAAGTTCCAATTACAAGATTGGCTGGCTTGGATACGGTTAAAGATTGTAGATGAACTTATTGTGCAAGTTTATCGTCCTAATTTGCCAAGTTTTACCTCTATTATCACTCGTCCTGAAATTCAAGAAGCACAACGAGTCATACCCACTGGGATCGGGATTATGACAGGATTACGCAATAATGCTGTTCCTATGTCACAGATTAAATCTCAGGTGCGGACTACGCGAGAACGTGGGTTGGGAGTGGCTTTTTTCTACTACAGTAGCCTTTGGGATTATAACCCAGAACAATTAGATGAACGCCAAGCTGGTTTCCAGGCTCTTTTTCCTAATCCGGCACTTCGTGCAAGGATTGAGTAATGTTGTTGGTACAAGTATAAACTAGTGGTTGATGTTCAAAGTTTTGATAGGTTTTAGTAAGGGCTTTGGTTGTCAACAATTAAGGATTAAAGTCCTTACTACAAACTATTTTATCCATTGGATTTGTCATTATACCTTTTATGGAGGTTGTCAGATTTGATGGGTGATAATTTGTCCGCTAACTATTGGTATGAAGGGTATTGTCTGCAATCTGGAGAGTTGTTGAGGTTGCCTCGTACTGCTCTAGTGGAGGCGATCGCTCGTGGTTTAATGGCAGAATTGGCTGATGATGAGCTACACTCTCGTGAAGGGAAAATGTATGGCATCTTGCTGGTGGAAACGCGGACTGGTGAAAGACGGGTACTGAAGGCTTTCTCTGGGTTGCTAAATGGTGAAAGTGTAGTCGATGGTTGGGTTCCACCGATTCCAGGGAGAGAAAAAGTTGCCTTGGATGAGGTGCGGACTTTGGCTGAATTAGATGCTATTAAGCAGGAGTTGATTACTCTCAACCAACTACCAGAAAGAAAAAAGTATGAGGCTGTTGCGCTTGAATTTGATCAGCAGTTGCAAGCAATGAGCGATCGCCACCGTCAACGCAAGTATCAAAGACAACAGCAGCGTCAGTTATTATCCGCAACTCTTTCACCAGCAGCAATTACTGCTGCTTTGCAACAGCTTGATGAAGAAAGTCGTCAGGACGGGATGGAAAGTCGACGATTGAAGCAAGAACGGGATATGGTATTGCAACCATTAGAGGAAGCGATCGCCACAGCAAATGCTAGGATACAGTACCTCAAGCAAAAGCGGAAATCCCTATCTCGACAATTGCAGGCGCAGATGCACGCTGCTTACACTTTGATGAATTTTTTAGGACAATCTGCATCATTGCAGCAATTAATGCCGAGTGGTTTACCTACGGGAACAGGAGACTGTTGTGCGCCTAAACTACTGCATTATGCGGCTACTCATGGACTGAAACCCTTAGCAATGGCTGAATTTTGGTGTGGTTCATCTTCTCAAGATAAGGTTCAGGGTGAGTTTTACGGTGCTTGCGAGGAACGTTGTCAACCGTTGATGGGGTTTTTGTTGTCGGGGTTGAAATCTCACTCTTCTACCCTAGATTTTGGTAGTCATGTGATTTATGAGGATGAATGGCTGATGGCTGTGAATAAACCTGCTGGGTTGTTGTCAGTTCCGGGACGTTATCTTGACAGCCAAGATAGTGTTGTTAGTCGTTTGCGTCATCTTTTACCTGATGAGAAGATGCTGGCTGCTGTACATCGCTTGGATCAGGATACATCGGGTATTCTTTTACTAGCAAAGGATAGCCAAACCTATCGTCAACTTAATCAACAGTTTCAACACAGACAAGTTTATAAGGTTTATGAAGCTATACTTGCAGGAGTTATCAGCACAGATGCAGGGATAATTGATTTGCCATTGTGGGGTGATCCCCAGAACCGACCTTATCAGCAAGTTGACTGGCAACATGGTAAACCTAGTGTGACAGAGTATCGTGCGATCGCCAGAGAAGGATATTACACCCGTATAGAATTTGTTCCACTTACAGGACGCACCCATCAATTGAGAGTTCATGCGGCGGATGCACAAGGATTAGGGGTGGTGATTTTAGGCGATCGCTTTTATGGTTGCACTGCTGGGGTAACTCGCTTACACTTGCACGCTAGAGAACTCCGCTTTCAGCATCCGCACTCAGAAGAGACTATTCAATTACAAGTGGAAACGCCATTTTAACTCTGTTTTGTCACTTTAGGCAGAGGAAAAATAGAATTTAGATATTTTTAAACCCAACTCAATTTTTCAGAAAAAACTAAACTTTTTGATTTTTGCTGAGATGGCAGGGTAAGGTGGTAAAAACGGAGAGGGGGGGATTTGAACCCCCGAAGGACTTGCATCCTTAACGCATTTCGAGTGCGTCACCATCAACCACTCGGACACCTCTCCAGATATTGATTCAGAATGGATTGTGAAATTGAGAAACTGCTGATACAGAGTTTCCTTTAGTCATAATAGCATCTCGCTACGTCAAGCGATCGCCTGAGTACTAATTTATTATTGTCTGTTAATCTCACCCTGAGAATGCAAAGATAGAGGGTATATGTGGAGCGAAGAATTTCTGATGGCGATCGCACACCTGATTTTTTTGGTAGCTAATGTGCAAGGTCACTCTATCCAGATACATACAAATGTCATGAGATTGTAATATTGATGCCAAACGCCTATGTAATATTAAATCCAGGCTAAAAGATAAGCTCTGTACGAAAGGTGGGTTTTCCTACCTTTTACTTATATATAGGTCTAAATTGCTTTTTTACGGTTGATTATTGCGGCTAAAGTAATTTAACCCTGTTACCCAACGGGGTTTTCTTTTTTCACAGTAGACTTCTTGCATAAATACTTTGGCGTTGCGGACAATATTATTTTAAGGCTCACGCATTCGCCGCAAGGCGTTCTCGCAGAGTAGGCGCTAATATCGTGTCCGGTAAAAGACTTATCATTAAGACTGCAAGGGGGTAGGGGGAGAAAGAGTTTTCACCTTTTTGCACAGATGCACCGAATTACAACTAATTAGGCGGACATAATATAAGACGCAAAGAAGAACGCAAAATAATAAGTCTTAAAGTTATGTATTTTGCTTGTTTAATTATTCGTGCAAGAGGTCTAGTCATTAATATTTGTTCTCTAGCCTCTAGCTTCTAGACCCTAATCCCTATTTTTAAGTCAAGACTAAGTTATCTCGGTGAATGACGGTTTCTGCACCGATGTAACCTAAAATTGTGGGAATCTCTTTGGAATGACGACCGCAAATTTTTTGTAAGTCATGGCTGTTATAATTAACTAGCCCTCTGGCAATTTCGTTACCTTGGGTATCTAATAACTGCACAGCATCTTGCGGATCAAAATCACCTTCAACTGTTTTGATTCCGGCTGCTAATAAGGATTTACCAGCTTGGACAATTGCGGTGATCGCACCTGAATCTAAATATAATTTACCAGCAGGTACTAAACCGTAGGCAATCCAACGTTTACGAGCAGAAGTTGGTTCTGGTTGGGGTTGAAAATGAGTCCCTATCATTTCCCCTTGTAAGATTTTCTCAATATTACGGGGAAATCGCCCTTGAGTTATGACAGTACGCACTCCCGCCGCGATCGCAATTCTGGCGGCGGAAATTTTTGTCACCATCCCGCCAGTACCCCATTGAGAACCTTGAGTTCCTGTTTGCACCTGTAAGTCTGCTAATTCTTTGATGCTAGTTACTAAAGATATCGGTTGAGCATCGGGGACAAAACGCGGGTCGGCTGAGTATAATCTATCTACATCCGTGAGTAAAAACAGCCAGTCTGCCTCAACAAGACTAGCAACCAATGCTGAGAGTGTATCATTATCACCAAATTTCAGTTCCTCTACCGCGACTGTATCATTCTCATTAACTATAGGAATAACTCCCAGCGCTAGTAATTCCCGAAAGGTATTGTAAACATTCAAATAACGGCTGCGCTGTACCAAATCGCTACGGGTGAGCAAAACTTGGGCGATTGGCTGTTGCAAGGTGGTAAATAAATCGTCATATACACGCATTAATCGACCTTGACCGACTGCTGCTACTGCTTGTTTGAGGGCGATCGCTTTGGGACGTTCGGTTAAACCTAAACGCGCACAACCCACCCCCACCGCACCAGAGGAAACTAAAATCACGCGATTACCTTGCTGTCTCAGATAACAAAGCGTTTCCGCTAAAGTCGCAATGGTAGAAAGCGCTAATTGTCCAGTTTCCGGTTGCGTGAGGCTAGAAGTGCCAATTTTGACGACAATTGTTTTGGTCATTGGTTATTAGTCAACAGTCAACAGTCAACAGTCAACAGTCAACAGTCAACAGTTTTCACTCTGGACTATGGACTGTTGACTATGGACTCTGGACTAAATTTTAAAGCGCCAGTCCTTCTATAGGTGAAGGCTGACGCTTTACTAGTTTATATTGATTTATTATGCACTAGAGTCTTTTTTTGCTGACTCCATCTTATTAATACCTATATTCTCCGAAATTTTGCTGATCATCGTCTTTCTTAATTATTTCTTTAGGTTCTATTTGTTTAAGGATTATTACTTGTTGTAACTTTTTGTATGTTCAGGATTAATTGAGGCTCCTAAAATCTCAGAAAACCAAACTTCAAAATTGCGGATGGGATGAGAGCGCAAAGCCGCTTCAGGATGGACGATTGGCTCAACTAAAATAGTAAACATACCTAAACGATTACCTGCTAAGACATCGGTAAATAAGCGATCGCCCACCATCCCCACCTGCTCAACTGGTAAATTCATTGCTTGTAAAGCTGCTCTAATTTTGCGCCGCGAGGGTTTGGCTGCACCCAAGTAGTAAGGTATGTTTAAGGAGCGAGCAATACCACCGATGCGGGCTTGGTTGAGGTTATTACTTACTAGCCACAGCGCCGTATGGCTGCGAATCTCTTCTACCCATTCCTTCAATTCTGGCGAAGCTTCTCCGACTGTAATTGGTACTAAAGTTTCATCTACATCCAACACCAATCCCTTGAGTTTGTGATGTTGAATAACATCTAGGGTAAGGTTTAATACTGAACCCGCCAAAATTAAATCAGGCTGTAAAAATTTGTTCCAAGTCATACAATTTTAGATTTTAGATTTTCGATGTCGGATTGAGCATTTTTTGTTTAAGGCTAAATATCCTTAAAACTCAAGTTAGTTTTCATTGAGTACGGTAACAGTTCCCAATGCTAAGTCTGTATTGAGGACTAAAGTCCTGACTACGAAATCAATAGGCCTGTCACCTGTTCCCTACCATAGAATTCAAAATGCCAAAACCCACATATTCTGAGATTTTGGCATTTTACTAGATGTAGATTGATTACCGTTGTAACTGAATCACAAAGTTAGTCAACCAATAGTTACTAGAACGGTTTGATCCTTGGCATCAAATTGGACTATGGTGCAACTAACTATACTTCGTTTTCTGCAAATTAAAAATCAAAAATGTGATATTTTAATTTTTAATTGAAAACTTTTGATTTTATTCAACTTCGTTGAAAAGTTGTTCTTCTAATAAGGGTTGCACCTTGCGAAACTCCTCCGGGGAGAGTAAAACAGGTTCGCCAGTTTTTGTAATTTTGGCGAAAAATAGCAGAGGATCAAGAGGCGTATAAATTGCATACTCCTGATCATCATGATAGAAGTTAGCAAGTAGCTGGAGTTGTTCTGGTTCCAAATCAGCCGCTTCGTCTTCAATTTCGAGAGTAAATAGCTCTGATTCTTCTACAGGAGGTAAATCACCAGCTACTGTTAAAGCGTAGGCTGTTTGTTTGAGTACCAAGTTTTGCTCTGCTAGGACAGCCTGAGCGGTAGCAAAGAGGTCATCAATAATGGCATCATCAAATTCTACGAGAATTGCTTCTTCGTTTTCGTCATCGCCTTCCCAAGCAAAAATTTCAATGGGTGAATCGACAGGAAGTAGTAAAACATATTCTTGTTCATCCACTGTGAGCGAATGTTCAACATAACATTCCAGCGATCGCCCTTTTTCATCGGTTAAGGTGATGGAACCTGTCGGATCATGGTCGTTATCTTCAGAAAATGGGGAGGAAAACATAGCCAAGGTATGAAACTTTATAAGTACCAGCAGATGTGAAAGCAGCCTTACTTTTGAATGACAATTATGTCAAGCAAAAAGCTTTAGACTTAGATACAACTGCTATGTAACAGCTTTCAGAATATCACGTTCAAAGGTATCAATACTCGACTGCTATCGCCGAACTCTGAGCATTAGTGCGCCTAGCATCCAACCACTGCTGCAAAATCAATGCTGCGGCTTTGCGATCGATTAAGCCTTTGTTGCGTGATGGGGAACGATTTTCAGCTATGAGCATTTGTTCTGCTTGGAAAGAAGTCAGGCGTTCATCAACGTATTCCACGGGTAACTGCAAAGCCTTAGCCAGCCTTGTAGCAAACTTCTGCACTTGACGAGCTTGAAACCCTATAGAACCGTCCATTGAATATGGTAGACCCACCACGAGAACTTCTACCTGACGCTCCTTGACTATATCTTGTATCTGCTGGACATCTCGTGCAAAAGATGTACGCTCAACGGTGGTGATCCCAGTGGCGATCAACCCAGTGCGATCGCACCCTGCTACACCAACTCGCTTGCGTCCCACATCCAGTCCCAAAGCTGAAATATATTTAGTCATTAGTCATTAGTCATTAGTCATTAGTCCATAGTCATTAGTCATTCTTCTCTGCTCCTCTGCTTCCCAGTCCCCATCTCCCCAGTCCCTACTCCCTACTCTCATCTACTGGCTCTTGTTGACTTGAGGATTCTTTTAGTCCAAAGGCCATAGGTTCTGATGGGTTGGGTACGGGAATGTCTGGGGATGACTGCTGTCCGGTATTTACCCATGACATACCCCCAGGTATAGGTTTACGTGCTGGTTGTAGCCCTTGGAGGACATCAGTCCATTGGATACCTTCCAAGGAGACAAATTTTGACTCCCGCAGTTTGTGCCAGACTGAGCGAGACATGATTAGGGTGTGTTCTATACGTTTTGCACCAATACGCTCTAAATATTCTTCTCGCTCTGGCTGGTAGTCAGAGGAGGCTAGTTGTAAGCCTTGTTGGGGAAAATCTTGTGCAATACGCGCTAGCTGAGACAGTAATTCTGGATATAGCCAAGTATAAGCAGGGTGAACTGTCAAGGTAGCAACGTGGGGAGTTTCACCTTTGCGGTCTAGTTGTACTTGAAAATAACCGATCGCTGCTTTGCGTTGGGGTTCAAATACGTAGCCACTTACTACTTCAATTTTTGTTACCCATTGTTTGATCGCATCTCTAATTGCGCCGAACAAACTGGTTTTAAAATCGCGGGTATTGCGATCAAACACTTGGCGCACTAATGGCGGCATTGATGCTGTATCTAATTGATACAACAACTGGGCATCAGCATTACTTACTGGCAACAGATTGGGTAAATCTGGCTCGGCTTGTGCTAATTCCCTTAATAAATCGGGGTCAATTTCCCAGTAGGTCATTTCTGCCAAACGCTGAAACCCATTTTGCCGATAAAGTGCTAAGGCTTCTATATCGTTGACATTAACCTCTAACAGCCAAGTACGAGCTTCGACAATTGTTTCAAAACAGTGGCGTAACAGTTGTGAGCCTATACCTTGCTTATCGACAGCCCGATCCAACACTACCCGATCAACTCGCCAAGTACTGCGCGTTCTGTTGAAGGGCGAAACTTGAATCATTCCTAACAGCATCCGCCCCTGTTCGGCTACGTAAGCACAAAAACGGTACTGTAGCGGGTTGGGAAACCAACTCAAAAACTTGAGTAAACCATACCAGCGACGCAGCCATTGCATTTGATTAGCAACAGCACTAGCACCGTGGGCTGTGTCGGCCGCAAATGATTCTTGAGATATCCGCTCGATTCCGTCCAGATCCCGGTAATGGACTGGCCGGATGACAACGCTGAGATTGCGGGGGAGTAGTGAGGTCATTTTGTTTTGGGCTGCCATTTAGCCTTAACGGATTGGATCGGGGGAGATGCTGCAATAATTTTAACGGCTTTATGCTCTTTACTCTTGCACCCAAAGGGTGATTTTCGTAACTAAATGCTGAAAAACCAGAAAAAGCAGACTCGTAGGTAACACTTTCTTGGTGAAACCAACGATATCCGCTTTTATTTTATTTGATTTTTTGTTAATTTATATTTTATATTATAACCCTTGCCGAGAAACGAGTTTTTCAAAATTGGCTTGGGTTTGATGCAGTAATTGCTGTCTACTGTCTTCTATGGTCTGTTGCAAGGGTGGAACTAGATTCCGAGCTTGTAAAGTCATGTGTAGCTGGAGGTGGGCAACATACTCACTAATGTCTTCTTTGGGTAGAACTGTGCCGTTTAATAAGTTTGATTCGATTGCCACCGTATTCTCCTTATCCTCTTTTACAATCGCTTTACATTATCAAAACTTATCATGTTGTTTCACTTCGCTTCTTACTTTGCAATGAAGTTTAACTAATTGGGGACTGGGCAGGTTTTTAATTGCGATCGCTCGCTTTTTTGGTTTCCTTACTATTCCCCAAGCACAACGTGCTTTGTCCAATCAACTCGATCTAGTTTTTTCTTTCTTTGTATGAAACCACCCTGCTTTTCCCCTGCTGGGAGCGGCTAGTGGCGTGATCGGACTAAAATGTAGCGATAGATTTGGATAAATTTGAACGCAGATAAACGCATATGAGGGTAGGGGCGCACAGATGTGCGCCCCTACAGATCATTGATGTGTGGCAAAGATTTTTTGAATTGGTATTAGAGAGAAAACTTATTACAGTTAGTAGATTTATGGACAAATATCCTAAATAGCTACTTTACCCGGAGTAATCCGAGAAGGGCAAACTGCTTTTGCCCTCTATCCCTAAGCTAAAAGCCGCAGGGACTACCTTTCCAATAACAATTCAAAATTCAAAATTCAAAATTCAAAATTAAAGACATTTTCAGTCGGGGATTTAAACCCCGACTGAAAATGATACTACGTATAGACGTAGGGGTCTTAAACCCTTTTATTTACGATAACATTCAAACTGGCACATCTTTTCTAGTAGCTATTTTACTACAATTGGGTATATGTGAACCTAAAACCATTGAGTATTTACAACAGTATTTTAGCCCGGTCGCGCCACTAGGGTGGGTTACTTCCCCAGTCTCCAGTCCCTGACAGGTGTAGGTTTTTTATTGGTGTTCCAAAAACCTTGGTTTGGGGTGTAAGGGTGTAGGGTGTAGGGGTGTAGGGGTGGATGAAACAATGATTTTCTCGTTAGTTTTATAGTCCTTACTCACTGCTATATTAAAAACCTACACTTGTGAGAGTCTCCAGTCCCCAGTCCCTACTTCCCTGGTTCTTGGACGAAGAACAAGGGAACTATGGCTACTAGGCGCAACGCAGTGGATAGAATGAATACGGCAAATAAACCTCCGTACTGAGGAAACTGGGCGATAATACTACCTATGGTTGTGCCTAATGCACCACATACCCCAGCCACGGCGGAGGCGATCGCAAAATATATTGACTGGTTTTTAGTTGGGGCAATATTTAGCTGGATATTGTTATTACATAAGTCTATTGCTGCCCAAACTCCACCGAGCAATATATGTAATAAAGGAAACCACAACCAAATCCCCCAAGTATCTGCACCAATTCCCAGCCAAAGTAATGGGGTGAGTGCTACTAAAATACCGATAACAATTAAAATCAGTCGATTGCCTATCTTATCTGCTAACTTCCCCCAAAAAATCAGCATCAGCAAATTTGCTCCGGCTTGCAGACTACCATATAGCGTTACCCAACTCACGTCTAGATTGAGTGTGTCTAGCATATAGAGGTTAAAAAAAGGGGAGCTAATGTTGACAGCTAGCATCCAGCAACCGAAATAAAACAGAAAAGTTAAGAAATTGGAGTTTTTCCAGATGCTGAACGAATCATTTTGTGGCGGGGTAATTTCGCTTGTGGTATCGGGTATATGACTAAGTTTAGTTTGTTGGGGGGGTTGAGCGATGGCGTTCCGCCCAGCGTAGCTGATCGCATTTTGCCATTGCGGATTTACATCTACCTTGAAGTATTGACATACTAAACTTAAAATTCCAAAAAATATACTGATAAAAAGTAATAAACCGTAACCTTGAATAGTTCCCTGATACCAATGAGAGACAAACAACCCAGCCAAAGGTACACAAATTAAATTAGTAAAACTAGCTGCGCTATTACGTAACCCAAAATACCTACCTCGTAAGCGTCGAGGTACAATCATTGCTAACCAACTTAGCCAAGAAGGACTCCCTAATCCTCCTAACAAATTGGTGATTAAGAGAATTGATAATGTTAATATTTCTAATTGTTGAGCATTGATGTTTCCCCAACTGAATAAAATCACCCCGATAAATAAAATCAGCCATAAGCAGCGAGCAGTGCCAAAAATCCACATAGAATATTGAAAACGGCTAGTGGTAAGCTCAGATAAGTAAGCGCCTAAAGGTTGAATCAAGTTCACCAGCATGGGGATAGAAGACAACATCCCAAATATCACTGGGCTAGCATCTAACTCGATTAAGAAGTTACTCAGCAAAATTCCCCCAGTACCCAAAGAGTAGACTGTGGCGAATACAGAATCTACAGTTGATGCTTTCAAGCTTGTGCGAATTGCATCTTTGGGAATGCGGAGAGTTGATTTATTGGTAAGGGTGAGGGTTGCTTCTGGTGGAGTAATGGGGAGAATTTCTGTATTCAGAGTAGCCGCAGTTTCAATAGAGACATAATCCATAGTTATAGGAGAAAATTATCCTAGTACAAACAGCCATATTTACCCAAGCCTAAGTCGTATTTTTACTTATACTATGGTGTCTGAGCATGACCCCAAGGAAATAATTATAGACATCCCATAGCTATATATTTAGGACTTACGCATAAAAACGAAAAATCAAGGGTTTGGGCAAGGGTGTAGGGGTATAGGGGTATAGGGGTGTAAATCTTTAAAACCCTTACACCCTTACCCCCCTACACCCTGTCTCAACAGATAACCTTGGTGCGTAAGTCCTGATATTGTGAGTGAGGGGAGTCTGATAGGTGTGGGTTTTTTCGTGGAATTGTCAGCACTCCCCACTCCCCAATAACAGTGGTATTGAAAAACTTTACTGAAAATATTGTAAATTCATTAACAACGGGAGCAGAGTTTGATTATGCCGGATGTTCGCTTTGATAAGTATTACCGTTACGAGGAACTGACAGCAATTGTGCATGGTTACGCACAGGAGTTTCCGCAACTCATCAAAATAGAAAGTATCGGTAAAAGTTATGAAGGTCGGGACATTTGGCTGTTGACAGTTACTAACTTTGCTACGGGTACAGATGCAGAAAAACCAGGGTTATGGGTTGATGGTAATATCCATGCGATTGAACTCGCACCTTCTAGTGTATGTCTCTACTTTTTGCAAACTTTAGTTACAGCCTACGGTACACACCCAGATATTACCCGTTGTTTAGATAGTCGCGTCTTCTATATTTGTCCCCGCGTTAACCCTGATGGGGCGGAGTTGGCTTTGGCGGATAAACCAAAGTTTTTGCGTTCTTCAACCCGTCCCTATCCCCATGATGAGGAATATAACGAGGGGTTGGTGATGGAAGATATGGATGGTGATGGGCGGGTTTTACTCATGCGTATTCCCGATGATAATGGGGCTTGGAAAGTCTGTCCTAGTGAACCGCGTTTGTTGGTGCGTCGTGAACCGACGGAAACGGGTGGTCAATATTATCGTGTGTTACCGGAAGGATGGATAGAAAATTACGATGGTGTGGAAATTAAGGTTCAGCGTCCCAAGGAAGGGTTAGATTTGAACCGCAATTTTCCGGCGTTGTGGCGACAGGAGTTTGAACAACCAGGTTCTGGGCCTTATCCCACATCTGAGTCGGAGGTGCGATCGCTCGTTCAATTCGTGACTACTCATCCTAACATAACTGGGGCTATCACTTTTCATACCTATAGCGGCGTTCTCATCCGTCCTTACACCGATAGAAGTGATGATGAGTTTCCGGTGAATGACATCCGCACTTATCAAAAAATTGGTGATAAGGGTACAGAAATTACAGGCTACCCAGCTATCTCTGCCTTCCATGATTTCCGTTATGACCCCAAAGATTGTATCACGGGTACATTCGATGATTGGGCTTATGAGTACCAAGGTTTATTTGCTTGGACTGTAGAAGTATGGAGTCCGCAGCGTCAAGCTGGTATTACTGATTATAAGTATACCGATTGGCAACGAGAACATCCGTTAGCAGATGACCTGAAATTGCTAAGTTGGAATGATGAACAACTGGGTGGCAAGGGTTATGTAGATTGGTATCCTTTTGAACATCCTCAATTGGGGAAAATCGAATTAGGTGGTTGGGATACCATGTATGCTTGGGCAAACCCACCTGCAAATTTTCTAGAGAAGGAAATAGCCTGTTTTCCTGAGTGGTTGGTTTGGCATTTGTTAATCTCCCCTCGCTTGGAAATTTACGATGCTAGTTTTCAAAGTTTGGGTAATGATTTGTATCGAGTGCAGTTGGTGGTGCAAAATACAGGTTGGCTACCTAGTTACGTCACCCAAAAAGCTTTAGAGAAAAAGCTGGTACGAGGTTGTATTTTTGAGATTGAATTACCTGCGGGTGCGAGTTTAGCAGTAGGTAAAGCACAAGAAGAAGTTGGTCAATTGGAAGGACGCGCTTATAAATCTTCAACCCCTACCAGAAGACAAAGCGATTCTACAAGCGATCGCACCAAGGTAGAGTGGGTAGTACGCGCCCCTTCTGGTACTACGGTGCAACTATTAGCCCGTCATCAACGCGCTGGTGTTGTCCGTACTGAATTGACTTTATTGTAGTTAGTAGAGTGCGTCAGTATGAATATTTTCTTGGTGGAGTTAGGGTTTATCGTACTGACGCACCCTACATTTTAGATACTTTTTGCTCTGGAAGTCCCTAAAAAGCCTAATTTTCGGCTGCTTAAAATAATGTAAAACTAAAATACGGTAATTTGGTCGATTTACTGTAGAATAGATTTCAACGAAGAACGCTTTTTATGTTGCTTACGCCTGACGGCAACATAGGAAGCGGACTTTGCCAAGTTTATGGATAAAATGGAGACTCAGATGGGTTACAAGCATATCGAAGTTAAACCTACATCCGGTTTTACTGGTGCAGAAATCGGTGGTGTAGACCTTTCAACACATCTAGAAGATGAAGTCATCGCAGAAATTCGCAAAGCACTATTGAAGTGGAAAGTTGTCTTCTTTCGCAATCAAAATATTGATCATGCTGCCCAAGTGGCGTTCACGGCTCGTTTTGGCGAAGTCACCTACGCCCACCCCCACGAAGACGAACCTATCGAAGAACATCCCCAAATTCTGCCAGTTGACCGCAGTCGCTACGAACGCAAGAATGGCTTGCGTCGTTCCAGCTACGAAAGCCGTTGGCACACCGATGTCACCGCCGCAGTTAACCCACCTGCGGGGTCAATTCTCCGGGCTGTTAACGTTCCTAGTGTTGGTGGTGATACACAGTGGACTAATTTAGTTGCAGCCTACGAGGGTTTATCAGCACCCTTGCGTGAGTTGGCAGACAAATTAAAAGCCGAACATCGGTTCAATGCGCGTTTACGGATACCCAGCAATAGCAAACTAGCTCAACGTATAGCAGCTAATCCCATAGTTTCCATCCACCCAGTAGTGCGGGTTCATCCTGAGACAGGCGAACGTGCATTGTTCGTCAACCCTGGTTTCACCTCCCACATTCTGGACGTATCACCACAAGAAAGCGAGTTGCTGCTTGAGTTATTCTTCAAGCAAATCACCAAGCCAGCCTACACCACCCGCTTCCGTTGGCATAACGGTGACATCGCCTTCTGGGACAACCGCGCCACCGCACATTTAGCGCCTCAAGATTTGGATCATATAGAAGTTGAGCGTGTGCTATATCGTACTACCATTACTGGTGATATCCCTGTGGGTGTCGATGGTTTCCGCTCCGAGATAGTTGAAGGTGAGATATTTAATAGCGAATTACCAACAGTTTTAAAGAATAAAGCTGAGAAGGTTGCAGAACCTGCGCTTGCTTAAATCAGTTATCAGTTATCAGTTATCAGTTATCAGTCCTGACTGCGTATGGTGGGGGATCAAAAAGCGCTAAAATACGCCTTCCACCAATTGGTGTGGTGTTTCACTTTCGTATTTAACTGATAGCTGTTCACTGTTCACTGTTAAAGTGAGTAGAGACGTTCTATGCAACGTCTCTACATTATTTATAATTTACGCATGAAGCATTCAATTAACCCCGCTTGAGTGCTAGGGTAAGTCCGTCACCGATGGGAACTAGTGAAAGTGTTACCCTTTCGTCATCGTGCAATTTTTCATTTAAAGCACGGATGGCTTGGGTACTTTGGTCTTGAATTTGAAAGTCTGCAACTCTTCCAGACCATAAGACATTATCAATGGCAATTAAGCCACCAGGACGGACTAGTTGCAAGGCGCGTTCGTAATAAGCATCATAATTTTCTTTATCTGCATCGATGAAGGCAAAATCAAAAGTTCCCGCTTGTCCTTCTGCCAAGAGTGCATCTAATGTCTGGACTGCGGGAGCTATTCGCAAGTCGATTTTATCAGCTACGCCTGCTTGCTGCCAATAGCGGCGGGCGATCGCAGTAAATTCTGCACTCACATCACAAGCTATAATTTTGCCATCCGCAGGTAGCGCCAAGGCTACAGACAGTGAACTATAACCAGTAAATACACCCACTTCTAGAGTTTTCTTGGCTCCTAGTAATTGTATCAGGAGTCTCATGAACTGCCCTTGTTCGGGAGATATCTGCATTCTGGCGTAGGGATGGTTAGCAGTTTCTTGACGCAGTTTCCCAAGAATTTCCGGTTCTCTGATAGAGGTTGTTAAAAGGTAGTCGTAGAGTTGTTTATCAAGGCCGATAGTCTGGGCTGACATACTTAATGCGAAAATTGTGGGTATGTACGGCTATACTATCGCTGAAATCTAGAAAAAATCATATGGTGCGATTATTTTTAACAGCAGTATTACTGATATTATTAGTAGGTTGTAACAACATTGGCTTATTACCCACTAGCGAGTTAGTGCAGAAAGCGATCGCAACTCAGTTAGAACAAACTCAACAACAACTTAATCAACAGCTAGACTTAAATTTTCAAGGCTTTGAAATTAAACACCTGAAAATTCGCCAAGAAAAACCCCTGACGATTCAAAATTTACCAGCTTTCCAAGTTTTGGGAACCTACGACTTAACATTTCAGCTACCCAACAGACAGTTAACCAAACTGCAACAACCCTTTGATATTTACCTGCAAATTCAGCAAGAAGGTAAAACTTGGCGGTTGTTGCTTCCAGATAAGGCTAGTAAAGATAGTGAGGGAGTTTGGCGTAGTTATCTCATCCCGTAAATTATATATGCAGATAGAAAAAGCATCACAAAGTTTTTTGTTTAGATGCTTAAGTATAGCCATCATGAGATTAATTCGTAATTGAGCAACGTGATGTTAAGAGGATTTTTTGACAACCAATGTAGAGACGTTGCATGCAACGTCTCTACATATTCCCCTATTTCCTACAACTGAATGGAGGCAGGATATTATATGTATCTATACTTTTTTGTTAGTTCTATCACGGGAATTGTAGTTACAGTGCTGTTAGCTTTTGGTATACTGCAATGGCTACATATACCTGCGGGTAACTTTCTTGATTGGATAATTGGCGGTGCAAGTTTTTGGTGGTTGTTGGTAATTGTTACTGTTCCTTGGAATGTTCACTTCCAAGCTAAACAAGTTTTAGCGGAAGCCGCACAGTCAAGAGAACGAGATATTCCGGTGGACGAAAGACAAGTGCAATATGTCCAGAGTTTAGCTAGGCGATCGCTTTGGATAGCTTTAGGTTTACACTTATTCTCAACCATTGGTCTTTACACTCTCGCCGCCACTGGGATTAGTTCTGTCGGTTATATCGGTTCTGGTGCAGCTTTATTATTAACAATTCTTAGACCAGCAATTCGTGCTTATGAGTATATTTATGCTAGGTTGACAATGATTAGCGAGGAGTGGAAATACCCGCGTGAAGATATTGTGGAACTGCGTCATCGCTTTGTAGAATTGGAAGAGAAAGTTAGAGTTTTGGAAGACCAATTTAACTTAGAACAGCCCTATTCTTTAGCAGCAACCCAACAACGTTTTGCCGATGAAACTCGCAAAGATTTAGCAAAAATTGCTGCTAATTTAGAAGAATTGAGAGCAACAAATCACAATGAACATGAGCGTTTAACTAGGGAAGCCAGAAATGCGATCGCTCAACTTTCTACTGATGGGCAATTCCTTGATCATGTGCGGGAAATTATTCGCTTTTTTAAGACAGCTTGAGGATAGGACATAGTAATTCATCAATTGCTTGATAGTGGAAGATAATAAATTTGTCCTTCTAGTTCTCCATCTAGGCTGCATTCTAGGATAATCAGAATATCTTCTATAACCCGACCAATAGGCAAATTAAGACCAACTTCAATCACTCCAGGCATTCGCTGACCTTGTGCTAACCGTTCATAGGCGTAGAGTGTAATTGTAGCAACATCATGGGTAAGTAACACTCGATTTTCCTGTGCTGCCCATGACAATATTGTTGGATCATCTTCACCTGATAAACCAACGTCTTGGACACGGACAACATCAATATTTGAGTTACGTCGTAGTAATCCTCTGACGATGGTATTATCAAAGTTTTCATCAGCAAGCAACTTTAACATTGTTACTGTTCAGCTTGGCGGGTTTGTAATCTATTACGCAAGCTTTGAGGATTAAACCTAGACTCATTCATCTGGCGAATTTCTTGTGCTTGCTGTTGTCGTTGCTGTAGGTAGGCTTCAACTTCTTGTTTGTGTTTAAGGTAAAAAGCAATAGTGGCGTAGACATCAGCTAGCCCCAGTGACGGATAGCGATGAACAATCTCTTCTGCTGTTGTCCCTTGTTTAAAGACGGTAACTACAGTGTCTAGGGTGACGCGAGTTTTACCTACTAGAACTACTCCATCAGGATTAGTCTCTAGTGGTGCATATTCAGCTACAATTGCTAGTGTCATAAGCAATATTACAAATAATTACTATCACTGTGGTGTACATTCGCTTAAACTGACAACGCTTGACGCAGTTCTATCGGTTCACCAGTCAAGCTAAAAGCGCGAACTTCGTTAATTTTCACCTTGACTAATTGCCCTTTTAATTGGTTAATATCTCCAGTAAAGAAGGTGAGACGATTTCCTCTGGTACGTCCCATGACTTGGGTTTTGTCTTTGGGGTTTTGGTCTTCTACTAAGACTTCCTCGATGCGTCCCATGTAACGCTGCGATCGCTCGGCTGCTTTGACGTTAACTAAATGGTTTAATCTTTGTAGGCGATCGCTTTTTACTTCTTCACTCAGTTGATTTTCCCACAATGCGGCTGGTGTCCCTGGACGGGGTGAGTAGGCGGCTGTGTTTAATTGGTCAAAGCCGATATCATCCACCAATTTCAAGGTATTTGCAAACTGTTCTTCTGTCTCCCCAGGGAAACCGACAATGGCATCGGCGCTAATTGAGGCATCTGGCATATACTGACGAATGGTATCAATAATCCGGCGGTATTTCTCATGGGTGTATCCCCGCGCCATCGCCTTTAATACTTGGTTGTCACCAGACTGGAAAGGAATATGGAAGTGTTCGCAAACCTTGGGTAACTCTGCACAAGCCTTAATCAACCTCTCCGTAAAATAACGAGGGTGGCTAGTAGCAAATCTTAACCGTTCTACCCCTGGCACATCATGAACGTAATATAGTAGGTCTGTAAAGGTGTGTAGGTGTCTGCCCTCCGGTGTCACTCCTGGTAAATCTCTGCCGTAAGCGTCAATATTTTGACCAAGTAAGGTAATTTCCTTGTAACCTTGCCTTCCCAGTTGTTCCATTTCCGCGCGAATGGCTTCTGGTGTGCGGGACTGTTCCACGCCGCGCACGTTGGGAACTACGCAATATGTACAGCGTTCGTTACAGCCGTAAATCACATTTACCCAAGCTGTGACGGTGCTATCTCGCCGCGCCTGGGTGATATCTTCCATGATATGCACGGCTTCGGTAGCCACAACTTGATTTCCAGCAAACACCGACTCTAGTAAATCTTTGAGGCGGTTGGCGTGTTGTGGCCCCATAACTAAATCTAATTCTGGCACACGCCGTAATAGCGCTTCGCCTTCTTGTTGGGCAACACAACCAGCTACAACTAAGGTTAAGTCTGGCTGTTGATGTTTACGCTTCGCTTGTCTACCCAGGTAAGAATATACCTTCTGTTCGGCGTTATCGCGGATAGTGCAGGTATTGTAGAGAATTACATCTGCATTGTTGGGATCTTCGGAGAACTCAAAGCCCATGTCTTCTAAGATGCCAGCCATGCGCTCTGAGTCGGCTTTATTCATTTGACAACCGAAGGTGGTAATGTGGTAGCGGCGGTTAGAAGTAGTCATGGGAGATTATGCTGAGTTAGCTGGATGTTAAATATGCTTTGTCTTCTTCTCTATTCTATTTCATAGGATTCCATGTGCCGTGGAAACTGTGAGGAATGACGCTAGGTAATTGTAATTGACAAACTGGTGCTTGGTCTAGGCGATCACCTCCGGTGGGGCGGAGCATCGTCGCTATAATTTTGACCAGTCCTCTATTCGCAGTTCTCCAATTTGTCCAAAATCTGAGGTATTACGAGTTAGTAAAGTGGCGTTGTTAGTCAAACAAATAGCAGCAATTTTTAAATCCATATTTCCTAAACGAGGATAGGCTTTTCTTAGGCGTTGATGTTCTATAGCTGCTGTGCTGTTAAAAGGAACAATCACAATAAAGCGGTAATCTGTAGCTAGTTGCTGTAGTCCTTGATATGCTAAAATCTGATCATCTACTGTTTTTGCTCTAGATATCACATTGAGCCGACCTCTAAGTTGTTCTTGGTAGGTAATTATAGTCACTACAACGTCAACATCTTTAATAGCTGTCAGTCTTGCTAGAATGCGCTTTCCCTCTTGGTTATTACGCTGGATGAGACTGAGATGGTCGGTATCAAGAATGTACATTTTGCAATTTTAGCGACCTAATTAGCTGACTTACGCCATTCTTTTCCCAGGCGAATGGCTTCATCAAAGGTAGAGTCATTTTCAAAGCTACCTACAACTTTTAACCACCAAGGGGTTTTTTCCTGAATAACTCCAGACAGCAATTGTTTCATTTGTGCCAATTCTACCTCCAAAGTTGCCACACGCGCTTCGAGTTGTGGAGAACTTTGTTCAAGTTGCTCGGAGGTCATAGGAATCTCAGGTAAATAAAAGTTGTAGGAACATTATAGCAATTTACGCACTTTGCCAAGTGCCGTGGAAACCGGGAGGAATGACGCTAGGTAATGCTAATTTACAAACTGGTTCTTGGTCTAGGCGATCGCTATCATATACCCAAACTTCACTACTACCAGAATTGCCATCATACACCACCGTTAACACCCAATCTTCAACAGGGATCGGTTCACAAGGATAACGATTTTCTCCAAGGTCTGCTTCTGTCAGGGTATCTGTCTTGTGGTCGAAGCGGGCAATTGTATTTAACATTTCTTGGCTGATATCTGTCCCTTGACGGTATCCTGACATATATGTGTATCGTGAGGCTTGTCCGACATTTGGCGCGGCGACAATGGGAAATTCACATTGTCGGTCTAATATTTTCTCAATTCCTGTTACTTTAGCTGTTTGGGGATTAAAAATGACTCGTGAAAAGCTACTCTTAGCTGGAGTTTGAGTTTTACCTGTCGCTATTTCTTTGAGAAATTGGTTCGTTTGAAAATCTTCATAACGGGCGATATCTACAATTACTGCACCGCTATCATCTACATAACCGTTGGCAAAATGCCACTGATACCAAGGTTCTGCTTCCCCTCGACTGACTATAGATAAAGTTTCGCGGTCAATTACCAAAATCTGAGTCCCTAATTCTGGTCGCCACTTCATAGCATCACTATAGTTGCTTATTCCCAACAAAACAGGCAGCATATCTAACCGCACTGGGGGAATAAAAAATACCAGATACTGTCCTGCTAAGACAAAATCATGTACTAGAGGCAACCCATCTATCGGGTATGCTGCTTTTTGGATAATTTTCCCTGTAGAGTCGCTTTTGTAAACATTCAATTTGCCATTTAACCCGACGCTAACGCCAAAGTTAAAAATTTCTTTTGTTTTTGGGTCTTGTTTAAAATGTGCTGAATAGGGTAATCCATTAGTTAAACCCTCTAAATCATCTTCGCCCCAAGTTTCTAAAGTTTCTAAATCTAAGGCATGGGGTTTACCACCTTCCCACAATGCTAAGAGTTTATCAGGTAATGCCAACACTGAGGTATTAGCAGCATTTTTGGTTGGTTTGCGCCATTGATTCCAGACAGGCCCAGGTGCAGTCATGCCATAATTACCGTACAGGAATTTTCCGACTGTGCTTTCTTGTTGATAGCCTGTAGTTTGTACGTAGCGATAAACTGCACTAGCACCTGCATCGGTAAAGTTAACAGCCAAAATTGCCCCATCTCCATCAAACCAATGTCCGGCACGCACACCACCACGTTCTAGCCTTCCAGGGCCGTTGCGATAAAGTGTACCACGCAGTCCTGCGGGGATTTTCCCAGAGATGATTGATAATTGGGTAAGCGGAAATTCTTTTGCAGGTTCCATAACTCCACCTGCCCAAGCTTTTTGATTTAACTTTTTATCTAGTACTCGCATATCAAATTGCTAATTTATAAAACGACGATTTCCCAGAATTAGATAACGCCTATCAGCTTCGTCATTGACCAATAATAACTGTAAATATTCTAACAAAAATCTTGGTCAACAAATGGCATTACTAGAAACAGAATTGGCATTCTGTTCAGCGTTAATTCGATGATAATCTCTTTTAGATATGACTTACGCAACTGGCATATTTTTTCTGTAGGGTGTGTGAGGAGCGATAATATTTGAACGTAGTCATGAGACTTGTAGCGTCACGCACCAACCACTAATTGTGACACTTGCGTGAGTCCTGTTAGATATGATTTATAAAGTAAACCTTAAATTGTAGCGTTAAAGCAGTGACCGTATTTGCTGGTGCGTTACGGCTAATTTCTCATTTCGCCAACGCTCAAATCCTTACATAGCCGTAACACACCCTACTTAAAAGTTACTATACTTAAAGTATTATTTATTGAATTTATTTCCAGCGTCGAGATTCGTTTAATCACTAACTAGCTATTTGTTGCCTTATCCAGCTTCTAAATGCTTTCATGGTGGCGTTTCTACCATCAGTTTTACAAAGCATCAAATATTCAGGAATCACTTGGCTAATAGGGAAATTGGGAAAGTTGCGACTTTGATTAGTTTGTACATAGCTACCCTCTACAAGTACGTTGATTTCTAGCCTGCTACCATTCCAACGCCACAATTCGGGAACTTTTAACGCTTGATAATTATTAAAACGAGTCCGAGAGGTGATATCAATCTCAATAGCTAAATCAGGGGGTGGGTCAATTTCTAAATTAATTCTTTCTTTGCCTCTAACCTTAGCTTCATTTTCTATATAAAAACAATCATCAGGTTCTACCCCTGCATCCATACTTTCTTTATCAAAAGTCGTAGAACCTAAACTCCAAAATTCAATATCGAGTTCTTCAAGTAAAGCTTTTACTAAGTCACCAATAATTACTTTGCCTACTTCATGCTCTGGTAATGGAGCCATTATTTCCAGCACCCCTTGATTGTAAGATACTCTATAACTACGATTTTCTCCTAGTTCTGCCAAAATACTTTTGTATGTTGCCCAGGAAATATCTTTCATCAATAACTGATGACCAGCAGGCACAATTAGTTGGTTGAGTTCTAGTAACATAATTTTTTTGCTCCTTAAGTTAACCTGAACTCTGCTTATATCTTGGTAGTCATGAAGCAAGCCAGACTTTACAGGTATTTCTCAGTTTGGATTTGTTGGTAAAGCTTGGCGAATAGGTATAACTTAATTTTAGTGCTTTCAGCGACAGGTGAGGCTAACTTATCGCATCTTACGGGAGAATAGATTTTATATTATTGCATAAAAATCTTGATACATATAGCTGTAGGGGCGCATATATTTGTATGAGTGTCAGCTTAGGCGTATCCCATCGTAGACATCGCACAAATAAGTTCACTAAACATTTCTACACATTCTCACTTCCTACCTCAGTTAGGCTTTTGTGCGGTCAAGTTAAACTTTGATAACAGTAGCGATCGCTTTTTTAGGAAAATTTACTGCACAATTAATATTATTCCTTTGTCATACCAAAAGCCTTTCCAGCTATTCCCCAGCCCCCCTTCTGGTATGCAGTCGCCTGCTGTTCGCGTCAGCGTCTGTCTACGACACGCTTCACTACGTGAGGCTACGCCAACGCGAACCTAAGAGAGGGAAACCCTACCAAGAGCGCTGTCTCACCAGTCCCCCCATAAGGTGGACATTTACCACAATTTTAAGTTAAAGTTGTAATGAGTTTGTTTTAGATTAAGGTGTGACGAAGCAACCTCTCCAAGAGCAACAAAAATTATTATCTCAAACTGTGATTACCGCAGCAGACAAAAGCCACAACACAGTTAGAGGTAATGAATTTTCATGTAATATCTTCATATATATAAAACAGCAATAACCATCAAATTAGGAAAATTCCTCCATAGTAAATAAACTTATTAAATATGCAGCAACAGGCAATATCTACAAAACCAATTCGTTCTCTAGAAGATGCTCTTGAGCGGTGTCAGATGTTAGGAATGCGCGTTAGTCGCCAGCGCCGCTTTATTCTAGAATTGCTATGGCAAGCAAATGAGCATCTTTCTGCTAGGGAAATTTACGATCGCCTCAACCAGCAAGGTAAAGACATTGGTCATACATCTGTTTATCAAAACTTAGAAGCATTATCCAGTCAAGGTATCATCGAGAGTATCGAACGTTGTGATGGGCGTTTATACGGAAATATCAGCGACTCTCACAGCCATGTCAACTGTCTGGATACTAACCAGATTTTAGATGTACATATTCAGCTTCCAGAACAGTTTATCCAAGAGGTAGAACAAAAAACGGGGGTCAAAATTACAGATTACAGCATTAATTTCTATGGGTATCGCCATCCTCAAAATCAGGGGATGGGGGAGTGAGATGGGGGAGATGTAGCTTGCTTCCCGCAGGGTGGGAGCAGGGGGAGCAGGGGGAGATGGGGGAGATGTAGCTTGCTTCCCGTAGGGTGGGAGTGGGGGGAGATGGGGGAGATGAGGGAGAACAAATGTCAACTGTCAACTGTCAACTGTCAACTGTCAACTGTCAACTGTCACCTGTCAACTCATAACTTAACGTGGGCATAATTATTTCACCTTCTAAGGTTTCAATTGAGTCCGTATAGATAGAATTTTGATCCCAAAGTTTTGTTTCATCTGTGGTACTAAAATCACTTGAATGTGGTTGTTTAAATACTAAACTTTTTACTACCTGAAATTGTTCCACAGAGAATAAAGCACCGTTGAGTTTGGCAATTTCTCTGTCAGCTTCGCTGAAGATAGCATCATATAAGCAAGCATTGGTGAGATTGACGCTTTCTAGGTTCACGCCTGTTAAATTAGCGCCTGTTAAATTAGCGCCTGTTAAATTAGCGCCTGTTAAGTTAGCATCGGTTAAGTTAGCATTTACTAAAATAGCATTAGATAAATCTGCCTGTTCAAGATTTGCCCCACTCAACACAACTTTTGATAACAATGCACCTGAAAGGTTGATTTTAACTAAAGATTGGGAACAGATGCGCTTCATGAGATGATTATCTACTAAAAGTACCGCTTTAGCTAACAAAAATTTCATTGTTTCTGGGTAAAACTCATGAATATTAAGAGGATTACCACAAGGGGAAAAAATAACCTGTATATCCCGACAAATTGCAGCCAGCAATAAAAATATATTCACGCCGACATTTGTATTAACTTGCTCAACATTGACAGGGTTTTGTAAACTATGAAAATAGGGTAATATCTTGTGTGCAATACCTCCATCTAACCAGCGCCCTTGACACCAAGCAAGCCAAAAAGATTCTAGACGTTGTAAGAGAGTTGGCTTGTGCTGGGTTGGTAAAGCAGCCATAATTAATTCGGCAATTTCCTGTGTGATAATGCCATAACCTAATAAATAGTAAAGATGTTCGGCAACAGTAGTAGGATTATCTAAAATAAATGTTTCTGTGCCGTACACATCAGCTTGCTGCTGAGTTAGCATTTGCAGTTGGTTTGCTACAGCTTCAGCACAGAGGTAATTTCCTAGTTGGCGCACAGAGAATTGTATTTTTAGTTCTGAGTTGATCAGTTGATTTATTTTCTTGTGTTGTAGGCTCGTTTTTTCTTTGTAGGTTTGGAAATAAAAAGCTGGTAGGGTGTTAGGATTTACTTCTTTAGGTAGAGTGATTTGGTAACGCTCGCTATGTAGTATCTGGAGTGCGATCGCCTGCATTTGTGCGATTAATTCTTGGGGATGGTAATCTGTGAGGAGATTAGCGATCGCTTCTGCTGTACGGTGAATATGAGCCGTTCCTGAACGTGATAGAATAGTATTCACCTCATCAAACAAGGGATAGCCCAGCAACCATCGCCTCAAGCGTGAGTGAATTTCCCAAAGCAGGGTAGCCCGATGATTTTTTTGTAATATTTTCTCATCTAATAAGCCGTCGCGGTGTATAATAGCCAATAAATACAGCATTAATGGTTGGCGTATCAGATAGGATAGTTCTATTAAGTGAGATTTAGTAGTAAATAATCCTGCCTGTTTTAAAAAAGTAAAATAGTTTTGAGCAGTAGATAAGGACTGGACTGATGCCCATTGCTGAAACCATTGCTTTAGTTCATTAACTTCTAAGGGTTGAATTGTAATTCTTTGCAATTGCAGGGGGATTTCGGAAATTATTTCCTGCACAGTTGTAGTGCGGCTAGTCAGCACAATTTTATGTTGTCCTTGAGACTGGAATTGCCACAACTGTTGGAGAAAAATTGCCTTTGCCCTACCATTAAAAGAAGGGGGAAGTTCATCTAATCCATCTAGTAATAAGATACACCGAGGATCTGCTTGCTCTAACCAAGTAGCTAAATTTGTATAACTATTAAATGTAAAACCAGAGTTGAGAGTTTCTAGTAAACTTTTTCCATACTGAATATCCCGCAACCGTATCACCACTGGTAGCCAATTCGGGTAAAGTTTTAATGCTACTTCCGCCGCCCATATTTGACAGAAACTGCTTTTACCATAGCCTGGTTCTGACTCAATTACCGTAATAGTTTCTAAGTCAGTTAGTTGTTTTTCTACCCATGTTTGTAAATCAACTGGCTTTCCATCGCTAGTTTCTTGAGGTATACCAACTGGAGGAATGTAGATGTCCTTCAGAGAAAAATACTCTATCAGCAACGGTGTGCTGAGAGTTTGTAGTAAACTGGCTCGATAATTTTCTTTATATAAGTTAATGGTGGAGACATCACTGAGAGTCCCTAAGCAGAAAAATTTTTGTAGCTGGGCTAGAGGTGCAGGATTCTCAGCGATGATTTTGAGTAGGTAGCCTGGGAGTGCATTATTTAAACGCTGCGTCATGAGTTTAGCTGCAAATTCTTCCGCACCATTAGCAACAAACCAAGCTTCAGTAGCATTGTTCATTTGTTGCACTAATAAGGAATTTGCCAGGGAAGAAAGTGCTTGTTCAGCTTGAGTATCACTCAGTTTCCCAGAAGAGATTGTTTTTAACAACCCTGGGAGTTGGGGATTAAGAGTAACTATTTTTATATCGATAGGAATTTTAGCACGATTGAGCCAAGTTCTTTGTAAGTGTTCTTCTTGGAGTAAAATTTGTTCTAATGCAAATAAGTAAGCAATTTGAAATGCTAACCAAGTACCTTCATTACGTTTCAGTGCTTTTTTCTGACTGAGACTGCACAGAAGATTTTCAGTGATTAAAGCCAACAGAGAAATTTCTTGCTCAACAGTATCTAATGTTAATTGCAATACTTCTGCTAAGGTACAAATATCCAACGGCATCAGGCTTTTAAATTCCATATCCTGAACAATACGATAGGCAATACCTGCCAATTGCCCAGAGGTAAATGTTTTGATATGGTTGATTTCAATTTGTCGCTCTGTCAACCAATGCCGGATACTGAGGTTCATTTAATCACATAAATAATTGTCACTTATGGACATTATCTTTCATTTCTCGGTGTACGAAAACAGGTGACAATGGGTATTGGTCATTAGTCAAAAGTCAACAGTCAACAGTCAACAGTCAACAGTTGCTTGAGCAGAGTATGAGCGATCGCCCCTTACAATTATTATTAATCGACCAAGACCCCATTTTCCGCCTTGGACTAAGGGTAGCGTTGGAAGCCATACCTAACTTACAAGTGGTGTCAGAAGCCGGAACAGACACAGCAGCATTAGAGATACTTGCCCAGCTTGCCCAAATTGACCCCCATCAAGTGGACTTGGTAATTTTAGAATTAGGGAATAGTCGCTCAACTGATAGTCAGCAGCAAGGTTTACAACTGTGTCAGCAATTAAAAGCTACATACCCCACACTACCAATTTTGCTCCTCAGTGCGGTTTCTGATGCGGGAATACTGATGGCAGCCAGGGCTGCTGGTGTTAAAGGTTACTGCGTTAAAGGTACACCCATTGCTGAATTAGTCACAGTTATCGAAGCAGTTGCGGCTGGTAATTCCTATTGGTTGGGTGAAAGGGTAAGTAGAGAAAATCCTCCGGTAGTTGCACCTGCGCCTCGTCTCCCCTTGGCAAAATGGCGGCAAAATTTACATACATCGGGGATGAGTTACATTGATGCTGCTTTGCAACAAGTTACAGCACAGCTAGAAATTCCTGGCTTACCTATATTAGAACGAGCTGTTCTTGTTGGGAGGCGGCGAGAACTTTTAGCCAGTCGTTGGTTACTAAATCAGTTACTAATTTTACCCCAGGAAAAACAGCAACCATTAACTCCCCCAGTTTCCCAACCTCAGCCTATAGTACCCCCACCAACTCCTACTCTGACCATTTCCGATTCACGGACATTAACATCGCCGCCACTTCTGAGTCCCAGAGCTTTACAATCTAATTTATTTGCCTCTTGTATTAATAAACTGCAATTTCCTTTAAAAAACGTTTCATCTTCTGTCTTGGAAATTGATATCTTACGTGAAGACAGGAAACGAGAATTAATATATCTAATTCTGCAAAAACTAGCCCAACAACTTGATGCTTTACGTAATGCCCAAATCACCAGCAATCAATTACCAGATTTACAACCTGTAATTCTATCTGATTTATGGCAAGCAGTAATTACAGATTTTTTTGGTAAGTTTTCCAGGGTGCAAGTAGGCAAACGTAACCTGGAAATTGTGACTGTATTATTACAGAATGCCGAAGTTGTTCAAACAGCAATCTTGAATAAAATACCTTTAGTCTTAGAGTTGTTTTCTTATTTGCTATTTCAAACAGATTTAAAAGTAGAGCATACATCTTACCCAGCAGGTAGTTCTGATGCTAACTTTCACGCGGAAATTTTACTAGAAAATTTATTAATTCAGGTGGCAAATGGTGTGATGCAACCACTGCTAAATTATTTAGCAGATGTGGAAGAAATTAAGCAAGACTTTTATGTAAAAACCTTAATGTCTACAAGGGAACTGGAGCGTTTTAGAAATGATTTATCTTGGAAATATCGGTTAAATAATTACGTCAACGAAGCTAAGGCGATTTTTGAAAGCCGCTACGAACTATTTGTGTTTGCACCCCGTGGTATTGCACAAATTTCCATTTACGCTCCCCGCAATGAGGAATTAGCACAACTATCTGGATTACCTTTAGCGGTAACATTGGGGTTGGAATTTAGAGATGCGATCGCTCCGCGTTTACAATCCCTATTATCTATTATGGGCAGTGGTATTGTTTTTGTGCTGACACAAATAGTTGGTAGAGGTTTAGGTTTGATTGGTCGTGGTATTCTCCAAGGTATTGGTAGCGTCTCTTTGGATAAGAATTTTAAGCGGAATAAGGGCGAGTAATCAATGCAAAATTCGCTCATTCAAAAACTACCGATCGCTCTCATCACAACAATTAGCCAAAAGTCTAATTTACTCAAAGTCGCCACCTGCAAATGACCGCAGACCACGGGATTGAAAAGATTGGGCGATCGCATCTTGTGCTGATTTTTTGTATTGCTGTTTTCTGTCTTCTTCTTGGCGTTTTTCTTCCTTGAATAAAAAATCTTTTGTCAAGGTTTCAATCACCTCATCAATGTTTTGTCCATCTGTATCAGGATGGTCAATTTGGTTAGTCAAATTCTCTAACTGCGTGAGAATTTCTTGCAAATATCCCTCAATTCTTGGCTGTAAATTTTCGGGTAATTCTTCTATTTTAACACTGATGGCTTGTGCTTGTATGCTTTCTCTGATGGAGCGAATACGCTCGCGCATTGCTTGAGTTTCGTCTGAATCTTCTGGGTTTGATTCACCTAACAATGCTTTGATATCAGTGTAAAGATTAACAAAAGCTGTTTGTGCTGCTTCTGGGTTATTTTCCAGTTCTTGGGGCGTAATACCTAAAAGTGAGGAGATAATATTTGGGGTTAATAAATCTTCATCCGATGCTGGGGTTGATGATGTGATATCAGCGAAAGTAGCTTTTGTTTGCTGCATTCCCTGATTGATTTCTGTTTGCAGGTATTTTTTCGCCTCTGTTTGTGAGATTTCAAAGCCGGCAATTGCCATTTGCGTGACTTTCTTTTGTTTGCCAGTTAAAGTCTGAATCTGGAAACTTCCCCTAGCCAGTTTTTGTTTTTCGGGGATGAGGAAGTACCGCGATCTTTTGGCATCAGTCCATAGTATTCTTTGAGCTTTTAGTTTCATGGTTAACTTCTGGTTTTTGCTATAGCTATAATTACCCAGACTGTTTTCTCAAAAGACTTATTTTAAAAATTCCCTTTGGACAATGTACTTAGGAATGTAATCCGATTCCACTTCTATATTGATACCTCGTTCATAAGCGATCGCAGCTAGACCTAAAGGCCCAAGTGCTAAAAAACCATGAGGATCGTTTTTGAGGCTCTTTTTGCCCCAATGCTTTTTATGCCATTGAATTGCTTTGACCAGTGCCTCATTAAAAGCTGCACCATCATTTTCTAACAGACGAAACAGCAAGTCGATTTCTGGAACTCCCAGATTTAGGGCTGCATCAACTGTCCCAAATTTCACCTGTTCTGGATCTGTAGCTTTCATAGCTTCTATAAATCTTTGCGGAGTATCTGCTTGTCTTTTCCAAAAACTTTGTAAAGCTTCAATCTGTAAATACAGATATTCATCGCTACGAGTACTCGACTGTTTTAAGATTGCTACAGGTATTTGAGAGAGGCTGTCATTTAAATGTGCTTCTCGGCAAGCAGCAGCTAAGTAAAATCCGTTTAACCAGCTGATACCGCTAGAATAACTTGTTACTCCAGATGGTAGCATCACTGGCTCACCTTCCCCAACAAAGACTTCGTAGCTGCCTTCTCTTAATGTGGCCAGCCTACACACCTCTGTCAACGAGTATGCCGCAATCCGCAAAGCTCGGTAAAGCTCTATTGAATTAGGATTTAGCACAGACAGGTAACCTGCGTAGAAAAGAGCATTTGCAGCAAGTGTTCCAAGATTAGCAGGTGATTTTTGAATATTACTCAGGCTTTTTTCGAGACGAGTGGCATAGTAATCGCAATCAGACTGTATATCTTCTAGGTCGGCAAGATGGCGTGATATGTTCATATTTTTTCCCTGAGAACACTGTTCTTATATTCTTTATTGGGAGTACCTAGAAATTAATGAGACGAAAATCTTTACTTAAGCAGAACAAGTTCAGATCAATGTCTAGGGGAGAGCGATCACTCATATTTTTTGATTTAGGTTATATATATTAATATCCCATCCCCAACAGATGCAGCATATTTGTAAAATTCTAAAAGTTTTTTAAAATAATCAGTTAGCCAATCACACAATGACTTATTTTCATCCCAATTTTCAGGAGCTACCTGTTCCTCTATCAGTTCTTCAGGATCGCACCATTCCTGAAATTTATCCACAGTTATATCATTAAGTTTTTCTGTCATTTGAGCTACCTCTTCAGGATTGAGATAGCGAGCCGCCCCAAATATTGTTTGATATGGTGTTGAACTTCCCCCAGGATAACATTTTCTAAAGAGTTGTTATCCCATGAAATTCCTCGTCGCTGTGCTTCATCCTTTGGTATTGGATACTCCCCTGTCATTACAAAATGTATTCCATACCAAGATTCATCTAAATCTAGGACATGCTCCGATTGATTCTGTATTATCTTCTCAACTATCTTGGAACTGTTGAGGCTCTTCTCTCCATCTTCTCTACTAACTCTCACAATATAGGCCTTCATAAATTTTCTATCAACGCCTGACAGTTAACTACCCTTACCCAAGCCCCAAAGCTCAAAAACTTTTTCAGCATTAGCTACGCCACTACCGTCGAAGTCTACTGACAAATCAGGTTCAATTATTTCGCACGCACCCTCTATTTCAGGTACACCAGTACAACCGGAGAATCCGCATTTATCAAAGATTACATTTTTGATCTCAAAAAATCTGAAATCCGCATGGCGAAAATCGCAACCTTTAAAAACTGTGTCATGTGCGATCGCTGCTAGTAAGTTAACACGCTTCATGTCACAGTTGATTAAGCTAGCGTTATTAAGTTTAGCTTCTTGGAAACGAGCCTCTTGAAAACATACATCTAACAACTGAGCATTTGTCCAATCACTGTTATGAAGATCCGTCTTACTCCAATTTCCTTGTTCTACATTTACTCCTATAAAGTTACTAATATTGAGATATGTTCCGACCAATTGGCAATTTTTAATCACTGCTTGATCAAAGCTCGCGCCTTCAAGCAGGGAATCTTCTAAACTACAATCGACTAAAATAATGCTATTTAATTTACCATATCTAATATTGGCGTTTTTCAAATTACAATTTTTAAATTTTGCTGCTATTAAATTAGCACCAGGAATAGTAGTGCCAGTAAGGTTCATGTTTTCTACGACTATCTGTCCCTCACCTTGGAAGCCTAACTCAACCCAGCGTCTATGAGCTTTTAGGTTTGAGCGTGTAAATATTGCAACTGCTACTGAATAATCTATCATGGGTAATAATCATCTTTGACTTTTGCTGATTCAACTATGGCATTATTTTTAGCTTCAAATATCAACTGACATGGGATGTTGATGGTGTTTTTGGATACCACCACCACCAGTGAGAAGAAGGAATAGCAGACGGAATCTGCTGCTCAGTGAGGTAGCCCTCTTTCTCACCTTTCGCTGCTATACATTCGTCAAGGTCTTCAGTATCTAGTTCTGTAAAATACTCTTCCAGGCAAGTATTTTGATAAATTTCCTTAATAGCTTCAATAGCAGAGCGTTGCCAACATATGCCGACCCATTCATCGTTATAAAAAGTCGAGTTGAGAGTTTGTTCCATCTCGACCATAAAGTTGTTGATATAGTTGGTGAACCATATCAATTCAGTAGCACTTTCATGCAAATAGTCCTGAAATTTTGCATCTTGGGCTATGGATGGTTCTGTTTTCAAAGCTAGATAGATATCAATTAATCTATCCATGAATTGTCTAGTATTAGCCCAAGTGTCGATTGTTTCATATTCCTCTTTTACGACTTTCAAAATATTTAGAAGACCATCAAGTTTTTCGTAGAGAATTTTTCTGTCCATCTTTACCAAACTTTACTTGCTTGTATCTTGGAAGTAAGTAGCCAGGTTCACCTTGCCATCGGGACTGACTTTCACAATTGCTTTTAACTTATAAGTAACATTTCCTTCGGTATAACTACCTCTGTAAATTAAGATTTGATTGCCGTCTTGGTCAAGAGAAGTCAATGGTTCAGGAGAGTTTTTGATTGTTTTTGAAGCACTGTTGAGATAGTTTTCCATTTCGTTACCGCCCATGCGGTGACTCGGAGGAAGTTCTTCATAGTGCTTATAAGCGTGGTAGACCGCAGTAGATTCACTACTAAACTTGACTGTATCAAGTTCTCTAAATTTATCACTCATTTCAGAGGCAGATAGTTTAGGGTCAATTTCATTTGAACCAAGACGATTTTCAAGGTATTGCGCTCTTTCTTGATAAGCTTGTTGTGCTTCTTGAATAATACTCTTATTGACCTTTCCAGGCTCATTGGTTATTCCTGCATCTTTTAAAATCTGTTGTTGTATTGCTTTATCAACTTGCTTTTGACCTGTCAATTCTTGCCCAAAGACTTCTTGAGAAACTTTTTTGTGGATATCTTCCTTTTGCTTGGGTGTAAGCTTGTTAAATTGTAATTTTTCTGCTTCAACTTGTTGATTAAATTTGTTAGTGTACCCCTCAATCAAAGCTTTTTGTTTTCGGTTGATATGTGCTTTATAAAACTCTACATGATTAACGAACTCAGAAACCGTTTTAGGACTTTGACCAAGGGCGTACGAGACAGATTGCTGATTGAGAATTTCATACATCTCTAACTTTACTTTGTCTTTAGGTGGATTGGCACTGTTCGGCAAGTCAAACAAACGTTTGCGATCGCTGTTGCTCATGTTCTGAAATAAGGGCTTATCCTTAATACCCATAGAAGTTAGGTATTCATCAACCTGCGAATTCAGCTGATAATCGAATCGCAACCTTTGCCCACTAGAAGAGGATAACTGTTTAATAATTGTCTGGTTATTTTGGCTTACTTTTGTCAGGTCTCCGTTGACATCATTAAGTTCTTTAGTGGCAGTTAATAGCTCTTGGAGTTTGCCAGATCGTTCTAGTTCTTTGAGTTTTGTGGGGTGAATATCAATTTGGTTGTTGACTTTGAGTATATTTTCATTGAATACAAATGAATGCGATGGATTATCTGGTAGCAGCTTTAGCATTTGCTCTAGCTGCTCTGCTTGTATCGCTTTTTGGTCTGCATCAGATATTTTCTGCTCAATATCGTTAAGGCGTTCTTGGAAAGAGGGGTTTTGCTCCAGAATGTTTACATATTTCTGTCTAATTTCCGCACAATCTGAGCAGCGAACGACGCGACCATCTTTGAGAACTTTGATTTCATGTCCGTCAGTTGTTGGCCTTTTAGCAACTACACCAGGCTCAATTTCTGGCTCATCTAAATGAGTGCTGCGTCCACTGGGGATATTTGTCTCCGGTTTCACCTCAAAGTCTGGTTGTTTAACACTTGGCATATCCATATCAGACTTAGTGCTACCATGTGCATCTACCTCTGGCTGATCGCCTTTTGGTAGTCCTGTTTCAGGAGCCTTAACACCACCCACACCCGCATCTGGACTACCCACCTTGGGAGCATCAACCCCACCAAACGCACCCTTAACCTTACCGCCCAAGGAAGTACCAAACTGCTCACCTGCTTGGAATGTCCTGGTTTGCATCGCTTCAACATTACGCCCAAATTTGCCCAGTTTACCCAAATTAGCGGTTGATATCTGCACGGCTGCACCAATAGCCGCACCAATCAAAATTCCTTCTACAGTAATTGGGTTCCCTACTGCCAAATCACCAGCAATACTACCAGCAATATCAAAGGCGACATCAATCCCAAACTTCAAGACAGATTGAGTCACACCTGCACCAAGTTTACCCGCTTGACCGAGTGCATTACCCAATGCGCCACCAGCACCACCAATCGCACCCACAAGGGCGGCTTTTCCAACCCCATCCAGTAGGTTCTTACCGTCGATCGCATTATTCCCTACCTGAATGACTGCACCCGCCACAGCACCGACAATTGCCCCTCCAACCACCGCACCAATCGTACCTGCTGCGGCGGCGCTTGCTCCCAAAGCCCCAGCAACTGCGCCTACTGCACCAATCACTGCGGGAGCTACAACTATGGCTACAACAATCACAGCAATCACTAGCAGGACTTTAACGACTGTTTTCCAGCGTGGTTGTTCTTGATCTGCGGCTTCTTGAGCGTATTTCTCGATATCTGATTCTAGGTTTGGCTGTTTCGCGCCTTGCAACGCCCCACGCAATCCTGCTTCTAGGTCGTTGGTAGCTTTTTGGAAGTTACTATCGAGATTTTGGTTAACTTGATTGAAAGCGGTGTCAACCCCTTGGGTAGTTTGTGCAAAACCTGTAACGGCTGTTTCACTGGTTTTGTTGATTGTGGTTGTGAAGGCTTGCTGAATTTGACTGAAGGTGTTGACAGCACCTTGATGGAGATTTGTCAAGGTAGTTTTTGCTTGCTCTGCCACAGCCGCAGATTCTTGCAACCCTGTTTGGGCGATCGCCCTTACCCCAGTAACCACTTGTTGTCCGCCGCCGATTATACCTTGCTCGGATGCGGCAATACCTTGTTCTGTTTGATTTTGGACTTGAGCAACGGCATCATCAAACTGTGCCAAAATGTCGGCTAAGGCTGCACTCAATTCTTCTGGAGGAGGTGCTGGCATTCCCTGTAGTTGGTTTTGGGTATCTTGCAGTACCGTTTGCAGATTCGTAGTAGCTTGGTTAATTCCGGCTTGGATGGATGCGATCGCTTTTTGGGCATCCCTGTCGATTGCTAATACTTGGCGTTGCCCATAAGCATCTAACAATTGCATTTGGGCTGCTTGTTGTTGATTTAAAGTCTGTAATGTAGTTTGCCGGGTTTGGTTAGCTGTTTGAGTTAACTGAGTTTGTGCTTGTCCCAGTTGTGACAATACTTGCTGTTCAACGGCGTTTAAGTTGTCTAAACTTTGTTGTTGCAGAGTTTGCAATTGTTGACGAGACTGATTGGCTACATTATGAATAGCTGCAATATCTTTCGCCTTACCTTGGCCTACAGCATCAGCTTGTTTCTTGGCTTCTTGAATTAAACCCTTTTTGTATTGTTCAGCAACTTCCCTAGCTGCTTTCGCCTTCGCCTTGAGTCGGTTATCTGTGAGTGGCCCGTCCAAGAAGCTATCATCTTCATTTTTAATTTGCGATTCCCATGCAGATGCCTTTTGCTCTCCCAAGGCGATCGCTTCATTGCCCACATTCTTCCCAGCCGCCCGATATTTCTCCCCAGCTTGAGCGTAAAATTCCTCCATCCTTGCTAGCTGGTTATTCTCACTCTCTGCCAATTTTTGAAGCGAGGTTGTGTATTCTGTTTCAACTTTTTGACGACCTGTGGCAGTTGTTTGCGATGTTGTTGCCAATGCTACTTGATACTGTGCCTGAATTTGGGCTATAATCCCTTGGGCTTCACTTTCAGCTTGGTCACGCTGCTGGGCAATTTGAGCAGTCACGGTAGCTTTTTGTTGCTGCACCGTCGCCATTACGGAAGCTTTGGCATTCTCAGCCGCTCCTTGGATAGTTGCTGATATTCCTTCTCCCAGTTGCGTGATTGTCTGCATTCGCAAAGCCGCCGCCGCGAAAAATTCGTTGCTGATGTTAGTAGCTTCAACCCTTTGTTGTTCTAGCAACTCAGCATTATCGCTTGTTTGCTGTTGCGGTGGTGCAAAGTTGATTGTTGTGGAAACTAACTGCGTTGTTTGAGTATTTATAGCGGTTTGTTGGGCTTGTGTTTCTGCAACTGCGGTGATTGCTTGTTCTTGCTCTGTCGCCGTTTCTGGGCTAGCTGTTTTGCCAATCTCCTCTGGATTTTGGTTAGAAGATTGCTCATCAGTACCCGCTTGTAGAGCCTGTGATGCTGGTGTATTTTCTAACCCTTCACCTTGTCCCTCAGCAGTTTTACCATCCTGATCTGGGCTAGCTGTTTTCTGGTTAGGGGATCGCTCATTACTACATTACTACCTACAACTTGCTCTAGAGCTTGTGATGCTGGTATATTTTCAGTTTTCCCATCCTGATCTGGGCTAGCTGTTTTACCAATCTCCTCTGGATTCTGCTGAGGGGATTGCTCTAGAGCTTGTGATGCTGGTGTATTTTCTAACCCTTTACCTTGTTCCTCCGCCGCTTTATCATCTGTAGATTTGACTGGAGATTTATTTTGGGGTGTAGCAATTTCTACCGACTTAGTAGATTTAGGTGTCTGGCTTTTGACGGCTTGTCCTTGATTTACCAGCGCATTTTCTCTGGCTTCTGGTTGCTGTGGCGAGTCTGGCGGTGGTTCTGTACCCTCAGCACTAGTAGGAGACGGTTCACCACCAGGACTGTTAACTAAGACTTGTAGTGCAAACTGCTCTTTTGCCGTTTCTTGCTCCTGAGATTCACCAGTAACCTGCTGTTTTGTCTGGAGAGATGGATTACTTAAGGATGGCAAATCAGGATTTATATTTATAGTGTAGCCAGCAATTTCTTTCGCTTGAAGCCTTTCTTCTGGTGGTTGTGTTGTCGATAACTGCTGTTGTTCCTGCTCACATTCATGGCAAAGCCGTTGAATGCCAATATCCGCAGATGGAGTCGAAACTTCTTCTATGTTGGGTGGTTCTGAGACTTGTTTGACAATATCTGCTGATGGGTTTGTCTTGCGCTGTACTGCACTCCCATTCTGCTGGACAACGTGTGTCAACTCATGGGCTAGCAATTCCTTACCTGTATTACTACCTGGTGAGTATTCACCCTGACGGAAGAAAATATCCTGCCCTGTGGTGAAAGCACGAGCTTGTATAGATTGATTTAGTTTATCAGACTGAGCATCAGTATGAATGCGGACACCACCAAAATCAGCCCCAAAAGCCTGCTCCATCAGTTGCTTGATCTCATCTGCAAGCGGCTGTCCACCACCACGGGACTGTTGAATAGAAGTTTCTAAATCGGATGTTGCAGCCATTCCATCCACACCCGGACGACGCTGCACCATAGGCTTCATTTGCAACTCTTCTTCTGGCGCTGCTTGGCGTTGCAGCCAGGAAGAATCATCCGCAGACTTCATTTGTAATTCTTCTTCCTGCGGCGTTTGCTGCTTTTGTACTCCAGGGGTAGTCAAATTAGCCTGTGATTTGGTATGTAGTTTTTCTATCCATGACATTTGCTCCGTTTGCACATACTGGCGTGGCGGTCGGCTGGCGGTTCTTCGGATTATCTGCTCTGCTATACTATCTGCTTGCTGTTCGTAAAAGTCTCCAGGCTGGCTAATTGACAGTTTTGCTTGGGGACGCAGTGGGATTCTACTGATGTCATTAGTCGGAGGTCGGTTAAGAGATTGGGTATCTGGCAATTGTGAGGGTGAAGCATCTACAGGTTCTATACCAAAACCACGTATTGGTTGTTTGAGGCTGGGTATGGAATAATCTGTGGTGTATTTTTTACGCTGGTCTAGATGTTCTCTCATAATAATTACCCTGATGCCCAAGCAGTAGACACCTAAAATACTGCCTTTACAAGCATCAAAGCAATTAGCCATAAGTCTAATCTTTAGCTAGTTGATACTTGATTACCCAGCAAGGAGAATGCAGCTATTTACAGGCGATCGCATCCCAAGATATCAGGAAGAAGGAATCATTGAGGCAGATGCAGCAAAGGCTTTACAGCAAATTGTCAATACGCTGCGTTACGGCTAATTCCTACTCTTTCAAATGCTCAAATCCTTTCATAGCCGTAACACAACCTACTGGCGTAGCTACTACTGGGGGAGATAAGGGAGTAACCGACCCCTAGCCCCTAAGAGGAGGGGAAAAAGGAGTAGGGGATAATAACTGTCACCTGTCACCTGTTTTTCACCAATTCCACATCACAGGACTATCATCAAGATGGTCGGTGACAATACGACCGATCGCATCAATTTCGCTAATCTCCTCAGCAGATAGTTGAATATTGCCAGCTTGGGCGTTATCTTTGGCTTGTTCAGGATAACGCGCCCCGGCGATCGCATTTGTTTGCGGTTGGGCGATTAACCAAGCTAATGCCAGCTGCGCTAAAGTAGCATTATGGCGTTCGGCGATGGGACGCAGTTTATCTAGAGCTTGTTGAGCGCGTTCAAAATTCTCTCCTTGAAACAGTTTATTTTTAGCGCGGTTGTCTGCTGAGTCAAATTGTTGTCCGCGAGTAAATTTACCTGTTAGTAACCCTTGGGCTAGGGGCGAGTAAGCTAGGATGGATATCTGATTTTCCACACAGTAAGGTGCTGCATCCTTTTCTACTTGCCGCCAAAATAAAGAGTAGGGAGGCTGTAGGCTGTCAATTCTGCCATATTGTGAGGCTTCTTGTAGTTGGGCGCGGGAAAAGTTGGAAACACCAATGGCGCGAATTTTTCCTTGCTGTTTAAGATGATTGAGAGCGCTCATAGTTTCCTCAATTGGTACTGGCTCACTATTGAAAGCACCAGCCGGCCAATGAATTTGATATAAATCAATGTAATCTGTATTCAAGTTTTTGAGAGAGCGATCGCAAGCTGCAATCACTTGATCATACTTGAGATGGTTGGCGAAAACCTTAGTTGCATACTCTACCTGCTCACGCACATCAGATAAAGCCTCAGCTACAATCCTCTCAGAATGTCCTTCACCATAGACTTCGGCTGTGTCAATTGTAGTGATCCCTGCTTCAATTGCGGCACGGATGGCTTTAATTGAATCAGCATCTTCAATTCCCACCCACATTTTCTTCCCAGCTTGCCAAGTTCCCATGAGAATGGGTGAGATTTTGACATCAGATGTCCCTAGTGTTCGCTTTTCCATAAGTTCTCTAATTCACTTCCCTGGATAGTTTCATACGTTAACAGTGTTACCTTCAAATTAAATCAGAGTTCCAGTAGATGCCGATGCTGACAGAATTAACTCAAACAGTGCATACACTCAAAGAATGGGCAGTTGCAATCAATGCCTTAGAAACTGGCAAAACAATTATGTTGCTACGCAAAGGCGGTATCCATGAAAAAAACGGACGCTTCCAAGTAGCGCAAGAGCAGGTTTTGCTTTATCCCACTTATGAACATCAACAGCCTTCCTTACTCAAGGCTGAATATGCAAATCTTGTACAGCCAGTACCATCTGGTTGGCATCCAGAAACAGTCCGCATTGGCAGTTGGGCGCAGATCACCGATATTCTACCAATCTCCGACGAGGAAATTGTCAAAGGCTTACTACCTTTCCACATTTGGAACGATAATTTTATTAGCGATCGCTTAAAGTGGAAACCAAAACAACCAATATTCATTCTCCTCCTGCGGGCTTACAAACTACCCCAAGTCCAAGAAATTCCCTATAATGCAGAATATGGCGGTTGCAAATCATGGATTGATATCACCTCACCCATCCAACTACAAAACTCCCAACCAGTTTTATCTAACTCTGACTATAGGCAGATTGTAGAAGAAATTAAGGTGACAGGTAACAGGTGATAGGTGACAGGTAACAGGTGACAGGTAACAGGTGATAGGTGACAGGTAACAGGTGACAGGTAACAGGTGACAGTTATTATCGCCTACTCCTTTTTCCCCTCTTGGGAGGGGCTAGGGGTGGGTTACTCCCCCATCTCCCCCCACTCCCCCATATCGGATAAAAGATAGAAAATAGTTTTAACAGTCAACAGTCAACAGTTAAGTACATTGGTGAAACACCGCACCAATGCTTGGAAGGCTTAGAAAGGCGCTTGTTTATCCCCCACCATACGCCCTAGCTGACTGATAACTGATAACTGATAACTGATTTAAGCTCATTTTCATCACTAGTAATCTTACTCATGCAGACTCAAAAACCATCTGTCAGCCTCATCCGAGCTACTTCCTACCAACGGGAAGCTTTGCGGGAATCTCTTGCTACCTTGCTAGAACCTCTTGGAGGGATGGCTGCTTTTGTCAAACCAGGACAGCGTGTTTTACTTAAGCCTAATTTACTTACAGGATCACGCCCAACTAAGGAATGTACCACCCGTGCCGAACTAGTCTATGCAGTAGCCCAAATGGTCATTGACGCAGGCGGACAGCCTTTTTTGGGGGATAGTCCAGCTTTTGGTAGTGCCAAAGGTGTAGCAATAGCCAATGGTTATCAATCGCTTATTCAAGAACTCAATCTGCCAATCATCGATTTTCACGGCAAACGTTATCAAACTGTGAGTGAAAACTTCAATCACCTACTGCTAAGTAAAGAAGCCATAGAAGCAGATGTGATCATTAACTTACCAAAAGTTAAATCCCATATGCAGTTAACTTTAACTCTTGGGGTGAAAAATCTCTTTGGTTGCGTTCCTGGGAAAATGAAAGCATGGTGGCATATGGAAGCAGGCAAAGATGCTAACCGATTTGGGGAAATGTTAGTAGAAACTGCTAGGGCCATTAATCCAGACTTAACTATTTTAGATGGGATCATTGGTCACGAAGGTAATGGCCCCAGTGGCGGTGAACCTCGTCCCTTGGGTATATTGGCAGCAGCATCGGATGTATTCGCACTAGATAGGGCAATGGTAGAAATTCTCAACGTCCCACCCCATCAAGTGCCTACCGTTGCTGCATCTCAAAGACTAGGCGTTTGTCCAGAACTTGCAGATATCGAGTTTCCTAACTTACATCCTGATTTATTAAAAATTGATGATTGGCAACTTCCAGACAAGTTGATGCCCATCGATTTCGCTATGCCTCGTGTCATCAAATCCACGTTTAAACATTTTTATATCCGATTTATCAAGGAACCCATGAGCGCTTACGGTAGGCAGTAAGTTATAGCAATAGCCAAGACAGTTAGGGCATGAGGAAATGAAAAACTTAGACAGCAAAAGAGTTTTAACTCTGTCAAGAGTCCCCTGCTATTTGGTATTAAATGCGCGACAGCTTAGTTTATCCTGAGCTTTTGAGCAGAAACAACTGCAAAGCCTGCTACAGCAACATCTCAATTAGCAGCTTAGGCTATAGATTACCCTCCGATTGCTTAACCAGACCGCCCTATCCTAGTGGCGGTTTTTTTAGTTATTAGTCATTGGTCATTGGTAAGTAGAGACGCGATTAATCGCGTCTGTACAGTCAACCGTCAAGACTCGATAGTTAATAATCTATCTTTATGCAGATTGACAAGTCTGCATTTATTCAGTATCTGTTGTTAATTATTACTATCGTAGAAAATTCTAGTGGTGCGATCGCCAACAGTGAAGAAAATGCGATCGCCAAACAAGTGCTAGTAATATTCATAAATTTATCTGTATTTCTTCCAATTATCAATATAAATAATGCCAATAATGTCTGATCAATTGGTTATATTCTCCTACATCTTTGGTTCTGTATTGCTTTGAGCCGGAAAACTAACTTTATATCTTCAGTAGTATTTCGTATTTTACTCAATATTCCTTATAAGAGAAATCGCCAGACAGACATGAAATAAACTATTTCGAGATGTTACAATATTGGCAACCTTTGAGTATTAAGGTTAATAATTAATATGTATAAATATCAGATAAAACACTTTCTATCATGGTTCCTTAACCAAAGATTAACCCAATGACAACGGATTATATCTAGGAATCATAACAAATCAGTCACTAGAATCATTAGGAAATGTTAATCATCAACTTTGTGTCAAAAATAGCAAGTAAAAAACGACAATTATGATAAGCGCCAAATTGGCTGATGTTTTTAACGGCTACACATTTGACAGTAAAAAATAGCTAAAATACTATAGAGACTCTCCCCAAGAGAGCAAACTTATCAAGAGACGTGATTGACTCTAAACTTTGTATGAACTCAGATAGCCAGGCTGCCAGTCCTTCCGATACGTACTCCCATCGTTTGGCAGATATTGTGGGAACAATAATCGCATTGGTAACTTTAACCCTACCTGTGTTTGTGATTGGACACTATTCAACCGATGTCCCCAATAATCAACAACCCATGACTTCCCAACTCCCACAAAGGGAGGTTAGTCATTAGCTAAAAATTTGCTAACAATTGATTACATTAACTCGCAAATGCTCACATGGTGGGATGGTTTATGTACCACCACGAGAAGCAGTTAAAAAACTTGGACTGCACCCAAACACACTAAGGAAGTACGCCGATAATGGGAAAATCGAGAGCATCAAAAACGAAGCGGGACAACGACTATTCAATGTCGAGTCCTACCTTCGCGGTGCAACAGATCGCTCCCTTGTTTGTTACTGCCGAGTTAGTTCAGCCAAACAACGAGACGACTTTGGTAGACAAATTGCTGATATGCAATCACTCTACCCAGAAGCCGAAATCATCAAAGATATCGGTAGCGGAATCAACTTTAAGCGTAAAGGACTGCAAACCTTACTGGACAGACTTAGCAAGGGAGATAAGCTCACGCTTGTTGTTGCCTGTCGTGACCGACTGTGCCGATTTGGATTTGAACTCATTGAGTACATGGTCGAGCAGAACGGTGGACAAATCGTGGTTCAAGGGCAAACTGTACACTGTCCCGAATCAGAACTTACCTCGGATCTTCTCTCCATCCTCCATATCTTCTCTTGTAGGATGCAGTACTTGCGAAAATACAGTAAAAAAATCAAGGAAGATCCGGATATTCCTAACAGCAACTCAAAAGCAAACGATTAAACAGTGGTTTGGTGTTTCTAGGTTTGTCTACAACACCACAGTTAAGCTACTGCAAGATTCAACTATTAAAGCAAACTGGAAAGCAATCAAAACAGACATATTGAATGGACTACCTGGTTTTTGTAAATCAGTACCCTATCAAATTAAGTCAATTGCTATTAAGGACGCTTGCAAAGCTGTTAGTAATGCTAAGAAAAAATTTCAGAATGGTGGTGGTATTAGTAAGGTGAAATTTAGGTCTAGAAAAGACCCGATTCAGTCTTGCTATATTCCTAAATCTGCGGTGTCAGACAAAGGAATTTACTACAGTATTTTAGGTGAGGTAATACTTAAAGAATCCTTGCCTCAAAGCTTTGGTGACTGCCGATTAGTAAAAGCCTATGGCGACTACTATTTGACAGTGCCAGAGGATGTGTCACGACAACAATACGATAACCAAGGACTTGTTGTGGCACTTGACCCCGGTATCAGAACATTTATCACCTTCTTTTCAGAGTTTAGCTTTGGTGAAATTGGAACTTCAGCTAATATTCAAATTCAAAAACTTTGTTTTCGATTAGATAAGTTGATTTCTAAAATTGCCAAAGCTAAGTGCAAATCCAAAAGAAGATTAAAGTTTGCTGCTAGTAGACTACGAGGTAAAATTAAAAACCTTGTAGACGAACTGCACAAGAAAACCGCTCGATTTTTGGTTGATAACTTTGACATTATTCTGCTGCCAACTTTTGAAACATCACAAATGTCCAAGAAGGCAAAGCGAAGAATTAGGTCAAAGTCAGTGCGTCAAATGTTGACACTATCTCAATATACTTAGCAAGACAGCTATTTCTAAAAACTGGCAAGATAGTAAGCAAATTTGATTTAATTTACGAATATAAACAAAACAAGCACTATCAAGCTCTATATTCACAAGCAGCACAGCAAGCCTTAATTACTGTAGCTGAATCATTCCAATCATTTAAGCAACTTAGAAAAGTCTTTTTTGAGGGAAAAATAGAGCAAAAACCTAGATTACCTAATTACCGCAAAAAAGGCGGATTAGCCTTAGTTTCGTATCCTAAACAAGCTTTAAAATTAGTTAATGGTCAAATTCGTGTACCATTGGGTAGTCTAGTTAAAACTTGGTTCGGGATAGATTCATTTACAATTCCACTACCCAGTAATTTAGATTATCTAGAAATTAAAGAATTACGGATACTTCCCCGTAACGGTTGCTTTTACGCTGAGTTTATCTACAAGCTAGAACCGCAAAAACCAGATTTAGACTACAGTTTGGTTTTAGGTATTGATCATGGGATCAATAACTGGTTAAGCTGTATTTCTAACGCAGGAACAAGCTTTATTGTGGATGGTCGCAAAGTTAAAAGCTTAAACCAGTGGTACAACAAAGAAGTAGCAAGGCTTAAAACTAATCAACCTCAAGGATTTTGGAGTAAAAAGCTTGCACATATTACTGAAAAGCGTAATCGCCAAATCCGTGATGCAGTTAATAAAGCCGCCAGAATAGTAATCAATCATTGTTTAGAATACAAGATTGGTAATATTGTTTTTGGTTGGAATGAAGATAATAAAGATGGTATTAATTTAGGAGCAAAAAATAATCAGAAAATTGTACAGATACCAACTGCAAGATTAAAACAGAGGATTAAACAGCTATGTGAACTATATAGCATCAAATTTCAGGAAATTGAGGAAAGTTACACCAGCCAAGCGTCGTTTTTAGATGGTGATACAATACCTAAATTCTGCGAAAAACCGGAAGGGTGGGTATCAAGTGGAAAACGAGTAATGCGCGGGTTGTTTGTAACTGCAACTAGTATTAAAATCTCTGCTGATTTAAACGCCAGTGCAAATATGCTGATTAAAGCAAAGACACAGCTAAATTTAGTATTTGATTTAGCCAAGGTTGTTAGGGGGCTTTTGACCGTCCCGCCAAGGATCTTTCTTTGGGAAAAGAACTGTAAAACGCGAAGGGGAGTGGCTTTAGCCCTCCCCGTAGCATCAGTTTAGAATCCCTGTGCTTCAGCACGGGGAGTAGTCAATGCAGCAAGTCTGCATTCTTTGCTTGAGTTTGAGTGAATTCCTCCCATTCCAGCTTTGAAAATGCCCTAACTTACATCTTGCACCATTCTCTTATTGACAAAATAACAGGCTAGAAAACTTATTATTTCGTAGGGTGGGGAGTGCAGGGAGCCACCTGCTTATTGAGAAGGTGCAAGATATCAGCTAACCTATGTGACGACGGCTATATCTGTAAACCCGCCCCTACTTAATGGGACTTAGACAAAAAGTAGGCTGAAAAAATCATCAAACGTATACACCAAAAGATTTTGACATCGTTTTACCTAGTTTCTTGATATATCTTGGTTTGAAACACTTTTGAGCCTTCGGTGTGTTTCCCTTGCCCTATATAGGTTTGAGCCTTGTTTCTGCCTCAAAAATGTTCAAGTCCCACTAATTTCTTGCTATATCTGGGTTTCAAGCATTTTTGAGCCTGTGGTGTAATTTCCTTGCCCTGTATGGGTTTGAGGTTTATTTCTGCCTCAAAAATGTTTAAGTCCCGCTAATTACTTAATAATATGGTTGGTTTGAGTGGTAATTGGCAATAGTCAATAGGTAATTGTTTCTTTCTATTACCAATTACCAATTACCAATTACCAACCCCCACAGATAATATAGTCTTCCAACGAACTTGATATAAGTCCCGTTTTAACTGCGATTAATCCGAATCAACTCGGTTAAGATACTATCCAAGCTACCGTTAACTTGAATTTTCTCAATTTTTTCGGCAATTCGCTCTAGCACTTCCAACTCCTTCAAACGCAACGCTACGGGGTTATCTTCCATCACCTTGGCGGTATTCAACATACTGCGGGTAGCAGCAGTTTCTTCACGCCGACGAATTACATTGGCTTGGGCGGCTTTTTCAGCTTCCACAACCTTGCTTAAAATCGTCTTAATCTCACCAGGGAGAATGATATCTTTCACCCCAACAGAATCGATTTCAATTCCATAGTCAGCAGTTTTTTGCCGAATGTATTCAAAAATACTACTATCAATCGCGCCTTTGTCCTCCAGTAAAGCATCCAAAGTTCTTTCGCCCACAGCGCCACGCAAGGCAAACTGCAATTCTTTATATAGATAGTTGGGAATATCCGATAAACCATTTTTGGCTAAGAGAGGGTCGAGAATACGGTAGCCAGCAGTTAAGTTTAAGCGTAATGGAACCTTATCTTTACTGAGGATATCTTGACCAGATACTTCCAAAGTAGAGTAACGCAAGTCAAAAACTTCTGTACGCAGAGAACGTCCAAACAACCACCATGCGTGCTTTCCAGATGGTAGCTGTGCTTGAAATTCTTGATTTACGTAGAGTAAACCAATGTGCTGTGCAGGTACTTCGCAAATATGTAAGTAATTGCGACTTAAAACTAGAACTTCAGGTAAACCAGAAACTAACTCCGCAACCAGGCGAGTAGGTAACTTGGCATCGCTGCTGATGTCAATTACTTCAACTTCAACGCCCCGCCAGAATAGCTTGCGGCTAGTCGGTGGTAGGATGGCAATGACCTTACCTTGATAACGTGCGATCGCCACCTGTTGATTCTGCAATTGCACAATCTCGCAATAATTAGCCACAAAATCAGGATGTTGTTCCACCAAGATTTCTTCAAGTGGAAGTTCGGGATTAGGAATAATACGACTGAAACTCCGCACCGAAACATCCCTATCAACAGACCAGAAAGCATACTCACCTGTTTCTAGTGGTCGCGAAAAATTATTCTGCACATATAGCAAACCAATCTCATACTCCAAAATGTGGAATCTCTTAATTCCACTCAAAGCCATTCCTCGCACCTGTCGCACAAACTCAGCAGGTAGTTCCAAGCTTTCTTCCAAATTGAAAAAATGCGCTTCTACCTCAATAAAACCGCGCCAAAACGCCCGTAACTGATTTGGTGTCACACTAACCCAAGTTTGACCCAAACGTACTAAAGCAGCTTGATTAAATGCTGTTCTGACTATTAGTAAATGTTCCTGTAACTCTGAGGCGTGATTTCGCAGTAACAGTTCCAAATTCTCAATCTTAACTTCCGGCTGATTCAGGTCATAAGTTTGTACTTGCCAATGGCGACCAAAATAAGTATAAGTCCCTGGCTGTAATACTTTCTTGAAATCACTACGATGATATAAAATTCCGATTTCGTTAGGTTTGATATAAAACGTTTTCCACATAGAAAATAGCATAGATAAATTTGGAATCTTGAATCTAAATAACGGCATTTATAACTTAGGTATTGTATTTTGTGCTGTTGAATTTATAGTTTGTTCAATTCGCTTTAACCTTGTCTGTGGACGTTTAGCGCTAGCAATCCAAGAGAGGATATTCTTTTTAGTTGAGTTACTTAACCCGGCAAAATATTTATTAGCAGTTTCATTGGCAGCTAAAGCCTGTTGTAAGTCATCGGGAATAACTAAAGCTTCGATAGCATCTAAAGTAGTCCATGAACCATCTTGTTTTGCGGCTGCAATTTTGGCTAAACCAGCCTCAGTCATTAAACCTTCGTCAATCAATTCTTGAATATATTGCTTATTCAATTTTGACCAGACACTTTTCGGTTTTCGAGGAGTGAATATTTGCATATAACTCTCCCCATCCAAGGATTTAACTTTACTGTCAATCCAACCAAAACATAAAGCTTCTTTAACTGCCTCACTATAGCGAATACTCGGTTTACCGCTTTTTACTTTGTAATACACTAACCATACACCAGCAGTTTGATAGTTCCTTTCCAACCATTCCCGCCATTCTTGACGATTGACAGCGTGAAATGTTGGTAATTGATTATCAAAATTTGGCATAGAGATAACTTATTAATTCATAATATGTAAAGACTCTGGGGGAACATGATCCACTAAATAAACCCCATTATCTGAACAATAAAAAGTAAAACCTGCTTGATACATAACCAGAGCATCAACAACTAAAATCACTGGTTTTCCATGCCGCATTCCTACTTTTCTAGCAGTTTCTACATCTGGAGATAAATGCACATGATGACGTGACATTTTCAGCAGTCCAGATTGTAAGATTGCTGGTACTGATTTCTCACCTGTACCGTGATAAAGAATAGCCGGTGGAATTTGTGGTTGTAGTTGCAAATCTACTTCCACACTATGTCCCTGGTTTGCTCTGATTTTAGTTCCAGTCTCATCAAATGAAAAGCGCTGCTTGTCGTTGTTAGCCACCACCTGTTTCAATTCTGCATGGGAAATAGGAAATCGATGAGATTTACAAGCACCCAGTAACTCATCAACTGCTACCCAACCGCCTGGAGCCAAAACCAAACCAAGGCGTTCTGGTGTATGACGCAAATGTTTACTTAAAAATTTGCTGATTTTGACCTGACGTTCTTGATTCATCGTCTCGACTTCAAGTTATTACATTTATACTACACATGCTACAACATATTTTAAAACTCTGCAAATGTAGGTGTGACAGTTTAGTTGCGGGCGAAATGCGTCTCCAAAACTGGATTAAGATTGCTGCTACTTGCTTCTAGACTACCCTTGAGTAATCTATAAATAACAGCGCTCAAATATGTCGTTCATTTTGCCTAGTTAGGAAAACGAAGGAACATACTCAAGTTAGGGAGAGGACATTCGCTCTAGCTTCTTCACTGCTACTATCGAACATCACTAGGTGATGAACGACAGTAAACCTACATCACAGAGTTTTACTAAAGTTAAATTGGCTACTGTGACAGAGTAGTGTCTTTTGACCCGGACAGGGTTGGTGGAAAGTATAGGAATCGAACCTACAACATATCGATTATGAGTCGATCGCTCTACCAGTGAGCTAACTTTCAGAGTCTTTAATCCGCTACTAAGCAAATCAAACGACGTAAAATAGTAACCTATCACTTTGCGGCATACGCTCAAGCCAGAGGCTGGCGCACCAGTTGGGTATATAGAACCCAAACTATAGCTAGGCAAATGTATTACTGTCTTGTAACTTAATGTAGCACAAAAAAATTTTGCATTAGCGAAAAATCTAAATCTTCATCATCTGCGTTTATCTGCGTTCAATTTTCCGAAAACCCTTGACAAACTTACACTTATCTGAATTCAGCACTAAACCAGATTATCTCCCCCTGGCTGACTAATAACTAAGCGCAAAACTGACAGTCCTAAAATTATCAAAAATAATACTAGTCCAATTGTGCAGGCATAGCTAATTTCTAAATCACTAAAGGCACGCTCATATAGATAATAAACGATGGTTTTCGAGCTATTGAGTGGCCCGCCTTGAGTCATGATGTAAACTTCTTCAAATACCTTAGTCGCGGAAATTGCGGAAATTACAGCTACAAGCGCGAGATAAGGCTTCATTAAGGGAATAGTAACATCCCAATGTTTGCGAATCCCATCTGAGCCATCAATGGCGGCGGCTTCATACACATCAGCCGGAATTGATTGCAAGCCGGCTAAATAAATCACCATGTAGTAGCCGAGTCCCTTCCATATAGTCACAGCCATGACGCTGGCTAGAGAAATCGGCACGATACCGAAAAGTTTAGCGGAAGTCGTGAGCCAGGGAATACCATCTGTAAAACCAAAGGTTTTGAGTAATTGATTAAGTAAACCGTTTTCGGCGTATAGCCATTTCCAAGCTATACCCGCCACCACCATAGAAATTACCACTGGTGTATAGTAGGCGGCTCTAAACCAATTAATTGCACGTAGTTTTTGATTAACTAAAATTGCCAACCCTAAAGGCGCAATCACCAAAATCGGCACTACACCAACAAGATAAAGAAATGTATTTTCTAAAGTTTTCCAAAAAACTGCATCTTTCCACAACCGGAGAAAGTTAGTAAAGCCTATCCATTGCGGTGGTTGGCTCAGGTCTTCGTAGCTAGTAAAACTGAGGTAGAACGCTTGCAACGCCGGCCAAAAGACAGTTAAACCCAACAAAATCAATGCAGGTAGCAAAAACAGATAAGGAGTTAGCCGTCCTTTGATGAGTATCCAATCTTTAGCCGTCAATTGATTCATAAAAGCGTTTTTTATCAGTAGGTAGCAAAGCTAATTCAGGGTAACTTCATATCTTGCACCTTCTCAATACGCAGGTGGCTCCCTGCACTGCCCACCCTACGCAATAATAAGCTTTTGGGGCTGTTATTTTGTCAATAAGAGAGTGGTGCAAGATTTGGGTAAGTAAAACTTTGGCCATTTTAACAAACCTTGCTTTCATCGCCTGTAAGCGGGTGGGCTTGGAAGGAGTTAGCACCCACTTGTTTAGGCGCACAGCCCTCACGCAGATGTCCAGCGCGAGGATACCTTTGAGAACTATTCAGGAAATCTCTAGTCACAGCCACCTGGAAACATTGCAGCGTTATCTGGAGGTTACGCTCCTAGCAGAAGCGAGAGGCGGTTTCTGTGATTGGAGTTTAATTTTATACCTTTTAAACACTAGTATATAAAGTTTTAAAAACTAACAAAAATTTGAGTTCTTTCGTTACGATAATCTCTTGTAATACTAATGTAATTCAGGATAAGTAATGATAAAGTACCCTGATTTTTCCTCTCATGGCTACCAAATTGAACGGGAATTAGGCCGCAATCTGACAGGAGGGAGGATTACCTACATGGCGCAAAGTATAAGAACGGGACAAAATGTGGTAATCAAGCAATTTCAGTTTGCTCAACCGATGGGAAATTGGAGAGATTATGATACTATTCATCAAGAAATTAAAGTATTGCAGAAACTTAATCATCCCAGCATCCCTCGCTATCTGAATTCTTTTGAAACCTCGACAGGTTTTTGTTTAGTACAAGAGTATAAGAATGCTCCCTCCTTGGCAGTAGCGAGTGATTTGAGTCCTGAAGATATTCAGCAAATTGCTGTTAAATGTTTAGAAATGTTAATTTATTTACAACAGCAACAACCTGTTGTTATCCATCGGGATATTAAACCTGAAAATATCCTAGTAAGTCAAGATAAAAAAGTTTATTTGGTCGATTTTGGGCTGGCTAAACTTGAGGAAGGAGAGATATCAAGTACGATTGCTAAAGGAACATTCGGGTTCATGCCTCCTGAGCAGATTTATAAACGTCAATTAACAAAAGGTTCTGACTTGTATAGCTTAGGGGCTACTATAATCTGTCTTTTAACGAATACAAAATCGATTAACATTGGAGATTTAATTGATGAAAACGAGCGAATTAATTTTAGAAAAAAGTTACCTAAATTACCTCGCTCTTTTGTTCTCTGGTTGCAAAAGATGGTTGAACGAAAGCTAGAGAAACGCTTTCTTAATGCTGAGGAAGCACAGAAAGCATTAAAACTATCTACAAATGGTAGTTCTATAAATAGTATTCCTGCATTTAATTCTAGATTGATTAATCTGTCTGCGGCAGGTTTATTATGTTTTACTTTATTAATATTAATTATTGATCAGGGTAACAAATGGATAGAACACGAGTCTATTTTAGCTGAACAGGAGCGACAAGCAAAGTTAGAAGAACAGATACAAGCTGAAAGACAACGTATAGAAGCTGAACAAGAGGCTGAAAGACAACGTATAGAAGCTGAACAAGAGGCTGAAAGACAACGCATAAAAGCTCAACGAGAGGCTGAAAGACAACGCATAAAAGCTCAACGAGAGGCTGAAAAAAAACGCATAGAAGCTCAACGAGAGGCTGAAAGGAAACGCATAGAAGCTCAACGAGAGACTGAAAGGAAACGCATAGAAGCTCAAAAACAAGCTCTTGTTATTCAGTTGCAAGAAAATAAATCTTGTATTGGCTGTGATTTATCAGGTGCAAATTTAAAGGGTTTATTTCTTGAAAACGTAAACTTAGAAAAAGCTAACTTACAAAGGGCTAATTTATCAGGAGCTAAACTGAAAGGAGCAAACTTAAGTTTTGCTAAATTACAGAATGCTGAATTAGAAGATTCTGATTTAGAAAATGCTAAATTACAGAATGCTGAATTAGAAAATGCTAATCTACAAGGTGCTAAATTAATCTCTGCTCAATTAGAAGATGCTAATCTACAAAATGCTAATCTACAAGGTGCTAGATTAATTGCTGTTAACCTCAAAAATGCTAGATTACAAAATACTAACTTAGAAAATGCCAGTTTTGAATACGACTCTTTGTATGCTTCAGTGGAGGCTAACCTAGAAAATGCTAATTTACAAGGTGCTAACCTTAGAAACGCTAACCTTACAGGAGCTAACCTAAAAAATACCAATTTAAAAAATGCAGATTTAAGGGAAGCTAAATTATATAGAGCTAATCTAGACGGCGCTCAGACAGTAAATGCTAAATTTGATGGGTCATACAGATAGATGGTTTTTATCCTTTCATTGATACATAAGGATGTTCGGGAAATATTGCTCCCCAGCAGCATAATTTTTGCGTAAGTTAGTAGGGTGCGCTACTTATGAATATTTTCTTGGTATAGCTAGTGTTTCTTGTACTGACGCACCCTACATTTTACTGGGGGGAGATGAGGGAAACCCACCCCTAGCCCCTCCCTGGAGGGGAACGGAGCAGGGGAGAATCACAACTGACAACTGACAACTGACAACTGACAACTAACTAATTGTTATGCTATATTAAACGTAGTCGTTATGAGTTCGTATAAATATTATGTCTAACCCAACTGTAGAAAACATAGTAATTATCGGTTCTGGGCCAGCAGGGTACACGGCGGCTATCTATGCGGCGAGAGCTAACCTAAAACCTGTGGTATTTGAAGGTTTCCAAGCTGGGGGTTTGCCTGGTGGGCAGCTCATGACAACGACTGAGGTAGAAAACTTTCCAGGGTTTCCCCAAGGGATAACCGGGCCGGAATTAATGGATCGGATGAAGGCTCAAGCGGAGCGCTGGGGGGCTGAGTTATATACTGAAGATGTGACATATGTTGATTTAAGTCAGCGTCCATTTACTGTGCGCTCCGATGAAAGGGAAGTGAAGGCGCATAGTATTATTATCGCTACTGGTGCAACAGCAAAGCGTTTGGGTTTACCGAGTGAGCATCAATTCTGGAGTCGGGGAATTTCTGCTTGTGCAATTTGTGATGGTGCTACCCCAATTTTCCACGGTGCGGAATTGGCTGTAATTGGTGCTGGCGACTCGGCGGCGGAAGAGTCGATATATTTAACTAAGTACGGCTCAAAAGTTAATTTGTTGGTGCGTTCTGAGAAGATGCGGGCTTCTAAAGCTATGCAAGACCGCGTTTTAAGTAACCCCAAAATCACAGTGCATTGGAACACAGAAGTTGTCGATGTGTTTGGTAATGGTCACATGGATGGGGTAAAAGTCCGCAATAGCAAAACTGGGGAAGAAACTAACCTGCAAGTAAAAGGTTTGTTTTACGCTATTGGTCACAGTCCCAACACATCTTTATTTAAGGGACAACTGGAACTGGATGAAATTGGTTATGTTGTCACCAAACACGGTTCGCCAGAAACCAGTGTAGAAGGTGTGTTTGCCGCCGGTGACGTACAAGACCATGAGTATCGCCAAGCAATTACGGCGGCTGGTAGTGGGTGCGCGGCGGCGTTGTTGGCGGAAAGGTGGTTGTCTGTTAATGGTTTGATTCAAGAGTTCCATCAAGAACCGACAATTAATAATGAGTTAGAACATCAGCCAGAAGCGCAGAAAACCGAAGCGGAACAAGCGGCGGAGTTTGATTTGAATGCAACACGCCATGCTGGTGGCTATGCTCTACGGAAATTATTCCATGAAAGCGATCGCCTACTCATTGTCAAATACGTTTCTCCCGGTTGTGGGCCTTGCCATACCCTCAAACCAATATTAAATAAAGTAGTCGATGAATTTGACGGCAAAATCCACTTTGTAGAAATTGACATCGACAAAGACCGCGATATTGCTGAAAATGCTGGCGTAACCGGAACACCAACCGTCCAGTTTTTCAAGGATAAGGAACTGGTGAAAGAGGTTAAAGGTGTGAAGCAAAAGAGTGAGTATCGCCAGTTGATTGAAAGTAATATTTAACGATTGGGGACTCTATCAGTTATCAGTGAACAGTGAGCAGTGGAAATAACCTGACAACTGTCAACTGATAACTGACAACTGACAACTGACAACTGATAACTGGAATCCCCATGTAAAATGGTCAGCGTATCTTGCGCTATGCAGGCGATCGCTCATGACCATTACTAAACGTCAGTTGCCTAAATTGGGGCTTTTTGTCAAAAATCCCACCCTTTCCCACAAATTAATGCAAATTGGGTTAGCCATTACCCTATTTTTCATCTTCCTGGCATTTTTTGCACCTGTATTTCAGGCTTGGGGATGGCTACAAAACCCTAAAGATTTTCTTTCTAACATCCCCCAAGTCCCACCATCGGCTAAACACTGGTTTGGTACTAGTCGTTTAGGACATGATGTGTTTTCCCGCACCGTATTTGGCGCTCAAGCTGCATTACAGGTAGTGATTTTAGCTACAGCGTTGAGTATGTTGATTGGTGTGCCTTTAGGGATGGTGAGCGGCTATCTCGGCGGTAGGTTAGATAAGGCGCTGCTGTTCCTTATGGATAGTATTTATACATTACCAGGATTACTACTGTCAGTAACTTTGGCGTTTGTGGTGGGGAGAGGAATCTTAAATGCAGCGATCGCAATTAGTATTGCCTACATTCCCCAATACTACCGCGTGGTGCGTAACCATACCGTCAGCGTCAAAACCGAAGTATTCATCGAAGCCGCGCAAGCAATGGGCGCTTCTACCTGGACAGTGCTTTCCAAATATTTATTTTTCAACGTCATTCAAAGCGTACCTGTACTTTTCACCCTCAACGCCGCCGATGCAATTTTGGTACTAGGCGGTTTAGGCTTTTTAGGGCTAGGATTACCGGAGGAAGTGCCAGAATGGGGGCATGATTTAAAACAAGCACTAGAAGCACTACCTACTGGGATTTGGTGGACTACACTGTTTCCAGGTTTAGCAATGACATTAATGGTGGTAGGGTTATCACTACTTGGTGAAGGGCTAAATGAAATTGTCAATCCGCGATCGCGGGGAGAAAATCGGAAGTAGTCATTAGTCATTGGTCATTGGTCATTGGTCATTAGATTTTTGACTATGGACTATTGACTATGAACTATGGACTTTATATATTACTGAGAGATTAAAGTGAAAGATAACATTTCGTTAATAGCGGCGGCGGCTGGTGGGTTTATGCTTTCTGTGGCGCTATCTGGAATTTTAAAAGGTGCGCCAGTGACAGTTGCACAGGAACATTCTAGTTTTCGTACCAGCGTTGTCACAAATTTAAGAGTTACAGCCAAAAAAACCAATAACTTAGAATTTTTTGACCAAGCAGCGAAAAGCTAAAGCTCGTAGTAAGGACTTTAGTCCTTATAATCTGATATAGCTGTGTTGAGGCGCACAAATCATGCTTTTCGTGACAGTTCATCTCGAAATATGCGCCTAACACACCGATAATTTTATTTTCACATAAATAACCTCTTAAGCTTTTATTTACGAACTAGCTCTGTATTTTGCCAAGTCATGTGTTATACATGGTAAGTGTTATTACTGTAGGGCTGATGTCTGATTCTCAACCTTCTACCTCTTCTAACGCTAATCCCTTAGATAATTTTGAGTTGGAGTTATTGAAGCAGGAATATTTTTTCCTGCAAAACACTATTGAAGACTACAATAAGCAAATTTGGGCAATTAAAGCCCTTGGGATCACTGGAACTGGTGCTGTAATTGTCTTGGCGCTGCAACAGAATAAGAGTGTGTTGGCTTTGGTTGGCTGTGCCATTCCTATCTTTTTTTGGGTTTTAGAAAGTCAATGGAAACATTTTCAGCGTGGCTTTTATCCCCGTGTTGGCGAAATTGAAAAAATCCTCTTGGAAAGCTGCAAATTAAAAGGGCCTGCTATCTTTAATAGCTGGAGTTATTCATTGAAACGGGTGACTGTTCCCAAACGGAAAGGTTATATTTGGGACGGTTTGCTAAATCCCACTGTCTTTATCAGTTATGTTTTAGAAATCGTTTTTCTCCTAATTGCTTGGAAGGTCATCCCCTTAATTTGAGGCGGGTTAATAAGGAATTTTCTCAATGGCGCAAACACTGACATGGCTACATCTTTCAGACCTCCATGCTTGTAAACCTAAGACTGGTTGGGATGCTAGACGAGTTACTGATACTCTCTGCAAGGATTTGAAAAAAATGCAGGAGAAGTATGGGTTAAGACCGGATTTGATTTTCTTTACAGGTGATGCGGCGTATGGTCACATCGGAAATAGTGATGGAAAATCAATAACCGAGCAATTTCGTGAAGCCCATGATTTCTTAACAGCAGTTCGAGAGTCTTTTGAGCCAGCCATTGAGCAAAGGAACCTTTTTATTGTACCGGGTAATCATGATGTTAATCGAGAGCGCATAACTGACTTTGAGACAGAATGGTTACTGAGTGAGAAGAGAAATTTAGATGATATTACTGGTTGTATCCAGAAGATGGGAGACAACTGGAAGCAACTTCTTAGGCGTTTAGGTGATTATGCTTATTTTCTTGAGACTTCTGGTTATGAGCATCTACTGACAGGACGCGATCGCTTAATTTATGCTGATGCACGAGAGTTTAATGGGTTACGTGTAGGTATTGCTGGATTTAACTCTGCTTGGTCATCTAGAGGAGTTGGTCGAGAAGAAATGGGGCGGCTTTGGATGGCGGGGCGATTTCAGCTTGAGACTCTAAATCAACAGATGCCACCTAATGATTTCAAGATAGCCCTGCTGCATCATCCTAGTAACTGGTTGTTTCCTGAAGAAAACCCAACTTTTGGTAGGCAGTTAGAACGAGATTTTCCTTTTGTATTACATGGGCATGAGCATCAGGATTTTGTTCGCCCTAATGCTGCCAACGGACACACAGTTATTTCCACAGGTGCTTGTCATGAATGGTCTGAAAGTAAAAACAATGGTTATAACTTTGTGCGGCTTGACTTTACACAAGGAACTGGTGAGGTTTGGTTGCGCCAATATGATTCTACAGGGGCGGGTTGGATTCCTCGCGTTATTTATGAGCAAACAGATGATTTAGGATGTTGGAATTTAACACATTTAAAGCCTTGGATGGAAAAGTTATGTAGTTCTATTGCCGCAAAAAAAAACCCTAACCCTGCTGTAGAACTATCAATAGATAATATTACTTCTGAAAGTAAAGATGACCCAGCAGCAGATTATGAAGTTCGTTATCGTCAAGCTGTGGTTAATAAGTTAGATTATGTGCAGCTTTTTGGCATTGAAGTACCCAAGGAGTCTAAAGAATATTCACTGACTGTTGCTTATGTATCTTTGAATTTATCTGATGAAGATGAGGAGATGACAGAAGCAGAAGAATTAGAAGATGATATTAACGAACTCACAGCACAAGATGCAAATACATTTCCAGCAGAGGAGGTTTTTGATAATCTTTGTGATGAAAAGCGTTTGCTGATACGTGGAGTGGCTGGTAGTGGCAAAACAACTCTTTTGCGGTGGGCGGCTGTACAATCTGCTAAAGATGAACCTGTTTCTAGAGACAGAGCAAAACAAAAATTACCATTAATTAAGCCTTCATTGAGTCAGCTTGATGGCGAAGCTGAGACTCAATTTGCAGATAATTCTGGTGACTGGCGAGAAAAAATTCCCTTCATTATTCGCTTGCGGGATTACACTAAAGGTCAGTTGCCCCGACCTAGTGAATTTCCTCTTTTATTAGCAAAAGAACTACCTGATCCGCCTACTAATTGGATTGATGATGTTTTAAACAATGGTCGTGCTTTGGTGATGTTTGACGGAGTAGATGAAGTTCCCCAGCAAGTGCGGGATGAAACTATGCGGGAAATCCGTCAGTTAATTAAAACTTATCCAGATAATTATTATGTAGTGACAACACGCCCTGAAGCAGTCGAACGAAGAGAGTTTATTGAACTTGGGTTTGTATCTGCGCGGGTTGAACCGATGACCCCTGTTGACCGGGACACCTTCATTGATAAATGGCATGAGGCGATGGAAGTTCGGTTACGAAATTGGAACGAACCGGCAGATTTACGACCTTTGGCTAAACGCTTAAAGCAGCGACTTGAAACTACTCCTGCTGTGGCTCGATTAACTAGTAATCCTTTGCTTTGTGCAGTGGTTTGTGCGCTTCATCGGGCAAGAAATGAGAACCTGCCAGAAACACCTGTGGATTTATGCGAAAAGCTGTGCGAGATGCTGTTAGATCGCCGGGATAAAGAGCGATCGCACTTTGAAGACCAAAAATGGATTAATCAAGCGTATCAAGGGTTAGACTTTCCGTTTCGTAAAGGATTGCTGTCTCAACTTGCTTTTCACATGGTTAGTTCAGGTGTATCTGCAATTACTGTTTCTGAAGCCCAACAACAAATTAGTGAAGCTTTAGAAACCTACAAGAAATCTAATATTAAAGCTGCCGATATTCTTCAAGCACTCGTAGAACGTAGTGGAATGCTTCAGAATTTGGGTGAGAAAATTGAATTTCTGCACAATACTTTAAAAGAGTTTCTCGCAGCCGAACGTTTTGTTAATATCGGTGATTTTCAGACATTAGCAAATCACACTGATGAAGCTTCCTGGCAACCTGTTATTTTATTTGCTGTTGCGCTACCAAGAGATGGTTCTAGCTTTGCTACTGACCTTGTAAGAGCAATTCTTAACAAAACTCCTTTAAATGCTCCTGCTAAACGGTCGAAAAAAGGCCGAGTAGAAGCTGCAAAAATTAGGACACAGCAGTTCTTTTTTCTTCGGTGTTATACAAATGCTTACCAGCTAAATGATTCAGAAATTACCCAAGCTTTTACCCAGTTATCAAAACAGCTTTTGCCACCTCAAAATATAACGGATGCAGTAGCCTTAGCATCCTGTGGTGAAGCGATCATACCTTATCTTAAAAATCGAACAGGTTGGAAAGCAGCAGAACGTGCAGCTTGTGTACGAATGCTGGGATTAATCGGTGATCAAAGAGCTAACGAGCTTCTTAAAGAGTTTTTAGATGATAAAACTCTCAAAGTTGCTCAAGAACTAGTAAATTTTGTTGATGATTGGAGCCGAATATCAATCATTAGAAAACACGTTGAACAAGATGGGCTTCTTCCGATTTCAATTCCAAAAAAATTGTGTAACTCAAATCCGTTGTCCAAACTGAATAACCTCACACAGCTAAATCTTTCAAACACGCAAGTGAGCGATATTTCAGTTCTGTCTGACTTGACCAACCTCACACAGCTAAATCTTTCAAACACGCAAGTGAGCGATATTTCAGTTCTGTCTGACTTGACTAACCTCACACAACTAGATATTTCATACACGCAGGTGAGCAATATTTCAGTTCTGTCTGACTTAACCAACCTCGCACAGCTAGATATTCCATTTACGCAGGTAAGCGATATTTCAGTTCTGTCTGACTTGACCAACCTCACACAACTAGATATTTCATTTACGCGGGTAAGCGATATTTCAGTTCTGGCTGACTTGACTAATCTCACAGTGCTAAGTCTTTCATTAAAGCAAGTTAGGGATATTTCAGTTCTGGCTGACTTGACTAATCTCACAGTGCTAAGTCTGTCATTTACACCAGTGAGCGATATTTCAGTTCTGGCTCACCTGACCAACCTCAAAGTTCTAAGTCTTTTCTTAACACCAGTGAGTGATATTTCAGTTCTGGCTCATCTGACCAATCTTAAAGAACTATATCTTTCAGGAACGGCGGTGAGTGATGTTTCAGTTCTGACTCACCTGACCAACCTTAAAGAGCTAGATGTTTCAAGAACGCAAGTGAGGGATGTTTCAATTTTAACTAAACTGACCAACCTTACATCGTTATATCTTTCAAAAACGCAGGTAAGCGATGTTTCAGTTCTGGCTAACCTGACCAACCTCACATCGCTAAATCTTTCAGGAACGGCGGTAAGTGATATTTCCGCTCTGACTAACCTGACCAACCTCACATCGCTAAATCTTTCAGGAACGGCGGTGAGTGATATTTCCGCTCTGGCTCACCTGACCAACAACCTCACATCACTAAATATTTCATATACTCAGGTACGTGATATTTCCGCTCTGGCTCACCTGACCAACCTTACATGGCTAAATCTTTCAGAAACACGGGTGAGTGATGTTTCCTCTCTGGCTCACCTAACTAACCTGCAAATCTATGGATGAGGCTAATAATTCCATAAAACCAGAATAAAAACCTATGATGCCTCTACCTTAGATAAAGTGTAGCTGTGAATGTCACCCAAGGAACGCTGGAAAAACGATCGCCTACAGTGGACGTTAGGTGCGATCGCAATATAATCTTCATAACCTCGGTTCTGAGTGATAAATCACTCACTACGAACTAAAATACTACTTTGTCTTGAATAATATCCACCTAGTTGAAAAAAGAGCCAAGTAACCAAGCCCCTTTTTCAGCCTTGGTGGTTTGGTGTGAGGAAATAAAAGTGGCAGATACTCAAGTAATTGGCATTGACTTGGGGGGAACAGCAATTAAACTAGGGCGATTTACCCAAGATGGTACTTGTTTACAATCTTTAACTGTAGCGACTCCCCAACCCGCCATACCAGAAGCAGTTTTCATGGTCATGGTGGATGCGATCGCCCAAATTGACCCCGATAATCAAGCTATAGCTATTGGTGTCGGTACTCCCGGCCCGGCTGATGCAGCTGGACGCATTGCCCAAATTGCGATAAACTTACCACAATGGGTCAATGTGCCTTTAGCTGATTGGTTGGAAGCGAAAATTGGCAAGCCTACGGTAATTGAAAATGATGCTAACTGTGCAGCAATAGCCGAAGCATGGTTAGGAGCTGGTCGCCAATACAAAAATTTTATAATGTTAACCTTGGGGACTGGTGTCGGCGGCGCAATCTTTTTAGATGGTAAATTATTTGTTGGACATCGCGGCGCGGCGGGAGAACTGGGATTAATCACGCTTCAGCCAGAAGGCCCCATGTGTAAGAGTGGAAATCAAGGTTCCCTAGAACAATACACTTCCATTAAAGCTATTCGTCGCCGCACAGGTAAAGAACCTGCCGAATTAGGTTTATTAGCTAAAGAGGGTGATGTAGAGGCTTTAGCATTTTGGCGAGAATATGGTAGAGATTTAGGTACAGGTTTAGCCAGTATAATTTACATTTTAACACCAGAAGCGATCGTTTTGGGTGGTGGTGTGAGTGCTAGCTATGAATTTTTCTTCCCTACCCTCAAGGCAGAAATTGAAAAGCGAGTCATGTACACATCTCGCGCAGAATTACAAATTCTGCCAGCCCAATTAGGCAACTCAGCCGGAATGGTAGGCGCAGCTAAGTTAGCTTGGGAAAGATTGCACAAATCAGCCATCTGATATCATGTCCGCTTAAATACTTATCATATCGTCAGGATTGGTAATGGGTAATAGCTAATGGGTAATAGTGAAAAACAATTACCCATTCCCGATGACCAATTACCGACTAAACCAACCATATCGCAACTAAGTTCGCCGGACTTGATATGACTGCAAATTTATTCCTTTTGGCAGAAAAACTAACATCAGACTGCATCCCTGCCCCAATTCCAAAGTATGAGATTGACTTTTTCGGTTGATTAGTTTGTTTTGGTGTCACATACTTGATGGCGAGATTGATGGTATTTTGTTGTTGCACAAACTCCTTGATTCCAATCGCCATACAAGCTATGACACTCAATTTATACTTACTGCGACATGGAGAAACTACTTTTAGTCAAAGTGGTAATTTCTGCGGTGAAACTGATGCGGAGTTGACTTCTGAAGGGGTGCGGATGGCAGAGAGTTTTGCTGATGTTTATAAAAAATTGAAGTGGGAAGCTGTTTATGTTAGCCCGATGAAGCGCACTATTGCAACTGCCAAGCCATTTTGTGATGCTATCGGTATGGATATGCAGTTGCGTGACGGACTGAAAGAAGGTAGCTACGGCAAATGGGAAGCTAAGAGTAAAACCTTTGCCCAAGAGAATTACTCAGAAAATTATGTAAAATGGTTAACAGAACCCGCTTGGAATGCGCCCATAGGTGGAGAAACGGCGGTAGATATTGCTAACCGTTCTATGCCTGTAATTGCGGAAATTCAGGAAAAATATCCGCAAGGTAATGTTTTAGTAGTTTCCCACAAAGCCACAATTCGGATTATGCTTTGCAGTTTATTGGGAATTGATTTGGGGCGCTATCGCTATCGGGTGAATATTTTGGTCGCCTCGGTGAGTATGGTTAAATTTGACGTTCATGGGCCTTTGTTAGAAATATTAGGCGATCGCCATCATATACCAGATCATCTCCGCTTCCGTCCCGGAACATAATAATCCCAGCTAGTAGTTTTTGACAATCCCCGCCCCAGCGTTTGCGCGAATATGCGGGGATTCTTGTTTCACTCTCGCGACTAAGAAAAAGAATACCCTGTAGTCTTCTTTACGTAGTCTAAAATTTTTCCATAAGATTCTGGATTACTTACTGGGTTGATAATTATAGGAATAGTGCCGTCAGGTAGCCAAAATGTGATTCTGCCGTTGCCTTCTTGGCAGAAAGAACTAATGCAATTGAGGTTAATTACATATTCATTTCTTTCGTAAATGATTTTTACCCAATGAGCATTTTCCACTTCAAAGCCTGCGACCTTCTCCAGATATTCTAGAATCTTGTGATAGTCCTCTAGGTTCTGTTGGGGATTAATAACAATGGGAATGGCACTATCTGGCAACCAAAATGTTACCCTGCCGTTATTTTCATAACAAAAAGCATTTACGCGCTCAAAATTGATTATATATTCCCTCCTGTCATATACAATTTTCACCCAGTACGCCACAACAGCTCCTCAAGTCTGAAACTCATGAATGATGCTTACCCTGTATGTTATTAAATCTGCTGAGGTTCTAAGTTATGTTGCCCAATTTACTAGAAAATTCCCAAATTAATCGGAAATTTTGCGAAAAGTTATATAGCAGGGGAAAGTTGACAGTTGACAGGGGATAGGTGACAGGGGACAGGGGACAGGGGATTGGGGACAGGTGACAGGCAAAGAAGTTGATTGTTATCAACACTCCAATTTGCTGATAGGATGGGCAGTTTGCCCTTTTTAATATTATGGGTGGGCCGAACAGCCATTGGTGTCAAGTTAAGGCATCAGCCCAGATGTCAACAGAGCGAGCAGGCGTTCGTCGGTGGCGTTGACGGACGGCTTTAACCAAACCCATCGAACGATAATGTTCGACCAGCCAAGGAATAAGTTTTAACTCAGGGTTAAGTAAAAGTGGGCGGTGAAAAAAATATATAGTTAACTAGCGATCGCTACTGTCTTCTTTCGACTAGGACGCTTGCGATCTGATTTTTTCTTCAGTCCTACCGCTTGCGCTTGATGACTATCTGAACCATATTGTCCGCGTACAGCTTCTTTCATAGCTAACACAGCATTGTGAAATTCCCACTCTGCTAATCGAGCCACATCATTAAATATAAGTTTGTAGTAAAGACTTTAGTCCTTTCAAACCCAGCAATAGAGCGATAAATCGCTGACTACAAACAACAACTCATCTTATAGCAGGGGACAGGGGACAGAGTTAAAAGTCTTTGGCTGTCTACTGCTATAAAAATACTAAGATTTTTTACAAATTAAATTTATATAAGTAAATAAGCATAATTAAATATAAAATAGTTGTTTGTATTGTTGACGCAGTGTTTTTTAGAAAGTAATTTATTTTTTTGTTGTTAGATTTGAAAGGACTAAAGTCCTTACTACAAACTTAGTTTAGTGCCACTTAAACTACTTGTAAATAATTATGACTAATGAAATTATTGCCAAGCTAAAGCAAGCTGCTGATAATCTGTTAATGCCTAGTGAATCAGAATATCCTTTTGAAGTATTTTATTGGACTGGTGAATCTCAAGAAAGTTTAACTAACCAAAAACTTTTGCAACTTACCGGACATCCTCCAGAAACTTCAATTGAAACAGTAGAGCTAGATTATTTTTTTCGTAATTGCGCTCAAGAAAAAGAATGGCACGATGAAACACAAAAAGAAAACGTGTCAAAATTTCAATCACTTGTAAAAACTCTTCAAGAAAATCTCACAAATATTCAAGTTTATCGTTTAGGCGCAATCAATATTGATGTTTATATTGTTGGTGCAACTCCATCAGGAGATTTAGCAGGAATCTCTACAAAATTAGTAGAAACATAATTCAAATACTTTTAGCCTATCTTCATTTCAAGACAGGCTAAAATCAAAATTGATCTAACAACTTAAAGCTTACTGATTATCAACTCTAGCTTCAATTACACTTTGAACAGATGAAGAAACATTAGACAGCAAGTTGTAACCAGTTTGTCCTTCAATGTAGTCAACACTAACTCTATAGTTTCTCCAATCTGCATTTCTGACACCCTGTGTATTAGGTATGTCTACAGCAATTACTCTTGTATTGGTAGTCACACTACTAGCACCATTATTGGAACTATCTAATACTACAATAACTTTCCAAGTTCTGGCGGGAACTGTAACGTTACCATTAGCAATTGTGGTTCTTGTGCCATTAGAGCCAGTTCCACCGCTACCATAAGAACCTGCAATAATATAAAGTTCTTTACCTTGGTTTGTTACTAAGCTGCGAGAATAACTTTCTAAATTTGCCCATACACCTTGATTGTTATCTGGTGCTTGAGGAATCATATTTGTCATTAAGAAAGTAGCAGAATTGTTTGCTACTGTGTTAGTTCTATCAGCAGAAGGAGTCATATGTCCTCTATCAAAACCGCTACCAGTGTAATCACTAGAACTAACTCGATAACAACCAGAAGGTAATGTAGTATCTGCACGAAAATCATCTTGACGGGGTGTGCTTCCTAACCAAGATGTGTTTAATTGCCAACTTACCCAATTTGGTGTCCCTCTATAACAATTGTAAGAAACAGCATATTGAGTTTTGTTCAATAAAAGATTGCTGTAACTAGTGTTAGCACCACTAGGATTTCCCATTGTCAGATGAACACTAGAAGTTTGAGCAGTTAGTGGTTTTTCTCCATAATTAAATAGAGCAAATACTACTGCGGGTAAAGCAATGGGCAGTATAGTTTTAAAAAAATTACGTTTTTTCATTTGTAAATGTTGTTGAAACACGATAAAGTAGTTTCCGCAATAACTTACAGAAACAAAATGTATAGCCGTAGTCGGATAGGTTAAAACACTGTCAATTGCTCAAAGTGTTGCAACAACAGGCGTGTAATCAGAATTCAGCAGTTGGCAATAAAGCAGCATAAAAGCTACCTCTCTGTTTTAAACAAACAAAGTAAAGAAATAGTAAAAATTCAATTAAAATAAGAGTTTAAATTTCAAATATAGAAGAATAGCAAATACAACTTATTCAAATTAAATTCACGTTAAGATAATAATAAATAAATATTAAAAACTAGCATTAGAGATGCGAGTAAAATGATTAGCGTCCACATACAGCAGTTTCGCTATTTGTGAAATACTGTAGAGACGTTATATGTAACGTCTCTACATGGTTCTGGGTTTTACGCTCGTACCTCATTTACCCAAAATATGATGTATCTATCTAAAGATTTATTTTTCGGCTTGATACTCTCCACCGACATATATCAAAGCAGAATACTACATATCATTCCGCAGAACCTGAAATGGCTGATTTTTGCTTTCCCATACACGAATCTTTGAATATATTTCTGTCTTGCGGAAATAAACCTCTTCATAAGCAAGCCGCAAACTACGCTCAAGGCTGTTTGCTTCAACATCACTAGCCTTGCTTGTTCCCCACGCTTTGCATAAAGCAACAGACAAAATTTCTACCAGATGATGACCACAACAAACCTGCCAAGAATCATAATTTTTGCTTTTATGGCTTAATATTTTTTCTTGCAGTTCTTCATCCTTTAAAGAAAAGGCTTGAGATTTATTTTTTACTTCTTTGATTAGTTTGAGTTCATCAATTAGCAAAGTATTTTCATCAATAAATTTACTATATTTAATTCCCTCAAACTTGAGATTCAAGTCCTCAGTTAAAGAAATCAACAGTAAACACCCTACCGGAGTTGCAGCTTCAAGTAATGCTAACCTAATATCTCGTTTAAACTGAGTAACTTTTTCTTCAGAACTAAACTCAGCAATTACCTTATCCAATGCTGGTGATTTAATCAGCATTGTTTCTACATCATGGGTGTCAGTGCGAAGTAAATTAGGACTGCTATATAACAAAGTTGTCAACCGCTCAAAATCTGCATCAACAATTGCTAAAACACCCTGAAAATTATCTTTTTCTAAAATTTCCAGCACAGCAATAACACGCTGTTTACTAGAAGGCTTCCCTGAAACTGTAACTAATTTACAGCATTTATTAACAAATCGCTCATAAAAAATTTTATCAGAACCACCTTCTACTAATAAAAAAGTGCCTGAATAAGTTTGCCTGAGTAATCTAATTTGATTAGCCTCGCGGTCAACTGTAATAAACTCTCTCACTTTTCTGGCCTTTTCAGTTCAACCGTTAAATCCCACCTATCTTGAATAATATCAGGTGAATGAGTAGCCATAAGAATATCTAAGTCTGCTAGTTTAGTAATTTCTTGCAAGTCCTTTAAAAATTGAACTTGCCAGCCTACATGAAGTGATATTTCCGGCTCATCAATTAAAACTAATGAGTTAGGTTGAACTTTAAATAATAATTCATACAACAAAACTAACTCGTGTTGTTCTCCAGATGACAAATCTGTCGCTGAAAGAGTTTTTGAATTAGATGATGAGTTATAAAGAGTATTAAAAATAAATCCTTTCTCTTTACTAAAGTTTATTTCTTTATAAGAATAAGCAAACTTATTATTAATAATCTTCTTCAATAAATCTATCTTGCTTGCTATATCATCAAAAACACTCAATTTCTTTTCCACATCTTCCACATATACAGCCAAGGCATTTTTAGTGCTTTCATCTATATCTTGTGGCTGTATTTGAAATTCTGAATCTTCATCTTTATCTAAAAGACCCACTTCTATAAGACGAGAACGAGTTGATTCAAGTTCATTTAACTTATGACGCAGTTCTTCATCTGTTATATCTGCTGATGGCTGTTGTTTCACTACTCTGATAGGAAATGTTCTGTCGAGAGACTGAGATACTTTACCGTATTCCTGAAACTTATCTTGCATCAATTCAGCAAGTTCATCAGAATAAACAGAAACAGTTGACATCATTGAAGGTGTTCCTCGATAAGTTATAGAAGAACGGTTCGGAACAAAATTAAGTAACCTCTGTGACTCAACAAGCCTAATGTGAATATCTTTTTTCAATTTTTCTAGCCAATCAGGTTCTTTTTGATGCTTCAATTTTAATGAGAAATTAGAAGGGATTACATTATAAAAACGTTCTATAACTTCTTCTAATGAAAGAGCTTCACCAGTTGGATCATACAGCCATTCTTTAGAGTTTATTCGTTCTAATCCTGGTATAATTTCATCTAAAAGAGCAATTTGAAAATCCAAATCAATGTTAGACCGAATTGTTGGCTTTGGAGTAAAATAATCATGTTCTAAATTATCTTTATAAAATTTAAAAATAATATCAATTTCAGATTTGTCTGTACTTTCATCATATTTGATTATTTCAACATTGGTATTTTCATCAAATTTAACATTGAACTTTTTAAAAGGTATATCTATTAATTCCGAATATCTAGAGTTAAAAAAGCTTTTCAAAAGCCTTAATATTGCTGTCTTCCCAAAACCATTTGGCCCATGAATAATAGTGATTCGCTCATCCATGTTTAATGGAATCACATGGTCAAAAATGCCAAACAAGCCATTGACGGAAATTTGCTTAATTCGCATACTCATCAAGTCCTTTAGACTCACTGTCAGCAACAAACTCTAAACAAGCTTGAATGTCTTCTGCTGTTAATTCAGCACCTTTATCTGGTTCAATAGTGATAATGTTACGATCGCACATCTTCCTTCCAACCTGCCATAGTACCTCTAAGTCTAGAGCAGACTACCATTGTCCAGCAATCACCCTCAACAAGTACTGCGACAATGTAAACGCATCCACCCCTAACTCTGTACGCTCACTTGCTGCTAAAATACCGGCTTGGGCGTGCCACCATGCAGCAGTAGCCACAATATCCTCTACAGGTATTTCTTTATTAACTCCCTGCGCCAACAACCCACCGAGTAACCCTGTCAACACATCGCCACTACCACCACGCGCTAAAGCTGGCGTACTTTCAGGATTAATCCAAACTGCACCTTGAGGATTGGCGATCGCAGTTCTCGCTCCTTTTAACAATACCACTGCACCGCTTCGGGCGGCAGCTTCCCTTACAGCTTTCACCCTATCTTTAGCATCAGCAATATCAGGAAATAATCTAGCAAATTCGCCTGTATGGGGTGTGAGTATGGTTGCAGCTTGACGCTTTTGTAATGTGGGGATTGTTCCCAACTGTGCCAAAATATTTAAACCATCAGCATCGACGACTAAAGGGCGATCGCTAGCTAATACTTCCTGCACAATAGATGTAGCATCTTTGGTTAACCCAGGGCCGATGGCGATCGCACTAAACGAACTCAACTCTGTCCTTTCAGGTAATTGTAACTGAGCGAACGCTCCCGTTTCCGTCTCTGGACAACCAATCACCAAAGCTTCCGGCAAATGCGATACTAAAAGATGCTTCAAAGATTCAGGTACAGCAATAGATAACATTCCTACACCGCTACCCCTTGCACCCAAAGCTGTTAAAATTGCCCCACCCGCATAACGTCGAGAACCGCAAATTAATAATAAATGTCCTTCCTTATACTTGTGCGTCACTGGCGGACGAGGTAAAGGTAAAGTAGATAACGCTGTCGCTGATGTAATGCGTTTGATGGCTGCATTTCCTAATACAGCTTGCACATCAGCCAGAGGAATATCAAAATCAATTAACTCAGCCTTACCGACATAATCTAAAGCCTGATCTTGCAACAAACCTTGCTTCCACAAACCCAAACACAAGGTATAAGTTGCACGAATTGCTGTCCCTAAAACCTCACCTGTATCTGTATGCAAACCTGAAGGTAAATCAATACTAATAATCGGCTTATTCCACAGATTAAATTGATTAATTGCAGCAGCAATGGGATCAGTAATTGTCCTTTCTAAACCAAAACCAAACAACCCATCAACGAGAAAATCACAATTTGGTAATTGTTCAATATCTTGATAACAAGGTATACCTAAACTCTGAGCATACTGTAAATGCTGTGATGTTAATTCCTTGAGTTTATCAAAAGGCGAATAAATCCAAACTTTATAACCACTAAAATGTAATTCCCGCGCCACAACCAACGCATCACCGCCATTGTGTCCAGGCCCAACGAGGATTCCGGCTTGGGGGGATAGAAGGGTAACTGTTGACTGTTGACTAGCTTGTGCAAAAATATCTTGAATGCGTCTGGTAATTAACCCTGCTACTTTTTCCATCAAAGCAGATACAGGCATTCCGGCTGCAAATATCCGCGCTTCAATGTCGCGCATTTGTGCAGCCGTCACTATGATTTGGGAAATGTGTTCTTTTCTCTTAAGCATTTCACCTTACCATAAATTTGAAGTAATTTTCCAACTCATACCAATTCTGTAAGAAGTTGCACCAAATAAATTCTGTAGAGACGTTGCATGCAACGTCTCTACAACAAACCATAAATTGCATCTTCATAAAGAGACTGTACAACAACAAAGTAAAATATAGCTTTTTTTAAACTAGTGAGAAACAAGAATAATTAAACGCAGATGCAAGCAGATAAATTTGTTCCTCAGCAGATATTAGAATAATTTTGCAATTTTTTATAGGCTCGTGAGCCTTTTATTTTTTATTTTAATGAAAAGTAAAGCTTGACTGTCAATATTGCTCAAATCTCCTACTATCATAATAAAAAGTTAAGAAAGTACCATCATCAACTATTATTCCCAAAATGATATCTAATGTTTCTAAAAAGTAAGGACTACCAGATTCATCCGTTGTACTAATAACAGGGTTATCTAGTAGAGAAACGACTATAGCAGGCTGATTTCTGTAAGGAAGCTTGCGGTTTTTGAGATGTTTCTTCCATTTTACAATTTGCCCAACTGCAAAATTTTCTTTCTTAAGTAAGTTTTCGCAAGCATATTTAAGCTGATTAACATAATCGTCACCATATTCTCTATTTTCTATTTCTTCATCCTCTAATTCATCAGCTTCTTTCTCACGAATTTTTTTTAAAATTTCAGCCAGAACATCTTGTTGTTCACTCATTTTATCACAACCTTTAAGTTTCAATCTTGTATATAACTTTCATTCAGCAAATATTTTCATATTCATTTATCATAAATTGATTAGGTGGAATTTGTAAATATGATTTTATTTTGTCTTCATGATGCTCAGATGTACTCTTTAAAAATTGTTGATTTATATCTTTGTCTTTATTAGTGTTTCTCCTATTTTTATAGCTTTCCCTAATTAGCGACCACATTAAATTACTAATTTGATTTAGTTCACTTATTTGACAAGATGCAATTTGTTTACTGTGAGTAGATTTATTCACGCAGTATATATAACTAGGAGAAAATAAATACCAACTTGCTGGTACAACTTCTAACAACCACCAATCAAATAATTCTCGTCTGCCCTGAGAACCTGGGAAGATGGCGTAACCCTCTAGAGAGTCATCTAGAATATCTAGCAATGCCTCTAATGATTGATTAGCATCAAGTGATTTAACTACACTTTTATAAACGTTCAAAGCTTCAAATAATACCTGAAAATTGGTATCTTTTTTAGTTAAAAGGTGATTGACTATAACATTTGCCTCGATTTCTCTACTAGCTTCATTAAATTTCACTTTACTATCAAGTAGTTCTGCTAGAGTTTCTATTAACCAAATAGCTACTCTGTTAATAGTAGCTTTTGGCACAGAATTATCAGGCTGATAATATTTAACTGTAGGTTCTACCACAACAGCAAATATCAACGCCATCCAAACATAACGAAGGTGAGTTAATTTTGGATCATTACTCTGAAATGCAGTTAAAATATCATCTATAGCATCTTGAAGATAAGCTGTTGCTTCTGGTTCATAAAGTTCTTCGTAATGCTGTTGAAACGCCTTGATTAATTTCCCTTGAAGCGAATCGGGTAACTTGGAAATTAAAAATAAATTCTTTTCTATAGAATTACTCCATGTTGAAGTCATAAATTTTCCTCGTTTCTCTAGTAATCATGGCGGATATGGGTAGTCACAAAACACTTTTACCTCTATATTTGGAAACTTCTCTTCAAACTGCTTTATAACATTACTACAACTTTCACATGGCTGAAACTCAGTATAAAGATAAAGCTTTCCCTGTACTTGAAGATCGTAATACGTTTCCAGAATATGAGCAATTTCGGATAAGACTTTATATTCAGCATCAGTATCCATCATCCGCTCTGTACGAGAGTCAATAGACGGTTCAAATTGTCCTCCTGCTGATTTAGGAGTGGGTATGTTGGGTATCGGACTCTTGCGACCTCCTTTAGAAGTTGCGCCAGCACAAAAAGCGACATTTCCATCAAGGTATAACTCAGCAATTGCAACATTGCTGCTACCAATAGGTTTTTTAAGATACGTCTCCCGAATTAAAGCAGCACTTTTTTGTAAATCCTCCTTTCTCATACCAGTTCTCTGTAACGATGCACTTCATAAAATGTTCTTCCTTTGTGCCTTCTCTACGAGACGCTACGCGAATGCGCCTACTCTGCGAGTTCCGCTTTAGCGGTATGCGTGAGCTTAATAATCTAAGGTATTAAGTGCAGCTTTATGGAGAAATGGTATCAGATTGCGACTCCTGTTGCGATCGCCTCACACAATCAATTTCATGGTAGCCTCTTACCATTGCCACAACGCAGTCCCACCATAATTAATCAAAAACTCCACCCCCAAGAGGATGGAGTTTTGTTGTTAGTTATAAGTTACTAATGACTAAACCAAGAACGGCCTTGCTAAGAAAAAGCTAGTAATTGATTTAGCATCTACTGGTTCTCCCTGAAGAATAGCTTTTTCCAGTTCTTCGGGTGTTAATAACACAGTCTCAATATCTTCGTCTTCGTCTTGTTTTGGTGGTGTTTCTAGCTTTTCCAAATCTCGCGCCAGGAAAGCATAAATAATTTCGTCGGAATAGCCAGGTGCGAGGAAAAATTCGCCTAATTTATCCCATTTTTGCCCTCTATAACCAGTCTCTTCTTCTATTTCGCGCTTGACTGTTTCTAATGGTTCTTCTGTGGGTTCTAAAGTCCCGGCGGGAAATTCTAATATCCGTCCTTGCACAGCAAAACGATATTGGCGCACAAGTACAAGTTTACCTTCTGGTGTTACAGGCACAGCTAAAGCGCCTCCAGGGTGGCGAATGCACTCCCATTCTCCCTCGGATTTGTTGGGTAAACGCAGGCGATTTACTTCAAAATCAAACTTGCGTCCTTTATAGAACAAGCGCTGCTTTAATAGCTGTGGTAATTCTCTACCTAATGGCATAGTTAAGATTGTTTTTCTTAAATAGCACAGATAAACACTGGAATTGTTTGTTCTATCAGCGTTTTCTGCTCTGGGTAATGGTTTTAACTGCCCTTTAACAAATGTACATCAGAACAGTCTACCTTTTTTACCAAGTCTCTAATTACAAATCCGGAAATTGGTTCTACCCAGTCAGGAGCAATCTCTGCTAAAGGTACTAAAACAAAGGCTCGCTCCTGCATTCGCGGATGAGGTATTTGGAGATTTGGTGTATCAATAATTAAGTCATCATACAATAACAAATCCAAGTCTAGCGATCGCGCCCCCCATCTTTGGTGCCTTACCCGCCCAAATTGCTGTTCTACTGCTAGTAACGTTGCTAACAATTCTTGGGGATTCATTTCTACCTGTAGGATGATGCAACCGTTTAAATAATCTGGCTGTGGTGGCCCTACTGCTTTGGTGATATACCAACTCGATTTTGCTTGTAGTTGAATACCTGGAATAGTTGCTAATTCTGCTGTGGCTGCTTCTAAGGTCGCTAAAGAATCTCCTAGATTACTACCAAGCGCGATCGCCGTTTGCGGACTCTTCCCTACCCCGGAGGAGGCGTAGTCCATGACTGTCTGCATCCCTTTTGTCAATTCTGCACCTTGCTTGAGGATACTTTTGTTACTAATATTCAATTTGTTCTACAAAACACCTATTAAATATCTACTGAATGTGCTAAAAATTTAATCTTATCAGATTTATGGATTAACAATATTAATTAAATATATCTGGAGGCAAATTGCTAATAGTTCCTGAGAAACATTTTTATGCAGCGATGAATTTAGAGAAAGATTTTATGGGATACTATAATAACACAAACCTACTGCACAAAATCCTAGATTATCTCTTAGGGGTTAGTGCAAAATATTTTGCGAAGAACTATTGTAGAGATTAACCTCCTGGTTCAAGCAAGAGATTATTAATTTTAAGTGACTCTGGTAAGGGGGAACTGCGCTTGCCGCCTACTGATCGTTACGAGCAAGATCAACCGACAAAGGAGAGCTTACCACAAACACAGGTGGTAAGACCCAAGAAAATATTGCACAAGATAAGTGGTATAACGTCTGGGATCGTGAGTAGATTCACCAGCCGCGAAAAACCAATCTATCGCCGTCTATGGTTCTGGGCTGGGTTAAGTGTAGGTGGCTCCATCGTTGCCTTTAACTATGTTTTAGGAGAAGTAGATAGGAATTTACCAGATAAATCCCAACTGCAAGCCAGTGTTCGGGAGCAAACAATGACGATCAAAGCTGCGGATGGTAGTATATTACAGCAGCAGGGAGAAGCTACCAGAGAACAACTGAAACTGGAGCAAATCCCCGAAACTTTAAAAAATGCTTTTCTGGCTTCTGAAGATAGTAGATTTCCAGAGCATAATGGAATTGATCCCCAAGGGATTGTCAGAGCAGTAGTTAATAATTTGCGATCGCAAGATGTGGTAGAAGGTGGTAGTACCATCACCCAACAATTAGCGCGAATTCTCTTCCTCAAACAAGAGCGTACAGTTTGGCGCAAACTGAAAGAAGCCCGTCTGGCTCAAAAAATGGAACAAGAGTTATCCAAAGACCAAATTCTTGAACGTTACTTAAATTTGGTCTACTTGGGTGGTGGGGCTTACGGTGTAGCAGATGCGGCATGGGTTTATTTTAGTAAACCAGTAGATAAACTGACCCTCTCAGAAGCGGCAACAATTGCCGGCTTACCGCCTGCGCCTAGCGTATTCGCTCCCGACAAAAACCCGCAAGCCGCCATACAAAGGCGAAATTCGGTGTTGCTACGCATGGAAAAAGAGGGTTTTATCACCGCAGCCCAAAGACAAGCCGCAGTCCAAGAACCACTGACCTTAAAAACAAGTTTGCCCAAGCGACTACAAGTAGAGTCCCCCTATTTTAGTAGCTATATTCAAAAAGAATTACCCAAGTATGTTTCGCCCCAAGTGTTAGCCACTGGGGGCTTAACTGTAGAAACCACCCTCAACCCAACTTGGCAAAAAGCAGCAGAAGCAGCCGTTACTAAAACACTAGAAAATCAGGGAAGCTGGCAAAACTTTAAACAAGCAGCTTTGGTGGCTATAGACCCCCGTAGCGGTGAAATTAAAGCAATGGTTGGGGGCAAAGACTTTAGCAAATACCAATTTAACCGCGTTACCCAAGCACAACGCCAGCCAGGGTCAACATTTAAGGGGTTTGTCTATGCAGCCGCGATCGCCACAGGCAAAAGCCCCTACGATAGTTACTTAGATGCTCCCTTTGTGATCGATGGTTACGAACCCAAGAATTACAGCGAAAGCTTCCGGGGTATGATGACCATGCGCGATGCCCTCACCCGTTCGGTGAACGTAGTCGCCCTCAAGGTATTGTTAGATGTGGGATTTGAGCCAACAATTAAACTAGCCAAAGATATGGGCATCAAGTCCGAACTCAAACCTCATTATTCTCTATCCCTTGGCTCAAACGAAGTCAACTTATTAGAACTAACCAGCGCTTACGGCAGCTTTGCCACCCAAGGTTTACACACAGAACCTCACGGTATCCGCCGCATCCTCAACCGTAACGGGGAGGTAATTTGGTCAGCCAAGTTTAACTCCAAACGCGCCCTAGATGCTGATAGCGCCGCCATCATGACCTGGATGTTACGCAACGTCGTCGAAAGCGGGACTGGAGCCGCCGCCCAACTTCCTAATCGACCCGTAGCTGGTAAAACAGGCACATCCGACGAAGCCCGCGATTTGTGGTTTATTGGTTATATCCCGCAAATAGTCACAGGAGTTTGGTTAGGAAATGATGACAATCGCCCCACTTACGGCAGTAGTGGTAGCGCCGCTTATGCTTGGCATGAGTTTATGGAACAAGCCGTTGAGGGAATGCCAGTCGAGAAGTTTCCTGAAAGACTCAAACTAGAAGGTCGCAAAGGCACTATTAAGGCACAACCCATCAAGGGCAGAAAAATCATCAATGGTTCACTCAAATCGAATGACGACTCAGCAGATGATAACGACTCATCGCCAAGACGCAGAAGACGCTATTACCAACAACAAACAGAAGATAACTCATCATCTGAGGATAGACCAAGAAGAAGAAGGAGACGCGATCGTAGCCAAGAAGCCGCTACTACCACCACTACCACCAATACTGTTAGTGAAGAAGCACCGCGTCGCCGGAGAAGACGATACAGCTCAACCGTAGACTCAGACTCGTCCTCACCGCGTCGGTCAAGACGTGCCTCATCCTCAGCCAGGAGGAATAGTTCTCGCTCCTCAGCTTCTTCTAGTTCCTCCACATCCACACCTTCTTGGCGCGACAGACTTAGACCCAGTTCTACTTCTAACTAGGGAGGGAGAGATTCATCGAACTTACGTCACAACTCGTAATTTTTTGAAACGCAGAGGAGCGCAGAGGAAGGCAGAGGTTTTCTCAATTTTATGAGCGATGTACTCTGTGAAAATGCTCCTAATTCTTTTCTCAGCGAAATATCTTTAAACAACCTCTGCGCGTTCCTCCGCGTTCCTCTGCGTTAAAAAAATCTAAAATTCGGCGCAGCTTTGCAAATCTTTATTACGCTTCACCACAGCCTGCGCTTTCAATATATGCCTAACCAGCTAGGATCGTATTGGCAAGGCGATCGCAGGCCGAACAACAGCATCTAAATACTGTGCTATCTTTTAACGAAAAAGGGCGAACGAGGGGACTCGAACCCCCGAGTGGTGGAACCACAATCCACTGCCTTAACCACTTGGCTACGCTCGCCATTGACATTCTTGATTATAGCACGTGTTTAGTGAAATGATCCAGAATTTTTTTCTTAGGAACGGACTTTACTGATTCAGAGTCTGGGGAATGCAAATTTAATTAGCGAATCAAAGTTAGCAAGATGAAATCCTTGACCTTCATGGCATCGATAGGAGCATTAGGATTAGCGGCTGTGTTGGGAGTAGCAATGGCTCAAACCAATCCTAATCAGGCTGAATATGAAGACTACGCTGTGCAACGGCTGACGGGTTACTTAAAAAGCGATGTCTGTAATAAAACAACGAAGTTCTTACAAAGTTTAATTAACTACAATTGTGACAAACTGATAGATTCGGCTAATCCCCAAATACGTCAACTCCTCTCAGCTACCACTGAAAGGCAAGATTTTTTTCTCTTCAGCATTTACCGTACAGAATTAAAAATCAGCGATTTGATCCCTTCTTACAAATTTGAAACTGTGGGAGCATTTAATAACTTTTATACTTATACGGCACAAGAACAGTAAGGGACTATTGACTTTCTGTAGCATAGTAAAAACAGTTACGGAATTTACGATCGCTCATGTCATCTGCTTATTTACTGGTATCCCACGGTAGCCGAGATCCGCGTCCAGCAATTGCTATGCAGCAATTAGCACTGCTGGTGGCGGAAAAACTACATCTGACTCAAAAGCTGGTGGGGACAGGATATTTGGAATTAGCTGCTGAACCGTTACATCAGCAGATTAAAAGTTTTGCTCAAACTGCGATCGCTGTTGGGTGTCGTCATCTGAAAATTGTACCCTTGTTTCTCCTTCCTGGTGTTCATGTGATGACGGATATTCCCCATGAGGTAGCACAGGCACAACAGGCGCTCAGTCAAGATATCTTGATTGAATTACAACCATATTTGGGTATTCATCAAGGTTTACAGACATTTCTCCAGAAACAAATCGCTAGTATAAAAGCAGAAGCTTGGATATTGTTATCTCACGGTAGCCGTCGCCCAGGTTCTCAACAACCAGTGGAAACAATGGCAGCAAATATAGGGGCTGTTGCTGCTTATTGGTCTGTCGCTCCTAGTTTAGAATCTAGGGTGGAAGAATTAGTTGCTGCTGGTTATCGGGAAATTGCGATTTTGCCATATTTTTTATTCTCTGGTGGCATAACTGATGCGATCGCTCAAGCAATTAACGAGCTAAAATTACAATTTCCAGGGGTGAGTTTATACTTAGCCGCACCTCTAGGAGTTAGTGGAGAATTAGCTGAATTAATTGGGGATTTGATTTATACATGAACCGCACAGAAAACGAGGGGAAAGATTTAGGTAAAGTTTATCTAGTAGGTGCGGGGCCTGGTGATCCTGGGCTAATGACGCTCAAGGGTAAAGGCATATTAGAATGTGCCGATGTAGTCATCTATGATGCTTTAGTCAGTCCAGCAATTTTGGCAATGATCAATCCCCAAGCCGAACAAATTAACGCAGGTAAGCGGATGGGGCGACATTCACTATTGCAGGACGAAACCACCCAATTATTAATCGAGAAAGCCCAATATTATGCTATTGTCGTGCGGCTCAAAGGCGGCGACCCTTTTATTTTTGGTCGTGGTGGCGAAGAAATGGCTGACTTAATAGCGGCTGGTGTTCCCGTGGAGGTTGTGCCGGGTATTACATCGGGAATAGCCGCTCCAGCTTACGCCGGGATTCCTTTAACCCATCGTTTATATAGTTCTTCAGTAACTTTCGTAACTGGGCATGAGGCAGCAGGCAAGTATAAACCGAAAGTAGATTGGCAAGCGATCGCCCAAGGTTCAGAAACCATCGTCATATACATGGGCATCCACAACCTAGCTTATATTGTGGAACAGCTAAATCAAGCCGGAATGAGCTTACAGACAGCAATTGCTTTAGTACGTTGGGGAACACGTCCCGAACAAGAAGAATTAATTGGCGAATTAGGCACAATCGTTGAACAAGTAGAAAAAACAGGATTTGAAGCCCCGGCGATCGCTGTTATAGGTTCAGTAGTCAAGATGCACAGTTTACTCAAGGGGAGATGAGGGAGTGGGGGAGCAGGGGAGCAGGGGAGCAGGGGAGCAGAGGAGCAGAGGAGCAGAGGAGCAGAGGAGAACAACTGATAACTGATAACTGATAACTGATAACTGTCAACTGTCAACTGAACAATAAGTTTGGCTATGTTTGAGGCTACTATTACAATGGAAACTATTGATTATGAGGAAAACGAATGACCCAAGTGGTTTTAGGAGAAAATGAAGGTATAGATTCAGCGCTACGTCGATTCAAGCGCCAAGTTTCTAAAGCAGGCATCTTAGCTGATGTTAAGTATCATCGCCATTTTGAAACACCGTTAGAAAAACGCAAACGCAAGGCAGTGGCTGCAAGACGCAAGCGCCGTTTTAAATAAACCTACGTGGTTTGTATAGGCGGCGTTGCTTGAGGACATGACCTAAAAACAAGCAACTATAAGTTGCCCCTATTGTGACAATAATAAAGCAAGATGTGCCGCACCCCTGTTAGGGGTGTAGGTATATCGATACAGGACTAATAAATTCAAAATTCAAGTATTGGCTATGGACTATTGACTATGGACTAATGACCACTGTCACCTGTCACCTCTCACCTAAGATTTAGGCATCTCAGCATTATAACTATTACAACGATTCATTGCCTTTTCTACTCCCTGTTTAAGAGTCAGTTCTACACATTCAACAACGAACTGTAAGACAAGGGACATAAGTTGAGTTTCTGTAGCGGAAAACTTACCTAATACATGAGCGACAGTATCTGAGTTATCGCTATTTGCAGCATTTTTAGGTTTACCTATACCGATACGTAAGCGGGGAAAGTTTTGCGTGCTAAGATGAGCGATCGCACTTTTCATGCCGTTGTGTCCTCCCGCCGAACCAGACAAGCGCAGGCGAGTCTTACCTAAAGGCAAATCCAAATCATCATAAATTATTAATACAGACTCGCTAGGCAATTTATACCAGCTTGTCACTGCTTGTATCGCCTGTCCTGAGCGATTCATATAAGTCAAAGGTTTTAACAGGCGAATTTTTACACCTCCAGAGGCAATACCTTCACCGTATTCACCCTGAAATTTGCGATTTTCCGCCACAGGAATTTGCCAAGCACGAGCAAGAGCATCCACAGCAGCAAAGCCAATATTGTGGCGTGTTTGGTCATATTTCGGTTCTGGGTTCCCCAACCCGACAATTAGCTGGGGAATTACCACAGGTTGTTTTACAGCTTCTGTCATCTATCTTTACAATCAACCACTCACTGCACTTTTTCAGGTAGCAGGGGAAGAACCAGCACTATCTTGTTCTGTTTTCACAGCTTCGATTTGCTTGGGTTCAAGTTCAGCAGTAGTCTTGACAGCCTGTTCCAACTGTTCAGCTTCGCGCTTAAATTCACTTTGGAACTCATTAGAAGCTTCTTGAAAACCGCGAATTGCTTTTCCCACACTCCGACCAATTTCTGGCAATTTCTTCGGGCCAAAGATTAGTAGCGCCACTACCATAATTACAGCCATTTCTGGCAGACCGATACCAAATATATTCACACGGTTCTCCTTAGTTTATGGGGACTGGGGACTGGGGACTGGAGATGAGATTTAATTTTCTATCCTACTCAAGATTAGCGTTTTCAGTATGCCAACCACAAATATAGGATTCACACTTACAGCAAGTTGCAGCTAAATGAGGTACAGATATAAATTATAAAATTCTTGTGGGGTGGGCATCTTGCCCGCCCTTGTGTACCTCACTCAGATGAAATGTGCTGTAATTTTTGAAAGCCTACTTAGGGCGCTGCACTGCCCACCAAAACCATGATAGGGCGGACAATGACCAATGACCAATGACCAATAACCAATGACTACAAAAAAACCCGGACAGACCGGGTACGATCACTGTAGAGACGTTGCATGCAACGTCTCTACATTATTTATTCTGTGCATCTTCACAGAGAATTGATATTACCAGCCAACTCTTACATCTTGAATCAGGATTGATTTGTTGTAAAGTTGCAGAATAATTAGCAGAAACACGAAAAACAGTCCCATAAAGACGGCCATTAAAGGGGTAGTTCCCCAACCTGGAGCGACTTTACCATATTCGGAATTTAAAGGTCGCAGGATATCTCCCAACCTAGTGCGTTGTGCCATAGTTCACCTAAGATTAGTTGCCAAAGCTTTTTTTAATCTTCTGTAATATTCTATAAGAATAACATTCATCATCAATAACTTACTTATGGAACCCGCAACAGTTCTTATCATTTCTGTAGGAGCCATTGTCATTGGCATTACTGGCTATGGAATTTACACCGCCTTCGGCCCTCCTAGCAGGGAGTTGGCTGATCCTTTTGAGGATCATGAGGACTAGACATCAGTTATCAGTTATCAGTTATCAGGTTATGTTCACTGTTCACTGATAACTGTTTACTAACTTCCTACTCCCACAAAACTTTATATGTAGCGATTTTCCAAGGTTGAATTGTGGAGTTTTGTTGCTCAGATGAGAATTCGGTAGTAGGACGTTCTAATAAATCTACTGGCTCATCTAAAGTTAACTGTAGGTCACTGTGTAATGATAATTCTGCTGTGACACCGTGAGATTCATAACATCGGAGAATTAACTGTTGTTGGTCGTCTTCGGATGGCTTGAAAGCCATTAAGACTAGGTTTTCGGCTGGTAGGTTTAAAAAACTCACTCTGTCTTTTTGGGGGACTGGGGACTGGGGACTGGTGAGACAGCGCTGCAGGAGGGTTTCCCTCCGTAGGCGACTGCGAACCCGGAGGGAGACTGGGGAAGTAAAATTTAGTTTGGCTTGTAGAGGGATGTTTAATTCATACCCTTTTTTTACGGTATGTGCTGACTCCCAGGTGTTGGCGTGTGGATACACAGCATATGTAAATTCGTGTACGCCTCGGTCGGCTTCTGGGTCAGGCCAGGTGGGGCTGCGGAGTAATGTTAGTCTTAGTTGCTGGGGTTGGCTGTCGTAGCCGTATTTACAATCGTTCAGGAGACTAACACCGTAAATACCCTTATCTGTCTCTTGGGTTAAATCAGCCCAACGTAAAGCGGGGACTTCCCATTTGGCTTTCTCTTCTGGGGTTTGGGGTTGGGTTGGGCGGCGAATTGCGCCGCAGGGGATTTCATAGGTGGCGAAGTTGGCTGTAATATTGAGAGGGAAGGCTGCTTTGACTAAGATGTGGTTTTCTTGCCAGTTGACGGTAGAGGTAATTTTTAATAAGGGTGAACCGACTTGCAAGATATAGTCTTGGGAAAATTCTGAGTCACCCAACTGACGCAATACCCGCAGGCGACTTTGCACTGGGCCTTTTTCTAACCATCGGATAGATTTGAGGTGGGTTGCTGGGAGGGGATGATTATTATAGTTGGGGTCGATGTTCCAAGCGTCCCAATATTGTCCACTGTCTTTAAAGCCTTGTAGTTGATTTCCTGCACCAGACAATATTTCTCTTTGATAAGATTTGTCATAGATGCTTGACAAGTCTCCGGTATCGGGGTCTACAGTCACCCGTAGGTGTTCGTTGTCGAGAATGTAGTCTAGGGATGGGGGAGATGTGGGGGATGTAGAGGATGAGGGAGATAACCAAAACAGACGATAGCCTACGGATGGGATTTCTTGGGCGAAAAATATGAGGGTTGATGGTTCAGTTAATTGAGAAATGACTGGTTCGCCGTTGGTATCGTAGACTTGCCATTGTTGGTTGGCTGGTGATGGGGGTAGAGTAACTGATACAACCTCGGAGCGTTGCCAATTGAGGGAGTTGAATACGAAAATTGGTAAGCTGTCGGCTTGTGGTGGCTCTGGTAGGGTAAAGTGAGATGCGATCGCCTCTAATGATGCTTCTAATATTTTGGTTCCCGTTTGTTCTACTTGCTGCCATTCAGATAAGGCATCTGTATATACTTGGGTAATGGAAGAACCGGGTAAAATATCGTGGAACTGGTGAAATAATACTTGCTTCCAAGCTGTCTCGATTTCGGCTTGGGGATATGTCGCGCCACAAATAATAGTCGCTAAGGTAGCAAATAGTTCCGCTTGGTAGAGTAGATTTTCTGAATACCTATTCCAGCGTTTTTGGTCTGCGTGTGTAGTGTAGCAGCCGCGATGAAACTCTAAGTATAGTTCATCGTTCCAGGTGGGGAATTGGGGACTGGGGGGAGATGAGGGGGATGAGGGAGTGGGGGAAGATGAGGGGAAATTCGTTAATTTTGAATTTTGAATTTTGAATTTTGAATTAATCTGCTGCAAATACTTCTCGGCGGTGATAAATTCTAGGTCTGGGAAGAAGGGGGAGTTTTGCCAGCGTTGGGCGGTTTCTAACATATCACGGGTGGGGCCGCCGCCGTGGTCGCCGACTCCGGGAAGCCATAAGGATTGATTTAAGTTGGTTTGGGCTTGCCATTCTAAAGCATAGGTTGCCATTTTTATCGGGTCAATGCCTTCGCCTATGGGTGCAGACATGAGACTTAAGACTTGGCTACCGTCTGGCGATCGCCACCAAAATGTGCCATAATCAAATTTGCTGGTATCGTTCCAGCGCAATTTTTGAGTGACGAAATACTCTATACCCGCATTTGCTAAAAATTGCGGTAGGGTTGCACAAAAACCAAAGGTGTCGGGAACCCAAACTACTGTGGTCAGTTTGCCGAATTTTTCTTGCACGTAGCGTTGACCATATAATAGCTGACGGACTAGAGATTCGCCGGACAGTAAATTCAGGTCGGGTTCTACCCAAAAGCCACCGACAATTTCCCATTTTCCCGCCGCTACGGACTGTTGAATGGCTGTAAATAAGTCTGGGCGATGTTCTTCTATCCAAGCATATAGGGCTGGGGTGGAATGGCAAAAGATGAAGTCGGGGAAGTCTTGTTGGAGTTTGAGGGCTGATGCAAAGGTGTTTTGGGCTGCGTTCCAGGTTTCGTTGACTGGCCATAGCCATGCTAAGTCTAAGTGGGCGTGACCGAGTAAATATATTTTAAGTTTTTGACCGCCGATAAACGCCGATAAACGAGCCAGTGCGTTGGGCGGCTCTGCCGACTTGTCGCAACTGGCGTGCCGATGATTGATCAGGTTTTGGCGTAGAGTAATTAGAGATTCTGGGTTGATGGGTGTGATTTGTTGTATTGCTTGGGTGAGAATATTTAATTCTGCTGGGGCGAACTTTTCTAGATAGAGTTGTAATATTGCTAACTCATCGGCAATGAAGCCGGGGTCAGGATGATTATAGTCTGTGGATTCGTAGATGAGGAGCGATCGCACTAAAGCACCATCACAATGACCAGGGCTAACTAGTCGCAAAGCCACTACAAATTCTTCCCCTGGTGTGACTTGCGGACTGAGTAAAACCCTGGGGGAACAGTCAAATAAATCTCCTTCGCCTACCAATTCCCCATTTACATAAATTTTGGCAGAATCCGCCCACCACAGCAGCGATAGCCGCAAAGACAAACCCCCTATGGGATAATCATGTAAAGCTTGGGGAACGACAAATTTCTGCGCTAACCACAGGACTTTTTGACCACCAGTCCAAGCGATGTTACCTTTGCTATTTAAATCTACTGATTGCCAAGTGGATAAATTAGATGCAGTCACATCTGTAATTTCCCTGTCCGATTGGTATAACCAAGTAGACTGAACATTAACTTGGCAACAACTGCGTAATTGAGCGATCGCGTCTGAAATTAAATTATTCTGGGATTGAGAGATGGTAGGGGTCATATTTTCGGTAAAATTAAGGTATTAAGGAAATTTTTCAAATAGTAGTCAGTAGTCAGAATTTAAAATTAAAGTTGTGTAAAACTATTGGCAGGCTAGATTTTCTTACTTTATCCCTCACAAGAAAAGCAGAGTTAAGAATTTTTAGCTTTTCCCTCTCCAGCTTTTGGTATATTCATACCAAATCCTGAATACTTGATATTGTTTGGCGGGAGTCTCACAAATAAACAAGGCTCAAACTAATTAGTTACTACCATGCCATCTGGTTCTTCTGGTCGTTATCAAAGCAGATTTTTCAACTTTGTCAACCAGCAATCTCGGCGGTTGACGCAGCGTTGGGAGACTACCTTCCGCAATTTACAAGTTGCTACTAAGTGGGGTGTGTCAGCATTACTTTATCCTGTGTATCTATTTTGGCAATCAACTGATTCATCGGTGAAAAAGCTATACACCAAGGAACCACCAACTAGGCGACTTTTACAGCCTGATGATATGTCATCAGCATCCCTCACTACTGATAGACCTATTTTGCGCGTGATAGAGTCAGTCCAGTATTTACCAGATGCAGAAATAGTTGCCTCCTCAACAAAATCGATATTATTCCCTAGTTTGGAGTTATTCAGGTCTAAATTTTTTCCCCGTCGCATAACTCAACAGAAAATTTCTCAATCCTTAACCATTCCCAACAAAACTTTAGAAACAGATACTATCAGCCGTAATCTACCAATGGTGATAGGTGTGGCTTCAAATGTGGTAAATCGTCAGTTGGTACTTGTTAGCATTGAGAATCAAATTTTAGATATTTTGACACCTCAGCAGCAAGCAAAATTAACAGAACGAATTATTACTGAAATTGGGGAATATTGGCAAGAGCAGCAGTTAATTGCATCTGAACAGCAAGCGCAGTTATTACCAGAAATTAATCGCATATTAGCGAAGCTGACAGGGGAAAACAGCGATACAGCAGCAACAGGTGTCTTCAACAAGCTGAGGATATTTAATTTGCTAGATGTGGCGATCGCTCAGTTGGAAGAAACTGCTATAGTACCAGCAAAGCAACGCAGTTTAGAAATAGTGCGAGTTGCTCAAGCTCAATTGAACATTTTTCTTTATGGTAAAGAACAGCTAAACTCTAGAAAAGAAATAGTAGGTAATTCCCAGAGTTTGGCAAATCAAAAACCCAATATTTCTGCATTGATGGAAGCAGCTATAAATTACTTTTTTGGTATACCCAAAAATAAATTACTAGAGTCTGGTTTTTCTCAACAAGATTTACCTGATATTACCTATCATTCACAGCATGAATATTTCACAGATGACCCTTGGCTAGATTGGCAAGATTTGTATGGTGATGCTGGAAATGAGCCTAAAAAATTCATGCAGTCATCGGCAATTAAATCTAGTCTTTATCCTGGTCAATCAACTGGTAATAAAAACCAGATTGAAACTCAACAAAAAGCAGCATCTAATTTAGGGAAGAAGCAGAAACAAACATCTAAAAAGCAAGCCCTCGCTTATACATCACAACAAACTTCCTCCGAAAACCAAGCAGAAGTTAAACCAGACTGGATAGATACGACAGCAACTGTACTAGGTTATGAAAAACATCTAGTAGAATACATCCTTGAAGGGTTAGATTATATTATTCTCTGGGTTGAACAAATTTTGGTGAATATCTTTTACTTTTTGCAAGGTCTGTTGCGAGGGAAATAGGAAGGTGCTAGTCATAGCATATTTTGGGTAAATGAGGTACAAGGGTAAAACCCAAAACCTTGTAGAGACGTTACATGTCAATCTCTACAGTATTTCACGAATAGCGAAACTGCTGTAATTTTTTCAAGGTATTAATAGAGACACTCAGTTAAATATAAGTTTGTAGTAAGGACTTTAGTCCTTTCAAACCCAACAATAGAGCGATAAATAGCTGACTACGAACAACAACTCATTTTATATTTAATTATGTCTACCTACTTACCACAAAATATGGTTAAGAAAATTTCGCAGTGGCTTTGTTCCGGGAGGTTCTTGATAATCTGTGGGTAACAAAGCCTGCATTGCAGCCTGCAATTTTTCTAATGCGATATCTACTTGTTTGCGGTTTGGTCTGGTGGTTTGGTCAAAATATAATGGTTCACCAACGCGGAGGGTCAATTCTTTGCGCCAATACAGGTCGTGAGTACCAATTAAGGCTATGGGTATGATGGGTACGCCAGCGCGTAAGGCGTAAATTACAGTTCCTCGTTTCAGGGGGAGATGTAACTGACCTTCAGTATTTCCTAGCCGTCCTTCGGGAAAGAGAATCATTCCGTCCCCTTGGGCTAAAATTCCTAAAACAATGCGGTCTATTTGTCGCAGTGTGGGTATATCTCCCCCGGTGGGGACTGTTTCCTCAATAGCTTGGGCTAATTGTGCAAGGTCTTGTCTTCCAGCTTTGGCTGCTTGAATGACGGCTACTTCTTCTTTCCAGATCCTAGCTAAAGGTATCACGCCTCCAGCAAAACCCAAGATGAAACGTTTCCACCACTTATTGTAGAGGGTGCGGGCATCGCCGACGATATAGTAGTGGGGTTGAGTGGGTATTTCCGCCAGCAGTAATAAGGGGTCGAGGTGGTGGAGATGGTTAGCTGCTAGAATTGCAGGTGTTTGTGGGATTTTTTCGATATTTTCGACCTGTACCCGAAAGATAGCATGAATGAGCGATCGCAACACAAAACGCCGTATCCTTGCATTTACCCTTGGTTCAATTTGCCCTTCATCCCTAGCTTCTAACCCAGCCAGCGTTTTCGCAATTATCTCACGTACCGCGCGATCGCCAGCCGCCGCCACGCCCTCACGCACCCGCTTAATACCTGCATCTGTTATGGTAATTCTGTCTGGCTCGTTGCTAGATATCACTTCGTTATATTAGTAAAAACACATTTGATATCATGTCCGCTTAAACACTTATCATATTGCGGGAATTGGTAATTGGTAATGGTAGAAGACAATTACCAATCAAGCTCAACCTATTACCGACTAAACCAACCATATCGTAAGTAATTAACCGGAATTGATATGATGAGCTAATAATTATTTAAATTGTATAGACTGAATAAGGAAAATATCTACTTAATCTGTATTTCTTAATTTTGGTTTATTTCTTAAGTTGTAACTTAGTTTAATTATTATGACTAAACATAACGAAAGTGTATTTAAAAGTGTCGATGGGCTGGAACTTTATTATCAAAATTGGTATCCAGAAGGCGAAGTAAAAGGAATTTTAGTAATTGTACATGGGCTAGGAGGACACAGCGACAAATATGGTAATATGGTAGACTATCTACTAAGCAAACAATATGCGATTTATGGCTTAGACTTGCGCGGACATGGGCGATCGCCTGGTCAGCGTGGGCATATCAATTCCTGGTCAGAGTTTCGCGGAGATTTAGCTGCTTTTGTCGAGTTAATTCAAAACCAACAACCGGGATGTCCAATTTTTGTCTTAGGACATAGCTTAGGTGCGGTGGTTGTCTGCGACTACGTTTTACGCCAGCCCAAAGAAGCCGCCAAATTGCAAGGTGCGATCGCATTTGCACCAGCTATCGGTAAAGTCGGCGTGTCCAAATTCCGGGTATTTTTAGGAAATCTCCTTTCACAAATCTGGCCGCGTTTTTCCTTAAGCACAGGACTGAACCTAAGTGCAGCTTCACGAGATGAGAAAGTTCTCGCCGCCTACACCCAAGATACCCTGCGTCATAGTCTTGGTAGCGCCCGTTTAGCTACAGAATATTTTACCACAGTCGCCTGGATTCATAATCATGCGTCGCAATGGCAAATACCACTCTTGATTCTTCACGGTAGCGCCGATACAATCGCTTTACCCGAAGGCGGAGAAAGATTTTACCAAAATGTAGCTTTTGCAGATAAATTACGCATCGAATACCCTGGAGCCTATCATGACCTACAAGCAGACCTCAACTATCAACAGGTGCTAGCAGATTTAGAAAATTGGTTGGATCAACACCTACCGCCTCAATAACTTAAGTAAGCGGTCGAAAATAAATCAAACTATGTTAAGTAATGTAAAGTTATCATAATTGGGTTCGTAGTAAGGACTTTAGTCCTTGTTTGAGGACTAAAGTCCTCACTACCAACCTTGATTTATCGAAAATTTGGGTTGAAAACCCCGTCCTTATAGGACGGCTTTTGGTAGAATATGGTTGTGGAAGGGTAATCAACCACTGAAAAAACCCTATTGCTGCCTAATACGCAGAAGCTGAACCTTGACAAATGAATCTTGCTGGTTCTACTTCGTAGTTCTAGTATCACCTGGAAGTAGGTAAAAGATTTACAGGTACTAGACGAACAGCATTGTACAGAAGCGATTAATCGCGTCTCTACCAAACAAATATTGCACACTGTGCAACTATGGTCGGGCAGACCAAAAGTTAACGCTTGGGGAGAGAACCACCTCTGGCACAAGATACCGCAAGGAATCGGGCGCTAAGTGGACTCATTGAACCAAGAATCCCCTGCCTTTTTAAGCAAGTGAGCGAAAGCGAAACTTGGTTAGGCAGGGGAGTGTCAATTAGTCCTTGTTTGAGGACTGAAGTCCTCACTACCAACCTTGATTTATTTAGTCCCTACTCATGCCTGAGAACTCCTATACCAGCTTTGCTTTCGATGTAATCTGCTAAACTGATAAAATCCTCACGAGGATAACATCGTCCACCAATCAGATCAAACGCTAATCTACTACCAGGATTAACTGGATTTTCCAGCACATGAATACCCCAATAATAAAGTAGGTCACTTGACCTAATACATACTTCTTCTGGGTCTATGCAATGAAATTTATTATCTGTTTTACTAATTTCTTGATAGGCAGCAGAGTACACTTCTTTCAGCAGTCTTAAACGCCTAATTCCTGGGTCTTTAAAGTTATTAATCAAGACAAACAAATCAGCATCCTGATTGATTTCGCGTATTTCTCTGACTGTTTCTTGAATGACTTTACCGTGTTTATTAATTCCCAGTGGGTTAAGAGTAGTGGGAATAATACAATAGTTTAATCGCTTGATTAGTTCTTTGGAATTACGTTCTAATGCGGGTGAACAATCACAAATTACAATCTGACAATCACGGGCGCTATCTTCATGCCAATCATCTGCTTTAAATACTTGTACACTAGTTCCCACACCTTTAGGATTAGGGACATAAACCCCATCCCCTACTAACTTTTGTAGGTTTTCCTCTGGATCTAAATCTACAAGTGCTACATTAAATCCTTGCAGTGCTAACGCTCCTGCTAAATGGGCTGCTATTGTTGTTTTACCAACTCCGCCTTTACAAGTAAACACTCCAAAATAAATCTTTTCTAGGGGAAGTGGAGGTGGAGGATCAATAATTCCACCATTTACCCAGACTAACTTATTCTCTTCAGCGATCGCACAACCAATTTTAGTATCTTTACCCCATGTTCTAATTAAAGCTAATGCTGGGCCTCCAAAACCTTTTGTAGTTATAAATAAACCAAAATTAAACTTTTTACCTGCTTCAGAATCCAAAAAATCAGCAAATTTTAAAAGCTGTGGTGCATTGACATTATTTTTTAGCCATTTTACCTGCACAGCTACCACAAGTTTGTCTTTTCTAGCAATTAAATCATAACCCGGTTGGTTGACCTTGGCAGTTTCAACTGTCCAACCTGCTCTGGTAATTAGTTTGGCTACGTGCTGTTCAAAGTGGGTAAAATCTTGAATAAACTGTGGCTCTAAAGTTGATGGCATAAACAACTTTGAATATTTTGGTAGAATTTAGCTGCTTAGTATAGTATGGAACCAGTAAATATGTCACGAGAGGAATTACCATAAGTGATATAAGTTACTTGTAACAGAATCTATTGAATATTTGTGCGTAAGAAAAATTATCTCGCAAATATAAAATTGCCTAAAATTTTTATCAATTTTTTTAGCCTCGTTTAAGTCGCCACGCCACTACTGACATCTTGCACCTCCCTTGTGGAAGCTAGTGGCGATGCACTCCCCACCCTACGAAATCTCCCCTCTCCTCGTAGGAGAGGGGTTGGGGGAGAGGTCAAAACAACGCTGGTCGAACTCACGTCGAATTACATTCGCCACTACCTTTAGACTTGGAAAACAGCCCCTAGCCGCTATCACAGGTTTATTTTTTCATATCTTCCGGTCGCCAGATATACCAGTTATACCAGTGACGCACAGCCAACCAGATAGCAGACATTAAACCTGCAATGCTCAAAGTCAGTCCACTATATGGTACTAATAACCCCAAAACTGGCAATACTCCGCCAGCGATGGTACAGATAATGGCGGCGAGAGAAGCACTGCGAGTTGCACCCAAACCCCAGGTTAAGGTGAGTAACACCAGGGAAATCATTGTCCATGCTAACTGTGCATCCATGAAGCGGCTGAGGTAGGTTAAAGTTAATAGACAGGCAAAGTAGATGCTACTAGCGATCGCTACATTTTTTAAACTCATTGGCACAGATAAATATAGCAGCAATATCCACCACAAAAATAAGGCTGGTGCTAATAATAATAAACGGGGAATAATGCCTGTTTTCTGAATGGGATTTGTATTCGTAAATACCCCAAACGGGTTTTTTACCGAAACGTTATCATCAAATATCCAAGTATATTGAGTACTGCGTCCATCAACTTTCGTTTCTTTTGGGACAACGCCACTAGCAAAATCTGCGCCAGCAAAGTTAGCAATTGTTGTTAAGCGAAAGTTGGATAGTAATTGTCCAGCGCTATTATAAACCCAGCGTGGCCCCCCTTGCGCCTGATAGGTAACGCGCAAGTTTGTTTCTTGTCCTGGTTCTAGGCGGAAGGCAAAGCTATAATTTCCTGGGTTAACTGGTTCTAACCTTGTGCGATCAGCTACGCTGGGCGGAACGCCATCGCCTCCGGCGGGGCGTAGCCCATCGCGCTCTACTTTATAATTAGACAATAAGGAATAACCATTGGGTGGCGGTGCTTCAAAAAAGAAGTTATTGATATCTTTGAGGCGGTTTACTACCTTGTAATCAGCAGTGTAATCTACGCGATAAACTGCACTACGTCCTTGCACATCTGTAGTTTGTTCCAAGTTTACCTGAATTTGCGACCCCGCTAATGAGAGAAAGCGGTTTACTTGTTGCGTATCGTTGACTTTGATAATTTTACCGTTAACTTGAGTGGTATAACTATAAGGTTCTTGAGTCAGATAACGCACTTGTGGCGCAATTTGTTCTAATTTATCACCAGCCACACTTTGAGCGACTTGAGTGACTTTTGCTTGTTCCCAATGGTGATAACGATTGCTTAAAGTAGAAGAGAGAAAAAATCCTACAACTAGTAAAATTAATACTAAAATTAAATGTTGCAATCCTTGTAAGATTTGGGAGTAACGAATAGCCCAATCACCAATAAAGATAGTTTGTTGTGATTGATTGTGTCGGAATGCGAAACTCACCAGAGCGATCGCTACTCCCAAAGCTATGACTAAAAATACTAATAATAGAGAAGCTGTAATTAATTGAGAACCAAGTTCTATTAGCTGTGTTGGATGCGTTAAATCAGGCAAGCCTGGAATGCCCTGACTAGTAGAAGACATTGTTGGTTTTTCATATAATTTGAATAATCAGACTGATAAAAGCTAGCAAAAGTTTCAACAGAAAAATCCCCAATTTCTTGGATAAATTGGGGACTACAGCTATAAAAAATAATTAATTCTTGTTGCGATTAGTTGCTACTTGGCAAACAATTTCCATAGAAGCCGCATCAGCAGTTTTTGGCTTGGGGAAAAGTTCCTGTTCGGTTCTATCTTCTTGGGTTAACTCCCCATTGGAGGCATAAACGGATAGTTTTTTAGAATATAATCTGTTTTGATTACAGTCTGCATAAAGCCTTCTCTCAGCTATGCCGTCACCTTGTTTCTGCACAAGAGTGTAATTACTACCTTCTATAGATGATAAATCCAAAGCAATGGGAAAACCACCACTATCAGCACCTACTTGCACATAAAAATTGCTATTCTTCGTTTCAGCGATCGCATTCTCTCCACTGTAGGCGATCGCTATTCCACTAAATGACAATGAGGTAATTATCGCCCAATTGCTAACTCGTTTTAATAACATCTAATATAAATTGAATAACGATATTTTCTTTGTATTCATAAAAATCGTTTTTTGGCACGGTGAAATTACGGTAATTTGTTACATTGCCAATTCCGTAATTTCCACAGAGTTTAGTATTTTTCACAATAAAAAACTTGATGTTTCTTGAATATAGCAGTCGAAGCATAAGTTAGGACATCATACAATTTTAAAACCTTTAATTTCAAAGGCTTTCAGCCCTGTCACCTGTCCCCTATAACCTGTCCCCTGCTATATTTTGCAAGAGGGTTCATCTGCAAATAAAAAACCGTAGCGGGAACACTACGGTTAATATGAGTGGACTACTGAACTCTAACCTTTGCAAAAACCTTATGTCTTGCAAATTCAGCTCTTTACCTATCTGTAATCTCTTTGAAAATATAGTGTAGCTGTTATAAATGGATTCGTCATTACTGAATTAGGTAATTGATTATGGTGAAATTTTTATCTAATTTCTCTGTAATTTGTGTGTATATAATATAGGAAATGAATTTAAAAAGTTTATTTCTACATAATATTGCTGATTTTTTTCAATCATGAAAATACATTTCATCGTAAAATTATTCAGATATAAGTTAAAAGTAATACAACTTAATTATTAAAAAATTCAGTAGGTAACAAAATTCAACGCTTTGATTACAAGATAGTGGCTTGTCTAGACTAAAATGTTGGAATAAGTTTCTTCTCTAACCTCTGTGCCTCTGTGGTTTATTAAATAAACGTGAGTTCGACCAGCGTTGTTTTGACCTCACCCCCAACCCCTCTCTCTTGAAAAGTTCTGATCGCCGGAAGCCGGCGCTCAGACTTTTCGCTCCTACGAGGAGAGGGAGGTTGGGAGGGAGAGGTTCATTGAACTCACGTTAATTACTATTCACCTTGACAGGGCTAGCAGTGCAGCGTCCTACAGATACTATCAGTCTGCAAATAGAAGTGATAGGATTTACATTATCTAGGTCTTCCCAGGGTTGTGATATAAATCACCGCTTCATCAGCAGGAATTCCGAGAACATCGTTTACATGATCATCGAAGAAGCCGCCAATACCACTGACACCTAAATTCAGTTGAATTGCTGCTAAATTCAAGCGCTGTCCTAAATGTCCAGCATCCATGTGCAAATAACGATAAACGCGATCGCCATATTGAGCGATCGCCGATTTTAAATCAGATGTATGGAAAATTACTGCGGCGGCATCTCTGCCAAGTTCCTGTCCTAGACAAAGAAAATGTAACTCCCGGCGAAAATTCTTAAACCTAATTTGTCTTAATTCTTGGGCTTTGGGTGCGTAATAGTAGCAACCAGCCTCCAGTCCTTTGACTCCACAGACAGCAATAAAAGTTTCGATTAAATTTAGGTCAAAATAATCTGGGGAAGTATCTAAATTTTGGTCAATATAATTTTGTGGTTGATAAGTGAAATCGAGTAAAGCCTTGAGTTCATCAAGAGTTAGTTCTTCACCATTATAAGCACGGGTAGAGCGACGCTTGTGCATGGTGATTTCCAAGTCTGTCAGCTTTTCTCCCCATTGTATAGGTGTAGTGGCGGTAGGAATTTTCAGACAGAAGGGAAAATTATATTTGTCTTCTAAAGATTTTTCTTGTTTAACAGTTGGTAAATTTAGTTTGCCAGTGATACTTGGCGAAATTTGGGTATGGCGATGAAAGTATTTCAACAATTCACCATCAGGAATTTGTGGGTAAGTAGTTTCTGTGGCTGAGGGTAGGGCTGTACATCCTCGTGGTAAATTTTGCTGAATATCTAACAAGTCTGCCAAGGGTAAGACAGCGATCGCACCTTCCTGTAGCGGATCAATATATAGTAAATCATTGACCGCTTCATCAACAAAACCACCAATTAAGTGAGGACGATAATCGGCGATCGCACCTGCTAACTCAATATTACCTAACAGATGTCCCGTATCCAAACAAATGCGGCGATAAGCCCGGTCTTCATAACGCCAAGCCGAACGATAAAAAACAGCCGTGACAATAATAGCTAATTGGGTATTATCTAAAGCCGGATGCCAGAAACAAGCCTCTTGTAAACTTTGCCAAACATCACTTTCCCAATAGTGCATTAAAGAATGAGTCCGGCATTGGTAATTATACAGCCCTGGTGGTAATAGCGGCGTACCACGGGAAACTAAATACACTTCCGCCGGATACAACCCCCCCGCGCTGGGTGCAGCACGTAAATATACCGTATTTCCCATAGAAGGCATTCTCGCAGTCAACCCATAACTCCGAAACAACAACCGCGACAGCCTTTTCCACCATTGACCATTGGCATCATTAACAAATGCCTCTGGTGCTTCTTGCAAGTAGGGTTTAAGGTCAATAGCAGCACCGATTTTATACTCCTTAAACGGCACTGGTTGTTTAGCCCAATCTAACCTCTGACTTTTAGAAGCAAGGGTCTCAGGGTCATATTTAGTACGTTCGTGATAATGTTGAGCAATAGACTGGTATATTTCTGGCATAGTACTTTCAATACCCTTATGACATCCTCATTTTGATCTTGGCATTCATCAGTCCTATTGTTTAGTGTTAATTGGTACATTCCGTAACATTACGATTGTACAGGGGATTGGGGATTGGGAACTGTTGACCAATGACCAATGACCAATGACCAATGACCAATGACTAATGACTAACTAAACGATTACGCCGCCAACGGTAGAAGGCATAAGCACCACCAGCTAAGACTACAAAGTAAGGACTGTAAACCATTAACCATATACCCAGTTTGAGTAAACCGACGGTAAAATTGCCCAAGGATTGGGTAGAATTATTCCAAGTTTCTTGGATTTGCGAACTTACACCACGTTGAGGACTGGAACTAGATACCGCAGCTTCTAGCTTGAGGGTAATAGTTGAGTAGGCGACTTGATTTTGTAGGTTTTTCAATTGAGCATCAATTTGCTCTATAGATTGTCTAACATTGCTGAGTTCCTGGGCAACACTCAGTATATCCCTGACCGAACCTGCCCGATCCATAATTTTTTGTAAACTAGCTTCAGTTTTACGTAAGTTGGTTAACCTGGCTTGGAAATCCACCAATTGATCACCAACATCTTCTGCTGTGATATTACGGTTTTCTACAGTACCTAATTTCGCTAATTCTTCTAGGGTAGATTCTAGTAGATTTTGTGGTACTCTTAACTGGATTGATGCCGTATGGCGAGAGTTTTCTTTTGTAGGTTGTTGTTCATTTAAACTGATTAAGTCTCCCTGCTGGCGATTAATAATTTGTGTAACATTATCAATACTTTTATCAACTGAGTTGACAATTACCGTCATCGCCGCTTTTTTAATGAGTTGCGGACGGGAACGAGGAACTTGTGGTGCAGCATCAGCCTTCTGGTTGAAATTAGCAACAGCCCCAGGTGCAGGTACAGGTGCGGATGCTAACTCTTGATTTGCAGACGGAGGTACAGACGCGCAACTCGTGAAAATCACTCCCCCCAGTAGCGCACTGATAAATAAACTAGATTTAGCTGTTAATTTACTAGGCTTTTGCATAATCTAACCCCCGATAGTTGCAATTTACCCCCAGTATTACCCAAGCAAAACCTAAACCTGGGACTGTTGCAATTTATGTAACGTCTGGTTCAGTTGACAGTGGACAGTTGACAGTGGTCAGTTGACAGTGATCAGTTGACAGTTGACAGTTGACAGTGGTCAGTTGACTATGGACTATGGACTATGGACTATGGACTATTGACTATTGACTATTGACTATTGACCAATGACCAATAACCAATCCTTCCCAATATGTACTAAAATCAATGACTTGAGTCACTAAGAGAGCAATCATGGCATCCATCCGCGAGTTGCACGAACAGCTAGTTAAAAAAGAACGTTCTGCCGTTGAAATTACCCAAGAAACTTTAGACCGTATTCAAAATCTAGAGCCGAAACTGCATAGTTTCTTACATATCACGGCACAGCAGGCTTTAGAACAGGCTCGTGCTGTGGATGCCAAAATAGCCGCAGGCGAGAAAATTGGGCTGTTGGCGGGGATTCCTATCGGCGTTAAGGATAATCTATGTACTAAGGGTATCCCTACCACTTGCGCCTCGAAGATTTTGGAAAATTTTGTGCCGCCTTACGAGTCAACTGTGACACAAAAGCTACTGGATGCAGGGGCGGTATTGGTTGGTAAAACCAATCTAGATGAGTTTGCAATGGGTGGTTCTACGGAAACCTCTGCTTATCACATTACGGCGAATCCTTGGGATCTGTCGAGAGTTCCTGGTGGTTCTTCAGGTGGTTCAGCTGCGGCTGTGGCGGCGGACGAATGTGTGGTGGCGCTGGGTTCTGATACTGGTGGTTCTATTCGTCAACCTGCTTCTTATTGTGGTGTGGTGGGACTAAAACCTACCTACGGGTTAGTTTCACGCTATGGTTTGGTGGCTTTTGCTTCATCTTTGGATCAAATTGGCCCCTTTGGACGGTCGGTCGAAGATGCTGCGATATTATTAAAGGCGATCGCAGGTTACGATGCTAAAGATTCCACCAGTCTGAAAGTAGATATCCCTGACTACGTAGCTAGCTTAAAACCAGACCTCAAAGCTAGAGGTAAACTCAGAATTGGCGTTATCAAAGAAACTTTTGGTGAAGGTTTAGACTCTGTTGTGGAACAAGCCGTCACTAAAGCCATTGACCAGTTACAAAATCTAGGCGCGGAAATTCATATAATTTCCTGTCCTAACTTCCGCTATGGTTTACCTAGCTACTACATCATCGCCCCCTCAGAAGCCTCAGCTAACCTAGCCCGTTACGATGGCGTAAAATACGGTTGGCGTGCGCCGGAAGCAGATAATCTACTTTCCATGTACACACGTACCCGCGCCACTGGTTTTGGTGCAGAAGTTAAACGGCGCATCATGATCGGAACTTACGCTCTTTCTGCTGGTTATTATGATGCTTACTATCTCAAAGCCCAAAAAGTGCGTACATTAATTAAGCAAGACTTTGATAATGCGTTTAAAAGTGTTGACCTGTTAGTTTCTCCCACCGCACCCACCACCGCATTCAAAGCAGGAGAAAAAACGGCTGACCCCATCAGTATGTACTTGAATGACCTGATGACTATTCCCGTCAACTTAGCAGGTTTACCCGGTATCAGCGTCCCCTGCGGTTTTGATGACCAAGGATTACCAATTGGCTTACAATTAATTGGCAAAGTCTTACGAGAAGACCAATTATTGCAAGTAGCTTACGCTTACGAACAGTCTACTAGTTGGCATTTAAGTCAGCCGAAAATTTCTTAATGGTAATTGGTAATTGGTAATTGGTCAACAGTAAACAATGAAAGTTGTGAACTAATGACCAATGACCAATGACTATTGACTATTGACTAGAGGTATATGTCACCTCTTTCACAAGTCCTGTCGCGCCTAAGATTTGTGCGGGTTTATCGTTGACGGAAATTAACACAGCGCCAGCGTTACCGGAACGTACAGTTAACTGTTTTTTTGCTGTCCAAGTTTTGCGATCGCCTTTGCTTAATTTACCGATAAACGCTGTCTTACCATCGGCTTTCACTTGCAACCATGAATTACCTTCCAATTGTAAGGTAACTGCTACAGGCGCATGAGGATTATTTTCCGCGCTGGTTGTGGCTGTGGGACTGTTTACGGCTGCGGTTGTAGGTGATGGGGTGGAATTTTGGGAGTTGCTGACGGTTGAGTTTGTTGTTGCTGGAGGTGTGACGGTAAGCGGCGAAGGGTCAACTTGAATTGGTGCGGTAGCTGCTGAGTTTTGTTTGGCGAAAGATTGAGTGATGAGTTTGGGATTGAGGGCATAAACAAGTGCGATCGCTGCACCTGCTATGAATAAAATTAAAGGGACAAACAGAGGAATCCTGATATTCGGTCTTTTGTTTATATATTCAGTTTCCTGATGACGAAATTCTTGAATAACAGGTACATTAGTATTAAAACTTTTAGCTAAAGCCTGTCCATCCAAACCTAAGATATCTGCATAACGACGGATAAATCCTTGGACATAAACAGGTTCAGGTAATTCAGAAAAGTTACCTGCGTCTAAGGCTTGGAGGAAATATAGTCTAATGTTGGTTTTAGCGGCTACTTCTTCTATACGTATACCTTTTTCTTGTCTTACTTGTAGTAAATATTTACTTATTTCTTCAAGTTGTTGTTCTTGAGCCTCATTTAATAGGTTCACTCTCTTCTCCTAGAATAAGCTAATTTTTACTATTTCCCAGTGAGACTACTTGGATATAGTAAGTATTATTACTAAATTCATGAATAAATTTGTGTAGTCAGTCCAATTTTAATCGTAAATTCCGATCCCAGAATATTAAACTCTATTGCTAACTAGAGAATTATTTTGCTCAATATTTGTCAAACCTAACTAAACAGACCCTCAGAGATTGGTTTGAGATGCGAGAGAATACCTACAGCTAGAATTATAGAGGTTTGCCCCAAGACCAATGATATTCGGGCAAACAGGCGGCGCTCTTAGAAGATGAAACAGCCATGCCTTGGCATGGCGACAATAAAGAAATTTCCTCCACTACCCCTGCGCTCCAAAGCAATTGGATATTTTTTTAGTTGGAAGTCCCTTTCACGGCATCTGGAAAACCTCTTTCCTAACTGCAATGGTAGTGTAAATAAGGAAACGGTGTTATCAATTTACTCATGACGGCTACTGTTCTTTTAGAAAACGTTTACAAGCTTTACAACAACGTCCCTGTAGTTAATGACTTGTCGTTCAACATTGAAGCAGGAGAAATATTCGCTCTCCTTGGCCCCAACGGCGCAGGTAAGTCTACCACAATTCGGATGCTGACTACACTGACAAAACCATCCCAAGGGCGGATGGAGGTTGCTGGTTATGATGTGGTGCGTCAACCCATGTTAGCAAAGCGGAATATTGGCGTTGTTTTGCAACAAATTAGCGTCGATGGCGATTTAAGCGTCTGGGAAAATATGGAACTACATGGCAGGTTACATCACATCGCTAACCCAGAACGACAGCGATTAATTAATCAATGGCTAGAATATGTCGAACTTGTAGATAGACGCGATAGTTTGGTAAAAACTTTGTCTGGGGGAATGAAACGACGACTACAAATAGCTAGAGCTTTATTACATCAACCACAAATTTTGTTTTTAGATGAACCCACAGTGGGGCTAGATCCGCAAACTCGCCGCCGCCTGTGGGAAATTATTCGGGATTTAAATAAACAAGGGATGACGATGTTATTAACAACTCATTACATGGATGAGGTGGAGTTTTTATGTGATGCTTTTGGCTCTGCTAAACCAGGACGTATTGGTATTATGGATGCTGGTAAGTTAATTTCTTTAGGAACTTTAAAGCAACTGCGTTCTGTTCACGGCGAGGGTTTAGTAACGAAACAGTTGAGTGTTACCGAACCAGGTAACGATAGTTCACGAGGTTGGGAATATTTATTTTTCCCTACTTTGGAAGAGGCAAACAATTATTTAAATCAACAGCCAAATAAAACTGGTATGATGGTACGTCCCTCTAACTTGGAAGATATTTTTGTCGAATTAACAGGAAGGCAGTTAAATTAACTCAACCTAGCAGTTGCCAGATAAATTAAGACATACAGGAATCATAAAAGCCTGAAAAAACGGCTTTTAAACCTGTCCCCTGTCACCTATCCCCTATCCCCTACTATAACTGTTGAAGCATCGCCTCAACTCTAGCTACACCGCCTGTATCATTGCGTCTTTGGTACAAGTCACGGGCTTTTTGCAGCAGGTTACTTGCTTGTTTATTTTGCCGACGCTGTTTATACATTTGGCCCATAAACTCGTAAGTCTGGGCATTGTTTTTATCAAGCTTAATTGCTTGTGCAAATGCCCAACTAGCTGCTTGGTAGTCTCCCATACGAGATTGAGTGACACCTAAACCTATATAAGCGCTAACGTTGTTGCGGTTGATTTGAATAGCACGGCGGTAAGCTTCTTTTGCGCCCTTTGTGTCGCCCATATTGCCTTTGATGTAGCCTACAGCATAGAAAAAATCACTATTATTTGGGTTAATGGCGATCGCCCGACGGTATGATGCTAGTGCTGCGGGAAAATTTCCTTGTTGGGCGTATAAATACCCAATTCCTGAATGAATTTTCGCATTTTTCGGTGCTAAAGCGGCCGCTTGTTGATAAACTGCGATCGCCCCGTTATAATCACCAGCATCCACCAGCCGCTTACCATCTTCTAACAATCGTTTTAATTCTGCATTGTTAGCTTGCGCCACCAAAACCTGAGCTTGCGCTACTGAGGGTATAGCAGTAACACATCCCAGTAAAAGCACACCCAACACGAATGATATACGTTTGTACACAGTAAATTTCCTGAACTTATAGTGAACTTTTTTCTTGTTCATTAAAACAAAAAATTTGCTTTTTGAAAACTGTGGTTATCTCTTTTTATAAAATATTAATAATCAGTAAATACCACAATTCCGTTCAACACAGAAAAACTAGAGTTTCTACTTAAACACATAAGAGAAATAAGTCCGCATTCTTAACTTTAGACTTTATATCTCAAACATTTTTCTGCTAGCTAAAATCCATCAAACATTTAAATTTTCACCTATATTAAACCCTCTTTTGTATATTTGCTGTAAATTACCCACAGAGAAGCGTAGTAAAGGCGGGAAAACTCCTAACTAACACATTTTATAACCCTTATATAGCAAGGCTTTTAGCTAAAAAAGAAAAATGTGTTTGTTTTATTCGTTGCGAGGGAGTTTAATACTTTTGACTTTTGACTTTTGACTTCCCCCTTGTGGGGCGCTTATATAGCAATAGCCAAGACAGTTAGGACATGAGGAAATGAAAAAACTTAGACAGCAAAAGACTTTTAACTCTGTAACCTGTAACCTGTAACCTCTCCCCTGCTATATCTTGCACCAGCCTCTTATTGATAAAATAACGGGCTGAAAAGCTGATGATTTCGTAGAGTGGGGAGTGCAGGGAGCCACGTATTTATTGAGAAGGTGCAAGATGTGAGCCTCCCACGGGCGCGGTTAACGCTCCCGCAAAATATGAAAGAAACACAACTATTCCCTATTTTCTGTCACCTGTCACCTGTCACCTGTGTTTCTTGAGAGCGAAAGGCTTTGATTTCCCCCATCCCTCACGGAAAGAGGGGCTATGGGGTGAGGTTAGGCGTAAGCTTTTCCATATGACGTGAAAAGTCATACCAAAACTAACTTGATAGAGTAGAAATAACCCTAATTAGTAAGTCATTTATAAGGATGAGTTATGATTTTAACTACAACTGACGTGATTCAAGGTGCTGTAATTGATTCATACTTAGGTATTGTGACCGCAGAAGTTGTTTATGGTAGTAATTTCCTCAGAGATTTCTTCGCTAGTATTCGAGATGTTATCGGTGGACGTACTGCTAGCTATGAACGTCTGTTTGAAGAGGGACAACGTAAAGCAATAGAAGAATTACAGCAACGCGCCCAGCGTTTGGGAGCCAATGCTGTTATTGGCATTGAAATTGACACTGGCACTATTAATGTTGATCAGTCAGGCGTTCTCATGTTAATTACTGCCACAGGTACTGCTGTGCGAGTACGTTAGGATGTTCATTTCATCAGAACTTACGCTAAAGACACTTGGGGTAGGGTGCGTCAGATGTAAAAAATCTTTGAATTTGTACGAAATTATTGTCGCTGACGCACCCTACAGTTAGTTTGACTGCTGTGCGAGTACGTTAGTATGCTCATTTAATTTACCCAGATTGGTGGACATTATTTTAATAAAAAGTGATGGGTATTTTTGTGTTCAAACTTACCCATCAACTAAAAAAATATTTAATTTATAAACTTATTAACAAATTAATCAATATGATTTGATTATTTTTTCTAAAAAAAATAGATATTTTTTTGGTTAAATAAAATCTAATTATTAGGAAATTAATATATTTATTCTTACCCCAGATAGAGTATATAACTCTTTCTGGTGATAGATATTAAAAAGCATAAATAACCATTTAATTTTAACGTAAGGATAAACATAACTAACCTAATTAACTTTGCTACAAAAGTTAAAGTAACAAGGAGTAAATACGCTAATGTCATACGCAAATCGAGTAGGCGACGATGTGATTCAGCCTGAATCTACGGTAGTGGGAAGAGTCGGTGATTACCATGACCGTGTTCGTTGGGGGCCAATTATTTCTGGTGTGTTAGTTGCTTTAGCTACTCAATTAATTTTGAGCGCCTTATTTGCTGCAATTGGTGCTGGCACAGTTGCAGGCTCAGGCGCACCCAGAAGCATTACACCTGGTGTTGCTAACAACGTAGGATTGTGGTCAACCATTGGGTTATTAATTTCCCTATTTACTGGCGGTTGGGTAACAGCTCGCGCCTGTGGCCCAATGAACCGGAATACAGCATTACTCAATGGTGCAATTCTTTGGGCAACAACCTTAGCCCTTAGCTCTTGGCTATTAGCTAGTGGTGTATCTGGTGCGTTTGGTATTGCTGCTTCCAACGCTGGAGATGTGATCAACCAAGCACAACAACAAGGTGCTACTTTACCTCAAAACGTACCCAATGTAGACGCTCAACAAGCTCGTGAGATTGCTTCGGCAACTTCTAGAGGTTTGTGGTGGTTTGTATTTGGTTCTTTATTAGGTTTAATCGCTTCAATGATAGGTGCTGCTGCTGGCGTTCGTAGCCCTCGTAGTAATCAGCATTACAACGCTTAATAAATATAGGAATCCGATTTGATTTCTAAAAAAATCTCAGTATTTGTAGGGTGGGCATTGCCCACCAAAAAGATGATATGGTGGGCAATGCCCACTCTACGTATCTTTCAAAAATCAAGTATGAATCCTATACAAGCTTGAAACTGATTTTTAAAAGCACCTAGTAAAAGGTGCTTTTAAATTAGTAAATATTCAAAAAGGAAAAAGTGGTCGCAAATGTGAAAATGACAAGTAATTCATAGCTTTTTTTAATAGTAGCTTCACTCTGACCCTTGATTTTGTATTCGATGCTGATAGAGTTAAAACGTGAAGAAGGCGCTACTGGGTTACTGTTTTTTTGCTGTACCATTGTTGCTGCTTCAATATTTTATGTGAGCGAATATAAAGACTTGGGTTGAATTTGCATCACTAGGGCTTACACTCAGACAAAAATATGATTAGGTGTAACCCTAACAGCTATGGCAAAGGCATCTTATTTTGAGAATACTCGTCGAGCAAAATTTCTAGCATTGTTGAGATGTTCAACTATCAATTGAAACCAATGCACGGCTTGGACTACAAAATTTAGATGCGTTTGTCCTAAATAAAACCCAAATCTCAGAGATGAATTGACCAATTTCTGGTCGCTTGAGCTGAAAAAGTTTGTTATAGCAGGGAACAGGAAACAAGAAACAGCACCGAAACGCTTTTTAAATAAAGGCTTTAGATTAGTTAATGTTCTAATCTATTAGGCAAACTACTATAACTGCTATTTTTACTCAAATGATTAATCATCTGAATCAAAGATAATCACAATTACCAATCAATATCAACTAATTCACATTTCTCTTATAAAAAAAGAATATATGTTTACAATTTCAGGTACTTTCAGATAAAAAAATATTCAAAATGTAAGGTGCGCTACTTACGAGAAACCCAGACTATAGCAAGAAAATATTCATAAGTAGCGCCACCTAATAAAAATCAAGTTGGATAATTTATTGTTTGGTGTTACCTGATGTGGCAAGCGTATTAAATTAGCGGAAGCATCACAACAGTCTTCCCCTAAAAAAGCAATATCTGCAATGCACAAGTAGCAAGCCCAGTGTGGGTATGCTCAAATTTTACCACTTTAAATATGATGCCTCTATGCCTTGTTCTCTTCTAATTCTGCCGTCTTTCTCAAACCAATCGATAACTTGTTGGGTTGTCAAATCTTCTATGGCAACACCATAATCTTGAGCAATGTGTTTCAATAGTTTTAGTGAAGAAATCGTTAGTCTTGTTAAGAATTTTTCGGGGGAGGATAGAAGGGCAGCATCGACTTTAGCTGATTCTTCTAAGGTGAGGAATTGAGTTGAGGGTTGCTGTGATGGTAAATCCATATTTTATCCAGGTTAGAGACTATAAGTACCTTATCATTGTTTTATTGGTGGGCAGTGCAGCGCCCTACAAATACTTAAATTTTTCCAAAATAAAATCAAGTTTCTCTAACTAATAACTATTTTTATTATTGGTGTGTAAAGGTAATGAAATAGCTTATTGGTAAAACCATTTACCAATCGGTTGGGATTCCTGCACTAAACTTAGTTGGAAAGTAAATTTATGTGTGAGATGCTTGTTTGCGCGATCGCACTAAATAACCGCAACGATGTTCGCCGTTGATCAGCCAGTGGGTACGTTCGACTAGACAGTCTGGAAGCACAGCCGCAAACATTTCCAGTTCATGTCCGCAGACGCTGGGAAATGATTCCGCAACGTTGGAAATTGCACAGTTATGTTCCATGAAGATAAATCTTTCATCCTCTGACTCGTTAGGGGAATCTACAGGGTGATATTCTGCCATGAAACCTTCAGCTTTTCGCAGTTCGACTAAGTTAGCTACTCTTTCTCGCAGCGCACCGTTACCGACGCGATCGCGGTATTCTTGGGCTTTGCGTTCCCACTGTTTTTGTAAAATTGTCTTGAATTGGTCATGTCCCACGGTTTCGGCGATGGTATCCAATAAGGATACGGCAAAATCACCGTGGCGATCGCTTGTTGTTTTATTTATCCGTTCTCGCCCTTGGCGGCTTAATTGATAAACGTGTTGTGGTCGCCCCATCCCCGCTTGCGTTGTATTACTATATACAACTAACTCCTCCGCCTCCAAATCCTTAAGATGACGACGAATGGCTTGGGGAGTGACTTCCAAAGCACTAGCTAAGTCCAGTGCTGTTGCCTGTGAGTGTTTCAGAAGATACTCTAAAATCTCTTGTTTTGTTGAAACCTGCTGAGTAGTCGCCATCTTCTTCTAAAAATTTTTTTGAGAAAATTTGACTTTGACAACATTGTTGTTGTTAATCTAGCTTAAAATGAAGATACATTAAACAACATCTATGTTGTTTTACTCTCCAACCCCATTCTAACAGCCGTGACACCACTCAGTCATACGAGATGAGAATCGGCAAGAACACAGCCCGTCTCCATCCCTAGAGAGATTCAGAACCGAACACGAGAGAACACTACCGATGAGTGCCACTGTAAAAACCTTAGTCAACCAACCCTACAAGTACGGCTTTGTCACCGACATTGAAGCCGACACTATCCCGCGTGGACTGAATGAGGATGTCGTCCGCCTAATCTCCGCCAAGAAGAACGAACCGGAGTTTATGCTGGAGTTTCGCCTCAGAGCGTTTCGCCAGTGGCAAAAAATGACAGAGCCAACTTGGCCTAGCGTCAAGTATCCGCCCATAAACTATCAGGATATCATTTATTATTCTGCGCCTAAACAAAAGAAAGAAAAACTCAACAGTTTAGAGGAAGTTGATCCCACCCTGCTGGAAACCTTCGAGAAGTTGGGTATTTCTCTATCTGAACAGAAGCGTTTGGCAAACGTCGCCGTAGATGCGATTTTCGATAGCGTATCTGTTGCTACCACCTTCAAAGAAAAGCTCGCCAAAGACGGCGTAATCTTCTGTTCCATTTCCGAAGCCTTGCGGGAACATCCAGAACTGGTAAAAAAATATCTGGGTAGCGTCGTTCCCATCGCTGACAACTATTTCGCCGCCCTCAACTCGGCGGTATTTAGTGATGGTTCCTTCGTCTACATTCCCAAGGGTGTGAAATGTCCAATGGAATTGTCTACCTACTTCCGCATCAACTCCGGCGATACAGGACAATTTGAGCGGACTTTGATTGTAGCTGAAGAAGGTAGCTATGTTTCCTACCTGGAAGGTTGTACTGCGCCCATGTACGACAGCAACCAGTTACACGCGGCTGTAGTGGAACTCGTCGCCCTGGATAATGCGGAGATTAAATATTCCACCGTGCAGAACTGGTATGCAGGAGATGCGAATGGTAAAGGTGGAATTTACAACTTCGTCACCAAGCGCGGTTTGTGCAAAGGTGTCAACTCGAAGATTTCTTGGACACAAGTCGAAACTGGTTCCGCCATTACTTGGAAGTATCCCAGTTGCGTCTTAGTTGGGGATAACTCCGTGGGTGAATTTTACTCGGTGGCGCTAACTAACAATATGCAGCAAGCCGACACCGGGACAAAGATGATTCATATTGGTAAAAATACCCGTAGTACGATTATATCTAAAGGTATCTCTGCTGGTCAATCTAGTAATAGTTACCGGGGTTTGGTGAAGATTAACCCCACCGCCGAAGGCGCAAGGAACTATTCGCAGTGCGACTCGATGTTAATTGGCGATAATGCTCACGCTAATACTTTCCCTTATATTCAAGTGCAGAATAGCACGGGTAAGGTAGAGCATGAAGCTTCTACTTCTAAGATTGGGGAAGATCAGTTATTCTTCTTTGCTCAACGGGGTATTTCTTCAGAAGATGCTATTTCGATGATGATTAGCGGCTTCTGTAAGGATGTGTTTAATCAGCTACCGATGGAGTTTGCTGTCGAGGCTGATAAACTATTGAGCCTGAAATTAGAGGGTAGTGTGGGTTAGTGCCTTTTTAAACGCAGAGGGGCGCGGAGTTCGCGCAGCGAAAAGTTCTGTAGGAGGGTTTCCCTCCGTAGGAAACTTTTCAAGACAGAGGTTCGCAGAGAAGAGACAGGGCATTGCTGAATTAGAATATGAAACATCGAATTAGCCCTTATTTTTCTTTGTTACTTTGCGCCTTTGCGTGAGACAAATTCATATTTTCAATCAGCAACGCCAAAGAGAGAAGAGAGAGAGAACATGATTATTGAAAATAGTGAAATTGTGCTGTCAGTGAGAGATTTGACGGCTGAAGTTGATGGTACTCCTATTCTCAAGGGTGTGAATCTTGAGGTGCGTTATGGTGAAATCCATGCGATTATGGGGCCGAATGGTTCTGGGAAGAGTACTTTTTCTAAGGTGTTGGCGGGACATCCTGCTTATACTGTGACTGGTGGGGAGATAATTTTTCAAGGACAGAATTTGCTGGAGTTGGAACCAGAGGAACGGGCGAGGGCTGGTGTGTTTTTGGCTTTCCAGTATCCTTTGGAAATTCCTGGGGTAAGTAATTTAGATTTCTTGCGGGTGGCGTATAATTCTCGTCGCAAGGCGCAAGGGTTGGAAGAAATTGATACTTTTGATTTTGATGATTTGATTGAGGAAAAGTTGGATGTGGTGAAGATGAACCCGGCTTTCCTCAACCGGAGTGTGAATGAAGGGTTTTCTGGTGGTGAGAAGAAGCGCAATGAGATTCTGCAAATGGCGCTGCTAGAACCGAAGTTGGCAATTTTGGATGAGACTGACTCTGGTTTAGATATTGATGCGTTGAAAATTGTGGCTCATGGTGTGAATCAACTCACCAGCGCGGACAATGCCACAATTATGATTACTCACTACCAACGGTTACTCGATTATATTATCCCTGATTTTGTCCATGTGATGGCGCGGGGACAGATAATTAGAAGTGGTGGTAAGGAATTGGCGTTGGAATTAGAGTCTCGCGGTTATGACTGGCTGCTAGAAGAAACTGCTGTAGAGGTGGGTGTGTAATGACGATACAAGTTTCTCCTAGTGCAATTGCTAATTCAGAAGCGGTGAATTTGACATCGGCTTTGTTAGATAGGGATGCTTATCTGTTGGGTTTGTTAAATCAAGTAACAGTACCACCTACGGAAGGTTGGTTACAGGAAGTACGCGACAGCGCCAAAAATTGGGTACGTCATTCAGTTATTCCTACTACTCGTGAGGAGGAATGGCGGTTTACTGATTTATCTGAGTTGCGGAAGGTAGAATTTCAGGTTGGGAAAGTACAACCAGTTGATGTTTCCGCGCTGAGTTTGTCGGAAGCCGTTAATAGTCGTTTGGTGTTGGTGAATGGGGTATATGCGCCTGAGTTATCAGTAGTTGCAGATTTACCTAACGGTGTAGTTGTTGGTAATTTATCAACCTTACCCAGCACCGAGCAAGAGCTTGTACAAAAATATTTAGCACAATCTGAAGGTGCTTTAGAAGTATTCACCGCCTTGAATACGGCTGGTATTTCTGATGTGGCGGTGGTGTTGGTGGCGAAGAATGTCATCGTGGAAACACCAATACATCTATTATTTATCTCTGTGGCTGGTGAGAAGGCGACAATTTCCCAACCCCGCGCTTTGGTGGTGGCGGAAAGCGGTTCTCAGGTGAGTGTAATTGAAGAGTTTGTCACCCCAGCAGAGGGGGTTTACCTTACCAACGCGGTTACGGAAATTGCGATCGCCGACAATGCCCAAGTAGTTCACACTAGAGTTGAGAGGGAGAGTAAAGTCGCTTTCCATATCGGCAAAACTGCGGTAACTCAAGCCCGTTACAGCCGTTATACTTGTCACGCCCTCAGCTTGGGTGGAAAGATATCCCGCCATAATTTAGAGGTTTTGCAGACTGGCGAACAAACCGAAACCAGCCTCAACGGTTTGACAATGATAGCTGGTAATCAATTGGCGGATACTCACAGTGCGATCGCTCTCAATCATCCCTATGGTACAAGCAACCAACTGCATAAATGTATTGTAGGCGATCGCGCTCACGCAGTCTTCAACGGTAAAGTTTTCGTCCCCAAACCAGCACAGCTAACCAACGCCGCCCAGTTAAACCGGAACCTACTGCTATCATCCAAAGCCAGAGTAGACACCAAACCCCAACTAGAAATAACCGCCGATAACGTCAAATGCGCCCACGGTGCAACAGTCAGCCAGTTAGAAGACGATGAAATATTCTACCTGCAAAGCCGAGGCATTGACAGCAACGACGCACGCAAGTTACTAGTTAACGCCTTCGCCGCCGAAATTATCAACCAAATACCCATCCCCTCCTTGCGAGACAAACTCCTAAACACAGTCACCAGTTACAAGTCTCTAACCAATGACTAATGACTAATGACTAATGACTAATGACTAACAAAAAATGACTTACACTCCTACCAAAACCCTTGCAGATAAAGTCCGCGCTGACTTCCCCCTCTTACATCAGGAAGTCAACGACAAAACCCTAGTCTACCTAGACAACGCCGCCACATCACAAAAACCCCTGTTCGTATTAAATACCCTCAAGGATTATTACGAGCAATATAACGCTAACGTGCATCGTGGCGCTCACACCCTCAGCGCCAAAGCCACCGACGCTTATGAAGGCGCAAGGGATAAAATTGCTAAATTTATCAACGCCGCCTCCCGTCAAGAAATTGTTTACACCCGCAACGCCAGCGAAGCCATTAACTTAGTTGCTTATAGCTGGGGGATGAACAATTTAAAAGCAGGCGATGAAATTATTTTGTCGGTGATGGAACACCACAGTAATATTGTTCCTTGGCAATTTGTCGCCCAAAAAACAGGCGCAGTTCTCAAATATGTGGAACTGACACCAGAACAAACCTTCGATTTAGAACAGTTTAAACAACTGATTTCCGAAAAAACTAAATTAGTTTCTATAGTTCATGTTTCTAACACATTGGGTTGTATAAATCCAGTGGCAGAGATTGCGGAAATTGCTCACAGATACGGCGCGAAATTCTTAGTTGATGCTTGTCAAAGTGTTCCCCATATGCCTGTCGATGTCCAGCAAATTGGCTGTGACTGGTTAGTAGCATCGGGACATAAAATGTGCGCTCCTACAGGCATAGGTTTCTTGTATGGCAAGCTGGAATTATTAGAAGCAATGCCGCCATTTTTTGGTGGTGGGGAAATGATTGCCGAGGTATATTTAGATCATTCTACTTATGCCGAATTACCCCATAAATTTGAAGCTGGTACACCTGCAATTGGGGAAGCGATCGCTCTTGGTGCAGCAGTAGATTATCTTACGAATATAGGTATGGATAAAATTCATGCCTATGAAGCCGAATTAACAGCCTATTTGTGGCAACAATTAGCACAAATACCCCAAATTAACCTCTACGGCCCCAAACCCGACGCTAACGGAGAAGGTAGAGCCGCTTTAGCGACATTTACCGCCGCCGGAGTCCACGCCAACGACTTATCTACATTATTAGATCAAGAAGGCGTAGCCATCCGTTCAGGACATCATTGCACACAACCATTACACCGTCACTTAGGTTTAGCCGCCACCGCCCGCGCCAGCCTCTCTTTCTACAACACCCGCGAGGAAATTGATGTTTTCATCAAAGCACTCAAGGAAACTCTGGAATTTTTCGCCAACGTATTTGGCTAAATATATTCAAATATTAGTTAGAGATACCCGATTTTGCGAAGTCGGGTATTTTATTTTTTGTCATTAAAAAACTCTTGATACTAATATCAAGTTCGGCTAATTACTTATAATATGGTTGTTTTTGTCGGTAATTGGTAATAGCTAATAGGTAATTGTTGTGAGCCATTACCGATTACCGATTACCTATTACCAGCCCCCAATATATGATAAGTATTTAAGCTGACATGATATAATACCATTTCTCTATGAAGTTGAGCTTATAGCGGTTTTCAAGTCAGTGAGGTACAGAAAAAATAATTGAACGCAGATGAACGCAGATGAATCTGTAATAGTTTGAAAACAAGCCCTAGCCTCTAGCCTCTACCCCTGGAATAAACTTTGTATTTGCTCTGGATTTAACTGTTCAACATTACTCAAAACTACTGCTGCACCTGCATCTATGAGAGATTGGGCATAAGCATCTCGACGTTGGGCTGTTTCTTGCACATGAGGTGGTAAAATACCTACACCAATCCATGTACGGTGCGGCTGAATTTCTCTAGCTTTTGTGACTGTGTACATATCTGCTACTGTATCCCCAACGTAGATAACTACAGATTCTTCTAACCCCTTCTCTAACTTAGTGACAGCCGCAAATAGCCCTGTGGGGTCTGGTTTACCTGGTGCGTCCTCCATTGCAATGAGTACGGGAGACTGTAAACCCAAGCGTTTCTGCAAAACATAGTTAGCAGATCCACTAGTAGCACCACTAAAAAATCCCCAAGCGATACCAGCTTGGGTGAGTTGTTCTAAATAACTTGGTTGTAATAATAACGGTTCATCACAGATATATCCTGTCCAATTTTCAGGATCTGGGCCTCGGTAACGCGATTGAAAAAAGGCAACTATGGTGTTGTAATCTAGTTGCAGTTGTTCACGAGATTTTCCTTGAGCTGCAAAGTAGCGATAAATTAATTCTTGAGATGCTTCCCAATCGTTATTCCAAATACCTTCGGATTTTAGCTGGTCAATTTCTAGGGAAGTTGGACGATAGGCGTTGTTTGTAAAGTACTCTACCGTATCCGCCAGCGCTCGACGATATGAACCGCCAACATCACGGACAACTCCATCTATATCAAATATTGCGATCGCTTTTTTGGTCATGGGGAAGGGGAAGGGGAAAGGGGAAGGGGGAAATTGTCCTCTCTTCAGGGCAATTATCCCATTTCTTGACTTTCTTTGAATATCTGGCACATCCTCATCCAAAAGACTTCATAAAATTTCGTCATTGCGATCGCACCTGAAAGTTCTGTACTATTTGCTTTGTCTTAGCTGCTGGCTACGCTACGGTGTATGCAGTGGTGATCAGGTTCCATGTCTCTGACAATTATCAATTCGCTGCTATTGAGGAGTTTTGGCATCGATTAAACAAATAGAGCCGATTATACCTGAATGTGAGTATAAGTAAGAGGAAATGCAATGAAATTATCTCTGTGGCAAAAATTTCTTGGCTTTTGTACAGGCGTTATATTGATAGCTACCTTCTATGGCTGTCAACCTGAAGGTATTGCACAGCCGCAGCAAGATACTGTAGCCACCCCTGTAGAAACGACTACATCTGCAACAGATACAAGCCCCATAGCTTTTGTTGATCGTCAACTGACAACACCCGCCAAGTTACCACCATTACCTTACGCTTATAACGCCCTAGAGAAAGCGATCGACGCAGAAACGATGAAGCTGCATCATGATAAGCACCACGCCGCTTATGTTAACAATCTCAACAATGCTTTACAAAAGCATAAAGAACTGCAAAACAAAAGTGTAGAGGCTTTATTGCGTGACTTAAAGAGCGTCCCTGAAGATATTCGCACAAAAGTACGTAACAATGCTGGCGGACACCTCAACCATACAATGTTCTGGCAAATTATGAGTCCTAATGGTGGGGGACAACCAACCGGAGAAATTGCCCAAGAAATCAACAAAACTTTTGGTAGTTTTGAAGCATTTCAGAAACAGTTTAACCAAGCTGGGGGCGATCGCTTTGGTAGTGGTTGGGTTTGGTTAGTCCGTAACCCGCAAAAACAGTTGCAAATAGTCACCACCCCCAATCAAGATAATCCCATCATGGAAGGCTCATACCCAATTTTAGGCAATGATGTCTGGGAACACGCCTATTATCTAAGATATCAAAATCGCCGTGCTGACTACCTAAATAACTGGTGGAATGTAGTCAACTGGGCAGAAATTAACAAACGCGCTCAAGCCTCAAGGTAAATTAACGTGAGTTCTATGAACCTCTCCCTCCCAACCTCCCTCTCCTACGAGGAGAGGGAGGAGAAACGAAAACCTCACCCTCTTACTCCCCTCTCCTGGTAGGAGAGGGGTTGGGGGAGAGGTCAAAACAACGCTTGTCGAACTCACGTCGAATTACGTTCGCCCTGGCTTAAGTTGACACCAATGCACAGATGTGCGCCCTACCAACATATCTGTCGCATTCTTTTTTCAAATTGGTATTAGTTAGTAATTTTTAACCACCTGCGCCTGGGCTTACCCTGGCGTAATTCTTAATTCATGTTATTTTCTCAAGCCAAGCATTTACAACACCCTCAAGCTTGCGTAAGTCCTAAAAGTAAATTTTTTGGATCTTCGATGCTATCTGTTCAGCAACTTACCGACTAAACTTGTGTTTAATTAGTCAATAGGTAAGACAGTCTGTGCATCAAGAATGAGTAAATACTTAATCAATCGTCTACTAGTCGCTATTCCTACACTAATCGCAATTAGTCTAGTTATATTCACCATTTTAGCCTTAGCACCCGGTGATCCAATGGGGGAATTTGCGCTCAATCCTTCCATAACAGCAGAGGTGCGGGAAAATATCAAAAGGTCTTTGGGATTAGACCAACCAATTCACATTCGCTATTTTAAATGGGTGATAGCTTTTGTACGTGGCGACATGGGCTATTCTTTCACTAGTCGTAGTCCTGTAATCGACTTAATTTGGCAACGTTTACCCACAACATTATGGGTAGTTGGTGCTGCTTATTTACTAGGTGCATTGCTGGCTATTCCATTAGGAGTGATTTCTGCCCTGAAACGCAATACAGTTATTGATCAAGTTTTAACTACTTTAGTATTTTTTGGGTTTTCTCTCCCACCTTTCTTTACAGGTTTACTATTTATTATTATTTTTAGTATACAGTTAAAATGGCTGCCCTTTATTTATAATAGTACATTACAAGTAAAAGACTGGCAGAGTTTCATCGCCCAAATCCAACAGTCTATTATGCCAATTTCTGTGTTAGCACTTTGGCAAGCAGCAATGTTAATGCGCTTTGTGCGTTCAGAAATTTTGGAAAATATTCATCAAGATTATGTCCGTACTGCTTATGCGAAAGGTTTACCCAAATTTGTAGTGATTATCAGACATATTTTAAGGAATGCTTTAATTCCCGTAGTGACGTTGATAGCCTTGGATATTCCTAGCGTGTTTACAGGTGCTTTGGTGACAGAAAAAGTTTTTCGAGTTCCGGGGATTGGGGCTTTATTAATTGACTCTATTTATAAAAATGATACGCCTGTTGTGATGGCAATTACTTTTATATATGCAATATTAATTGTGATATTTAACTTAGTTGCAGATATTCTCTATGGTTTATTAGACCCCCGTGTTAAATATACAAGGTAGCTATTAATTACGAATTAAGTATTTGTAGGGCGCTGCATTGCCCACCACAACCATGATAAGACTGTACCCTGGATTATGTTAAAAAGTAGGGCGCTGCACTGCCCACCAAAATCATGATACGGTAGGCGATGCTTTTAGTGCTAAGGACATAAGGACTAAAGTCATTACTACAAACAAATTATTTTTTTAGAAATATGTTGAAAAGATGGTTTAAACTGAATTTACCAATAACTCCATTATCAACCACAAGTGCGATCGCACAACAAGAAAGCCTGACTCAAGAGGCGTGGCGTAAGTTTCGCGGTAATCGTCAGGCTATGCTGGGTGCTGTAATATTACTGTTGATCATTTTGATTGTGGTGTTTGGGCCTTGGCTTTACTCTGTTCCCATTAATAAAATTGATTTTGCTAAGTCTACCCTTCCCCCCAGTTGGGAACATCCATTTGGCACTAATGATTTAGGACAAGATATCTTAGCCAGGGTATTGTATGGTGGCAGAATATCAATTGCTGTCGGTGTGTTTTCCATGTTGGTGGCGATAACTTTGGGGATAGTTATCGGCGCATTTTCAGGATTTTATGGCGGTTGGTTGGATATGCTATTAATGCGGTTGACTGATTTGTGTTTGGCTTTACCGCGTCTACCATTATTGTTATTGGTGATATTTTTATTTCGGGATGCAATTAAAGCGATCGCCGGCCCAGAGTTAGGTATATTTGTCTTAATCGTCCTAGTTATTGGCGGACTCAATTGGATGTCTGTAGCTAGGTTAGTCAGGGCTGGGTTTTTAACGGTGCGCGAACAAGAATTTGTCACCGCCGCCCGCGCCCTTGGTGCTTCCCCCAAGCGGTTAATTTGGATTCATATTTTACCCAATGTTATCAGTCCGGTATTGGTAGCAGCGACTCTTTCTGTCAGTACCGCTATTATTACAGAATCTACACTCAGCTTTTTTGGTCTAGGTTTTCCCCCTGATGTCCCAACTTGGGGAAGGATGCTTTACGATGCACAGAATTTTTTGGAGTTTGCGCCCTACATGGTAATTTTCCCCGGTACGGCGATATTTCTCACTGTGCTGAGTATTAACTATATAGGCGATGGTTTACGAGATGCGCTTGACCCTCGATTATCTTAATTTAGTCATTAGTCATTAGTCATTAGTCATTAGTCACCTGACTTTTCACGTCATGTGGAAAAGTTAACGACAGACCTAACCCCCCAGCCCCCTTCCCTTCAAGGGAAGGGGGAGCAATTAAAGCCTCTCTCCTTGTAGGGGAGAGGTTTGGAGAGGGGTCTTTTAGATCCTGTAAAAAGTCAGATTAGTCATTAGTTTTTCTCCCCTCCTGGGAGGGGCTAGGGGTGGGTTACTCCCTCATCCCTGTCCCCTGTCCCCTATCCCCTATTTTAACTTCTCAATTGCACAGGCATTGCTAAATAAGTCATTTTTAAACCACCCAGTGGAGTGAAAATTACAGGACTCAGGTTTTGATTAATGTGCATTTGAATTTCGGCAGATGGTAAAGCTTTTAATCCTTCCATTAAATACTTAACGTTAAAAGCAATTTCTATATCTTCCCCAGCAATTTCCGCCGTCATTGACTCTCTTCCACTACCCATTTCTTGAGCTTCACAAGATAAGGTAAGCTCTTGAGCAGCACTATCAATTGTTAACTTAACAATATTATTCTTTTGGTCTGCTAGGACAGCAATTCTTTCTAATGTGCTTAAAAATTGCCGCCTTTCTACTGTTACTTGTCGCTCAAATTGGCGGGGAATGAGTTGACGATAAGCTGGATATTGACCTTCTAATGTGCGGCTACTTAAGCGTTGATTTTGCCATGCAAATATAACTTGACCTTGGTCTAAGTATAATGCTATGGGTTCTTCAGAGGCGGCATTATGGGCTAACATCCTTTCTAGTTCGCGTAATGCTCTGGCTGGTACTGTTACCTCTAATTGTTGCTCATTATCTTCCAAAGGACGCTCGTTGGTGGTTTCGACTACTGCTAGGCGATGTCCATCTGTAGCCGCAAATTCTAAGGTGTCTTGTTTAACTGTGAGATGTACACCTGTGAGGACTTGTTTAGTTTCGTCTCCACTGGTAGCAAATAATGAACCGCGTAATCCTTCGATTAAGGCTGTGGCTGTGAGATAAATGGCTGTGTTATCTTCTATCAGGGGTAATTCGGGAAAATCTTCCGATCCCATTGCGCGTAATTGGTACTGTCCGGTTTTGGGTGTGAGTGTAACGATTAAACCTTCTCCGGTTGTACTATCGGTTGCTGATTCATCATCAAGGGTGATTTCTCCCTCTGGTAAACGTGAGGTGATATCTACCAATAATTTAGCAGGAAGTGCGATCGCTCCTCCTTGCCACACGTCAGCATTAAAGCTAGTGCGGATACCCAAGCTGAGGTCAAAGCCTGTTAAGCTGACTTGATTAGTTTCCGCATCAGCTTGTAGCAGCACATTAGCCAGCACTGGATGAGTCGGTCGTGATGGTACTGCACGGCTGACAAGGGAAAGGTTGGAACTGAGGTCACTTTGGGCGCAAACTAATTTCATAGGGACTGGGGACTGGGGACTAGGGGGAGCAGGGGAGCAGGGGAGCAGGGGAGCAGGGGAGTAGGGGAGTAGGGGAGCAGGGGAGCAGGGGAGCAGGGGAGCAGGGGAGCAGAGGAGCAGGCGAGAATAAAAACTGTCACCTGTCACCTCTCACCTGTTACCTGTCCACTGTCAACTGTCCACTGTCAACTGTCCACTGTCAACTGCTATATCTGTGGAAAACTTGTGGAAAAACCCCTAATCTTTTCCACAGGGTATTTATACTTAAGTTAAGTTTTCCACTTGCAGTATCAAGTTTTCCACAAAAAATCAATACTTTTCCACAGACAAGACTTAATTTTAATCTATTTTTAGACAAGCTTTAATATTTTCAATAATTCATATAGTGAACCTTGTGGAAAACACTGAATTGTTGTCATGATGATTTTTGAGAACGACTATTTATCTTGATGCGATCGCTCAACTGAGTGAGTGTATGTGATAGAGTGCGATCGCTCTCCCGCAGTTGAGTAATTTTCTCACAACTATATAACACTGTAGTATGGTCTTTGCCGCCAAACTCCTCACCAATTCGCGGAAAACTTAAATCAGTATGTTGTCGCATCAAATACATCCCAATTTGACGCGCCCAACTAATCTCTCGTCGTCGGGAGTTACCTTTGAGGTCTTCAATTGAGACATCAAAATTTTCGGCAATCACTTTGAAAATTGCTTCTGGAGTCGCTTCTATTTTCTCCGTTGGTGTCACTAATACAGGTGCAATATTGGCTACAGTCATCGGTAAGCCCCAAATAGAAATGTAAGCCAGCGCTCTTGTTAAAGCACCTTCCAACTCTCGAATATTAGAAGTAAAATTAGTAGCAATATACTCAACCACATCACGGGGTAAGCGAATATTTTCGTACTCTGATTTTTTCTGTAAAATCGCCATTCGCGTTTCTAAATCTGGCGCTTGAATATCCGCAATTAAACCCATCGAGAAGCGAGAACACAAGCGTTCTTGTAGACTAGGAATTTGGTTTGGTGGACGGTCAGAAGCAATGACAACTTGCTTACCGGCTTCATGTAATGTATTGAAGGTGTGAAAGAATTCCTCTTGCGTGTATTCCTTACCCTCAAGAAACTGAATATCATCCACCAACAACACATCAGCCGCCCGATAATGTTCGCGGAAAATCTGCATACTGTCGTTGCGAATAGCTGTAATTAGGTCGTTAGTAAACTGCTCAGTAGATACGTAAAATACCTTAGAATTGGGGCAAATTTCCCACCGATAATGTCCTATCGCCTGCATCAGATGAGTTTTCCCCAAACCTACACCACCACATAAAAATAAAGGATTGAACTCTCGCCCTGGAGACTCAGCTACAGCTAAAGAAGCTGCATGAGCCATTCTATTATTAGCACCGACGACAAACCGCGAAAAGACATATTTAGAATTTAATTCTGTATTTGGTTGTCTTTTTTGATTGGCAGTTTCGTATATATTCTTATTATTTGGTAATTCCCAGTCTCCGCCCCCATCAATCTCCGCCAACTCCTCACCTTTAGCAACCGTAATATAAATTTCTACAGGATGTCTCAAAATATCTTGTACGACATTAGCAATAGTGGTGATGTAGTACTTCTGTAACCAATTACGCGCAAAGGGGTTAGGAGTGACTATCACCAGACAATTATTTTCTAAGCGTTCCGCATTAGCAGTTTTAATCCAAGTTTCAAAGGTAGGGCGAGACAGTTCTATCTGTAAGCGCTCTAGAACCTGACTCCATAAAATGTCAATGGGCATTTCCATTATTTACCACCTTCGCTGCTAATCGTCACAATAGAAGATATAAGCAAGCACTAATTTAGCATTCAGACGCTCTAGACCTGGAACCAGCTTTTGAGTTGTAATCATGTTGGGACTTACACATGAAGACGAAAAATCTGGGTTTTAGGCGAGGGTATAGGGCTTTAGTTTAGCCCTTACACCCTTACACCCTTACACCCTTCCCTCGCGAAGAGTCTTTTTACCTCAGTCCTGTCACTTTGAGACAAACCCGGTAGGCAAGATCCTAGCACTCACTGACCAACACGGAGAAGCAAAGACACATGAAGACACATAATAGTCAACTAACAAATATTTATACTTCGAGGTTGCCTCACAAGGGGAGATTCAGCAGTGCAGTTGTGATGCTACTGGGCGGGGTAGCTATGGTGTCTGTTGGCGGCTGTTCTCTGATACCCACCAGAAGCGCACAGTCGCCAACCAATGAACCTCAAACCCAAATTGTGACTGATAGCACCCCAGCCGTAGCCCCACCAGCAATTTTTTCTTCCACTGGCGACCCTAATTTTGTGGTAAATGTGGTAAAGAAGGTAGGCGGGGCAGTAGTCAGGATTGATTCTGCTAGAACGGTGACTGCTCGCGTCCCGGAAGAATATAGTGATCCCTTCTTCCGCCGCTTTTTCGGCGAGGGAAGGTCATCACAGCCAAGACAGCGAGTGGAAAGGGGTAGCGGTTCAGGATTCGTAATTAATTCCTCTGGTCAGATTTTGACTAATGCTCACGTAGTAGATGGGGCTGATGTGGTAACAGTTACCCTCAAGGATGGCAGGTCTTTTGATGGTAAAGTATTGGGTGAAGACCCAGTGACAGATGTAGCTGTCATTAAGATAGAGGCAAATAACTTGCAAACTGTACCTCTAGGCAATTCTGAAGCTTTGCAACCAGGTGAAGCAGTAATTGCGATCGGTAATCCTCTAGGCTTAAATAATACTGTGACTTCGGGAATTATTAGCGCCACAGGTCGTTCTAGTAGTGATATTGGTGCGAGTGATAAGCGCGTTGACTATTTGCAAACAGACGCAGCAATTAATCCTGGTAACTCTGGCGGCCCCTTACTCAACGCTGGTGGTCAGGTAATTGGGATGAACACCGCTATTATCCGAGGCGCTCAAGGTTTGGGTTTTGCTATTCCTATTAATACTGTGCAGAAAATTGCCCAGGAATTAATTAGTCAAGGTAAAGTAGACCATCCTTACTTGGGTGTGCAGATGGCGACTCTCACACCAGCAGTTAGGCAAAGGATTAATGAAAGATTTGGCGATCGCATCAATATTACCTCAGATAGAGGTGTCCTCTTAGTTAGGATTATCTCTAACTCTCCGGCCGCCAACGCCGGACTCAGACCTGGAGACATTATTCAAAGTATTAATAACCAATCTGTAAACACAGTTGAAGAAGTACAAAGAATTGTAGAAAATAGTCAAATTGGTAGACCCTTACAAGTTCAAGTAGAACGCAACGGACAAACAACACAAGTAGCCGTTACGCCAGCACCTTTACCTGTGCAGAGGGAGGAGTGAGGGACTGGGGACTGGGAGATGAGGGAGTAGGGGAGGATAACTAATGACTAATGACTAATGACTAAATTGTTAATATGTACTTAATTTCAGGGCTTTAGACTACTTTAGTACCCAATCCCCAATCCCCAATCCCCAATCCCTATCAAATGACTACTGAATCACTCCCTATCATTCAATTAGGAAATCCTACCTTACGTCAAAAAGCTGCTTGGGTGGAAGATGTTCATGACGCAAATATACAGCAACTAATTGATGATTTAATTGCTACTGTTGCTCAAGCTAATGGTGTAGGAATTGCATCTCCCCAAGTAGCACAGTCTTACCGTTTATTTATTGTGGCTTCCCGTCCCAATGCTAGGTATCCTCACGCGCCGGAAATGGAACCTACCGCCATGATCAACCCTAAGATAGTGTCTCATTCGAGCGAAGTCGTTAAAGATTGGGAAGGTTGTCTCAGCGTTCCGGGTATTAGAGGGTTGGTTCCTCGATATCAAGCGATCGCAGTTGAATACACTGACCGTTATGGAAATTTACAAACAACAGAGTTAACAAATTTTGTTGCTCGTATCTTTCAACACGAATTTGATCATCTAAATGGTGTTATCTTTATAGACCGAGTAGAATCTACTTTAGAGATGATCACTGAGCAAGAATATCAAAAATTGGTAGTTAACAATACTAAATAAAAAAACTTCTGAAGAATGATACCCAACAAAAATTTTTAATGTATACTTAACCTATTGTTAACCTAAAGAACAAGGTGTAGCTATCGAGATAAATGGCAAAAACTATTACTAGTCGTGAGAGGTCAAGTCCCCATCTAAGGATATCGCCCGACTTAACCTCAACTCAGCGTCAAGGCGATGAATTAAAAGTGAATACGAATAGCAGTAGAACGGGAGAAGATATCCCAGAAATCTCTGCTACTGGTATGCAGGTTGTACACGCAACGAATGGACGCATACGGATTAAAGCGACAGATGGTAGTTTGAGCTACAACGTCAAAGCGATCGCCAAACACTTAAAGCAGTATAAAGGTGTCAAAGCAGTTTCTACCAATGAGCAAACTCTCAGCATGGTAGTTACCTTTGATGAGAATAAATTGCCACTGTCAAAGATGTTGGCTATCTTACAACAACTAAATATTCAAACGGCACAAAATGCACCTGTAGCAGATCCCTTTGCTCCTTGGAAATCTTTGGATTTTTGGAAAGAGCAGACTGTCTCGTTTATCCCCTTAATGACAGGGTTGGCGGTGACAGGAGGGTTGGGAATTAGTGGTTTAAGGTCGATTCCCCTCTATATGCTTACAGCAGAAGCGACTCGGCTAGTAATTGACTATCTAGAACCGTATATAACGGGAAAAGAAGCAGTCAAAGAGTCTGATAAAACTGTGGTCACAAGGGAGGAATGTGAGTCAGTTGCCGCAGGGGATAAAATTACAAAAACAACAATTAAATCTAGTGAAATAGACTATAATATAGTACACGAAATTCCTGGTAGAATCAGATTTCATATCCCTCAAATAGGCAGCGATCGCGCTTATGCAAAGCGTCTAGAAAGGTTGTTAAAGACCGACGCTTTGGTGAGTCAAGTGCGGATGAATTGTGATGCAGCATCATTAGCAATATCATATAAAAAAAGTCAAGTAGCTGTATCTCACTGGGTTAGTCTCATGGAATCAGCATTGCAGACAAACCCGCCTACAACCCCCATAACAAAAGTTCAGTTACAAACACCAGTCGCAATAGAAGAATTGAATAAGACATCAACCACGTTGGAGCCAGAAACAGTTAGTCGGCTAACTACTCCAAGTGAACCAAAAGCAACCACAAACTTATTTTCAACTGAAGGTCAAACCTTAAATATTTCTAGTTTATGGTCTGATATGAAGCCTTCAGCATTATCTTATTCTTTAAACTTTATAGCTAACTTGCCGTTGTAGAAAGTTCCCATTGAGGAACAATGGAGGAATCAAAATGGAGGATTCTGCATCATCATCAGATGCTGTCCCGCGACCGTCGCCAAACAGTTACACAAATCCTGAAAAAATATTTTCTAGCATTATCTATGCGCTACCGGGGCAAATCACATATTGCATCCCTCGGATCAGCGAAGATGCAAATTATCGGCAACGTTTACTAAGGTTGCTAGAAGCGCAAACAGGGATCAGCTATAAAGATGTTAATGCGGCTACGGGGTCTTTGGTAGTTGCTTACGAGTCTAGACTAATGTCTAGTACAGAAATACGTAAGCATTTAGCTAGTCTATTTGAGACTGCGAATCTGACAGATGATACAGATGTTACTTCTGTACCATCAACTGCAAAGTCGGTCATTTTACCTTCTGCGCCTGAGTCTATCATAGATAAACCAGCAACAGAGCCTGCGCCTAAATCTATCATTGATAAACCAGCAACAGAGCCTGCGCCTAAATCTATCATTGATGCACCAGCAACAGAGCCTGCGCCTAAATCTATCATTGATGCACCAGCAACAGAGCCTGCGCCTAAATCTATCATTGATGCACCAGCAACAGAGCCTGCGCCTAAATCTATCATAGATAAACCAACAACAGAGCCTGCGTCTGAATCTATCACTGATAAACCAGCAACAGAGCCTGCGTCTGAATCTATCATAGATAAACCAACAACAGAGCCTGCGCCTAAATCTATCATAGATAAACCAGCAACAGAGCCAGCGTCTGAATCTATCACTGATAAACCAGCAACAGAGCCTGCGCCTAAATCTATCATAGATAAACCAGCAACAAAGCCTGCGTCTGAATCTATCACTGATAAACCAGCAACAGAGCCTGCGCCTAAATCTATCATAGATAAACCAGCAACAAAGCCTGCGTCTGAATCTATCATTGATGCACCAGCAACTGAGCCTGCTATAAAAGTAGAATATAGCGTCGTTCACTCAATCCCTGGACGAGTGCGATTTTATGTCCCACAAATCGCCACAGATCCAGCATACGTCCAACGCTTACAGGCTCTACTCCAATCAGATCCAATAGTCACTAGTGAGCGCATCAATAGAGAGGCAGCTTCTGTGATTATTACCTATAAACCAGGAAAAGTACCAAAGCCCAAAGACGAATTGCAAAGCATTTTTGCGATCGCAGTAGCCCACTTTTCCAGTCTGATTCAATCTGCGGGGATCACATCCAACAAGTCCAGCAGTAGATAAATCCAAGCAAGTCTGCGTTCTGAACGGCTAGTTAAGCGAGGCGTGCAGCTTTAGCTTGCCTTTAATCAGTGAACAGTCATCAGGTGATGTTCACTGTTGACTGATAACTGATAACTGATAACTGATAACTGAAACCAGCACTAACTATTACACACCACATTCAGAGATTTAAAGAAATGGCAAAAATGACAGTTCAACTAGCTTCACCTTCTGTTCAAGAGTCTTATGTAACTTTAGAGGAGAAGGGTGGAGAAATATCTCTCGCTCCTTTACCTCAGAAGACAGTAGGGAAAAATGGCAGAGTCGCTGCAACTTCTGCTCCAATACAATCTGCCAAGAAGGTGACGCAAGTTGTATATAGTGTTGTTCATGCAGTTCGGGGTAGGTTGCGGTTACGTGTACCTCGTTTACGCAACGATTCTGCCTACGCCGAACGGTTACAAACCTTGCTGGAAACTGATCCCCTGGTGACAACTGTCAAAATTAAGCCAGCTGCTGCATCTTTGGTGGTGAATTATAAATCCAGTGCTGTTACTGAGGCGAAAATGAAATCGCGCCTTAGCTGTTTGCTCATGGCTGCAAGCGATGCTGGGGTTGTACTATTGAATCCGAAAAAGGCAGCACCACAAGAGTCAGAAAAGCCTTGGCCGGGAATGCAGCTTTCTCTGTTAGCCACTGGTTTAGCAGTACTTAGCGGGCCTTTGGGGGTAGCTGTTCCCTCAGTTGTGACGGCGGGAACGATCGCTTTAGCAACTTTACCAGTATTCAAGAGAGCAGTACAGGGAATCGTCAAAGAGCGGAAATTAAGTATCGACTTTTTGGACTTTATGGCGATCGCTATTACCACAGTGCAAGGACAATTCCTCACGCCAGGGCTGATGTTGAGCTTAATTGAACTGGGGGAAAATATCCGCGATCGCACTGCTCGTTCTTCCAAAATGCAAACATTGGATCTGTTGGGTTCTTTAGGACAATTTGCTTGGGTGGAACGCAACGGTGAGAAGGTGCAGATTCCCATCCAACAAGTACTTACAGGTGATACCGTCATTGTCTATCCAGGGGAACAAATACCCGTGGATGGAACGATCCTCCAAGGAAAGGCTTTAGTCGATGAACAGAAGCTGACAGGCGAATCTGTACCCATTTTGAAAAAGCAGGGACAGTCAGTATTTGCCTCAACTTTGGTACGAGAAGGGCAAGTATATATTTTAGTCGAGCGTACTGGTGATGATACGCGGGCGGGACAGAGTATTAAACTCATGGAAGAAGCACCTATCCATGATACAAGGATGGAAAACCATGCTAACAAGATTGCGGAAATTGCAGTGGTTCCTACCTTGTTCCTTGGAGCATTAGTATTTGCCATCACCCGTAATCCAGTGAGGGTTGCCAGTATTCTCACCCTGGACTTATGTACAGGGATTCGCGTCTCCATTCCCACAACAGTGTTAGCGGCTCTATCCCATGCAGCCAGACAAGGGATTCTCATCCGTAGCGGTCGCGCCTTGGAACAATTAGCGGAAATTGATACCATCGTCTTTGATAAGACAGGCACACTCACCCAAGGGGAAGTGGCAGTAGTGGGAGTTGATAGTTACAATAGCGCCATTGAGAGCGATCGCATCTTAGCAATTGCCGCCGCCGCCGAACAACGTCTTACCCACCCAGTAGCAGAAGCGATCGTCCGTTATGCAGAGTCGCAAAAAGTAGCGATCCCCAGCCGCAGCAAATGGGATTACAAGCTTGGTTTAGGCGTAAAAGCCGAAATTGATGGCGATACTATTTACGTCGGTAGCGAGCGCTTCTTACGTCAAGAAGGCGTGGATATGGAAGTTCTCAACAGCAAAGAGAAGGTAAGCTCAGTAATTTACGTCGCCATCAACGGGCAACTTCAAGGTAGAATAAGATATAGTGATATTCTCCGTCCAGAAAGCAAAGAAGTTATTTCCCAGCTCATGACGGTAGAAGGTGTGGAAGTCCATATGCTCACCGGCGACAACAAGCGCACAGCGACAGCTGTTGCAGCAGAATTGGGAATTGCACCAGCAAATACCCATGCAGAAGCTTTTCCCGAACAAAAAGCAACGGTAGTCCGGGGATTGCACGAGCAAGGTAAGACAGTTGCGTTTGTTGGGGATGGGATTAACGATTCACCAGCTTTAGCCTACGCTGATGTATCTGTATCCTTCGCCCACGGTTCGGAAATCGCCCGCGAAACAGCCGATGTGGTGTTAATGCAGAACGACTTACACGGATTATTAGAAGCAATTGCGATCGCGCGTCAAGCCAAGAGTTTGATTCGTCAAAACACCGGGATCATCGCTATTCCTAACTTGGGAGCATTGTTAGTTGCGGTGTTATTTGGTTTGAACCCACTAGCAGCCACAGTAGTCAACAACGGCTCAACCATAGTTGCTGGAGTTAACGGTTTACGTCCAATTCTTAAACCTTCCGCAAAAAAAGCTCTATCAGCAGGAAGATGAGATAAACAATCTAGCAAGATTAGGCTAGAAAGCTTTCATACAATTTTTCAAACAAGTTATCTGGAGAAATTGATCATGGCCCCGAAAATCACTGATTTCGTAGAAGAAGCAGGCGCACCTGGACTAATTGCAGGTATTGGCGCAGTGCTACTAGCTCCCGTTCTCATTCCAGTTGTCGCCGGCATTGGTAAACCCATTGCCAAGAGTATCATCAAAGGCGGTCTTGTTGCCTATGAAAAGAGCAAAGGCGCTTTTGCAGAGTTGGGTGAAACCTGGGAAGATATCGTTGCTGAAGCTAAAGCTGAACTAGCTGAGTCTGAAGAAACACCTGCATTTGAAGCTGCTAGCACACCTATTGATAGTTCCTCTGACAATGGTGTGTAGGTTGGTTAATTTGCAGGCGATCGCCGCCACTTGATTTTTGTTAGCAAAACACGTATTTGTAGGGCGCTGCACTGCCCACCACAACAGTGATGATACGTATATCTCAAAAATCAGGTATTGCAGATTAAGGAGATGGGTGAGTTACCCATCTCTGAAATGTCTTCGCTAATTAACCGTCAATGAAATTATTTTTGCCAAGAAAATATCAATATATGGCGTTGCTGAATCAAGATATGAATTTGTCTCACGCAAAGGCGCAAAGGCGCTAAATTACAAAGAAAAATCAAGGTCATTTTGACATTTCATATTCCAATTCAGCAACGCCCAATATATAGCTTTTTTTACCCTAGTGATAAGCAAGAATAATGGAACGCAGATAAACGCAGATAAACGCAGATAAGTTTGTGATTCAGCAGGCTAGGAAACTTATATAAGAAATTAACTATTTAAACACCAGTTTTATACAACTTGTGCAAAAACACTAGCAACAATAAACATAATGTATCAGTTTGGAGGGCGGTTTCATGTTGACGACAAATAGTCATGGTAGTCTCACAAAAATGCCAACAATTCAAAAGCAAATTAACTTCAATACGCCATCCTCATCTATAGCTACAAAAGTTGTTAGTGCTACACCAGGAAGATTAAGGTTAAGAATTGCTCACCCTCATCGCCAAGCTGAGACTATGGAATATATTGCTAATACATTAGATGCACAACCTCAAGTTGATGAGGTGCGGACTAATGTTCATCATGGCAGTATTGTGATTAAATACGGTGGTAAAAATGGCGATTTGAGTGATGTGTTGGCAACTTTAGAAGATATAGGAGTCATATTTGCCGAGATCACAGAAGGTGGAACTGAAGCCTCTACGACTGTATCAACTGCTGTTGTAGATTTGAACAAAAGAGTCAGACAAGCAACCGATGGTGTTGTCGATATTCGCTTCTTGTTCCCACTGGGATTAGGCATTCTTGCTATCAGAAAGCTCATGATGAAAGGGTTGCAATTTGATATTATTCCCTGGTACGTTCTCGCTTGGTATTCTTTCGATAGCTTCATCAAATTGCATGGCATTACGCCACAAAAACCTAATAATCAGTGAACAGTTATCAGTTATCAGTTATCAGTGAACATCATTTGATAACTGATAACTGGCTTTGCCATCAACTAAATACACGATGCTGCAAGGAAGGCATTTGGCGGCGCACTTGTTCTAGGCGGGAAGGGTTAATTTCGGCGATCGCAATTCCTGGTTTGTCTCCAGCATCAGCTAAAATTGTTCCCCAAGGGTCGATAATTATAGCGTGTCCGTGAGTCAGGCGACGACCATAATTATTACCAGTTTGGGCTGGTGCAATTACGTAAGCAGTATTTTCAATCGCTCTAGCTTGCAGTAAAACTTGCCAGTGGTCTTTGCCTGTAAAAGCTGTGAACGCAGCCGGGACAAAGATCACATCTGTTCCCTTATCAGAAAGATGGCGGTAGAGTTCTGGGAAGCGGACATCGTAGCAAATAGAAAGACCGAGATTTCCTAAATATTCTGAGAAATACACCGGGGGTAGTTCCTGACCAGCCACAACAGTGCTAGATTCGCGGTAAGTATTACCATCGGGAACGTTGACATCGAACAGGTGTACTTTATTGTAACGGGCGAGTTCTTCACCATTAGGACTGACGAGGATGGTAGTGTTATAGACTCTACCTGTATCACCTACCGGCACAGGGAAACTACCACCTAAAAGGGTAACTTGGTAGCGCTGCGCCATTTTTTTCAGAAAAATTTCACTTTCACGGGCAATTTCTTCAGCTTGAGCTAGTTTATCCTGTTCTTGACCCATAAAAGAAAAGTTTTCCGGCAAACCAACTAACTCCGCACCCTGACGCACAGCTAAGTCAATTAATTCTTCTGCTTGTGCCAAATTCTTGTGTAAATCAGGCACACTGGTCATTTGAATAGCAGCAGCTAAATAAGGCTTCATAGACTTAAATAAAAGAACTTGTGTGAGATAGATAATTAAATATACCGTTAGTTTGGGGGATTGGGGACTGGGTATTGGGGACTGGGGACTGGGGGAAGCAGAGGAGCAGAGGAGCAGAGGAGCAGGGGAGCAGGGGAGCAGGGGAGCAGGGGAGCAACCCACCCCTAGCCCCCTTTCAAGGGCAGGTTTTTTACACTTCGACCCAAAAACACTGATTTTAGGGTGTAGGGGTATAAGGGTGTAGGGGTGTAGGGGTAGATGAAAGTCTGATAATTTACTGAATCTTATAGTCCTCACTGATTACTTTATGAAAAACCTGCCCTTAAGAGCCCCTAGCCCCTCCCAGGAGGGGAACCCAGCAGAGGAGAATAACAACTGTCCCCTGTCCCCTGTCAACTGACAACTGACAACTGACAACTGATAACTGATAACTGATAACTGACTACTTCCATCATCCTACGGGAGATAGCAAACGGAACTGAATCAAGCTAAGTTGTTATCAAACGTTGATAAACTGGCTTGGCTGTGGATACCTCTATTCTGATTCAAACTTTTTTGGCTGTGTTTGTGTTGGCGGATGCGATAGGCAATATACCAGTGGTTTTGGCTTTAACTAAAGGTATGATGCCAGAGGATAGAAATAGAGTAATTGATAAGGCGAGTGTAGTGGCGATCGCAGTTCTCTTAATATTCGCCTTTGGTGGTCGATATATTTTGAGTTATTTAGAAATCAGCATGGCATCTTTGCGGGTAGCTGGGGGGTTGTTGTTGCTGTTAATTGCTTTGCAAATGCTGCGGGGAGAGTTGGACACACCAATTACCGAAGAAGGAAGGGATGTCGCAATTACGCCTTTGGCTTTACCGTTGTTAGCCGGTCCGGGTACATTGACGACGGTGATGTTATTTATGTCGAAAACCCAGAATCCTCATTTGGAGGTAGTATTGGGGATTGTGGGGGCGATGTTTATTTCTTGGTTGATTTTGCGTTTGGCGAATCAAATAGATAAATTAATTGGTGTTGAGGGTGCAGTCATTGTTACACAGCTTTTAGGTTTCCTGTTGGCGGCGCTGGCGGTGGAGATTGGTTCTACAGGGATTAAGGAGTTATTTTTGCGGTAGGTTGAATATTTACTTTGGACAGTTCTATCAAGAAATTTATAACGCTTGTGTGGGTTCTCAGAGCGATTAGGCTAAAGTGAGGAAAGAGAAAATGTCAGATTATCCAGTGCTGAATCAGGTCAAAGATGGGTACACGCAGAGTAACGGTGGAATTACCTGAACCAATATTTCCAGAACTGGCGCGAATTGCTGAGTTGACTAATCAATCTTTAGAGGCGATCGCAGCACAAAGCATTATCAGTAACTTACCACCATCTGCTGACAATGCACCAGCCCAGATACAAAGTTCGTTACTGGAAATGCAAAGGCTACCAATAGATGAACTGCTGAAAATTGCTCATGCTCAAGTCCCCTTGGTTCAGCAACAACGTCATGTTTCCTTGTTGGAAAAAAACCAAGCAGTATCAACTACCCCACAGGAACGTCACGAACTCGATAATTTACGTTCTGCTGCTGATCAGTTGATGTTACAAAAAGCTTATGCTTGGGCTGTGTTGCGTTGGCGTGGTCATCGAGTACCGACATTAGCAGAATTACTATATTAACGTGAGTTCGATGAACCTCTCCCTCCCAACCTCCCTCTCCTATGAGGAGAGGGAGGAGAAACGAAAAAATCACCCTCTTACTCCCCTCTCCTTGTAGGAGAGGGGTTGGGGGAGAGGTCAAAACAACGCTGGTCGAACTCACGTTATATTATTAAAAATTTAAAATTAATACCAGTTCTCTGTAACGATGCACTTAATAAAATGTTGTTCCTTTGTGTCTTCTCTACGAGACGCTACGCGAATGCGCCTTTGCGTGAGCTTAATAATCTAGGGTATTAGTCGATGAGTATTTTATTCTCGTGCGCGAGTATCAGAACCTCGTCGATGAGTATTTTATTCTCGTGCGCGAGTATCAGAACCTCGTCGATGAGTATTTTATCCTCGTGCGCGAGTATCAGAACCTCGTCGATGAGTATTTTATCCTCGTGCGCGAGTATCAGAACCTCGTCGATGAGTATTTTATCTTCGTGCGCGAGTATCAGAACCTCGTCGATGAGTATTTTATCCTCGTGCGCGAGTATCAGAACCTCGTCGATGAGTATTTTATCCTCGTGCGCGAGTTAAAGTTTTGGGTTTCCTGTTGGCGGCGCTGGCGGTGGAGATTAATTCTACAAGAATTAGGAATTATAGTAGTCCCCCGATAGGTTAGGACAGAGATAAATTATAAAATTCTGATACCAAGCAGCTTTTAAAGCTGTAACCTGTAACCTGTCACCTGTCACCTGCTATATTTTTGCGGTAACATTGACCAATCTTTTGACTCTATGCCTCTGTGCCTCTGTGGTAAAAAATGATTTGTTAACCACGGAGGCACGAAGAACACAGAGAGTAAAACAAAAATCCGACGCTTAAAATATACAAATTACGAATTTAAGTTTAACTGTTGCTTTAACGCTTCTGGCACATTAACTGCTGTCTCCAGTCCTCGCACATTCTCCCAGTTTGTCTTTTCATTCCATTTGATATCTCCCCAAAAATCATCACTGAGGTCTGCGCCACTGAGGTTTGCGCCACTGAGGTTTGCGCCACTGAGGTTTGCGCCACTGAGGTTTGCGCCACCGAGGTCTACGCGGCTGAGGTCTGCACTACTGAGGTCTGCGTCAATGAGGTCTGCACTGATAAGGTCTGCACGACTGAGGTTTGTGCCACTAAGGCTTGCGCTACAGAGGTCTGCGCCACTGAAGTTTGCGCCACGGAGGTCTGCGCCACTAAGGTTTGCGCCACCGAGGTCTGCGCCATTGAGGTTTGCACCACTGAGGTCTGCGCCATTAAGGTTTGCGTTACTAAAGTATGCACCAATGAGGTTTGTACCACTGAGATTTGCGCCAGTCAGGTTTGCGCCAATGAAGTCTGTGCTACTGAGGTCTGCCCCACTGAGGTCTGCGCTACTGAGGTTTACACCATTGAGTTCTGCACCACTGAGGTTTACACCATTGAGGTCTGCACCACTGAGGTCTGCACCACTGAGAAATGGAATAACTATGTTAGTAAAGTTTCCTAACTCCAAGCCATCACTGTAATTAATCATGCGATGTAATTGAGTTGTCCAAGCATTTTCTGTTGGTTTACCAGATGGATAAAAGACAATTTCTTCTTTCAAATCATCTCGCCCTTGAGCGTAACGGTTTAACTCCAACAGCAGAATCATCACATTCAACCCTGCATAAACATCAACCTGACGCTGACCTAACCCTGTAATTCCATACCTTTGCAACTGTCGCAACTTCTTCTGGGGTAAAGTCTCCTCAGCCGTGTCAATAAATTTACCTTGACACCATTTACTGTAAAACCTATCTAACCGTTTAAATAATTCCACCCAAGGAAAATCTTGACTTTCTGTTAACAACCCCATCAAGTAATCTAGAATTTCCCAGGTTAACCCACCATAACCAAGTAAATCATAGATTTCCCAATTCATTGAGGCTTCAGAAATAATCGCCTGTCTCCCCTCATCTGTATCATAATATCGCGTCCAATCTTTCAGCCTTGCTTTCAAACGTTCAGCAAAGAGAAATTCCCCAAAACTTTTATGAAAGAACTCAACCCCGCCTTCTTGCTTTTCCGCAGGACGAATGTAAAATGCTGCCAAAGCTGTTTTGAGTGCTTCATCACCCAATTTCTCTTTTGCTTTCTCAATTAAAGCCTTTGCTGCTTCATCATCTTGTAAACGTGCTTCTAACATTGACATCGAAGCAAACTCACCACCAGACTGCACAACACAAACAGCCGCTTCTGTGAGAATACGTTTTAAATCTTCCGGCTTTTGTTTGGTTAAACCAATGTTTAAATCTGTTCCATCTGGTTCAGAACGCTGTTTAGTCAGCACCCAGTTTACAGCTTCCTGGTAAATGATAATTTTGGCGGTGCGATTATCACTTGCTTGCTCTAACTTCTCAATGTCTAATTTACCATCTCGATACATCGCCGCTAATAAGTAAAGCAGTAGGGGTTCTTGCGCTAGTTTCTTAACCTCATCAGGACATTTATCACTGTGTAAAAACTGCTCAAATGCTGCGGTCTTTCCCTTATCTGTTTGTACAGCTTCCCATTTATTTAACCATTCCTGTTGGAGTTGTTCATCCATCTCAACAATCTCCACCCGCTCTAAATTGCGGGGTAAATCAGGAATACCTTGTAAAGCCATCGACCTACCAGTAATGATGACTCGATGCCCCATTTCACCATTATCTTTGCACTCTTTCTGGAAACTTGCTACTTGTTTAATGAAATCGCCTAATTTCAGGTTATTTCTGGTTTCAATATGCAGTTCATCAAAACCATCAAGAATAAATAGAAACCGCGTATTGGGATTATTTATCCAGTTAGGATCACCTTGAATAAAGCAAAATTTTAATTTTGCTTTAATGGTATTTTCTAACTGTGATTCAAAGGTATCAATATCTCTTAGCCGAATTAAGATTGGTGTCCAAAGGGGATGAAACTGTCGCCACACAGCATAAGCAAACATCCGACAGAAAACGCTTTTACCTCTTCCTGGGCCTCCTTGGATAAACATCACTTGTTCCAAGTTATCTGGCTTCCAGAGAATTGTTTTCGCCCAAATTTCTAAATTAAATGAATCTTTTTCCTCATCTACCTTGCCATTCCCATCTACAGGCTTGGCTTTGGTGGATACATAAATATCTTTAAAAGCGAATTTTTCATCAAAAACTAATTCATAAGGCTTCTTAGCAATATGTTTCTCTAAATAATCATCTATACTCTGAAACTTTTGCTGTTCTCTCTGCCAGTCACCAAAGGAAGGTTGAATCACATTCTTAACAACATCACCTGCTTTTATCCAGGCTTCAATGATGTAGCGGTGAGTGTTCCAAGCAATACGCTGTGTTAACAGTTGGGCTTGTCCTGGGGAAATATTTGCTGCTGCTAATCTGGTTATTAAAACTTGGTTAAATGTTTCTGCTAGTTTTGATTTATGAAAGCAGGTAATTACTTGACTATAATCTAATTCAACTTCATCAAGTTTTTGGAGTTGTTTTTCTGCTGCTTTAATAAAATCTGGCTTGGCATCCCAATTATAGTTCGGGTAGAGTTTTAAAATTTCTTTGGTGCTTTCTAAATAAGCGGCTTGACTAACTATCAAAACACAGTCTTCTAAAGATGGGTCTTGCTTAGTGACTTCACGGGCAAATTTTAACAAGGCAATGCCAAGTCCGACAAATGGCAACCCCGCGCCTACTACCTGCGCCATCGGTGAACACAACACATCTAGCAAGGATGATGAGTTTTGCAGGACTGGTTTTAAGATTTCTAGACTACCACCCTTGTCTTTGACTGTGTTAGCTGCTTCTAATACTGCTTTAACAGTCTCAAAGCCTTTCTCCGCAGTCTCGGATGCTGAAAATAATTGCCGAAATTGTTGCCAAGTTTGTGATAATCTCTTGCCCATCCACCCGCACCCGTGCAATTACTGTTATTTCGAGCTTAGTGTAGCATTTTGGGATTGGGGAGTGGGGAGTCTGACTTTTCATCTCACCTGGAACAGCTAACGTCAGACCTAACCCCCCAGCCCCCTTCCCTACTAGGGAAGGGGGAGAAATCAAAGCCTCTCTCCTTTTAGGGGAGAGGTTTGGAGAGGGGTCAAATTATCAGGGAAGGGGGAGAAATCAAAGCCTCTCTCCTTTTAGGGGAGAGGTTTGGAGAGGAGTCAAATTATCAGGGAAGGGGGAGAAATCAAAGCCTCTCTCCTTTTAGGGGAGAGGTTTGGAGAGGGGTCAAATTATCAAACTCAAGTTTAGTTATTACTCTTCCTTACAGCCCTAAATTCCCAACTGTTCCCGCAGCGCCTCTGGTATATTCAACGCTGTCTCCAAACCCCGCACGCCTTCCCATTGCTGCTGTTCTCCCCAGGTCATTTCTTCTAAGTTGGCTTCACTGACATCTGTATCATCGAGGATGGCATCGCTAAGGTTGGCGCTAGTCAGGTCTGCACCGTTGAGTATTGCGCCACTGAGGTTACTACCGCTCAGGTTGGCGTTGTTGAGGTTGGCAAAGCTGAAGTCTGTACCCAAGAGGACGGCATCGCTGAGGTCTGCGTCGGTGAGGTCGGCTTCGTTGAGGATACCGCCACTCAAGTCGGCATCGTTGAGGACTACGCCAGTTAGGTCTACGCCACTGAGGTCAGCACCTAAGAACATTGCGCCGTTGAGTTTGGCGTGGTTGAGTTTTGCGCCGTTGAGTTTGCTATAACTGAGGTCGGCGGCGATGAGGTTGGTATGGGTGAGGTTGGTGCTGAAAAGTATGGTGTCGCTGAGGTTTGTACCGTTGAGGGTGGCGTGGCTGAGGTCTGCGCCACTCAAGTCGGCACGACAAAGGTCGGCGCGGCTGAGGTCAACGTGGTTGAGGATGGCATCGCTGAGGTTTGCACCAAAGAGGATGGCGTTGCTGAGGTTGGCGCGGCAAAGTTCGGTATCTCTGAGGTCGGCGCGGCTGAGGTCGGCGCGGTTGAGGTCGGCGCGGTTGAGGGTTGCACCTGTGAGGTTGGCACTTGTGAGGTCAGCACCGCTTAGGTTGGCATCTGTGAAGTTGGCACTGCTGAGGTTGGCATCACCCAGGTTTGCGCCTGTGAGGTTGGCGTTTTGCAAGTTCGCGCCTGTGAGGTTGGCATCGCCAAGGTATGCGCCGCTTAGGTCTGCACCACTGAAGTTGACTCCTGTGAGGTTGGCGTTGCCAAAGTAGGCGCGGCGAAAGTTTCCCCCCCGGAGAAATTCGCCAACTATATTACTAAAGTTGCCAATTTCAATGGCATCACTATAATTAATTATCCGCAGTAGTTGGGAGGTGAAAAAGCTATCTGTATCTGGTGCGGATGAGGGATAAAAGTTGATTTTTTGCCCTTGTTCGTTTTGCTCTTGGGGGTGGCGGTGTAATTCTAGGAGTAAAATCAGGATGTTAAGTCCGGCGAAAATATCAATCTGCCTTAGTCCAATAGCCTGATTTTGTGCTAAGATTTCGAGTAATTTTCTCTGAGGTAAGTTCTCGTTTGGTGGCGCATCAATAAATTGTCCCCGACACCACCGTTGATAAAAGTCTTCTAGACGCACAAATAGCGGCAATGGTCGTAATTGCTTTTCTGCCACTAGCAATTCTATGGCTTTTTCCACTACTTCTATTGTTAATGCACTATCACCGAGTAAATTATATATTTCTTCATGGAGTTGGCGATCGCTAATCACAAATCCCCCATTACTATCTTCTCTTGTCCAGTTCTCTAAACTTATTCGTAATTTTTTACTTAAAATTTCCCTCTGTAAATTTACTTGAGAAAAATTTACATTTCTATTTAATTTTTGAGCGTGTTTTCCCAGAGGTAAAACTGAGGGATTACCGACATACTTTGTGGTAGGTCTATCTGCTGACCTTGTTCCCCGCACATAATTTTGTAGGAGTCGCCAAACTTGAGGTAACTGTGACATTTTTCTATCCGTTAATAATAAATTGGTTATCCATAAATACAAAAATCAATGTTTAAATGCTGTTAGTAAATAACTTGATAGTATAAAATAAATCCAACTATTTCGTTGGTAATTACATCGACAACACTTGACATAAGGAAGCAAAGATATTTTCTATAGAACAAACTTAGTTGATGAAGTTAAGTAAACAAAAATAAACCAAACTAGATTACAAAAGGTAAATATACCTAAAATTCTTACAAATGAGCAATGACTAATCACCCTACTTATTAGAAAAAATACTACAACAAAACAGCACGAAAATGCTCATAATCATGAACTGAGAGCTTGAATGCCTGCTATCAGTAAGTTTTGAGTATTTTTATCGCTATAAAAATAGGACTTACGCAAGTGTCAGAATCAAACTAACTATAGGGTGCGTCAGCCCCAATAATTTCGGACAAATTAAGAAATTTTCCACATCTGACGCACCCTACCCCAAGTGCTAGTTACGTAAGTCCTGAAAAATTAAAAATCGGTTATGGGTAACTATCAGGAATAGCCTAAATGAAAAAACTTACCTTTTATATAATTTTGTTACATGGATTGTTTTTCGGCATCGCCACAGCTAACGCCAAGTTATCGTCTGGAAATACAGTTAATAAAAGTTCTGACTTTTCACAAGATATGGAAGACCTCTCTCCAAACCTCTCTCCTACAAGGAGAGAGGCTTTAATTTCTCCCCCTTCCCTACAAGGGAAGGGGGTTGGGGGGTTAGGTCTAACGTTAGCTTTTCCACATAACGTGAAAAGTCAGAACAAAAGTTCTCAGGCTGACCAAAGTATAGATGTAACAGCTTCTCAAAAATCCAGAAAAATTCAACACCCCTACACCTCAAACCAAACTACTATCAAGCAAGTAGCTAAACCTTGGCGACAAAAGCCGGCACAAGTGTGGGTGATTAACCAAAATCAACAGGTGAAAGATCAACCCTTCATTTGGGTAGTTGATGACATAAAGAAGGCGGCGCAACAACCATATTTAAAGGTTGGCAAATCTACAGATAAACCAGAAAAGAAACCTGAAACACAATCTAAGCCAGAAAAAAAAGATGAGTTAGAATCTTTTGATGAGGTAGTGAAAGATACAGAAAAATTGCCTGGTTTATTTACTTTATATCGTAATAAAGAAAAAAATAAAATATATCTAGAGATTAAACCAGAACAACTGAATAAGAATTACTTAGCTACCGCCACATTAGAATCTGGGATCGGTGAACAAGGGATTTATAGTGGTTTACCTTTACAAGACTTTTTATTCTACTTTCAAAGAGTAGATAAAAAACTATCTTTTGTGGTGCGTAACGTGAATTTTCGCACAAGAGAAGGTGATCCACAAGCGCGATCGCTCGCCCGGTCGTTTAGTGATTCCGTTCTCTACTCGGTGAACATCAAAAGCATTCATCCGCAAAGAAAAACCCTGCTAATTGACTTGGGTGACATCCTCCTATCTGACCTAGCTGGGTTATCCTTATTTACCGGGATGACCACTAACACAGACCAGTCCCGCTTTGGGAATGCCAAAGCCTTCCCCGAAAACTTAGAAATTGAGTCAATATTAAACTTTACTGGTGGTGCTGGCAATACTAAAGGCGATGAAATGCCGTATTTCGCCACTGTACCAGACAGTCGCGGCTTTACTTTGCGGGTTCACTACAGTCTCTCCCAACTACCAGAAAATAATTATCTACCGCGTTTAGCAGATGAACGGGTGGGTTACTTTATCACCGCCTACCAAGATTTATCCAAAGACGATCGCAACGATCCCTTCATGCGCTACATTAATCGTTGGCATTTAGAAAAGAAAGACCCAGACTCACCCATATCCCGCCCCAAAAAACCTATAGTCTTTTGGATTGATAACGCCGTACCCCTACAGTACCGCGAATCCATCAAAGAAGGGGTACTGATGTGGAACAAAGCCTTCCTCAAAGCTGGATTTAAGGATGCGATCGAAGTCAAGCAAATGCCAGACAATGCCACATGGGACCCTGCCGATATCCGTTACAATACAATTCGCTGGATCAACACCGTTGATGGTTATTTTGCGATGGGGCCATCTCGCGTTAATCCTTTAACTGGGGAAATTTTAGATGCAGACATCTTAGTTGATGCTAGCCTTGTCCGCTTACTCAAGAGTAAATATGGCACTCTCGTCCAACCAACTCAAACTCACTCCCGTAGTTCCATATCAGAACTAGTGCGAAATCGCGGACTGTGTAGTAATAGTTTCGCACCGAAAAACAACAATCAGCAAGAACCTAACAACCCCAAAAGCTTTTTACAACGCCTATCTAAGTTAGCAGGTGATTATGATTTATGCTACGGCATGGAAGCCGCCAATCAATTTACTTTTGGGGCGATGTCCATGTCACTGCTGCAAAACACCCCACCTACTCAAGAAGAAATACAACAATATATCAATCAATATTTGCGTCTGATCATAGCCCATGAAGTGGGACATACCCTGGGTTTGCGTCACAACTTCCGGGGTAGTAATCTGCTATCACCAGAAGAAATGAACAATGAACAAATCATCCGTACCAAAGGTTTGACAAGTTCGGTGATGGATTATGTTCCCCCAAATATTGCCCCCAAAGGTGCAAAGCAGGCAGATTACTTTCCCAGTATGGTCGGGGTTTATGATGAATGGGCAATTGAATATGGTTATACCCAAACCAACGCCAAGACACCCATAGCAGAAAAGCCTATTTTACAAGATATTGCTAGCAAATCTGACAACCCAGAGTTAAGTTACTCCCCCGATGAAGATATGTATGACCTCGACCCTACCGCCGATGCTTGGGATCATAGTAGTAACGTCTTAGTTTACTCCCAGTGGCAGTTGGATAATTCGCGGTTAATGTGGGCAAATCTGAATAAACGTTTCCCCATGCCCGGAGAAAGTTATAGTGATTTAAGCGATCGCTTTAGCTCTGTTCTGAATAACTACTTCCAAAATATCTTCTACACTACAAAATACATCGGTGGGCAATCTTTCTATCGCCTACGCGCCAAGGAAAACCCATCTGCCAGTCGCCATCGCTTACCTTTTGAACCCGTACCTGTAGAACAACAAAGGCAAGCACTCAGCACTTTACAAAAGTATATCTTTGCTGAGGATGCCCTGAATTTTTCTCCCGAACTGCTGAATAAATTAGCACCTTCTCGTTGGTATCATTGGGGTAGTCGTCCCCTTGTTGGGCGTTTAGATTATCCCGTGCATGACTTAATATTATTATTGCAGGGATCAGTTTTGCGAGAATTGTTATCAGGCGATCGCCTCACTCGCATCAAGGACATTGAACTCAAATCTCCTCCAGAGAAATCACTAACCCTGCCTGAGCTTTTTGATACCTTACAAAATGGCATTTGGACAGAAGTCCTCAAACCAAAAGCCGGGGGGGTAAAAATTACCAGCCTGCGGCGCGGCTTGCAAAGGGAATATTTAGATTTGTTGATTGCTATGGTATTAAGAAAGGAATACGTTCCCGAAGATGCCCGTTCATTAGCTTGGTATAAACTGAAACAATTGAATGAAAAACTCAAGTCAGTCAATACCAACGATGACTATACCAAAGCCCACTTACTGGAAGCTAGCGATCGGATTGATAAAGCCTTAAACGCCCCATTGCAAGGGAATTAGTCAAATAGAATCAAGATTCGGTGTGAGGAGGAATTGCGCTTAATTACTGTGCATCCTCCGAATAATCCAAAACGACTCTTTGAGAGAATTCATATTATCCCAATTTGAAAAAAGTAGGGGCGCACAGCTGTGCGCCCTTACAGATCATCGATGTGTTGCCAAGATTTTTTGAATTAGTATTTAGATAAAACTCTTGTGGGGTGGGCATCTTGCCCGCCCTATTTTTAGGTTGATTGTTTTGAATTTGGACTATTTTAGTACTTACCTATGAAAACAAAAAATCAAGAGTATGGATGTGTTCAAAACCTTTACACCCTGACACTCAGTCTTAACAGCAAACTTTGATGCGTAAGTCCTGTATTTACAACATATCCATGATTTATAGGAATGCACAAATGTGCGCCTATATCTATATATATATGTATTATAAATTCCGTGAAATTATATAGACATTGCCAGAGAGATGAGAACATAACTTAATCATAAAACCTCGATAATACAAAGCTCTCAAGGCTATTCCCTGCCTCTTCTTCCCTGTCCTCTATCCTTGCCATTCCTTCAGTAATATTTGCTGATTTGAGCATAATATGCTGATTTAGCTGTATACTTATCTTCCGAATAGGTAGTTATACTCAAATTCCCTATTGTTGCGTATTTCTACCCTAGATGATTAACAAGCTTAAAGGCAACATTAAACAGATTTCACAATGCCTTTATGTTTGAACTGGGTTCACAAACTTAAAGTGTGTCATTTGTCAAAAGATTTGGCTGAGATTCAGTAAGGAGATTTATGGCTGTTGATAATGCAGGTAATACATTCAGTAAAAGTAAGAATTTAACTTTCGATTCTAAAATTCAGACTTTTTCTGATTGGATAGGTGCTTCAGATAGTGAAGATTTTTATCGTTTTAGTCTCAGTTCTCGTAGTAGTCTGAATATCGTCGTTGATGGGTTAAGCGCTAATGCAGACTTACAACTAATTAAAGATAACAACGGTAATAGTTCCTTTGATAATGGTGATGTGATTGCTAGTTCTACTAAAAGCGGCAATGCTAGTGAATCAATCGTGGAAACTCTAAACGCTGGAAATTACTTTATCAGAGTCTATTCAAAAAGTGGAGACAGTCAATACAATCTGAAATTTTTTCAAAATTTTTCACCCTCTTCACTAGATTTTCAACTCAATAAAGACACCCTAAAAGCAACAGACACCCTTGCTATCAATAGTGCCTCAATATCAGATAACAATGGTACTGATGACCTTCTGAAAGTCGATTTTCGCATTAAAAAACCCGACGGAAACTATATTGATGTCGCTGATGCTAATGTATTTACTGCGGATAGTAGCAATAAAAATCATGCCAGTTTCAGTTACAGCTTATCCCTCAAAAGCTTGAATCTAGAGGCTGGTAAATATACTCTGGAAGGGAAAGCTTACGACGAGAGCGGCGCTAGTAGCAATACAGTCAGCCGCACATTTACAGTAACAAAGGCAGATACATCTCCAGATTGGTTTAGTCAAAATTTAAGCGACCAAAAAATTATCAAACTGGCACGTAGTTTAGCATCTGATGGTAAATTAAGCCGTCAGGATATGTTGGATATTTTCCGAGATGCTCAAGATAATTCGGCGATTGATGCTAATGAAGTACAAGACATGAGAGCATTAGTAACTAGTAGCACCCCTTTTAAGATAGAAGATCATGTTAAATGGCTCTCGACACAGGTTGCTAATGGGGCTTCTGTAGGTATGAGTGCGAATAATTTCGAGTCTAATTTAGTCGGTCGCTGGTTCTTAGGAACTGTAGCACCAACATCTGAGTACAATGGCAAACAGATTACTTACACTGAAGCCAAGGGTAATCTATTTGGTAGTAGCAACAAAGCGCGAATTAGTGATATTGACCAAGGAAGGCTAAATAATTGTACATTCTTAGCTGCTCTGGGTTCTACCTTTAGCCGTCAGTCTGATGATGCAGGTAATGCTTCTAGTTCTGTGATTGATAGCATGATTATAGATAATGGCGACGATACTTATACCGTGCGCTTTTACTCAGGTACATATTATGCCCCTGGTGAAGCACAATATGTAACAGTAGATCGTCGTATCCCCACGAGTATATCTGCTCAAACAAATAATGGCGTTATTTGGGTAGCGTTAGTAGAAAAAGCTTATGCTCAATGGCGCGAATGGAGAGATGGTAGTCCAGGTTATGACTTAATTGGTAATGGAGGAACTGTTGCTTCTGCTCTTAGCTTTGTGACAGGACGGCAGACTACTAACTATAGTATCAAGAAGATCAGTTTCTCGACCCTGGAAACTTCTTTAAAAGCTGGTAAGGCTATAGTTACTTCGAGAACAGGCAAAGACACTTCGTATATTGTAGGTTCCCATGCCTATTCAGTGACAAATGCTTATACAAGTAGTAATGGCCAGCAACGTGTCATAGTCCGCAACCCTTGGGGAGTAGACGGCAAAGCTAAAAGTGGCGCTAATGATGGGTTTATTGACCTATCTTATCAAGAGTTTATCAATTCTTTCAATGTAGGGGTTAGCATCTCCTAGTAGAAGTACCTTGACGCAAATCTTGCACCACTTTCTTATTGACAAAATAACAGCCCCAAAAGCTGATTATTTCGTAGGGTGGGCAATACCCACCACCAGCTTATTGAGAAGATGCAAGATATGAATTAACGCAACTGTACACAACTTCTCAAACCTTTGCACATTCAAACTCGTTCCTGATCTTCAGACTAGGAACGAGTTTTAGTAAAAAAATATACTTTTGTCAGGATTTTGGCTTTGATGAAGAGAAGAGTTTGTTAATATCTAGCAACCAGTTAAAAATATTACATATAACGCCTACGGGTAAACGAGCTTGTAAAAATGCTAAACATGAATGATTACGAAGCAGTGACCTTACTTGTAAAAGTCTGCCTGAGACTATAGTTACTGCCTCATTTCAAGAAAAGCAATTTAAATAATCTTATAAATAAATTAGCAAATAATTTGACTATATATATTTAATTTTGTTTTTTATTTTACATATAATACTTTTTCTCAATCCTTAAATCATCTATCAAAGGTTATAGAAACATATTTTTTTAAATTGTATACAACGTTTAATTAAACTCAAATTCTACAAATGTATTGGAGCAGTTTTTTCTGTATTTTCATATAAATTTGAACAGCAAAATCATTGTATAGCAAGCATTTTACGGTAATCAAGGTAACTCTAAATAATATTTAAGCGCATATAAAAATTATGCTATTTACATTGATTGTCTATGATATAATTCAGCTAATTAAATAAATTTTAATAACATCTATCTAAAGATATATAAAACAATGTCTTAAATATTTTTCAGTTTAAAGAATACTTAATTAATTCATTTAAACTTAGTAGTTTCTTTATGGAAAACTCAATAACAACATAAGATTAATGTGTAATGATACTGGTTAAGTAAAGTACATCTATAAATCTATAGGCATTAACTTAACTTCGTTTTCTTATACTTAGTTAAGAATATTATTCCGTGGACATATAAAAATTATGTTACTGATGCCTATAGTTAATTAACAGGGTTTGTACTTACCCAATTTGGAATCATCTTGAAATTAGAGAGTCGGAAACTACCTACATGGTGAACAAAATGATAAATTTCAAGAACTTGGGTCGCGGAGTAGCATTAGCAAGCAGCACATTAGCTTTAGGCTCTGCTTTAGCTATTTCCTCTAGCATCTCCTCTGCTCAGGCTGCAACACTTGGTTCAATCAATATTACTGGTGAGGCTAATATCAGTAACCTTACTGATGAATCACCTGAGAATGACTCTATTTCATTCAATGGGCCTTTTACAACTGTATCGTCCAGTGGTGAGTTGTCTGGTTTGACTGCTAACTCAATATCTACCATCAATCTAGACAGCCCAGGAACCGGAGTTGAGGTTTCAGGGACAACATTAACATCCTATTCAGCTACATTTTCCAATCCATTCATTAGTTTTAATGATGGTTCAACCTTCGTGGTTGATAATCCTACCTCTGCTAGTAGAAACTTTACAACTTCTGCTGATGAGAATCTTGTCGGATACACATTCCCTGAATTACGCGGATCAATATTCAACAATAATCGCGAACTCATCAGCGAAGGAGTTTTAACAGCAAATCAAATCAGTGGGACTGGTGTTAATGGTAGTTTCTCCTTTACTCTGTCTGCTGTAAATGTTGGAGTAGGCCCAGATATACCAGAACCTGCAACCACAGGCGCACTTGTTGCTCTAGGAATAGGTGCGTTCTTCACAAACAACTTGGCTAAGAAGAGCAAGGTAAAAATAAAAGCTTAATAAAGGTTTTATTAAGCGGTTATTGCTTGTCAGCAAATAAAGCAAGTTGTAGCATAGTTGAATATTAACCTTATAAAACCTCTATGCCTCTAAGGAGTCATAGGGGTTTTATAATTTTAAGTCATAGCAGGGGATAATATCAAGTTCGGCAATTACTTATAATATGGTTGTTTTGGTCGGTAATGGGTAATAGCTAATAGGTAATTGTTTTCTACCATTACTTATTACCAATTACCAATTACCAAATTAAAAAACTTGAGTTAATTGCTTAATGCCTTAATAAAACGCTGCAAACTCTTGAATACACTGGGCTTTTTCACAGGTGCAGCATCTGTTCCTGGTGTTTGCAGCTGTCCTTTCATCAGGATTAAATCTATGTCATCACCCGATGGCTTTTTCGGTAATTCGGCAATTTTCGCCCAACCGCCTTCATTTTCTACCCAAATTTCCCACTGTCCTGGGTAGGAACGAAATACAGCCGTTTCATCATCAACAGGACGTAGGTAATAGCTAGACTGTATTGTACTGAGAAAACGTTGACGGGTTTGTCTGGCTGTGTAGCCGATACCTACAGCACCAGCATCTTCTAGGCGAGGGTTTAAGAAAATGGCCGGGCGATCGCCTATTGTCTCACAAATTTTTTCTAATTGGGGTACTTCTACAGCCGTGGGAGAGATAAAAAGGAAAATCTCATCTTCCGGTTGAATTTTCGATTGAATAGAAGCCACCCTTCCCGTACCAATATCCAAAATTTGAAAAGTTGCGTCTGCCCAATCACGACGCGCTAAAGCAGCAGCACCAGCATCAGCAAAGAAAACCTTCAAGCCAGATCCATATTCTGTCAACAAAGGTAGAAATTGTTCCGCCACAGGCATAAACTTGAGTTCGGGAAACAACAATTCTACTTGGATGCGGGTATAACCGTCATCTAAAGCAGCTTTGGTGGCTTCACGAGATTGGGCGATCGCATCTTCTAAGCTGTTGGGAAGTTCAGGCATAGTTTATTTATCTCTCAAGCATTCACTCCTATTAATCTTAGTCGTTGGTCAGTTATCAGTTATCAGTTATCAGTTATCAGGTGACAGGTGACAGGTGACAGGTGATAGGTGACAGTTATTATTCTCCCTCATCTCCCTCATCTCCCTCATCTCCCTCATCTCCCTCATCTCCCTCATCTCCCTCATCTCCCTCATCTCCCTCATCTCCCTCATCTCCCTCATCTCCCTCATCTCCCTCATCTCCCTCATCTCCCTCATCTCCCTCATCTCCCCCATCTCCCTCATCTCCCTCATCTCCCCCATCTCCCTCATCTCCCCCCACTCCCCACTCGCTTACGGGACTATTGGGGGTTCTTTACCAATCAACAGTTCTTTTTTACTGCGCTTTAATTGTTTCCAAAGTGTCTTAATCTGCTTATAAGCCTCATCTGAGGAAAGCTTGCCTGATGTTTCCAAAGCTGTGATGTAGCCGACTTTGTGAGAGAATTCTTGCAGATTAGCATTAAATATCAGATTTTCTACCTTTACCTCACCGTAGTAGCGATTGCGAGGATAAAGAAAGTTATCTTTTTCGTTTTGATTATCCTGTACCATCAATTGACCCTTTATTGAAAAATTTGTCATTAAACTTTTTAAATTGAGAAAAATAGTCTTGTCAGCTTTCGATCATTAATTAACATCAAATCAAATTAGGTATTTCCCTGAAATAGTTTTTCATTGTCAGGACTTACACAAAAAGACTCTTATCTTCCTTTATGTAAAGAGGAATAAGAGTTGTGAATACCTACACCCCTATACCTCTACACCCCTACACCCTTAATTTTGCCTAGAAGAGAGTCAATCGGTATGTGCCACGGTTTGTGGAATTATTTGCGGTAACTACTATATAGTAGGTATCATCTTCAGGCAACCTAGCTCGGTCGATTAATGCACTATACATCCCATCTTTGTCATTATCCGCAGCGATCGTCTTTCCTTGGGAATTAAGCAAGACTATATAAGGAGAAAATTCTTCGTTGATGCTATCTACACGAATACTTACAAGTTGATTCTTTTTACCTTGAAATTGAGACACATTGTAAGGGCTACGATTTTGTTTAATGACTGAGCTTTGAGCATTTAGTTCGGCAGATTCATCTAGTATATAGCTAGCTCTGTCATTTCTTAGAGCCAGACTATAGCGCCCTGTATCTCCAGGGTTGCGGCTGGTTACTGCTATTGTGTAAGTTCCTTTAACGGGTAATCTGACAAAGACAAACGCATCTCTAATATCTCCATTCGTCCCTACAGCGCCTCTTTTTAAAATCACCTTATTATCAGGATCGAGGAGAAACATAAATGGATTTAGACTCAGGTTCCCTGAGCGGCGTGAGTCAGCGCTACCGCCTAACCTGATTTGCAGCAGTTGGTTTTCTCTTCCCTCAAATTTATAGAAATGAAAATATCTTCCCTGGGATTGAAAGTCACCTTTAGATAGTACGCCAAAAGCTATATCTACAAAGTTAATATCTCTGAAAGAAGGATTTGACAGGGAAACAAGCGGAGTTTTAGAAGTTGAATTGCGACCTCTACCTGAGTTGGGTATTGATTGACGACCTCGTTGTGGTGAAGCAGAGTTAGTTTCTCTAGACCGACGAGTTGAGTTGGAATTTGTGGGTGGAGATTGTCTTGGGGTAGAGTTAGTTTCTCTGGGTTGAGGGTTGGGGTTGGAATTGGCGGGTGGAGATTGTCTTGGGGTAGAGTTAGTTTCTCTGGGTTGAGGGTTGGGGTTGGAATTTGTGGGTGGAGATTGTCTTGGGGTAGAGTTAGTTTCTCTGGGTTGAGGGTTGGGGTTAGATGTTGAGTTGGATGATTCACGAACAGGAATAGGTGAATCAATAGATTGTTTGGGTTGTGTTTGTGGAGTTGCTGGCGGTGAAGAAGTAGGTATTTGCTCGATCGCTTGCTGTACTGCTTCTGGTTGTCTCTCGTCTGGTGTTTTAGCTATTATCAGTTTTCCAGGGTTAAGAGCGATATCTAAAGCTTTGATCGGCGCGTAGTTAGCCACTAACAAACCACCGCTAATCGAAACAATCAGAGCATAATTTAATTTGAACCAATAACTTTTTTTCTTCTGTCCTACCATAATTTCACTCCTGACTCTGCCAGTTTTTAACCATTTTTCTATCTATAGATAGATGGGTTCACCTAATTTTAGTGCTAGAGAAAAGTAGATAATTTGTTTGAACTAATTTGTTGCTCGACATTAACCCCCCAATATAAATTTTATATACAAAAGATAGTATTTTTTTCGAACCATTGATTTTACTATGCCTTATGAAGCATATATATCAGTTATTATTAATCAGATAGGATATTGATTTTAACTCAAAAATCATTTAGCCTTTGATTCTAAATCTTTTAGTTACCCATACACAAGTCTTTAGATTAAGAATAATGCCGCAAGTTGATAGCAAAACTATTACTGTTAAATTAATATATAGTCCAACTATACATGGATTCCCAGTATGCTTTGCTGTTTGAATCCTGATTGCTTAATGCCTCAAAATCCTGATGGCAGAATGTATTGCCAAAGTTGCAATACCCTATTAATACCATTATTGCGGGGGCATTATCGTATTATCAAGATGCTCTCGGATGAAGGTGGATTTAGTAGGACATATCTATCAGAAGATATAGATAAATTGAATGAATTATGTGTTGTTAAACAATTTGCGCCGAAAGTTCAAGAAAGTTCTGCCATGAAAAAAGCAGTTGAGTTATTCAAAAAAGAGGCTCAACGTTTGCAACATTTAGGTGAACATGACCAAATTCCAGCACTGTTAGCTTATTTTGAGCAAAATAATTATCTGTTCTTAGTGCAGCAGTTGATCAATGGTGACAATCTTCAAGAAGAATTACGCCAAGGGGTAGTTTACAATGAAGATAAAATTGTAGAATTTCTCTGGGATTTACTCCCTGTATTGAAATATATTCATGAGCGTGGAGTCATTCATCGAGATATTAAACCACAAAATATTATCCGCCGTTACAGCGATCGCAAATTAGTACTAATTGATTTTGGTGCAGCCAAGCAGCTAACAGCGACAATGCAAACCCAACTGGGAACAACTATTGGTTCACTTGGTTACACCCCAATTGAACAGATGCAGCTTGGCAAAGCTTACCCAGCCAGTGATTTATTTAGTTTGGGTGCAACTTGCTTTCATCTGTTGACGGGAATTAGTCCTTCCAAACTGTGGATAAAACAGGGTTACGGTTGGATTGACTCTTGGCCGCAACATTGGCAGACTTCAGGTGGAAATAAGAAAGCTAATGAACGTTTGGTGAAGATTTTGAACAAGCTGTTAGAAACGGATTCTCAAAAGCGTTATCAATCGGCGGATGAAGTGATCCATGATTTGATAGACTTGCGATCGCTACTTTCACCATCCAAAACTGCAATCCAAAAATCCGCCATCGCCCCAACGCCTGATCCCACATCAACCTTCCTCACAGCACCTACAACCCAAAAACAGCCGACAAAATTCCTCAATGGTAAGTTTAAACAACAACTGTTAATCAATACAGTGATTGCGTTGTTGGGATTAGGGGGAATTTGGTATTTACAAACAATCCCACAGCTTGTTCCTCAATCAGCAGATTCTACCCAACCCTACACCCTCAAAGGTCATTCCAGCGATGTCAACTCCGTTACGTTTTCGCCTGACGGACAATTTTTAGCTACTGGTAGCGATGATAAGACAATTAAAGTATGGAATTTAAAAACGAGACAGAAAATACATACTCTCAATGGACATTATGGGTGGGTTTGGGCTGTAGCGATCGCCCCAGATGGCAAAACTCTCGCCAGCGCAGGTGCAGATAAAACCATCAAATTGTGGAATTTAGCAACTGGAGAAGAAATTCGCACCCTCAAAGGACATTCTCAAGGAGTCGCCACTATCGCCTTTAGTCCAGATGGTAAAACTCTTGCTAGTGGTAGCTTAGATAAGACAATTAAATTGTGGAACCTAGAAACAGGAAAGGAAATCCGCACATTGCAAGGACACACCAACGCCATTGCTAACATAGCCTTCAGTCCAGATGGTAAAACTCTTGCTAGTGGTAGTTGGGATAGTACCATCAAATTGTGGAATTTGACAACCAACCGAGAAATTCGGACTTTGCAAGGACATACCGACATAGTTATGTCAGTAGCCTTCAGTCCAGATGGGAAGACGCTTGCTAGTGGTAGTAAAGACAAAACAATTAGATTGTGGAATTTGGCAACTGGAGAGACAATTCGCACCCTCAAAGGACATTCCGACAAAGTTAACTCCGTCGCCTACCTAAAAAATAACGCAGTTCTTGCCAGTGGGAGTAATGACAACACAATTAAACTATGGAATCCCACAACAGGAGAGATAATGCGGACATTAAAACGCGATTCTGGATACATTTATTCTGTCGCCATTAGTCCAGATGGACAAAATCTCGCCAGTGGCGGTAGTGCTGAGAATATCATCAAAATCTGGCCGATGAGTTGGTGAAATTTAACCTATGGGTATTGATACAGAAAAATTCCTGATACTGGCATAGTTATACTCCTAAGAAACACAAGGGGGTAGGGGTGTAAGGGTATAGGGGTGTAGGGGAGGAAAAAAGGGCGTTGCTGAATCAAGATATGAATTTGTCTCACGCAAAGGCGCAAAGTTACAAAGAAAAAGGACGGTCATTTTGCGATTTCATATTCTAATTCAGCAACGCCGAAAAAAGTGTTTCTTCTATAATTTGCGGGAGCGTTCATCGCGCCCGTTGGGCGCTCATATCTTGCACCATTACTTTATTGCGAAAACTAATGCCCGAAACCCTTATGATTTCGTAGGGTGGGCAATGCCCACCACAAGCTTATTGAGAAGGTGCAAGATATGAATATACAGCCTCAAAGCAAACCTTGAAATATTCATGTTAATGTTGTAGGCTTTGAGTCACATTGCATATATTAACACCTAAAGGCTTTGATTGTGGTTGCAACAGTGAAAGTAGATACCAAAATATATAAGGATGATTTTCACACTATTATTCATGGCAATGCTTTGGAAAATTTAAAATGCCTTGAATCAGAATCCATAGACTTAATATTTGCTGATCCACCTTACAATATAGGCAAAGATTTCGATGGTTTAGTAGAAAATTGGTCAGAAGAAGAGTTTCTTAACTGGACATACAAATGGATTGACGAATGCCACCGTATTCTTAAGCCTAATGGTACATTCTACTTGATGAATAGCACAGAGAATATGCCTTACATTGATATTAAATGTCGTCAGAATTTCTATATTAAAAGTAGAATAGTCTGGGCTTACGATAGCTCAGGAATGCAGGCAAAAAAATACTTTGGCTCGATGTATGAGCCGATACTCATGTTAACAAAACATGAGAGAAATTATACATTTAATGCTGAAGATATTATGGTTGAGGCGAAAACTGGTGCAATACGCCAGTTAATTGATTATCGCAAAGAACCTCCTCAGCCATACAACACAAAAAAAGTACCGGGTAATGTTTGGAATTTTGCGCGTGTACGCTTCAAAATGGATGAGTATGAAAATCACCCTACCCAAAAGCCAGAAGCTCTTTTAGAACGTATCATTTTAGCATCTTCAAATGTTGGAGACATGGTATTAGATCCATTTTCTGGTAGTTTTTCCACATGTGCAGTTGCCAAGCGTTTAGGAAGAAAGTCTATGGGAATTGAGCTAAATGAAGAATATGTAAAAATCGGTATCCGACGGCTAGATTTGCCCTCACCATACACCTGTGAAGAATTAGCGAAGGAGAAGAGAAGAAAAACAAAAAACCTCTCTAAAAAAGCAAGACTCATAGCAGACACACAACCACAGATTTCATTAATCTAATAACCCATATTCCAGCTTGAAGCATTGAACAACAATTTCCTTCAATTGAGAAATTGAATCATGAGATTCTTTAATCTGGTCAAGAATATTCCTCAATTCATTTAAGGTGTAGATTTCCTCAAACAAATTCATATATACCTCGACCTGTTCAACGCTATATAGCTGAACTGCATCTTTTTTGATTTTATCCCTTACTTCTTTTTGTGTTAAATTAGTTTTGATGACAAAGCTCATGGGGAAACGATTTATTTTCTCAAAATCTAGAAAGTATTTTTTAAAGTCTAATGTTTCAGTTACTTGAAAGAAATTACCCAATGGTTTTAAGACAAAATCGATTCCCCCATCATTTGCGTTTGTTCGCCCTGTACGATACAGGGTTAACTGTTGTGAAAAGTTTTTACCGTCTATAGAAAAAGAAACTGTTGTCTTTGCAAAGTGTAAATAAAGCAATCCAAAGGAAATAATTTCAAATAGTCTAGCGTCTGAATTGTATGCAAATGCCTCTGCAATTAATTCAGCAATTTCTAAATCAGTATTAGCAGCCTCAATCTGGTTTAAATAGGCAGTTTGATTACTATCAATAATAGTGATATAACTATCTATAGCATCCACAATGAAACTAGCGCAAGAGCTAGGATTCATGTTATGTTCGCTTAATAAATCAACGGATATTTTTCTAGCTTTTCTCCCGTCTCCAAGATTCGCAGGTTGTACGGGAAGCATATTGTCACTGACTTTGTATTGCCGTTTGACTTCATCATTCAGCCGATTATCCAGAGGGTGATTTTGTAATTTTGCACCAAATGGCATGGCTTTCATTCGTTGCATTAGTTCTGTGAAACTTGAACCCTCAAAATTTTCATTGATATAATCTTGAGCTAAGACATAAAGAGCATATAAATTACCTAAAGAACGTCTAGCCTTACTTCCTCTTTCAGAAGCTCTTGTTTTGCGTTCAATGTACTTAAAGATTACAGAATTTTTATCTATTCCATAGCTATCAGCAATTGCTTCTAAAAAATTGATTTCATTGCTGTCCATCGTCCTCGTCCATATCAAAATCTAAAAGTTGCTTGGCGGGAACTTCTAAAGCTTTAGCCAATTTAACCAAATTCATCAAGCTAATATTTCGTTGCCCTCTTTCTATACCACTTATATAAGTTCGATCCAACCCAGCAAAAGCAGCAAGTTGTTCTTGGCTATAACCTTTTGTCACCCTAATTCTTTTAATATGTGCGCCAAACAAAGAGAGTGTTTTAGCTTCCTGCATATTCTACCCACCAGATGCCTGTGGATATAATGAGATGATGTAGACTATATGTCTACGGACTATGAGTCACATATAAAACCTGTGTTGCAGAATATCCTTGACTAATAACTAACTAATAATTCTCCTGGTATCAGCCTCTGCAAAACTTGCTTTACTACCATCGCTGTCCAATCAATATCGGCTTCTGTGGTGTCACGCCCTAACGTTAACCTGATTCCTCCCATAGCGGCTTTTGCAGAATAACCCATCGCTAATAATATGGGACTGGGGCTAAGTTTACCACTATGGCAAGCAGCGCCGGCACTGATACCAATACCTGCGAGATTTAATTGACGTACCAAGGTTTTCCCACTGAGTTTTTCGCCGTCGGCTTGTGCGAGGTAGAAACTGACATGGTGGGGTAGGCGGTTTTCTCTGTCGCCTGTGGGAATTAAACCGGGGACATCTGCTAATTGCGTAAACAGGCGATCGCGTAATTTAATTAAACGAGGTGTTTCTGTTGCTAGTTCCTCCGTTGCGAGTTCGGCGGCGACACCAAAACCAGCGATAATTGGTACTGCTTGCGTACCAGAACGCAGTCCCCTTTCTTGTCCCCCACCGCCCAACAAAGGCTTCAATTCCACACCAGGACGTATATATAGCGCTCCGATACCTTGCGGCCCGTATAACTTATGGCTGGAAAGGCTGAGTAAATCTACGCTTAGTTGCTGCACATCTATAGATAATCTTCCCGCCGCTTGCACTGCATCGGTATGGAATAATGCGCCATGCTGGTGAGCTATTTTACCTAACTCGGCAATGGGTTGGATAGTGCCAATCTCACTTTGTCCGTAGATAATGGAAACTAAAACAGTGTTATGGCGTAACGCTGCTTTTAAATCTTGGGGGTTGACTCTACCTTGATGATCTACAGCCAAGCGGGTTACTTCCCAACCCCACTTCTCTAGTAAATTTGCGGGTTCGGTAACTGCGGAATGTTCCACACTGGAAATAATTATATGTTGTGGTACAGTCTGCATTTGCACCACACCCATAATTGCCAAATTGTCGGCTTCTGTACCACCAGAGGTAAAAATCAGCGATTCTGGATCAGCATTAATTAACCCAGCCACCTGTACCCTAGCTTGTTCTACTACAGTAGCCGCCCTTTGTCCCCATTCATGCAAACTAGAAGGGTTTCCCCACTGTTGAGTGAGGACTGCTTGCATAGCTGCGATCGCTTCTTGTCGAGTGGGGGTAGTAGCACTGTAATCTAAGTATATTTGCATATGCGGGCTTGGGACTGGGGAAGATAAGGGAGCAGCTTTGACTGTTGACTATTGACTATTGACTATTGACTGTTGACTATTGACCAATGACCAATTTGGGAATTATATATCTGTTCACTCCCATTTCACTTTTAACAGATTACCGTGCAGATTTTTTCCAGGTTGAGGAATTTTTGGTGCTTTTTTTTGATAATTGCGATCGCCGCTTGTCAAAAAGTCCAATCTCACAATAATCGTCCTGCACCATTACCGCAAGACGTATTTGTGAAAGTTTACTTTAATCAGTCCGAATCCTCAAAATATCAAGAACCTTATCGTCAGCAAACTCGACTGGGAGATAATCTAGAACAGCAGATTATTGATGCTATTTCTCAAGCTAAATCTACTGTCGATGTAGCAGTCCAAGAATTACGTTTACCCAGAATTGCCCAAGCCCTCAGAGATAAACAAAAAGCGGGGATCAAAGTTAGAGTAATCTTAGAAAATACCTATAGTCGTCCTGTGAGTAGCTTCACATCAGATGAAGTTAAGAAATTCGCTTCCAGAGAAAAGGCAAGATATCAAGAATACTTTAAATTTATCGACCTGAACCAAGACAACAAACTCAGTCCAGAAGAAATCAATCAGCAAGATGCACTGATGATTTTACGAAATGCCAAAATCCCTTGGATAGATGATCAAGCTGATGGTTCAGCAGGTAGTGCATTAATGCACCATAAGTTTGTGATTGTAGACAATCGTATAGTAATTGTCACCTCAGCTAATTTTACCTTAAGTGATGTTTTTGGTGATTTCACCAATCCCAATAGTTTAGGAAATGCTAACAATCTCCTACACATCGATAGCCCAGAATTAGCAACTTTATTCACAGAAGAATTTAATCTGATGTGGGGTGATGGGCCTGGAGGTAAACCAGATAGTAAATTTGGTATCCAAAAACCCGTGCGTTCTCCTAAAACAATTATTTTAGGTGATAATAAAATTACTGTGCATTTTTCGCCAACATCACCTACCTCACCTTGGAGTCAAAGTAGTAATGGCTTAATTGAGAAAACTTTAAATTCAGCCAAAAAATCTATTGATATGGCGTTATTTGTTTTCTCCGAACAACGTCTTGCTAATAGTCTAGAACAACTTCATCAACAAAATATCTCAATTAGGGCGTTGATTGATAGACAATTCGCTTATCGTTATTACAGCGAAGGGTTAGATATGATGGGAGTTGCGTTGAGTAATAAATGTCAATATGAAATTAACAATCGACCTTGGTCTAATCCAGTTACTACAGTTGGTGTAGCTAATTTACCTCAAGGTGATATCCTACACCACAAGTTTGGACTCATTGATAATGAAACAGTAATTACAGGTTCACACAACTGGTCTGATACAGCAAATTTCGGCAATGATGAGACTCTGATAGTAATTAATAATCCTGTAATTGCTGCTCATTATGAGCGTGAGTTTACTAGGATGTATGCTAACGCTCAAGTTGGTGTACCAACAAAAGTCCAAGCTAAAATTAAAAAAGAACAAAAACAATGTAAGCAAATTAAAAGTCCGACTTCCGCAGAACTCGCCACACCTAAAGTAGTCAATATAAATACAGCCAGTTCGACAGAATTGGAAACTTTACCCGGTGTTGGTAAAAAACTAGCACAAAAAATCATTATCGCTCGTCAACAGCGAAAATTCACATCAACACAAGACTTGGATAAAATACCTGGAGTTAGTCAAAAAATGATAGAAAAATGGCAAGGATACATTCAATTTTAAGAAGGGTTAAATTTGCCATTATTGGTAAATTAAATATAGCAGGTGACAGGTGATAGGTGACCTGACTTTTCACGTCATGTGGAAAAGCTAACGACAGACCTAACCCCCCAGCCCCCTTCCCTAGTAGGGAAGGGGGAGAAATCAAAGCCTCTCTCCTTGTAGGAGAGAGGTTTGGAGAGAGGTCTTCCAGATCCCGTGAAAAGTCAGATAGGTGACAGGTTACAGGGCTAAAAGCCTTTGAAAATAAAGGTTTTAAAATTGTATGATGTCCTAACCTATCAGACGACTGCTATACATCCTAAACCTCTAAAACCTTTTTAATATCCTGTATAATAACTTGAGGAGACTGGGAAATATCTACACGGATAACATTATCTGGCTCCTCAAGTGATTCAAATTGACTTGTCAGCAGTTCTACACCCATAAAATGATTTTGCCGCTTTTGGAGTCGGTTTTTAATCAGTTCAAATGACCCATGTAAATAGACTAGTTTAACATCGCTATTTAATACTAAATATTGCCGATAGCTGGCTTTAAGTGCAGAACAAGCTAAAACCACATTTCTATTTTCTTGTAGCCAATTGCTAATAGCTATTTGCAAACTTTGTAACCAAGGTATTCTATCCACATCATTCAGGGGAATACCATGTCGCATTTTCTCAATATTATCTATTGGGTGGAAACTGTCAGCATCTTGAAATTCCCAGTGTAAAGATTCAGCTAACATTTGTCCGATGGTGGTTTTACCAGAACCGGATACACCCATGATAATAATGACCATAAGTAGAACAGGGTAAGTTATTCAAGGTTTGTAGTCTTCGCGTAGCGTCTCGAAGAGAGGACTTTAGTCCTCAATAAAAGGCTAAAGCCTTTACTACGAACTTGAAAAGTCCTCTTACCTGTTCCCTGTTACATATCCTCACACTGATACAGCAATCTTGGCGTGTTTATTGACATAATCTACAAATTGTTGTTTGATGCGGGGACTGATACCAGTATGTTCTAAGAAGCTAAAACCAAGACTCCGCGCTTTGGCTAGGGTTTGTTCTGGTGTTAGTCCCTCTTTGATAGCAATGCTCAAAAGTGCAATTCCTGTAGAACGCATCCCAGCAGCACAATGCACAATGGCGGGTTTAGGTAGAGTTTCTAATGTTGTCAAAATTTTAGTGATCAGTTCTTCGTTAAAACCTTCTAGTTTCAGGGGAACGTTGACATAATGTAGTCCCAAGGCTTCTGCTACTTGTTGCTCATCTTTACGAAATCCTAACTCATCAGGCGATCGCAAATTCAATACCGACTTAAACCCTTCTTCAATTGCTTGTTCTAACTGGGTGGGGATAATTTGTCCTGTTGTCGTTAATTGTTCGTTGATACGTATGGCGTTATTCACATTCACTCCTGGCTATAATTTAATCTCTCAAGCAGCAAAATGATTTCTGAATAAGCTTTATGTAGCTATTTCAGCAAAAGCACCATTCACCAGCAAATATCACAGATATTCTTCTGAAACTGCTTTTTATTGTTCCTGGTTTTTACACTTTATTTATAATATACGGTTTTTCGATAGACTTATAGGTGATTAAAATATAATATACACTTTACCGATAGGTTTAGTGACATTTATACATTATCTTGTTGTGGGAGATTAATTAGGACTTACGCACCAAGATTGTCTGTGGAGACTGGGTGTAGGGGTTTAGGGGTTTAGGGGGATAGGGGTACAGGGGTTTATGTGTTCAAAACCTTTACACCCCTCACACCCTCACACCCTTGTACTTGCTAAATTTGATGGGCGATCGCTTAAAATTGAGGAATTGGTGATTTCTCTCTTCCCAAAAGAATGTCTCAGTCAAGTTTTCCACGTGCAAACACTCTAAAAGCGGCTTTTTTGGCTTGTAATGTTGAGCCGCTTGAACCAGCAGAAATGGAACGGTATTATGTCGATCTGTCGGAAGTGCGGAAAACTTCGGCTATTGATAATGTCAGTACAATTTTGGATTTTCAAGACGCAGGTGATTTTACAACAATTTTATTTACCGGACATCGCGGTTGTGGTAAAAGTACGGAGTTAAAAAAAATCCAAAGTCTTTGGGAAAATAATTATCGGGTTATTTATTTAGAAGCGAATGAAGAGACAGATATTAATGATGCTCGGTATACAGATTTATATTTGATTGTCATTAAACAAGTTGAATTTGAATTACGAAAGTTAGGTTTAACTTTTGATGAAAGGCTATTAAAAAGTTTTGAATTGTGGTTTAAAGATATTACGCAAGAAAACGAGCAAAGTGTCGAAAAATCAGTCAACGTCGAAGCTGAAGCAACTCTCAGCCCTACAGCGCCATTTCTCGCTAAACTAATGGTTAAATTACTGGCACAAATTAAAGGCTCGGACAAGCAAAAGACAACTATTCGGCAAACTCTAGAAAAAGATTTATCTCGCCTCAAATCTGATACTAACCTGTTATTAAGCGACGCTTACACAAAATTGCGACAGAAATTTCCTGATTGCAAAGGTTTATTAATTATCTTCGATAACTTGGATCGAGTTCCTCCTCTCGTCGCCGAACATTTATTTTTCGATTATGCGGCGCAGATGCAGGAATTAAATTGTACAATTATTTATACAGTACCAATCTCAATTCTTTGTTCCCCGAAAAATCCCTTGAATCAATTTGATGGTAATCCTCATATTGTGCCGATGATTAATATCTATGAATTTGCCCGGCATAAATGTGATTTAGATTATAATCAGAAGGGGTTAGATGCAATGGCGAGTGTCATTGAAAAACGGGTAGATATTGATGCCATTTTTGACAGCCGTCATCAATTATTAGAACTAGCAAAAGCCAGTGGTGGTCATGTGCGTCAGTTAATGCAAATGATGCGATCGGCTTGTCAAACAGCGAGAACCAGAAAACATGAAAAAATTATCTCCGAAGATGTAGAATATGCAGTTAAACAGCAACAATTTAGTTTTGAGCGGTTTATTCCTGAAGAACATTACCCTCATTTGGCTCAGGTTTGTTTAACTAAAAACGTCAGTAAAGATGAAATTGGACAATTAATGTTATTTAATACTTCCGTTTTGGAATATAACGGCGATAAACGATGGAATTATCCAAACCCGGTGGTGAAGCGAAATGAGTTCTTCCAACAAGCTCTCCAATCAGCACAACAACCGTGAAATTCAAGCCGAAATAGGTAAATTTATTGCCTATAATCAAGATGAATTTGCTGAGTTGGTGACATTTATCGATTTTGCCGAAAAATTTACTTTAGGTTTTATTGAAATTAACTTTCCGCCTGATATAGACTTATTAATTACTGGATTGCAACAGCATCCTCAATGTCAAGAAATCCAATTTGTGGTTTTAGAGTTTCCTGATGCGAATTTGCGATTTCTGCGGGATGAATTGGTGCAGCAATTAGCCAAAATTAACAAAGAAACAAATAAAAAACTTGTTGTATTAATTCGCAATTTAGAAAAATCGATTGGTGTTTTTGGAGATTATCCCCCAGTTTTACAGGATTTAAACTTCGTCCGCGATTCCTATCGTCAAAGCGTACCCCATCCGCTTTTATTTATCTTACCAGATTATGCGATTTCGCGGTTAGCAAAATTTGCTCCTGACTTTTGGGCTTGGAAGTCAGGTTTATTTCGCTTTAAAACTACAGAATCGACTAGAGATAGGGCAATTGCTAATACTCTGAATGCAGACACAAATATAGAACGTTTACCCACACCAGAACAACAAGAACGTATTGATTTATTACATCGCTTGTTGATGGAATATAATCCAACTGGAGAAACACCGAGTCAAGAAAATCTCCGCAATTGCTGTAATATTTTAAATGAATTGGGTAAAGCATATTTAAGTCAGCACAAACCAATTCAAGCCAGAGAATATTTAGAAAAAGCTTGGAGAATTACTAAGAAACTGTCTGATTATTCCCTACAAATCGAAGTTATCAATCAGTTGGGTAACAGCTATCAGCAGCAACGACAGTTTGAAAGTGCAAACAGCTATCATCAACAAGCTTTAGATATTGCTAAAAAGCAGAAAAATCTTCATGCTGTCGCCAATTCTTTGTTATATTTAGGTAATGTATCTGTGGAGATGCGACAGTTCCACCAAGCAAGGGATTATTATCAACAAGCCCTGGAAATAGATATCGAACTTGGCGATCGCTATGGGTGTGCTAGGATTTACCACCAGTTGGGAATGGTTGCCCAAGATTTAAGCCAATACGACCAAGCAAGGGATTACTATCAACAAGCCCTGGAAATCTTTATCGAATTTGGCGATCGCTATAACTATGCCAGCACTTACCACCAGTTGGGAATCGTTGCCCAACATTTGCGGGAATACGACCAGGCAAGGGATTATTATCAACAAGCCCTGGAAATATGGATCGAATTTGGCGATCGCTATGGGTGTGCTAGCACCTACCATCAGTTGGGAATGGTTGACCAACAGTTGCGCCAATACGACCAAGCGAGGGATTATTATCAACAAGCCCTGGAAATCAAAATCGAATTTGGCGATCGCTACTTTTGTGCTAGCACTTACGGACTATTGGGAATGCTTGCACAAGCAGAGGAAAATTATGCAGAGGCTAGGACTAATTTGCAGACAGCGTTAAAGATATATGTTGAGTATCAGGATGAATATATGGCTATGGTAGCACGGGAGATTTTAGAGAGTTTACCGAAGTAGGATATGCACAATGTGCAATGTCTAACGCCAAGCCGCGTTGCATCTTCTACGTGTTTGAGTTGTGGAGGGCGTTAACGTAGCAATTTGTTTGTTGCTGTCTAAAAAACTTTCACTCTGGTAGCCCAAATTTTGCCCTAAGTTCCTCTACGGAAATTACTTTACCAGCTTCACTCTCAGCAAGTCCAGCTTCGACAACTTGCCTAACATAAATCTCATACATGAGATCATCCCATGTTGAGTTAGCAGGTAATTTATCAATTAGCTTTCGAGCTTCTTCCTTAATATTGAGCTTTTCCATAGAGATGACAGATAACTTGCTTTTTTATATTGTAGGCTCAACTCACCAGTTGGGGAAACGCATACTTTGTCAAGCTTACAGTAGGAATCAGGTTTGGGTTTGTGGAGATGCGATCGCTCCTGCTTGATTGTAAAGTGCGATCGCATATCTTAAAGAAGTCATAGCGACAAATTTATCTGCGTGCATCTGCGTGCATCTGCGTTCGATTTTTCCCAACCTAATGCCACATTTTAGCCTTGACACACCACTACCATTTAAGCTTCACTAGATAATTTATCAACAAAAATTTGATGTTCTGCTGTAGATAAACCCTGCTGTAAAATAGTTAATACATGAGCTAAATTTCCAGATAATAATGCAGCTTTATCTAACCACAAACCCGGAAACACTTGAGAGCAAAATATATTATCTGCATTTGCTTCCAGTTGAATATACTCGCCTTCATTTAACCTAAACCAGTCAAATTGACGGTCATAAACTCGCCATACTAAATATTCTTGAACTTGATTACGACGATAAACTTTAAGTTTTTCATGCAAATCATAGGCAGCACTAGAAGCCGCAATTTCTACTATTAATTCTGGCGCACCTGTGATATAATCATCTTCAGTAATGCGTGACTGTCCACCTTGTTCTATCCTGAGTACAGCATCCGGTTGGGGTTCGTTATCAGCATCAAGGCGCACAGTTGGGTTATCTAAAGTTTCTACTCCTGGTGTAGCAGCTTCGTAAGTGCCTAACCAAGTAATAATGCTGGCATGGGGTTTACCGTGTTTTTTTGCTCTGACAGGGGATGGCAAGTAAACAACTCCTTCAATTAATTCGGCTTTTTTCAAATTTGGCATGGCGTGGTAGCGGCGCTCAAATTCAGCACGGGTAAGCTTGTCGCCATTTTCTAAAGGCGGAGTTGTCAAGATTTCCGAAGTTGTGTTAGCAGATATCATAATTGTGTAATAGTTAATTACTCATATTAATAATTTTAGCGATCCACAGTTAAATCTTTACTCATCTTAGTAACTGGAACAATTACACCTTTTCCCAATTGATGAGGCGCTTTTTGTATAGCAATAAATCCCAGCCGCAAATAAAAACCTTCAGCGTAAAGACTAGCATTTGTGATAACTTTATCTACACCTTGTTGCATTGCTTGATGACAAAAATGCTCTACCAAAGCTCTACCAATTCCTCTACCTTGGTAACGAGGATGCACGTATAAAGCGATTAATTCATCAACAATAAAACTAGTAAAACCTAAGACATGATCACCCTTAGCCGCTACCCATAAAGTCTTTAATTGCAGATGCTTCAAAATGCTAGCGCCATCTGGTTTATCAAGATAATTCCTCCAAGCTAACAGTTCTTCGTGAGTATAAAAGCTTGTGGGCAAAGCTTTGATAGCGGCAATATGAATAGCACTCAACATCCAAGCATCTGTTTCTACAGCAGGGCGCAGAAATATTTCATGATTCATTATGGGGACTGGGGACTGGGGATTGGGGAAGATGAGGGACAATAACTATAGATTTCGTAGACCGATGCACTGCCCACCAAAACTATATATACTCGTGCATTAGCGAAAAATCACTCATCCTAATCATCTGCGTTCATCTGCGTTCATCTGCGTTCAATTTTTCCAAATCTATTGCCACATTTTAGCCTAGCCAAGCCAATAGGGTGCGTTAGCCTACGGCATAACACACCCCAAATTTTATATTCTTTTGAAGTTGACTGCGAACTGAGGTTGCAATCAAACCTATTTAGCTTCTTGGCGACGGAAGAACCAACGGATAAATAACTTTTCAACCTCAATCCAAACAAAGATAATGGCACTGAAGCCAATGCAAATCATCAGTTCTTGGAAGGTGAGGTAGTGAGTACCGAAGAAATTCCGCAGTGGTTCAATATAAATTAGCAACAGTTGCAAGATGCTAGTTAAAACCACGGAAGCCAAAATATAGGGGTTGGAGAAGGGATTGATTTGAATGAATAACCGCGTGTTGGAACGAATAGCGAGGGCGTGTCCCATTTGCGCTAGACACAGGGTAGTGAATACCATTGTCTTCCAACGGTCGGGGTCAAGTGTGCCGCCTGCGGTGTAGTCCTGAGTAAAGTTGTATGCCCAAGACATCAGGGCGATAGTTACTATGGCTAAAACACAACCGATACGCACCATGTAAGCTCCCAAACCTCTGGCAAAGATGTTTTCTTTGGGGTCTTTGGGTGGCTGCTGCATGACAATTGGTCTACCTGGTTCCACTGCTAAAGCTAAAGCCGGGACACCATCCGTAACTAGGTTCATCCAGAGGATTTGTAAGGGTGACATGGGTACACCACCTAATCCTAGTAGGGGCGCAGCTGCAATGGTTAATACTTCACCAATGTTACTGCCGAGAATGTAACGGATGAAGCGGCGAATGTTAATGTAAACTACTCGACCTTCTTCTACAGCTGAAACGATGGTGGCGAAGTTGTCGTCTAACAGCACCATGTCGCTAGCTTCTTTACTGACATCTGTACCTGTGATGCCCATCGCCACGCCGATATCGGCTTGCTTTAATGCTGGTGCATCGTTTACCCCGTCTCCCGTCATGGCGACGACGTTGTTGCGATGTTGCAGTGCTTGGACGATGCGTAGTTTATGTTCTGGTGAGACACGGGCGTAGACGCTGACATGATCAACTTCTCGCTCCAACTGTTCCATGCTGAGTTTTTCTAGTTCTTTGCCGGTGAGGCATGAATCGCCAGCTTTGGCAATACCTAAATCTTCGGCGATGGCTTGGGCTGTTAATTGATGGTCTCCAGTAATCATCACCGGGCGAATACCTGCAGCTCGGCATTTGGCTACGGCTTCTCTGACTTCTGGACGGGGTGCATCTAGCATTCCCACCAATCCCAGCCATGTCAGCCCATTTTCCGAGGTATCTTCGGAAGCTTCGGGGGGTAATTCTGTTAACAGCTTACAAGCAAATCCTAAAACTCGCAGACCACGACTCGCTAGTTGATTATTTTGCTGGAGAATTGTGCGGCGCTGTTCTTCTGCGATCGCTTGCCAACTATTCCCTATCTGAATATGAGTACAACGTTCTAGGGTTAACTCTGGCGAACCCTTGGTAAACATCACATAGGGTGCAAGTTGTAGATGATCGAATACTGGTGATAGTTGCTCACCGCCACTATCTACCATCACACTCATCCGCTTACGTTCTGAGGAGAAGGGGAACTCGGCAACGCGGGGAAATCGCTCTTCTTGCTCATGTTTGCGTAAGCCGGCTTTACCCGCAACTGAAAGTAATGCCCCTTCTGTGGGGTCTCCCAGAATTGCCCACTCACCACTTTCTTTTTGCAAAATGGCATCATTACATAGCACACAAGCCAGCATGAGTCCTTGCAGTTCTGGCTGTTGTTCTGGTGCAACTATGCTGGATGTACCCATTTCAGAAAATTGCCCTTCAGGACTGTAACCTTCTCCGCTAACGCTGAGAGAACTGCTAGGTGTATGCAGTGCTTGAACTACCATTTTGTTCTGGGTGAGTGTCCCAGTTTTGTCTGAGCAAATGGTAGTCACCGAACCGAGAGTTTCTACGGCGGGAAGTTTGCGAATGAGGGCGTTGCGCTTCACCATGCGCTGGGTTCCCAAGGCCAAGGTAACGGTAATGACTGCGGGTAAGCCTTCGGGAACGACGGCAACTGCCATACTCAGGGAAACTTTGACAAATTCCTCAAATAAGTTGGGATGGAAAATAGTCCCACCAACTATGACTATTGCCACCAATATTAAGGAGCCTGTGACTAAGGTGTTTCCTAGTTGGCTCATCCGCTTTTGCAGAGGTGTCGGCTCAGATTCCACTGATTGCAGTGCGGTGGCAATTTTACCTAGTTCGGTTTGCATTCCCGTTTCTGTGACTAGGACGGTTGCCCTTCCTTGCACGACTTCCGTTCCTGAGTAGACAAGGTTGATGCGATCGCCTAAAGCTGCATCTTTGGGTAGCAGCACTTCTGCTTGTTTGTTGACTGCATGTGCTTCCCCTGTCAAGGCTGCTTCCCGCAATTGCAGATTCGCCGCTTCTATCAAACGTCCATCTGCTGCTACTTTGACCCCTGCTTCTAGTAGCATGATGTCTCCCGGAACCAGTTCTTTTGACTCTATTTCTACTGGCTTGTTGTCCCGGATGACTCGCACTTTCGAGGAAGCGAGATTTTTTAGTGCTGCTAAGGCTTTCTCTGCTCCACTTTCCTGAATGTACCCTAGTACACCGTTCAGAATTACCACGACAAAAATAGCGACGGCATCCTTGGGAAATACAAATTTCCCCGCAGTGAAAGATTCGCGCACATCCAAAATTGCAGAGATGACGGCAACGGCAATCAGCATCAACAACATGATGTTTTTGAACTGATCCCAGAAGATTTCTAGGGGTGAACGTCCCCCCGTCTCTATCAATTCATTAGCACCGTAATGCTGATGTTTTTCGGCAACTTGAGCGCTTCTTAAACCAGAGCTGCGATCGCTGTCTAGCTTTTGCAGAGCTTGATCAACGTCAATGGTATGCCAAGCCGAGGCTTCAGGCTTGGCAAAAGCTGAGTCTGACACGGTACTAGAAGACATGGGTCTACATTCCTAGTAATGCTACTAAGTCTATTTGACAATATTTATTAGTAATCATAATACTATATAGCACTATTAAATAGTATTTACTATTAGATTAATTAATGGGTGCATTAGTAAAACTCAACTATTTTCATATCATTATGGCAAGTTCTATCGCAAGATAGAGGAATAATAGCAGGAAAGGTGAAATCGCAAAGGTAGAGTTGGGGAACTGCAAAAAATGAATTAATTCAAAATAAATTATGCCAATTTTTAGATTCAACAAGACCTAGTACTTACGCATAAAAACGAAAAATCAAGGGTTTGGGCAAGGGTGTAGGGGTATAGGGGTATAGGGGTGTAAATCTTTAAAACCCTTACACCCTTACACCCCTACACCCTGTCTCAACAGATAACCTTGGTGCGTAAGTCCTGAAGACTGTTACTTTCCCTGCTCCCTGTCCCCCTGCTTTGACAAGGATGAGATATTTTAGTCGCCCTGTTTCCTTTTCCTTAAGAAAATCAGATACTATAAAATAGTATTTATATAATTTAAAATTATAATTAATATATGTGTAGTATCTTGCTGCTTAAACGTAATACCGTTTTCTTTATGAAGATGCAATTTATGGTTTGTTGTAGAGACGTTGCAGGCAACGTCTCTACAGAATTTATTAGATGCAGCTTCTTATAAAAGGAGAGTGTCAATTACAGGCAGTCCTAACCCCTACTCCCAAAGAACATGGTCAACAATCCTTTTGTTCCGCGATATGTAATTGGCAGACAGGCAGAACTACAGCAAGTAAGCAGGGTTCTGGCTGAGGATGGCGACCTAATGGTGGCAGGTATTCCAGGGAGTGGAAGGCGATCGCTTATTCGCTGGGCTGCTCAAAAAATAGGGGCTAGGGTTTTGGAAATCGATTGTTTGCGGGCTACGACATCTTCTCGCTTTCTGGAGCTGTTGGCGGAGGGGCTGTTGGAAGTGTTTTCACAGCCAGCAGAATTAGAATTAATCCAAAAATGGAGTACTGGACATCCGGTAACTTTAGAACAATATTTGACGCGACGCACTCGCCTAGTTTGGCACGTCCCATCTCAGGATAACTGGATGATTCTCCAATCTCTGTTGACTCTACCGCAAAAGATGGCAGAATGGTTAGATTGTCGAGTTGTGTTAGTATTTCAAAATTTCCCTCATATCCGTTCTTGGGATCGGACTGGTAAGTGGGAAGAATACTTACGCCAAGAAGTTGAGCGGCAAAACCTGGTTAATTATGTCCTCATTGCTACGGTTCCAGAACCTTGGGTTTATCAAAGTAATTTACATATCGTTACCTTAGCGCCTTTGGAGCGCCAAGACCTGCAATCTTGGATCATCAATACGATGGCCGCAGAAGGACTCAAGTTTGAACCAGATAGTCAAGCACTGAATATGTTTCTTAACTATGTGCAAGGTCATCTTGGGGATGCGATCGCACTAGCTCGGCGCATTTGGCTAGACTGTCGAGCTTTTGCCAAGATGAATACCGAAGCTACTAAATCTCCAGATCATTCTTCATCTGCGATCGCTTATCCCTTTGCAGACGAATTGATTCAAACTCACCACGTCCATCGTAGCGCTTTAAGTTTAGTAGAAGATTTATCTCTCACCTATGAATCCTTGCTGTTACTGCTTCCACCCATTCAGGCTCGTGTTTTAGAAAGTCTAGCTCTTGACCCTACTGATAGTCCTCACTCACGCGATTATATTGAAAAACACCAACTTTCTAGAGGCGGAGGTCTACAAGGGGCGCTAGCAGGATTGGAACAGAAAGGACTTGTTTACGGTTCTAAATATGGCTATCGCATCGCCATGCCGCTTTTAGCATTCTGGCTCAAGCATCGTCTCAGTTAAATATTTCCACATCTGACGCACCCTACCCCATGTGCCAGTTGCGTAACTCCTGTTATATTTACTTGCTGTCATATCATCACCATACCACTAATTTTATATAAAAATGTATAGAATTTTTGATTAAAAATATGTAAAGAGATTAAATGTTACTTATGGTTGCAATCACTCATGAGTATAGTAACGTACTATTAACTTTGTGAGCCAAGGGAGCATTTTCTGGTAAATTTCAATAAGAAAAACATAGTAAGTATTTGGACAAATTAATCATGTTTAAGCAGATAAGGAACGCCGCAAGGATTGTTGTTGGCACTATATCCGCTATCGTTGGAGTTATCGGGATAATTCTACCTCTGTTGCCTGGAACTCCATTTCTGCTGCTAGCTGCGCTTTGCTTTAGTACCTTAGAATCCTAAGTAGCCGATTGATTGGTCAATTACTTAGAGAAATTGACCAATTTCTGTAATTAACGCGAAATACAAGTATGTGGGCATTGCTCACCCTACAGATACAAAGATTTGTGCAAATATCAAATATAAGGACTATTGCTCACCTAGAATTACTGAAATATTGACAGTTTGATATAGTGAACTATACCTGATACTGGCAGGAGTTTCATATCACAGTTTGCATAGGTTGCAGTAATTCTAAAGTAGAAGGTTAAAATTTTCATGAGCAGAATCATTACATTTATTGGTAAGGCAGGGATAGGGCAGACAACATCAGCGATCGCCACTGCCAAATTGTTTTCTCAACAGGGAAAACAAGTGCTGTATGTCACTCATAACCCTAATTTCAATGCTGAGAGTTTATTGCAAACCCCGCTAACGCATATTCCCCAGGTGGTGGCTACCAATCTTCAAGCGGTACAGTTGCAAGCGACAACGATGCTTGACCAAAGCTGGGAAGAAGCAAAAAAAATCTTATCCTTGTATATTCCCTTACCAGAAAAGGAAGAAATTTATTCAGGAGAGTTAATTTTACTCCCTGGATTTGACAGTCTCCTGAGTTTTAATGCGATGCGCCAATATTATCAAAGTGGTGAGTATGACATAATTATCTATGATGGTCGGGGCGATTTAGAGACATTAAGGATGTTAGGTATACCAGGGATGTTGAACTGGTATTTTCAAAGATTTGGCAAAGCATTGGAGGGCTTTAACATCCAGAAAATTGCAGATTCTATCGGTGGGCCAATAGCTTCCGCGTTCATTTCGGCAAATGTAGACACAGAAAAATTACAACAAAGTTTAGAGAAAATTCGCAGTTGGATTGCTGAAGGTATGGCTGTAGTGGGAGACACGAATAAGCTAACAACCTACTTGGTGACAAGTAGTGAACCGGGAGCGATCGCCGAAACAAAATGGCTTTGGGGAAGCGCTCAACAGATCAGCCTCAAAATTAATGGTGTCCTAGCTTATCAATGTCAGGAAACTGATGTGATCACCTTAGAGCAAACCTTTGCGCCTTTGAGCGTTAGTCCCATCCCCGCAATCAAAGAGCATGATTGGCATCCTTTGCTGAACGCCTTACCCGACTTTCACGACAATCATCGCTCTCCTTTGCCTCTGAAGATTGATCGAGAAACCCGCCAATTATTTGTATTTTTACCGGGATTTACAAAAAAACAGGTAAAGTTAACTCAGTACGGCAAAGAAATTACTGTGGAAGCAGGGGAGCAACGGCGAAATATCGCCTTACCTCCAGATTTGCAAAAGTTATCTATTAAAGCAGGCAAATTTGAAGAACCATATTTGATAATTGCTTTTGAATAAAAGCAGCAATAGGCAGATATTAACAAAGACAGTCATAAAGGTTTGCAATCATAGGTGAATGTATGATTTTGTTAATTACATTAGTAACGGAAGCTATTACTGAATTTATTATTGGTGTCCTAGCCGAGTGGGTGAGAGCGATAATTGTGGAAGCGATCGCCAACTTCTTTGCAGAAATAGCACTTGGCTTGATTAGTGAATGGATTGCAGAAACAGTAACTGGATTAGTTACGGAACTAACGGGGTTTGTCAGAACGAGCCTGGCTTTAACTTAAATAGGACTTACGCATAAAAACGAAAAATCAAGCGTTTGGGCAAGGGTGTGGGGGTATAGGGGTATAGGGGTGTAAATCTTTAAAACCCTTACACCCTTACACCCTGCCTCAACAGAAAACTTCGATGCGTAAGTCCTGTTAAATATAAAACCTTTACTGGAAATAAGTGAGATGACCTCATGGATACAGTTGATTTTTCTAATATAGCTAGTTGGCTCATCATGATAGGGTTGCTGGGGTTTTCGCTTCAGCGATTTAAGCAGCGTAAATCCCGAAACCCTAAGCCAAGGTGAGGAAAAACAGTCTTTTGTGACTAATTATTCAATGAACCAGAGCGAAGATTTTGATACAATTCTTTTTCTCCACCTCACTCTGGCCATTGGATATTTTTTTAGTTGGAAGTCCCGATAACTAGCCTACCAAAGTAGGATGTAGGAAGAAAGCAGCCGCTAACATAACATAGGTGATCAACAGTAATATACCCTCAAGCCAATTAGCGCGTCTATCGGTTTTGACAGAGTTAGTCATTAAAACTGCAATGCACAAACCCATGACTGTAAAGTTGTCAAAGTCCAAGTTCATTGGTTTACCTATCATCAAACCAGCAAAAACTAGGATAGGAGTTACAAACATAGCAATTTGTAGGCTAGAACCGATCGCCACTGAGGAGGCTAACTCGACTTTATTCTTGCTACCGCAAATACCGCAAGTAATGATTTCCACTGCTGCGCCAAACATAGGAATGAGAATGACTCCGGTAAAGAGTTCTGACACTCCTGTAGTAGCGATCGCCTTTTCTAAACTGCTGACGAGTACTTCAGAAACAAACAACAAAACTATCGTGGTTCCCAACAATAGACCGATGTGGAGTTTTAATTTATATAATCCTCTAGCTTCACTACCGTAGCTTTCTGGTTCAGCATCCTCTTCTACTCCGTAAAGATAGCTATGAGTTTTCATTGAGAAAAACAGCATCAAGATGTAACAGATAAGCATGAGTGCTGATGAGATGTAGGAAAAACCATTAGTTGTTTCCATGTGTAAAGAAATAGAAGTGATCTCAATCGCTGTCGGTGCTAGCAAGAAAACCACTACTAAGTTCAGCAAAGAGGCATTAACTCTGGCAACAGTACCAAGATTTTCTGTATTCAGTTGAAAAGACTTATCCGGGGTATGCAAGCCACCTAAAAAGAGGGCAAAACCTAAACCCAGCAATAGGTTCGCCATAATTGAACCCATTAAACTAGCTTTGACTACTTCTATCAGTCCTGCTTGCAGCGCCACTACAGAAACAATCATTTCTGTGGCATTGCCGAAAGTCGCATTGAGCAAACCCCCAAAAGTAGGGCCAATTCGAGTAGAGATCGCTTCTGTAAAGTTGGCAATCCAGGCTGCTAAAGGAATAATTGCCACACCCGCCATGATAAACACAATCAACGGGTTGACATTCATTCTGCTCAAAACTAAGCAAATAGGTACAAAAATCAGCATCCGTAAAAGAAAGGCATCTTTACGGGACATGATGCGATTAGTTGAACGCAATGTCTGCTTATTGGATTCGATAATTGACATGATTACTGCTCTCAAGCATTATATTTGGTTACAAAAAGCTTAGGGTGTGACAAAAATGTCAGGAAAAGAAGTTGAAAGTCTTGCCAAGTTTGAGTGTAGGGAAAGAGAAAATCTTTTTAAGTAATATTAAGATAACTTTAACTATTAACTTTCATTTTCCTACGTAATTTTACGCAATTTATCTACCTAATAGAGTCTTGCTAAATTTAAGTTTTTAATTGCCAATTGCTGGAAATGCAATCATCATGGCAATTGATCCTTGCGTGCAGTTTTGACGCTGAATTTATGACTGATTACTGCTTTTATCACTTCAAACACCAATACCGAAGCTAGAGTTTTTTGAGTATGAGGCGGATTCAGGACTAGCCTGAGAAAAGATGGCAGAAAAAGGGCAAATCGTTCTGTAGAGGCTGAGAAAATTTATGTTTAGCTGATTTGTTAACTAAGGCAGGAGGCCGTTCTTGTAACGAGGATTTATACGTCGCTCCAAAAGTTAGCAGAAGGGACATCCTATGGATATCCCCTGCTTGTTCTAGTTCAATTAAGAACTCGGTCAGTGGTTCAAACAATAGTTGCAGGCTACCGGGAGTCTCATACCATCTCGCCCAACAGACAAGGCTTTGTCTGTTGTCACAATTGGATCAAAAAGCCGTCCTTTCAGGACGGGGCTTTAGACCCAAATTTTCGGTAAAGCTTGATCAGCTTAAATTATGTTTGATTCGCTGGCAACTTGGGAAGTAGTGACTTCATTTCCTTGACGACCATTGCCATTTTCATGGTTGCTATGTCCATTGGTGTCAGCTACTTTCTCTTTGACCTCGGATTGCAATTCAAAAGAAACAAGCACCTCTTCCACTTTGACATCGTATGTTGGTACATCTGGTTGAGCTACTGTTGTGGTTGGGTGAGATGCAGTTTGATGCTGATGATGTAGTCGATTTTCTTGTTCAGCTATTTCCGCCGCACTGAGTGTATGTCCTAATGGAGTTACATCACCGGGGCCGATTAGCGGACGTAGACCGTTGAGTTCTGCCAGGATCGCAGTACCATTGTTGATGACGACTGCTAAAAGTGGGTCGAGGGCCAAGAAGATACCGAAGAGTAGAGCGCCGAGGTTAGGAACTGCCACGATCGCTGTATTCTGCCAGATAATATCCATTGCTTGACGCGCACATTTAATCGCCATGATTAAGCCGCGCAGGTCGTCTTCCATGAGTACCACATCAGCCGTTTCTCTAGCAATGTCTGTTGCACCCGCGAAAGAGATAGAAACATCAGCGTAGGCTAAGGCGGCTGAGTCATTGATCCCATCTCCACAGAAGGCAACGGTTTTACCACTGTCATGGAGATTCCTGACTACTTCTACTTTGCGCTCTGGGAAGGCTTCTGCATAGATGTTGTCGGGATTCATGCCCAAGTTACCTGCGATCGCTTTAGCAACTCTTGTGACATCACCACTCAACATATAAGCATTGATACCCATCTCTTTGAGTTCTTTGATTACTGCCTTACTTTCTTCGCGTGGTGGGTCACTGTAGCGAATCACACCTATGAGTCTGCCATCACCTGCGACGTAAACTAGAGATTGTCCACCAGACTTAGCATCGGGATAGCGGCGATCGTATTCTTCCAGATCGACGTTTTCCTGCGTCATGAATCTTGGACTACCGACAATAATTTGTATGCCATCGATTTTGGCGGCTGCACCCAAACCAACCTTGTACTCCCAGTCTTCACATTCTTTGAGAGTCAGTCCCCTGTCTTTAGCATTGTGAACAATGGCTTCGGCAATTGGGTGAGTTAGCCCTTGTTCAGCCGTAGCTGCTAGGCACAATACATCATCCTTGGAGAAGCGGTCATCCATGACATCGATATCATTGACCCCAGCGTGTCCGATGGTCAATGTTCCTGTCTTGTCAAAGACGACAGTATCAATGCTTGCTAAGATTTCAATTGCCCGACCACTGCGGATGAGGACACCATTACGAGCAGCATATGTGAGTACAGAGAGAATTGTGGTCGGAACAGAAACCCGAATACCTGTACCAAAGTCTAGAGTCAACAGAGCAACTGCTCGGTTCATATTGCCTGAAGCCAGTCCCACACCACCAGCAATCAACAAAGTAGGTAGTACAAACTGATTTGCTACTGTTGCCGCATAGTTTTCCACACGGGTATCATGCACTGGAGCTGCCTGCATCAAGTTGACGATGACACCAGCACGGGTATTATTACCAGTACGCTCTGCCAATATTGTCAAACAACCGTCTACTAGTAAGGTTGAAGCAAACACTTCCTCGCCTTCTCTGCGAGTTACAGGAACTGATTCCCCAGTCAGTTTGCACTGGTCAAGAATGCCTGTACCTGTCAAGATGATGCCGTCAACTGGAACCTGATCACCTGGGTATACCAGGACATGATCACCTGGTACTACATCTTGGGTTTCAATTTCTATTTCCTGACCATCACGAATGACGATGGTGGTTTTGCCCAGACAAGACATCAAATCAAGACTTGCTCGTTCACTACCACGCGCCGTCATATCCCGAACAGCTTCACCACCTTCGACTAAACCCAACATAAAAGAAGGTGCAAAGTAATGTCCTTGTAGGGTATGTAAAGAGATTGCTAAACCATCTAAGAAGTCGATGGTTAGTTGTTGCTCCTGTTGAATTGCTTCCCATGCTCGTTTGAAGACTGGGATAGCACCCATAAATACAACACCCGCAATCACAAAGCCGGGAATTGGTAAGCCAATCATTGCGCCTACACTCAACACCAAACCAGCAACCGGAAGTCCTAACCGTTCTACTAAATCAATCTCATTATCAGCTTTTTTTTCTTCTTTTTCTCCTGTCCATCCCGCAGGAATGCTATTTTCAGATGCTCGTTGAATAGCAGTGAATAGCTTTTCTTGAACTATGGCAATGGTGCTTGCACTTGATTGATGCCTGTAGTTGACTATTAAGCAACTAGCTATAGCGTTGACTTCAACTTCTGTGACAAATTCAATTTTCTCCAGAGTGTATTTAAGTTGATTGCAGTACTCTTCATCTTCATGTAGCCGAGGAATCCGAATCCGAAAACGCCCTGGTATCCAATGCACAACCTGGTAATGGATATTTTCTGCATGACCGGAGTGAGCCTCTACTGATCTAACCAAATTCTCCGCCACTGCTGTAACCGTCATAAAGGCACTCCTAAGTTGGGTTGTTGTTTAAGGTACAAGTTTTCCGACGATACTTGCTGTCCATTTTTGTAAGTCTTGATAGCCTGTAACATTGTATCCGGGAAGCTTTGAAATCGCCTCTCGAATTATCACGCATACATTAAAGTTTGGTATAAATGTCTCGTCAAGCTTGAGCTATTAACCTTTTGTAGTTGGCTTAAAGTTCTCATTCTACTATAAAAGCATTTGATGACTTTTATAGCTAGAAACTTATCGAAATACCAAAACCTCAGCAAGATAAAAGTTTTGGCACATTTATTCTTTGGGACGAGGTAAATATTCGCCTCAAAAATCAACAGAACTGAGATATCTCTTCCACATTCTTTAGGACGAGGTAAATATTCGCCTCAGAAACAAGCACAAATGAAATATACCTTCTACAAAAATGGTTTGTGCGTAGAAGTTGGATTTGCGTCTATAGTTTGAGGCTATCTCTTATATCTCTAATTAATAATGATATTACAGAAAAAATCAAAGAAAAGATAGTAAGTTTTATTAACTTTTTTTAAACAAAACATAATTTGTCAAAGAAAATTTAGCTTCAGTGTAATAAACTATCAATTAATACAGTTTTTTGAATAGCAAATTTTTACTGCTCAAAGTATTGTATGTGGAGCATGAGAAACTGCTAAAGAGCATAAATCTAGTAATTTTGAGAAAAATAGGTGAATACAAGCTAAATATAGCAATTGTGCAACAAATAACGATTTTTTTCACTTTTTCTTCACTTTATCACAGATAGATAGAAGTATCGCCAGTTTATCCGCTCCCCAAGACAATATTCTTTTCGCAGAGATATTATTTGTTGATGCTCCAATTGCAAAAGTATCGTATATGGAGTATGAGAAACTGCTAAAGAGCATAAATCTAGTAATTTTGAAAAAAATAGGTGAATGCGAGCCAAATATAGCAATTGTGAAAAAAATAACGATTTTTTTTACTTTTTCTTCACTTTATTACAGATAGCTAGAAGGAGCGCCAGTTTATCCGCTCCCCAAGATAATATTCTTTTCGCAGAGATATTATTTGTTGATGCTCTAATTGCAGAGTATAGGAGTAGAATCATTGTGATTGCGTATTTTCAATGGCAAGCATGAAAAATCTCTCTCGTGATAGGAGGGAACAGGGAACAGGAGACAGGTTACAGGCTGAAAATTTGCTGAATATGTCAGGACTTACGCAACTGGCACATGGGGTAGGGTGCGTCAGATGTGGAAAATCAATCCTTAAATGTATATGAAATTATCGGGGCTGACGCACCCTACAGTTAGTTTGATTATGACACTTGCGTAAGTCCTATATGTTTGTTTTCTGGTTAGTTTGTGTTTTAATCTGTCCAGCGTTGGGCGAGTCTCTGTCTACGATACGCTTTTAAAATAAAAATTGTCTCATCAAAATAAATATATTTTTGTCGATATAACTTTTTACTTCTTGATATGTAAAGTTGTAACCCAGTTCGTTTCCCAACTGTACTGCTATGCTGACGAGGCTAGCTTCGTCTGTTGCTACTCTTAAACGTTCTTTTAAAGAAGAATCTTGAAGAACTAGCTGATGAAATTTCTTGAGTTGATGGAATTGTTGGACTTGCTGTGGCAACACGTTTATCCTCTCTTTTCTTTATTAAAAAATAGAAAATGCAGATTCATCATCATGTGTCTGAACTAAAGCTTAGAGACTGTTTATAAAGTAAACCTTAACTCTCAAGAAACACAGGTGATAGGTGACAGGTGACAGGTGACAGAAAATAGGGAATAGTTGTGTTTCTTTCATATTTTGCGGGAGCGTTAACCGCGCCCGTGGGAGGCTCAAATCTTGCACATTCTCAATAAATACTTGGCTCCCTGCACTACCCACCCTACGAAATAATTAGATTTTCAGCCCATTATTTTGTCAATAAGAGGCTGGGTGCAAGATATAAGTTAAGTAGGTTGTGTGATGGCTAGCCTAGCTGTAGGCTATTGCAAATTGCGAATTGATAGAAATCAAAGAATAATTATTGTGGAGTAAGCCTGACAACTTGCTATGTAAATACAGGAAGTAAGAGTCCCAACTTAGAAAAATATTAAAATGGTTCATCTTTTAGGTAATGCAATAATTTTACACTACATCTTATTGTAGTAGCGTGACCGGAATAATCTTGTGCATTAGCCAAAAATCTAACATCTTACTCATCTGCGTTCATCTGCGTTCATCTGCGTTCGATTTTTTCCCTATCTATATTTTAGTTTAGACAAACTAGTAGGCTGTCTTTAACTATCTTTTGCCACTGACTACTGATAAAAATCAATCGATCTTGTAGGTAGAGTTTATATTAAGTCAACATCGAGTTACATAATATAGATACTTATGCAGTGTCAATATTGTTTATGACAAGATACAACCTTGATGGGTAGTTATTGGGCAAAAATTAAAAAATTACTAAAAAAGTTTGCTCCTTAGCTACTTTTGCGACTGGTTTTGGAAATTTTGGCTTTTACATTTTTACTCTCAATCTTGTTATACCATAATTTTAGGAAAAATTAACAATTACATCATCATTATCTTAGATAACAAGATAAACTACTCGAAAACCAGTGCCGCTACCTGCATGGTCTGCCTTGTCCCAATGGCGCTGGGCTGAACGGCAAAGAGTAGGGAGACAGTACCAAGCACCGCCTCGTAATACACGACAGTTATTAGACTCATCCAACTGCCAAACACTGCCATCAGCAGGCGCATTTTGATAGTTTTCATGCCAAGAATCAGCGCACCATTCCCAGACATTGCCGTGCAAGTCGGATAGTCCAAAAGCATTAGCTAGTTGGAAACTACCAACAGGGGTAGTTTTTTGCCGATATAACCCTTCTGTTTCCGAATCGTAAATGTAGCTACCGTCATAATTAGCGAGGTGAGAGGTTATGGTTTCACCAAAGTGGAAGGGGGTTGTAGTTCCTGCGCGACAGGCAAATTCCCATTGTGCTTCACTAGGTAATTGATAACGATGATTTGTCAGTTGGGAAAGCCTTTCACAGAACTCTACAGCATCATACCAGCAGACTTGTTCGACGGGAAGGTCTGGATGTTGGAAATTGGAGAGTTCTGGGTTAAGATATCTGTTGATTTGGGGCAGATCCGCAACTTTCTTCCACTGAGTTTGAGTAATGGGAAATCTGCTGATGTAGAAAGATGGGAGGGTAACTGGGTGTTGGGGGCTTTCATTGCTTTCTCGGCCTAATTCATTCTCAGGAGATCCCATCAAGAATGTTCCGCCTGGGATGTAAACCATATCGAGAAAGATACTATTTCCTAGATGTTCTGGAAAATATTGTGCTTTATTGATAGAGCAGTTAATTGGTTGTCCCATGTTGTTTAGGGTGACAACTTCAAAACTAAACTCTTGTAAGTTGTCTGATATGGACAATGTTTGTATTGGCAAGTTAGGTTCTATTGTCGGCTGATTTTGCGGGTGCTGTTGTTTGATACCATCTAGTTCTGTTCGCAGTTGTGCCATTTCTTTACTAGATTGCTGGAATTGCTCTTGTAATAGTGTGAGTTTGGCTTCTTGTTTTTGCAAAGTTTCGCTAAGAGCAGACTGTTCTTGATAGCTTTGTTCAAGCTGCAAACTCATCTGTGATGCACGTTGATTTGCTTGCTCAAGCTGTATCTGTGCTTGCTTTAACTTCTCTTGGGCTGATTGCAAGAGTGACCACATTTTCTTCGCCCAAGCCAGTCTGATATCTTCTTTTTGGATAATTTCGGGAATCCACGTTAGGGGAAGTGGATAGGGTGGAAAATGCCAATTACAACAAGGACAATAACTGTCCTGATTGTGAACATACTTACTTTGGCAGACGGGGCAGCGAGGCATGAATATAACCTCTTGACCTAAGTTAAACCTTTGACTGTGCCAATTTTAGATTGAGGTTGTTGGTTCATGCAATATCGCTTGTTACCAACACACATTTAAAATCGCTGGCTTTAAATCATCGAAGCTGCACACCTCTTGCGGTGTGCAGTCAATCTAAAACTCCTCAATATTGATTGACTTACTGATACCATCTTTCTATAAAGTTGAGCTTAATTCTCTCCCCTACCTTTCCCCCGATGTTTTGGGAGGATGTAAGACTCAGGAATAATGATTAAGTGCATCGTTACAACCATTTGGTACTAGCAGCCAAGATAAAAATTTTTATTCATTTTGCGTTTTAAATACGCAAGAAATTAGGAATAGCAGTTGTTTGTTGCTTGGTGTTATGAGAATTGATGACTTCCTGAGTGTTTGCGAACGTGGATATTAAGGATTCGTCTACCACTACATGGGAGTTGGAGTCATAGGAGTTGGAGTTTTTTTCTTGTTCAAATAGAGGACGAAAGCTGTTTAGTTCTGCTAGTAGAGCTGAACCATTGCTGATAATGACCCCTAGTACTGGATCTAAAGCGAATATCACTCCTGCTAGGACAACACTAAGATTAGGAACTGCGGCGATCGCAGTATTTTGATAAATAATTTCCATTGCTCGTTTAGCAATGGCAATGGCATGGGTAATGCCCCGCAAATCGTTTTCTAACAGTACCACATCAGCAGTTTCTCTGGCAATATCACTACCATCAAGAAAAGATATAGATACATCGGCATGAGCCAGGGCAGCAACATCGTTAATACCTTCACCAATAAACGCTACCTTCTGCCCTTTATCTTTGATGCTACAGATAACTTCAACTTTTTTGTCAGGAAAAACTTGTGCGTAAGTACGCTCCGGACTGATCCCCAATTTACTACCGACATGATTTGCTACACGCTGATTATCTCCAGTGAGGATATATGTTGTTCTCCCTTGACAATGTAAAGAATTAACAACTTCCATACTTTCTGGGCGTAGGGGGTCAGTGAACAAAATAACTCCCAGTGGTTGATTATTCTTAGCCACGTAAACCAGCGAGTAGGTGCTTGTCTTTAAATCTGGATATTTATTGTGGAGAGCATCTAAATTAATTCCTTCTTGTCGCAAGAGCAATTCGCTACCCACTAAAACTTTGTCATCCTCAATCAGGGCAACAATCCCCAAACCAACGCGATAATCCTTGGTTGTGGAAGGTTTCATGACCACGCTATTTTCTTCGGCATAGCGAATAATCGCACTAGCTACGGGGTGAGAGTTACCTTGTTCAGCAGAAGCGGCAAGTTCTAGGATTTCCTGGGGCGAGATTTCCTCATCTGCTGTTTTCACCTCCACGACTGCGGCATTTCCTTGAGTTAATGTGCCAGTTTTGTCGAAGACGACAGTATCTATCCTTGCGAGCATTTCCAATGCGCGACCACTGCGGATGTAAATTCCCTGACGTGCGGCATAGGTAACGGCTGCTAGGGCTGTTGTAGGCACGGCGATGCGAATGGCATGTCCAAAGTCAAGGTGTAGGGGAGCAAGCGCCCTCGATACGTCCCTGGTCAGGGCGAAAATCAATCCACTTAATACTAGGGTAGGCGCAATCAAGGCATTGGCGAGTTTAGAGGCGTAATCTTCCACGCGAGTATCATGTACTGGTGCGGCCTGCATCAACTGTACTGCCAAACCGAGGCGAGTGTTTTGACCAATCCGTTTTGTGAGGATACAAATCTTGCCTTGTAATAGCAGGGTAGAAGCATGAACAACTTGCCCCTCGGAGCGAGATACTAGCTTAGATTCTCCTGTGAGCTTGTGTTCGTCGATGAGGGCAGTACCCCTTAAGACTCGACCGCTTACAGGTATGGTCTCACCTGCATAAACAACTACGCGATCGCCTTGTTTAACTTCACTTAATTGAATCAGTTCTTCTTGCCCATCCCTTTCTATCCTGACGTACTTATCTACTCCTTGCAGCAATTCCAACATTTGTTGTTCATTAGCACGGGCGGTAGCATCTCTTAGTACATCCCCTGACTCGATCAAGCTGACCATTAACGCTGGCCCCACAAAGTCACCTTTGATTGTATAAAGGCTCATCCAGAGGATATCCAGAATATCAGCATCTAAACGCCGTTCTTCCATCATCATATCAACCGTGCGTTGGATAAAGGGAATGGCGGCAACAGCTACTACTCCTGCTACTAATAAAGGCGGAACAGGTAGCAATTGTTGAGCCATAACTGCTAATCCCAAACTAAAAACGGGCATTCCTACTCGCTCCATTGCCCAAGCGATCGCTGTTTTGTATTCTGTGTCCGTTGGGGCAGTGTCTGACGGAGTTTCCATGATGGCTGCCTGCTTAACCATCATCAGTACCCTTTCTTGTACTGTGGTGCTGGAAACCAGATGTTCTTGATAGTAGATAATTAACGATTCTGCGGCTGGGTTGATGCGAACACTGATGATAAAGTCAAAAGATTCAATTAACAAATTTAATTGGCTGGTATACTTGATGTCTCTAGATAAGCGAGGAATTTTCATCCGCAAGCGGCCGCTAGTAATATGGATGATTTGGCAATCTATTTCTTCAACATCCTTTTTTACGCCTAGATGTTCTTTTTCGGCAAGTGATTTGATCATTGTCTGCCCTTGATATTGGTCAGGTTAAAAATAATTCTTAGAATTTAAAAAATATTTTCATATGAGCAGCGATTTATTACATCTATCTTAGGAATAATTACTTCCTCCCCAGGTATTAAATTACCAATTAGCTATATAAGTTTTTGTTAATTTAAACAATTTTAGATTGAGAAAAAGAGCAAAGATACCCTACTCAGTCTAAGTTCTGTCTGAAGATAGAACTTAGATGAAAAAGTACCTGCTCATAATTAAGATGTTGCCTTAGCAAGATTTAGGTGAATTTTGAGAAAATGAAAGTCTTTAAACCACTTTAACTATAATCTAGCAAAGACACCAATATTAACTGGTTATCTCAATAATAATTGGCAGTGGGTTTATTTATGAGCTTTCAACCATGCGGTTCTGAACTATTGACAAGATTATCTTGCTTCTAGTTACCGTGTATTCAGTATTTTCTCAAAAGCTAAGGTTTACTATCGCAACTTATACTATTTACGGATACAAAGTCGGCATAATATCATATGCGTCTCATCAGTGATAATTCCCAAGTCCAAGTACCAAGGGTAAAAACCCTGACAATCCGTCCATTTGACCCTCTGCTATCCTGCTACCTGAATCATAAGTTTTCCCAAAAATAATACAATTCATGAGGGCAATTTTCATTCTTAATTTTTTTTTAAATATTTACGTCTACTTTTGCCAATCATAATAGTTAGCAGATATATTTATATTTCAACTAGCTAACCATCAGCATAGCACTTAAATAAAGTAAATAACCAGCCAATAACAGTACTTAGATACCTTTTTCTTCACAATAACTTATATTAATAATTAACATAAGTTTATTGTACATATTTATAGTTGGGGGTACATGCAATTAAATTGATGATGGGTTTCTGGTTGAGTATTCGCTAAAGCTGTCTGTCAAAATATATGCTAAAAATTCTGGCTTAATTACTTTATAAAACTTATAAAATCGTCTTTTGAATTTTTGATGGTGGCAATTCAATAGAACTTTACAACAATAGAGCAACAGTACTATGTCCTACCTTGATGTTCATCGTGTCAATATTCTGCCTAACAGACGACCTCTCAACGACCAGAAAGTTGCTGAGTTGATGGAATCTATCAAAGCTAATGGACTGTTAAACCCAATTACTTTAGACCAAAACTTCAATCTAGTTGCCGGGTTGCACCGCCTTACCGCCTGTAAGTTAATGGGTTTCCAAGAAATTGAATGTCACATTATTACCTGCGAAGACCAAGACCAAGCTCGTCTGGCAGAAATTGATGAAAACTTGATTCGTAGCGAATTAGATACTCTTCAACGGTCGGAATTATGGTTGGAGCGTGACCGCATTCTGGAACGGATGGGAATGAGGGCAAAGGTGGGGGACAACCAGTTTACGGCTAGAGGTAGTGAAATAATTTCACCACCGCCAAAAACTACCTTGGAGTTGGCGCAAGAAACAGGTTTCACAGAGCGCACTTTACAGTATGGTAAGCAAATTGCCAGAAATATAGCCCCAGAAGTGAAAGAAAAAATTAAAGGCACACCAATTGCTAAGAGTACCTCAGCTTTACTGAAGGTAGCTAGAGCGGGTAGTAAAGAAAGACAAGAGGCAGAACAAGCAGAAATAGCGGTAAAGGACGCTAAAGCGCAAAAGAAAACAGGTGAAATGGAGAAGCAAAAAAACTTAGCAACAAAGGCCAGAGAGAAACAGACACAACTCCAGTTAATTGCGTTGCAAAACGCCATAGCCCAAAAGGAGGCTAAGGAGTTGAGCAAGCCGACTCAAAACTCATTAAGAAATGTTAAAAGTGATGAAATTTCTATCCAGACTGACGATGTTTGGATGCTCGACCGACATATGATTTATTGCGGTGATACCACCGATGAAGATTTTATTCAACTATTACCATCTAATGCGGCATTGGCGATCGCTTCTCCTGGTTGTTCTTGGAAGCATGACTATTTAGTCAACGAAGCTCGTGTTGTAGCTGTGATGTGTCGTGAGGGATCTATCTACAACCTTTGCAAATCCACTCAGATGCCCTTTAGATTTGAATTAGTTATAGGAAATATTTACACAGCAATTTTTTCCCAAAAGCCTTTGGTTAAACCAAACCTGAATCCTGATATTGAGGGTGTTGAAGGTATCGTTGCTTATTTAGTCAGCTTTTTCACCAAACCCGGCAGTTTCGTGATTACCCCTTGTCTTGGACATGGTGAAGCCCTAATTGCTTGTGAACGTCTAAAACGAATTTGCTTTGCTGGCAACGAAGATCCTCAACAAGTTAAAGAGGCGATCCTGCGTTGGCAACGCTGCACAGGGAAAAAAGCCCAGAGAGCCTGAACGGCAAGCAATTCCAATTCCCTCTTTTCTCCTGACAAGAGTATGGGTGTTTTAAAACCTCATACCCTCATATCCTGACACTTTTACATCCAGTCTGAACAGATGGACTTGGTGTATAAATTTTGTCTTTTCAAGGCAAAAGTAGCTGGGAACACAGAAAATTTCGACACTAGTATGTTTACAAAGTCAGAATAGGCTGCCACGGCAATTGCCATGCAATATCTTGTCTTGTGCTTCTACTGGCTCTTGTAATAAAAGTTTTGAGAATGTAAGTATACTTACTATAAGTATTTTAAAATATTTGTTTACAGAGTTATGATCAAGTCTTATTAGTATCTTTTAGCTCTGAGTTAGGAATAACTGAACCTTGGTTTTTAAAATAAATAATTTATTTAGATTACAATCACTGTAAACATACTTAAATAATTAGGGGTTTTTAATTTACTAAACACTATAATCCATTGTTTCATGGTTTTTAGCCCAAGTTGTTTCGCACTACCAAAATCATGGCATTTATAAAAATTGAGGAGATTGTGGTTAACACGAACTATATTGCCGCTATTAGATTACAAAGCCCAGCCCACTCTGAACAGGAAAGCGTATCTTTATTGATTGCCATTCCCAATGCTTATCTATTACAGGAAGATAACATTTCATCCAATCTCTCCCACTACGAATGGATAGAGTTTACAGGGGCTTCGGCTAAAGCACTACGAGACTATTTTACAAGTTTTAATAATGTCATTGATTTGCTACCGTTATATCATTAATAAAAATTAATGATGGCGTAGCGGTTACTGATTAATTAAATTTACTTGTGTCGTCAATAATTTTGATGGATAGGGCTATGGAGAGAAATTTGTGTAGAGACGTGTAGATATGGATATACCCGTCTCTACAAAAATTTGGGTAAAGCATACTTAATTGCGGGAATTTTTAATCTTTAAGCATTTACTACACTATTTTAGCCGATAAAGTACTCGTATATTCCTATGGTAATCATCAATGATCCTGAAATAGTTCCAGCCCAAAAATTAGATAGTCTTGTGGTAGAGCGCTCACCCAAGATATATCCGAGCATAATTGCCATAATGCTAAATCCAAAGGTAAAAAGTGTCATAGCACCTAAGTTAACCTCAGAAATCCCAGCCCCTATCCCACCACCTAAATTATTGAACGTTAAACCAAATGCCAAGGCGATTGACTCACGAATATCAATATAACCAGATTTGTCTATGTCTGCTTTTGCTGGGTTTTCTATATATGTTGCATAAGAAAACTCACGGATAATTTCTTGCGAGAACTGCTCAGTCATCATGGCTGGAGATTCTTCTAAAGCAGTCCTCGAACCAGATGAAGAAAATTTTGACTCTACAGGGACTTTGAAGCGTTCCATTGCTAAAAGCATTCTCGTTCTTTTGCGCTGTTTTTTTAATGTTTGCCTAATTACCCAAACTCCAATACCTACTAACACTGCACTACTGAGAAGGTTAGCAACACGGATATCTAAACTTTTACTGATGTCTTCACCAACTGATGTAGCAAGATAAGTACCCAAGGCAGAAATGAAGGCAATAAAGAGATTTGTGGATAAACCTATTTTGATATTCTTGAGACCATAGGCAATTCCGACTGCAAAGTTATCTACATTCGCGGCAATAGCTAATAAAAAAGCCGTTATAAAGTGCATAATTAATCCTCCAATGCAAGTCAAGCAACAAAATTATTGTGTGGGAAATGGGTGTAGCTCATAACAATCCAGAAATGATGCTGACTGTTAAGGCAATAACTACACTGTAGAAAAAAAATGACATCAATGTGTGTCCTAGCGCTAGCCGCCGCATAGCAGACGAAGTAAGTTGTGTATCGGATGTTTGAGATGTCATACCAAGAGTAAAGGTGAAATAGAGAAAATCTAAGTAACAAGGAAGTTCTACATTAGAAAACTCTAAGCCTCCCATTGGTTCTCCTTCATGGCTTAAGTCATCGCTGCGGTAATAAAATGACGCATAATTTAATGCAAACATTGTCTGCATCAGTACCCAGGAACTAAAAATTCCCAGAATCGATAATCCCACCGAGAGGGTAAAGGAATCTTTATGCTTGGCTAATACGAAGGCGATCGCAAACAGACTACTGAAAGCAAGACATACAACCAGTAAAAATACTGCCAAATGATCCGCTTCTATACGTTGAGAAAGGTAACGAGTCTTCTCAGGACTAGCATTGAAAATCATCAACCAAGCTAGAACTACAAAACAGAGGATTCCTGCACTCCAAGCAGAAAGAACACGTATTTCCAATATGGAAGATGGCGTAAGCAAGAAAACTACAGCAGCTAACCACATAGACACGATTGTGCGGTGTTTTGGGCTGAGGTTCTTACAAGTGATCAATAAAGAGTCAACATTCATAACCTGACTCCAATAATTGTTGAGTAGAAACTATTGAGTGATCTCAAGCTAAATCAATCCAGAAACAACATTAACGCTGGAAGCTAAAATTACCATATAGAAGAGAAACGAAACTACGGCGTGTCCTAAAACTAACTTTCGTTTTGGTAAAGATGTAATCGATACGTCAGAGGTTTGAGCAGTCATCCCAATTGTGAAGGAAAAATACATGAAATCCCAGAAATCAGGCTCTTCCTCACCTGGAAAGTCTAACCCCTTGGCATATTCTGCTTCCTCACTGCTTAAGTCTTGACGGTAGTAGGAGGTAGCGTAATGGAGTGCAAATACAGTATGGGTTAAAAACCAAGAACAAAGTACCGCTATCAAAGACAAACTGACTTTAACAACAAAAACGGAACTTGGTATGTTTTGATTATTTGACTGCATTAGCCCAATAGCAAATATACTGGTGCAAGCAGTAATCATTACCAAAGAAAATGTTACTGAATGTTGTGCTTCTTTACTTTGAGCAAGATAGTAAGTTTTTTCGGGAGTTGCACTGTTTGCCATCAAAACAAACAGCATTAAAAAACAAAGCACCCCAGATATCCAAGCCGCGAGAATTTGAATATCTATATGCGTAGAGTCTGGCATGATGGTGAAAGCTGCCATCCCCACCATAATTGATAATCCCAAACGACTACGTGAATCTAAGTTCCTGAGTAAGCTAAGTAAAACGGCTAATTTAGCTTGCACTAAATGCAGAAACTGGAGAGTTTTACGTTGGTCAGCATGAGTTCTTCTTGATACAAGTTTCATAGTTTTTTAGAGGTTTGAGGTTAGTAGCAATCGGACGCTTTAACCCAACCTGAACAAGCTAGAAATTTAAAGTTCCTCAGAGCTTGTGGAAATCAGCTTTGTTGAGAAAGCAATCTAAATTATATAGAAAACAGCCGAGTATTTTCCGCATAAAAATTTTGTAAGCACACTCTATGCCGCTAGGTCATTTATCTATAAATTGACAGTTCCCTACAAGAACCTAGCTGAATAGCTCTGCAAGACCAGCACCATTCAAACACTTATCAACTTCAGAAAAGTTTTTGCTAACAAATATTTTAGTTTGATTTAAACATTTTTGAGACAGAAACAAGACTCAAAACTATACAGGGCAAGCAACATACACAGAAGGCTTAAAAATGCTGTAACCCCAGATATAGCAAAAAAACTTTGCAAAACTATGCCAAACTTTACCTATATATGTTTGATGATTTTTTCAGGCTACTTTTTGTCTAAGTCCCTTTAGTAGTATATACACAACAGTAATTGATGTAAAGAATTTAGTTTCTGATCATTTATGTAGTTAAAGCAAATGAATATTAACGTAGTGCCTGCTTGACAACACTGAATGGGACTTAGACAAAAAGTTAGGCTGAAAAAATCATCAAAGGTATACACCAAAAGATTTTGACATCGTTTTGCCTAGAAAGATTTTGACATCATTTTACCTAGTTTCTTGATATATCTGGGTTGGAAGCAGTTTTGAGCCTTCGGTGTGTTTCCCTGGTCTTATATGGGCTTGAGCCTTTTTTCTGCCTCAAAAATTTTCAATTCCTATTAAAAGAATATCTCAATCACTGACATCTGTTTTTGTGATTTATTTCATCAGACACAGAGAGGTACAGGTATGAAATCTACAACACTTGACTAAACTTCAAGTACAGGTTTCAATATGTTATGTTGCGTAACGAAAGCTTAATGTTGTTTCTTTTACTGTAGTTTTCCTGATAGTATCTACCTTAGAATCAAATAGGTAAAGACTTTTAGTCAGCTTCCTTACCTGTTTTTCTACAGTTTTTACTCTCACTCTCACTACCTAGCCTTCTTGTCATTGCTCAATGCAGCTACTAAATATTCGTTTCTACTTTTTTGTCCAGTATTTGAGGTAACATACCTTGATAACTTGAGATGCGGGTTATCTAAATAGCTGTAGCTTGAAGCAAGCAAGTTTTTTTATCACTTTAGAGGTCAAGTAAATATGTTTGAACTCGAAGCTCTTTTATTAGGTCTTGAACCTATAACTGCTGCTGTCATTGGGGTTGGAGCATTGGTTTTAGTCCCTATTGTCGGCGCTCTTGACTCAGCAACAGGTAACAATGTTTCTGAATCTGCAAGAAGTGCAGCTAAGACTGGATTAGTTTGGACTTTTGATGCTATTGATCAGGCCCAATCAAGTTTCGCTGAAGCAAGTGAATCTTTCAAAGATTTAGTTGCAGAAGCTAAAGCAGAGCGTACAACTTCTAGAAACGGAACCAGCGAAGCTCCTCGTGAGGTAACCATCGGCTAACTTCTGCCAAGCAAAAGTATCAAGGTGAATAGCTGATGCTTGCCACAGACTGATAACCAAAAGGCTATCAGTCTTTACTACCCAATCTACTAGCCATCTGAAAATACATTTTGTCAAAAGTCGCCCAGTAGCGCAATGCCACAATATATTTAACTTGATGGTTTCAGTCTTCACCAATAACTTTGAGTGTTATCACTTAATACTTGTTGATATCTGCATCTTTAAAGGTGGGGCTAGTTTGTCATGCAAAAATAGTAATCTATTGTATTATGGCAATTTTGTGATCCTACGGCATCGCTTACGGCTAGGCTAACGCTTGGGTAGATAAAGCTTATGCCTACGTGATGAAGAACTGATTATTAAGAATTGGTATGTTGTCAAGTTTGCTTAGTTACTTAGTATAATCCCCTCCCCACGTTTTTGTCATCTGTTTTGCAGAAGCAGAGAGTATGCGGTGAGGTTTACCAGAATTATTAAATAATTATGCAGACTTGATATTGCTTATCCTCTCAAGAAACACAGGTGACAGGTGAGTCCAGTCCTGTAGGCGGTGAGTGCAGTGCTGCGGGAGGGTTTCCCTCTCTCCGAGACGCTTACGCGAACCGCAGGCAACTGCCGAACCCGGAGGGGTTTCCCGCGCCCTGGGAACTGGCGTTCGCCCTTGGCGTGCCGAAGGCATACCCGGAGGGTGACAGGTGACAGGTGATAGAAAGGAGAACACAGGGAATAGTTGTGTTTCTTCTATATTTTGCGGGAGCGTTCATCGCGCCCGTAAGAGGCTGATTTCATATCAGAAAAAAGAGCTTTCACTCTATGGGAGATGTTTTACCATGATCAAATATCCAGAGTTATTTGATGTACGCAAGTTAGCTATTACCCTTGCTATTGGCCCATTCGCTTTTCTGTTGCTAGTCATTATGGCTGACTTGTCAGCCCGGATGTTCGTAACTCAGCAAACAGCAAACGCATGTCTTCATGAGAGTCCGACAAAACTTCAAGCGAGTGCGTGTCGATAAGACTTGGATGTGGGATCAAAATCCCATGCTATTCCTTCGGGGTCTCTAGCCTGAGTCCATATAGAAAACTCAGGCTTTTGTCTTTTGCTGGTGAGAGACTGAGATGATACGCCTAACCGCTTTGCCAATTCACTTTGTTTGAGAGCTTTACCATTTGATGAACTGTATTCTACAATTTTCCCCTGACTGAGAGCTATTTTAGGAGAACTGCTTCTGAGCGGAGGTAAGAAGTTTTTGTTAAACAGTGGGCGTGAACCGTTGAAAAACTCAGCTATAAAGGCTGTACTATTATTCACGATCACGTTGTAGACAGGATTTACACCTATCAACATTCCACCGCCTATTTGCATTAATAGGTTGGGAATCACTATGGTTGCAGTGTTTTCGTAGATTGTTTCCATTGCTCGTTTAGCGATCGCTATTGCATGGGTGACTCCGCGCAAGTCATCTTCTAAAATGACAACATCAGTTGTTTTATCGGGGAGCTGACTTGTCTTAGCAAAAGAAATCGAGACATGAGCTTGAGCTAAGTATAATGCTTCATCTTCCTCATCAGCCATAAAAGCGACTATCTTACCTTGGTGTAGTAGTCCTTGAATCAAGTTAATTTTTTGACCCAGAGGCGCTTCTGCACAGACATGATGGGGATTAATTCCTAAGCTAATTGCCTGATCAATGGCGATTGATCCCGGAGCATCTGCAACTACGTAAATCTCTATGTTTTGGCTCTGGAGAATAGCAAGAGCTTCCATTGTCTCTGGAGCATCTATAGCCAATACATTAAGATCAAAGACTATAGCATTGATTTGCGATAGTGCTTCCAAAATGCCACCACTGCGAATATAAATTCCCTGTAGCACAGCATAGGTTAATGCTTGCAGGACTTTTGTTGACAGCGAAATGGGAACACCGCTCCCGAAATCAAATTGGTAGGGGGAGATAGCCGCGCCAATACTTCCTGTCATTAGATAGATTGTGCCACCTAAAGCCAGAGTTGGTAGGATGGCGTTTGTGACAAACTCTGCTTGGGCTGCGCCAATTTTTGTATCATGCACAGGTGCTAAGTCATTGAGAATTGCAGCTAAACCAGCGCGGGTATTCAGTCCAGTTCTTTTGACGAGGATACATAAGCGCCCTTCCAACAAGACTGTAGAGGCGTAGACATCTTTACCTTCTGAACAAACAACAGGTGTAGAGTTACCCGTCAAATTTTGGGTATCAACTAAACCATAACCAGAAACAACGACCCCATCAGCTAAAATCATTTCGCCTGATTTTACCAGTAGGCGATCGCCTTCCTGTAAATTGCTGATATGAATATGTTGTTCTCCCTCTGACTCTATCCAAACATATTGATCTAGGTCATTCAACACATTCAAAGACTGTTGTTCTCTTGTTTGGTTTGTGTTTCCCCTTAGAGTTCGCCTCATTTCTACCAAAACCGTCTTCAGTGCTGGTGCGATAAATTGACCTTGGACAGTTTGCATCGTCATCCATGCTGAGTCGAGTAAATCAATGTTGGGTTGACGTTGATTGTATACACTATCAAACGCACGGTTAAACCAAGGTGTGGCGGCTCCAGCAATGGCTAAAACTACCATCAAAGCTGGTAACTCTAAAGGAGTGGCTAGCATCGCCAAAGTCAAGCTGAGGGCGGGAAAGCCTAAATCCTTCCATTGATTAACTTCCGGTATTAGGTCTTGTCCTTCAGGTAAAGGCTCTTTCAAAGAGATTTCTACACAGTCTACCGTCTGTATACAACTGACAATCTTTTCCAGCACCGTTTGGCTGCAAAAATTATCTTGATAGTTAACAATAAGTGAACTTGCTTGTATATTTATACGTACTTCAGTTACAAATGGTAGTGATTCTACTAGTACTTGCAGTTTCCTAGCAAAATCTGAATCATAAGCAAGTTGAGGAATACGAATACGATAACGTCCAAAAGTAGAGTGAACGATCTGATAGCTCATTATTACATGAAGAAAAGCTTAATGAAAGGTTTTGCATCTCACCTTAATCAACATGATAAGCTACAACTGAAACAAGTCAGAAGCTTTTGTTGTAAAAATACGTAAGAATCTCTTTTTACCCGTTCTGCTCGATTGTTGACTATATATTTTTATAGCTGATCATTCACTTTGGCAAAAATTTTTAGCTAGATGTTCGCAAATCATTTCCTCGCCTGCGATATTCAGCCATAATCGCTCTTCTTTCGGCAGTAAACTCTTCAACAATGAATAATGTTAGTCCAAGTAAAATCATAAAACCTATAACTGAAATTAATAATATAGTATCCATAAACAATTGCTCCTTACAATGATTACTGTTTATCCCTATAGAATACATAGAAAATTATTATGTTTAATCTTTCCAAATAAGTAATTGCTGCATCCTAAAGATATAATTTACACCAGAATATTAAAAAATATAACTGACTTAACGATTTGCAAAAATAACGACTCGTAAGTACAACGTCTTGCAACTCAACAAATCATAGCTGTATTGCTAAGATTTGTTGAGTTAGTTATGACAACAGATTTCCATCTTTTGAAGTAAAGTTAACTAACTTCTGTTTCATTCTTCTAACATTGCTATCCATTACCCGGAGTTTCTCAACATTTTAGGACTTACGCAACTGACATATTTTTTCTCTAGGGTGTGTGACTGGCGATAATATTTGAACTATCTTTAACATTTATGGGATTCCTACTTGATTTTTGAAACATACTTAGGCCGATGCACTGCCCAGTTTATCATTGTTTTGGTGGGCTGTGCATCGGCCTACAGATACCTAAATTTGTTCAAAATTCACATAGGACTACTATATAAATGTTAAAGATAATGAATTTTTTAATGAGCATATTTTAAATATGGTAGTTTTTATTTTAGGCAAATTATCATCTCAGTCAATTAAGAATTGTAAAACACAGTCTGTTAAGAAAACTGTAATTTACAGTTTGTCGCAGATGTTTTGGAAAAATCAGGTATAAACCATTACTGATAAGCGTAGAGAACTCATTCTTTCTAGGAATGTGCCACCGTTAGTTATCAGTATGGTTGGGTTTAATCTGTTTATTATGAGATGAGAACCGATATTTCGTTAAACCTGATAAAATATTGGTAATTCATAATACAAAGGTTAAATGATTCATAATAAATTTCCTGGCTTCTAGCGCAGGGTAAAAATAGAATAATTTGTGTGTATACCGTAGGGTTTGTAGGAGACAACTTTTTGATTGAGGAGTCTCAACAATGACTCAAAAACAAGTAATTCTGCTAGGGATGTTGGTGTTTTTGCCAATTACATTTATAGCAGAATGGTTAAAATTCCCCTCGATAATTGTTTTTATTGCTTCAGGCTTGGCAATCGTTCCTTTAGCAGCATTTATTGCTGATGCTACAGAGGCGATCGCAGAAGTTATCGGCCCATCTTTAGGGGGTTTGCTTAACTCTACTTTTGGTAATGCTACAGAGTTGATCATTGCCATTGTGGCATTGAAAGCCGGGCTTGTAGATGTAGTCAAAGCCAGTATTACAGGTACAATTGTTGCTAATCTGCTCTTAGCATTGGGAGCAGCAATGCTTTTAGGCGGATTACGCTTTAAAGAGCAAAGCTTTCAACCAACAGTTGCGCGGATTAACGCCTCTTCCTTAAATTTAGCGTTAGTAGTGCTGCTTTCTCCAACAGCCATTGACTTCACTTCCACAGGTTTGCAACCGGAAACGATTGGCAATCTATGAATTTAGACTTCAACGCCTTTGAAGTTTTAGCTGTGGCGATCGCAGTTTTAATTACCAATTCCATCAGCACTGATGGGCAATCTAATTGGTTAGAAGGAGCTTTGCTTCTCATTACCTATGCTGTTGTAGGCACAGCATTTTACTTCCATCCTTAACAGGGAACAGGGGAGCAAGGCAGAAGAAAATTCCCCAATCCCCAGTCCCCTATTTTATTGAGGTCATCTTCATGTCAAATAAAGCTACAATCACAGATCAATCCTCAGATGTTGCACTCGCAGCAGAGGTCATCGAAATTGAGACCCAATCTTCTAGTATTCAGTTAGCTACAACTTCGACGCAACAAGCTTCTAATATAGGTTTTTTTGCGGCGATCGCTAATGGTATAGGACAAGCTATCAAAGATACTGCATCGCAAGCAGGAAAAGCTGTGAGTGAAGCTACATCTGGTATGGCAGAAGTGATGAATGATATGGCATATCAGACTGGCAGAACAGCATTGACAACTGCTGCTAATGTGAGCGAAGTGCTTGAGAGCGTCGCACCTCCAGGTTTAGCTCATCTGTCTACAACAGCCAACCATGTCGGTGAAGCGATCGGCGGTGCTGCTTTCCTCACAGGCAAAATGGTAGCACAAACAACTGTTGGTGTGGGTGAAGCAATTAGCAGCATTACCTGCCAAGCCGGACAAGCTGTGGCTCAGAAGGTATCCGAAACGATAGAAAATATTCCCTCTGCTGAATCCAAAGCCAAGATGCAGGAATTTGGCGGTAGTTTAATAGGAGCTACAGTAGGTGAAACGGTAGGGGGAACAGTTGGCGCAGTTGTAGCAGGGATAGCGATGGGACCAGCAGGCGCGATTGTTGGTACTCATGTAGGTGGTATTGTTGGTTTTAATGTGGGAGCGCAGGTTGGCGAATATGCAGTGCGACAAGCAAATCAAAGCGCTCAAACAGATTTTTTACCAGTTGAAAATGTAGAATTATCCTCTCAACAGCAACAAGCAAGTTGGTTAGGTAATACAACTTGTAATTTCTTAGGCGAAACTGGTACAGCAGTTATCGGTGGAGTGATTGGGGTCACAGTCCTGGGGCCAAAAGGCAAAGAAGTTGGCAGAAAAATTGGTGTAGTTGTCGGTAGAAGAACACAGTGGCATCCTAATACAAAAACCGTAGATCCTGTAGAAGCTGGAGGCGAAGCAGAAAAGCAGTTAATCCATCCGCCGACAACGGAATCAACAGGGTGAGATTTGCCTATCCTGCAACTGTTATTTTAACCAGCGACTGACAGAATTAAAGAGCGATCGCTAAAATTTTTGGGTATAGCAGGGGACAGGTGACAGAGTTAAAACTCTTTTACCGAAAAACTGGGTTTAAAGCCCCGCCCTTCTAGGGCGGCTTTTGTGGTAGTATAACTGATAGCGGTAAAGCGCACAAATAAAAGACGAAGTAGGTCAAGCGGACTGCTCCTGATCCGGAACCCTGGTAGTATAAATCCGCGCATCTTGTACAAATGTGGGAGTAAACACAGAAATTAAAAACCTTTTCAAACGCGGTCGGGCAGTCCGTGTGAGCTTGTGGACGTATCCAAACGGAGAAATTTGAATACTGGTATTCAGATTTCTAGAGAGGACGGATGAAGCAAGAATCCTCCCTCCGGGACGCTAACGCGAACGTCTCTTTAGAGCGAGGAGTGTCAATGTCTCAGTTTTTTCATTTCCTCAAGGCACAGCCTAAAATAACGTGAGTTCGATGAACCTCTCCCTCCCAACCTCCCTCTCCTACGAGGAGAGGGAGGAGAAACGAAAAACCTCACCCCCAACCCCTCTCCTTGTAGGAGAGGGGTTGGGGGTGAGGTCAAAACAACGCTGGTCGAACTCACGTTAAAATAATCATAAAAATTATGAAACATCAAACTTTAGCAACCGCGATAGTAATAGCTATTACTGGGATATTTACTGGTGTGAATGCACAAGAGCGTACCAATCAGGAGCCAGAAAAATCAACACCAGTGATTGAGGCTTGTATTCAAAATAGAGCAGAAACCTTGCCTAATCCTTTTAGTGATGTACCTGAAAATCATTGGGCTTTTAAAGCAGTAATGACAATGCACTATTGCGGAGCATTCAGACAAGCAACACCACCAAAATTATTTCCTAAATTAAAACCAACCGAAGGTCAACAGCAATCAAAACCAGAAAATTAAATGGCGATCGCGCTCCGGTGGGGCGAGCTAATTAATGCGGTGGGGTGCAGGCTCTAGCCCTTGTGAGGCTATCGGCCCGCCTTTGCGATCGCCTCAAGCATGGAGGTTAGCTTGTTCTTGCAACCAAGGATCTACAGGCTGTCCATCCTTACGGCGCAATTCAATTTCTATGGCTATTACTTCCTTAGAACCAGGAGGTGCAGGTTTTTGGTGAAAAATGATGTCATAATCCAGAGGATTGTGATTACGTTCTTTCAACCATTCTTGCACTTTCGTAGTAGCAAAAAATGACTGACCTTGCTCAAACATTCGGGTAATCTGCATTTGCAGCGTATAGGGATTTATGCGACCCATAATTTACTACCTTTTTGCAAAAGTTTTTAGTAAATGCAAGATACCTACATAGCATAACTTGATGTTAGTGAAGATATCTCTGTATTGCCATTTTTATGCCAAGCTAATCCTGACTCACGGCATCTAGAAGACCTCACTTCCATTCCTCTCTCTCTTGAAAAGTTCTGATGCCTGCGGCGGGCTGCGCCAACGGAGGAAGCCTCGCAAGAGACTTTTCGTTCCTACAAGTCCAGAGGCTTTGATTTCTCCCCCTTCCCTTGTAGGGAAGGGGGCTGGGGGTTTAGGTCTGACGGAGCGCTTTTCCACATAACGTGAAAAGTCAGAGTAGGAGTTCGGTAAACCTCATAGCCGAAATTTGGCGATCGCCATCCCATTAACTCTATCTCCAGAAGAATTCGCAATACTCGCTAATTACGGTAAGCTCGAATGTGAAACCTAAAATGTAACCATTAAAATTAGACATAAGAAGTAATTGAGGAGCCGCCAGGATGCAAGCAACATACGATTCTGATAAACGCAAATTGCTGTCATCTCTGAGTCATGGGGCGATTTTCTTTAGTACAGCATTATTTTCTATAGGAGTTCCCATTGTCATTAATTTATTATCTGATGACCCAGTAGTTAAAAGCAATGCCAAAGAATCAATCAATTTTCACTTTAATGTTTGGTTCTGGGCTACTGTAATTGGCGTACCGCTTGGAGTTTTATCTTGGCTGACCTTTGGCATCGGTGGAATTTTATTTTTCCCAATAGTTGCTTTAGGTTTTCTGCTGCACTGGGGACTGACAATTTGGGCAATTTTGCACTGTCTGAGCCAACCCGATGAACCTTTCCATTATCCGTTTATTTTTAGGATTTTTTAATCCCATTAGCAAAATACAAAGTTTGTTTTGGCATAAGGGATGATGTAAATCATCCCTTTTTTATAAAGGATATGTTGAAAACCCTGTGACTTTAGTCCAGGGATGAAAACTATTTGGTAGGATGCGCGCCTACCAGTTTTGGTAAAATAGCTTTAGTTTCAACATGAGTAGGAATAACCAAGAGCGCGTTGAACAATCCTAGTAGGGGTGAAACTCCCGCACAGTAAGTCAGCCGTGATCATCGTCGCCTATACCACTGGCAAATAATAGCAGGATTGGGAGCGTTCTTAACTTGTGAAATGCGGACTCGCGAAAGGGAAACTAGGTAACGTCACAGCTAAACCACGGAGCGTTTAGCCAAGTACGCTAGGGGACGTTTGACTGTCCCGCAAGGTTCACTCCTTGGAAGATAACTGTTCTGAGCAACGTCTTTAGACTTGCTCGGAACAACACAGGACTTACGCAAGTGTCACAATTGGTGGTTGGTGCGTGACGCTACAAGTCTCATGACTACGTTCAAATCTTTTAAGAGCGTCACACACCCTACAGAAAAAATATGCCAGTTGCGTAAGTCCTACAACAGTTTGAATCACTGTGACTTTAGTCCGGTGAGAGTCAAGAGGATTAGTTAGTTGACAGGTGACAGGTGACAGGTGACAGTTGACAGTTGACAGTTGACAGTTGTTATTTTCCCCTTTCCCCCTTCCCCCTCATCCCCGACTCCCTAAAGTTTTATTTGGTCAAGTGGTGAGATATTGCGTTAGAATAAGCGATCGCAAACTTAGTTAATTTAGTACCCGGATATTGGCCGGAGGTGTGATTGTCCAAGTTTATTTTGAAAATACTGTGGCTAGACGAAAACGTTGCTCTGGCTGTTGATCAAGTGGTAGGCAAAGGTACTAGTCCTCTGACTAAGTATTTCTTCTGGCCCCGCAATGACGCTTGGGAAGAATTGAAGAAGGAACTCGAATCCAAGCACTGGATCAGTGATTTAGATCGCGTCGAGTTGCTCAATAAGGCAACAGAGGTAATTAACTACTGGCAAGAGGAAGGCCGCAATCGTCCAATGGCAGAAGCTCAGTTAAAATTTCCTGAAGTTACCTTTACAGGTAGCGCTTGATTTAATCAAAACTACTACAACCTGCGCTGCTGTGTTATATCAAGTTCGGCTAATTACTTATAATATGGTTGCTTTGGTCGGTAATAGGTTTTCTAACAAAGTTCCGATGGGAGGAAGCCTCCCTGGGGACTTTGCAAAATAGGTAATTGTTTTCTGCCATTACCAATTACCAGCCCCAAGATATCATAAGTGTTCAGACGAACTTGATATTGCCAGTTTCCACAATTTGATGGTCTTGTCCCTGCTGCCACTAGCTATGAGTTGGGCAACAGGGTTAACAGCAACAGCACAAACTGAATCTAAATGACTGGCAAGAGTGGCAATTTCCTCGGTAGTGCTTACCTTCCACAACTTGATTGTCTTGTCCCAACTGGCACTAATGAGCGTTTCGTTATTGGGGGTGAAAGCCACTGCGGCTACAGACCAAGAATGGCCTAAAACTGTACCAATTAGCTGTCCGGTCTTGACATCCCACAATCTCATAGTATTGTCATCGCTGCCTGTGGCTAGGATTTTACCATCTCCACTAAAAGCGATCGCCAGAACCGCCCTTGTATGTCCCCCAAGGGTTGCCATTAAGGTACATCTGGGGCGATTTTGCATTCGGGTGATTTGCCATAGGCGAATTGTTCTGTCAAAACTGGCGCTAGCTAAAATCTGTCCTTGGGGACTAAAGGCGACTGCACTTATTTGCAACTGATGTGCTTTCAGGCTAAAAATTTCTTGACCAGTGCTGATATCCCAAAGTTTAACTTGCTTGTCCCAACTTCCACTGGCAAGAATTTCTCCATCAGGGCTAAAACTGACTGATTTAACGGCTTGTGAATGTCCCTCTAAGGTAAAAAGCTCCTGTAGTGTAGGCAGATGCCATAACTTGATGCTTTTATCGTCGCTAGCTGTAGCTAATAGTTCTTGTCTGGGGCTAAAAGCTACTGATGTGACAGCCTGAGAATGTGCTATGACGCTGTTAACTACTGTTAGCTGGTTTAAATCCCATAATTTGATGATTTTGTCATCACCACTACTAGCCATTGTGTTACCGTCGGGACTAATGGCTAGGGTATTGCTAGAATTTCCTGTAAGGGTATGCAGGCATTTCCACGGGCAAGCGGCGGATGGATAATTTGGTATTGTGGCTTCTATACCCATTGCTAGCATGACTTCATCGGCTAATTGGAAGCGTGGAAGAAGGGATTTTTGTAAAAGTTTGTCGAGTATTCTGCTGAGGCGATCGCTTATCCTAGTTGTTAGGTATTGTTGCCACACCCAGCAATCATTAGTAATATCAAATAAATCAAAAGGCGATATTTGGGTAAGTAAATAAATGCAGGTAACACCCAAGCTATAAAGGTCGCTGGCAAATACTGCTTGACCTTTTAGTTGTTCTGGTGCAGCATATTCAGGACTGCCAATTGTTAATTTGTTAATTTCTGAACCAATTTTTACATTGGCAAAATCTACTAAAACAAAATTTCTTGGGTCTGGTGGCAATGGTCTGATAATATTTTGGGGTTGAATATCGCCGTGGATCATCTGGCGATCGCTGATAAATTTGATGACTGGCAATAAATTAGTGAGCAGCTGCCAAATTTGAGTTTCATTAAATGCTCCTTCTTCCTCTACCACCTGTGCCAAACTAGTGCCAGCAATAAATTCTTGCACTAAATAATAGCGATCGTTTTCTGAAAAATAGTCTAACAAAGTAGGTAGCTGTGGATGTTGGCTGATTTCCTTGAGGGATTTAGCTTTTTGTTCCCAGGTAAAATTATCTAATTGTTGCACCACACAAGTAACTGGCGGAGATTGACCTTCATCAATGGCGAGATAGGTGAAGCATCCTCCCTGACTCATCAAGTTGAGCAACCGATAACGTTTTTGTATGAGCTTCAATATATCCATAAAGCGCTTAAATGTATTATAAAATAGCACAAGGGTATACAAATATCTTGCACCAAGCGCCTGAACTGGGGACTGCATAGACAAAGACTCTCTACATACTCTTTGCTACCCATCTCGACAGATATAAGAAATACTTTGCTACGCTTGCTTACGGGTGGTTTCCAGTGGGTGGGAAACCCATACGGGTACGTCCTGCTAAGTCTTGACGCTATTAATAGCGCCTTGACAAAGATCGGCTGTTATATGCAGTTTGGTTTTATTTAAGTTATATTACATAATATATAAAGATTCAGTAAAAAATATGACACCATCTATCAAAGGAGGTAGAGTTTAATGATAGTTTAATAATTTGCTTTGACAATTAACAATCAGTGTTGAGTAAGTACTGTATAATTAACGCCGGAAAACTGCATGGTTTTTGATTAACCATAGATACTCACAGTTGTCTATCAATAAAAACACTTAACAGTTTTTACTGTGAAAAGCAAAATTTATACAGTTATTCCCTATAATGGTGTAAAAGTGTACAGGCACTGTTGGCTAAAGTGTCAGAGCTTTTTGAAAAGGTGGGATTTTTAGTGAAATTTTCTCAGCAATTTATATAAAGTCTGACAATGGTTTTTACCCGTGGTAAAGTGTACGAAAATCAGGTGCATCTTCAGAAGAAAAAGGAAGGCTCTTCCCAGCCAACAGAAGATTGTTGCTGTGCTTACGATACGGGAAAAGCCCAATTAATACAGGACTTACAGTCTTATGATAATTCCCTACTTAATTTGCAAGAAATGGTTGATTTATTAGTTGAAGTCAACCCATTTCCTGTAGTAGTGATTTCTTGTGATAACCAGGAAATTTTATTGAAGAATAAGCTTGTAGAAAATTCAGCAACCAACAACCTAATTTGCCAACTTATAGCTAATTCAAATTCATGGAATGAGTTAAAAAATAGGCTACAAACTGGGGATTTGGTAAGCGAATTAGCGATAGAAATAAAAAATAGCGCACAAGAAATTTTTTTAGCTAAAATTTCTGGTAAACTAGTTAATTATAAAAATTCTTTAGCAGCATTGCTGGTATTTACATCTGTAAATACTGTTTTGAGAACAATCACAGAAGCAAAAGAAGAGAGCGACAAAGAATTAAAACCTGAGAATTTAACTTTTGAGACAGGCGATGTCTACGACGGGCTACGCCTACGCCCGCGCTTACCTGCATCTTTTCATTTAATCGAACGGGCGCTAGCAGCAACTAGTAATGGGATTGTGTTGACAGATGCCAATCAACCCAATCATCCTATTATTTACGTCAATCGTGGCTTTGAAGAGATAACTGGCTATTCGGCTGACGAAGTGATGGGAAAAAACTGTCGCTTCTTACAAGGTGATGAAACCAACCAACCATGTCTGGAAGAGTTGCGTTCTGCTCTGCGAGACAAGAGAGAATGTCATATCATCGTCAAAAATTTTCGTAAAGACGGCACACCATTTTGGAATGAACTATACATTGTGCCTGTGTTTGATTTCGATAGACAGTTAACCCATTTTATCGGCGTTCAAAATGATATTACTCAACAGTTACAAGCGCAGGAAAAACTACAAGAACAAGAAAAAGAGTATCGCCGGATTGTAGAAACTGCATCTGAGGGAATATGGGTAATTGATCAAGAGAATCAAACTACCTTCGTCAACCAACAGATGGCGGCAATGTTGGGTTACACAGTTGAGGAAATGCAGGGGGCAAACTTGTTTTCCTTTATGGATAATGAAGGGTTGGAACTTACCCAAAAGTACGTGGCACGCCGTCGCCAAGGCATTCATGAGAAACACGACTTTAAATTCCGTCGCCGAGATGGTTCTGATTTATGGGTGATTCTTTCCTGTGCGCCGTTGCTGGATGAACAAGGAAAATATGTTGGTGCGTTAGGAATGGCTACTGACATTAGTGAACGTAAACAAGCAGAAGCGGCTTTACAGGAAAGCAAAAAACGCTTAGACGACATTTTAGATTCTTTAGAAGTTGTCGTTTGGTCAATAGCAGCAGATACTTTTGAGACTCTGTATCTTAATTGTGCAGTTGTGCAAATGTATGGTCGTTCGGTTGATGAATTTCACGATAATCCCAACTTATGGTTTGAGGTGATTCATCCAGAAGACAAACAACGGGTGAAGCAATCAATTGAACCCTTGCTTTTGGGTGGTAGCCAAGAACTAGAATACCGCATTATCCGTCCCGATGGACAGGTACGTTGGCTTTGTAATAGCAGTCATGTAATTTACGATACTCTTGGTAAAGCGATCCGCATTGAAGGTATTGCTAGCGATATTACTGAGCGGAAGAACATGGAAGAAAAGTTAGTTCATCATGCTTTCTATGATGATCTAACAGGACTACCTAACCGAGTTCTATTTATGGATCGGCTGATGCAAGCGATCGCCAAAACTCAGGAGAACCCAGACGAGTTATTTGCCGTACTATTTCTGGATCTTGATCGTTTTAAAGTTGTTAATGATAGTTTAGGTCACTTAGTGGGCGATCAACTACTAGTAAGTTTTGCCCAACGTCTGCATGATTGTTTGCAGCCAGAAGATACCTTTGCACGTTTAGGTGGGGACGAGTTTACCATATTGCTTTCACAGGTGAAATCTATTGATGATGCCACCCGTATAGCCGAGAAAATACATCAAGTACTGAAATTACCCTTTAGCTTGAGTGGGTATGAAGTGTTTACAACTGCCAGTATTGGCATTGCTTTAGGTACAAATAAATATGTTCAAGCGGCCGATGTGCTGCGAGATGCGGATACGGCTCTTTACAGTGCTAAAGAACAAGGTAAAGCTTGGCACATAGTATTCAACCCAGCTATGTATGACCGCGCTGTAGCTTTATTGAAATTGGAGACTGATTTGCGTTGGGCGATCGCTAGACAAGAATTGCAAGTCTTTTACCAACCAATTGTTTCAGTTGCTACTAGTAAAATTACTGGATTTGAAGCCCTAATTCGCTGGCAGCACCCAGAAAAAGGTTTCATTTCACCAGCAGAGTTTATACCTGTAGCAGAAGAGACAGGACTGATTATTCAAATTGGTCAATTTGTCTTAAGCGAATCTTGCCAACAGTTAAAACGATGGCACAAAGAATTTCCTCAGCTCCAGCATTTGAGTATGAATATCAATCTGTCTGGTAGACAGTTTTCTCAACGCTGTTTAGTGGAAGAGATTCAGCAACTCTTGCAAGAACATGAGCTTGACCCTAGCAGTATCAAACTGGAAATTACAGAAAGTGCCATTATGTCCAGCCCTGAACAAGCAGCGAATATTCTGCAACAATTAAAAGCATTAGGGATTAGCTTATGTATCGATGACTTTGGCACAGGTTATTCATCTTTGGCTTATTTACACTGTTTCCCCATTGATGTGTTAAAAATTGACAGGTCTTTTACAAATCGCATTGATAGCGACGGTGAACAACTGGCTATTGTTCGTGCGATCGTCACTTTAGCCAGTAACTTGGGAATGAGTGTAGTAGCTGAAGGAGTGGAAACAGTCAACCAGTTAGTACAACTCAGGTTATTAAAATGCGACCAAGCCCAAGGATACTTATTTTCCAGAGCTTTGAGTAGCGACAAAATTAGCTTGTTGCTGGGAAATGGGGAGTAGGGAGTGGGGAGTGAGGGGAGATGGGGGAGATGGGGGAGTGGGGGGAGATGGGGGAGAATAACTGACAACTGTTAACTGTCAACTGTCCCCAGCCCCCAGTCCCCAGTCCCCTAACTAAAAAGCTTCTGGTGGGGAAATGTTATTACCATCGCTTATACCTATTTCACTAGATTTAATTCCTGATTTGACGCTAGTTTTGGGCTTTTGTGGTGTCTGCGGGGAGGATGAGGAGGGCAACAGTATTTTATCTGTATCAATTAATTTATCAGGATTTGCTTGCTGAGAAATCCAAGATAATGCGCCCACAGAACCAGCTACGAGAGCGGTGTAACCTAGATATAAGTGCATGGGACGTATTTCTAGATTCAAGGTTTTACCGTTATTTTTGCTTTGGTTCCAAGAGGGTATGACTGATGTTGTTGTTCCTAGTTTAGGTAAAGAAGCTGCTAAGATTGTACCGTTTATCCCTAATGCGTTTCCCATTACGCGAATAAATCCGCGTATATACACATCTTCTGGTAATAAAGCAAAATTGGCATTCTCAACTGCTGCCATTTGTTCAATAGGAATATGTGTATAAATACTCAGTTGCCCTAAGCTTAAATTGTGATTCTCACGGGCTTGTTTTAGCTGCTGTCCTATTTTTACCATGCTTTCTAAGCGTTCTTTTTCTGCCATTTCTTTGGCTAGCTCATTGTTAGATGGTTTTTTATGTGGTTTGAGCCACTGTGTCAGCATTGCTGTTGGGTTTTGATTGGCTACTGCTGCTTGTGTAGAATCGCTAGGAGAGGATGTTGGCTGGGGTGGTTGTTTTGGTGGTTCTGTGAGGACGGGAGTTTCTATAATTGTAACATTTGTAACGCTGTTATTGCTGGGTTGATCAATAGGTGCAATCATTTCATGTTGTTGAGTAAATTGCTTCAACGCTAAATTAATTGCTTCTCTACCTACTGCTTTACACAACGCCTTGGCTTGTTCCCCAGCCGCACCTAACAATGTTTCCAACCTAGTTACGATACGACGATACACTTTGCTGCGATGCAACTCTACTTCAATTTGCGCTGAGAGCGATCGCAATTCTTCTTGAGAAATTGCCACAGTTGGATTTCCGGGTACGTCCAATATATACATAACTGTATAGTTATTTTTAAAATATACTTCCGTATAAACTTTCGATTCTTCAGAAATTAATCCGGAAGTTTTGTACTTTTTTTACCTAATCTATTTGTAATAAGTAAATATTTTTCTGTTTTCTCATAAATATAAAAACTGCAAATCATTTAGCAGTAAGGATTAACAATATTTTTATAAGTGATAAAGAATATAAAATGATATAATATATACTGTCTCATATTATAATTAAGACAAAGCATACTTACGTATATTAAAAGTGGAATATTATTAATTATTTACGAATAACAGTGTTAAAAGTGATGCTGGGTTAAGTATGATCTCAGAATCGAGAACAGAATTAGCGATCGCTATTCAATAGCTGTAAGATGATTAGGAGTTGGAGTCAGGAAATTTGGCTGGAGTCACGAGCGATCGCGTCAACCTATAGGTGTTTTTTATCAGACCTCAAATTTTCAGCCTGAATCCCTTGCCCTCTCTGGCTTTGAGCTTTTTTATCTAAATTAGAGGTTGACGCAATTCTTCAAACCCTTACTATGACTGATTTTGAGCGTTTTTCTTACCTGTCACTCTTGACAACCCAACGGCTGAAAAGCTATCTTTACTACAGGTTGACGCAACTGAACCTTGAAAACCAAATACAGCAACGCTTCCACAGCGAGCAGTTTAAACATCAAATAATCCCTATTAGGGATTGAAACCTAGTGAAACTTGATGATGTTCATGCGACAGCGCGAGTTTAAACATCAAATAATCCCTATTAGGGATTGAAACTTGACTCAAACACTTGAATTCTTAAATATAGTAATTCTTCGGTTTAAACATCAAATAATCCCTATTAGGGATTGAAACGATGTCAAGTCGGCTTTTTTGATTATCCAGTCTGTCGCGTTTAAACATCAAATAATCCCTATTAGGGATTGAAACTAAATCCATAGGATTAATAGAAGGTAGCGTCCCGCGTTTAAACATCAAATAATCCCTATTAGGGATTGAAACGGGGAGCAGGTAAACGCTGATGCCAAGAAAACTGCTCCCGTTTAAACATCAAATAATCCCTATTAGGGATTGAAACTTAGTACTCACAGCACCCGCCGGAGTTTTATAACCAAGTTTAAACATCAAATAATCCCTATTAGGGATTGAAACGTAATTCTTTGGAGCCATCTTGCGCCTATGCTGGCATTAGTGTTTAAACATCAAATAATCCCTATTAGGGATTGAAACCTTTAACTGCATTGTTTTCATTAACCACATCCAGTTTAAACATCAAATAATCCCTATTAGGGATTGAAACAGAGTGGAGGGAGGGAATCTATATAAGATTTAGCGTTTAAACATCAAATAATCCCTATTAGGGATTGAAACGCTGGTGTAGAATCTTTGCGTAATACCGCTATGGTTTAAACATCAAATAATCCCTATTAGGGATTGAAACAGCTTTACTCAGACTTGATGATGTTTCATTCATCAGGTTTAAACATCAAATAATCCCTATTAGGGATTGAAACCCAAAAATTAGCTTTAAAATTAGCTGCACTTTTTGTTTAAACATCAAATAATCCCTATTAGGGATTGAAACGTTTTCATTGCTCCCGGCAAACCTGAAACAATCGTTTAAACATCAAATAATCCCTATTAGGGATTGAAACCAGTAGTAGAGATGCCAATTGCACCTACCAAAGATGTTTAAACATCAAATAATCCCTATTAGGGATTGAAACATACGGATTAAGTAATCCTGGCTGATATAGGTCTATGGTTTAAACATCAAATAATCCCTATTAGGGATTGAAACATTTCAATACTGCCTTCACCAGCTTTTTTGAATAACGTTTAAACATCAAATAATCCCTATTAGGGATTGAAACACTCGCCAAATTGCGCGGCAGTTTTTCGATTCGGTTTAAACATCAAATAATCCCTATTAGGGATTGAAACATAAGAAATTTATTGTAGATTCAGGAATAGAAAGGTTTTAAAACCATATAATCCCTCTTATACCAATTTTATATGATCATAAAATCCATTGATTTATCTGCGTTTATCTGCGTGCATCTGCGTTCGATTATTCTATGCAGCTTCATATTAACTTGGTATTAGGGATTGAAACACACCTCATTTATTTATGAGGATTTGCAACACATCAATTATATTTAGGGGCGCACATCTGTGCGCCCCTACCCAATACGGTTCAGTTAAGGCTAAATTGGGCAGAAACATTGACTAAATATCTAAACTAATCGGCGTTTATCGGCGTTTATCGGCGGTTAATTATTCTTATCTGAACCGTATTGCGCCCCTAACCACATATCTGTCGCATTCTTTCTTCAAATTGGCATAATTTTAATTGGTGCGATCGCCTAGCGTATATTAGATAAGCGACTTGACGCACCCTACAGTTTGGATATTTTTGATCGGGAAATTCCTAAAGCATCTTTTCCAAAAATTGCTGGGCGCGATCGCAGCGAGGATGGTGAAAAAACTCGCTGGGTGTGGTATCCTCAGCTAAAGTACCCTGATCCAGAAACATAATGCGACTAGCGACTTCACGGGCGAATCCCATTTCATGGGTAACAATAGCCATTGTAATCCCCGTCTGCGCTAAAGCCTGCATCACCAACAAAACATCTTTCACCATTTCTGGATCTAAAGCTGATGTGGGTTCATCAAATAATATCATCTCTGGTTCCATCGCCAAAGCACGTGCGATCGCCACTCTTTGTTTCTGTCCCCCTGATAATTTAGCTGGGTAAACATCGGCTTTTTGGGCTAACCCCACCTTCGCTAATAACTCCAACCCCTTCTGTTTAGCTAACTGGGAATTTACCCCTTTCACCTTCATCGGTGCATAGGTAACATTTTCCATCACCGTTAGATGGGGAAACAGATTAAAATGTTGAAACACCATCACCAACTGTTGACGCACCTTACCAATATTCACCTTGGGCTGAGTAATTTCTATATCATGAAAATAAACTCTACCTCTAGTAGGGCGTTCTAGCAAATTCATACACCGCAAAAACGTAGACTTACCCGAACCAGAAGGCCCAAGAATAGCCACCACTTCCCCTTGATAAATCTCCGTTGAAATATTTTTCAACACATCCAGTTTACCAAAGGATTTACATAAAGACTCTGTACGAATAACCACCTTACTCACTTTGTCTCAATCTCCTTTCTAAAACCGATGCACCATAGGTCAAACCCATAACTAAGACATAGTAGATTAACCCAGCAAACAGCAGAGGTTCAAAATAAATATACTTGTTTGCCCCGACAATTTGGGCGCTACGTAATATTTCTACTACACCAATTGTTGAAACTAAAGCCGAGTCTTTCAATAGTCCAATAGTCTCATTTACCAAAGCAGGGAGAATATTTTTTAAAGCTTGGGGGAGAATGATATCCCACATCATCAACCTGTAGGGTACACCCATCGACATAGCCGCTTCAGCTTGTCCCTTATCGACAGCTTGGATACCTCCCCGGATGGTTTCCGACATATAAGCGCCGGAGTTGAGGGTAAAAGTTAACACCCCCGCTTCTAAAGCTGAGATATTGTAGCCTGTAAGCTGGGGTGTGGCGTAGTAAACCAAAGCCAACTGTAAGAGTAAAGGTGTACCGCGAAATACGGAAGTATAAGCATTAGCCACCCAAATGAGAGGCTGAACCCCAGTAATTTTACACAAGGAGAGAACTGTACCCCAAATTAACCCCAGAAAGACTGATAACAGGGTAAACAATAATGTGAGCGGGATACCTTGAAGAATAAAGGGAATTTCCGGCAGAATTCGCCTAAAGTCGAGATTTAACCCACCTTTAGCTGGTGGTGAAGATGCAGTATCTGTGGCGGTAGTTTGGGAAAACCATTTTGTCGCTAACTTTTCCAGTTCGCCGTTATCGCGCATTTGTTGGAGGACTTGGTTAAACGGCGCGACTAATGGGGAACCTTTGGGAAATGCGATCGCTGATCCACTACCCTCTTCGGAAGGAATCACGTTAAACTCTAACTCAGGGTTAGCTTGAGCAAAACCCCTAGCAACAGTATCCTCAACAATAGCCGCATCGATACGCCCCGATTTTATTTCCTGTATAGCTTCGGGAACTCTATTAAGTTGCTTGAGTTGAATACCGGGAAACTTAGCTGCAATTTTTTTCGCATTTTGTTCTTGAATAGTTCCCAACTGCACCCCGACAGTCTTACCTACCAAGTCTTGCGGTTGTTTGAGGTTACTAGTTTTGGGTGCAACAATGGTATCTTTAGCTTCGTAATAAATAATTGAAAAATCGACATTTTTTCGCCGTTCTGGCGTAGGAGTCATCCCAGCCATGACAAAATCAGCACGGTTTGCTTGCAGCGCCGGAATTAAACCATTAAAATCAGACTCCATAATCTGGAGTTTAAATCCTAATCTTTGAGCCAGGGTATTAGCAATATCTACATCAAAGCCAACAATTTGCCGATTTCCTCCCTGAGTATCATAAAACTCATAAGGGGGATAATCTGGTGAAGTAATCATCGTCAGGCTATCTTTACCTACAGATGATGCAGCTTGTAGGGAATGACTATGACCTGTGATCATGCTAATTACTAACATAGCTGTAAACAGCATCGTTAGTACCCAGGCTTTGCTGATTTTCATAGAATTTTTCAGGGTAAAAAACTATCATAATGAGGCTAGGATTTCCTGTATTAAATCAGGTCATAAAAATACAAGGAACTAACCGCCGATAGAACAGGATGAACTACACATATATGAAAAAAACTCCATCCCTTCGCGGGTAGAGTTTATATTCACTAGACTTCTAGCAAAAGTCCAAAGTTATCTAGAGTTCATAATTGATGTTTGAATCATACGTAGGGTGGGCATTGCCCACCTTATCATGGTTTTGGTGGGCAATGCCCACCCTACAGGTATTACTAACCTTGATTTATTTAGAGGGAACGTAGAGAAAGAATGAAAACTCTCATTGGATGAGATGGGTAACTTACCCATCTCATGAGAATAATTAGCCGACAGATTCGAGATTAATTTTCACTACTTTGTTCTTTTCTGATTCGGCTTTAGGTAGTGTTAAATTCAAGATACCATCTTTATATTCTGCTTTGACGTTGGTATTTTGAATGCGTGCAGGCAAAGGAATTACCCGTTGGAATTTGCCATATTGAAATTCGCTTCTGATAACACCCTTCTCTTCCGTCTTGGCTTCAGATTTGCGTTCACCACTGATATAAACAGCTTTGTCAGTGACTTGTAAATCTACATCCTTAGCCTCAATCCCAGGAATTTCTAATTTTAGATGAATGGCTTCTGCTGTTTCATGTAGTTCAGCAGCCGGAACTCTGGTTAAGCTTCTTTCTAATACTGTGGATGGTAACATATCTTCCTCAAATAATTGATTTAATTGACGTTGTAAAGTGTTTAAGTCTTGCCAAGGGTTCCAACGTACAACTGCCATATCTTTATCTCCTTTCAAGTTCCTTCTGGGAATCATCTGTAAGATTTAATCTTTGATTTGTTCTCATCATATTCATTAACTTAGTTCAGGTAAATTCGGTTTCCTTCACCTAACAAATGATGATGTCCGAACTACTAAATCGTTGTTTTTGAAGTACGGTAAACCCAAATTTAATATGTTCGGATAACCCAACATGATTTAAAAGGTTATAGTAATGTTCGTAGTGAGGACTTTAGTCCTCAAAAAAGGACTAAAGTCCTTACTACAAACCTTGATAGGACTTACGCAACTGGCAGATTTTTTCTGTAGGGTGTGTGACTGGCGATAATATTTGAACGTAGTCATGAGACTTGTAGCGTCACGCACCAACCACCAATTGTGATACTTGCGTAAGTCCTGTTGAAAAAAGAAAGCAACATATTAGGACTTACGCATGAAAACGAAAAATCAAGGGTTTTGGCAAGGGTACAGGGGTATAGGGGTGTAGGGGTGTAAAAGCGCTAAACCTATACCCCTATACCCTTACACCCTTACACCCTGTCTCGACAGATAACTTCAGTGCGTAAGTCCTGCATATATGTGGTAGGGGCGCACAGCTGTGCATGGGAGTCAACTTAAGCCAGGGCGAAGGAATTCGCGGCTACACAAGCAAAGTCCCTCCGGGTTCGCCCTCCGGGTTCGCCAGTTCCCAGGGCGCGGGAAACCCGCCTACAGGACTGGTCTCACCGCCTTCGCGGAAAGCGCGGAAAATTAAGGTTTCTCAACCTGCGGAGGCAGGTTTTGTCTGTGTAGATGCGGTTTCTAACCGCCCATTTCACGTTAAGTTGACACTAATGCACAGCTGTGCGCCCCTACAGATCAATGATCTGTGGCAAATATTTTTGGAATCTGTATTAGAGAGGAAACTTATTGCGCTATTTTAGCCTTGCCAGTCCACTACAGCTAGAAAATGTTATAAATAATCAGTCAAAATATCTGCAACATTTGACTTTCTCTAATAGTTGTTGTTGAAATAGCAGAAGTGAAACAAATAAATTTTTAAGATAGTTAAAAGGCAGAGACAATTACATACAATATACTTTCATCTCGTGAAGTACAGTGAGTAAGTTACTCTTTCAAAATTAGCCAAATTATTGCCGTTGCACGATGTGAGTATACTTCATATGCTGAAAATATGTTGTATTTCTGCTGACAGTATATCTTTGTTTTGTCAAAAAATCACTACAATATGTCAACAAGTTTAATTTACTTGCTTATAGCAATCATTTTTGAAGTTTCCGGTACAACCTGCATGAAATTATCGGATGGCTTTAATAAATTAATACCTTCTATTTTGATATTTGTCTTCTACGGACTTTGTTTTACTTTTCAGACATTATCACTCAAGAATATCGATATTAGTATTGCTTATTCTGTTTGGTCGGGTTTAGGTACTGCTTTAATTGCTGGTATTGGTCTAATTTGGTTTCGTGAATCTATGACTCTGGTTAAGTTTATTTCTATGACATTAATTATTGTAGGAGTAGTGGGGATAAATTCAGGAAAATAGTTAACAATTCAAAATTCAAAATTCGCGCATTAAAGACATTTTGCCTACGGCACGCTACGCGAACAGTCGGGGATTTAAACCCCATCTGAAAATGTGCTACGTACAAACGTAGGGGTCTTAAACCCTTTTATTTACGATAATACTAACAGAACTTACGCACCAAGGTTATCTGTTAAAAATGGGTGTAGATGAAGAAACACAACTCTTACCTATTTTCTTGTTTCTTAGGACTTACGCAACTGTGATAATCAAACTAACTGTCTGACTTTTCACGTCATGTGGAAAAGCTAACGACAGACCTAACCCCCCAGCCCCCTTCCCTACTAGGGAAGGGGGAGAAATCAAAGCCTCTCTCCTTGTAGGAGAGAGGTTTGGAGAGAGGTCTTCCAGATCCCGTGAAAAGTCAGAACTAACTGTAGGGTGCGTCAGCCCCAATAATGCTGTACACATTCTGTGGATTTTTCACATCTGACGCACCTTACCCCAAGTGCCATTTGCGTAAGTCCTGATTGTTATTTATTAGAACAATAAAGCTGCATTCCTTCGTTTCTTGTTAGTATTATACAACTACTATCATTAACATTTATGGAAGCATTTTTAAGTTTTTGATTTGCTATACTTGAAGAAAGTCCAAATAATAATGGTGTGCATATAGCAATAAATAGTAGAGAAAATAATATTTTTAACTTGGTGCTGTTAGTATTGCTTTCTTTTGAGTTGACTACTGATTTTTGCACACAAACAGTTTTAGGCGACCAGAAGTGATCATTAAAGTTGTAATAACTCATTTATTCTCCTTTTCTCAGCTAGAAAATTCTCAACAGTAATGGTTATAACTAACAAAATCGACAAAACCAAAAAATTTACAAACATATTTACTTACGGCTGTAGAATAAAACCGCAAATATATGTTCAAGCAGGGAAATGGATTGTAGTTTTATCCTTTCCATAAAACCAAGATGTTATTCAGTGAATAATCTTAAGTAGCCATAGCTTTTAGCTTAATGGTTGCTTCCTGAAACTATTAAATGTGTATCGCCAGAAAAATACTTCTAACAAAAGTCATAATTAAATCATGACTTCGGTCATAATTATGGCATTCAAATTCATGAGTGACAAGTTTTAATTTCTCCATTTGGATAGGCTGGAGGTTGGAGGCTGTATCCTCTTGTAAGAAAGTGCCGTGGAAGAATAATCAGCCAGTGTTAGTGAGCCAGATTGTGTGATAGAAAAAGAGAGATTTTATCATTGAGCAAATATTCAGGCAAATATGCAGTGATAAATGAATAAATCAAGTGGTTAGTGGCGTGGCAAGGATAAAATGTGGTAATAGTGATGATATTTACCACCAATAAACGCTGATAAATGCGAATGCTCAAGATTTTCACTAATGCACAGGTTTAATCTTGCCAAGCCAGTAGTTTGTTAATAGCAGTAAAATATTGGGTGCAAAGTCTTAGTCTTGGACAAATTTACTTGCTGAAATTTTTTAAACGCCTCTCGGACAAACCTTTATTTATAATAAAACCTCACCCTTAAGGAAGATCCTGATTAGAGAGTAACTCAGGTTGAATATAAGAAACCGTGTATGTATACGGGTAAGTCTTCATGAAGCGTGACACCACTGGTAAATTTGTGAGTAATTGGGATTCAGGGAACAAACAAAGATTTAGTGTATCTCTGACCGATACGGCGTGGCGATCGCTTGATGAGGAGGCGCACAAGCAAGGAATTTCCCGTTCGGAGTTGATTGAACAATTCGCCCGCAGTTTGGCTTGTGCAGAATATACCACACAAGAACAGCTAATTGCTAGATTGGAGCGTCAAAAGCAAGAGTTAGAAGCCGTCGTGGAAAATGCGCCAGATGCGATCGCTCGTTTCGATGAGCAAATCCGTTATCTATATGTTAACCGCATGGTCGAGCAAGTTATGGGGCGATCGCGGGATGAGCTTTTGGGCAAATTCATGTATGAAGTTGTTTCAGACCCCATATACTTATTCTGGGAAGAACATTCACGCCTAACATTTGCCACCGCCAAAGAACAAGAGATTGAATTTGAATTTGCTACCCCCTTCGGTGTGCGGTTTTATCAGGCTCGGTTAGTGCCAGAATTGGATGACACAGGAAAACCAATATCAGTCATCGTCATCAGTCGAGACTTGATCGCAAGCAAACAAGCCCAACAACAACAGACTCAACTCCTTGCAGCCCAAGAAACTGAACGTCAGGTAACAAAAATTATCGAAAGTATTACCGATGCTTTTGTCGCCTTTGATAGTAATTGGCGCTACACCTACGTCAATCATGCAGCAGTAAAAATTCTCCAGAGAACGCCAGCCCAACTCATTGGTAAGCAGGTTTGGGAGGAAGTATTTCCCGAACTCGTTGGTGGTGTAGCTTACCAAGCATTACACCAGGCTGTAGCTGAACAAATTCCCATTTCCTGGGAAGAATTTGGCGAACCGATTCAATGTTGGGTGGAAGTAAACGCCTATCCATTTGCGGGGGGTATGGGAGTTTACTTTCGTGATGTCACAGAACGCAAACAGGCGGAAGCGGAAAGGGAAAGGTTACTGCAAGCATTGGAAAGCGAACGCGCCCAATTTGAAGCAGTTTTGCAACAACTACCTACCGGGGTGATGATTGCTGAGGCTGCTTCTGGTAAGTTGATTCTCACCAATGAACAAGCTAAACAAATTCTCAGGTACAACTTTGAGGAGTCAAGAGAACTAGCAGAATATGACCCAATTGTGCCGTTTCATGCTTTCCACAGTGATGGACAAATATATGCGCCCCATGATTATCCACTAGTGCGATCGCTATCGACTGGGGAAGTCATCGCTAATGAAGAAATGCACCTATGTTGGCAAGATAATAGCACCATTTATATTAATGTTAATTCAGCGCCAATCTTCAATCAACAGGGGCAGATTGTGGCGGCTGTGGTAGTTATTGAGGATGTTACAGCCAGCAAAAGATTAGAATCAGCACTGCGACAGCGAGAACAAGATTTCAAAATGGTGGTGGAAAACGCCACAGATATTATTAGCCGCATGGATCGAAACTTTCGCCATCTCTACGTCAGCCCGGCTGTGGAATTAGCTACAGGTATCCCAACAGAGGAGTTTATTGGTAAAACCAATGCCGATTTAGGAATGTCAGCAGAACTTGACAGCTTTTGGCAGAAAAACCTACAGCTAGTTTTTACAACAGGTCAGCAACAAATTATTGAGTTTAGTTATCCGACTGCTGGGGGTATGCGTTGGTATCAGTCACATATTAGCCCAGAATTTAACAGTGATGGTTCTGTAGCAACGGTGGTGAATATTGCCCGTGATGTTACTGATTATAAACAAGTTGAGCAGGCATTGCGAGAAAGTGAAGAAAGGTTGCAGCAAGCATTGACAGCAACTCAAGCGGCACAACGTCAACTCACAACCATTGTGGAAACCTCTCCGGTAGGAATTGCCCTGTTAGATAAAGAACAGCGATATGTGACCATTAATCCAGCCTTAGCCCAAATCAACGGACTAACCAGTGAACAACATTTAGGACGTTCAATTAGCGATATTTTTGGTCAATCTGATCCGCAACTAGTGCAAATATTTGTGGATATATACAATACAGGCAATCCCTTCATTTCGCCTAACTTGGCGATTAATTTAGCTCAACGTAGCGATCGCCGCAAAGGTATCGCCCCGGAATTTTTACCACAAGTCTTTGAGTATTTCCGCCTGGAAGACGGGGCGACCACCAGAAAATTTGGTGGACTAGGATTAGGGCTGGCGATAGTTCGTCATTTCACCGAACTGCACGGGGGAACAGTCCAAGCCAGCAGCCAAGGACAGGATTTAGGCGCAACTTTCACCCTCCGGCTACCGTTAAAGTCCATCCAACAAGAAAAATCAGCAGATGACAGCATTGTAGCAAGTATGACAGACTTGACAGGCGTACAAATCCTAGTTGTAGATGATGATGCAGATATGCGAGAATTAGCCGAATTTATCCTAACGCAATCTGGCGCACAAGTCACAACAGCAGCTTCAGCAATGCAGGCTCTGCATATCTTAAGTAAATCAGTACCCGACTTGTTATTATGCGACATTGGTATGCCAGAGATGGACGGATATACCCTGATGCGACAAATTAGACAATGGTCGCCGCAAGCGGGGGGGACAATGAAAGCGATCGCACTCACGGCTTATGCTGGAGAACTCAACCAACAACAAGCCTTAGCAGCCGGATTTCAAAAGCATATTCCTAAGCCTGTGGAACCAGAGGAGTTATTGCAGACAATTTTCCAATTGCTGGAGGAAGGGTAGTTATCAGTTATCAGTTATCAGTTATCAGTTATCAGTTATCAGTTATCAGTTATCAGTTATCAGTTATCAGTTATCAGTTATCAGTTATCAGTTATCAGTTATCAGTTATCA
>NZ_JACJSG010000069.1 GCF_014697625.1 Anabaena azotica FACHB-119 | reverse complement strand
CAAAGCCGAACGCCGACAACGAATAGAAGCCGAAATGTTTGAACGTATAAGACTAGGAGAATAAATATGGAACTTAATTTACTTCAAAAAGAAGAACTAATTGAAACCCTAGCTTGTGAGTTCTACTTAATTCAAGGCTATCAAATTCCACCAGACTATCGGATGCAATCATCTACTCACCCCGTTGAAAAATCTTGCGTGGCAATGGCATTGTTCGCTATTCAAAAGCTTCAATCACTTGATTGTGTAGTTGAGGAAGAAACAGACAAACTAACCGATACTCAAAAAGTCATCAATTGGTTCCGTAAGTTATGGAGAAGGGGCGACAAAGACCAAATCAAAGAGAGAGTACAAGATTACATCATCAATGTTTACTATATAGAAGAATCGGAAGCTGATAAATTAGGTCAATGGACTTGGGAAGATTTTAGTAGTTTTGAAAACATAATTCAAAACTATCCTCTACCCGAAATAAATACAAGTCTTGTCGATTGGAAAAGTGTTGGAATTTTCATTCACGATTTATTTGATGTGAGGTTTCATGAAGATGATTACTAAAGATGAATGGCTATTAGAGGGTCAAACTCTATTCGGCAACAATCCACTGCAATGGAAATTCAAATGCCCTAGCTGTGGTCACATCGCCACCGTTGAAGATTATAAAAAGGCTGGTGCGCCTTCTTCAGCCGTTGGTTTTTCTTGCGTGGGTCGGTGGCTAGAAGTGCGGAAAGAGGCTTTCGATGACAAAGATAAACGCAAAATTCCCTGTAACTATTCTGGTGGCGGGTTAATTAATATTAATCCTGTAGAAGTTGAAGGACAGAAAGTTTTTGAATTTGGAGCATAAAGATGGAACTGGGAATATTTCAAAAAGACGCACTCATTGAAAAACTAGCTAAAGCTTTTTATGCCATACAAGGTTATGTAGTTCGAGAAGACTATCGAATGCAGTCCGGCACTCATCCACATGAAAAAGCTTGTGTAGAGATGGCTTTCACTGCAATTGAGGAAGTCGAGTTGGCATACGCTGATTTGGATGATCAGGAGGAAGAAATCATCAATTGGCAGCAAGGACAACCATTAAATGAAGGGCAACAATACTTCTTTTGTAAGTACGGTAATTTTTCATTAATTTTGCTAACTAATGGTAGTTTAACTCGCACAGAGGCTTATCTAGACAATCAAAGAATTTACCTTGTGGAAGAAGAAGTAAGCCCTGACGAAGCCACCAGAAAGTTACAAGAGTTTTTGTCAACACTGGTTAATCAATTGCAAATCTTAAGCAACATTCAGTTTGAGGAGAAATCACCATGAAAGCCATAGTTCAAATAGTTGAGAAAGTAATTAGTGAAGCTCACATTTACATTCCTGATGGTATGTCACCAGATGCCATCAAACAATACATCACTGACCGATATAACTCAGGGGAATTAACGCCAGATTTAAACATCTTCCAAGTTGATTTTGAATCTATCAGCGCCAGGGTTATGAGAACACCACAGGAGGACGTATGAGACTAATAACTCTGCAAGGTCAATACCAGTGCATAGTTATAGACCCGCCTTGGTTCTACAGACTCCGCTCTAACGACAAGACCCACCGCAATCGCATTCCCTACAGACCCATGCCAACTCCAGAAATCCTGGCACTACCCATTCCCGAACTGTGCGACGCTGGCGGTTGTGTTCTGTGGCTTTGGTACACCAACAACCACATGGTTGAAGCTGCACAATGTTTACAGACATGGGGTTTTGAACTCAAGACTATCCTCACTTGGCAAAAGATTACTAAAACTGGAACCCCACACCTGGGGACTGGCCACTGGTTGAGAAACTGCACTGAACATTGTGCGTTGGCTGTGCGTGGCGATGTCAGAGCTTTTGCAGGGCGATCGCTTACTAACCAATCAACAATTCTCCATGCACCCCGGCGTGAGCATTCCCGTAAGCCCCCTGAGTTTTTTGAACTTGTGGAGAAACTCTGTCCAGATATGACCAAGTTGGAGATGTTCGCACGAGAGTCGAGAGAGGACTGGGACTGTTGGGGAGATGAGGCGGATATGTTTGAAGAGCCATTTGTCGGGACTGATAAGGATATTTCATTGAGTGCGTAAATGAACTACTCACCCCTACTTCGTTGAGGGGTGAGTTTCTACATCCACCCCAGTAGAGTTGAATTTTTGACGCTTCAATTGCCCTAGTTGCCTCATGCTTCCCGCTTGTTTGCGAGTACGTGAAGTAGAGCTAGTGACATCAGCATCTTCGAGGATAGTTCCTAACCCCGGTAGATTGCCTTTAGCCCAGTAAAGCATAACTTCGGCAGCCGCAATATCTCTATCTTGAACATAAGAACAGACAGGACAAGAATGTATTCTTACATCAAGAGTTTTCTTGTGTTGATGACCACACTTAGGACAGGTTTGACTAGGGTTTACTTTTTTGGTCGGAACTTCAACAAACACACCACCAATTTGTTCAACCTTATATTTGATGGTGCTGCGAAGCATCCCAAAACCAACATCAAGTATCGACTTGTTCAGTCCTGCTTTTTGTTTTTTGCGCTTGCCTTTTTTAGCCTTGCTAGACATATTCTTCACTTCTAATTTCTCGGTGGCAATGAAGCTGTTACTGCTGATTATTTCTACTGCCACTAGATGAACCCAATTTTGACGTTGGTTAGCAACTTTACGGGTTATCTTACTAACTTTGGCTTGGGCTTTCTTCCATCTTCTAGAAGCTCGGACTTTCTTTTTTCTGTTTGGTGCTTGCTTCCTTCTTTTGTCTTTAGAAGCTTTTTTAATTAGATGTTCAGCATTTCTCAAAAACTTTGGTGCTTCAATTTGTTGATGACTTTCGCCATCAGTAATTGAAAGTGCTGATTTACATCCTAAATCTATCCCAACAGCACCAGTTGGTAAAACATCTGGTTTAAGAGCTTGGTCTATTACTTCAACCGTAATGGATGCGTACCATTTACCATTACGGTAAACAACTGTGCAAGTAGTAGGTGTTCCCCAATACTTAGCCTTACCACGCATCTGAATACGTCCAATTTTAGACAGATTCAAATAACCATTTTCACCATTAGATTCTACAGAATACCCAGTTTTAGCTGGATAAGTCCAACCTGAGTAATGACGAATTGATTTATATCTAGGACGTTTACCTAATCCTTTGAACCAACGTTCAAAGGCAAAATCGACACGCTTTAAAGTTGCCTGTAGAGACTGTGAATTGATTTCTTTGTACTCTGTCCAAATCTCTTTAAATGCAGGTAAACAATTCTGTTGCTCGAAATAGTTAACAGAATGATTGAATTTTTGATATTGAGTAAATCTGTTATATACCGCAGCGTTGTACAAGTCTTTGTGGAGCTTTCGGTGATACCTCAAAGACTGTTCTATTTGTTTGTTAGGGTATAACCTGAAAGTCATCCGCCTTGTAGCCACTGAGTTAGTTGCCTCCTAAAATGAATTGTTCTATGATATTACAGTTGACCTACAGGCTTGTCAAGTGGTTGTCAGAAAAGGCTCTCATTCTGTTTTCTCGGTTCACCTGCATTTTGTATTTGTAACTAAGTACAGACGCAAAACTATAACAGCACCAATTCTGGAACGGTTGCATGAAATATTTGCTAATGTGTGCATAAAAACAAAATGTAGACTAATTGAGTTCTCTGGGGAAATAGACCATGTTCATTTGTTGATTGATTTCCATCCAGATAATAATTTATCTGTTCTCGTAGGTAGTCTAAAATCAGCGTCTAGTAGAATTATTCAAAAAGAATTTTCAGAGCATTTATCTACTTTTTATCGAAAACCTGTATTTTGGTCTAGCTCATATTATGTTGCTTCCACTGGTGGCGCACCAATTGAAAAAATAAAGCAATATATACAATCGCAAGAAACACCAGAAGATTGACTGGCTGCTCCTCATACATACCATTCCCTTATCAACCTTACGGTTGATTTCACTCAGGTATGCAATCGTCGCATCCCGCTATTCATCCCTACCTTGCTTCGCTGAAGGTAGGGACTTTCGCGTTACGTTAAGGCTAATTTCGGCACTCAAAATCTACTGAACCTTGAAAAATAAATATTTAACAAGCAATGTTAGTTCTCTTGTTGGCTATCGGTTGTCGAGTGCTGATAAATTTGACGTAATTCGTCAACCGTAGTAGCTGTTTTTATCCCATTTCTCACGGCTCTTAATAGTTCAACGTCTTCCAACGATGAAATTTCTGGCATTAGGTTTAATGCTTCAGGGCCAAACTTGAGTTCCAAGCCTAATTTTATTGCTTCTACCAATTCTTCCATTCGGGCAATTCGCTCAAAGGATGTCACGTACTGCATACGCTGTTGTGCCTCCAATTGTTCAACTTCTCTTTTAAACTCTAGTTCTAAATCCAATGGTAACGTCAGCATCCAATCAATAAAAGCCAACAGGTTAATAACAGCCTCGCGTTCAAATCCCTGCTCATACAGCCGACGAACTAAGGCCAGTTTTGATTGTTTCCTTTGCGACCTATTACTGCGAGTCTGTACTGCTGCCAAGTGAGCCATTACTACCGTAGCAAAGGGGTTGCGACTAGCTTCTAGCTCCGACAACCTTTGCTGATAGTCTAACAACTTTATGACAGGAAACTGAAAATTAACCGTACAGCCAAACAAATTGTACCCAAACTGCGATGGCCGCCAGTTGATGTTGTCATCCCCAAGCACTGCCAAGGATGCAACAGAGCGATCGTAACGGTCAAAAATCCGATAGTTGTATACAAACATACGTTTAGGAAAATCGCTTTCTTCTTGGCTTTGAACTTCAATATGGATCAACAGCCAAGATTCTTCACCCCCAAGGCGATAAATTTTCACCAATTTGTCAATTAGTCGTTTTCCTAACTCGGCATCACGGACTACCTGCTGTAGCTCCTGATCGAGAAACTCAAAGCCTCGACTCCAATCAATTTGAGCATGAGCTTGTGGAAAGAAAAATTGCATGAAATCTTCAAAATACAACTGTAGCATTTGCTTCCAGGGAGAATCGTATTGAGTTTGGGGTGTTTTATTAGTCATACTCAAAAGTCAAAACTTCTTGTTATCTAACACTACTTATTACCAGTACGGTGCAAAAGATACCAGCAATTGAAACATCGAAGGCTCGCGCATACTTGCCATCAGAAAAAACTATATATTTGCATTGCAATTGCCTTGATATTTCCGCAAGTATACCTCTATAATTACAGTACGCTTGTACCAGTAAGCAGTTATCAAGTTAGAACCTAGAACTTAGAAGCCAGAATTGAGAATTTAACTGTATGCAGATGGCTTCTGTTTAGTGAAACACCACTACTAATTAATTCTGAGTTCTAAATTTTTTCCAGTCCTAAAAATTATTGCAGATTTCGGAGCGCTACATGACAGAACGATATATGCTTTCGATTACTTTATCAGAAAAAGCTTATGAAGAGTATCGCTTAGTGGCTGCATGGAAGAAGATTCCTGTCAGCACCTTAATTAGACAAATTTTAGAACGTGAACACGAAAGTCTTGGTTTTTCTGAGCTACTCAAACGGGCCACAGCCAATGGTCAAACAACATTCTTAAAAGAAGAAGAAGACTAAAGCACTTGTATTAATTGGTTGATTCACTGCTGAAAGAGAGGAAATATTTATGAGTTTATCTGAAGCGACGACAACAGTTAAAAGTAAGAAAAATTCTCAGTATGCAGAAATACTTGGTAGTCCGATAGCATTTCATCGAGTCTATGCGACTATTGCTGGTAGTGCTAGTGCTGGTCTTTTCTTGAGTCAAGCTATGTATTGGGATTCAAGAACTAATGACCCGGAAGGATGGTTTTATAGAACTTACGAACAGTGGACATCAGAAACTGCTCTAAATCGTTATGAACTAGACAAAATTAGACATCATCTCACCAGTATTAACCTTTTAGAAACACAATTAAAAGGCTCTCCAGTAAAACTTCATTACCGCATCAATCATCAAGTCTTGAATGACTTCTTTAGTTCCATCAAAGAAGGCTCTTTTACTTCTGTACGACCAAAAAACAAGAATGTCAAACAGCATCCTCAAATTTCTGTGTCTGTTAACGGTCAACAAACTGAGTCTGTTTGCTCACCTTCGACAAACTTGTCTGATGATGGTCAGCAATCTTATTTGTCGAAGGTCAACAATCTTCACTGCTCACCTTCGACAAACTCTATATATATAGAATTAGAGAATAAATTAGAGATTAGTACACAGAGCGCATTTTCAAACCTAGACTTTTCTCCGACTCTAGAATGTGTGTGTGACCCCACTCAAAACGATTTAACTCCAAGACAAAACCTAGACCAACCCAACCCTAAATCTCCCGCTTCGTTGTCAAACCAACCAGAATCTTCGCCTCAAAATGAAAATCCCTCATCTAGACCTTCTATTGCGGTGGGGTCGTTCGCAAAAAGCGAACAAGCGAACAATATTGACCCCTATAAATCAGCCAAAAACGTGGAAGAACTCATTGACGCATGGACTACAGATCCAACAACATTTGCTGATGATCCAGTGCCATTAGTAGTCAGGGAGAAAATCAAGTGGAATTGCTGGGTACTACCTTGGCATTCATCACAGCGCCAACTAAACAAGCGCTACCAGAACTTCAACCCGATAGTTGTGGAGTTAGTAGCCAGGGAACTAGCAACGGCGGCCTCATGCCCCGCATCAGAGAAAATCACTCATGCTATCTCTGTGATGAATACTTGGAACAAAACTAAGGGAGGCTGGATCAACTTGATGCAACGTTATCAACAGGCTATCCAAAGCCAAGTTGAAGATACTTGTGTGCCACAGCCCAAACCCAAATTTACACTAGCTCAAGCGATCGCACAAGACGCACAACGCCATCAACAAGAGCAATCAAGGCAAAAGAATTTACCAGTGGTTCAACATACACCTCAAACTTTGGCACTCAAAGCCCAGATCGAAGCTATGGCTAAAAAAAAGCAGTCAAAGAAAGTTCGCTGTGGTTTGGGGTTATCCGCCGCTTCAGTACAAGAAATTGAGGCTCAATTAAAACAAGCATTAGGAGCATAATTATGGCTTTCAATCATGACAATGTAGTTCCTTTTTCACCGCCTGCTGAAGTTGACTTATTGCCACCACAAAATATTGAAGCTGAGGAGTCAATTCTTGGTGGAATCATGCTTGACCCTCAAGCTATGGACAGAATCAGCGATACTCTGATTTCTGAAGCTTTTTACGTCGGCGCTCACGCGATTATTTATCAAGCAGCTAAACAATTACACAATACTGGACAACCCACTGATTTGTTGTACTTGAGTGCTTGGTTATCCGACCACAAACTGCTAGAGCGCATTGGTGGACGAAACAGATTAGCAACTATTTTTGACCGCACTGTTTCTGCTATTAACATTGATGCTTTAGCCCAACTAGTGATGGAGAAATACTACCGACGACAGTTAATCAAAGTCGGTAATGAAATTGTCAAACTTGGTTATGAAATGCACACCGACTTACCACAAGTATTTGAGCAGGCTGAAATGAAGGTTTTCAGCGTTACGCAAAACTCTACTGATGAACAATCTAAAGTTTATCAGGCTGGTGACATGGCTGTTGAGTTGTATCAAAAATTGGAGATGGGACAGATGCAAGGTGAAAAAATTGGTTGGTATGACCTTGAAGACATCACTGGTGGTATCTACCCCAGTAGTTTGGTTGTCGTGGCCGCCGAGTCGCACATGGGTAAAACCCATTTCATGATTTCCACCGCATACGAAATCATGACTAAGCTCGGTAAGAGTGTTCTTTATGTCACCCCAGAAATGGACAAAAATCAAGTTAATATTCGTATGCTGGCGCGTCTTACTGGTGTTGACTCGGCTTTAATTCAATCCCAAACTCAATCAAGCTGGCCGCAAATCATACAGGGTATTAGTCAACTCAGTGAAATGCCTTGGCAGATTTTCGAGCATTCTACCCCTACTACTACTCTGATTGCTTCTGCTGTTCGTCGTGCTATTTCTCAACAAGGCAACTCCATCGGTGCTGTGTTTGTGGACTATTTACAGCAAATCCCTCTGGAGTCGGGTGGCAATATGGCTCATGAGGTCGGCAAGATTACTCGCCAGATTCGTGCGATCGCTAAAGAACACAAAATCCCCATCTTCTTAGGCTGTCAAATCAACCGGGGGAATCAGGCTACTGCTGACAAACGCCCTAACCGTCACTTACTCCGCAATTCTGGAGAAATCTTCGAGGTTTGTGACCAGTTGATTATGCTTTACCGCGATTGTATCTATTCTAAAGACCCAACCGATAAAACTATCGAGTTAATTGTTGAGAAAAACCGACTCTACGGTAAACTCGGCACTGCAACCATGCTGTGTGATTTATCTACTTCCAAATTTTTGAATTTAGCCAGGTAATTACTTTTTGTTGGGACGGGCATATTGCCCTCCCAACACAGCACAGGACAAGAATCAAGTTACTCCTGAATGGGAAATATTGTAGTATCGTAATACATATTTAATATGCTTAAAACCGCAATCTTGACTGCTGAAGAAACCAATGTTTCAATAGGAACTTTACTTATTAAAGGACTCATGGATACTAATGGTGATTATTATGTAGGTATCCCTCAAATATCTGTATTGTTCTCGTTCCCCATTAAACACGCATCCAGGGACATTAAAGCCTTATTGTATAAAGACTCTCCGTTCCCCAAAGACTTCATTAAATTGAAGACTTCATTGAATTTTAAGCCTATCAATGCTATACCACTGCCAGACTTTGAACACTTACTTATAGTGTTAGACCGCGTAAAAAATAATACTTTAGCTCAAAGAATGAGGGACTCTTTGGTGGGATTATCCCTGCATCAGCTTTTTTGTGATGCTTTTGGCGTTAAGTTTGAGGCAGAAGACCGCCAGAACTGGCTAAAAGCTAGATTGTTAACTAAAGAAACATTCTGGTTTATGGGTGCGGCAATTGAGGCATATTACAAAGCCAATCCTAGAGTAGAAAAGTATCAGGGTCAGAATTACTCAGAACCTTTTGATGCTCTTAATCTTGGTTTGTTTGGCAAGAAGTCAAAAGTTATCAAGACTGAGTTAGGTATTGGCAAGAGCGCACTTAACCGCGATCATTTTGGTGAGAAGTCCCTGAAAAACATTGAAATGATTCAACGTATAGCTGAAGCTCAAATTAAATATCACGGCAACAAGCCTGTTGAGGCAGTCAAATTTGCTATTGCTCTAATGAATTACCCAGTGAGTGATTTTAAACAATAGTTTCTTGACTAGTTTAGTAAAGGTAGCTTCAATGACTTCAAATAACTTTCACAAAACTAAATATTACGCAGTTATTGGCAATCGTGATCATATCAAATATCAAGGGGAGAAACGACCATTTTGGGAATTTCTTGACACACAACCTGACGGATATTTAATCTCCCTAGCTTACCTTCCCATCCCCTTCGCGCTACCCAACACCCCCAAAATCGGTGACTGTGGCGCTTGGAGCTATAAAGCCGAAAAACTACCAAAGCTGGGCAAGAATTTAGTTACCCCAGAATGGGCCATCTCCCAATACCAACTCTATTTTTCGCCCGATGATTTGGTAATCGCACCTGACCATATGCTCATTCCCCTACCCGGAACTGACCTAGACTCTCGCCGTCAGTTTAATATCGAGTCGGCTAAACGGTTCTTGCCCCTGGCACAAACAGCCGGATTCCGTCCAATGGCTACTGTTCACGGAATAAACCTAACCGAGCGCCTGAATAATGTTGAGCAATTACACCAAATAGGCTACAAACACTTTGCTTTAGGTGGGTTAGCTGCTAAGGCTAGTCAAAAGAAAGTGCTGTTGGAGACTATTCAAGTATTGAGCGATCGCATCCGTCACTTAGAACCCACTGCAACAATTCACGTTCTGGGGTTGTCTTCACCCGATTACTACGCCGCTTTTAATCAAATGGGGATTGATAGCTGCGACGGTTCGAGTCACTTCAAGCAAGCGTTTACGGCTGGGGTTTTCTTCGGTTTTGAACACGGGCAGTTAGTTAAACATCAGGCTTCTAAAGGCGCAGAATCAACAAATATTCCCGATTGTAGTTGTACTGCCTGTACAAAGATGCGCTCTGATGGAATTGACACACGCTACTACGGCAGTAATGAAAGCAATATGGGCCGGGCTGCACACAATCTGAATATGCTGATGTTAGCTCATAGTCATGTTAGTAAATCACCAGAGATTACGCTAGTTTCTTGTGTAGGTCAGAAGTTAAATCAACCGTCACAGGCGCGATTTATCTATCAGTCTCCCTGGTTTACCAAATGTAAGAATTATGTTGAATCTCAAAACTACAATTGGTTTATTTTAAGTGCTAAGTATGGCTTAATCAAACCACAACAAGTTATTGAACCATACGAAGAATCTTTAAACTCAGCGCCCGCTCAAGAGCGCCAACAGTGGAGTAAACAAGTATTCGCTTCCATAGTTGAGATACTTCCTAAAGGTGGGACTATAAGATTCTTTGCAGGGGAAAAATACCGCCAGTATTTGATTCCTCTTCTGGAAGAAGCTGGTTACAAAACTGAAGTTCCTTTACAGGGTTTAGGAATTGGTCAGCAGTTACAATGGTTTGATAATCATGGCGCTGATGAATTGAATTATATATCAATTGATGAGGAAGATATGGAACTAAATCCTGATAAATTATCAACTAACTTATTACTAAATTTCCCCTCACTTAGAGACAAATGTCTTCAACATATACAAGAAGCTTATCAGCGTTGTCATTGTGGGCAGAAGTTTAGCAATCCTGATTCTGACTGGTTGAAAGCCGAGTTTTCAAAGATATTTGACAGTTTAGAAAGTGATGATGCTATTTATGATTATAACGACTTAGTTAATGCTTTTTACTCCGTAGTTTTTGAACTGGAGTATGGGCAGAAACTCTACCCTAATACTTTAATCAAGTACGGAAATGATATTTATCGCATCATTGCTTTTTATGATAAATATCCTATTCGAGTGAAAATGTTGCGGTACAAAAAGCATAGTAACGGGCAATTAGCTAAATATCAATCATGGACATATCTACATCGTCCAGTTCAACGAATTCTATTAATTGACCCTCTCTCAAGAATTACTTATTAACTTATGAATACAACCTACCAACAACTACTCTTCAAATGGTCTACTCTTGCACCTTACGAATGTTTGGCTACTGACCACCATCACAAGTTTAAAGTGAAGATTCTAGCAGCAGTCGAAAAGCGTAATTCAGATAATGCTTGGCGTTTAGTAACTAGTGAAAACTTAGCTTGGCGCTTGGCTAACGACCAAAGAGTAGTATTTACGCAACTCAATTTTGTGCTGTTAACTATTCTCCATCACTGCGCTGCTTCCTATTACAAAATCGACTTCACTTTTGCTCCCCAAGGTACTACCGCCGTTATCTGCAACGGGCTACAGTCACAGCCTCATCCACATTTGGCTATTGCCGCTTTGGACGCATATATTCAACTGCTGGAGTTTTAACCATGCTCCAACCATACTATACTGACAACTATATCACCCTCTACAACGCCGACTGCCGTGATGTCTTACCCCTACTAACAGAAACATACTTCGGTTGGTGTGACCCACCATATAACGTAGGCAAAGACTACGGCGTTTGGAACGACAGCCTAACAGATGAGGAATATTTGAACTTCTGCATCAACTGGATAGCATTATTCCAAAAGTTATGTCCTGAAAATTGTGTATTCACCCCTCGTAAATATCTTTTGGATTACTGGACAATCCTGGGGCGACAGTACAAACAGATAATTCTCACCTGGACTCCTGAAGGAGCTATTAGAAACGGGTTTGTCAACCAACACTCTTCACTTCTCACCAACGCCAAACCTAAACAGCGTACTAAAGATGTTTGGCACAATCTGCAAACTCCCGGTTTGGGCTGGTTCTTTCGTGAACAAACCTATGAACACCCTGGCTATACCTCTGAAGATGTGACCAATCATGTTCTAACTCATTTAGCTCATCCCCATACCCCTATTCTTGATCCGTTCGCGGGAACCAGCACAACTCTTAAATGCGCTAAAGACTTGAATCGTCGTGCTGTGGGTATTGAGATTAACGAAAAGTATTGCGAGATTGCTGCAACTCGGTTGTCTCAGCAAGTTCTACCCCTGTGGAGTCAAGTATGACTAAAGCTTTATCTGTGACCCAAGTTGAGGGTGTATCAGTGAAGCTCTCGTCAAATGAGACACCCGAAAAATTCTTAGAGGATGACCTTAAACTCTCACTTGCTCGTACTCAAAAAAGAGAGTATCAGTACCCGGAAAATAAAATACTACCATCATCGACCCAAACCGCCAACTCAGTAGTACCTTTGGGATTTGCGACACCCGAAAAATTCTTAGAGGACGACCTTAAACACCCATCCTTTCGTAGTCAAGGATGCCTCTATCAGTACCTTGAAACTAAAAAGTTACAAGATGGCAGAGTAGTACATTACCCACGAGTCATAGGTTCACGCGACCCAAATAACCCCAAGCACTGGCGCTGGGGGTATAACTGGAAAGAAAAACACAACGGAGTTTGGAAAGGTCGTTCTATCGGCTCAATCCCTTGTGGCGCAATTCCCATGATTCAGCAATTGCAACGTCAGGGAGCCGATAGAAATGAAATCGTCGCTTTCATCAAAAAAGCCAAAGCTAAAAAACAACCGAATGCTAAACCAGTATTACCAGCTAATGCACCGATCGCTATAGTATTATTCGCCGGGGGTGGTGGCATTGAAGCTGGGATGGTACAAGCGGGTATTCGCCCAGTCGTTGCGGTGGAACATGACCCAACCAAACCACAACTGAGTCAAGCGATCGCTCACTCCCACCACCACAATTTCCGCGAGTACGGTTGTACAACTATCCAACGCACCGTACAACAAGCAGCCCAAGGATTTATCGGATTTCCACATAGACCCGACTATCTTCATGCCTCGCCCGTCTGTTCCAACTTCAGTCAGGCCCATACAGCCAAAGCCGGGATAGCGCTAGAATCACCAGATGACCTGACCGCAGCGCAAGCCGTAGCGCAAGCTATTCAACAGCTGCGACCACGGGTTTTCACTCTCGAAAATGTCCCACGCTACCAAGATAGTCAAAGTTTCGCCATTATCCTGAGCGCTCTGGAATTGCTGGGTTATAGAGTTAACTACAGTGTGGTAAATATGGCTGACTACGGATTACCCCAGGCGCGGAAACGTTTAGTGCTTGTAGCCTGTCAAGATGTCTCACTCACACTACCACCCACATCTAAAAAAAGAGGATGGTATAGGGCGATCGCCCATCTCATCCCCACAATGAGCGACTCCCAACTACTGCCCAAACAACAGCAAGCTTTAGAACAATTTCTCGCAGCGAATGAACCAACACCATTATTGATTGAACGGGTTTGTGTACGTAAGTTAGCTAAGTGCAAGCCAGCGTCGGAGCCATGCAACACCATACTGCGATCGCACTTCACCGACCACAAAGGCTGCAACCGCAATAAATTCGCTGACATCTGGCTGCCGGATGGCACTGTCAAATCTCTGTCTATCCAAGGGGCGGCCATCCTACAAGGTTTTCCGTCTTGGTATGAGTTCCCGCCTGAAGCGGCCACTGCCGGCTCCATCATCGGCTACTCTGTACCACCAAGTTTCGCTCACCAACTTTTTGCACATATACAAAAACAACTGGAGAATTATCATGGCTAATTTAATCAACATCTTGGAAACGTGCTGGTATAAATCCCCACCCTGGGATAATCAAATCCCTGCTCTTGCTGTCAGTCTACTCGAAAAAGTCTACATTCCCAATCCTGTCCAGATAGTCGGCTACTGCGCCGGCGTGGAATGGTCTGAGGAAGGATGGATATATTCTGTCGCTAGTGAACGTGGGCTTATTACTGTTAGCGCCGACGATATTACTCCTACTGGCCAAATTTTACCCCTCAAAGTTGAAAAACCCCAGTTCCGTCTGGGTCAACTAGTCAACTTCCGTTTTGCTAATGATGGGCCTCCGATTCGTACCATCCTGGGGCTTACCCTCGTCAACGAGTCTTGGTTGTATCAGGTTGAGTGGCGATCGCCGTCTCTACGACTATCCTTAGATGAAGGCGTTTGTCTTTTCCCCAAATCTACACAACCTAGTAAGTTTATTGATCGATTGTCTTGGGTCACACCTTATGATTTATCGGAGGTGTAATATGACAATTTATACCTCATATTATAGGGGCGAAATCAAGGGTGAAGCTGTTTCGATTTCGCTGTATCCGCCCCCTGGGTGGACTGGTAAACACTTACTACTGTTCGCCCCTACTCCCGAACTCTTGCAATGGTGGAAGTCTTCGGCTAAAGATGCCACAGCCCAGGACGAATACAAGCGCCGTTTTCGTGACATTCTTGACTCCCGGCAGCAGTTGATCCAGTTGTGGGTGGGAAAACAGAAGGACAACCTACAAGATATGACATTTTGCTGCTTTGAACCAGACGGGCAGTTTTGTCATAGACATCAATTCGGTGAGGAAGTAGTACAAAAATACTTGCCTCACCTGTGGGGTGGAGAAATTGGGGCAACTCGTCCACAACGAAAAATTGTACCTAGCCAAAAGCTCAATCTCACTTATCCGCTACAGGTTTTAAGCTTGATAGACAAATGCCACTCGTCGGGTTTTCCAGTAGTATGCGATCGCACTCCTTGCGGCTACTACCAAGTGTCTCTACAAGGTGAAGATTTGGGGGTTTGGTCTGAGCTTGGTTTGATGGGGTTGCTGTCGCAATTGCGCCATGAGTTTTACCGTCCACGCCTTATACCGTCATTGGCAGAGCAGGAAGAGGAGTTGGCGTTAAGCGAAGGGGTTGCCGCAGGTATCGCCTCTGTTGCAGAACCCTCACCTCAAGAGTCATCTGCACCATCTTCACCCAGCTTGATTACGCACCAGGGCAAACTTGAGGGTGAGGAATTGGCACAAGTTCAGGATTGGTGCAAATCAGTCAAGTCCAAAATGTTCCCCTCAGTCTCGCAATATGCTGATGGGCGTATGGAACTGCATCTGCGCCGATTTGTTAGCTTGGCTAGTGCTAAGTCAGAGAAAAAGACTGTTGTTAAAACCGTAGACTCATCAATGTACCCTGGTGCAGAGATGATTGAGGCTTTTGGCGAGAAGCTGCTGCCTGATTTTCATCAAGCGCTCGTACTGTATTACCCGGCTGGCACTCAAATAAAAATTCACCGCGACTCCCCGGCTTATGCGAACGGCGCGGCGCAGATTAATGTCATGGGTCGGGCGAAGTTCTCCATCTCTGGCTGTCAGGATGTGCGGAAAATGGAATCTTATTGGTTGGAGGAAGGTGATTGTATTGCTTTCGACAACAAGCAGCCGCACGGTATTGAGAGGGTGGGGTGCGATCGCTTTTGTGTCTGCTTCTTTAAGCTCAAAGCCGAGTATTTGGAGTCGGAGAGGGTTGAGCAGTTGAGTTTAGTATAATCTTAGTAATTTTCACAGGAAAAGTGAATGGGGTATCTAACAGTTAAAGGTCAAACAATTTCTGGCAATGTATTTAAGGTAATTGATGGTGTTTTATTTGCTGACGACATCTCTACCGGAATAGAAGTGCTTAACACTGATGGTATCGAGGTAGTGGACGCAAAACTGATATCAAATACTGGAAACGCCACTGCTTCTGGCAATGCGTCTATTAAGCAGATTGGTGTCATCAAAACCGACAAGATAGATTTTTGATTTTGAGTGGAATCATTCTACTTGTGAGAGGAGCGATCGCTCCACTATATTAGAGGCGCTATTGTTCGCCAATGATTTATGTCCTCTTTCAAACACCGTCAATTTCGGGGAATCTGCTACATCAAAGCTTTCAGCCACTAGATACTTAGAACGAGGCGGGATTCAATTTTTGATTTGCTATCAGTTCAGGAGCGGAGATTAAGTGTTGCACCCAAAACCGGGAAAAACCGGGACGCAGGAGCTACAAAGGTTTCGGCTTCTTATCCTGACATCCAGAAATACTGCTACCAGGGATTTCAAACGCTTATTGGGAGAAGATTTCAAGACATCCTTTCTTAAAAACAACATTCAAGAGCTATTTTGCTTTTAGGCGGAAATTTAGGTATAGAAGCAAACATGGCATTTTCCCGTAATTCAGGAATAGTAAGGCTAGGAGCTAGCAAGTACGGAGAAATGTTTTTCCCCCTAATTTGACCTGATTCCTACTTCAGCTATAGCCTTATTTTCAATTGCATATAGTCATACTGCCATTCGTTATGTATAAGAGCGATCGCTCAACTACTGGCGAGTGATTTCTCAACCTTGGACTCGTCCCACCAAACACAAGGTCAAAACGGCTCCCATACTTGATAGTTAAAGATTTCTCGTCCCACGGTACTCTTTGTTATACCAAGCTGTTAACGCGCTACCATTAACATAATTGTCCATTCTCCTAGCTAGAATACCCTTGTATAGCAACTGCCACAGCGTTTTTTATCTCCAAAAATGTAAAGGGCAATCTTTTATACTTAAACACACAAAATGTCATCAGAAATCACTAATATCCAAATCCATAACCTAGACATAGCACGTAACCGAGTTCATACTATTTTACTGGGCGTGCGTACAACATTAGTCTGTGTCTTAGACCTGCCCGAACTAGAGAAAATTCAAGCCAATGCTAACTTGACTTATGATTGCTTTGCCCCTCTAGATGATGCGATATCTTCTATTGAAAAGGTAATAGATAATCTTGACAAAGTTAATAACAAACTAGCCTCTCAACTATCTATCGACATTCCAGAATATGAAGAAGAATTGATTCAAGCTTACGCAATCTACGAGAGAGTATTAGCGCAACTTCGAGGCGAATTTGCACAATATTACCAGCCTCGGAATGAACAAGTGAACAATAATATTGCTTAAACTACCGTGCGAATTAATTCCACCAATTATTCTCCCATTACTAATGTCTATACTTACTCAACAATCATGTGAAGCATTCAATGTAGCTATACATTTTCGCTAATAGCGATAACTCAACAACTATGCGATTAATTTGTAATCTAGTTACAATCCCAAAAAGATCGCATCAATTCTTTTTTATAAATTGCTGACTATTTCATTAATTCACTCTATGGTTATTCTGTATCCCCCCCATCTATTACTTCAGCAAATAACATGGGGATAGTAAGCTGTACACCCTCTTTGTGAATATAAATTGGTATCCCCGACTTTTTCGATATCCACTTGATCCAGTTCTTTAAAGTTTGTGAGCGACGATTACTAGTATCTGCATCTTGAAATTCTTTGGGAAAAGTTAGCTCTTTTACTACTTCATCATTGAGAACTAGCCCATTATTTAGTTGAGACTGCTTTAACGAGACTGCATCAATAATTCGCCACACCGGAGGATAACTCAACATCGCTTCTATCAACAATCTCTCCTGTAAATTTTCATTATGTGCCTCGGCTATCAATTGCCCCTTCTGAGTTAATTGTGTCACCATAATTTTACCTTGACGTGTTCTTGTAATCAGTTTAAGTGCCTCTAGAGCCTGTTTTGCATACTGCCCGTGCCGAGATATATATATATCTTTTTTTCCCTTATGACCTAGCTTCTGCCCCAATTCATATGAATCTGTTATTCCTTGGTGAATTAATAAAATAGCTTGGATTATTTTTTTAGGTTTATCATATTGAGGAATAGAATCTATACAATTGCTGTCATCCCAATCATCCTCAATCGTAAACCTTTCCCTAAAAATATCTGCCGCTTTCATCCTTATATCAATTAATATGACTTTATTTTCTTCCAGAACTGGTTTATAAAATATGTTGGAATATAGTCCAGAAATCTCGTTCGTATTGATATCGTAAAAATTTGTTTTACTTAAATGCCCATCTTTCTCAAGTATTTCTAAAAAATGTTTGACTTCTTGAGAAACTTCAGGAGGGTAATACTTCTCTAAATTTTTAATTTTCTTCTGAAGCTCTGGGGCAGATACCAATTCAAACATTGTTACTTCTCCTGATTTAAACTTGTAACTTCAACAAGACCACTATCTATAATAAGTAATTTATCTGCAACTTCTGAGACTGGAATTGCAAGATACGCAATTAAACGCGGACTCACAAACGCTACCGCCCTCCGCGTGTGATACGTTACATAAATACAGTCAACATCAACCTGTAGACGCTCCCAGCATTCTGTTAAATGTAATCGGAAATCAGACAACGACATTTCTTCACTTTTATTGATTGCATTCTCCTCTAAAGCTTTCTCCAAATCTTTTAAAGGTACTAAGAATCCAACTACTTGCCCGTAATAAGTAGCAGCAATTCTTTTCATTCCTAATTGCACCTGACGCTTGAATTTAGGCAGGCTCTCTCTCAGGTCTGACAACGGAAGCTGCTTAAAAGAACTCACTCTCGCTTTCCTCTCGCTTTATAGTACAAGCATACTGGTATATACTCATGAAACTACTATATTAGACAAAGTAACATTGTGCAATTTTTTTGGCAAGTTATTTATGTTTTACATTTTTAGGACACAGATACTACTGTAGCAGGATTTTGGCATCTTGCTTGATTTTAAGCAGCATCAGTTACAAGGGCCATGTTGCCTACCTCCAGCGAAAGCGCGATCAGCTACGCTGGGCGCTTGCGCCATCGCTCTGGGGAACGGACGCTTTGTGCCAACGCACTCATCAACTCACCCCACATCGGCTGATCAGCGAAAAGGTGGCGACGATTATCACCAAGGGCGATAAAAATTAACATATCAAGCTGATTGCTACCTGTAAAATATTTTCGGGACTCTTATCTTTAGCCTTGACTACGACTAGCCAAATGAGTAATTGGAAGTTTAACTGGAACTCTTGGAACATCGGTGGCAAAATTATCTTCGTCTCCACCTGTTTAGCGGCAATTTCGTTACCTATGAAGTGGCAAGATGCTGGTTTCTTAGGTTATCGCAATGGTATCTTTCCAGGCATCCTTTTTCTTTGCCTCTACATTTATCCAGTTCAATGTGTCTTTCGCAATCTGCGGATGAATAAAATTGCTGGATATGCTTGTAGTGTTGCGGCTATTATTCTGGCTTTTCTTTATATAGGTCGCTCAATCACTAGATTTTATAGCCAAACTATCAACTTAGCAGGACAAGGAGTTTACCTGTTTTTCTTCGCCAGTATTGGGTTACTAATCGGAACCTTTTTCTATAAGAAATACGCCTTGCCTGAGTCCACTTCTCAACCGGAAGCACAAGATTCTCTTAAATAGTATGAGTCTAAAAATTAGCTGGTTAGCGGGGTGTTTTGCAATAGGCATTTCTTGTATTCATATTACGAGTCGTGATGCGTAAAGCCCCCGTGTTTTTAACCGGGGGATATAAGCGAATAGGACAAGTGCGAATCGTTTGCCCGAAATAAGTAGAAATGCTTAAGGATGGGCAGCAAGGAAAATAGGTAGCAATACTGAATTGTACCTTGACAACTGAATGACCATGAGGGTGTAAATCCCTCCCCTGTAGATGCCAGGTGAAAGCACTTCCCCTACGGTAGCGACTAGCCATCAATCCGTAAGTATTCAGTACAAACAATTCGATTCCCACTCGCTGGGGATATTAATTGAATGGAAACTTAAGCCTTGACTACTCAACAGAAATTCTACACGTTGTCAACTTTGGTGTTTTTATGACTCTGGTTCCTGTAAAGTCTCTGATATTTCTGATCGCACTTACATCTTTGTCTAGCTGTGCCGCTTCAAAGCCCACTGTTGGAGCTGATTCAATGAAAGAGATTGAAAAATCATCCACTGTGGAAATGTCGAAGACACAGATGCCTATCAGTAAACCCCAGGGCAAATTTGTTAGTCCTTCAGACTTTAAGGATAAGCTCAACAGTGTGTCATCCAAAGCGAAGCAAGCAGTGGAAAGCGTCGAAGCAAACAAGCTATCAGAAGCCCAAGCAAAGATGTCTGAGTTGAAAACGGTTTGGGCAGAAGTAGCTCCAACAGTTTATGCGGTCAGCGAATCAGGCCATAAAAATCTTCAACGATCGATTACTCTGGCTGATAATGCCATACAAAAGTCAGAAGAGCGGACGATCTCATTGACTTACTTGTACCAAACTTCCAGAACCAGCCGCGCTATCGCACGGACACTGGGAGACGGTAATGCTTATTCTAAGCGCAGTGCGCCAGAACTTTGTCAGGAATTTACCTGTCAATAAAAGAAAGGGAGAAGACAATCGCAGGAACTATCTGCGATCGCACATAGCCGAATGGCACGCTCGTTAAGCTCAAGGGTATGCAGCGTAAGGATTGCAGAGGGGCTATTCGGTGCAGGGGTGCAGGGGGGCATTTCTATTTCTTGCGAACGCACAGCCTAAAACTTCTTCTATCTCCCCTGCTCCTCCGCTCCTGAAGCCCCCCTGCTGCCGCAACGATTTTCTCTTTTCTTAGTGCCATTCCGCACATAGCCTTCGCTCTCACAACGTGACAAGTTGCATATGAAACCCATCAAGAAACCAGAACTACGCACCCTTAAAAAGTCCACCCCACAACAGCCACCAGCACCAGTTGAGTCTACACCCGTTGCTGAACCACTGCCATTACAAGAGCAAACCCCACCGCCAGAGTATTATCCTCTCCCTACTCCCGCACCCGACTATCCCCTCACCGGCTCTGTTGGTAACTCAGGTTGGCAGATATCCGACATCTGGCGCGACCTACGAGTAGACGGCTTCTGCGATTGAGCCGTAATGTGCGATCGCCTCCCCTATAACTGACTTGCGATCGCTTATCTTTATACTTCTTTCGATAGATGCAATCTTCATCTTAATCTGATTTTTGGACTTGGAAAAGCTTTTTATTTAACTTCGATGTTAAAATCAATATTTTCGATTTGACTTTTTTTTCTTAGTATATATTATTTTTGATACCCACTTTTTAATACTTTTTCTCTCTAAAAATAATTTTATGCGGCTTTCTTTTAAGACAGCTTTGATAGGATTTTTTGCATTTATGCCCACGCCATTATCCGCACAAGTCATTCCCGACGCAACACTTTCCAACAATACAACCATAAATATTAACGGCACAACTATCAAAATTGAAGGTGGGACTCGGTTAGGAAATAACCTCTTTCACAGTTTGAGAGAGTTTTCTGTTCCCACGGGCAGCACTGTTCACTTCAACAATCCCATCGGTATCGAAGCTATCATTACCCGCATCACTGGCGGGACTGTATCTAATATCGACGGTTTGATTCGTGTCAACGGTGCATCCAACTTATTTCTAATTAATCCCAGTGGTATCGTTTTCGGGCCTAACGCGCGACTCGACATTGGCGGTTCATTGTTTGCAACTACAGCTGATGCTTTGGAATTTTCTGACGGTTCTAGTTTTAGTGCAGTTAATCCAAAACAACCATTATTGACTGTTAGTATTCCTATCGGTTTGCGATTTAGCGGTAAGTCAGGGAGTATCACGGTTCAGGGAACCGGACAAGGGGTGTCTGCTGCAAATACTGGAAATCAACCAACCATTGTCAACAATAATTCACCAAGTTTGTCTGTCAGAGAAAACCAAAATTTGGCTTTAATAGGTGACAAATTAATTCTAGACGGAGCTAATTTGTCTGCTCCCAGTGGAAATATTCAATTAGGCAGTATAGACAAAGGTGTGGTGAGATTTACCTCATCTTCTAATACTTGGAATTTTAACTATGAACGGGTATCTAATTTTGACAATATTAATATCTCTAAACAATCTTTAATTAATGCTAGTGGTAATCCAGGGGGATTTATCCAAGCACTGGGAGCCAATGTTTATTTACAAGACGGCTCAATCATACTTAATCAAAATTTGGGAAATGCTTCATCTGGAAGTATTAACATAAGTGCATCTCGTTCTTTAGTGTTAGACAAAACTTCTCCAAATGGTAATGTTTCAAGTAGTATACTGGCAGAAAGCTTAAATACTGGAAAAGGTGGCGACGTTATAATTTCTGCCCAAGAATTAGTCCTCCAAGACGGGGCAAGAATCGCCTCTAGTGCATACAATGACGGTTTAGGAGGTAATGTCATTATTAATGCTAGTAACTCAATTAGTTTATTACCTAACAGATTTGCAAATCCTTTTCGTAGAGGAGATATTATCAGTACAATTGGTGCTGGTACAGTTTCTAGAGGAGATGCAGGTTACGTCCAAGTTTCTACTGACAGACTCTACATCAGCGATGGGGGTGCGATCGCATCTTCAACTTTTGGATCTGGTAATGGAAATATAGTGACCGTCAATGCAAATTCTATAGAAATCACAGGTAATGAACTACCCACAGTTGGCTTCGCCTGAACTGTGGGTTTCTACATCCCACGGTTCTTTATTAGCGGAGACTTCCACAGATTTTTGTCGCTTCTTTGCCCCTAGTTGCCTCATCGATCCAGCTTGCTTACGCGCCTTGGTGGATGAAGTAGAGCTAGGCGACTCTGCGACTACGAGGCTAGTTCCTAACCCCGGTAGAATACCTTTTGCCCAATAAAGCATAACTTCAGCAGCAGCAATATCGCGGTCTTGAACATATCCACAAAAACAACACTCATGTACTCTAATGTCGAGTGTTTTCTTGTGCTGATGACCGCATTTTGGGCAGGTTTGAGAAGGCTTTACTTTCTTAGTTGGAACTTCCACAAACACACCACCAATTTGCTCTACTTTGTACTTGATGGTACTGCGAAGCATTCCAAAACCTACATCGAGTATCGACTTATTTAGCCCTGCTTTTTGTTTCTTGCGCTTACCTTTTTTAGCAATGCTCGTCATATTCTTGACTTCTAGTTTTTCAGTCGCAACGAAGCTATTACCGCTTACAATTTCTGCTGCTACCTGATGAACCCAATTTTGACGTTGATTACCAATTTTACGAACTAGCTTAGTAACCTTTGATTGGGCTTTCTTATATCGTCTAGAAGCTTTAATTTTTTTGTTTCTATTTGGTGTGCGTTTACGTCTCTTCTCCTTAGAAGCTTTTTTGATTTTCTGTTCAGCATTTCTCAAAAATTTTGGTGCTTCAATTTGTTGATGGTTTTCACCATCTGTAATTGAAAGTGCTAATTTACAACCTAAATCTATTCCAATAGCACCAGTTGGTGAAACATCTGGTTTTAAAACTTGGTCTAGCACATCAATGGTAATAGATGCGTACCATTTACCATTACGGTAAACAATTGTGCAAGTGGTTGGAGTTCCCCAATACTTAGCTTTGCCCCGCATCTGAATACGACCAATTTTAGCTACATTAATATAACCATTTTCACCATTGGACTCTACTGAATATCCACTTTTAGCTGGATAAGTCCAACCTGAATAATGACGAGTTGATTTGTATCTAGGGCGTTTACCTAATCCTTTAAACCAGCGTTCAAAGGCAAAATCAACACGCTTTAAGGTTGCTTGTAAAGCTTGGGAATTGATTATTTTATACTCAGTCCAGACTTTCTTGAAAGCAGGTAAACAATTCTGTTGCTCAAAATAGCTAACAGAATAATTGAATTTTTGATATTGAGTAAATCTGTTATAAACAGAGGCATTGTACAAGTCTTTGTGTAACTTTCGGTGATACCTCAAAGACTGTTCTATTTGTTTGTTTGGGTACAACCTGAAAGTCATCCGTCTTGTAGCCACTGATTTGTTTGTCTCCTTTTTACATTTGTTCTATGATATCACAATTGATGTATAGGCTTGTTAAGTGGTTGTTAGAAAGGGTTCTCATTCTGTTTTTTCTATTCACCTGCATTTTGTATTTGTAACCAAGTACAGACGCAAAACAATAACTGCACCAATACTGGAACGGTTACATGAAATATTTGCCAACGTTTGCATAAAAACCAAATGCAGACTAATTGAGTTTTCTGGAGAAATAGACCATGTTCATTTGTTGATTGATTTTCACCCTGATAACAATCTATCTGTTCTTGTAGGAAGTCTAAAATCAGCGTCTAGTAGAATTATTCAAAAAGAATTTTCAGAACATTTATCTACGTTTTATCGAAAACCTGTATTTTGGTCTAGTTCATATTATGTTGCTTCTACTGGTGGCGCACCAATTGAAAAAATCAAGCAATACATACAATCACAAGAAGCACCAGAAGAATGATTGGTTACTCCGCACTACGTGCCGCTACGCGAACATACATACCATTCCCTTATCAACCTTGCGGTTGATTTTAGTCAGGTATGCAATCGTCGTAACCCGCTATTCATCCCCACCTTGCGAGTACGTTGAAGGTGGGGACTTTCGCGCTACGTTAACGTTATTGACACTCACCGCCCTATAAGTGCGGTGATTCTTGCATCTTAGGGATTCCAATGAATTTACCCTCAGCAAGCATCTTGACCGTATGCCCTACGGCTGCAAGTCCCCGAATGAGAACTACTTGTGCGGCCGCAACATCCCTATCTGTGGTATAGCCGCAATTTGAACAAACATGAGTACGTTGAGATAGTTCCTTTTTACCTGTCTCGGTTCCACAATTAGGGCAAATCTGGCTAGTTTTGCAACTGTCTACTTTCTGAAAATAGACACCGCGTTTAAAACAGGTTTGCTCTAAAATATTGAAGAATTGACCCCACGCCGCATCTAAACAGTGTTTGCTGAGTATCCCACGGGACAACCCGACTAGATTCAAATCCTCAACAAACACCATTCCGGCATTGTTACAGATTTGATGAGACAGTTTCCTATGCCAATCCTTGCGGCAATTAACAATGTACTCATGTAGTGAAGCCACTTTCTTTTGGGCTTTCTTCCAGTTGTTCGACCCCTTACGTTTTCTACTAACGCGCTGTTGTAGCAATTTAAGCTTACGCTCCGCATCAACAAAAAACCTCGGACGCTTGATAGTCAGACCATTAGAAGTAGCGATAAAATTTGTTAACCCGACATCAATTCCTATCGCTTCACCTTGTGGCATTGGCTGGGGTATAGATACATCCCATTGAAAAGTTAACATCACATACCAACCAGAGGCACGTTTAACAATACGAGCTTGTTTAACAACGCCACCATCAGGTATTTCTCGTGATTGGTAAAACTTTACCCTACCAATTTTAGGAAGTTTAATTCTTCCTTTTTCAATTGAATTAGCCGCTAACTGCGGAAACACAAAAGAGCGCATCTTCCCTGGTTTTTTAAATCTGGGGAATCCTTGTTTTTGTTCCCACATTGCCACAAAAGCCTTCTCAAGACGTTTTAATGTCTGTTGTAAAACTTGTGATGAAACTTGACTAAGTTCAGGATATTTCTTTTTGGCTTGGGTTAAGCTTTCGCATTGATTAAAATAAGTTGGTCGTGGTGTATCAGCAGAAATTATATACTCAGAATGTAACGAACAAGCATTAATCCGACAAGAACGAGATTTAATCCAATCTTTACGCTCAGACAGCGCATAGTTGTAGACACGGCGACATTGTTCTAGCCAGTCTTCAAAGATTGCTATTTGGACACAATTGGGTTTAAGTTTAAATTCGTATGTCAGATTAAACATTTGAACTATCTCCTAGTTCTTGTTAATTTTTAACTAACCCACCAAATAGCTGATAACTTGTGGGTCTATCGCTGCAATCCGCTTTCTAATTGACGCAGGTGGATTTTGGAAAAACCTCTTCAAGTCCTGGCTTCTGACTTGATAACAATGAACACAACGTTTTTTAGCTTTTAACCAACCTTGTCTGACCCAGTAAGTAACGGTCGCTCGATGTAAGCAAAGATTCTTAGCTATCTCACTACAGCTATAGTTATCAAGAGTAGGACGGATAGAGTAGCCAAGTTTGTACAATTTGGCTGCGATCGCTAATTCGGTACGATAATATCCTCGTCTTTTGAGGCGGAAAGCGATTTGCTTTACTGTATATGTTTCAGCCATTTGTTCTAAAGTTATTAGTTCTGCTTCAGTCCATCTTCTGTACATTGATAAACCTCCAAAACTCATCAAAATTGATATTTTGTAGTAAAGAAATAAAGGTGAGTCGTTTTACTGAACTCTTCAATACCAGGGATTCACACCATCACCCGTACTAAATCCTCTTCCCTAACCATAGAAAAGCGATCAGCGAAGCTGGGCGGAACGCCATCGCAGATAATACTTGTCGGCACAAGCATTGGTGAACGCCACTCGACGAGGTAATACCAAGCCTGATCTGCAACCTGAACACCCAAAACCAAACGCTGCTTTGTCGTGGGCGGATTACTCACGAGCATCACGCGATCGCCCACCGCATACGCCGGCTTTTTCACGGTGTTCGCTTCCATGCGGCTAGTCCCAAGAATCTCTTGTTTGGTAGCGAGTATTACATCGTTCTCAAGTCTGATAAAGTAGACCCACTCACCTTTACTCCACCCAAACCCAGAGCAATAGCCAATTTTCCGTGAAGCCTTAAGATAAACTCGTTCCCACACATTGACCTCAACGGGTGGTATTTCTTGACCCCAAGGCGGGGATAGATACCAGCATCTTTCTAGAAGGGTGATTTGCTCTGTCATACTTTCCCCTTTAAAAGATAATCAACAGCTTCGGTATCCAGGCTAGAAATTCGCTTTTTGATTTGTTGCGGGGGATTATTTAAAAACTCTCTAAGATGACCTGTACCGATTTCGTAATACTTCGGACAACGCTTGTTAACCTTGAGCCAGCCCCGGTTGATCCAAAGACGGACGGTGGATAAATTGAGGTGAAGAATACTAGCGACTTGATGACATTTATAGTTGTGTGAGTCGGACAATTGTTTAGTCATGCGCGTAGTAAAATGTTAAGTCTATGAATAATCGCAGTCGCCCGAATTAATCCGGGCGAGTTTTTTCTAATCAGAAACGGACTTTGTTGTAGTATCAGATTGTTGATTGGTGTCTAACTCATCCTTGAGGTAAGACAATGCAGTTTGAGCATCACCCACAGTTAGATCAGGCTGATAGTCAAGTGCTAGATAATCCGGGTGTTGGGTAATCTGTTTTAGAATGACTTGCGCCGCATCAATAAATGACTGTAGAGTGGGTGGAGATTCCCAAGACTTCTTTTGTGGTTGGCTGGGCGCTTCGTTGTGGATAGTAGATTCAGCCGTCGCCACAGTTACCGTTACAGGGATTGCTCCTAGCAGGGACTTCATGTGTTCAAGCTGGCGTGAGTAATAATCAATCTCTGCGTGGAGTTTGGTTTTTAATTGCTCTGGGGTGAGTAGTTTTACCTTGTCCTCTAGTTGGTGTTCTTCGTCCTCCTGATTCTTGTCAGGCAGCACGACATATCGCCAACCCTCACCGTACTGTTTGCCAAGATAAGTATCCTGGGCATAGTACTTCATACCGATTATTTCGCCCTGTTCGGTGCGTTGACCAGGGATGTAACGGGGATATTTCCAGTGCTGGGGAATTGATATTGTGGGTTCCATATTTGTGATTGGTGAATGATTGAAAAGGAGTCAGGATTCAGGAGCCAGAATAATTCGGATTTCTGACTCCTGGGGAATGGGTTACGCTGTTGTTAACTCCGCACTATCAAGCAGATGCTTCAACTCCACGGGTGGCATTTGCTCAAGTGGGTGGTATTGCAAGTATTCATTGAGAAAATCTGCACCCTCCGGTAACTCCGCTCTTGACACAAACCAAACTGCGTCAGATGCAGAGTTACAAAATATTCGCTGCTGTGTTGCGTCATCGGTGCGAGTAAACCACCAGTTACCGTTGTCCTGTCCTGCTTGGCCCAGTTTCTCGTCGCCTCGGTAAATCCCATCCTCTAGCAATTCCAAACCGTGCTTCTCGCACTCGTCGGCAATCTGTACCATGATTTCGTTACCAGTTGCGCTAGGTTCCTCAAATGGCTTCTGTACGGGTAACATCCCTTGCTGATAGGCTTGTTTGACGTAACTGTGGCATCTGGCGGGGGTGGTGTCGCGGTAAATCTCTTCCTTGTTGATAATGACTCGCCAGTACAAATCTTGATAGTTGTCGTGGTCGTATTCAATGCTGGCTACTAATTCACCATCAACGATTAGTTCTTGGTCATGGAAGGAGATTTCTGTAACGGTGGGAACTTCGGGATATTCGATTGGTGCAGGTAGCGGCGTGGGAAGTGAACCATCTTTGTGATGCCATTCGACATAACGCAGGCATCGGGCAATAGTGGAATGGCGGAATTGTTCTTCGCCCCGTACCATAACTACCCATCGCTGGGTGATGAACTCGCTATTATCGTAGGTGATGTATGCAATCAGTTGATTACCCGCGAAAATCTCGAAGTGGTGCGAGTGGATTTCTTGGATTGTCAGGCTTTCAGGTGCTACAGCTTGAGCTTGGGCTTCGAGGTGGTTGTATAACTCAGCTTG